>NZ_JAGGLM010000001.1 GCF_017874415.1 Clostridium algifaecis
AAATATTTACTCAGAAATGCAGGAAAAGACAGGACCTTTCACAGCGTGATACTTGCTGGAGTACATGACGTCAAGAGTCTAAAACTTAAAATAAGGACTGACGAAGAACATAAATATAACAGTCCCTGGAATATAGCATCTGATTTTGACGTGGATATGAGTTTTTCAAAAGAAGAAATAGGAACCATGCTGGATGACTATGTGAAATATAAAGGTGTAGAGCTTGATAAAGAGTACTTTTCAGATAGACTCCGTTTCTATACTTCGGGCTACCCCTTCCTTGTAAGCAAACTCTGCAAGATAATAGATGAAAAGATAATGCCGGAAGGCAGCCTTAAGTGGGAAAAAGAATATATGGATATGGCCGTAAAGAAAATTTTAATAGACAGTAATACAAATTTTGAAAGCTTGATTAAAAACATTGAAAATAATAGTAAGTTGAAGGAAATGGTGAAAGATTTAATTATAGATGGGAGTAAAATTACCTATAATGAGGATAACCTTATTATAATGCTTGGTATAACTTATGGAATTTTTAAAAATGAAAAGGGACAATTAAAAATTCACAATAGAATATATGAGCAGAGGATATATAATTACATGAGCTCTTTAATAGAGACCTCGACGGATGTTAGTTTCTATAATGAAAAGTCAAATTTCATAAATGAAGATGGCAATTTAGATGTAAAAAAGGTGCTTGTAAAATTTCAGGAGTTTATGAAACATGAATATTCGGAGAAAAGGGAAGCTTTCCTGGAGGCAGACGGCAGGCTTCTGTTTTTAGCATTCATAAGTCCCATAATAAATGGCACGGGCTTTGCCTTTAAGGAAGTGCAGGGCGGAGAGGAAAAGCGTTTTGATATAGTTATAACTTACAATAAGAAAATGTATATAGTGGAACTCAAGGTATGGCATGGTGAGGAGTACCATGAAAAAGGACTTGTCCAGCTCAGCGAGTACCTGGAGCAGTACAGTCTAGATCATGGATATCTTTTAATATTTGATTTCAGAAAACTTAAGAGAAAATCAGGGAAAGTGAATGAAACCATAATTGATATAGACAGGAATAAAAAGAAAATAGTGGAAGTTTACTGCTAAACATTCTTCATATTATTACGATAATATATATGAACAATTGTGGAGGAGATGTATATATGATAAATTCTATTTCATCTAATGGTATAAAACCAATGAATTATGCCAGAACTGATAAATCAAATGATGCTCAAATAAAAGCATTGCGACAGCAAGAAGCTTCAATTCAAAAACAAATAGATAGTATAAAGAATAGCAAGCAAGATCCTAAAACCAAGCAGGAGCTTATAAAACCTCTAGAATCCCAGATTCAAAGCATAGAAGGACAAATTCAGCAAGCACAAATAGATCAGGTTAGTAATAAAAATGGTAATTCTAATTCAGGTTCAAAAGTTAATACGGAAAATAATGAAAAATTTCAAAAGGATAATATCTTTTTGAGTATGTCAAGTACTTATAATCAGGTTAAACAGGTTAATTCTATTAGAAAAAATTTAAAGGGAAAAGCTAATGAATTAAACTCAGATGCCAGCTTTGATGAAATGACGGGAAATTATAAGATGGCTAATATAGAAAGAGCAGAAGCTGCTAAAGACCAGGGTAAGGCTAATGGCTTGCAATCTAAAATTGGTAAGTTAAATAGTGACATGAACAAATCTGTAAAAAATGAAATTAATAAGGAAAATAAAGAAGAAAATATGGAAATTAGTGATCCAGGTGGTACTGATAAAGATCTTGAAAAAAGTTCTGAAAAAGCTTCAGGAATGGATTTAAAGGGCGATTTTCAAAATGATTCTGACATTAATAAAAAGCAATCGATTGATGCATTAGCATAAATTGATTCTAAAAATAGATATGGTAGATGAACTTGAAAAATATTTTTAGAATAGTCATTGAATTGGCTGCTTTTTTTAGTATATTTAAATAGTTAAAAAAGAACAAATGTTTGTATAAAATTAAATTTTATGATCATAATAAAAATATATCATATATAATGGAAAAATATAATTTATATAGATAATATTATTATAAACTTTAAATAAGTAATGGATATAAGTGAGGTGTGAGTCAATTGAATATAGATAAAGATAAAGTAGATAAAATAATTCAATTTCTTACTGAAAATATAAAACCATATTTAATATATTTATTTGGTTCAAGTGTAAATGGAATTTTTAGAGAAGATAGCGACATTGATATTGCTTTTATTAGTGATATCAATACTACAGACTATGAAACATTTATGTTAGCACAAAAGCTTGCAGATATATTAAAAAGGGATGTTGATTTAATTAATTTAAAAAAAGCATCTACTGTATTTAGAATTCAGGTAATAGCTAAAGGGAAAAAAATATATTGTATTGATGATAAAAGAAGGGCTTATTTTGAAATGTATGCATTTAAAGATTATGCTACATTAAATGAAGAAAGAGAAATAGTACTAAAAAATGTAAAAAAGAGAGGAAAAATATATGAATGATGTGATATTGAATAAAATATCTGTTATTGAAAGATGTATAAAAAGGATAAATGATGAATATGATAATAACCCTGAAAATTTAAAGAATTATACTAAACAAGATTCTATAATTTTAAATATCCAAAGAGCCTGTGAGGCATCTATAGATTTAGCTATGCATATAGTTTCTGAAAAAAAACTTGGTATTCCACAAAACAGCAGAGATGCATTTGAAGTACTGTTTGAAAATAAAATCATAGATGAAAAACTTATGAATAATTTAAAATCTATGGTTGGTTTTAGAAATATAGCTGTTCATGATTATCAAACTGTAAATTTAGACATAGTAAGAGAAGTTATTGAGAAACATATATATGATTTGGAAAAGTTTTCAAAGAATATGCTTGATATTTTGTAAGTATTAATGGAATTTTATTGCTAAATATTCTCCATATTTTTACGATAATACATATATATACGATATGTAGCGACTGTTGCCATTGTAAAAAATAAAATTTATAGTGATATTTTCTACAATAATAGAAGCATTTTAACAAATAAAAATTGGAGGAATGTATTTTGGAAAAAAAATTAAGTTCAAACAAAAGCGTAAAATTTAAAATAACTTTGGCTATTTCTGTTCTGGTTGTGTTAATTTGTGTGATTTTGAGTGTGGTATCCTACAGCATTTCGGCACATTATCTCAATGAATCAGTGAATTCAGAGTTGATTGAAAGAGCGGATGATGTTTCAAAGTATGTATCAAGTTATTTAACAAACAAACAGGCTGAGCTGGAAGGAATTGCAAAGCTTCCTAATATAAAATCCATGAACTGGCAGACTCAAAAGCCTGATCTCATAAATGAAAGTAGCAAATTGGGTTTTGAGAAATTAAGTATAGTTAATCTAAATGGTCAGATATGCAGCACTTTAAGTGACAAACTTACTGATGTATCAAAGTTGGATTATGTAAAATTATGTCTTCAGGGTAAAAAGGGATTTGCAAATCCTAAAAAGAGTATTATAAATGGGGATATAATTATGGACATATATGTTCCTATAAAAAATGACAATGGTACAGTTATGGGGGCAATGCTTGGAACTTTAAGCGTACAAAAACTAAATAACTTTCTGCAGCAAATGAAATTTTCCAACTCTGCTTATGCTTATGTAATAAATAAAGAAGGTACAGTTGTAATGCACAAGGACGTAAGTTTTGTGCAAAAGCAATACAATCCTATAAAAGAAGCTCAAAAAGATCCTAGTTATACAGAATTGGCAGATTGTATAAAAGAAATAGTTGCCGGGAAAAGTGGCTTAAGTAAATATACATTTAATGGTGAAAAGAAAATTTTAGCTTATGCGCCTATAAGCGCTACTAATTGGTTTGTAGTTGCAGCAGCTGGTGAATCAGAATATTTTAAAAGTGTAAAAACTATAAGGATAACACAAATTATTTGTACAATATTATTTATATTATTTGGAATAATAGTTGCACGTGTTATATCCAAATCGGTAACAAGTCCGCTTCTTAAGATTAGGAAATTTGCTAAAAAAATTTCCGTTTATGATTTTTCAACACCTATTGACATAACTAAAGAGGATGAATTTGGGGAAACTGCAGAAGCTTTAAATACGGCACAAGAAAATGTGAAAGAACTTGTAAAAACCATGATGGATAATTCTGAAAATATAAGTGCATCAAGTGAGGAACTTGCTGCATCTGTAGAAGAATTGGTAAGAAAGTCGGAAAATATACGTAATAGTGTTGAGAAAATATCGACTGGTTCTCAAGAGACAAGTGCAGCTTCAGAAGAAATAACTGCTTCAATTGAAGAAGTAAATTCCAGCATAAATGAGTTGTCAAGCAAGGCCATGGAAGGAAGCAATATGTCAAATAAGGCTAAAAAGATGGCTGTTAGTGCATACGACAATGGAAATAAAGCTATAGATAAATCACAAAGCGTATATAAAGAAAAACAGGGCGAAGTTGCCGAAGTTGTTAAAAAGAGCAAAATAGTTGACAATATAAGAGTTATGGCAGAAACTATTGCAAGTATAGCTGATCAGACAAATCTTCTTGCACTTAATGCAGCTATAGAGGCTGCAAGAGCTGGAGAACATGGCAAAGGTTTTGCTGTTGTGGCAGAGGAAGTTAGAAAACTTGCAGAGCAGTCTGCAGATTCAGTTACAAAAATTCAAAATATGATAGCTAAAGTTCAAGATGCCTTTAAAGCTGGTACTGATACAACTAGTGGTATGTTGAAATTTATAGAAGAAGATGTAAATCCACAATTTAAATCTTTTCAAGATATGGGAAATAGATATCATGAAGATTCTGATTTTGTAAGTAAAATGTCTGATGAGATAGCTGCGATGTCTGAAGAAATTGCAGCAACAGTAGGTCAGGTAAGTGAAGCAGCACAAAACATGGCAGGAAATGCACAAACATCTGCGGAAAATGTAGATAATATTAAAGAAAATGTTGACGAGGTTACGAGCGAAGTGGAGCAAATATCTAAAACATCACAAAGTCAAGCTGAACTTGCACAAAAGTTAAATGAAATAGTACAGAAATTTGAAATTTAAAAATAAGCCAGACTCCTACACGTTCTTATATTATACATAAAGATTTATATAATATAAACGATAATTTAAGTATTATTACAATGTGGATTGACAATGTTGGTCATTGTCACTTTAAAATTGTATGAAAGAAAGGTGACATAATTGACTAAAAATTATATGGAAGATGTTGTTGATACATTAATACCCTATGTTTTGAAGGATTATCCGGAGGCTTGTGTATGTCCTAAGTGTATAGATGATATAAAAGCATTGACATTGAACAATGTTCCACAGCACTACGTAGTTACTGAAAAGGGAGAAGCACTTACTAAGGCAAGGATGCTTTCAAGTCAATTTAAAGCAGATGTATTAAAAGAAATTTCTATATCGATAAAAACTGTATCCAAAAATCCAAGGCATCCGTTATCTGAAAAAGTTGTATCGAATGATTAAAAAATTATCTGCTTGACAATATAAAAAAACAATTATACAATAAATGTAGTTTAGCAAATAAAGTTTCTATCTTGATAGAAACTTTATTTGCTATAAAAATTCCTGAAGATGAAATAAGTGGTGTTACTATTAAATTAGGAATGAGCTTGATAATAGCTATTATGTTGATACAATTTAGCATAGCTATTTTGAGCTTGTGCTTTATTTTTTTGTAAAACTTATATAATTATTGTTTATTTGTAAATAATAATTATATTAAATATTAGGAGGAATACTTTTTATGAAGAAAAGAATATTTGCAGTACTTCAGAAGATAGGAAAATCACTTATGCTGCCTGTATCTGTACTTCCGGCAGCAGGACTTCTCTTAAGACTTGGACAATCGGATTTGTTAAATATGCCTTATGTAGAAGCAGCTGGAAACGCTATCTTTGGCAACCTACCTATGATATTTGCAGTAGGTGTTGCTATTGGGTTTTCAGGTGGAGAAGCAGTTGCAGCACTTGCATCTGTAGTAGGTGAACTTATTTTGGAATCCATTGAAAAACTGGCAAGTGCAAATGCAGCAGCAGCTTTAGCACAAACAGGAGCTTCAGCACATAATATGACTGTAAAAGCTTTTATGGAAACTCAGGCATATAACAATATTGTAACCAGAACTACAATCAATATGGGAGTTTTTGGAGGAATTATAATTGGTATTTCAGCGGCACTTTTATATAACAGATTCCATAATATTAAGCTGCCGCAGGTGCTTGGATTCTTTGCAGGAAAGAGATTTGTACCAATTATAACATCTGTTGCAGCTTTGATTATAGGTACAGTTGGTGTATACATATGGATGCCTGTACAGGGCGGAATAGATACTATGGCAAAATTAGCAAGTAGTTCTGCACTTGGACCGGCATTTTATGCAGCAGGAAAAAGACTTCTGATACCTGTTGGACTTCACCATATTTACTATCCTGTATTTTTATATCAATTTGGACATTTTGTTTCAAATGGAATTACTTATATAGGAGATTCACCAAGATATTTTCATGGAGATCCACATGCAGGAATATTCATGGTAGCAGAATATCCTATTTTAATGTTTGGACTTCCAGGTGCCGCTGCAGCTATGATTGCAGCGGCTAAAAAAAATAAGAGAAAAGAAATGGCTGGGATGATGATTTCGGCAGCTTTTGTTGCTTTTGTAACAGGTATTACAGAGCCAATTGAATTTTCATTTATATTTGTAGCACCTATACTATTTGTATTTCATGTAGCGGCAGCATTTTGTTCCGGGCTTGTTACAAGTTTCCTTCATATAAGACTTGGATATACTTTTTCGGCATCTTTTATAGATTATGTACTTGGATTTAAATATTCCCAGAACCCATGGCTTATATGGCCAGTAGGAATCGCATTTTTTGCACTTTACTTTGTTGTGTTCTATTTTACAATTAAGGCAATGAATATAAAGACGCCTGGCAGGGAGGATGATTACGAAGAAGAAGTGGAGCATATAAATGTTAAGGGAAGTGCAAAGGCTTTGAAAGTACTTGAAGCTATAGGCGGAAAAGATAATATTAAAACTCTTGATGCATGTATTACAAGACTCAGACTTACTCTAAACAATCCTGAAGTTGACCAGAAGACACTCAGAGCACTTGGCGCAGCAGGAATAATGACAGCTGGAAATAGTGTTCAGGTGGTGTTTGGAACTGAAGCTGAAAGAATAAAAGATGATATAAAAGCTATTATTCAAAATGGTGGATATGTTGAAAGCTCAGATGAAGCTGTACGGGAAGATAGTAACTCACAGAAAAAAACTATCATGAGTGGATATCATGAACTTTTATCACCTATGGATGGTGAAATTGTCGCACTTGATAAAGTTCCAGATGCAACTTTCAGAGATAAATTACTTGGGGATGGATTTGCCGTAATTCCTTCCGGAAGTAAAGTCTATGCACCGGCAGATGGTGATATAACTGTACTTTTCCCAACTAAGCATGCTTTTGCCATTACGGCAGATAATGGGCTTGAACTTTTAATTCATGTCGGACTTGAAACAGTTGGACTAAATGGTGAAGGATTTACTGCCCATGTTAAGCAGGGGGATAAAGTTAAAAAAGGAGACTTAATTTTATCCCTGGATACTGAATTTATTAAAGAAAAGGGTAAGGACCTTATAACTCCAGTTATTGTAACTAATATGGATAAAGTAGAAAATATTAATAGCAAATTTAAAAAAGTAAAACATGGAGATAAGGCGGCAAGTATTAAGATAAAATAATATTATATTATTTTGCCATTAAATATTGTATTCTTAATTTTGCCATAGAGTTTCATACCTATAAAAGGTGAGTTACATGCTTTAGAGTCAAAATCAGTTACCCTGTATTGTTCATCTGGATTAAATATAGTAATGTCAGCTCTATGGCCTTCTTTTATATAACCTCTATCAAGATTGTATAGTTTTGCAGGATTAACCGTAAGCTTTTCAATGACCTCCATATAGTTTAGATAACCGGGCTTAACAAGATTGGTTATAGAAAGAGGAAGGGCTGTTTCAAGTCCTATCATGCCACTTGGAGCTTCAGTGAAATTTTTACTTTTCTCGTCTTTTGTATGTGGAGCATGGTCTGTAGCTATTATTTGAAGCGTATTATCCTTGAGAGCTTCAATTATTGCTTTCCTGTCTTTTTCTGTTCTCAAAGGTGGATTTACTTTTGCCAGTGAACCTTTTTCCAAAATCATTTTTTCTGTAAGGCTGAAATGGTGAGGGGTTGCTTCTGCTGCTATATTGGCGCCCATTTTCTTTGCCCATCTTACGAGCTCAACTGATATGCAGGAGCTTATATGCTGTATATTGATTTTGGCCTTAGTTGATATGGCAAGGGCTGCATCACGTGCTACAAGTACATCTTCTGCTTCATGCGGCGAACCTTTTAAATTCATTAAAGCTGAAATTTCACCTGCATTTATTCCATTTTCAGTTATGAGACTTTTATCTTCTTCATGGAAACTCAAAGGCATATCCAGCTCTCTTGCGATTTCCATGGCTTCAATTGCTATTTTAGAATTCATAATAGGTTTTCCGTCATCAGAAAAGCCGACAACTCCGTCACTTTTTAACTTGAGCATATCTGTAAGCTCGGTACCTTCCATCCCTTTAGTAATTGAAGCTACCTGAAGCACTTCAATTACTGCAGTTTTGGCTTTATCCATTATATATTTTAGTGTTTCAGTATTATCAACTACAGGTTTTGTATTGGCCATGCATATGACTGTTGTATATCCTCCGCGTGCTGCAGATTTTGCACCTGTGTATATATCTTCTTTACTTGTAAATCCGGGATCTCTGAAGTGGCAGTGAACGTCTATTAGACCGGGACAGACTATGCAGCCTGAAGCATCTATAAGTTTTACACCATCTGTTTTTTCTATGTTTCTATCAATTTTTACTACATTTTCTCCATCTATTAATATATCAAATTGTCCATCTGTTTTACTTAATGGATCAATCATGTGGCCATTTTTTATAAGTATCATGGTAAAACCTCCTTTAGATATTCATATACTATTTTACAGGCATTTAGAAGATCACTTAAATCGGCTTCTTCTTTTGGATTATGACTTATTCCCTCCTTGCAGGGTATAAAAACCATGCCTGTTTTTGTTATATCTGCAAATTCCATAGCATCATGTCCTGCACCACTTGGCATTTTAATGCAACCTATGCCGAGTTTTTTTGCAGCTTCGTACAACCCACCTATAACTTGATTACTAAGCTTCACCGGCTCACCAAGTGTAGTTGGAATTAACTCATATGACAGGTTTCTCTTGTTCATTATATTTTTAATATTGCATTTTAACTGACTAATCAGTGAATTTATGCTGCTGCTTTCAATTCCCCTTATGTCAATGCCGAGCTCTACAAAACCAGGTACAACGTTTAAAGCATTGGGAGTTTCATGTATTTCTCCAACCGTAGCTACAGTTGAATGTATTGATTCTTGTATTCCAAGTTTTTCTATTTCAAGAATTACTTCTGAAGCTGCACTCAATGCATCTTTTCTCATAGACATAGGCGTGGCACCTGAATGATCCTGTCTTCCGTGAATTTCAAGTTTAAATCTTTTGGAACCGGCAATTGCTGTAACTATTCCGGCTTCTACTTTATTGTCATATAAAACCCTTCCCTGTTCTATATGCATTTCAATATATCCTTGAAGGGCTTCTACACTATAATTTTGTGATAAATATCCCTTTGATTTTAATATATCATATAGGCTTTCTTCACGTACTCCTTTAAGACTGCACAAATCTTTTTCTTTAATTTTCCCGGTTATAAGTCCGCTTCCAATCGTGGCTTTACCGAAGGCACTGGATTCTTCACACCTGAATGCACAAACTTTAACAGGTATATCAATATTATTGTCTCTAATCCATTTTAATATTAAAATGCCGCCGATAACACCTAAAACTCCATCATATTTTCCACCGTTTGGTACAGAATCAAGATGTGATGCAATTAAATAGGGTTTTCTACTGTCACTTTCTTTTAAACTTACAAATGTATTTCCAACACTATCCGATTTTACATGAAAGCATAATTTTTCACATATCTTTTTAAATGTTTCATGCATATTATTTTCATCAAAACTATAAGCTAATCTTGTAACTCCTCCAATTTTATTTTGTCCAATTGAACTAAATTCATTGAACCATCCGTTTAAGAGTTTCAAATCTTCAATTTTACCCATATAAACATCTCCCAATAGCAAAGATCATTCAGTCATTTGATTTTTTATTTACTACATTATAAGCAATAACTGCAAAATAAAGTTTTATTTTATCATCTATTTTTTTAACATCCAATTCAGTGATTTTTTTGATACGATCGAGTCTGTATTTTAATGTATTTTTGTGTATGAACAGCTTTTCGCTCGTAAGCATGATATTTTCATTGCATTCAAAGTACATAGAAAGGGTATCTATAAGTTCGATATCATTTGCCACCTTTCCGAGAGTTGAAGTTGTAAATGATAGTAGTGTATCAAAAGAATTTTTATAGAACAAACTGTATATTTCTATATTTTTATAAAAATAATAATCCTGTGATTTGCTTACAACTTGACCAATTTTTACTGCATATTTAGCCTGGTCATATCCATTTTCTATACCATTTAATCCTTCACCTATAGAGCCTATACCTATAGTCATTCCCATACATTTATAATAAAGGTTTCTATGCTTTAGAAGTAAATCTAAAATATATTTTCCATATCTTTCAGCATTTATCTTGTTTTCTGTTTGTATAAATAAAGTTATATCTTCAATATTTCTTATTATCATATAATTAAGTATTTTCTCTTCTCTTTTAAAACTTCTTGTTATATTATCCATGAATTGGCGAATTTCATCTTTTACATATATTGAATTATATTTATTCTGATTGTGCTTTTTAGATAACGTACAAAAATTACTTACATCTATTGATATTGTGTATATAAAGCCTTTTTCTATATCATAGCCTAAATTTTTTCCTCTCTCTATAATAAATTCTTTGGTTTTATAGGTGTGAAATACTATTGCTTTTATGTATTCCTCTACCAGTCTAAAATGTTCCTCCTGTTCAAATATTGCATAATTGAGTGGTGTCATTATGTCAAGAAATGTGAGGCTTTCTGTAACTTCTATAACTGGAAAATTTATCTCATCTGCGGCTTTGATAAATCTCTCGTCTATAGCTGGAAAACTGTCGGTTAGTTTTATTGCTATTCCAGATGCATTTAGCTTATTGAGTTCATATAAAATATTAATCTGATCCTGCACATTATCTTTTATAGAATAGAATCTTGTAATTATGAATTCCCCACCTTTAAGCCATTTTACTATATCTGGAACTTCCATTACAGTAACACTTTTAATTACTCTGTCAAGTCCATTTTTACCTGCTGCCAATTTTGTGTTTTTAAGAGATTCTATTTTAAGTGCATCCATTACAGTTAACATATGTATCACTCCTATGGCTTTTGCCATTAATAACTTTATTTTGTACTAAGTACTCAGATGATGTTAAATATATCATCTGAGTACTTAATAATTTATGCTTCTTTTATCTTATATTCGCTATCTATTTCACTTTTTTTAGTTATTTTTAATCTTAAAATTGTAATAAACGATATTACATAAAGTATAGATAAAAACAGCATTGCAATGGTCAAACTATAATGATCCAAAAAGAATCCTATGGCAAATGGTGAAAATCCTCCAACAGCACGACCTATATTAAAGATTGTATTATTGGCGGTACTTCTGATTTCAGTAGGATATAAATTACTAATAAGTGCACCGTATCCGGAAAACATTCCATTTGCAAAGAAACCTACTATTATTCCACCAATTAACATCTCTATGGAGTTTGATGCGTATATATAAAGAAAAACTGAAGCGGCGGAACATGCTAAAAATATTGCATAAGATACCTTTGCACCAAATTTGTCCATAATACGTCCAAATAAAAGCATACCTAAAGACATTCCAACTATTGTACTTATCATCCAGAGAGAAGAACCTGTAACAGAAAGTCCAAGTCGTTTTTGAAGTATAGATGGAAGCCAGTTCATAAGTCCGAAGTAACCTGCAATCTGGACTGTTGCCATTATAATAAGTGAAATTGTAGTAACTGTTGTTTTAGGAGTTGAAAATAGCTCTTTTAATGATACTTTATTTTCTTCTCCTTTATGCTTATTTTTGCTTGCAAGCCATACAGGTGATTCATCAAGATGTCTTCTTACTACAAATGCGAGTATAACAGGAATTATACCTATTAAGAAAAGTACACGCCATCCAAATATAGGAAATATAATTGCAGCAGCTATTGCAGCTACTATGCTTCCTACCTGGCCGCCTATTCCAACATATGAAGTCATTCTTCCGTGTTTTTCTTTTGGAAAAGCTTCAGCTACCAGAGACATTCCAATGGCGTATTCACCGCCAGCACCAATTCCTGCTATGAATCGAAGTGCATATAACATATAGATGTTTGTAGAAAATGCTATAAGTCCTGTAGCTACTGCAAATATAAGTATGGTATATGTAAATACATGAACCCTGCCTTTTTTATCTGCTAGTACACCGAAAACAACGCCCCCGAGTAACATACCTAAATTGGTTATGGAAGAAACAAGTCCACCATATGCGGAGCTGATATGAAAATCTTTAATAATTGATGTTAAAACAAAAGAAAGAATCATAATATCAATCATTTCAACTGCGAAACCAAGAATAGATGATGCTAATACTTTATTTTGATAGCTTTTTGCAATTACTGGATTACTTTGTGTATTCAATTAAATTTCCTCCTTTTCTTTTGATTCATATTCTATTTAAAATAATTTAATTAAAAGTATATCAGTAATACTTGAGTTTGTCTTTATCGAATGATACAAGTTTTACTTTTGTTTTTTTGTCGGTTTTGACAATGTAATAAAAATAATACAAATAAATTGAAATAATAGCTGTATAATTAAATATTATTTTATATATTATTAAAATAAATGCAGAAATTTTAAATGATATCAGTTTATTCTTGCCATACTTGTAGTATAATTTCATAAAATTTGATAAAATAACATTATATATTAAATATTTCTAGAAGGAGGAACTAGCATGGATGATAAAGATGATAAGATTGTAAACTTTAGTGAGATTAAGAATAAAGCAAGAGAAAAAGATGTAGAAAAAATTGAGGATTATGTATATGGTCTTTGTTATGATATGGCTCAGGGAAAGTTAAATATGGAGGACTTTTCTAAAAATATTCAAAAGTACATGGAAGAAAATAATATATCTCCAGAAAAAATGTTTAATATTCAGAAAGAGCTTATGAAAAGATATGGCTTGAATATGGAAGATATCGAAAAACAGATGAAAAATATGGGGATAGATGTACCTGAAGTATATAAAAATGCTGATTATGAATCTGTAAGGAAAACTTTAAGTTTTCAGGAAAAATATAAAGATGGTATTGGAAGTGAAGTATTTACAACATATAATATAAATGGTATAAACATATACATAAATGGAGAAAAGGTTTTACTTGAAAGTCCAGGAAAGATAAACCTTGAGGATTTGGATTTAAATGAGTTTTTATGCTCATATAAAAAGGTGGTTAAAGACAAAAAACTCAAAATATCAATATGTGAAAATGTAGGCACTTTTGAATATTGAATATAAATATAATAAATAGTGAAATAATTATTTTGTTGGGAAGTGTAATTTAATTGGAAAATTTAAAAGGGAGAGTGGCTGTTGTAACTGGTGCTTCTAAGGGTATTGGAAAAGCTATTGCAATTACTCTTGCAAAGTGCGGTGCAAACTTAGTTTTAAATTATAGAAGAGATGAACCATGTGAAACTTTAAATGAAGTAAAAAAATATGGTGTTACGGGAATTGCAGTTAAGGCTGATGTAAGTATTTATGAAGAAGCAGAAAAATTAATAGATACTTGTTTAAAACATATGGGAAAGATTGACATATTAGTAAATAATGCAGGAGTATCTCATATAGGATTATTTATGGATATGAAAGAGAAAGACTGGAATAATGTAATAGATGTTGACATTAGAGGTGTTATTAATTGCACTCACTCAGTGTTAAAATATATGGCTTCTAAGAAATACGGCAATATAGTCAACATATCTTCAATTTGGGGAAATGAAGGTGCATCCTGTGAAGCTATTTATTCCGCAGCAAAGGGTGCTGTAAATTCTTTTACGAAGGCTATAGCAAAAGAAATGGCACCATCTAACATAAGGGCGAATGCAGTGGCACCTGGAGTAATTGATACAGAAATGAATTCCTGGCTTAATCCACAGGAGAAAGCGGATTTATTGAGTGAAATACCTTTAGGAAGATTTGGAACTGGAGAGGAAATAGGAAGTGTAGTAGCATTTTTGTGCAGTGAGTCTTCAAGATATATAACGGGAAAAGTTATAACTGTGGACGGTGGTATGTTTTAATTTATATTGTTAGAATTAACTTCCAATTAGCAGTTATAAAAATTGTAAAATGCCCGATAATTAAATAATTACTTTAAGCTTTATAAATATTAATTAATAGGATGAATTGATTATGGATAAAATTATAATACTTGATGATATGGCATATATGAGATACAGAATTAAAGATATATTGAATAGTAAGGATATCGAAGTATTGGAAGCTGGTAATTCTTTCGAGTTTTTCAATAAGCTTTCAGATAATAAAAATGATATAAAACTAATAATATTAGAAGTTGGACTTGTGAGTGAGGATGGCTTTGAAATAATTAGAAAAATAAAGGCCCGAGATTTAAATATTCCTATAATGATACTTACTAAATTGAACACTAGAACTGTATTTATAAAATGTATAAAGGAAGGCATTTGTGAGTATATTTTAAAACCATTTGATACTAAAGTATTAGTTAAGAGAATAAAAGATATTATTAAATCTTATAAGAATAATAATCATGAAGAAATAATATATACTAATTTTCAGGAATATATCAGTAAGCAGATAAGTAGATGCAGGGATGAGAATAAAGAATTGTCTATTATAATGTCAAGCCTTGTAAAATCAAAAATTAATAATACAGAAGAAAAAATAGAGGTAAATGATAGATACTTGATTTTGATGGAAAGGGTTTATGAAAATTTAAGATCGCTTTTTAATATACCTGATTTGTTTGAGAAAAATGGTCTGTCTACATTTATATCAGTTATACCTGATTGCAGTAAAATGAGAGCACTTCAAAGGGCAAATGATATGAGGGCTATATACAATGATATAAAAGCCAATGATTTTCAATATGAAGAGTACCAGTTTATATGTTCTTCCGTTACTTTTCCTGAAGATGGACAGGATAAAAAACAACTAATGGATACATTATCTTATAGTATGAAATACAAAATTAATAATATAAACAAAATGTAATAAAAGGCTTGTCTAAGCCTTTTATTTTATAGTCTTATATAATCTGAATGAACATATCCTACAACACCGGAGGATGTAGATATCTTGTACCATCGTCCGCTTGAACCAAGGATAGTGACCTTGTTTCCATTTGAAAGGGAACCAATTACACGTCCTGTCCATGGACTATTTCTTAAATTTAATATTGAAGATGAATTTTTAAGAGTTACGGTTCCTGTTTTACCTGAGCTATTGGCATTTGACAAAGTAGATGCAGAAGATGCATTTGAAGAAACTTGTGTTTCACTTATGTAAGAAGATGAAACGTAACCGGTTTTACCATTTGCACAAACTTTATACCAGCTGCCCTGTGTGCCAACTATAGTTAATTTTATACCATTTGACAGATAACCTATAATGGAACCATTTGGTGAGTTTCTTAAGTTTAATGATGAAGAATTATTACTTAATTTTACATAGCCGGTTTTTGATAATGCCGTAGTTGTAGTAGTTGAGCTTGTATTCTTAACTTCATTTGGACTCAGTATATTTCCAACTTTTACATAATCACCATTTACATAACCATATGTAGAATTAAATTTAATTTTATACCAGTTTCCAACCGTCCCGATTATTTGAACGGATTGAGAATTTGAAAGGCTTCCAACTACTCCAAAAGAAGTGTTTGCACCATTTCGTACATTCAATGAACTTGAACTGGATAGCTTTACAGTACCAACTTTAACATTTGTTTCAGTGACCTGTGTTTGTGGATCAGACTTGGAACTTGCAGGAACAGAAGCTCTACCTGAATCAAGATATATATATCCTTTTAAAAATACATTTCCTCTGTCTTTCATCTGAGATTTGGATAATTGTTTTACGCTTCCATCGTAACCTTTTCTTACATTGAAGTTTCCTTCATTTAAATATACAGTATCACCCTGTACATCTTCTACGAATCCAACATGACCATTTCCTGCCGAACCACCGCTCCATACTGCGATTGAATTTGCTCTTGGCTCTGAACCATAAGGGTACACGTTATCACGTGAATTAGCATACCACCATTCAATGGCATTGCCATAAAACTCTGAAGGTAATGCTATGCCTAGTTTCTCTAAAGTTCTTCCATATGTAAACCACGTGCACTGACCCTTGTAACCACATTTCGCAAATATATTTCCTACACTTGTATAAGCACTACTTTGAATGTTTGGAACAGTCCCAGCAGCATGGACATTATTATACATTCCGGCATTAACACTCATAACAGATGCCGAGACAAAAAATGAAAATGCTAATTTTTTAGATGAGTTCATGCTGTACCTCCTAAATATTTATTTGAATTGAAATTAATTATTTTAATTAGTTATCGTATATATTAATTAATAATTTAGTATAATTAAATTATTTAGTTTAATTATACTATATTTTTCATTAATAATCTATTTCTGCCTAATTAAATTTTAATATATTTAGGTATAAATTAGTAGTAAAATAATATGTGATATTATTTTTATTACTTTGAAAGAGCTGATTTCATGGATGATGGCAAAAATAAAATAAAAATATCTGTTAGAAGCCTTGTAGAATTTATATTCAGGCATGGCGATTTGGACAGCAGGCTGACAAGTAATGTGAGAGCCTTACAGGGCACAAAAATACATCAAAAGCTTCAAAAACAATATAATGATGAAAAGTTAAAAAATGAAGAATTCAAATATAATCAGGAGGTAGTTTTAAAATATGAAATAGATTATAGAGAATTTAAATTTTTAATAGAAGGGCGCGCTGACGGTATAATTGAAAAAGATGGATATACTACGGTTGATGAAATAAAAACAGTTACAAAGCCTGTAGATAAAATTGATGAAAATTATAATATTATACATATGGCACAGGTAAAATTGTATGCTTATATATATGCAAAGAAGAATGATTTGGATTCCATATATGTTCAATTAACTTATTATAATATAGATGATGGAAAAATTAAATTTATAAAAAAGAAATTTTATTTGAAGGAACTTTCCGATTTTTTTATGAATGTTTTAGACACGTATTATAAATGGGCTAAATTCAAAATGGATTGGGAAAGCACGAGAAATTCATCAATTGAAAAACTTGATTTTCCATTTATAAAGTACAGACAGGGACAGAGGGAACTGGCAGTAGCTGTTTATGGAACTATAAGAGATGGGAAAAGATTGTTTGTTCAGGCACCTACAGGTATAGGAAAGACAATATCCACTGTGTTCCCGGCCATAAAAACAATTCCAATGAAGATGATAAGCAAGATTTTTTATTTGACTGCAAAAACTGTAACAGGAATTGCGGCAGAAGATACTGTACATAGAATGATGAAAAATGGACTAAGGCTAAAAACTCTTACGTTAACTGCAAAAGAAAAAATATGTTTTAATGAAGACATTAATTGTAATCCGGAGCAGTGTGAATTTGCCCGTGGGCATTATGACAGAGTGAATGAAGCTATATTTTATACCATAAATAATGAGGATTTAATTGACAGGGAAAAGGTTATATATTATTCTCGAAAATTTAATGTATGTCCTTTTGAATTTTCTCTGGATTTATCATTATTTTGTGATTTTATAATATGTGACTATAATTATGCATTTGATCCTAAAGTTTATTTGAGAAGATTTTTTGAGGATTCTAAAGAAGCTTATTTATTTTTGATCGATGAGGCACATAACCTGGTGGATAGAGCTAGGGAAATGTTTTCAGCAGAAATATATAAAAAATCATTCTTAAATGTAAAAAAAATTGTTAAAAAAGATGATAAAATTAAAAAAAATATAAATAAAATAAATACTTATATGCTAAAATTAAAAAAAGACTCAAATGAAAAAACATATATTCAAAAGGATAAATTTTCCGACCTGAATTTTATGTTCATGAATCTTTTAAATCAGCTTGAAAAATGGATACTTGAAAATAGAGAAAATGCTGGTTATGAAGAGGTCCTGGAGCTTTATTTTAATTTGAATTCTTTTATAAGGATATCAGAAATTTATAATTCGGATTTTGTAACTTATGTTGAAAATATAAAGGATGATCTTAAAGTTAAAATGATGTGTATTGATCCAGGTACACTTTTAAATGATGGAATGAAAAGAGCAGCGTCAGCAGTGCTTTTTTCAGCTACACTTTCGCCAATTAAATATTTTAAAGATATACTCGGAGGAAGAGAAGATGATTACAATTTGACACTTTCATCTCCATTTCAAGTTAAAAACAGGGTACTCTTGATAGCAAATGATGTATCTACGGTTTATAAATATAGAAAGAGCAGTTATGCTCCAATTGCTGAATATGTAAATGCAGTAATTTCACAGAAGAAAGGAAATTACATGGTATTTTTTCCATCTTATGAATATATGGAAAAAGTATATGAATTATTTATTGAAAATTATAAAAATGTTAAAACTGTGATTCAAAATTCCAACATGGATGATACGGAAAGAAAAAAATTTTTACTTGATTTTGAAAAGAATAATGATGAAAGTTTTGTCGCATTTGCTGTGCTTGGAGGCATATTTTCAGAGGGAATAGATCTAAAGGAAGATAGACTTATAGGAACTATAATTGTAGGTGTAGGGCTTCCAAAGATATGCATTGAAAGAAATATAATCATGGATCATTTTAATAGCAAAAATGGATGCGGATATGAATATTCCTACATTTATCCCGGAATGAACAAGATACTTCAGGCATCGGGAAGAGTTATAAGGACAGAAAATGACAGAGGTGTAATACTGCTAATAGATAGGAGATTTCTAACAAGTGATTATAAAAGATTATTTCCAAAAGAATGGTATCCAAATAAAATTGTAAGTTCAAAACAGGACGTTCAAAAAATTCTTTGTGAATTCTGGAAAGAAGAACAAAACTAGATATTTTAAAATAGGTGGTGCTAATATGAGTAATTTCTATGGGCTTATAGGAGAAAAATTGGGGCATAGTTTTTCTCCTGTGATAAATGGTTTGATCTTAAAAAAAATAAATGCAGAGGGAACTTATAATCTGTTTGAAATTAAAAAAGGTAATTTGAAGGAAGCTATACAATCACTCAAAATTTTAGGCTGCAGTGGCGTTAATGTAACTATACCTTATAAAATTGAAGTTATGAATTATCTGGATGAAATATCTGAAGAGGCAGCTAAAATAGGAGCAGTAAATACAGTAGCTTTTTGTAATGGAAAATTAAAAGGATACAATACAGATTATTTTGGATTTGGACTTACACTTAAAAAATACAAAATAGATGTGAAAAATAAAAGTGTGTATATACTTGGTACAGGTGGAGTATCTAAGGCAGTGTCGAGATATCTCATGGATAATGGAATAAAATCCGTGACATATGTAAGCAGAGAGGCAAATGGGCATTCAAAAGATAATACAGAAATTATATCCTATGATGAGCTAAAAAGATGTAGGGGAGACATCATAATAAATTGCACACCATGTGGAATGTACCCTGCTGTGGATAATTGCCCTGTAGATAGGAGTACACTCGAAAAATTTGATACGGCAGTTGATTTGATATATAATCCAGAATATACATTGTTTCTGAAATTAGGAATGGAGCTTGGACTTAAAACTGCAAATGGGTTATATATGTTAATAGCACAAAATGCAGCATCTCAAAATGTCTGGAGAGGAATAGACGTACCTTTGAAGGTGATAGATGAAGTATATAAAGAGGGGTGCAGACTGCTGTGAGAGATAAAGTTAAAAATATAGTACTTATAGGTATGCCGGGATGCGGCAAAACAACAATTGGAAAAATGGCTGCTTCAGTATTGAACAAAAAATTTATAGATATGGATGAATATATTGAAAATAAATATAAAATTACCATTCCTGAAATTTTTAAAAGGGGAGAAGAATATTTCAGAAATATAGAATCACTGGCAGCGGTTGAAGTTAGCAATGAATATGATGTAGTGATATCTACCGGCGGTGGAGTAATAAAAAATGAAAAAAATATAATTAATCTTAAAAAAAATGGAATTGTATTTTTTATAGATAGACCTTTGGAAAATATAATAGCGGATGTAGATATAAAAAACAGACCTCTTCTCAAAAACGGAACTCACGAAATAGAAAAAATTTTCAATGAAAGATATGATAGTTATAAGAGCTATTGTGATTTTTTAGTCGATAATACAAGTGATTATGAAGTAGTAATAGATAATATAATTTCTATTTATAATAAAGAATTAAATATACAAAAGGATGAATGTTAATGGGTAGGATAGTTACAATCAGGGGTGTTGATATTGGTAAGGGATTGCCTAAAATTTGTGTACCAATGGTAGGGAGAACTATTGAGGAACTTATTGAAGAAGTTAATTCTTTAAAAAATATTGATTTTGATATTGTAGAATGGCGTGTAGATTTTTTGAAAGAAGTTGGAAATATAGATAAAGTTAAGGAATCACTGAAATCAATTAGAAAAATTATAGGAAACAAGCCTATGATATTTACATTTCGCAGTGCCAGAGAGGGCGGAGAAGCAGAAGCTGAAAGAGAGTTTTATGTTAAGCTCAATAAAACAATTGTAGAGACAGGACTTGTTGATATTATTGATGTAGAATTATTTAATCACGAAAATGATATAAGAGAATTAGTTGATGCAGCCCATAAAAAAGGTGCGGCAGTTATTATTTCAAATCATGATTTTAAGGGAACACCAGAAAGAGAGGAAATAATATCACGTCTTAGAAAAGCTAGAGAGTTGGGCGGAGATATTCCTAAAATTGCAGTTATGCCTAATTCTGTTGAAGATGTATTAACTCTTTTGGATGCAACGCGTATTATGAAGGAGAAGTATGCTGACTGCCCAATTATTACAATGTCTATGGCTGGAAAAGGTGTTGTAAGCAGGTTTGCAGGTGAGCTTTTTGGTTCTGATTTAACCTTTGGAGCAGTTAAAAAAGCTTCGGCACCTGGACAAATTTCTGTAACTGACCTGAGAAAGATTATTGAATTACTCCACGATAATTTATAATTTCTATCATATTTTTTATTACTTGAGTAATATTATTTAGTATTGATGTATTTAATTTCAATTAACTTAATTTAATATTATGATGAAAGGTTAACTATGGAAAAATTTAAAAATATTATGATTGAATTTGTAATTATAATTATCATTTTTTGCATTGTTACTATGGCTGCATTAGTGGATCTTCAAATTAAAAACTCGGACGAAAATTTAAAAGATATACAGAGTGTGCAATATGATTTAAACCAGAATAAAAAAAATATATATGAATTAGAAAACAATATAATTAATATCAATAATCAGATTTCAACATTGAAAAGCAACATGAAATCATCAAAGGGTGACAGAGATAAATGGAACAAAATGGCATCTGAGTACAATATGAAGATTGAGGAACGTGATAAAAAGGCAAGTGAATATGAGGATGCCAGGAAAAAATATTATAATGAATATTATAAATATGAGAGCAGTAAGGGACTTATGAATTGGATTAAAACTGTTATAGGTATAAATTAAATACATTGAAAACAGGTGATGAAATGAAGAATAGAGATAGAATTTATCCAGCTGCATTTTTTATATTTGGAGTAATTTTAATAGCACTGGTTTCAGGAATGTCAATAAAAAATTATATAAAACAAAATAATAATATAAAACAGGTATCAGCAAACAATAAGCAAAAAGAAAGTCAGAAAATATTTTTCAATAGACCACAAAATGATCCTGAAAATACAACTGTAAAAATATATAAATCCAAAAACATAATGGAGCTTTATGGAGATGAAAAATTAATTGGAAGATTCAAGGTAGGCTTTGGGAGAGTTAACAAAGGTTATAAAGAAAAAGAAGGAGATAATAAAACTCCTGAAGGAAGTTATTATGTATGTTATATAAATCCTAACAGCAAGTACAAGTATTTTTTCGGAATAAGCTATCCTAATGAAAAGGATGCGAAAAATGGATTGGACAAAAATATTATAAATAAAATTACATACAATAGAATAAAGGATGCAATAGATGACAGAAGACAGCCGCCCTGGCATACTGCACTTGGCGGAGAAATAGGAATTCATGGCGGCGGAACTAAATCAGATTGGACTTATGGATGTATAGCTATGGAAAATGAGGATATATATAAAGTAAAGGAATATATAAGACTGAGGACCGAAGTGTATATATATAAATAATAAATAAATTTTAATAAGTACTATAAAAATTTATTTATACGTGGTATAATGCAATTGTACTTAAGAATGGTTACCATTTAAGTATAAATTTAAACATACGTGTTTAGATTTATATTTTTAACAAAATAACACCCCACTATGGGGAAGGGGTAGATAAATATGGATTGCTGCATGAATGAAGATAAAAAGAAAGCGCTGCAGGCTTTGAAAACTTCAAAGGGACAAATAGATGGAATAATTAAGATGATAGAGGGGGGAAGATATTGTATAGACATATCAAATCAGATAATAGCTGCCCAGGGACTTTTAAAAAAAGCTAATTTGATGATATTAAGGCAGCACCTTGATAACTGTGTTAAGGATGCTTTTTTAAATGATACAGGAGAAGAGAAGGTGGATGAGATAATGAATCTATTGGGAAAACTTTTAAAATAAATTACTGAAAGGAGGTACTTAATTGGCAGATAAAATACTGGATGTATATGGAATGAGCTGTGCAGCATGTGCAAAAACTATTGAAAGAGTTACTGGAAAATTAGATGGAGTAAATGAAGCTAATGTGAATTTTGCAGCAGAGAAATTATCTATCAGTTTTGATGATTCAAAAGTAAGTCTTCTTGATATAGAGAAAGCTGTAGAAAAGGCAGGGTACAAAGCACTTGACGAAACTCAAAAGAGTGAAGATGATAAAAATAAGAAACAGAAGGAAATACAGGAGTTAAAAAATAGATTTATAATGTCTGCCCTGTTTGCGGTTCCACTTTTAATTATAGCTATGGGTCCTATGATAATAGAGAGCTTGGGAAGTATGCTTCCTGAAATTATTGATCCTATGATACATACAAAATCGTATGCATTGATACAATTGGTTTTAGTTGTACCTGTAATTTTAATAGGAAGAAAATATTTTTCAATTGGTTTTAAATCTCTTTTTAGAGGTAATCCCAATATGGACTCTTTAATAGCAATAGGTACTTCAGCAGCATTTTTATATAGTACAGCTTCAGCAGTACTTACAATTATGGATGGGAAATCGCACCATATGTATTTTGAATCTGCGGGAGTTATATTGACACTTATAACCCTCGGAAAATATTTTGAAGTATTGGCCAAGGGAAAAACATCAGAAGCCATAAAAAAACTTATGGAGCTTGCCCCTAAGACTGCAAGAATTATGAGAAATGGGACTGAAGTTGAGGTTGATATTGATGAAGTTGAAATTGGAGACATAATATATGTAAAACCGGGAGAAAAAATTCCGGTAGATGGAGAAATAGTTCAGGGAATAACTTCAATCGACGAATCGATGCTTACAGGAGAAAGTATTCCTGTAGAAAAAAATATAGGTGATCCTGTAATTGGCGCAAGTATAAATAAAAATGGATTTATAAAATACAGAGCTGCCAAAATAGGAAAGGATACAGTACTTGGACAGATAATAAAATTGGTCGAGGAGGCTCAGGGTTCAAAAGCTCCTATAGAGAAACTGGCGGATATAATAGCAGGCTATTTTGTACCTGTAGTTATAGTTCTGGCATTTATAAGTTCTATAGGGTGGTATTTATATGGTGAATCTTTTGTATTTGCTGTAACCATATTTATATCTGTACTTGTAATCGCATGTCCATGTGCACTTGGACTTGCCACACCGACAGCTATAATGGTTGGAACAGGTAAAGGGGCAGAATACGGTGTACTTATAAAAAGCGGGATTGCCCTTGAATCTGCACATTCAATAAAAACCATAGTTTTAGATAAAACGGGAACAATAACAGATGGAAAACCTAAAGTAACTGATATAAAGACAGTTGATTCCATAGATGAAAATTATCTTCTTAAGATAGCAGCTTCCTGTGAGAAGGCCTCAGAGCATCCACTTGGAGAAGCTATTGTAAGAGAATCGGAAAATAGAAAGCTTGAATGTGAAAAAGTCAATTATTTTAGAGCAATACCCGGGCATGGCATTGAGGCTAAAATTAAAGATAAAAATATCCTAATGGGAAATGCAAAACTTATGCATCAAAACAATGTAAACTTAAAGTATATGGAAGGTATGTCACATGATATGGCATCTAAAGGTAAAACTCCAATGTATGTTGCAATTGATGGAGAAATTGCAGGAATTATAGCTGTAGCTGATACTGTAAAGAAAAACAGCAGGCAGGCTATAGAAAAGCTTCATTCCATGGGAATTGAAGTTGTTATGATAACTGGTGATAATAAACGAACTGCGGATGCTATAGCAAAATATGTTGGAGTAGATAAAACTCTTGCAGAGGTACTTCCGCAGGATAAGGCAAATGAAGTTAAAAAACTTCAGGCTGAAAATAGAAAGGTTGCCATGGTTGGCGATGGAATAAATGATGCCCCTGCACTTGCACAGGCAGATGTTGGAATGGCAATAGGTTTAGGAACTGATGTGGCCATTGAGTCCGCTGATATTGTACTTATGAAAAGTGATTTGATGGATGTGGTAACTGCTATAGATCTCAGCAAAAAAACCATAAAAAATATTAAAGAAAATCTTTTTTGGGCATTTGGATATAATTCACTTGGAATACCAGTTGCCATGGGAGTGCTCTTTATATTTGGAGGGCCGCTCTTAAATCCTATGATAGCTGCACTTGCTATGAGTTTTAGTTCAGTTTCTGTATTATTAAATGCTCTTAGATTGAAAAAATTTAAACCAAATTAAAAGAGGAGGAGTAAGGTTATGTTATTTAGTAAAAAGATTAAAAAAACCGTACATGTAGAAGGGATGAGCTGTCAGCATTGTGTAGCCCATGTTAAATCTGCTTTAGAGTCAATAGATGGAGTTTCAAATGCTAAAGTCGATTTGGACAGCAAGACAGCTGTTATAAAATCTTCTGCTGAAATAAGTGACAGTGATATAAGAAAAGTTGTTGATGAAGCTGGATATAAAGTAACAGAAATAGAATAAAAATTATTCGAATTATTAAAAATGGATTTATTGTTGAGATTATTTTTATCTTCAACAGTAAATCCATTTTGTTTTATATGTAATTTTATTTAAAATTATTGACAAAAAACATATAGTAAACTATATTAATAATATAAACATATGTTCATATGTTCATATTATTGATTTTAATGTATAAATGGTGGGAGGGAGTATTATGGATACAAAGTACAGAGAATTTATATTGGAAGGCATTGACTGTGCCAATTGTGCGGCCAAAATAGAAAATAAAATAAAAAATATCCCTGAAATAAAATATGCTTCACTTGATTTTTTATCAAAGAAACTAAAATTTGAAATTTATAACGAAGATAAAATTGATGAAGTAATCAAAAATATTAAATTGGCAATTAACAGCATTGAACCGGATGCTGAAATTATATATGATGGAAAAAAGAAAAAAGATAAGAACAAATCTGAAAAGATTGAATTAATACTTTTTTGGATAGGAACAGCAGTGTATGCTGTGGCTGCTGCATTTAAATTTTCTTTTTATACAGAATTAATACTCTATTTGATAAGTTATATTATAATTTCAAAGAATGTATTTTTAAAAGCAGCTAAAAATATTTCTCATGGACAGATATTTGATGAAAATTTTTTAATGTGCATAGCAAGTATAGGTGCGTTTTCAGTTAAACAGTTTCCAGAAGCAGTTGCGGTTATGCTTTTTAATAGAGTAGGAGATTATTTTCAAGATAGGGCAGTTGACAAGTCCAAAAGATCCATATCAAGTCTTATGGAAATCAAACCGGATTTTGCAAATGTCAAGATGGATTCTGGTTTTGAAAAAATTGATCCTGAGAATGTCAATATAGGTGATGTTATTTTAATAAAGCCAGGTGAGAAAATACCACTTGATGCAGAAGTTATAGATGGAAGTTCTATGGTGGATACTTCTGCATTAACAGGTGAATCACTTCCGAGGGAAATAAATTGCGGCGATATGGTACTTGGAGGATATATAAACAAAAATGGAGTTTTAGTTGCTAAAGTAACTAAAAATTTTAAAGAATCTACAGTGGCAAAGATACTTGATTTAGTGGAAAATGCCAGCAGCAGGAAAGCACCTACAGAAAAATTTATTACAAAGTTTGCGAGATATTATACACCTGTAGTAGTAGCACTTGCGGCAGTACTTGCGATTTTTCCTCCATTGATTTTTGATGATGATTTTTCAAAATGGTTTTACAGGGCACTTATATTTCTAGTAATTTCATGTCCATGTGCTATTGTTATATCTGTACCTCTTGGATTTTTTGGAGGGATAGGAGGAGCTTCTAAAAATGGTATTCTTGTAAAGGGTGGAAATTATCTTGAGGCCTTGAATGATATTGATACTATAGTGTTTGATAAGACGGGTACACTTACAGAAGGTACATTTAAGGTGACAGATGTGAAGCCCTTCAATGGATTTAAAAAAGAAGATGTTTTAAAATATGCAGCTCTGGCTGAGGCATTTTCAAACCATCCGATAGCACTTTCAATACTTAAATTTTATGGCGAAAATGTGGACAAGGATTTAGTAGAAAAATATATGGAGGTATCAGGAAAAGGCGTTACAGCTTATATTGATGGAAAAGAAATTTTAGCTGGAAATTCAAATTTCATGATTGAGAAAAAAATATCTTATGATGAATCAGATAATATTGGAACTGTAGTTCATGTAGCTTTTAACAGAATTTATATGGGATATATACTGATATCCGATGAAATAAAAAAAGATTCAAAAGATGCAATTAACAAGTTAAAGGATATGGGGATAAAAAACATCGCTATGCTCACAGGAGATAATGAAAAAATTGGAAAGCTAGTTGCAAGTAAGCTGGGCATTGATAAAGTATATACTGAACTTCTGCCGGATGAAAAAGTAGAAAGATTGGAATATATAGATGGTAGAAAGGGAAATAATAAGAAAATGGCATTTGTAGGTGATGGAATAAATGATGCTCCGGTGCTTGCAAGAGCTGATGTTGGAATTGCAATGGGAGGTATAGGTTCAGATGCAGCAATTGAGGCTGCAGATGTAGTTATAATGACGGACGAACCTTCTAAAATAGCAGTGGCTATTAAGATAGCCAGGAGAACTAAAAGCATAGTAACCCAGAATATTGTATTTTCATTGGGAGTCAAATTTATAATATTGATTTTAGGAGCTGTAGGAATAGCTAATATGTGGGGAGCAGTTTTTAGCGATGTAGGTGTTGCAATTATAGCCGTATTGAATTCTATGAGAGCTTTAAAAGTAAAATTATGAATTTAAATACAACTAAAATAGTACAGAATATAAATCTGTACTATTTTAATTATAAAGTTATTGAAAAAACACGTAAAAACCTATTGATACAGGACAAGTTATATTATATAATAATATTGTAGAAAGAAGTTATTAAATCTTTATTACCCACAATCTTATAATTAAATAAATAATTAAATGTTATATGCCCGTTTAAAATAAACGGGCATATAACATTTAATTATTTTTAAATTGTGCTATACTAATTCTAAAATTATGATGTACAATATAGGGATAATGTACTATAATTAACTTAATATAATATTATTATTTGATAATCTAATACTAAATTAATTATGATAGGGAGAAATAATATGATATCTGATAATATAAATGATAGTTTAATTGAAAAAGATTTAAGATACCTCAAGCTTCTTTCCAAAGAGTATCCTACAATATCCAGTGCAAGTACAGAAATTATAAATCTTCAAGCAATACTTAATTTGCCAAAAGCAACAGAACATTTTATAAGTGACATACATGGTGAATATGAATCATTTACACATATGCTTAGAAATGCTTCCGGAGTAATAAAAAGAAAAATAGACGATGTATTTTTGAATACTCTTACTGAAAAGCAAAAATCTGAACTTTCTACTATTGTATATTATCCTGAAGAAAAATTGAATATTATTGAAAAAAAACATGATGATCTTGACAATTGGTATTCAGTTACTCTTTACAAGCTTATACAACTTTGTAAGAATGTATGCTCAAAATATACGCGCTCTAAAGTTAGAAAGGCGCTGCCTAAAGATTTTGAATATATAATAGAAGAACTTTTACACGAACAGGGAGACAAAATAGATAAAAAAGCATATTATAGCGAAATAATAAGGACTATAGTAAATATAGGAAGAGCCAGAGAATTTATTATAGCTATAGCAAATGTAATACAGAATTTAGTTGTGGACAGACTGCATATTATAGGAGATATATATGACAGAGGGCCTGGTGCTGAAATAATTATGGATGCTCTTATTAAACATCATTCTGTAGATATTCAATGGGGAAACCATGATATTCTGTGGATGGGTGCAGCTGCAGGCTGTGAGGCATGTGTTGCTAACGTGCTTAGAATATGTTTGAGATATGCTAATTTAAATACGATCGAAGAAGGATATGGTATAAATTTACTTCCACTTGCTACATTTGCTATGGATACTTATGCTAATGATCCCTGCAAAGACTTTATACCAAAGGTTATAGACAAAAACATAAATAAGAAGGATATGGATCTTTTTGCAAAAATGCATAAGGCAATAGCCATGATACAATTTAAATTAGAGGGAAATGCAATAAAGAATCATCCGGAATTTAAGATGGATGACAGGCTGCTTTTAGATAAGATAGACATAGAAAAAGGTGAAATAAATATAAACGGGGAAAAATGCAAATTAAATGATACCAATTTTCCTACAGTTGATTTCAAAGATCCATATAAATTAACCGATAGAGAAATATGTATTATTAAAAAGCTTACGAGGTCTTTTACAAATAGTGAAAAACTTCAAAGACATATTAAATTTTTATATAAGAATGGCAGTATGTATTTGGTCTATAATTCAAACTTGTTATATCATGGATGTATACCATTAAATGAGGATGGTAGTTTTAAAAAAGTAAAGATAGGCAATTCAACGTACAGTGGAAAATCTCTTCTCGACAAGTACGATAAATTAATAAGAAATGCATATTTTTCCAAAAACAATATTAAAAATAAACAATATGGTATGGATATGCTGTGGTATATGTGGTGTGGAGAAGATTCACCGCTATTTGGTAAAAAGAAAATGACTACTTTTGAAAGATACTTTATTGATGATTCTGCTACCCATAAAGAGGATAGAATAAGTTATTATAAATACAGGGATAGTGAAAAAATATGTAAGAATATACTAAAAGAATTTAATCTTTCGCCTGAAACTTCTCATATTATAAATGGACATATTCCTGTAAAAACTAAAGACGGTGAAAGTCCTATTAAAGCAAATGGAAGGCTGCTTGTTATTGATGGAGGATTTTGCAAGGCGTACCAGCCTGAAACAGGTATTGCAGGTTATACGCTTATATATAATTCCTACGGTTTTCTTTTAACTTCACATAAACCATTTACATCAATAAAAGATGCAGTAGAAAATGATAAAGATATACTTTCATCCACCACTATACTTGAACATGCTGCAAAAAGAAAAAGAGTGGCGGATACTGATATAGGAAGGGAATTAAAGAAGCAGGTAGAAGATTTGGAAAAATTATTGATCGCATATAGAAAAGGATATATTGAAGAAAATAGAAAATAATTTATCCAAATCAAAGCAGTGATGAAAATATCCTGCAAAAACCTTGAAATATTTTATTTATGGGTGACAGATTGTTGAAATAATCTTCTGTTGCCCTTTTGCTTATTTTAAGGTCCTGAAAGAATAGGTCATCCAGTTCTTCAGTTGTTTCTTCATCATATATCATAGCATTTATCTCATAATTCAATTCATAACTTCGTATATCCATATTTGCAGTACCTATGGTGCATAAATTGCCGTCTATGGATGTAGTTTTGGCGTGTATAAAAGAATCCTTGTCATAGAAATAAATCTTTACTCCATTTTTAACCATATCATCTAAATAAGTCATGGAAGCATAGTATACCAATATATGATCATATCTTCCTGGAAATAATATTCTGACATCTACTCCACTTAATGAGGCTACTTTTATAGCATTTAATATACTTTCCGTAGGCACGAAATATGGGGTGGTTATATATATGTGATCTTTTGCCATGCTTATCATCTTTAATACAGCTTGTTCAATGGCTGGAAATTCAGAATCTGGTCCGCTTTTAACAAGCTGCATCAATTTATTGCTGTCGGTTTCAGTCTGTGGAAAAAATTCTTCAAAATTTCCATCGTAGAAAAAGTATTCCTTATTGGCAGCTTTTATAGTAGCAAAATCATCTATGAATACAGCCTGGAGTCCAAATACAAAGTCACCTTTGACCATTATATGGGTATCCCTCCAGTAGCCAAATTTTCCTTTGTTTAAATATTCATCTCCAATATTTATGCCGCCAACGAATCCAATTTTGCCGTCAATAACAACTATCTTTCTATGATTTCTATAATTTATCTGTGTATTTATATGTCTTAAAAGAGGTGCCAGAAAGTATGAATATTGTACTACATCTACACCTGCAGATATTAATTCATTTATATAAGACCTTTTTAATTTTATGCAGCCGACTCTATCAAGTATTAGTCTTACATCTACACCTTCCCTGGATTTTTTTATCAGAATGTCCTTTATTTCATTCCCTATGGAATCACTTTTTATAATAAAATACTCCATATGAATATGATGTTTTGCTTTTAAAAGTTCTTCTTTCAAGTATGAAAATTTTTCAACTCCGTTTTTGAATATCTTTATGCTGTTATTTGTAAAAAGAGGAGATTCACTGTTTTTTGATAAAAGTTCAATTAAAGGTTTATAAGTGTAGCTTTTTACCTGCTTTATCGCTTCGTCTATAAGTTCTTCTATGTTAATATTTGTTTCATCATGTAATGTATGCTTTTTCCAGTTTCTTCCCAAGAATGTATAGGCAACAAGACCTAGCACTGGCAATACTATAAAAACTGATAACCAGGCTATAGTTTTTTCAGGATTTTTTCGCTCAAGTACTATTATTATTACAGAAACTATTGCATTTATTATGATTATTGAATAAATAATAGCAGACAAGTTCTCTTCCCCCTATCTATAATTTTAATTATTTTTACAAATAAAATAATCTGCAAATTATTGCAGATTAATATCTATTTATTATAACATATTATTTTATATATAGGTATATGATAATTTGCATATTTGAAAATCTGTTTAATGTTAACAGTGAGCTTTTTCAATATTTTCAATTCTAACAGAGTATGTTCCTTCTGGAGATTTTATATTAACTTGATCTCCTGTAGTATGTTTATATATGGCAGAACCTAGAGGTGATTCTATACTTATTTTATTATTGGCAGGATCTGCTTCTATGGTTGTTACTATTTCAAATTTCTCAATTTCATTTTCATCGAGGAAATTTATATATACAAATTTCCCTATTCCAACTTGCTTTTCAGCTGTAGTGTCTTTTATTATTTTTGCAGTTCTTATCATTCTTTCAAGATATCTTATCCTGCTTTCATTATGGGCTCTATCTCTTTTAGCTGCTTTGTATTCATAATTTTCACTAAGATCGCCCTGTGCTCTTGCTTCTTTCAAATCCTTATTTATCTCCCACCTTGTCACTACTTTCCTGTGTTCAATTTCCTCTTTAAGTTTGTTTATAGCCTCTGTTGTAAGATAATTATTCATAGAAAAAAACACCTTCTCTTTAAATTTCTATATAGTTATAATAACATTATTTTTGCCTATTGAAAATATTGACAGAGTATAAAACACAGTATATACTGTATATAAAGTATATATACAGATTTAACAGTCAGCTGACAAGGGAGTGGAAATAATGAACATAATTATTTCAAATGCATCAAAAGAACCTATATATGAACAGATTACCAAACAGATAAAAAATAATATTCTAAATGAAATATTAAAAGAAGGAGAGGCACTTCCTTCAATAAGAAATCTAGCAAGGGAATTGAAGATAAGCGTTATTACTACTAAAAGGGCTTATGAAGAGCTTGAAAGGCAGGAATTTATAGAGACAATACCTGGAAAAGGCTCTTATGTAGCACCTCAAAACAAGGAGATGTTAAGAGAGCAAAAGATTAAGATTGTGGAGGATAAATTGATTGATGCTATAAAAGAAGCTTCAATAGCAGGTATTGGTAAAGAAGAATTAAAGGAGATGCTGGATATATTATATGACAGTATATTATAAATTCGGAGGTGTATTATGGAGAACATTTTGGAGATAAAAGATTTAAGCAAGAGCTATAAAGGATTTAAACTTGATAATATAAGCTTCAATTTGAAAAAGGGATATATAATGGGGCTTATTGGACCAAATGGAGCGGGAAAGAGCACAACTATAAAATTAATAATGAATCTTATAAAAAAAGCTTCAGGAAGTATAAATGTATTTGGACTTGATAATATAAAGCATGAAAAGGAAATAAAACAGAGAATAGGGTTTGTATACGACGAAAGCTATTTTTATGAAGAGTTAAATTTAATTGAGATGAAAAATATAATAGCGTCTTTTTATAAAAGATGGGATAATGACATTTTTAATAAATACATGAAAGAGTTCAATCTTCCTGTGAAAAAAAAGATAAAACAGCTTTCAAAGGGAATGAAAATGAAGTATTCCCTTGCCATTGCACTTTCCCATAATGCAGAATTTATAATAATGGATGAGCCAACGTCAGGGCTTGATCCGGTTTTCAGGAGAGAGATGCTGGACATTCTATACTCTGTAATTCAGGATGAAAATAAAGCTATACTATTTTCAACTCATATTACTACAGATTTGGAGAAGATTGCAGATTATATTACTTTTTTAAATTTGGGCAATATAGTATTTTCGGATACTAAAGACAATATCCTTGAAAATTATAGTATTGTAAAAGGAGATAATTCTCTTTTAACAGAAGAAATAGAAAATAAGTTTATAGGTGTACAGAAAAATTCATTTGGATTTGAAGGATTAACTGATTGTACAGAAGATATTGAAAAGAAATTTGAAAATAAAGTTTTAATTGAAAAAGCGAGTTTAGAAGATATTATGGTATATACAGTGAGGGGGAACAGGTAATGTATAATTTGCTTTTAAAAGATGTACTTATACAAAAGAAAACTATTGCCATGTCAATTTTAATTTCAATAATATATAGTTTTATATTTAAAAATAATAATGACAAACTTTTTGTGAATATGTTTATTAGTATTATTGTCGTTATGTTTTCATACATTTTTATAAATACTGCCTGCAGTTATGATGACAAAGCAGAAAAGATGCTTAACAGTTTACCGGTAAAACGAATAGATATAGTTTTAACTAAATATATATCTATATTTTTATTTTTAATCATTTCATTTGTTATCTGTACTTTTGTTTTATTTATATTAAATTTTGAAGGATTAATTCATGCAAAAAATTTTATGACTTTTGAAAACATATTAGGACCTGGTATTGCTGTGATATTATTGAACTCAATATATTTTCCTATGTATTTTAGATTTGGATATAACAAAACTAGATATGTAAGTTTAGTTGTATTTTTTTCTATATTTTTTATTCCACAAGTATTATCTAAAAAAGTTACAATGAGTAAAATTAATGGATTTATACAATACTTTAATAGTAAGCCTGACTGGATAGTAGTAACGGGAATTATAGTAATAACTTTTATAATACTTCTAATTTCATTTGTGATATCATATTTTGGATATAAAAAAAGAGAGTTCAGTTAATTCTGGACTTTTTTTAACCTATATTTAAAGTAATAGATCATTGTTGAAATTAAAATAATTGCTAGTAAAATAAGCAATATAAAAATTAAATGTTTTGATATAAGTGAGTGATATAGACTCCAGTTCTTCCCTAAAAATTTTCCTAGTGATATAAAGGTTCCTGTCCATATGAATGCTCCAAGATAGGCACTTACCATAAATTTTTTAAAAGGAACTTTTACTATACCTGAAAAGTAACCCATAATATGTCTGACGCCGGGAATAAAATAGCATACAAATATCAGCCACAGGCCATATCTTTCAAACCATTTGGATATTTTATTTAATTTAGCAGTGTCCAGATGAATGTAATGACCATATTTTTCAAAAAAAGTTCTCCCGAGCATTTTACCTATAAAATGTGATATCGTAATTCCAATTATCCCGCCTAAAGATGCCATAATTATGCTTAAAATCCAGCTCATTTTTTGTTGGTGCACGATGTATCCACAATATGTCATAATGGTTTCACCGGGAAGTGGAAACGCTATGAGTTCCAATGTTAGTAGTATAGTTAATATAATATATCCATATTGATTGAATAGATTCATTATAGATTCCAAAAAACTCACCTCTATTTATCATAATTAGTTTAGCACATGATATTTTACTAGTAAATATAAATAAAGTTAAGTATTTGTGAATTGATACTTATGTAGTATAATATTTTGAGATATTTGCTATATGGATAAAAATATAAGAGTTGAAAGGATGAACCTTAAATTATGAAATTGTTGATTCAAAAAGTTAATGATAAAGCAAAAATACCTTTTTATGCACATAAAGGAGATGCAGGGCTTGATCTATTTTCTGTGGAGAAACTGATTATAAAACCTATGGAGAGAAAGCTTGTGCCAACTGGAATAAAAATTCAACTTCCTGAAAATACAGAAGCACAGGTTAGACCAAGAAGTGGACTTGCACTTAAATATGGTATGACACTTTTAAATACTCCAGGAACTATAGACGAAGGATACAGGGGCGAGATAAAAGTTCTCATGATAAATTTGGGACAGGAGCCATTTTTAGTTGAAGAAGGTATGAAAATTGCACAGATGGTTATAAAGCCTGTAGAGCAGGTTGTTGTAGAGGAAACGGATAAATTGAGCACTACAGAAAGAGGACAGGGGGGATTTGGGTCTACAGGAATTTAGTTAAGAATTAAGAGTTAATGAAATGGGGCTGTCGCACTAAAAATAAATTCTACAACTAAATTTCCTAATGCGACAGTTCCATTTTACATATGCCGGATAATTTAATTGTTATCTTTCTGCGGCAGCTGCAAGTGACCATCTTCATATGCTAATTGAAAATTCTGCCCGGGATTTTCAATGCACATTATTTTAGTTTTGCAGTTTCCCATATAATCTTTAAATTTGCCGCAAATTGACATTTTGTCCCAAAGATGCATAGGGAAGAATACAGATGGATTGATTTCCTTTATAAAATATTCTCCACCGAGAGAATAATATTCTTCAAGTCTAGGGTCTACAGGGAAAAACGCTATATCTATTTTTTCACCTTTTAATTGTTTTATTTCATGTTTGAAATTTCCGCCGGCCATTTTTCTTTCATTTTCAGAATCTTCTTTCCAGTACCACCAGTTCAAATCTCCTGCATGAAATAATGTTATGCCGTCCACCTTTACTAAATATGAAACACCTATATCTGTAGAACCATATGCTTTTATATAGATATCATCCAATTTTAAATCTTTATATTTTGAGAGTTTGTAGTAATTTTTTTTGTAGTTTGTAATTTTTATGTCGCTGCTCAGTATATATTTGATATTTTTATTTATCTTATCCCACTTTAGTATTACAGGATTAAAATGATCAGGATGACTGTGAGATGAAAAGACTATAACATTATTCTTGCTTTTTATAAAATCATTTGAGATAAGTCCATTATATATATTGTTTGTTTTACCTGTGAAACTATCTTTGTAATAATCAAATATTAAAAAGTAATTTTTAGTTTCTACTGAAAAACCACTGTGATATAGATAATGTATATTAATAGTATAATTATTCAATTTTTTTCACCCCTATGTTAAATGAGTTTTATCTCGGTAATATAGATACATGATATCACAAATATCAGACGAGTTCACAAAAAAATATATATAAGGTATAATGTAAATAATAAACAATTATAAAATAAGTGATGATATCAAGAGCTGAAAGGGAGGAATTATTTTGAAATTTAAGTTTGACCATAACAATATAAATGTACTTAATCTTGAAAAATCTATAGAATTTTATGAAAAAGCATTGGGGTTTAAGGAAATCGATAGAAAATATGCGGATGATAATAGCTTTATATTAGTTTATATGGGTGATGGACAGAGCAATTATAGTGTTGAATTGACATGGCTTAAGGATAGAAAGGAGCCATATAATTTAGGAGATAATGAGATACACATGGCAGTAAGAACTGATGATTATGATGCAGCACATAAGCTTCATAAGGATATGGGATGTATATGCTATGAAAATGAAAAGATGGGACTTTATTTTATAGCTGATCCGGATGGATATTGGACAGAGATTTTACCTAGAAAATAACTTTTAAAAATGTTTAAAACCTCTCAACCTGGATATAATTATTAAAAAATAGTTGGGAGGCATAAAAATGAATAATGTAACTCTTATAGGAAGATTAACTAAAGATGCAGAGCTGTTTAAAATAGAAAATAGCAAAAGAAGTGTTTTAAAATTTATACTTGCAGTAGACAAAAATTTTGTGAATAAAAATGGAGAAAAGAGAGCAGATTTTATTTCTGTATCATATTTTAGTGGCGGAGCAGAAAAACTTCAACAGTATTTGAAAAAGGGAAGACTTCTTGGAGTAAATGGCAAAATAACTACAAAGAGTTATACCAGAGATAATATAAAAAAGTATTATACTAATGTAGAAGCTGATACAATCCAATTTTTAGAATATAAAAAAGAAACACTTGCATAGCTTAAATTTTCATAATAATAAAAAAAGTATATTTTTCGATAATGGAGCTGAATTTTTATTTGGCTCCATTATTATTTGTCTAGAATATGGATATGCTTAAATTTAAAATATAAAATACATATAATATAGAGAGATTGAATAGTATTAATTGACATGAATATACAAGTCTTGTTAAAATTAATATAATGAAGTAAAATATAATTTTAAATGTAACCGATTGAATTTAATTAAAAGGATGGGATAGATTTGGAAGATGAGGAGAAAGTATTAATAAGTAAGGTTTGTATACAAAAAATAAAAATGGGCTTGAAGACTATAAGATTAAATGAAAAAAATAAGAATTTAAAGAAAGAAGCCTCAGAGATGCTGAATATGATTGATAAGGAATTGAGTGATGATAGTGAATCTCTGGAAGAAAAAATATTGGAAAAGATGAAAGAAACTAAAAAGTCAGATCCAGATATGAATGCAAATTTATATATATTGTATCGTAATTTAGTAGATAATAAAATAAGTGAGGAACAGGCACTTCAGCTTTACAGTATGTATGTTAAAATAGAGCCTTATAATAAAATTATAAAATAATGTTAAAATCAACTTATTATTCTAAAGTATCACTCTAATATTTTCGATAATAATAAAATCAGAGTAAATGAGAAGGAGTGGAATTTTCATGAGAATAAGCTATAATATGCCGGCTTTGACTATTAATTTACTTCAAAATCAGGCATTAAATAGACAAAGTGGAGCTTTATCTAGAATATCAAGTGGGATTAAAATAAATAGTGCTGCGGATGATCCTGGTGCATTTGTTCAAAGTGAAAATATAAGGCTGCAGGTAGGTGGACTTCAAACTGCAGCAAGCAATGTCCAGGATGGGATAAGTATGCTTCAGACTGCAGAGGGTGGACTTCAGGAAATTACAAGCATGGTTCAGAGAATAAAAACACTTACTATTCAGGCAGGTGATGGAGCAACTACTCAAGATGACAGAGAAAAAATCCAGGGTGAAATAGACCAGATGATAGACGGAGTAGATGCAATGGCAAAAGATTCTGATTTCAATGGATTGAAAATGCTTTCCGGAAATGGAAATCAATCATTGACTATGCAGGTAGGTGCCAATTATGGAGAAAGTGTTGAAATACCACAATATGAATTATCAAATACTTCGGATGGCACAAGTAAAATTTCAGAATTATATAAAATTAAAACAGGAGCAGGAAATGATATATTAAGTGGAAATATTGATAGTACGTTAAGCAGCATTGATAGTGTTTTAGATACAGTTGTTTCTGCAAGAAGTAAATATGGTGCCTTAGAAAATAAATTTCAGAGCAATTATGATAATATGCAGAGTTTAACTGATGAAATGACTGCCGCCGATAGCAGCATAAGAGATTCGGATATTTCTGAGGAGATAATGAATTATTCCAAAGAAGGTATAATTATACAGGCTTCAACTGCAATGATTGCACAGGCAAATAAATTGCCTCAAGATGTTTTAAGCATATTACAAAATGTAAAATAATATCAGCTTATACAACGAAAACAAGGTACTTATTACATGAAAATAAGTACTTTGTTTTTTTGCTTAAATAAAAAAAATATACAATCCTGTAAAAATTAAATTTTCATTAAATATCCAAATATTGTACATATATATGGAATATGGAGCAGAATTATGTTAAAATTAATTATATTAAAAAAAAATTTAATTTAAAATAAAATATAATTAAATTTTATGATATTTTGAGCAGAAATTTCATTAAAAATGTAAAATATATTATATATGTGTTTAATTTAAGATAAGGAGGAATATATGGATTATATATCAAATTTATCCAACGACCAGCTGGTAAATAATTTAATTGGAAGAGGATTAGATGCGTCAACAGAGCGCAGCAAGGCAATATCAAATAATATTGCAAATATAAATACCAAGGGATATAAAAGAAAATATGTTACATTTGAGGAAAATCTCAAGGATAGTATTGATAAACTTGAATTAAAAACAGATAATGACAAACAGATTAAATTAGACAATGGATACGGGCAAATAACTACCAATACTGATAATTCAACAAGTATGAGAAGCGATGGAAATAATGTTGATATTGAAGTGGAAACTGTTAATCAGGCAGCAAATGAACTTATGTATAATTCACTTGTAACGCTTGAAAATAATAGGCTGAGTATGGCTAAAAACGTTATAAATGGAAATTAGGAGTGATATTTATGATTCAGGCTTTTAATGATCTTAGAATAAGTGCAAGCGGTCTTTCAGCAGAAAGACTTAGGATGGATACTATAGCTTCAAATATGGCAAATGCAGAAACAACTCATGGTGCAAATGGACAACCTTATAGAAGAAAAGTAGCTGTATTTCAAGAAAATTTAAATGAGGCTTTAGACAGTAATGGCAATTATGAGGAGAATCTTATGGGAGTAAAGGCTGTAGGAATAAAGGATGATAATTCAGCTTTCAGGAGAGTTTATGATCCATCGAATCCAGATGCAGATGCTACAGGATATGTTTCTATGCCAAATGTAAATATATTAAATGAAATGGCTGATATGATGACAGCTACGAGATCTTATGAAGCAGATGTAAGTGCTATTAATTCTGAAAAAAGTATGTTTTCAAAGGCTTTGGAAATAGGAAAGTAGGGGACTAATATATGAAAATAAATAAATTTACGCCTGACAGCAGTATTTTTAATAAAGTAGTAAATGGAAATGACATTAAAGTAAATGATGGTAATGATGCAAGTAACAGTAATAATGGAGACAGCATTAATAGTTTTTCGAACATATTAAAGGATAAGTTAGATGATGTTAATAATTATCAAGTACAATCAGATAATAGTACTAAGGAATTCATAGATGGAGATAGAACTGATATACATAATGTTATGCTGGATGCAGAAAATGCAAAAATGTCGTTAAGCCTTGCAGTACAGATTAGAAATAAATTTGTTGAAGCATATCAGGAATTGAATAGAACACAGTTATAGAAGGAGCGCTAATTGATGGGTAAGCTATCACAATTGTTTAAAAATTTAGTAGGTAAATGGAAGGGTCTTAGTAGAAATAAAAAGATAGCTTTTGGTATCATAATCTCAGGAGTTATAGCTGCACTTATATTTACAGGAATATCTTTTGGAAAAACCAAATATGCAGTATTGTTTTCAAATTTGGATACTACGGATGCTGCAACAGTTTATAAACAACTTCAAAGTGATAAGGTAGATGCAAAGGTACAGGGAAATTCTATACTTGTTCCAAAGGATCAAGTTGACAAAATTAGAATGCAGACTCTTTCAGAGGTTCAACTTACTAATGGAAGTCAGGGGTTTGAACTTTTAGATAAGAGTAAATTTGGAGAAACGGACAGCCAGATGAAGATAGATTATCAGAGAGCACTTCAGGGTGAACTAGAAAGAACTATAAAATCTCTTCCTCAGGTTGAAAATGCAAGAGTGCATCTTGTACTGCCAGATGATACCGAATTTGTAAAAGATACTAATCCAGGGAGTGCATCTGTAACTTTAAAGTTGAAGACAGGTCAGCAACTTACTCAGGATCAGACAAAAGCTCTTGTGGCACTTGTATCTGGCAGTGTAAAAAATGTACCAAAACAAAATGTGGAAGTTATAGATGATAAGTTAAATCTTTTATCAAGGGATTTATATAGCAGTGATGGCACAGATACAGGGTCATCTTCGGATTCTACCATTCCTGCTGAAAAGCAGCAGGATTTACAGAAAAAATATGAAGATGATATGGAGAAAAGGCTTCTTGCAATGCTAGAACCTATATATGGTAAAGATAAGGTTAAGGTTCAGGTAAATGCAGATCTGGATTTTGATGCTGTACAGCAGGATTCTAAAACTTATGATTCCAAAAATGTAGTTGTTAGTGAGCATACTATAAATAGCACAAATACTGGCGGAACCAATAATTCTGGTACTAGTCCTGTAGATAATAATATGAGCAATACATCTGTAAGTAGTTCAAACAATGGCAATTCTACTAGCAATGAAGCTACAAGAAATTATGATGTACCTGAGGTTGAACAAAAAACTATAAAGGCACCAGGAAGTGTGAAAAGATTAACTACATCCGTGGCACTTGATGGAAATGTTGATAATGCTACAAAAACATCTATAAGAAATTTAGCAGTTTCTGCCATAGGATATGATGCAACTAGAGGCGATACCATAAGTGTGGAATCTATTCCTTTTGATACTACAGCTCAGGATAATGCGAAAAAAGATGTGGATGCTATGCAGAAAGCTTCACAACAGGCACAGCGTAACAAATATATTATAGCAGGTGCAATTTTAGCAGCAGTTATAATAGCTTCAGTAGTTGGTTTCTTGATTTGGAGAAGAAAGCATGCTGCAGATGAAGAAGATCTGTTTGATGATGACATAATTAATCCACCGGATATTGATGACATAGATGATAATGATGCAACTAAGGCACAGAATAAAATTAAGTTTAAGCCTGTAGAACTTGATCAGGAAGAAAATGAAGACACTCATGTTGAAAATGAAATAAAGAAATATGCTAAGGATAAACCAGATCAGGTTGCAGATGTAATCAAGGCATGGCTAGCAGAGGATGAGAGGTGATATAGATGGCTAGAGACAATAAAAAATTAACTGGCGTGCAGAAAGCTGCTATACTTTTTATAACTCTTGGACCTGAAGCCGCTGCAGGAATAATTAAAAAATTACCGGAAGCAGAGATACAAAAAATAACTTATGAAATAGCAAATATTAGTTCTGTCAAGTCAGAACAAAAAAAAGATATACTTAAAGAATTTGTAGAAATGAACAAAGCCAAGGATTATTTGGTAGAAGGTGGTATAGAATATGCAAAAAATCTTTTGTCAAAAGCACTTGGAAATCAAAGAGCTGTTGAAATATTAGATAAGGTAACTGAAGCAACACAACAGTTTAGGCCTTTTGCAATTGCAAGAAAGGCTGATGCCCATCAGTTATTGAACATAATAACTGATGAACAGCCACAGACAATAGCACTTATACTTTGCTATCTTCAGGCTGATAAAGCAGGACAGATACTCTCGGCACTTCCAGAAAATGTTCAGGCAGAAGTAGCTTATAGGGTTGCTACAATGAGGACTACATCACATGCAGTTATAAAAGAGATAGAAAAAGTTCTGGATGGCAAACTATCATCTGTAGTTAAATCAGATATGAAGGTAATAGGAGGAGTTCCAACTATTGTTGAAATATTAAACAGAGTTGATAGAACTACTGAGAAAAATATTACAGAGGGACTGGAGAAGGAAGATGCAGAACTTGCAGAAAAGATCAAGGAGTCTATGTTTGTATTTGAAGATATCATTACCCTTGATGATGTAGCTATACAGAGAGTTCTAAGGGAAGTTGATACAAAAGAACTTGCACTTGCACTTAAAGGATGTTCTGAAGAAGTTGGAGATGCTATATTTAGAAATCAATCTAAGAGAGCTTCGGCTGCATTAAAAGAAGATATAGAATTTTTGGGACCTGTCAGACTTATGGATGTTGAAAAAGCCCAGCAGAAGATTGTCAATATAATAAGAAGATTGGACGAAGCAGGAGAAATAGTTCTGTCAAGAGGAGGAGAAGATGCAATCATCGTATAAAGGTATAGTAAAGGGTGACAGCATAGACAATCAGGGACCAAAAAAAATTTTTACGGATATAGCAGAGAAAAAAAAGAAAATACATGCAAATGGAGAAGGTACTACAGAAAAAAATGATTCTATTTTAAAAAGCTATGAAAATTTGGGAGCTAGTATTTTGGAAGATGCCAATAAAAAAAAGGAAACTATAATTTCAGAAGCCTATGAAAAGGCAGCTGAGATTACAAAACAGGCATATGATGAAGGATATAAAAGTGGACAAGAAGAAGGATATAAAGCTGCTTATGATGATGGATATACGAAAAATATGGACAAAGCAAAAAAAGAAGCAGAGGTTATAAGGAAAAATGCAGATGATGTATTACATGGGGCATTTGATGAGAAAAATAAGTATCTCAAAGAAAAAGAAATAGAGATAAAAAATATGGTGCTTAATGCAATAGAGAGCATATTAAAACATGAAGTAAAAGATAAAGACAGCTTGAATGAAGTAGTATTTGAATCCTTAAAAGAAATGAGAAAAAGCAAAACTTTTATAATAAAGAGCAGGGAAAAATACTGCAGCGAGTTTAGAAAAAAAATAGACGTTTGGAAAGAACAACTTCCATTTAAAGGGGATATATTTATAATACCTGATGAATCCATTGAAGAAGGAAGCGTTATTATTGAAATGGATAATGGAAAGATGATTTTTGGAGTGGACACAGCCTATGAAAAGATAAAAAGTATTTTTAAGGATGGAGAATAAAGATAGCTTCAACCAGGGGTGAGATTTTTGATAAACATAAATTTTGACCGATTAAACAGGAAAATAGCAGAAGCCAGTTATAATTATCAAGAAGGAATAGTAAAAAAGGTCATCGGATTAACCATAGAAGTTGAGGGAGTAAAAGCTTTTGTAGGAGAGGTATGCAGTATTTATAATGAAGAGAACAATAGAATTGTATGTGAAGTTGTAGGATTTAATGAAAACAATGTTATTTTAATGCCTCTTGGAGAACTTAAGGGAATTTCACCTGGCTGCAGGGTTGTACCTGAAAGGAGACCTTTAAGTGCAAGATGCTCGGATGAGCTGTTCGGGAAAGTGCTAGATGGCCTTGGAAATCCACTTGATGGTAGCACTATATCCTATGGAGTTCCATATCCTCTGGATGCAGAACCACCAGATCCATTAAAAAGAGAGAGAATCAAAGACGTAATTTCTACAGGAATAAGAGCTATAGATGGCTTCTTAACCTGCGGCGAAGGACAGCGAATTGGAATATTTGCAGGAAGTGGTGTAGGAAAGAGTACAACTCTTGGAATGATTGCAAAATATGCTGAAGCTGACGTAAATGTAATAGCACTTATTGGCGAGAGGGGTAGAGAAGTTAAAGACTTTATAGAAAAAGATATTGGAGAAGATGGAATGAAAAAAACGATTATAGTATGTGCTACTTCTGACAAGCCTGCTTTAGTTAGATTAAAAGGTGCTTTTACAGCTACAGCCATAGCAGAATATTTTAGGGACAGGGGTAAAAAAGTAATTTTAATGATGGATTCTGTTACTAGATTTGCTATGGCACAGAGAGAAGTTGGTTTAGCTATTGGAGAACCACCAGCTACTAAAGGATATACTCCATCTGTATTTGCAAAACTTCCGAGACTTATGGAAAGAGCAGGAATGTCAGATATAGGCTCTATTACTGCTTTTTATACAGTACTTGTAGATGGTGATGATTTGAATGAGCCAATTGCAGATGCTGCCAGAAGTATATTGGATGGACATATAGTTCTAAGCCGTGCTCTTGCCAATAAAAATCACTATCCTGCCATAGATGTACTTGCAAGCATAAGCAGACTTATGTCTGAAATAACTACAGATGAGCATAAAAAGAAGGCTTCATTTGCAAGAGATTTGCTGTCAACTTATAAAAAATCTGAGGACTTGATAAATATAGGAGCTTATGTCAAGGGAAGCAATAAGAAGATAGATATGGCAATAAAATATTATGATCGTATAATTTCATATTTGAGACAAAATGTAGATGAAAGTTCGTCTTTTGCTGAAAGCGTGAATACATTAGAAAAAATGTTTGATTAATAAACATGAATTTTGAACCTTATAAAGGGGGAAACTTATGAAAAAGTATGAATTCAGGCTCCAGAAACTTTTAGATATAAGGATTGACAAAGAAGATGAAAGCAAAAGAGAGTTTCAAAGTGCAAGAAAAAAGAGTTTAAAGATAAAAGAAAAATTAGATTATCTAAAAGAAAGTTATGACAAGTACAAGGATATATCAAATGTAGATAGCATAGTACAGCAAAAAATAACGCATATGTATTTAAAATCGCTTAATTATAGTATAGAGGATACTTCGAGCGAACTTAAAGCTAGTGAAAAAATTGTGGATGAAAAAAGAAATGAATTGAAGAAAAGACAGATTGACAGGAAGACCGTAGACATTTTAAAGGATAAAGAAAAGGCAATTTTTATAAAGGAACAAAACAGAATAGAACAAAAACAGAATGATGAATTTGGCTTGTATGGATTTATTAGAAATATGAGAAATGGTGAATTTGATTAGGATTCTTTGAAAGGAGGTGAAATAATAAATGAATGTAACTTCGATAAATACAATGGCTTCAGTAAATGCAGCGACAGCATCAACATCAGGTGCTAAATCATATTCTTCAAATAGTGATAAAAGTTTTAAATCGCTTGTCCAAAATTCAACTGATAATAAAAGTAATATTCAGGATAATTCAACAACAGTCAATAAAAATGACTCACAGTGCAGTACATCTGTAAAAAGTGAAAATTCGTCTGAAGATGTTAATACTAAAGACGAGGATTCAAAAATTGAAAGCTATCTTAAGCAGGCAGGCTTTAGTGATGATGAAATAAAGAGTATTAAAGATGAAATAAAGAGTGGAAAGATAGATGAAAAGAATATACTTTCACTTTTAAGTTTACTATTTTCAAACAATCAGAATGTGCAAAAAAATCTTGATAATTCTTTGAACAAGCTAGCTGATGAAATAAGTGATAAAATTTCAAATAGTTTAACTAGTTCAAAGGATTCTCTGCAAAATTTACTGAATTTATTAAACAGTAGTACTGGTGATGGAAAAAATATTTCAGATGTTTTAAATAAAGCATGCGGGAATGATCTTAAACTTCTATCAAGTATTTTGAGCAAGTCAGATAAAGGTGCACAGCTTGCTGAAAAGCTTTCTGAAAAAATAGCTGATAGTATTACATCAAAGATTTCTAAATTTATATCAAGTACTGATATGAGCAAAAATAGTAATGCTGATTTAAAATCACAGATTTATACTGAATTGCTGTCAAAGCTTGATTCTAAATCAGAAAGTAATTTAAATACACAAGAAAATGCAGTAAATAATAAATTATTGCAAATGTCAAATAAAGATGGAAATATAATCAAGGGTTTTGAAACAGAAAATACTAATTTAGGCGATAAAACTTCAAATAATAAAAATGAAGGAAATAGTGGATTTACAGGCAGCAGTAATAATGATAAGAAAATATTGAGCAAAATACTAGATGGAGGAAAAACTGACAATAAAATATCAAGGGCAACTAATTTTATGTCACAGTTTAATACTGTTAAAGGAGACAATAATATTGCAGTTAAGAATGGTGCTCAGGAGATAACTTTAAATAAGACCACTTTTAATTCAGATATAATAAAAACTGTTAAATATATGGATCTTAATAATATTAAACAGCTAACTGTAAAGATTACGCCTAAGGAACTTGGAGAAATAACAATAAATCTAACTATGGAAGATGGAAAAATGAAGGCAGCTCTTACGGCTTCAAATAAAGATGCTTATAATATCCTAAATTCAAATCTTCAGGATTTATCTAATAGATTTGAAAATAATGATATAAAGGTTCAGGGCTTTTCACTAAATTTATATCATGAAGACACAACTTTTTTTAATGATGAAAGTAAAAAGTGGAGTCAAAGTGAAAGTGGAAAAAAGAATAAAAATTTATCTGTAAGTAGTTTGTCTGATGATGAAGAAATACCACAAGAAGATTATTATGGTGACAATAATGTAAATATATTGGCTTAGTCAATAATTAAGAAATGGAGGTAAACAATGACTGTATTAATTAATAGTGGAAATCAAAACAATGATTTTTACAATGAAGCGTCAAGGGCATTGGCAGCTAGTACTTCATCTGGTACAACTGATACCAGTTCTAGTGAAAGCAGCCAAAAATATTATCCAATTGACACAAGTGATGCTACTACTTCAAGTGGAACGAGAGTAGTGAAAAAAAATCAGGATATCGATAAAAATATGTTTTTAAAAATACTGTCTGCAGAACTTGCAAACCAGGATCCAACTAGCAGTGATTCCCAGAGTTCAACACAATATATAAGTCAGCTGGCACAATTTTCATCTCTTGAACAGATGGCTAATTTAAATAGTTCAAGCAAGATGGGAACTGCAAATTCACTTATAAATAAATATGTTACTTTCAGTGATACAGATGATACTGGAAATAAAATAAGCGGAGAAGTAGTTGGTGTTGTTAAAGATGGTGATGATATAAAGTTAAATGTACTGACAGGACAGGGAACAGACAAAGATGGAAAATCAGTAAATGAATATCAACAAATTAATATAGATGATGCTGTTAAAATTGATGATTTAGGAGATACCTTTAATACAACTGCCAACAACAATATGCTTTTAAATGCCACTTCACTTATAGGCAAAAAGGTTAATATAGATGAGAAGGATTCAAGTGGAAACAATTATAGTGGTGTTGTAGAGTCTGTATCAAGAGAAGTTGGTGGAGTAACTGTAAAAGTGAAACTTTCAGATGGAACTACGAAGAGCTTTGATTTTAATGATGTTTCAGATGTGGAAAATTCATAGACAAGCAGGTGCGTATCTATGGGATATAGAGTGATTAATGGAAAGTTAATTTTTACACAGGATTTAAAGGCAGTATACAGCAAGAAAAATAATATAAATAACAATGCAAGCAGTGGCAAGGAAAAAGTGTCTTTTAAGGATACTTTAAATAGTGAAATTGATAAAAACTCAAGTTTTACCATATCAAATCATGCTGCTGAGAGGCTGAAAAGCAGAAACATAAATTTTAGTGAAAGTGATATGAAAAATATAAATTCTGCAATAAACAAAGCAGAAAATAAGGGATGTACAGAATCGGCACTGCTTTATAATGATACTGTTTTGATTACATCTATAAAAAATAGGACTGTAATTACAGCTGTAGATAAAAATTCAAGCAGTAACAATGTTTTTACAAATATAGACAGCATGGTCATAGTATAAAAATGGCTGGACCTTAATGGAAGCCAGGTTCTGTGGAATGAAGGAAGCAGAACAATAATATATTAAAAATTGGAGGAAATAATATGTTACCATCGTTATATTCAGGAATAAGCGGACTTAAAGTAAATCAACAAAAATTAAATATAGTGGCAAATAATATAGCCAATTCATCTACTACAGGTTTTAAAACTCAAGCTATGAATTTTGAAGATATGATGAGTCAAACCATGTCAGATCCAAGTGCACCTGTAAATAATGGAATTGGAGGAGTAAATGGTAGGCAGAGCGGTCTTGGAGTAAAGATAGCAGGAATAAGTACAGATTTTTCTGCAGGAAGTGACCAGTCTACGGGCAGAAGTTTGGATTTCGTGATAAATACAGGAGGAAACTATTTTGTGGCCAGCCCGGATGGCAGTACTAATTATTATACAAGAGATGGAGCTTTTCAATTAGATAAGGATGGAAATCTTTTAACTCAGGACGGCTATCATATTATGGGATATGGAATGACTGCTACTAAAAATGGTAAAGCAGATACTACTACTTCTACTACGCCTAAAAAACAGCTTTCAATTGCACAATATTATAAGTCTGATGGTACACCAGATGCATCTCCTGCTGCTGCTGATGTTGATAAGGAAAAGGTTACTTCCTGGTCTGTAGGACCAACTGGAATTATAAATGTAAAGACTGCTAATGATTCATATGATGTCGGCTGTGTAGCACTAGCATCTTTTCAAAATGAAGGTGGACTTGTAAAGGATGGAGGAAATTTATATCAAGTATCTCCAAACTCTGGCGATGCAACTTATGGAACACCAGGTAGTTCAGGATATGGTTCTCTTACCCAGGGAGCTCTTGAAATGTCAAATGTAGATCTTGCCCAGCAGTTTACAGATATGATAATAGCAAGCAGGGCTTTCTCTGCAAATGGTAAAATAATATCTACGGATGATGAAATACTTCAGGAACTTGTAAATCTTAAAAGATCTTAATAAATAGAATATATTGTTGAACATATAGGTATTAATTGGTAGGAGGCAGTGCCTTCTGCCTGAGTACCTTATAAATTAAAGCAAATTATCTTAAAAATATTTTAAAAGTCTCAGCTAAAATTAAAATTATGTACATATTGAAGTACAATTGGACTTATAATGTAATTATATATTAAAAAATGTTGAATATATTTATTGGATATATTTGAGGAGGATTTTTATGATAAAATTAGTGGGACTTAATAATAAGGAATTTATTGTAAATGCTGACATTATAGAAAAAGTGGAAGCTATACCTGAGAGCCTTATAACTCTGACAAATGGAAAAAAATATCTTGTAAAAGAGTCTAATGATGAAATAGTGAGAAAGGTTATAGAATACAAGAGGAAAATATTTAGAGGTAATTTTGATTAAAAAAATAATTGTAAACTATATACTATATACGGTATACGGTGAACTTAGTAAGGGAGATATATAATATGGAAAATAAGGATAAAAAAAAAGGTTCGTCAAAAATAAAAGTAATTATTATAGGTATTCTAATACTTGCAGTAGTTGGAGTTGGCGCTTATTTTGGATATAGTAAATTCTTGAAGAAGGATACTAAGACAAATACAGCACAAAATGGAGTTGTACAGCAAACAAATACCCAGCAGGTTCAGAATAATGGACAAAATTCTTCCACAGTAGCAAATTCAAACTTAGATCAGGTTGTATCTTCTCAAACATTTGAACTTGATGAAGTTACCATAAATTTGGCAGATGAGAGTGGAAGCAGATATGCAAAGGTGAAAGCATTTTTGGGTTTTAATGATAAAAGCTTAACAGCAGAATTAACTACAAAAAAACCTATGGTTACAGATGCAGTTATTGGGATTTTAAGAACAAAAAAAGCAGCGGATATTGTTCCAAAAAATATGAATAGCATAAAATTGGAAATAATTCAAAAAATAAATCCTATGCTCCAAAAGGGACAGTTGAATAACGTATATTTTACAGATATTGTAATTCAATAAAGCATTTATATATAATTAGGAGAATACAATGGATTTACAATTTATATGGATGATATTTAGAACATTAATTGCTCTTCTTTTTGTAATATTTTTAATATATATTTCCATGAAATATGGTGGAGGTAAACTTCGAAATATACAAAAAAACAATTTTATAAATGTAATTGAAAGAGCACAAATATCAAAAGAAAATAGTTTACTTGTAGTGAAGATAGGAGAAAAGGTGTATGTAATTTCATCTACATCTGGAAGGATTGAAATAGTTTATGAATTAAATGAAGATGAAATTTGTAAATTAAAAGATAAAAAATTCATACCTCAGTATAAAAATTTAAAAGATTTTTATACTAAATCGGGAATGAAAGAGTTCATAAAAGACAAGACAAACAACTTACGGATGAAAAAACTTAAATATAAAAAGGAAGATAAAAATGAAGAATAAGTATAGAAATGGATTTATAACTATTTCAATTTTAATATTTGTTATTGCCATTTTAAATATACATAATGTAGTGTATGCAGCACCTGATGCGTCTCAAACTATGCCGATACCAAATATAAATGTATCTATGAACAATTCAAGTGCATCTACTCCACAGCAGTATGTACAAAATATAAGATTACTTATAATGCTTACTGTACTTACACTTTTACCATCTTTTGTGATGATGATGACAAGTTTTGTTAGAATTATAGTTGTATTTGGATTTTTAAGAAATGCAATGGGAACGCAGCAGTCACCTCCCAACTCGATATTAATTGGACTAGCATTATTTATGACTGTTTTTATTATGAATCCAGTTTATCAAAAAATAAATACAAATGCCATTCAGCCATATATAGAAAACAAAATAACCCAGGATCAGGCAATAGATGCAGGGGCCAAGCCACTTAGAGAGTTTATGCTGAAGGAAACTTACAAAAAGGATCTAAAGTTATTTGTAGATCAAGCTAAAGTAAATTACAAGATTACAGCTAATGGAGAAAATGCACCACTTTATGTTGTAATTCCAGCATATATGATAAGTGAACTTAAAACTGCTTTTGAAATAGGATTTTTGATTTATATACCGTTTGTTATAATAGACATGGTAGTTGCCAGTGTGCTTATGTCCATGGGAATGTTCATGCTGCCGCCAACTATGGTATCATTGCCTTTTAAGCTTATTTTATTTGTAATGGTAGATGGATGGTATTTGCTTGTAAAATCTTTAATTGCAAGTTTTTCATGAGGTGAATTGAATGAGTGAAAATATGTTAATTAGTATTATAAAAGATGCAATTCAAACAGGACTTTTAGTAGCTGCACCTACTCTTATAGTTTCAATAATTGTAGGCCTAATAATAAGTATATTTCAGGCAACTACACAGATACAGGAACAAACTCTTACTTTTGTACCTAAACTTATTGCAATAGCTATAATTGGGCTTATTACAGCAAGCTGGGCAATGCAGCAGCTTGTAGGATTTACAGAAAGAATTTTTACATATATAGCACATATAACACAATGATTACAGTTTAAACATAATGGAGTGGAATAGTTTGATAAATACTTTATACTTTACGGCTTTAGTGCTTGTATCAATAAGAATATTTTGTTTTTTTACACTTGTCCCTATATTTTTTCCTGCAGGAACTCCGAATACGGTTAAAGTTGGCTTGACTATAGTTATGGCATATATACTTATGCCGGGAATAGATTATTCTTCCATAAGTAACATAAATAGCACTATGCCTTTTGTATTTAATTGTTTAAATGAAGTATCCGCAGGTCTTACCCTTGGATTTCTAACTAATTTATGTTTTTCCATGGTAAGATTCGCCGGAAATATTATGGATATGCAGATAGGTTTTGCTATGATGAGTATTTATGATCCATCTTCAAATAGTAATACCACTTTGGTTGAGCATTTGCTTTATTGGTTTGCCATGGTAGTTTTTTTAATAGTAGATGGACATCATATGCTAATAAAGTCATTAATTCAGAGTTTTAGTGCAATAAAACTTGGAAATTTCTTTTTGAATCAAGCTTCGATTAATATAATATTTAAATCATTTATAGAGTATTTTGCTATTTCACTTCAGATAGCTATACCCATAATTTTAATACTTTTATTTACAGATTTGACTATGTCACTTATAGCGAGGACAGTACCTCAACTAAATATAATGATATTAGGAATGCCGGTTAAAATATTGGTAGGATTTGGTTCAATATGTTTCGCACTGCCAATTTTTCTTAAATTAATGGAAAGTGCATTTACCGCCATACCTAATTCCATAAATGGATTTTATAAGGCGCTGCCAGTACTTTTAATATTTGCAAAAGATGATAAAACTGAAGAAGCAACACCGCGAAAAAAGAGTGATTCAAGGAAAAAGGGACAGATAGCAAAAAGTAAGGAAGTGGCACTTGCCATGACACTTGGAGTTTCAACTTTGGTTATTATGGTTTTAGGTGGATATGTAGGCAAGTCACTTGGCTCTACTATGGTAGCATTCTTAAATAATTATATTACTATGTCCCTTAGTTATGACAGCTTGAATAAAATATTATTTATAGCTGTGTGGAGACTGGCTGTGGTTTTTTTACCTGTAGCTATTCCAATACTTGTTGTTGGTGTACTTGCAAATTTAATTCAGACTAGAGGACTTATAACTTTTGAACCCTTGAAACCTGATTTCTCTAAATTGAATCCTATAAATGGATTCAAAAGGATGTTTTCGGCAAGGGCTGTAATGGAACTTTTAAAGGACAGCGTAATAGTTCTTGTAGTAGGTTATGTAGGCTATAAATTTATTAAGGATAACTATATGATTATACTGACGCTGGGAGAGTTAAATGTACAAGCTGTAGCCAAAGCTGTAGGGAGCCTGGCTGTATCTATATTTTTTAGAATAACATTGATATTGGTCATAATTGCAATTATTGATTATATATTTCAAATTTATCAATACAATAAGGATCTTAGAATGTCAAAGCAGGAAATTAAAGAAGAATATAAACAAGATGAAGGAGATCCTCAGATAAAAGGAAAGATAAAACAGAAACAGAGAGAAATGGCTATGAGAAGAATGATGCAGGATGTTCCTGATGCTACTGTTGTTGTTGCAAACCCTACCCATGTAGCTGTGGCACTTAAATACGAGGATGAACAGAATGCACCTATACTTGTAGCAAAAGGTCTTGATGCAGTTGCACTTAGGATAAAACAGGTGGCAAAAGATAATGATGTACCTATATTTGAAAATAAACCACTGGCCAGGCTTATATATAAAGAGGTAGAATTGGATATGGAAATACCGGCTGAAATGTATCAGGCAGTAGCAGAAATATTGGCACTGGTTTATAAAATGAGGTGATGTTTTGGAAAATAGCAGAAAAAAGTTTAAATTAAAAGATAATGTAGATATAATAATGGCTATGGTAGTTATTATGGTAGTACTTATGATTATAATTCCAATGCCAGCACAACTTTTGGATGTGCTAATTGCATTTAATATAACGCTGTCTATAATAATTATACTTTTGACAATGTTTACTACGGAAACATTGCAGTTTTCATCATTTCCTACTCTGCTTTTAATAACTACACTTTTTAGATTGGCTTTAAATATATCATCTACAAGGCTTATACTTAGAGATGGATATGCAGGAACTGTTATAAGTGCTTTTGGAAGTTTTGTTGTAGGAGACAATTATATAGTTGGTATAATAATATTTTTAATTATAGTTATAATTCAATTTATAGTAATAACAAATGGTGCAAACAGAGTTGCAGAAGTTTCAGCAAGATTTACGCTGGATGCAATGCCAGGTAAACAGATGAGTATAGATGCAGATTTGAATTCAGGTTTAATTGATGAAAAAGGTGCCAGAGATAAGCGTGAAAAGCTTCAAAATGAAGCAAGCTTTTATGGAGCTATGGATGGTGCATCTAAATTTGTAAAGGGAGATGCTGTAGCAGCACTCATAATTGTTGTTATAAATATAATAGCTGGAATAATAATAGGAATAGTGGTAAAAGGACTTGGTGCCTCGGAGGCAGCTCAAACTTATACAAAACTTACTATAGGTGATGGTCTTGTTTCACAGATCCCGGCACTACTCATATCTACAGCCTCAGGTATACTTGTTACCCGTTCAGGAAACAGTGAAGATTTTGGTACCGCTGCAGTTAAACAGCTTACAGGTTTTCCAAAGGTAATAGCTATTGCAGGCGGGGTTCTGTTATTTCTTGCAATAATTCCAGGACTTCCACATATAGCATTTTTAATTTTATCGGCAGCTTGTATGGCAGCTGCATACCTTTTATACAAAGATGAAAAAACAAACAATATTCAACAAATACAGGCTAAAGAACAGGAAATGTCGCAAATAGAAGAAAAAGAGCCTGAAAATGTTATGAATTTAATATCTGTAGAACCTATGGAAATTGAAATAGGATATGGACTTATACCACTGGCGGATGAAAGTTCAGGAGGAGACTTACTTCAGAGAATAACTTCGGTTAGAAGGCAGTGTGCCATAGAAATGGGAATTGTGGTTCAGCCTATAAGAATAAGAGATAATCTCCAATTAAAGACAAATGAGTATGTTATAAAGATAAGGGGAACCGTCATTGTAAGGGGAGAACTTATGCCGAATATGCTTTTGTGCATGGATCCTACTAATGAAAATAATACTATTGAAGGAATAAGTACAACAGAGCCATCATTTGGACTTCCGGCAACGTGGATAAATAAAGATCAGAGAGAAGAGGCTGAAATAAAGGGACTTACAGTTGTAGACCCTACTACTGTTATGGTAACTCATTTGACTGAGACCATAAAGAACCATTCTTATGAACTTCTTGGCAGGCAGGAAGTAAAACTTATTGTGGATTCTGTTAAGGAAAAATATCCTACTGTAGTTGAAGAACTTATACCTGATTTGCTTACGATAGGTGAACTTCAAAAAGTACTTCAAAATCTACTTAGAGAAAGAGTTCCTATAAAGGATATGGTAACCATTATGGAATCTTTGGCGGATAATTCAAGAAACAGTAAAGATATAGAGCTTTTGACTGAATACGTAAGATTTGCACTTGGAAGGAGTATATGCAACTCCTTGATTGATGAAAATAATACAATTACAGTAGTAACACTTTCTCAGGATTTAGAAACACTGGTTGGCAATAACATACAAAAGTCTATGCAGGGTTCATTCCCGGCTATAGATCCGGATACTACAAGCAAAATATTAAAATCAATTAAAGCAATACTTGATTCTGTATATTTTTATGAAAATCAACCTGTAATACTTGTTTCTCCTAAAATAAGAGCGCCATTTAGGAAACTTATTGAAATGGTATTTCCGGCTGTCAATGTGCTTTCATTAAATGAAATACCAAATGATATAGAAATTAAAACAGAAGGAGTAATTTCAATATAATGATTATTAAAAGGTATAGAGTAAAAAGTATGAATGAAGCTATTACCAGAATAAAATATGAACTTGGAAGAGAAGCAGTTATAATAAGCCAGAGAAAAGTAAGAAAAAAGGGCTTCTTAGGCTTTTTCTCTAAAAAAATTTTAGAAGTTACAGCTGCTGTCAACGATCCAGAAGAAAAAAATAAATATGAAAATAGCAGTACAGACAGTGTTGAGAATTTTAAAAAGGTAGTAAATGATAAAATAAGAAATCAAAAAAGGCAGTCTGACTTTAATTATGCACAGTCGGTCAATTTAAGAAGTGAAAATAATGAAGCTCTTTTAAAAGAAGTTCACCAGATGAAAAATATGCTTGATGATATGTCTAAAAAATCTTATGATTCTTTAGGAAAGAGCAAGCTGGAATTAAAGCTTGAAAACATGGATATAAATAAAAAAGTTATAGAAAATATAATGAACAAAGTTAAAGAAATTCAACAAGATGTAGAGGAAAAAAAGAAGCTAAAAATGGTAATAGGGAATATGATAAAAGTAGAAGATAAAGTGCTTGAAAATGCTGTAGTTCTGGTAGGACCTACAGGAGTTGGAAAAACTACAACAATTGCAAAAATTGCTGGAAAAATGTCACTTATTGAAAAGAAAAAAGTTGGTCTTATAACCATAGATACATATAGAATAGGAGCGGTTGAGCAGCTCAGAACATATGCTGATATAATGAATATACCTTTTAAAGTAGTTTTAAACATTAAAGATATGGAAAAAGCTATTGATAGTATGAAAAATTGTGATATCATTTTAATAGATACTACAGGAAGAAGTAGTAAAAATAAAATGCAATTATCTGAATTAAGGGCATTTATTGACAGAATAAATACTAAAAATATACATCTTGTAATAAGTTGTACAACCAAGAATAGAGACATAGATACAATAGTAAATGGTTATAAAGAATTAAATTATAATAATGTAATAATAACTAAGCTTGATGAAACTTCTACTTATGGATCTATACTTAATATTATAGATGCAGCTGGCAAACCTGTAAGCTTTGTTACTACAGGTCAGAATGTGCCGGAGGATATTGAAGTTATGAATTCACAGAAACTTACAGAACTTGTACTAGGGGAGGATATAATATGTTAGACCAAGCTGAGGAATTAAGAAGGCTGGCCGAAACTCAGAAGAATAGAATATTGACAAATAAGATCAATAATAAACCTAAAACTGTAATAATTACAGTGACTTCTGGAAAGGGAGGCGTAGGTAAGAGTAACTTTGTAGTAAATATGGCAATTTGTCTCCAAAAAATGAAAAAAAAAGTTCTCATATTTGATGCTGATATTGGAATGGGGAATGATGATGTACTTATGGGATTTCTACCTAAATATAGTGTATATGATGTAATTTTTGAGAATAAAAGTCTGGAAGATGTTATTATAAGAGGACCTTTTGGAATAAAATTATTGCCAGGTGGAACTGGATTCCCGAGATTTAATGAAGTTAGTAAGAAACAGAGAGATGATTTTATTGACAAGCTTTCTAAAATTGAAGGATTTGATTATATAATAATAGATACAGGTGCTGGTATAAACAAGATAGTGATGGGTTTTATTGCATGTTGTGAAGAACTCTTTATAATCACTACACCTGAGCCTACATCACTTACAGATGCATATAGTTTAATAAAAGCTGTAAATTATTTTAATATTAAGGAAAAGGCAAATGTAATTGTAAATAGAGTTACTAGCATCAAAGAAGGAGAAAATACTTTTAATAAATTTAATAAAGTTGTACATAAGTTTTTAAATATAAGTCTTAATTATCTGGGATATATATTAGAAGATAAAAAGATAACTCAGGCAGTTAAAAATCAGGTTCCATTTGTAATAAATTATCCTACATCATATGCCTCAAAAAATGTAAATTATATGGCACAAAAATTATTGGGAGCTGAAAATATAAAGAAACAAAACGGAATTCAAGATTTATTTAAAAAAATTTTTGATATTTTTTCATAAGGAGAAGATGCTGTATGGAATGTGATATCGATTTTGATATAAATAGTAAAATTGAGATACAAGTAGATAATGATGATAGATATTATAAAAGTAATATTCAGGATTTAGGTGAAGATTATATAGGAATAAGTCTTCCTGTAAATAATGGAAAATACTTACTCCTTAGAAAAGGTGACAGAATAAGGTGTATATATTTTCGTGAAAAGAAAATTTATGGTTTTTATACGGTAGTACTTGATAGAAAATCAGATAAAATATTGATGATACAAATTAAAAAACCTGATCAGATTAAATTAACACAGAGAAGAGATTTCGTAAGGGTTCCACTTATAAATGACGTTTTATGTGTGCTTATTCCGGACAGCAGAGATTTAAAGCATTTAAGCTGCCAGATAAATTTTTTTAATGCCAATTCACTTAATATAAGTGGTGGAGGAATGAAATTGTCTGTAGATATGAAATATAAAAATGAAATTAGGCTGGGAAGCACATTGATGGTAACTATACCTATTAAAGATGATAATGTAACAGTAAAAGGGAAAATTGTCAGAATAGATAAAAATACACAAAATAAATTGTTGATATGTGGAATAACATTTCTGGATTTAGAAGAGGATAGTAGGGAAAAAATAATAAAATTGGTTTTTGATATTATGAGAAAGCAAATAAAAAAGGGGGAAGTGGAGGAGTAATTATGATTACAGAAAACGAATTAGGTATGAAAGAAGAACTGGTAAAAATGTACCTTCCACTTGTAAAATATATTGCTTCTAGAGTTATAATAGGAAAGACTAAATATATAGAATATGAAGATCTTATAAGTTATGGGATTGTAGGTCTTATGGATGCCATAAGTAAATTTGATAAAAATAAGGGAATGAAATTTTCAACTTATGCATCTATCCGTGTAAAAGGGGCAATGATAGACGAATTGAGAAAAAACAGCCCTATTTCAAAAGGAGCTATTGATAAACTTAATAGATACAATCAAGCTGTAGAAGAACTTCAAAAGGAATTTGGAAGAGAGCCTAACGCAAGTGAAATATCAGCTAAATTGAATATAAGTATAAAGCAAATGATTGAAATAGAAAACTACATAAATTATATATCGGTAGTGTCACTTGAAAATTATATATTTTCAGATGATGATGAAATTCCAATTATGGGAACTATAGAGGATGATAAAAGTCCAAGCCCTGAAATGGTTCTTGAAAAAAAAGAAGAATTGGAATATCTAACTAAAGCTTTGAAACTTTTAAATGAAAAGGACAACCTTGTGCTGACTTTATATTATTATGAAGGGCTTACACTCAAGAAAATAGGAAATATTCTAAATGTATCTGAATCTAGAGTTTGTCAGCTTCACAGCAGAGCTATCATGCATTTAAAAAAAGCAATGACTAAATTAAAATATAAATTTTAGGAGTGAAATTTTCATGGAAGTAGTTACACTTTTTTTAATTGGAATAATACTTATAGCTTTTAATGTAAGGGCAGTTTCTAAGGAAAAAAATTCATTTGGGACTCAGCTTAAATATAAAGAAGGATCTGTTAAAGATTTTGATTTGGAAGTCGGAAAACTGAGACATGAATTTGGAGAAACTATTTTTGAACTTCAGAAACAAATAGAAAATTTAAAGAACGAAAAACACATTGATGACAAAAAAGATGGAATAAAAAATGAAATTGACAGCAATATTGATAAAGACATTGGTAAAAATATCGATAAAAAAGATGAAAGCTTAAGCAATGAAAATTTAAAATTTGAAAATTATAATAATGTTAAAATAGATGATATAAAAAAAATGTTGGATGATAAAGTGGCTATAGAGAAAATATCTGAGATTACTGGTATTGGCAAGGGGGAATTGTTATTAATAAAAGAATTATACGTAAAATAATCAATATCTTTGATTTTTTAAGTGATAGAAAAATATTGATAGGAATAGGAATAGGGATAATTCTTGCCACATCTGTAATGATTCAGGTTAAAATCAATTATAAAATGAGTAAAAGTCAAATAGAGGATAAGGCAAGAGGTTTAGGAATGCAGTATCCACAGGATATGAAAGTCATAAATGATAATGGAGGTAAAAAATGATTAGGGGTCTTTATTCAGCAGTATCTGGCATGATAACTCAAGAAGCAAAACAGGATGTTATAACTAATAATCTTGCAAATTCAAATACAGTGGGATTTAAGCAAGATGATCTTTCTGTTGCGGATTTTGGAGATATGCTTCTTCAAAATTATGACAAAATAGAAGGTGGAAGAAACGTAAGAAATATACTAGGAAGTATAAGTCTTGGAAGCAAAATTAATGGAGTAAATACTGAATTTAGTGAAGGAGCTATTAAACAAACTGACGTAGATACAGATTTTGCTATTGAAGGCAGGGGATTTTTCACGGTATCAAGACAGGAAGGCAATGCAAACAATACATATTATACTAGAGATGGGCATTTTCATGTTAATATAAATGGAACACTTGTAGATGACAGTGGTGATGCTGTGCTTGGAAGGAACATTCAGACAGGCGCCCTTGGCGAGATAAACGTGGGAAATGGGAAAATATCATGTGATGAACAGGGAAATATAAGTATAAATGGAACACCTAGATATAAGTTTGATACTGTTGATTTTGGAAATTACAATAATCTAACTAAAATTGGTGACAACTTATATAGTGGAAATAACCCTGTACAGGCAAATGTCACGGTAAGACAGAAATGCCTTGAGAGCTCCAATGTGAATGTAATGAGTACAATGGCAGATATGATTACCACTATGAGAAGTTTTGAAACTAACCAGAAGGCAGTTCAGTCTATAGATGAGACACTTGAAAAGCTTATAAATGAGGTAGGAAAGATATAGAAATTATATTTTGAAAGGAGACTTAATATATGCTTAGAGCTATATGGAATAGTGTAAGTGCTATGAATGCACAGCAAAATAAATTGGACAGTATATCAAACAATATAGCAAACGCAAGTACTGTTGGCTATAAGAGCGAAGATGTAAATTTTCAGGACTTGATGTATGAAACTTTAAATAGAGCTGGATATCCTGTAAATTCCAGCGCAACTACACCTCTTATAAGTGGAGACGGAACTAAAACTACTGAGTGGATTAGAAATACAGAACAGGGAAGTTTACTGGAAACTAATAAAAAGACAGATTTTGCTATAGATGGACAGGGATTTTTCAGGGTTACACTTCCAGGCAGCAAAGTAGCTTATGAAAGGGCAGGAGATTTTAATGTTGACAAAGCAGGAAATCTTGTAGATAGTAATGGAAATAAGGTTGAAATAATACGTAATGCTGCTGGAAATGGGCAGATACTTACAAATGATAATTTTGTTGTAAACAGTAAAGGGTATGTTTATATAAAGAATGGAAATCAAGATATGCTATATGGCAAAATAAATGTTTATAATGTAATTGGACAGGATTCTATGATATCTATAGGAGATAATCTGTATACTCCCAAACAGGGAACTCAAGTTTATCAAAATAATAATGCAAATATAAATCAAGGTTATCTCGAACAATCCAATGTGGACATGGGAACTGAGATGACAGACATGATATTGGCACAGAGAGCTTTTGAATTAAATTCTAAAGCTTTAACTACTTCAGATGAAATGTGGGGACTTATAAACAGCATGAAATCAAGGTAATTATATATAAATTTAATAATTTTATACTTATTGTAAATTTATTAGCTATACATACATATAATATAATGATTTAATATTTTGGGGGGAATTATATATGTATAACTATGCATCCTATATTTGTGGCATGCCATGTATGTATCCTACATCTTCAAGTACATTTTGTCCTATGAATCCATATATGAGGTGTCCTATGGATTCCATGCAGATGCCAACATATCAGAATTATTCAATGAAAGATAATTATAAACATCAACACAAGGTAAAAAGTAACCATAATAATTTTCAGCACTTAAAGATGAGAACTATAGATATAAATGATATAATAAATTAAAAGAAAGCTGCCATTAAATGGCAGCTTTCTTTGTGTCGAATTTTATTGACAAGCAGTAAGTAAGATGGTATTATTTCAATACTATACTTTTAATATTATAACGTAGTAACTATAAAAAGGGGCTAATTTTATGGTTTTCTACAGTAATATTTCATTTAAATATTGGGGGCTGTATAAAAAATGAATGGTTTACTTATGATTGGAATTGCTATCGTAGTTTTAGGAGGAGCATATCTTATTTATGGCAGATGGCTTGCTAACAAATGGGGTATTGATCCTAAAGCTAAAACACCTGCATATACTAAGGAGGATGGGGAAGATTATATTCCAACTCCAAAAGGAGTAGTATTTTCTCACCAATTTTCATCTATTGCAGGTGCAGGTCCTGTAACAGGACCAATTATTGCTGCTATGTTTGGCTGGCTGCCGGTGCTTTTATGGATTCTCATAGGAGGCATTTTCTTTGGAGCGGTTCATGATTTTGGAGCTATGTATGCATCTGTTAAAAATGAAGGAAAGACCATGGGTTATCTTATAGAACAGTATATAGGTAAAACAGGAAAAAAATTATTTTCCTTATTTGCCTGGGTGTTTTCATTACTGGTTATTGCTGCGTTTGCAGATATTGTTGCAACTACCTTCAATGGATTCAAGCCAAATGGTAGTTTGAATACTCCAAATGCTGCTGCAGCTTCTATATCAATGCTGTTTATTGTAGTAGCAATGATATTTGGTTTATATATTAAATATAGAAAGCCAAGTCAAAGGCTTGAGGCAGTTATAGGTTTAATTCTTTTGATTGCAATGTTAGCAGTTGGAATTGCATTTCCACTTTATTTTAGTAAAAATGTGTGGTTGGGTGTAGTATTTGTTTATCTTTTTCTTGCATCTATAACACCTATGTGGCTTTTGATGCAGCCAAGAGATTATTTAAGTGCTTTTTTACTTATTGCTATGATTGTAGGTGCTGTTTTAGGAGTAATAGTAGCAAATCCTTCTATGAATTTACCAGCATTTAATGGCTTTGAGGTGAAAGGAAAAATGCTATTTCCTACTTTATTTATTACTATTGCATGTGGTGCTGTATCTGGATTTCATAGTTTAGTTTCATCAGGAACTTCATCAAAGCAGGTAAAAAATGAAAAGGACATGCTAGGAATAAGTTTTGGTGCAATGCTTGTTGAATCATTATTGGCAGTAGTAGCTCTTGTTGTTGCTGGTTCTGTTGCTGTTGGTGGAAAGCTGCCAGCTGGAACTCCATTTTCAATTTTTGCCGGATCTGTAGCAGGATTCCTTCAATTATTGGGTATTCCACAGCATATAGCTGTTTGTGTTATGACAATGTGTATATCTGCTCTTGCACTGACATCTTTAGACTCTGTTGCACGTATTGGACGTATGGCTTTTCAGGAATTATTTTTAGATAATAATACAGATACAAGTAATATTTCAGCTTTTTCTAAGTTGATGAGTAACAAGTATGTTGCTACAATTATTACTCTTGCTGTTGGATTAATGCTTTCTCTTGGAGGATACAACAATGTTTGGCCATTATTTGGTTCAGCTAATCAATTACTTTCAGCATTAGTACTTATTACATTAGCTGTATTTCTTAGAGCCACTGGTCGTAAAGGCTTTATGCTCTGGGTTCCTATGTGTGTAATGTTAGTAGTTACTTTTACTGCATTAGTACAAGCTACTATCAGTATTTTAAAGAAGATATTTGTAACAAGTAATTTTGTATTTCTTACAGATGGACTGCAACTGATATTTGCAATTTTGTTAATGGCTCTTGGACTTATGGTTGCTATTTCATGTTTCAAGAAGTTGCTTGGTAAAGATGAGGATGAAAATTTAAAAATAGAAGCATAAAAATATAAGAGGCATTTTTTAATGCCTCTTTAGTTATTTTAAGATTATTTATTAATGTTAATTAAAGCACTAGTGAGTGGTGGAATAATCTGTTTTTTCCTTGATAGAACTCCAGGTACATAAGCGCTATTATCTGCTAATTTTACATCAAATGCTTGAGATATTACATCTTTGTATTTACCTATAGAAATTAATTCTGATCCACTTTTCAATATATTAGTAACCATGAATACCATTAATCCAAAGCCATCGCTTTTACACATTGATTCCATAAGATTTACGATATCTTCTCTTACCGGGTTAAAGCTTTCAGGGTTCATAGTTGAAATTTGGGAAACTCCTACTTTTATTTCATTAATATTGAATACCTTAAAATCCTGCTTTAATATTTCTTCTGGAGTTTTTCCATCAAGAGAGGAGCCGGCCTTGAACATATCGTTTGCAAATTGTTCAGGATTTATATCAGCTATAGAAGCCAATCTGTTTAACATCATTTTATCAGTTTCAGTTGAAGTTGGTGATTTAAATAGAAGGGTATCTGAAATTATAGCGGCACATAAAAGTCCTGCAGTTTTTTTAGAAGGTGTTATGCCATTTTCAAAAAATCTTGAACCTATTATTGTAGCTGTACATCCTACAGGTTCATTTCTAAAATAAATTGGAGAATCAGTTTTTATATCTCCCACTCTATGATGGTCAAGTACTTCTAGTATTTCAGCATCTTCAAGCCCATTTACAGCTTGTGATTTTTCATTATGGTCTACAAGTATTACTTTCTTTTTATTCTTAGATATTAAATGATATCTTGATATACTTCCTATGATTTTGTTTTCTTCATTTACTACAGGATAACTTCTATACCTGGTATCAAGCATAACTTCTCTTACATCATCTATGAAATCATAAGTTTTAAAAGATATTATATTATCTTTTTTCATTACATAACTTATAGGTATACTCTGTGGAATTAATCTTGCTGCGGTGAAGGTGTCATATGGGGAAACTATTACAGTACAGTTTAATTTTTTTGCTTTATCTATTATTTCATCGGATACTTCATGATTTCCTGTAAGTATCATCAGAGATGCACCTGAATCTAATATTACATTTTGTGCGTCTGCCCTGTCACCACATAATACTATATCTCCTTCCTCAATGACTTCAGTTATGCTTTCAGGCTGCATTGCAGCAACTATTACCTTGCCTTTGAACTCCCTGTTTTCTTTAGAAGAGTAAACGCACTTAGCTGCAAGAGTGTCAAGTATGTTATCCAGTGTAGTGCCACTTTTTTGAATAACATTGCTGTCCCATATATCCATGTATGATGAAGTTATATTAGACTGGGATGCTATGCCTACAAGTTTATCATCATCATCAACTACAGGGAGTGTTTTTACACTATTTTTTCTTATTATTGCCCAGGCAGTTTTCAGAGAAGTTTGTGGTGATATTGGATTTATGCTATCAAAATCCAGATCCGATATCTGTGTTTTTACTGTTTCGATTAATTTTTGAGGCTTAACTCCAAAATAGTCGAGTGCAAATTGAGTTTCCTTGCTTAATTCTCCAAGCCTTACTGGAATTGCATCTACCCCAATTTTATTTTTAAATTCAGCGTATGATATAGAAGAGCATATTGAATCTGTATCCGGATTCTTATGTCCTATTATATATACTTTGTTATTCATAAATTTTTCCTCCTTTTATTGAGTCAGCAGTGTACAAGTACTGAGAATTGCTTATGTACTGATAATAATTATATATTATTATATCTAATAGTTCCAGTTTATAAAGGAAGTTTTCTATAAAATTATATAGTCATATGGCCTGGTATTGAGTATGCACTGAATAAAGTGGAATAATTCAGCATATACATTATTGAATATAAACTAACGTGGAGGTATGTAAATTGATTAATGAAAGGGAAATTGAAATGGGGTTAACTCAGGTTGAAGCAGAGAGAAGACTTAAAAAATACGGCCCTAATTTATTTGAAAAAAAGAAAAAAGTATCACCTGTTAAAATATTTCTGTCTCAATTTAATGACTTTATAACCTGGGTTTTGATTGCAGCTACGGTGATTTCAGGATTTATGGGAGAAAAAGCGGATGCTGTAACTATAATTATAATTATAATCATGAATTCCGTACTTGGATTTGCGCAGGAATTTAAAACTGAGAAATCTTTGGAAGCTTTAAAAAATATGGCATCACCTACTTCGAAGGTAATAAGAGATGGAAAAATAAAAGTTATAAATGCAGAAAATCTGGTAGTAGGGGATTTGGTGGTTATTGAAAGTGGAGATAAAATTCCAGCGGATTGTATGCTTGTTGAGGATAGTAATTTTATGGTAGATGAATCACTTTTGACTGGTGAATCTCAAGGAGTTAGCAAGAATTCACGTAAAGGTGACAACACAATTTACATGGGTACAATACTATTAACGGGTAATGGCAAGGCGAGAGTTATTGGCACCGGCATGAAAACTGAAATGGGTAAAATAGCAGGTATGCTGGAGAGCATAGACAAGGATACATCACCCCTTAAAGAAAAACTGAATAATTTAGGAAAAGTGCTTGTCATACTTTGTATAATAGTATGTGCAATAGTTACTGTTACCGGAATAATGAGGGGCGAGGATAAATATGAGATGTTTTTGCTTGGAGTAAGCTTAGCTGTAGCAGCAATTCCAGAAAGCCTTACAGCTATAGTTACAGTTGCCCTTGCACTCGGGGTATCCAGAATGCTTAAGAGGAATGCTCTTATTAGAAAATTGCCAGCTGTAGAAACACTTGGCTGTACCTCTATAATTTGTAGTGATAAGACAGGTACACTTACAGAAAATAAAATGACTGTAAAAGCAATGTACTTTAATGGAAGAATGTATAGCATGGAAAGAGGTAGAATACCTGAAAATACTATGCTAAAAAAAATTTTTACATATTGTAATGATTGTAAATTTGATATAGATAAAAAAAGCATTTCAGACAGTCTTATCGGTGATCCTACAGAAACGGCACTTATAAAAGCATATTTTGATGACACGAAGAGTTTAAAGAACTTTCTTGATAAGGCAAATAGAATATATGATATTCCATTTGATTCTGATAGAAAGATGATGTCTGTAATAGTTAAAGAAGGAAATGATGAGATATGTTATGTAAAGGGTGCTCCAGAGAGGATAATAAAAAGATGCAGATATGTACTGGACAGGGGTCAGGTAACAATTTTAAGCTTAAATGAAAAAAATAAAATATTGAAAGCTATAGAAGATATGTCGTATAATGCCCTCAGGTGTATAGGGGGAGCTTATAAGAAAAGAAATCTTGTTAAAGGTAGATCCATAGAGGATGATTTGATTTTTGTTGGCATTGCAGGTATTATAGATCCTCCAAGAAAGGAAGCCAAAGATGCAGTGCTAGAGTGTAAAATGGCTGGAATAAGACCTGTTATGATAACAGGTGATCATAAAAATACTGCTTTTGCAATAGGGCATGATCTTGACATATGTAAATCTCAATCTGAAGTTATAACGGGTGAAGAACTGGATAAATTAACAGACGAGCAACTTTTAAAGCAGGTAGAAAATAAAGTTATATTTGCAAGGGTTACACCAAGACATAAGTTGAGAATAGTTAGGGCTTTTAAATCAAAAAATAAAGTGGTAGCCATGACAGGTGATGGAGTAAATGATGCACCTGCTGTAAAAGAAGCAGATATAGGTATATGTATGGGAATTTCAGGTACGGATGTTACAAAAGAAGCATCCTCGATGGTACTTTTAGATGACAATTTTGCAACTATAGTATCTGCAGTAGAAGAAGGAAGAGTAATATATGATAATATAAGAAAATTTATAAGGTATTTACTGTCATGTAATTTAGGAGAAGTTCTTACAATGTTTTTAGCCTCTGCATTTAATCTTGCCATACCTCTTCTCCCTATACAAATACTTATGGTAAACCTTGCAACAGATGGTCTTCCTGCTATTGCACTTGGTGTAGATCCTCCAGAAGGGGATATAATGAAAGAAAAACCAAGAAAGAAGAATGAAAGCATATTTGCAAGAGGACTTACAGAGAAGATACTTGTAAGAGGTGGACTTATTGGAACATGTACGGTATTTTCTTTTGTAGTAGGTCAGTATTATGGATTTGGACTTAGAACTGCTAGAACTATGGCTCTTGCTACCCTTATAATGTCACAGCTTGTACACGTTTTTGAATGCAGATCTGAAAATCATCCTATATTTCAAATAAATTTATTTGGCAATAAATATCTTTTAGGAGCAATATCAGTTTCTATATGTATGGTTTTAGCTATATGCTATGTTCCTTTTTTACAGACTGTTTTTCATACCTCACCTTTAAATTTAATACAGTGGTGCATAGTTATTTTCTTCTCGGGAATAATAGCACTTATAAACAGCCTTTATTTGTACTTTAAATAATTAAACTAAAAACAGCTGTCTTCAAAGATGACTTAGAAATCTAAAAATCATCTTGAAACAGCTGCTTTTATCTGAATCTTTGAGTTCTTCTCTGAACCTTCGGAACCTTTCCTTCTATAGGTATTAAATCTTTTTTAGTAGTCATATTTCTAATATTTATAAGTTCTACCAATTCTCTGTTTTCTTTTCCTCTTTTTCCTTTGAGACCTTGAACCAATACAAAATTTCCCTGACTCACAGGTATGAATTCAGGCTTTTTGAACCATCTTTTCTTTGAATAAGTACACTTTGATATATTTTTACTTCTCTCCGGTCTTACAAGAAGAGTTACTTTCAATGTATTGAATATCCATAATATGGTTTTGGCCTTGATTTTTACAGATATTACAGTTCCCTGCACTTGTGTCAATCTATCACCATATTTTTTTAAATAGGATTTAGTATAATATTGCGAAATTTTTTCTTTGAGACTCATATATATTTTAACTCCTTTTTAACTTATTTTTATGAACAACTAAATAAATTATTATGAACAATTATTATAAAACCTATCTTATTATAGCATAGTATATATTTTTTTAAAATACATATTTATTTGTTTTCAAAGCTGCCGTATATAGAAGCTTTATAATTATCAACCATAATTTTACCCTTTGATATTACATAAACTATGTTGAAGTTTTTGTCTAAAAGGAGTATATCGGCATCAAAGCCTTCTTTTATATGGCCTTTATTTTTTAATTTCAAAAGATTTGCTGGAGAGGATGTAAGTGGAATTAATGAAAGCTCAAGAGGCATACCTTTTTCAATTAAACTTTTTATAGTTCTAATGTCTGTATTTGGAAAACCTACGGTTAGTTTTGTGATTTTGCCTTTATCATCAAATAGAGGCATACTACCGCCTGAATCAGAGCTCATAGTTATATTGTAGGGTGAGAAGCCTTCCTGCATCATATCTATATAAAGTTCCCAGGCGGACACGGCAGAATCACCTTCATTTTTAATTCCTGTGGTTATGTCTACAAATCCACCCATTTTAACATATTCCATGGACTCTTTTATGAGAAGTGAATTTCTATTTACGTGTGTTGGAAGAAGATTTTCAAATGGAATTTCAGAATGATCTATTACATCAAATAGAGTTTTTAATCCATCTTTACCATCGCCCACATGAAGATGGAGTATCCCGCATTTTCCTGATATTAATCCTCCAACTCTGGTCTCACTTGCTAAATGTATTAAATTCTGGTAGGAAGGATAGCTGCTCCTGTGATCGGATATGGCTATTTCGCCGGCTCCTATTATTTTATCTACCATTACTATGTCGCTTCGGACTGTGTCTGTAAGTGTTCTTGTTGGAACTTCATAACATCCGGTCCAGCAATATGTGGTTATTCCTTCTATTTGAAGGGCATTTGCTTTTGCAATCAAACTTCCCATACTCCTTGTAATTCCATCTGTTCCAAGAAGCCCGACACATGTGGTAATGCCATTTGTTGTGAAATCTGTAAGTGACATCTCAGGTGTTCTTGAGGTAAAACCACCTTCTCCTCCTGCACCATTTATGTGCATATGCAAATCTATAATACCTGGAACGGCGGTTAAACCATCCCCATCAAGTACCTTGATTTCAGGAAAGTTTTTATCAGGGAAATCTATTTTGGAGGATAGATAAATTATTTTATCGGAGGATATAAGAATATTTTTTTTACCTATAGATTCTGGAGCATATACATCAGCATTTTTTACAAGCAGCATAAAAGTATCACTTCCCAAACTTTAAATTTTATTAAGGCTGCTATTAGTATGCATTTTAATAATGATTTTATACTTTTAACTCTAAATTGAAATAAGAGGATTAAATGTATTCATTTAATCCTCTTACAGATATTTCACTGGATATTAAATTTTTTATTGATCCATCTTGATACTTAACTACAAGCTGGCCTTCTTCAGAAATGTCTATTGCTCTGGCATAAGTTTCAACGCCGTCAGATATTATTTTTATGTCCCTACCTATAATGGCTGAGTTCTTTTTACATATATCTATGGATTTTTTTACAGTGGAATTTGTAGAAAATTCACTGTATAGCTCTTCAAATTCATTTAGAAAATTGGCAATCAGAAGTTTTCTGTCAATTTTTGATCCTGTTTCAATTTTTAAAGATGTAGCTTTTTTAAATACATCTTCACTAAAATCTTCTTTATCCAAATTTGCATTTATACCTATACCCATGACTACATAGTGTACTCTATTTAATTCCGCACTCATTTCAGTGAGTATTCCACAGATTTTTTTATGATTTATAATTATATCATTTGGCCATTTTACTTGAGCATCTATTTTTAAAGACTTCAGGGCATTTATCATGGAAGCTGCACCTACCTGGGTTATTTTAGGAACCTTTATTGGATTTACTTCAGGACGCAGTATTATGGATACCCATATGCCTTTATATTTAGGAGAAATCCAGGCTCTGCCAAGACGGCCGTGACCTGTGTTCTGTTCTTCTGAAACTATGACGGTACCACAGGGTTCACCATTATCTGCTAGTCTTTTTGCTTCAGTGTTTGTTGAATCTATTGTATCAAAGTGTAAAAAATTTTTACCTATGTATTTGGTATGAAGGTGATCTTTTATTTCTTCATAAGTTAAAATGTCTGGTGAAGAAATTAATTTATAGCCTTTTTTTGAAGACGAATCTATTATGTAACCATCTTTTTTAAGGATATTTATGTGTTTCCATATAGATGTACGGCTTACATTTAGTTTTTCACTTATTATTTGGCCTGATAAAAAATCATCATTATTTTTTTTTAGTAAATTTAATATAGCTTCTTTCATAAAAATCATCCTTTTCATATATTAATGGTATTATACTACATATTAGAAGTACATAAAATAGATTGAAGTATTTTTTATCATTAAATAAATATTACAGTATAGGTTAAATTATAAATTAAAAAATAAAATAATAGAAAGGTGTAATTAATATGTTGGACGTATGTTTGGCTGGATGTGGTGGAGGAATGCCAACCTATAATAGATTTCTCACTTCAATGGTAGTTTCTTACAAGGGAAGAAAATTGCTTGTAGATTGCGGTGAGGGAACTCAGGTAAGTTTAAAAATATTTAAGTTAGGATTTAAAACCATAGATGGAATTTTGTTTACACATTTTCATGCTGACCACGTAGCAGGGCTGCCTGGAGTTCTGCTTGCTATAGCAAATTCAGGAAGGATGGAACCTTTAAGTATAGTAGGACCTGATGGATTAAATAGTGTAATAAATGGATTGAGAGTTATAGCTCCCGAGCTTCCGTATAAATTGAATATAATAGAATTATCAGGAAAACAAAATTATTCTGAAAGGATAGGAGATTTTAATATAAATATTTTATCTGTAGATCATAGGATTCCGTGTTTTGCCTATTCTGTATATATGGAAAGGAATAAAAAATTCGATAGAGAAAAGGCTGTTAAAAATAGCGTACCTATTGATATATGGAGCAGACTTCAAAAGTGTGAAGATGTAAAATATAAAGGAAATTTGTATACACCTGATATGGTACTTGGAGGCTGTAGAAAAGGATTAAAGGTTTCCTACTGTACTGATTCAAGGCCTATTCCAGAACTGATTGATTTCGCAAAAAATTCTGATTTATTTATATGCGAAGGAACTTATGGTGATGACAAAAAGTTAGAGAAAGCCATTAAATATAAACACATGTTATTTAGGGAGGCTGCAGAGCTTGCGAGAGAGGCGGATGTAGAGGAATTGTGGTTAACTCACTTTAGTCCCTCCATGATTTCACCTGATGATTATCTAAGTGAAACAAGGGAGATTTTTAAAAATACAATATTAGGTGAGAATGGATTAAAGAAAAGTATTAATTTTACATCTTGAATTTAAAACTATGATATAATCAAATGTATAAAACTAACTGAGTGATAGTAAAATTGGAGAAGTGATACTTAATGGAATCATCAAAGAGGGGAATAGTTATTGCCATAATAGTGGCAATGGTTCTTGCAGCGGTGGAGAGTACAGTTGTGACAATAGCTGTGCCGACTATTGTCAAGGACTTAAATGGTTTCAAACTTATAAGCTGGATATTTTCACTTTATTTGTTAACGACTTCTATAACTACACCTGTTTATGGAAAATTTTCTGATTTATATGGTAGAAAAAATACTCTTTCTATTGGAATTGCCGTTTTTTTACTTGGAAGTTTTTTATGTGGAGTATCTAGAAATATGTATGAATTAATATTTTTTCGCGGACTTCAGGGCATGGGTGCAGGTGCCATATATACGATTACATATACAATAGCTGGTGATGAATTCTCTTTTTCAGAAAGGGCAAAGGTACAAGGCTGGCTTAGCAGTGCATGGGGAATATCAAGTCTGGTTGGACCATTTATTGGTGGATTTCTGATAGATACATTGTCATGGCACTGGATCTTTTTCATAAATATACCTTTTGGATTAATTTCTATAGTATTGCTTCAGAAAAATCTTAAGGAAAACTTTAAAAAGAGGATTGTAAAAATAGATTGTCAAGGAATATTTTTCATGACTGCTGCAATTTCATCACTGCTTTTAGGATTTATGTCAGGTGATAGCAATTTGAGAATTGTTTTATGCATTTCAGCTAGCACATTGTTCATTCTCATATTTTATATGGTAGAAAAAAGAGCTGAAGATCCTATTATGCCATTTGAAATATTTACAAGATCAAATATAATGGTGAATATAATAAGTTTTATATCTTCTTCGGCGTTAATTGGCATCGATGTGTATATGTCTATTTATATACAAAATATACGTGGATATGGTCCAACTGTATCTGGAATTGTCATGGCACCTATGTCTGTTACATGGTTTTTATCAGCATTTTTTATTGATAAAAAAATAACTAAATATGGTGAAAAAAATGTAATAACATTCAGTTTGCTTATTATAACATTGGGAAGCATATGCTTGTACACTCTGGGGCTGAAATCTTCTCTTATTTTTGTAATATTATATGTTTGTATACTTGGATTTGGATTTGGAGGTAGTTTTACAACTATAACTATGGCAGTACAAGATTCTGTCGATTATGATATGAGAGGAGTAGCTACTGCATCAAATTCTCTTTTGAGAAATTTAGGACAAACTATAGGCGTTAGTATTTTGGGAAATATTTTTAATTTAAGTATCGTAAATTATTTATCTAAAATAGGTATTTTTAGAGTAAATTCAAATAATTTTTATTCATCTTCAAATATAAATTTAACTATACCTCAGAATATAGTGAAAAACTCATTAAATTCAGGATTACATATGATATTTATATGCTTAATTATTTTAAATATAATTTCTTTAGCGTTTTCATTTTCTATTTTTAATAAAATGGAAGAAAAATCATAGGAAGTTTGTTAAAAGTATCTCAATAAGCTTGTATAAAATATATAATGAGGTGTATAATTAATTTAAAGAAAAAATATTATTATTTTAATAACTATAAAAAATTATGCAAGGGAGCTGGTTAATATGAGTAAATATAAAGTTGGCGATGAATTAATAATAATAGATAATCCTTCAGAAGATGCAAAAAAATTAGAGAATTTGACTAAATTAAGCGTAAAAGATAAATTTGCTCAAATTTCATGGGGATTAAAAATAGTAGATGTAGAATATAATAAACCTAATGTTACTTTAACTTATCAGAATTTATATGGAGATGTAAATAAAGTATACGCAATATGCACGGATATAGAAAATTTTGATCATGAAAAAGTCCTTGAAAAAGCTTTACTTAAGGCATTTCAATCAGAAATTATAAATATAGCAACAATTAAGAATGTAAAGAAAAGTGAAAGATGTTCTTTATAAAAAAAGTATATAAAAAAAGAAGATAGTTTGTGCTATCTTCTTTTTTATAAATGAAATTTGAAAAATACGGACTTGACATGAATCTATTTTTAAATTAAAATAGTCTTTAAGAATTTAAGTAAAAAATGCACTTTAAATTGGTCCTGTGAGGCCAGAAAGAGGTATATAAATATGTATAAGTCTTTTTATGTATTTAAAAAAATGAATAGTTTTGTATATAAACATATAGGTAATGGAAAAATTATTTCTATAAATAGTTTTTTTATTACCTTTTTATTTTTTAAAATATATAGGTGTATTTTTACTATGAAAATACAGGAGGCATGTTTATGAAAGCAAAACTTATATTAGAAAATGGAATCATTTTTCAGGGAGAAGCTTTTGGCTACCTTGAAGATACTATAGGAGAAGTTGTTTTTAATACCGGAATGACAGGATATGAGGAGATACTTACAGATCCATCTTATTATGGTCAGATTGTAACAATGACGTATCCTCTTATAGGAAATTATGGTATTAATTTAGAGGATATGGAATCACAATGTCCTAAGGTTAAAGGTTTCATAGTTAGAGAAAATTGCAATAAATCCAGTAATTTTAGATCAGAGCTGGAGCTTGAAGATTATTTGAAGTTAAATAAAATTATGGGGCTTTCTGGAATTGACACAAGAGCACTTACTAAGATACTTAGAAATAAGGGAACTATGAAGGGAATAATAACTGTAAAAGATGTAGATTTTGATAATGTAAAGGATGAAATAGGAGATTTTTCAAATAAAAATGCAGTAAGAGAAGTAACAACTAAAGAAAATTACTCTATAGATGGAGAAGGAAAACACGTTGCTGTTATAGATTTTGGAATTAAAAATGATATAATAAAAAATTTAACAGACAGAAAATGCAAAGTTACAGTATTTAGAGAAGATGTAAAAGCGGAAGAAGTATTAAAGGTAAATCCTGATTTAATATTTTTATCAAATGGACCTGGAGACCCATGTGATTTAGGAAGTGAAATAGAAAACATAAAAAAACTTATAGGAAGAAAGCCTATAGTTGGAATATGTTTAGGACATCAACTTCTTGCACTTGCACTTGGAGGAAGTACAGCTAAATTGAAGTTTGGGCATAGAGGCTGCAATCATCCGGTTAAGGATTTAAAGCACAACAGAGTACATATAACATCCCAAAATCACGGCTATTATGTAAATAAACTTCCAGAAGGAATGGAGACAACACATATAAGTCTTAATGATGGAACTATAGAAGGAATGAGACATAAGGAACTTCCTATTTTCTCTATACAATTCCATCCAGAAGCATGTCCAGGACCTGCTGATAATAATTATATATTTGATGAATTTCTAAAATATGCGCTTTAAATAAATTAATATAGGATATTGAGAGGAGATAGGGTTTATGCCTTTAAATAAAAGTATTAAAAAAGTATTAGTTATAGGATCGGGACCAATAATTATAGGTCAGGCAGCGGAATTTGATTATTCAGGTACACAGGCCTGTGAATCTTTAAGAGAAGAAGGAGTAGAGGTTATACTTATAAACAGTAACCCAGCTACCATAATGACAGACAGGGAGGTAGCGGATAAAGTTTATATAGAACCTCTTACTGTAGAATTTGTAGAAAAAGTTATAAAGAAGGAAAGACCGGACAGCTTACTTGCAGGAATGGGCGGACAGACAGCACTTAACCTTGCAGTTGAGTTAAGCGAAAAGAAAATACTTGAAAAGTACAATGTCAATATAATAGGTACTTCTATACAGTCTATAAAAAAAGGTGAAGACAGAGAAATTTTTAGAGATACTATGAATAAAATAGGTGAACCTGTGGTAGAAAGTGAAATAATAACTGACATAAAGAGTGGAAAAGAATTTGCAAAGAAAATAGGGTATCCTGTAATTGTAAGACCTGCGTATACACTTGGAGGTACAGGCGGTGGAATTGCAAATAATGAACAGGAACTTGAAGATATACTGGAGACAGGACTTGAGTTAAGTTCTATTGGTCAGGTGCTTCTTGAGAGAAGTATAAAAGGCTGGAAGGAAATAGAGTACGAAGTTATGAGAGATGGCTTTGGAAACTGTATAACTGTATGTAATATGGAAAATATAGATCCAGTTGGAATTCATACAGGAGACAGTATTGTTGTTGCACCAAGTCAAACTCTTTCAGATAAAGAATACCAGATGCTTAGAACTGCCTCTATCAATATAATAAATGAAGTTGGAATAGAAGGAGGCTGTAATGTACAGCTTGCACTTAACCCAAATTCTTTTGAGTATGCAGTTATAGAAATAAATCCAAGAGTCAGCCGTTCATCGGCACTTGCATCAAAAGCTACAGGGTATCCTATTGCGAAAGTGGCCGCAAAAATTGCACTTGGATATGGTTTGGATGAGATAAAGAATGCAGTTACAAAGGAGACTTTTGCATGTTTTGAACCATCTCTTGATTATGTAGTGGTTAAGATCCCCAAATGGCCTTTTGATAAATTCCAGGGAGCAGATAGGGAACTTGGAACAAAGATGATGGCAACAGGTGAGATTATGGCCATAGGAAGCAATTTTGAAGCTGCATTTTTGAAGGGAATAAGATCACTTGAAATAGGAAAATATTCACTTGATTATGATAAATTCAAAAATCTCAGTATGCTTGAACTTAAAGATAGAATTGTATACCCTGACGATGAGAGAATATTTGCTTTATCTGAGATGATAAGACGTGGATATAGAGTGGAAAAATTAAGCGAAATTACAGGAATGGATAAATTCTTTATATATAAATTTAAGTGGATAATAGATCAGGAAGAAAAGCTTAAATTAAGCACTATAGATGATCTTGACAAGGACTGGTTAAGCCTTCTTAAGAAAAAAGGGTTTTCGGATAAGGGAATAGCTGATATGTTAAAGGTATCTCCTGATGAGGTATATAAACTTAGAACTATATGGAATATAAAGCCGGCATATAAAATGGTAGATACCTGCGGCGGAGAATTTGAAGCACTTTCACCTTATTATTATTCAACCTATGAACAGGAAGATGAAGTAAAGGTATCAGATAATAAGAAGGTAATTGTAATAGGCTCTGGACCAATAAGAATAGGTCAGGGAATAGAATTTGATTATGCATCAGTTCACTGCATAAAGATACTTAAAAAGCTAAATATAGAGACAATTATCATAAACAACAACCCTGAAACAGTTAGTACGGATTTTGATATTTCAGATAAATTATATTTTGAACCTATAACTGAAGAAGAAGTACTTAGTGTAATTGACAAGGAAAAACCTTATGGAGTAATACTTCAATTTGGCGGTCAGACAGCTATAAAGCTTGCTGAATTCTTAAAAGAGAAAAATATAGCAACACTCGGAACCACAGCAGATCAAATAGATACAGCTGAAAACAGGGAAAAATTTGATGAACTTCTTGAAAATCTTAACATATCAAGACCAAAGGGAAAAGGTATATGGACAATAGATGAAGGACTGAAGGAAGCACAGAAAGTTGGCTTCCCTGTACTTGTAAGACCATCTTATGTACTTGGTGGTCAGGGAATGGAAATAACTTATAATGAAAAAGAACTTGTATATTATTTGTCGAAGGCATTTGCTAAAGACAAGAAAAATCCTATACTTATAGACAAATATTTGATGGGAAGAGAAATAGAAGTAGATGCTATATGCGATGGAGAAAATATACTTATACCTGGGATCATGGAACATCTGGAAAGAGCTGGTGTGCATTCGGGGGATAGTATAACTATGTATCCAAGTCAAAATATAACCAGGGAAATAAAAGATAAGATACTTGATTATACTAAAAAACTAGCTTTGGGAATAGGCATAAAAGGTATGATAAATATACAGTTTATAGAGTACAGGGGAGAGCTATACGTAATAGAGGTTAACCCAAGAGCTTCAAGAACTGTTCCTTATATAAGCAAGGTTACGAATGTACCTATAGTTGATATAGCTACAAGAGTAATGCTCGGTGAAAAACTTAACGACATAGGTTATGGAACTGGAATTTCAAAAGAGCCTAGTATTGTTGCTGTAAAAGTTCCGGTTTTCTCAACTCAAAAACTGCCAAATGTTGAGGTTTCACTTGGACCTGAAATGAGATCTACGGGAGAGGTACTTGGAGTTGGAAAAAATCTTACAGAGGCACTTTATAAAGGATTTATTGCGGCTAATATGTTTTCAAATAGCAGTATAAAGACAATACTTGCAACTATAAGTGATCATGACAAAGAGGAATTTTTGCCTATAGCAAAAGAAATAAATAAGCTTGGAATAAAATTTGCAGCAACTAAGAATACAGCAAAGCTTTTAAGGGACAATGGAATAGAAGTAAAAGAAGTTAGGAAGATGAAGGAAGAAAAACCTAATATAATAGATACTATAAAAAATGAAGACGTAGATCTTGTTATAAACACACCAACTAAAGGAAATGATTCCAAAAGGGACGGTTTCCATATAAGGAGAACTGCTATTGAAAGAAATATAGAAGTCATAACATCTCTTGATACATTCAGAGCTATGACAAAGGTAAAAGCCAATAATGTAGATGAAGATGAGCTTGATGTATTTTCAGAATACAGATAAAAATATTAAAAATATAGTTTAAATTAAAAATATAAAGGTATATGCAATTAATTGATTAAAAGAATTGTATATACCTGTTTTTTGTTAGCATGCTAAATATTTAAAACATAAAAGATATATAATTTAAAGTTATTTTATTGACTAATCATTTGACTGATGATATTATAATAAAATATTAGTTGCCTAATTAAATGTAAACAAAAGGAGAAACAAAATGGGAAATGAAAAAACTGATTCACTTTATATTGTATTTTCTCAAATCATGAAGTTACATTATTATCGTACATATACTTTATTTGAAAAAATAGGAATTTATCCAGGACAACATGCTCTGCTTTTTGCATTAAGTAAAAACAATGGACAGAGTCAAAAAAAATTATCTGAAGAGTTATGTATAAAACCAGCAACTATTACAGTAACTATCAAAAGAATGGAGAAAATTGGACTTGTTGAAAGAAAACATGATACAAGTGATCAAAGAATATATAGAGTATATATAACTGAAAAAGGCAGAAAAATATGCACTGAACTTATACGTATGATGAAGGTAATAGACAGGGAATGTTTTGGAAATTTTACATATGAGGAAAAAATAATAATGAGAAGATTGCTTATGCAGGTTAGGGATAATCTCTCGGTAGCTTGCAGTGAAAAATTAAAAATATAATTGGATTATTTTGGAGTCAATTAAACATCTATTAAGTCATAGAATATATTAACAGCAATTATGGAAGGTAACGTTATGAATAAAAATGTTGGCTATTATATTCAGTTGGATGATAGGGGGGAAAAGCTTCTCAGAAGTGGAGAATTTTTGGGGGTGGGACATAATGGAATAGTGTATTTGCTCCCGCATAACAGGGTTATTAAAATTTTCAAAAGCAAAGTTGTATGTGCAAGTGAGTATAGCATTCTTAAAAAAACAAGTAAAAGTAAACACTTTCCTGATATTTATTTTTGTGGTTCACACTATATTGTGAGAAGTTATGCAAAAGGTGAGAGACTTGATTATTATATTAAGAAAAATGGTTTAAATCACAAGATATGCAGTAACTTAATTAAACTTTTAAAAGAATTTAAAAAACTTAAGTTTACGAAACTTGACATAAGGTGCAAAGATTTATACTTAGATGATAATTTTTATATAAATGTTATTGATCCTAAAAATAACTATTCTAAAAGATGCATTTATCCAAGACATTTAATGAAAGGGTTAAATAATTTGGGTGTGCTTGGAGATTTTTTAAATGTAATTCACAGTGAGTATAATGAGGTCTATGATGACTGGAGTTTTAGAATAGAAAGATATCTAAAAAGAGGAATAAAGTAAAAATCTAAGGGACAACTTTTATAATTTAGTTGTCCTTATATTAATGTATTGAAATTAACTTTAGTGTATAATTATATAGAAATTACTATAATTTTTATACTGGGAGTGTTTATATGATTTTTATAGCAGCGGCTTTGTATTGTGAGGCAAAGCCTTTTATAGATAGATTTTCTTTGAAAAGAGACAATACTTCAAATAAATTTCAAGTATTTAAAAATGATGATGTTATTTTTATAGTTACAGGAACAGGAAGTATAAATATAGCCTGCGGGTGTACTTACTTGATAACTAAATTTGAAGCAAATAAATATGACACATTTTTAAATGTTGGGATTTGTGGAAGCATCGATTATAATGTGAAAATAGGTACAGCAGTACTATGCAATAAAATAATAAACAATTCAGACAAGAGAGAATTTTATCCTGACATGATATTTAAGCATCCATTTAAAGAGGGAAGCATAGAGAGTTTTAATAATGTAGTAAAAAAATCAAGCTTAAATGACAATATATGTGGAGATTTTGTGGATATGGAATCAGCTGCTTTTTTTGAAGCTGTATCTATATTTATGCCGCAGCATAGAATTTATTGTTTGAAAATTGTATCTGATTATCTAGATAGCGATAATTTAAAAAAAGAGGATGTTGCAAATTTAATTAAATTCAATTGTGAGAATATATGCAGCTGGATACTTGATATAAACAGTGAAATTGCAAAACCAAAGGATATTTTTTCTGAAAGGGATATGGATTATATAAGTGAAATAGTGGATAATCTAAAATTATCTGTTTCCATGCAGAATGAATTAAAAAAATTAGCGAAGGGTTATAAAATTAGGAATGAAAATTTGATACTGGCTTTGGAGCCTTTTACCCAGATTTATTGTCAATCCAAATATGAGGGGAAGATGTATTTTGAAAAACTTGTTGAACAGCTTGAAATGTTCTAGTTTCTCGCACATTTATGTAGAGGATAAGGCTTTTAAAAACGAAAATACAAGATTTATACTTTCTAATTTTAAAAATTCTAATATTATAAGAATAAACCATTATAAAGATGTATTTTGCAGAAAAAATCAGGATTTTGCTGTTCAAAAAGAATCTCCTAAGTTAATACTTGCTGTTAATGAAGGAAATTTGATTTATAAAGGTGCAGATGTGTGTGAAGACTTTGGAAATGAATATTTTTATTATACTTCATCTATAATAAATTGTCTTTATGATTGTGAATACTGTTATCTCCAGGGAATGTATTCTTCTGCAAATGTAGTTATATTTGTGAATTTAGAAGATACTTTTAAAAAAGTTGAAGAACTTTTAAAAAAACATTCTGTATATTTATGCATATCATATGATACTGATATTTTAGCTTTTGAGAAGATTACAATGTTTACTAGAAAATGGATAGAGTTTGCCAGCGTACATGAAAACTTAAAAATAGAAATCAGGACTAAGAGTACAAATTTTAAAAGTGTAGAAGATTTGAAACCATGTGATAATGTAATAATTGCCTGGACTCTTTCTCCAGAGGAAATATCTAAAAAGTATGAAAAAAATACTCCTGATTTCAGATCAAGGCTTGTGAGTGTAAAAAGTGCTTTATCTAAAGGGTGGAAAGTTAGAATATGTTTTGATCCTCTTTTATATATTAAAAATTGGGAAAAATATTATAAAGATTGTGTAGAACAAACTTTTGAGAGCATTTCACCAGCGAGTATTGAAGATGTTAGTGTAGGTGTATTTAGAATATCTAAAGAGTATTTAAAAAACATAAAAAAGGTAAATACTAATTCTGTAATACTTTCATATCCTTTTAAAACTAAAGATGGAGTTTGTACATATTCTGAATTACATAGAAAAGCTATGGTTGATTTTGTATGTAAGCTTATATCAAAATATGTTGAAAGAGAAAAAATATTTATATAAAAGTATATTGAAAAATAAAATATGGAGGTGAAATTGTTAAATATGAAAACAGCAGTTGTAACCGGCGCATCGTCCGGTATAGGATTGGAAATTTCAAAAAAGCTCATAGAAATGAATTATAAAGTATATGGCTTTGGAAGAGATTTTTCAAAAGCAAAAATAGATAATCCGAATTTTATAAAACAAGTTTGCGATATAACTGATGTAAATAGACTCTGCGAGGTTATACGCAGAATAAAAAATGAGAATGATATATGTTTGCTTGTGAATAATGCGGGGGTAGGGTATTTTGGACCTCATGAGGAACTTAATCCTAAAAAAATACATGATATGGTATCTACAAATTTGGAAATACCTATGATATTATCCAGTATACTTTTAAGAGACTTAAAAAAAAATAAAGGTACAATTATAAATATATCTTCTGTTACTGCAAAAGATATAAGTACATACGGCTGTGCATATTCGGCTACTAAAGCTGGATTTAGCCATTTTTCGGAAAGCCTGTTTTCTGAAGTTAGAAGGACAGGGGTTAAAGTTGTGTGCATTCATCCGGATATGACAAAATCCAATTTCTACAGAAATGCCAATTTTAGTGAAGATGATACAGAAAGTGATTTTTATATAAGAAGTGAAATAATAGGCGATTTAGTAAAGTCAATAGTTACGCAAAGCCCGGATGTAGTTATAACGGATATTACTATAAGGCCTCAGAAGCATAGAATAAAAAGAAAGTAAGAAATTAATTAAATAGCTTAAAATGAATGACTTGTAGTCGTTTAATTAAATGGATAGTATACTGTTATATCATGGAAATAATTTATACATGGTGGTAGAATAATTAAGTGGATAACATAGTAAGTTTGGAGGTAATAATATGAGCAAATTTAAGGTGTTTATTGAAAAATCAATTGCTGACGAAATAAAGGAATACATATCTCAATATTGTGATTGCAAGTTCTGGGATTATGATAAAAAAATTTCAAGGGAGGAACTATTTCAAGAACTAAAAAATGTTGAAGGCTTACTTGAAAATGGAGAAAGAATTGATGAAGAGCTGCTAAGCCATGCTCCAAATCTAAAAATCGTAAGTAATAGTTCTGTAGGATATAATAATTTTGATTTGAAAGCCATGAAATCCAGAGGAGTTATGGGTACTAATACACCATATGTGCTGGATGATACGGTAGCCGATCTTGTATTTTCTCTAATACTTTCTACAGCAAGAAGAGTCACAGAATTGGATTCATATGTAAAGCAGGGAAAATGGAATAAAAATGACGAGAAAAATTTGTATGGTATAGATGTACATCATACTACTTTAGGAATTATAGGAATGGGCAGAATTGGGAGAGCTATAGCTAAAAGAGCTAAATTGGGTTTTGATATGGATGTACTTTATCACAATCGAAGTAGAAAATATGATTTGGAAAGTGAGCTGGGTACTAAATATGTTAGCCTGGATACACTTCTTATACAGTCAGACTATATAGTTTTGATGACACCACTTACAGATGAGACAGAACATTTAATTGACTATAAGGAATTTGACCTTATGAAAGATACAGCTATATTTATAAATGCATCAAGAGGTAAAACTGTAAATGAAGAAGCACTTATAAATGCACTTAAAAATAAAAAAATATTTGGAGCAGGGCTTGATGTTTATGATGTAGAGCCTGTAAATAAAGATAATCCATTACTTAAAATGCCAAACGTGGTTACACTGCCGCATATAGGTTCAGCCACTGCAAGAACACGTTTTGATATGGACATGAGAGCTGCAAAAAATTTAGTACAGGGTATTACAGGAAAAATACCACAGGATTTAGTACCGGAGCTTAAATCAGCTGACAATTAATTGTCAGCTGACTAATAGCTGTGTAATTATATTTGCCAGTATACTTTCTGCTCCAGTATTTAAATTTATATCTGATTTTCTAATTCCATCATAACATCCATGTGTCAAATTATCTAACATTGATTTGCCAATTGAATTATTTCCAGTAAACCATTCGCTGCATAAGTGAGCTTTGCGAAGGTAGAAATTTTTATTAGTTACTTTATAGGCTTCCAAATATAAGAAGGCTGTACTGCAAGCTTCTACAGGTTGTTCATCAAATTCTGCCGGTGAGTTGGCTCCTATTTTAAACCATCCCTTACAGCCTATGGGTTTAAAGTAATCATTTTTAAAATATATGCCATTCAAAAAATCTATAGATTTTAATGCTGTATTTAAGTAATTATCTTTTTTTGTTGTTTCATAGCCTTTTAATAAACTCAAAGGTATTATGGAATTGCTGTAGGTTAATTCATCTTCAAACCACTGCCATTTTTCACTGCTGCATTTTTTAAAATCATGAAGTATATCATCAGATAAGTTAATTATTAAATTTTTTATTTCATCAAGCTTATTATTCAAGTTGAAATAGTTTAATATAGAGGAATTTTCACATACGCTTTTATAAATAATGCAAAGGCCTATCAAAGAATATGACTTTCCTCTTATGTGATTTAATTTGTATACATTTTGTATAGAATTTTTTACTAAAGTAAGAGCTGCATATTTTATAGTGTTTTTTATATAAGGTGAATTAATTACACAGCCAAGGCACCATAGACATCTTCCAAAACAATCCTCTGAACCATTTTCTTCTATAAAATTTCTATTATAATCCATAAAATTTTTAAAACCACCATCTTTATTTTGAGCGTAAGTTAGAAAGGAAAGATACCTAAATATTAGTTCCAAATATTTTTCACTTCTGTATCTTTCATATAACATAACTGCTGCCATAAGTGCTCTTGCATTGTCATCTGTAGTATATCCTGATTTTGGATCAGGTACTGTGAAATTACTGTGTTGTATCATTCCGGTATCATCTGTTATTATAAAAAGAGGTTCTGCATATTTTTCTGTAAACATAATTACACCGCCTGTATTGAATAATCACTATTTTTAATTACATCCAAAAATAGATTTTCATATTTTTGTGATACGTAGGACCACCTCATGGTTATACCTACTTTTAACATATTTTTTTCTATTTCTTTTCGTTTTGATGGATTATCTAATAAGAATTCTATTGCTTTATATAAAGAACCTGAATCTTTAAATTCAGCAAGCAGTCCTCTATTATCTTTAAGCATTTCACGGGCATATCTATATGGAGTAGATACTATTGCCTTTCCATATCCTGCAGCATAGGCTAGAGTTCCACTTACTGCCTGCTCTTTTCCAAGATAAGGGGTTAGATATATATCTGATAAATTTAGATAATTTACTATTTCAGTTTTAGTTAAATATCTATTTACAAACTGTATATTATTTTTTATGTTGAGTTTCTCAACCATTTCTTCAAGACTATCCCTGTATTTTTCACCATATTCTTCTTTTATACAAGGATGTGTCTTTCCCAATATTAAATAAAGTACTTCAGGATGCTTTATAGAAACTTTTGATATAGCTTCTATTGCATATTCTATGCCTTTGCCTGGACTTAAAAGCCCGAAAGTGCTTATAACACTTCTGTTTTTATAGCCAAATTTTTCTTTCAGGGACCTTGCATTTTCAGATAAAATATCCGGAACTCCGTGATGTATAACGCAAATTTTATTTTCAGGTATATTGTATACATTTTTTAATATCTTTTTAGAATTTTTAGCCATTATTATGACTTTTTTGCTTTGGGATCCAAGTGTAGTCAGTATATATTTTTGCTTTTCATCTGGCTTGGATAGAGTAGTATGTAAAGTAGTGACAAAAGGAACCTTTAAATTTTTTATAAAATCAAGGAGGTATTCTCCGGCAGCACCACCATATATACCATATTCATGTTCTATTACAATTAAATCTATATCTGAATTGTTTATTTTATCAGATAATTTTTTATAGTCATCCTTATCAAATTGATTTAAATTAAAGCTTACATCGTTATTGTAGTTATATTTTTTATCATTTATAGCTATTATTTTATATGAATTTAAAGGATAATTTATTTTTAAATTCTTTACTAAATCTTCTGTAAATGTTGCTATTCCACATTGTCTTGGTGGGTAAGTGCTTAAAAAAGCTATATTTTTTCCCATGTAATTCAACTCCTTTATAGATTTTGTGCAGCTAATAAATTGTTTTCATAATCACCTGGTACACAAGCCTTATTTTCAATACTGCAATATGGTTTTACCTTATAATTTGAAGTAAGAACTGTATTTTGCAAACTGGCATTTTTATTTACAAGAACATTGTTCCATAAGATGCTTTTGGATATATTGCAATTTTCATATATATTCGAATTGTCTCCTATAACAGTATAAGGACCTATCGTACAATTATTATGAATATTAACATTTTTCCCTATAAATACAGGGCCTGTTATTTTTGTATTGGAAGATATATTGATATTTTCATCTTTTATAATAAGGTCATTTATGTCAAATTTATTGTTGCTTTTCAATATTTTTTTATAATTACTTAAAAATATGTCAGCATGTGCTTTCATATATTTTTTAATTGTACCTATATCCAACCAGTAATCTGAATATTTATATGCCGACATTTTATATCCTTTATTTAAAAGAAGAGGATAGGTCTGTTTTTCTATAGAGACTACTTCATTTTTAGGTATTTCATCAAGTACACCGGGTTCAAAAACGTATATTCCTGCATTTATCCACCTGGAATTTGATTCGCCTTTCTTAGGCTTTTCCTTAAAGGCAGTTATATAATTATTTTTGTCAAATTCTATTACTCCATATTGAGAAGGATCAGCTACTTCTGTCATAGCAATAGATACTGCAGCATGTTTATTTTTATGATAATTTATAAACTTATCGTAAGGTACATTGCATACAATATCGGAGTTTAAAATTATAAATGTATCATTAAAAAATTTTTCGGCATTTTTTATTGCTCCTCCAGTACCTAAAGGTATATCTTCAGATATATAATTTACTTTTAATCCAAGTTTTTCACCATTTCCTATATAAGCCTTTATGAAATCAGATTTGTAACATGTACTTATTACAATTTCATTTACTCCGCATTTTTTTAGTTTAAGTATAGTCCTTTCAAGAAGTGGCTTTCCCATAATAGGTACCATTGGCTTTGGAATTCTATCTGTTAAAGGTTTAAGCCTGGTGCCTCTACCACCTGCTAAAAGTAATGCTTTCATTTCTCATTCCCCCTAATTAATTAAATAAATATAATATTTTTAATATTTAAATTATATTTTATTGTAAACTTAATAAACATAATAATTATAAAAATTAAATAATGTAAATACTAAAATTAAATTTTAATACTAAAAAATTTTTCGTAGTAACTTTAATAATTAGATATTATTTTATGAAAAATAAAATTGGTAAAGACAATTTTTAGCTGGATACTATGCTTATTAAGTATAACATCAGTTAAGAAGTGTTGTGTAATCGTTGCTTTTATATTAGCACTCACTATAATGAACTGCTAATAACTATATTTTAGTGCATAAATTTTTGAATGTCAACTTTTTAGCAATATTTTCAAATAAAAAGTTACAAAAGCAAATTATGAAGAATTAAACATATAAAATGGAAATGTATATTGAATTGATATATAATTAAGGTGTAATTTATTTCAAATAAGGGGGACATTTATATGAAAAAGAAAATAGGCATTATTTTAACTACATTAATTCTTGTAATTTCAACATTATTTGCAGCAGGATGTTCGAATAATTCTAGTAGTTCAGGTTCCAAACAAAATGAAAAAGCAAAAATTAAAGTTGCAGCATTAAAAGGACCTACGGGAATTGGAATGGTAAAACTTATGGAGGATAATAAATCTGATTATGATATTTCGGTATATGATTCACCGGATCAAATTGTATCCAAAGTTGTTAGCGGAGACGTAGATGTAGCAGCAGTACCATCAAATTTAGCATCAGTTTTATATAATAAGACCAAAGGACAGGTTGAACTGGCAGGAATAAATACTCTCGGAATTTTATATGTAGTTCAAAATGGAAATTCTGTAAAAAATATAAGTGACTTAAAAGGAAAAACCATATATTCAAGTGGAAAAGGCTCAGTACCGGAGTTTGCACTTAATTACATATTGAAAAGTAATGGAATTGATCCTGAGAAAGATGTTACAGTAGATTATAAAATGACACACAGCGATCTAGCAGCAGCTATTGCGGCTAAAAAGGTTAATTTAGCAGTTCTTCCAGAACCTTTTGTAACAACAACAAAGACAAAAGACAAGGATCTTACAGTTCCTATAGATTTTAATAAAGAATGGTATAAAGCATCAAAAGGAAAGAGCCAACTTATTATGGGAACACTTATATTTAGAAAAAGTTTTGCAGATAAAAGAGGAAAAGATGCGGAAGAATTTTTAAAGAGATATAGTTCATCTGTAGATTTTGTAAATAAAAATACTCAACAAGCCGGAAAACTTGTAGAAAAAAATGGAATAATTCCAAAGGCCAAAGTAGCACAAATGGCTATACCAAGGTGCAATATAGTATTTATAAGTGCAAAGGATGGAAAAGAAGAATTACAAAATTTTTATAATGTACTTAAAGAAGATAATCCAAAGTCTATTGGAGGAAAGTTGCCGGATGAAAATTTCTATTACAGTGGAAACAAAACTAATTAGAAAATCACTTATTTTAGTATTTTGGCTTTTTATATGGGAAATTTGTTCACTTATATTAAGCAATTCCATATTGCTTCCATCTCCATTTGAAGTATTAAAGTCTCTTATATTTTATATGGGAAAGGCTTATTTTTGGAAATGTGTTTTTGAAAGTGTAGTCAGAGTTATAATAGGTATTTCGGTTTCTATAATTTTAGGAATTATTGTCGGGATATTTGCAGGACTTAATAATTCAATAGAGGATTTTCTTCAACCTGTAGTTGTAACTGTAAAGGCTACACCTGTAATGTCAATAATAATAGTAGCACTTGTTTGGTTTACTTCGTCTAATGTAGTAATATTTACAGCTGTACTTATTTGTTTTCCAATAGTATATACGAATGTAATTGAAGGTATAAAATCAGTGGACAAAAATCTTATACAGATGGCAAACATATATAAAGTAAAGAAAAAGTACATATTAAAAGATATATATTTGCCTGGAATAAAAAGTTATATTGTGTCAGGAATACTTATGTGTCTTGGAATAGGGTGGAAGGTTTCAGTTGCATCCGAGGTTTTAAGCACTCCAAAATATTCTATAGGATTTAATTTGCTGAATTCAAAAACTATGCTTGAAACATCAGAGCTATTTGCATGGACTATCGTAGTTATAGCGTTAAGCTTTATTTTTGAGGGAATATTTAAATTTTATCTCAAACATTTTACAGCTAGCAAATTGTAAATGGTGTAATAAATGATGGGAGAAAAGTTGTGATGGAAGAAATTATAATAAAAGATTTATATAAGTATTATGGCGATAACAAGGTATTCTATAATTTGAATTTGAAATTTACGAAGGGCAAGATTACTATGGTACTCGGACCGTCCGGTTGTGGTAAAACTACTCTTTTGAATATAATAGCAGGTATAGATAAAAATTATAGCGGGCAGGTTAGAGTAAATAGAAAGAATATATCTTATGTATTTCAGGAGGATAGGCTTATTCCAAACTTAAGTGTATTTGAAAATGTTGCTTTTGTAATTAAGTCAGGCGAAAAAAGAAAAGATATAGACAGTATTGTAAACAAGTATCTGGAAATGGTTCAACTTGAGGAGTATGGAGATAAATTTCCAGATGAATTAAGTGGAGGAATGAAAAGAAGGGTGGCACTTGCTAGAGCTCTTGCATATAATGGTGATTTAATACTTATGGACGAGCCATTTAAAGGACTTGACTTTGAATTGAAAAATAAAATTATGGATAAGTTTTTACAAATTCAAATGGAGAAAAAAAGAACTGTAATAATTGTAACCCATGATAAAGAAGAAGCTCAAAAATTGGGAGATATGATTTATTCATTAGATTAATGACGTTAAATTAATATTAATTTAACGTCATTAATCTAATTGGAATATATCCATTTTTTATCAATTTATTTTTAAATCTAGTATCTTCCCGTGCTACTGGTATAGGTTGAAAAGGTACTAGAGTTTTTATATTTTGTTCATATACATTTAATTTGTTGCTATTTTTAGAATCTGTACTGTCATAGATCATAATGTGTCCTTCACCTTTTCCATTATCAAAGAGAAGTGCATCTCCAGGCTTTAAGTCATTCCACGAAATTTGATTTATAGCTTTTCCGTCTATTTTATCATGATGTTTAACTGAATTTAATAAAGAAAGTGTAGTTTGTCTCTTTATTCCCCAGCAGGTGCTGACAAATCCAGAACAATCATTTCCATATAAAATTTTGCTCCCATTTATATTTGATAAAAAGTCACTAATCGAGGATACCTGATACATAGACATACTATATGGTATTCCATGATATGTTTTTCCTTTAATGAATATGTAAGGACTATATTTATCTTTTAAATTATATTTTGGAGTCCACGTTACTTCAACCATTTGTTTTGCCATGTTTATTACTTCATTTCTTGTAAGAGTATTTGTAGAAGTATTCTGTTTTGATATGTCTTGTTTACTATAGTATATATCTTTACTGCTCAGTGAAAAAGGAGCTGGATTTGCAGAAGTGTTTGTATCGTTGGCATTTTTTATATTGTGACTGGATATAAAAGAGAGTATTAATAATACTAATATCAATCCTGAAAAAATATTTATCATTATCTTGATGTACTTAAATATAATCATTATTTTCATCTCCCTGTGTATTTTCAATAATATATTATATTAATTATTCAGGTAATATATTATTGAAAAATTATTTTCTTTTTGTTCCTAAACTTGTATTTTCAGAATATCCTTATATTAAGGAACAAATAGAATTTTTGATTTAGGTGTAATTTATAATAAAACAATGCCTAAGGGGGAATTAACAATGAAAAGGGAATTGAAACCTGATGAAGTTATCTATAATTTTAATGTAAAAGATATAGATTTAGATAATAACATTGAAGATAATTATGAATATAGTGATATATATGCAAAGATAAAAACAGCATTAAGTATAAATAAGGAAGGATATAATTTATATATAATAGATGATTTTTCAAAAGATAAATTGAAGAATATAGAAAACTATGTATATAAATTTATCAAAAATAATGGAATGCAGGACATATGTTATGTTATTTATGATGACATAAAAAAGCCAAGAGTTTTATTTTTAAAATATGGTTATGGAAAAAAATTAAAGGATATTGTTGAGAAAATTCAAAAATTTTATTATAAGATTACTTATGAATTTTATAATGTGGCTCAAGGTGAAAAAGATTCTATTATACAATCCATCCATACTAAGAAAAAGCAATTGATAAATGAATTGATAACAATGTCCAAAAAGGAAAAATTCAACTTAAAATCCACAGATGACGGTTTTATATTTGTTCCTATTAAAGATGATGGAAGCTTGATGAATGAAAATGACTATAATATGCTGAATATAAATGAAAAAGAAAATATACTAAATAAGGTGAATTTATTAAAAGTTACTTCTCAAAAAATACTTGACAAGCTAAAAAATATAGAATTAGTTGAAATTGAAAAAATAAAAATAATCATGGATAACTACTACATGAAAAAAAGAAGTGCTTTAAATAATAACTATTTCCAGATGTTCAAAGATAATAAAACTGTTATGGATTTTTTAAATTATATATGTAAAAGTATGGAGAAAAAAATAGAGAGTATATACTCAATAAGTTTTGATGATGATGAAAGCGCAATAAAGAGCATAATATTAAAATACTCTGTTAATGTTCTTGTAGATAATAGTAATATTAGCGAGCCACCAATAATATTTGAAGAAGATCCAAGTCTGTCTAATTTACTTGGAGACATAGAATATGAGAATAAGAATGGTGGCTATATAACAAATATGAATTTTATAAAGCCAGGTTCTATTTTAAAGGCAAATGGAGGTTGTCTTATACTCAATATGAATAGTCTTTTGAACAATCCAAATTCATATTATTATTTAAAGAAAGCCCTCCTGAGTGGTAAAGTAAAGCTTGATTATAAACGTGGATATCTGGAAATGATATCTTTAAGCGGATTGAATCCGGAACCTGTAAGGTTTAATGAAAAAATAATACTTATAGGTGATTACAATACGTATAATTTCCTTTATAATTATGATCATGATTTTAAAAAAATATTTAAAATTAGAGCTGAATACAATCCGATCCTGGATATAGATGAAAATACTAAAAAAGAGTTCTTAAAAAAAATTATTTATATGTGCAGTCATAACAAGCTCAAACCTATTACAGATAACGGACTTAGAGAAATTGCAAAAATTTTTTCGAGAAAGGCAGAAAATAGAGGTAAGCTATTTATAGACGATTGTGAAATGGAGAAGATACTTACAATTTCAAATGATAGTGCTGTAGAAAATAATAGGGATTATATAGAGGTTAAGGATATTGAGAATACATTTTGCAAAAATGAAATAATAGACAAACAAATAGATGATGTATATATAGAAAATCAAATATTTATAGATATATCAGGTAAGAAGGTTGGACAGGTAAATGCACTTTCGATTTTAAATACAGGTTATTTTGTTTTTGGAAAACCTATAAAAATGACATGTTCTTGTGTAAAAGGAGAGGGAAATATATTTGATGTACAGAGGGAGAGCAATCTTTCAGGTAAAATTCACAATAAGGCAATAAGTACAATAAATGGATATATAAACAGTTTGCTTGGAGGATATAGTAAACTACCTGTAAATTTTCACTTGAACTTTGAACAGGTTTATGGAAGTGTGGATGGGGATAGTGCATCTGTAGCAGAGGTAATAGCTATTATATCTTCAGTTTCAAAAATAGGTATAAAGCAGAATATAGCTGTTACAGGTTCTATAAATCAATTCGGAAAGGTTCAGCCGGTGGGCGGCGTCAATGATAAAATAGAAGGATTTTTTAATGTGTGTAAGGTACTTGGAGGTACTAATGGAAAAGGGGTTCTTATTCCTGAATCCAATATAAGCAGTCTTGCTTTAAAAAATGAAGTTGAAGAAGAAATAAAAAATGGAAAATTTCATATATATTCTATGGAAACTGTGGAAGATGCGGTAGATATCTTGATGGGCGACGAAAATGTTGACTTTGATATTGTACTTCATGAAATTAAAAATGAATGTAGAAAATATAGTATGAATAAACCCAGAAAACATTAAAGTAATAATGAATAGCTTACAAAATAAAGTTCACAATTAAAATAAACTAATTGTGAACTTTATTTATAAAATTTGTAAACAAATTAAACGTTAAATCTAAAGTTTACTACATCTCCATCCTGCATTACATAGTCCTTGCCTTCAAGTCTAAAATAACCCTTTTCTTTGGCAACTGCTTCGGATCCAGATTCCACGAGTTTTTCATAGGAAACTATTTCTGCTCTTATAAAACCTTTTTCTATGTCGGAATGGATTTTTCCGGCGGCTTTTGGAGCTTTTGTTCCATTTATTATTGTCCATGCTCGTACTTCTTTAACTCCTGCAGTTAAAAAGCTTATGAGACCTAAAAGTTTATAGCTGGCGTTTATTAATTTATCAAGTCCTGCTTCATCTAGACCGTATTCTTCAAGCATTTCAGACTTTTCATCATCTTCAAGAGTGGAGAGTTCCTCTTCAATTTTTGCAGATATAGTTATTACTTCTGCATTTTCCGTTTTAGCATAATCTTTTACTTCTTTAACAAATTTATTATCGCCATTACCTGACATTAAATCATCTTCTGAAATATTTGCTACATATAATACAGGCTTTGTAGTAAGTAAAAAATAGCCTTTAACTATTTCATCTTCATCTTCTGTGAGCTCTAGAGTTCTAACCGGTTTTCCATCCTCTAATTGCTTCTTTACTTTAAGCATTAGTTCATACTCTGCTTTTGCACTTTTATCTGCACCACTTTTGGCGAGCTTTACTATTTTTTCTATTCTCCTGTCCATTACTTCTATATCTGAAAATATTAGTTCCAAATTTATAGTTTCAATATCACGAATAGGATCTATAGAACCTTCTACATGAACTATATTTTCATCTTCAAAACATCTTACGACATGGACTATGGCTTCAACTTCTCTTATATGGGATAAAAATTTATTTCCAAGTCCTTCACCTTTGCTGGCACCTTTTACGAGACCTGCTATGTCGTAAAATTCTATAGCGGTATATACTTTTTTTTGAGCTGTATACATTTTTTCAAGTACATCAAGTCTTTTATCTGGAACACTTACTACACCTACATTTGGCTCTATGGTACAAAAAGGGTAATTTGCAGATTCAGCTCCTGCCTTTGTTATTGCGTTAAATAGGGTACTTTTGCCTACGTTTGGCAGACCCACAATTCCAAGTTTCATCTATGTACATCCTTTCTTATATATCTTATATAAAATTCATTTTAAATTATACTCTACAAAATGCAGTATTTCAATAAATGTCATGCCTATGGAATATTCTGTAAATTGAATTTATTATGAGCAAATATTAAATTAAATTTAGTTTGTTTAAAAAAAATATTAAAATTATATAAAAAGCAGGAATTTTTATGTTAATATAGAATAAGTAAAATTAGATAAAAACGGGTTTTTAATATAGCTTAATGGAGGAGACTTTATGGAATTTAAACATATACCTGTACTTTTAAATGAGACTATAGATAATCTTGATATAAAAAAAGATGGAATATACGTTGATTGTACCTTAGGCGGTGGAGGACATTCAAAAGAAATATTGAAGAAACTTGGCGGTACCGGTAGACTTATAGGAATTGACCAGGACAGTGATGCAATAAAAGCAGCGCAGGAAAAGCTTAAGGAATTTAACAATGTAACGTATGTTCATGACAATTTTTATAATATAGATAGTATATTAAATGAATTGAATATTGAAAAAGTAGATGGAGTGCTTATGGATATAGGAGTTTCTTCATACCAGATAGACAAGGCTGAGCGCGGATTTAGCTACATGAAAGATGCACCTTTAGATATGAGAATGGATTTGGATCAAAGTTTAACTGCGTATGATGTAGTTAATAAATATGAATTAGATGATATAGCCAGAGTTATAAAGGATTATGGAGAAGATAGATTTTCAAAGAGAATAGCAAAATTTATAGTGGAGGAGAGAGAAAAATCTCCTATTAAAACTACATTTGAACTTGTAGATATAATAAGGAAAGCAATACCTATGAAATTTCAAAAGGATGGTCATCCTGCAAAAAGAACTTTTCAAGCTATAAGAATCGAAGTAAACGGAGAACTTAAAATACTTGACAAATCAGTTGAGGATAGCGTTAATAGGCTTAAGGTGGGTGGAAGAATTGCAGTTATAACTTTTCATTCACTAGAGGATAGAAAAATTAAAGTTAAGTTTAAAAAATTAGAGAATCCATGTACATGTCCACCTGATTTTCCTGTGTGTGTTTGTGGAAAAATTCCACTCATAAAAATTATAAATAAAAAACCAATAGAACCTACAGACAGCGAAAAAGATATGAATGCAAGGAGTAGAAGTGCCAAGCTTAGAGTGGCAGAGAAAATTTAGTTCTAAAGTTTGAGTGAGGTGAATAAAGTGATAGTGATGAATGAAGACAAAATTGTAAATGGGAATAATGCTATACAGCCCGAATATACTGAAGAAAAGAGAATAGTAAAGAGAAAACGAACTAATAAAAATAAAGTTAGAAATAAATTAAGAGTTATAAGAAATATTGGAATAATTTTTATAATTGGCATAATACTTATATCTAGATATTCTGCTATATACAATATGCAGATGGAATTAAATTCTACTCAGAACAGGATAGAAAATTTAAATACAGAAAATGGGAACTTGATGGTCGAACTTGTAAAATATAATAATTTACAATATATAGAGGATAATGCGATAAACAAGCTGCATATGATTCAGCCATCTAAAGCCTCAGTTGTTTATGTGGATTTAAATAAGTCAATTGTAAAACAGGAAACATCGGATAAAAATAATAAAAAATTTAATACAGTTTTAAATAAGCTAAAGCAATTTAAATGGAGGTAAAAGTAATTGTCTAAAAATGAATACAGAGATAAAGTTATAATAAGAAAAAGGATGATAATAGTTTTTAGCTTTTTATTTATAACTTTTCTTCTGCTGGTAAGTAGGATGATTTACATAATGATTTATAAATCACCTAAACTTAAAACTATGGCAGTGGCTCAATGGACAAGTGATGTAAAAATTGATGCTAAAAGAGGTAGAATTTTAGACAGGAACAACAATGAACTAGCTATAAGTGCTAATGTGTACAGGGTAGACCTGGATATGAATACGTTAAGAGACACAATGAAAGAAAAAAAGCTTTCAAGTGAGCAGGTATCATCAATGATTGCAACTTCACTTTCAATGGATAAAAGTGATGTTTTAAAAATTCTAAATAAGAAACTTCCGGGAGGACTTCCACTAGGTTCTGCCACTTTAAAGAGAAGAATAGAAAAAAGTGAGGCAGATAAAGTAAGAAATCTAAAATTAAATGGGATACTGATATCTGCAGATACAAAACGGTATTATCCAAATAATAATTTCCTATCGCATGTTATTGGACATACTAATTCTGATGGTACAGGACTTACAGGGGTTGAGCTTTATTACAACAAACAGCTTTCAGGTACTCCAGGTAGAAGAATTACTGAGACAGATAGCAAAAGCAAAGATTTACCTGACACTATTTCAGAATTTACAAAGCCTGTAGATGGAAATGACTTAGTATTGACAATTGACAGTATGATACAGCACTTTGCAGAAAAAACAGCAGAACAGGCTTTAAAGGATAATAAAGCCAAAGCTGTAAGCATAGTGGTAATGAATCCTGAAAATGGAGAAATTCTGGCTATGGTCAATAAACCTGACTATAATCCAAATGATCCATGGCAGGAAGGAAAATCCTATGCTGAACTTCAAAAAACATGGAGAAACAGAGCTGTAAGCGATACTTTTGAACCAGGTTCCATATTTAAAGTTGTAACAGCTGATACTGCACTTGAAACAGATTCTGTTGATGTAAATAATGATACATTTGCATGTGATGGGAGCATTACTATAGGAAACAGAACCATACACTGCTGGAAACGTACAGGTCATGGTACTGAAACATTTTCAGACATACTTAAAAATTCATGCAATGTAGGATTTGCACAGCTTGGAAAGAAAATAGGGAAGGAAAAGCTAAATGAGTATATACATAAATTTGGCTTTGGACAGAAAACTGGCATAGATCTTCCAGGAGAGGCAAAGGGAATTGTAAAAAGTACACAGAATATAAGTGATATAGATTTGGCTACCATATCTTTTGGACAGGCAAATACTGTAACTGCAATTCAATATTTAAAGGCTTTTAATACTGTAGCAAATGGTGGATATTTTATAACGCCTCATGTTATGAAAGAAATAGATCATTATGATGATAACAGTAATCAGGAGATAGTTGATAAAAAGTATGATCTTTCGGGTAAAAACAAACAAAAAATATTGGACTCTGCAAAAGCAGCACAGCTGAGAGGATATCTGGAGAGAGTAGTTTCAGAAGGTGGAGGAAAAAATGCCTTTATAGATGGTTATCATATAGCAGGAAAAACTGGAACCGCTCAAAAGGCGGGAGTTGGAGGATATCAGTCTGGAAAATATGTGGCTTCCTTTGCCGGTATGGCACCTTCAAGTAATCCTAAAATTACACTCCTTGTGTCTATAGATGAGCCTGATCCTTCAAATTATTATGCAGGGCAGACAGCAGCTCCGGCAGCTAAACAGCTTTTTAGCGATATATTCAACTATCTTTCAATAAAGAGTGATGCAAGTTCTCAGGAAATCGCAAAAAGTATGCTTAAAAATGTAGTTATCCCTGATGTAAGAGGAATGAAGTCATCTGATGCACAAAATGCACTCAAACAATTGAATTTAGTTCCAGAGTCTGATAATAAGGGAGAATATGTGGTGGATATGAATCCTAAACCAGGTTATACAGTTAAAGAGGGAAGCAAGATATTACTTTACACTTCACAAAGTGCAGACTATAATAAAGTAGTGACAGTTCCTGATGTAAGAGGTACAACTACGGACAGTGCAAACAGTGTGTTCAATAGTTTGGGATTAAAGGCAAACTTTGATGAAAAAGGAATGGTAGATGAACAGAGTGTAGAACCCGGTAAAGAAGTTCAGAAGGGTACTACTATAAATCTTCATGCAGAAATACTTGGAGATTAGATAAGGGCATGCAATACCACTGTTGGTTGTTGCATGCCAATGTTATGTAAATATGAATATAAATTTTTATAAAAAATTTTAATCCAATAATACTTAATTTGAGGGGTGTATAGCATGAATTTAAAAAATATACTTTATAAAATAAATTATAAGGTTATCAGAGGCACAGATGATTTAGAAATAAGAGAGATTCAATATGATTCAAGAAAAGTTAAAAATGGAGACCTTTTTATATGCATTGAAGGTTACAAGACTGATGGGCATAAATATATTGACAGTGCATGTAAAAATGGTGCAGCAGCTATAATTTGCAGCAGAAATATAGAAAAATTGCCGGATTGTAATATTATAAAAGTGGATGATACAAGAAAGGTAATGTCTTTGGCTGCTTCAAATTATTATGGCAATCCTTCAAGCAAAATGAAGATTATAGGAATAACAGGTACTAATGGAAAAACTACATCTACATTTATGATTAAATCTATTTTGGAAGCTGCAGGATATAAAGTGGGTTTAGTTGGAACTATTGCAAATTACATAGGAAATAAAAAACTTCACTCTGATAGAACTACCCCGGAATCCCTCGATTTACAGAAGTTATTCAAAGATATGGCAGACAGTGGTGTGGATTATTGTGTCATGGAGACTTCATCTCATTCACTCTATTTGAATAGAATATATGGAGTAAAATTTTCTCAGGCGATATTTACAAATCTTACAAGAGATCATCTTGATTTTCACAAGACTTTTGAAAATTACTACAATGCAAAGCTCATACTCTTTAAGAATACATTGAATTCAATAATAAATATGGATGATGAGTACGGTGAAAAAATATATAAGGATGCAGGAGGCAATAAGCTTACCTATGCTATTGAAAAATCTGCTGATATAAAGGCAGACAATTTGAATATGCATTCTAGAGGTGTAGAATTTGATGTAACATATAAAAATGAGACTCAACATATAAATCTAAATATACCTGGAAAATATAATGTTATGAATGCACTTGGAAGTATAGGTGCCTGTGTTAATGAAGGCATAGACATTAAAATTGTAAAGCAGGGACTTGAAAATTTGCTTGCTGTACCTGGAAGATGCGAAATTGTAACTCATGGATATAATTTAGACTATGAAATTATAGTTGATTATGCCCATACTCCAGATGGTTTGAAAAATATACTCAATACGGTTAGAGAGTTTAAAAAAGGAAGGCTTATAGCTGTATTTGGCTGTGGTGGAGACAGAGACAATACAAAGAGACCTATAATGGGAAAGATAGGCACGGACTTATCCGATTTTGCAATAATAACATCTGACAATCCAAGAACAGAGGAACCTATGAGTATAATACATGAAATAGTTTCTGGAATCCAGAAGAAAAATTATGAAGTTATTGAAAATAGAAGGGAAGCCATAAAGGCGGCAATGAAAATGGCACAAAAAGATGATATAGTGGTTATAGCAGGTAAAGGGCACGAGGATTATCAGATATTAAAGGATAAAACTATACATTTTGATGAAAGGGAAGTAGTGGCAGAGATCGTTAAGGAACTTGAGTCTGAAAGGTAAAACTATTACTTCATTATAAAATTGTAAGTTGAAAAAGAAGGGAGAATGTTTAGCTTGGAATATATGAGCTTTGAAGATATAGTTAAGGCAATAAATGGTAAAGTAATATTAAAAGGCAAATATGGCGGCTTTGGCAAAGTCAGCACTGATACTAGAAAAATAGAAGAAAAAGACATATTCATTGCACTTAAAGGAGATAACTTTAATGGAAATGAATATGCCAAACTTGCAAGTGAAAAAGGTGCTTCTATATGTATTGTAGATGAAATAAAATATAAAGACAGTGATATACAAAATTATACCACTATAATTAAAGTTGAAAACACCAGACAAGCACTTCTTGACCTGGCAGAGGCTTATAGAAATACACTTGACATCAGGATAATAGGAGTAACAGGTTCTGTAGGAAAGACTTCAACTAAGGATTTAGTGGCAGCAGCTCTCAGCTCAAAATTCAAGGTATTTAAGACAGAAGCTAACTTTAACAATGAAATAGGACTTCCAAAGATGATATTTAAGCTGGATAACAGTTTTGACATAGCAGTACTTGAAATGGGTATGAATAATTTAGGAGAAATACATAACATGGCTAAAGCTGCAAGGCCTGATATTGCAATCATAACTAATATTGGTACAGCACATATTGGAAGGCTTAAAACGAGAGAAAACATACTTAAGGCAAAACTTGAAATAACAGATTTCTTTTCTAATAAAAATATACTTGTAATAAATAACGATAATGATTTATTATCAGAGGTAAAAAGTAATAATTTTAAAATAAAAAAAGTATCATTAGATAATGAAGGAGATATAACAGCTTCAGATATAAAACTTATGGAAAATTCCATTGATTTTTTGATAAAGGAAAATAATTCGAATACAGGTGAAAGCATATCTGTAGAGGTTCCTGGAAAACATAGTGTCCTAAATGCTCTATTTGCTGTTATTTGCGGTAGACTACTTAATATGAGCTATAGTGATATAAGAGAAGGACTTAGAAATTTGAAAACTACCAATATGAGACTAGAAGTTACAAAGGGAACCAAATTTACCATAATAAATGACTGCTATAATGCAAATTTAGATTCTATGAAAGCAGCAATAGATGTGCTTTCAGGTTACAGCGGAAATAGAAAAATTGCAGTGCTTGGAACTATGGGCGAGCTTGGAGAAAGTTCAGTTAAACTCCATAGGGAGGTTGGAAGATATGCTGCAAAAAATGAAATTAATTTGCTAATTGCAATAGGTGAATACAGTAAAGATTATAGATCAGGCTTTGAAAGTGTACAGAATGAAAATGGAAAAGTGATGGAATTTCAGGATTATAATAAAGTAGTGGAATTTTTAACTCATGAATATATAAAAAAACAGGATGTAGTACTTGTTAAAGCTTCAAGGTCTATGAAATTTGAAAGTATAGTTCTAAAGTTAAATGAAAATATCGACAAATAGGAGGCGGAAATGCTCTTTTATGGGCATCATTATATATGTATAGATTAATTTATTCAGTGTTAGTAGCATTTTTTATAGCAATTTTAGAAGGACCAGTTTTAATTCCAATATTACATAAACTTAAATTTGGGCAAAGCGAAAGGGCGGAAGGGCCTAAAAGCCATCAAAAAAAGGCAGGTACTCCAACCATGGGTGGAATAATATTTATATTATCTTCCTTTATTACAATGTACATAATAGTTAAAAAACCAACAGACGAATCAATGGTTGCTCTTTATTCACTTCTGGCCTTTGGAATAATAGGAGGTATAGATGATGCACTTAAAATAAAAAGAAAACAAAATTTAGGACTTAGGGCATACCAGAAAATGATACTTTTGCTTGTTGCATCAGTTGGATTTGCATATTATTCAGCTAATAATCCGTATATAGGCACTTCCATAATATTCCCATTTGTTAAAAAAAGTTTTGATATAGGCAAATTCTATATACCATTTATAGTTGTATTCTTTGCGGCAACTACTAATGCGGTGAATTTAACAGATGGATTGGATGGACTTGCAACCTCTGTTACATTACTTGTAATGACATTCTTTTCATTGGTAAGCCTGGCTATGGGACATATAACTCTAGCAATTTTTTGTGCAGTTGTTGCAGGTTCACTCCTTGGATTTTTAAGATATAATGCTTTCCCGGCACAAATTTTTATGGGGGATACAGGTTCTTTAGCACTTGGAGGTGCAATTGCTGCTGTAGCTATGATACTAAAATTGGAATTATTGGTTATAATAGTTGGTGGAATATATGTTATTGAAGTATTATCTGTAATACTTCAAGTTATAAGCTTTAAACTTACAGGAAAAAGAATATTTAAGATGAGTCCTATACATCATCATTTTGAGCTTTCGGGCTGGCATGAAACAAAAGTTGTTTCTGTATTTTGTATAATTACTGTTATACTATGTTTAATAGGGTTTTTATCCCTTTAGATTAATAAATACACTTGAAATTATATGCCTTTTTATGTCAGCATTATATAGTAATTAAGTAGGAGGATTATACTATGTATAAATTAAATAAAAATATGGGATCTATAGACTTTATACTCTTCTCAACTATAATGCTGCTCATAGCTATTGGAGTGGTCATGGTATATAGTGCTAGTTCCTATATGGCATTTTTTGATAAAAACATACAGGACAGTACGTATTATTTGAAAAGGCAGGGGCTGTGGGCGATTCTTGGAACAATTTTTATGTTTGCAGCTATAAAATTTGATTATCATAAGATAAAAAAATATACTAAGATACTTATGATATTTTCGGTAATATTGTTGTTGATAGTGTTTGCTTTTGAGGCAACTAAAGGTGCACAAAGGTGGATAAGATTTGGGTCGGTAGGATTTCAGCCATCTGAAATAACCAAGTACATAATTGTACTTTATATGGCAAAAAGTATAGAAGTCAAAGGCGGCAGGAAAATAGGAAGCTTTTTATATGGAGTTCTACCATATCTTTTAGTGTCAGGTTTTTACGCAGGACTTGTACTTGCAGAAAAAAATCTTAGTATAGCAGCAGTAATAATGATAGTAACACTTATTATACTTTACGCATCAGGAGCTAAAATTACTCATATGGTTGGAGTTGTATTATTTGTAGTACTTGGAGGGGTTGCAGGAATAATTCTAGAACCTTATAGAATGGCTAGATTCACAAGCTTCTTAAACCCATGGGCTGATCCTAAGGGAAAAGGGTACCAGCTTATTCAATCTCTTTTAGCTCTTGGTTCTGGAGGGATATGGGGTGTAGGTCTTGGAAAATCAAGACAAAAGTGCTACTACATACCTGAACCTCATAATGATTTTATATTTTCCATAATAGGAGAGGAACTGGGACTTATAGGATGTATTATAATAATTACGCTCTTTATAATTTTTATATGGAGAGGAATTGTTACTGCTATAAAAGCTAGCGATACTTATGGAACCATTCTGGCTACAGGAATAACATCAGTAATAGCAGTACAGGCAATAATTAATATTGCAGTTGTTACAGGTTCCATGCCGGTAACAGGTGTACCACTTCCTTTTATAAGTTATGGCGGATCTTCCCTGCTTTTTAATATGCTTGCGATGGGCGTACTTTTAAATATATCGCGGCAAAGTAAGCTTAATAATATGGCATTGTGATTTTTACACAGTGCTGTATTTTTTTGAATTAATTTATAAAAAATTAATCATAATTTTAATGAAATTAATTTTATTACGTGTTAATATATATTGTGTAAATAGATTATTATAAGTTGGTGTGGATATGGGCAATGCTTTGGTTAAAACTGAAAATGAACTTATTTTAAATAGAAGGAGAAGAAAGAGAATAAGAAAGATATTTTTATTATTTATATTCCTTATTTCAGTATTATTTATACTGTTAATAAAATTACCTTATTTTAATATTAAAAATATTAAAGTTTATGGAAACAAAAATATACAGGATAATAAAATTATAGAACTTTCGAATATATATAAAGGAAATAATATATTTTATATAAATTTAAATTCTTCCAAAAAAAATATATTGAGTGATCCATATATAGATAAAGTAACTATAACAAGAAAATTGCCATCTCAAATAAATATAAATGTAGTAGAGAGAGATGCGGTATTTTATATAAATATAAATAAAGATTTCTATGTAATAAACGAAGATGGTATAGTACTGCAAAAAAGAGACAGCGTAGACAATATGAAATTAGTAGAATTAGATGGAATAAATCCGTCAAGCACTAAAGTAGGAAATGTAATAAAAACAAATGATAATAGAAAAATTGATGCTATCCATAACATTGGAGATTTAATTAAAGACAGTAAAACTTCATTTGATATTAAATCTATAGATGTTTCTAATTCTTTAGATATAAAGGCCTTTAGGTCAAATATGTGTATAAAACTTGGGAGTGCTGATGACATGCAAGAAAAATTGAATAAAGCTTTGAACATAATACAGCAGGAAAAATTGAATGACTCCAGGGGATACATAGATGTAAGATTTGACGGAAATCCAGCATTTTCTGTTGATAATAAGTAGGAGGATGGATCTTATGGGCAAATTTAATTCACAGATAAGTGTTGGAGTAGTATGTGTTATATTGGGTTTCATGTTGGTAAATCAGTTTAAGACACTTATGAATCAGGATAATACATTAAATTTGAAAGGAAACAATAGCAGTGATATAACAGTTGAGATAGATCAGTATAAAAAAGAGAAGGCTTCACTTGAAGGAAAAATAGACGAACTCCAAAAAAAAGTAAAAAATTATGAAGATTCAGCTGCAAGTAAAAGTGCTTCTACTAAAAATCTTTTAGATGAATTGGATAAGACAAGAATATTAACAGGGGAAACGGATGTAAAAGGACCCGGTATAGTTATATATATTAATCCGAGCAATAAAATATTTGGAAATAATTTAGGCGATAATGCAGCAGATAAAATAACAGATAAACATTTGGTTTATTTGGTAAATGAGCTAAGGTTTGCTGGAGCTGAAGCTATATCTATAAATGATATAAGGATTGTCTCAAGAACTGGGATAAGAACAGCTGGAAATTATATACTGATAAATGATGAAAAAATATCGCCGTCAAATAGAATAACAATTCAAGCTATAGGAGATGAAAAATTGTTATATAGTGCCATGAGTTTTCCAGAGGTTTTTTCAGATTTTAAAGATCTAGCAGATATTAAATTTGAAAAGCAAGATAATATATCAATAAATAAATATAATAAATCTTACGAATTTGAATATGCTAAACCAGTTAAAGATTAATTTTGGGAGTGAGTGTAATAATATGGTTGGTTTTTTAGGTCTTATAGTAGGGATAATAATAGGTATAGTTTGGAATGTAAGTATTCCAGATAAATTTTCTCCTTATATGTCTGTGGCTATTCTAGCATGTCTGGATTCAGTATTTGGAGCTATAAAGGCGAATTTATCCAAAGGTTTTAGACCTGATGTATTCATATCAGGATTTTTTGGAAATTCGGTATTGGCTGCAGCACTTGCATATTTAGGAGATAAATTGGGTGTTCCAATATATCTTGCGGCAGTTATAGTTTTCGGAGGAAGAATATTTGACAATTTCGCAACAATAAGAAGAATATTACTTGAAAAAGCTAAGTCTCATAAACACTGAGGTGAGTTAAATGAGAGGTAATGAGGGTAATATATTTGTATTTATTTCATCTTTAATTATTGGAATACTTATATCCACTAATATTGTTATTCCTAAAAAGGAAGGCAGCAGCAAAAGCGTATTTTTAAGTTCACAGCAGTATCAGGATGCATACAACTCTAGGAACAAACTTAGAAGCGATATACTTGGATATATAAGAGAATATGATGAAATTTCAGGAAAAATTCAAAAGTATGAAAAAGATGACAATGATAAACTGAAGATGAAGAATAATATTAATGAAGAATTGGAACAAGATAAAATGATATTAGGTGAAGATGCTGTTGAAGGACAGGGAGTAGAGATAGAAATAAATGATGGATCTACTAATGATAAAATGAGCTTATTTGAGGAGCAAATGAGGATCGTTCATAATACTGATATAATAGAAGTAATAAATGATTTGAAAAATGCTGGTGCAGAAGCTATATCCATAAATGGAAATAGAATAATAGACAGGTCTGAAATTTATTGCAGTGGCCCATTTTTAAGGATAAATGGTATTAAAATAGCGGCACCATTTTTAATATATGCAATAGGCAATAAAAGTGTACTTCATAATTACATGATGTCTAATGAAAATTATTTAAAAATCATGATAACAAGAGGAATATATGTAAAATTAAGTGAACTGAATAAAGTAATAATACCTGCATATAATGGAACTTATAATATAGAATTTATGAAAAAAGATTAAAAAGTTTAAAATTATTAAAAAAAATATTTAAATTTTGAAGGATTTTTTAAATTAATGAAGAATAGATTATAATGTATATATTGAGTTATTTTATGACAGCTAAATATGGTAAAGGAGACGAGAATATTGTCGATTCAAGAAAACTTAGAAAAAATAGAAAAAAATTTAAAAGACAATGTAATTTTATTAGCTGTATCTAAAACCAAACCATCTGAATATATAAAAGAAGCTTATGATTTTGGAATTAGGGATTTTGGTGAAAATAAAGTTCAGGAGCTTATAGATAAGGAATATAAACTTCCAAAGGATATAAGATGGCATCTTATAGGACATCTTCAAAGAAATAAGGTAAAATATATAGTAGGAAAAGTTTATTTGATTCATTCTTTAGATAGTATAAGACTTCTCGAAGAAATAGAAAAACGATATAAAGCTGAAAATTTGATAGCTAATACATTGATTCAGATAAATATAGGAAAAGAAGATAGTAAAACAGGTATATATTTAGAAGATTTGCAGGATTTAATAGATGTCTGTGAAAATTGTAAAAATGTAAAAGTTAAAGGAATTATGTCTGTAATTCCAAAAGGCAATGAAGAGAGCTGCAGAAATTATTTTAAAAAATTGAAAGGTATTTTTGATGATTTGAGCAAAAAGAAGTTTAAAAATATAACTATGGATATATTATCCATGGGCATGACTCATGATTATAAGATAGCTATTGAAGAAGGCTCAAATTTAGTTAGAATAGGTCAGGGAATATTTGGAGAGAGAAATTACGATGTAAAGAAAAAATAATATGTAAAAACATAGGAGGTATTAAATTATGGCTGGTAAAATATTAAATAAGATGATGGGATTTTTAGGACTCGAGGATGATTTCGATGACGAAGAAATTGAAGAGAAGGAAGAACTAGAAGACAAAAAAACCATAAATGGTTCTTCAGAAGTTGAGCCTATAATAAACTCAAGAAGGCAAAACAAAGTTGTAAGTATACATACAACTATTTCAGCTAAGGTTAGAATAGTAAAACCAACTACTTATGAAGAAGCAGCAGACATATGTGATGAATTAAAGAATAGGAAAATTGTACTTATAAATACTACAGGCCTTGAAAATAGAATAGCACAAAGATTGTTGGATTTCATGGGAGGCTCGAGTTATTCACTTGGTGGAAGTCTAGAAGAAATAGAAAAGGGTATATATATACTTTCACCTGCAAATGTTGAAGTAAGTAATGACTTGAAAAGTGAACTTTCAGGAAAAGGGCTATTTAGCTGGAAATAAACACAATTGGAGGAAGAAATGATAAGCGTTATTTTAGGTACTGCAATAGGATTGCTTTTTAGATTTTTAGAAGCAGCAATATTGGTGGATGTAATATTATCATGGATACCAGGTGGTAGAAATGGTAGAATTGCAGAGCTTGTACACGTGTTTACTGAACCTTTTATGAGACCGGGAAGGATACTCCAGGAAAAGATTATGCCTGGACTTATGATAGACTTTTCACCAATAATTGCCCTTCTTATATTGGATATAATCAGAAAAATTGTATTCAGTATAATTTAGGGTGGAGATATTATGGATAAAAAAACTTTTTTGAAAAAATTGGACTTTGTTCCGCAAAATATTTCATCAAATATATACGACAAGCTAATTCTAGCTAAAAAAACAAATAAAAATACTTATACAAATGAATTTTATACACCTAATATATGGCAAACAGTACAGAATATGAAATATGAAATTGATTTAAATGTACAAAGCTTTGGTATATTTAAAGATGCAGAGAGAAGAATGATATTATTTTCTATGAATGATTGTATAGAAGATTATCCTATAGACTTGATAAAGATAAATATAAAGTCCAAATTCTCCAAACTTTCCCATAGAGATTATCTAGGTGCTCTTATGTCACTTGGACTTAAAAGAGAAAAATTTGGAGATTTAATATTAAATGGTGATGAAGGCTGCTATTTTTGCTGTTCTAATGATATAAGTGATTATGTAAAGATGAACTTTAATAGCGTAAAGAATCTGAACTGCAGTGTAGATATTTTGGATTTTAATACAGTTGTTGTTCCGGAATATAAATTTGAAGAATTAGTTATAAATGTTCCATCTATGAGGCTTGATTCCATAGTTGGTTCAATTTGTAATTTATCCAGAAGCAAAGCTGAAATGATTATAAAGAGTGGAAAAGTTCAGCTGGATTATTTTGAATGTACTAAAAAAGATAAAATTTTGAAGGATAATTCAACTATAATTATAAGAGGATATGGTAAATTTAAGTTTGTAGAAGAGATAGGACATACTGGAAAAGGAAGAAATAAATTACTTATAAAAAAATTTAGTTAATTTGAGGTGGTATTGTGTTAATAACAGTTGCAGATATAACCAATAAAGAATTTAAAAGAGGACTTAGAGGATATAATGTAGATGATGTAGATGAATTTTTAGATAAAATAGCACAGGATTTTGAGGCTGTTAATAAAGAGAACTCTAATTTGAAAGAAAAATTAAAGTCTGCACAGGAAAAGTTGGATCATTATAACAAGATGGAAAATACTATACAGAATACACTTCTTCTGGCTCAGAATGCTTCTGATCAAGCAAAAGAAAATGCTAAGAAAGAAAGTGAACTTATAGTAAAGAATGCAAATGAAACTTCTAAGAAAGTAATAGATAAAGCTCACAATGATGTCATTCAGATTAATGATGAATTTGAAAGGGTAAAACAGGAGTTTGTTAAATTCAGAAGCAAGTATAGAAATTTTATGGAGTCTCAACTTGAGATGTTTGATGATATGGAAAAAAATTTTGTAAAAAATTATAATATTGGTTATGAAGAAAGCCAAAACTTAGGTACAAATGAGATACCTGTAAAAGAAAAAGAAATTGAAGTTGTACCTGATAAGGATGAAAATGATAATAAAAATGACATATCAAATATTGAAGTTAAAGATGAAGTTCCAACTAAAGACGAAGAATTAGAGGAGATTAAGAATTTTTTTATAAAGGGATAAAAATGCCACTCTCAGGAGTGGATTTTTTTAATAATACGGGTGGTGTAAATATGAAAGAAATGACGGTAAAATCTACAATTAAAAATTATAAAGTATATATAAGCAATAACCTGAATGAATTTTTTGATGTGATAAAAACTTATGAGAACAATGGAAAAATATTTTTAATTACAGAAGATATTGTATATAAATTATATAAGGATACAATAAAAAGTATTGAAAGTAAAGTTAATTGCAGTACTTTTTGTTTTGAAAATGGTGAAGAAAATAAAAGTATAGACACAGTGAAAAAAATATATGACTTTTTACTTGAAAATGGAGCAAATAGAGAAAGTATATTAATTGGACTAGGTGGAGGACTTGTTGGAGATATAGTTGGATTTACAGCATCAACTTATATGCGCGGAATTAAATTTATAAATATACCTACTACAATGCTGTCTCAGATTGACAGCTGTATTGGCGGAAAAGTTGGATATAATTATAATGGAGTAAAAAATTTGATAGGAAATTTTTTTAATCCACAATTTGTATATGTATGTCCGCATTTTTTGGATACATTGAATGATAAACAATTTAAAGATGGATTGGGAGAGCTTATCAAGTACGGAGTTATAGATTCGCAAGAATTTTATGATTATATAAGAAATAATTATAAAGATATACTTATGAAAGATAAAGATAAACTTATATATGTAATAGAAAAATGTTTAAATATAAAAAAGAATGTAGTTGAACAGGACTTTAAGGATACAGGGCTTAGAAATATATTGAATTTCGGGCATACGGTAGGCCATGCAGTTGAAATATCTTCAAATTTTGATATTTCTCATGGAGAGGCAGTGGCACTTGGAACACTTACAGCTTTAAAGATTTCTGAACATAAATTTAATATATCTACTGATATATACAATTCTGTAGAAGACTTAATAAAAAAATTAGGATTGCATACAACATGTAAGATAAATGATTATTCATCATTTATAGCAACTATCAGACATGACAAAAAAAATGATGATAAAATAAGATTTGTACTGATTTATGGATCTTTTGGAGATTACAAGATAAAAGTTGAAGTAAGTGAAGACGAAATTTTAAGAGCACTTAAAGAATCTATTGATAAATAATTTATAGCAATTGTTAATTGCGGATTGAAAGGAAAAGTGATTTTATGACAACTGGAATAATTGGAGCTATGGACGAAGAAATTGAGATATTATTATCTAAAATGAATATTGAGAGATCTTATGAGAAAGCAAATATGAAATTTAATTCGGGGACAATATATGATAAAAAAGTTGTTCTAGTTAGATGTGGAATAGGTAAGGTAAATGCAGCAGTATGTACACAGATACTTGTGGATGATTTTAAAGTCGATAAAGTGATAAATGTTGGAATAGCAGGTGGACTTGGCGAAAATATATATCCAGGTGATATTGTAATTGCAGATAATTTAGTACAGCATGATATGGACACTACAGCTTTTGGAGATAAGATAGGTCAGATACCGAGACTTAATACATATGAATTCAAGTGTGACAAAGAACTTGTACTTAAAGCTAAAGATGCCTGCAATTCAATAGAAGGCAATAAAAATAGTTTTGTTGGAAGAATAGTTACAGGAGATCAATTTATATCAAGTGAAGATAAAACTAAATGGCTTTTAAAGGAGTTTAATGCACTGGCTTGTGAGATGGAAGGCGGAAGTATTGCCCAGGTATGTTATTTAAATAGTGTTCCATTTGTTGTGCTGAGATCCATATCAGATAATGCAAATAATGGAGCACATATGGATTATAAAAAATTTGAAACCATTGCCATAAAGAGTTCTACAGAAATACTTGATTATATGCTTAAAAATTAAAATTCCTTATTATATGGGAGGCAGTGAATGCTAATACTAATAATAATATTTGGACTGATAATAGATAGGCTTACTAAAATATGGGCAATTAATGTACTATCAGGCGTATCTGAAATTACCATAATAAAAAACTTTTTTTCATTTTTGTATATTGAAAATAAAGGGGCAGCTTTTGGTATTTTTCAGAATAAGACGGTATTTTTGACCATAATTACTGTAATTATTATGATAGGCATAGTATATTATATTGTAAGATATAAACCAAGGAATATATTTGTAAATGTGGCTCTTTCACTTATAATAAGCGGGGCACTTGGAAACTTAATAGATAGAATATATTACAGATATGTAGTTGATTTTATATCTCTTCATTATAAAGAAGTTTATTATTTTCCAGTATTTAATGTGGCAGATATTATGGTGGTACTTGGAACTATAATTCTTGTATTTTGTTTGTTGAGGGAAGATAAAAATGGAAACTAGAAAATTATTATTTGAGGAAAATGAAGATACAAGGCTGGACGTATTTTTGAAACAATATTTTAAAGATAAATCAAGGTCACATATACAGAAGCTAATAGAAGAAAAATTAGTTACTGTAAATGGCAAGATTAAAAAAAGCAATTACAAGCTTAAATTTAATGATGAAGTTTCTGTGATTTTAAAAGAACCGGTAAGCCTTAATATAGAACCTGAGGAAATACCTCTTGATGTATTATACGAAGATAGGGATGTAATAGTTGTAAATAAGCCTCAGGGTATGGTAGTCCATCCTGCGGCAGGGATAAAAACAGGCACTCTTGTAAATGCACTTCTCAGTTATTGCAGTGATTTATCTGGCATAAATGGAGTTACACGACCTGGTATAGTACATAGAATAGATAAGGATACCTCGGGAATACTCGTGGTGGCTAAAAATGACAATTCCCATAATAAATTGGCAGAACAGCTAAAGGATCATTCAATGACAAGAGAGTATATTGCTTTGGTTGAGGGTGTCTTAAAGGAAGAGAAAGGTACTATTGACAAACCGATTGCAAGGCATCCGAAAGACAAGATTAAAATGGCAGTAGTTTTAAATGGTAAAAGAGCTGTAACTCATTACAGTGTTATTGAAAGATTTAAAAATAATACTTTGGTTAAATGTGTACTTGAAACCGGGAGAACTCATCAAATAAGGGTACATATGGCTTATATAGGGCATCCTCTTGTAGGAGATCCTGTATATGGATATAAAAAGCAGAGATTTAAATTAGAAGGACAGCTTCTTCATGCCAGAAAGCTTGGCTTTATCCATCCATCAACAGGAAAATATATTGAATTTGAAACTGAAATACCAGAATATTTTAAGAGGATAATAAATATTTTAAAAAAAGAAAACAATTAAAAGATGATGCTACAAAACTAAGCAATGGTTTTGCAGCATCATCTTTATTTGAATTTAAAATTTTAAATCTACCATGATAGGACAATGATCAGATCCTGTAACATCTGTCAATATTGTGGCATCTTCAACATTATCCATCATATTATTTGAAACGAAGTGATAGTCTATTCTCCAGCCTGCATTTCTTTCTCTGGCTTTAAATCGATAACTCCACCATGAATATTCAACTTTATCGGGATTTTTGAATCTAAAGGTATCTGTATAACCATTTGATATGAAATTATCAATCCAGTGTCTTTCAATAGGCAAAAATCCAGATTTTTTTGAGTTTGACTTAGGATTTTTTATATCAATTTCATTGTGTGCTATATTATAATCACCACAAATTAAAATCTTTTTACCAGAGCATACCAGCTTATTGCAATAAGTCAGGATTGCATCTAAAAATTCCATTTTATAATTTAATCTATCATCGCTCATTTGACCATTTGGAAAGTATATATTAAGCAGTGTAAATTTATCGAATTCAAGTATAAGAATTCTTCCTTCATTGTCAAATATATTGATTCCAATACCATGTTCAACAGATATAGGTTTAATTTTTGTGTAAATTGCAACTCCGCTGTAACCTTTTTTTTCTGCAAAGCTAAAATATGAATTATATCCATCTATATTTTTTAAATTGATGTCTAAATTATTTTCCTGGAGTTTGGTTTCTTGTATACATAGTATATCAGGGCTTTCTTCATTTACCCATTGAAAAAAATTCTTTTTTGCAATTGCCCTGAGTCCATTTACATTCCAGGAGTATATTTTCATATAGCTTCTTCCTCCTCTGAGTTTTTCAATTCATTGGCACTGTTTTCTGGGAGTATAAGATTTAACACGATTCCAACAATAGTTGCCAGTGCAACTCCTGATATTTCAACAGGTGCTCCTCCTACCATAAATTTTATGGAAGCTCCGCCAATTCCTATTACTATTATAACAGAAGCAAGTATTAAATTCCTATTTTTACTGAAGTCTATTTTGTCCTCTACAAATATTCTAAATCCTGAAGAAGCAATTATTCCAAACAGCAATATGCTTACTCCTCCAATTACAGGCATTGGCATATTTTCAATTAAGGCAGCTACAGGTCCTATGAAAGATAACAATATAGCTATTATTGCAGCACCGCCTATTACCCATACACTATATACTTTGGTTATTGCCATAACGCCTATATTTTCTCCATAAGTTGTAGTTGGAGGTCCTCCTGCAAAACCTGCAAATATAGTTGCAACACCATCTCCAAGTATAGATCTGTTAAGTCCGGGTTCTTTTGTAAAATCTCTTCCTACTACATTGTTTGTTACATAAATATGTCCTATGTGTTCTGCCAGTGTTACAAATGAAATAGGAGCCATAAGTATAATAGCGTTGACGTTGAATTTTGGGAACATAAAAGGTGGAATTTTAAATAATTTGGTAGATAGTATGACATCTATAGTATGTTTTGGTACTACTCCAAGTACTATGGCAGATATATATCCTACTATAATTGCGATTAGTATAGGTATTATTCCTAAAAATCCTTTGAAGAACATAGTTCCAAATACACCAACTACCAGAGTTATTATAGCTACGGCCATCCATGCCCATCTTGCTACACTTTGCATTTGGTCTGTTGAATAGCTAGGATTGAATCCAGACCAGTTTATTGCAGTTCCTGCAAGACCGAGACCGATTACTATGACTATGGAACCTACTACAACATTAGGCAGTGCCTTGTTTAGCCAGTCAACACCGCAGAAGTTTATTATAAGAGATACTATTAGATATACACATCCTGCAGCTATTACACCTGACAACATTGATGCGGGACCATAGCTTTTTGAGGCAATAAGTATTGGACTTATGAAAGCAAAAGAAGATCCAAGATAAGCTGGAAGTTTTGCTTTAGTACACAATATGTATAAAAGTGTTCCAATTCCACTGCAGAACAGTGCTATTGATGGACTCATGCCAGTCAGTATTGGGACAAGTATGGTAGAACCAACCATAGCAAATAAATGCTGAAAGCTAAGTGGTATGGTAATTCCTATAGGCAGTTTTTCTTCTACATCTACAATATTTTTCATTAATACACTCTCCTTTTTTAGTCTCACCGGACTATATTAAAAGTTCTATATTTCATAAATTTTAACAGAATCAGTTTTGTCTACTTCTGAAACTTCCACAGATACAATTTCACTTTTGGAAGTAGGAATATTTTTGCCTATATAATCTGGTCTTATTGGAAGCTCACGGTGGCCTCTGTCTATTAATACTGCTAATTGTATAATTTTTGGCCTTCCCAAATGTATAATGGCATCTATAGCAGCTCTTACTGTTCTTCCTGTATGAATTACATCATCAACCAATATAACTTTTTTGTTTTTTACATCTATTAGGTTTGCATTTTTTATTAAAGGTTGATTCCAGGTGCTATTGTCTAGATCATCCCTGTAAAAGCTTATGTCTACACTTTCTACAGTTAATTTTGTACCTTCTATATTTTCTATATTTTTGGCTATTCTTTTAGCTATAGGATAACCTCTTCTTTTTATTCCTATAAGTATTAAATTATCTATTCCATTATTTTTTTCAATTATTTCGTGAGATATTCTTGTTAAAGTTCTTTTCATAGCTTTATCATCTAAAATAAGTGCTTTTAACTTCAAAATTATCACCGCCTTTCTCAAGCTTATAATTTATTGTGGAAAAGTTTTAATATAAAATGCTCTTCTCAGTGAGAAGAGCATAATAAAGCCATACTAAAAAATACCTTGTTGACCTCACTGGATCATTTAAAGGACTATAAAATTCTAATTTATTATAGAACAAATTAGAACTAAATTCAACATTTTATTGCAATTGTTTTATATTTGGCTTTTTAGAATCTACATAAATAGTTTTATTAGTATAGTAAATTACCATCCCAGGTCTTGCACCATTTGGTTTATGCACATTTTTAACTTGAGTATAATCAACTGCAACCTTTGAAGAATCACGTGCTTTGCTGTAATAAGCGGAAAGAGCTGCTGCTTCCTCTAAAGTCCTGTCTGGAACTTCACCAAAATTTTTAACTATTACATGTGAACCAGGAATTTTTTTTGTATGAAGCCATATATCCTTCTTCTCTGCAAACTTTAAAGTAAGATGATCATTTTGGATATTATTTTTACCTACATATATTTCTATACCGTCACTTGATATAAATTTCATAGGATTTGAAGGTTTTGAATTTTTGTTTTTAAAGGATTTTTTAAATCGTATATATCCACTTTCCATGAGTTCTCTTTTTATGTCTTCTATGTCTTCATAACTATCTGCATTTTTTATATTGGCAAGTACAGAATTTAAATATTCCAGTTCGTCCTCTGAAAGCTTCAGTTGTACTAGAGCAGCTTCTTCTGTTTTTTTAAGTTTATTATATTTTTTAAAATAATGTTGTATATTTTCAGAAGGAGTTTTATTCTCATCTAATTTTATATCTATATAGTCCATTGTACTGCTGTAAAAATTTTGTATGTGAGCAGTTTTATCACCTTTTTTAATGCTGTATATATTTGAAGTCAATAATTCTCCAAGTATTCTAAATTTATCTTTTTTACTGGCATTTTGCAGTTCTTTTGTAAATATTTTTATCTTTTTGTTGCATCTGTCGAGGTTTAAATTTATCAATCTTTGAAGATCGGAACTCTTATTATTTAATCTATCTGCTTTATCCTTTTTAAAGTAGTATTCTTCAAGGAGTTCAGATGGAGAAGTATAGGTTTTGTATTCTGAATCATAAATATGTAAAAGTTTCATACAGTAAAAATCTTTTATTCTTTCATTTTTTAAATAGGAACTAAAGTGAAAATTGCAAGCTTTAATATCATTAAGTATATTTGTTATAAAATTAAATATAGTGTCAATAAGATTATCATCTTCATCTGGATATTTTTCTTTAAATTCAAAATAAAGCTCTTTTGAAAATACTGTACTGAAGCCTGTAAAAGTATTTGAAAAAAAATTAAAATCAAATAATGTGCAATTATCTTTTATGAATTTTTCAAGGTCATCTTTTACAAATTGAAAGGGATTCAATTTATGGGAAATCGGTGGAAATATATAATTTATTCCTGGATAAATAGATCTAACTGAATTTATTTCAGGAGTTAAATGTTTAATACTGTCCATGATTAAATTATCCCGTTTGCGTATAAGGGTTATGTTGCTGTGTCTTCCCATAATCTCTATAATTAAGGTATATACACTGTTAAAGCCCATTTCATCAGAACTTTCAAAATCTAAAAATATTACTCTATCTGTATCAAGTTGTCTTATATTTATCAATTTTCCGGAATTTATATATTTCCTTAAAACCATACAGAACATAGGTGCCTTTTTAGGATTTACCTTGCTTATTTTTGTAAGATGTATTTTAGGATAAATTGAGCTTATACTCATTAGGAGTTTATAAGTTTTTCTGTTAAATTTTATGGTAAGAACTATTTCATCTTTTTCTGGTTGGTTTATTTTTTCTACTTTTCCACCAAGTATAGTATTTTTTAATTCATTTAGTATACTGTGTATAAAAATGCCGTCTAAAGCCATATATTTCATCCTTTCATAAATGGTATATTTATAAATTATAACATTTTAAATTTTTAAAATAAAGTTAGCAGAAATTCGTTGATAAAAGGATATTTCAGTAGTAAACTAAAAACAAACTACATTTGAGGAAGGTGATATGACATGAAATTTACTAAAATTCAAGGTACTGGAAATGATTTTATTATAATTGACGATAGAGAAAATAAATTTATTGGAAGAGAAAGCGAGCTTTCAAAAAAACTTTGTGATAGACATTTTGGAATTGGTGGAGATGGAATATTATTAATAAGAAAAAGCAATATTGCCTCTATACAGATGGTTATAATCAATTCAGATGGCTCTTATGCAGCTATGTGCGGAAATGGGATACGATGTTTTGCAAAATATGTTTTTGACGAAGGAATATTAAGTGACAATCCTGTTAAAATAGAAACCGGGGATGGAGTAAAAGAAGCATTCTTAAATTTAAAAAATGGAGTTGTGGAAAGTGTAACTATAGATATGGGCAAACCTTCTTTTTTACCTCATGATATACCAGCTGAATATAACAAAGAAATAGTAGATGAAAAAATAAATGCAGGCGACAGAGAATATAGTATTACTACTATGCTTATGGGAGTTCCACATACTGTAGTATTTGGAAAATTGAAAAATTATGATACCGTGGAAGGAAGAAATATTGAAAAATATAAAATTTTCCCGGAAGGAACTAATGTGAATTTTTGCGAAGTAATAAATAATGAGGGTATTAATATAAAGACATGGGAGAGGGGAGCAGGTGCAACACTAGCTTGTGGTACCGGATGCTGTGCTTCCGCTGTTGCTGCAAATAAATTAGGCTTTACTGGAAAAAAAGTTTCAGTTAAAGTGCCTGGAGGACAGTTATTCATCGAAATAAAGGATACAGGGGTATTTATGACGGGACCAGCAGTAGTTTCATTTAAAGGTGAGTATGAAATTTAATTAAGTACAAAATTGCTGTAATAAAATATATGTAAATAGTTTTAGAATATGCATGCTAATTTAAAACATGCATATTTTTATTTAAAATTTATAATATTATGTTTATATAGATATTTTATGGCAATAATCTAAAATAACAGATTAATGGGAAGAAGATGAATATTTTGCACTATGATGCTTTAAAAACTGTAGATTTAGAAAATATTATTGTAGATAAAAATTTGGTTAAAGCGATACCTGAAGAAATGGCTAGAGAAAATTGCATAATAGCTTTAAAAAAAGTAGAAAATAAAATTTATTTAGTTACAGATAAGAAACCAGATTTTTATATTGAAGAAAAAATAAAATTTATACTCAAAAGTGATATTGTGTTTTTAAGATTAAATAAAGAAAATGTTTTAAAACTTATAGATAAATTTTATTACCGTGAAAAATTTGATCACGCAATAAATAATATTGATTTTTCTCCCGATAAATTATTAAAAAAAGACAGTATAGAGTTTAAAAATTCACCGGTTGTTAAGGCAACAAATTATATAATTGATAGAGCGATAGAAGAAAGGGCAAGTGATATTCATATTGAACCTTTTGAAAATGGCATAAATGTGAGATTTAGGATAGATGGTATTATATATAAACGCTCAAAAATACCTCAAAATGTATATTCACACATATGCACTAGAATAAAAATAATGTCTGATTTGAATATAGCTGAAAAAAGGATGCCGCAGGACGGGAAATTTAAGTATACTAGAAATGGAAAAAAGTATAATGTAAGAGTATCCATACTTCCAACCATATATGGTGAAAAGATTGTAATGAGAATATTATATAAAGATAGAAACATAGTAAAACTTACTAATTTGGGATTTTTGCAGGAGGACGAAGATAAAATAAAAAAACTTTTAAGATCAATGAGTGGAATTATTTTAGCTGTTGGTCCGACCGGAAGCGGCAAATCTACCACGCTTTATTCATTATTGAACAACTTGAATAAAACAGAAAAAAATATAATGAGCATAGAAGACCCTGTAGAATATACTATGGATGGAATAAATCAGATTAATACTAATGATAAGATAGGCTTGAATTTTGCCTGCGGGTTGAGGAGCATATTAAGACAGGACCCCGATATTATTATGATTGGTGAAATAAGGGATGAGGAAACAGCAAATATAGCTGTGAGGGCAGCAATAACAGGACACCTTGTAATAAGCACTCTCCATACAAATAATGCACAGGAAGCGGTGCTTAGATTGGAGAATATGGGAGTACCAAAATATTTTATAGATGATGCTTTAATAGGCATAATATCTCAACGATTGGTTAGAAGAATATGTCCATATTGTAAAGAAAGCTACAATAATTTAGATATGGAATTATCAGGAATAAGCCTAAATGAAACCTTATACAGGAGCAAAGGATGTTTTAAATGCAATTATACTGGTTATATAGGAAGAACTGCAGTGTATGAAATAACTTCTATGAAAAGCAAAATTAAAAGTAGCATTTCAATTCAAGAAAATTGTGCGAATCTTATAAAAAATGGCATCACAACTTACAATGAAATAATTAATTTAAATTTATAACATTTGTTATGGAGGTTGGGTATTTTATGATAGTTAAATACTCTGCATGTAATTTATATGGAAAACATATAAGAGGAAGGTGTAAATATGATAATTTAGACGAATTAAAAAATAAATTAGAAAAAGAAGGTTACTACATATATAAAACTTCTAATAATAAAAAATTTCTACATAGATTGTTTTTTATAAAACCAGGTACGCACAGCATAATGCTTTTTTGCAGCAAACTCAGTATTATGATAAGTTCGGGCATAAGCATATCCAATTGTTTTAATAATTTGGAAATGCAGACAAAAAATATTTTTTTCAAATCAATCTTAAATGACATAAAAAGAGGGGTATTAGAGGGGAACAGTTTATATGATAGTATGAGCAGATTTAAAGAAGTATTTCCAAATTATATGATAGAGATGATAAGAGTAGGGGAAGAAAGCGGAAAACTTGAGGAAATATTAAAAGAATTATCAAAATATTATGAACAAATTTATAAAATGCATTCTAATGTAAAATCTGCAATGATATACCCGGTTATAACATTTGTAACAGCTGTTTTTGTTATAATATTTCTTGTAACATCAGTACTTCCACAATTTTTAGATGTTCTAACAATGAATAATGGTAAAATCCCATTTTCAACTCAAATAATGATAAATATATTTAGCTTTTTCAAAAATTATTATATAGAGATAGTATTAGTACAAATTTCAATTCTATTTGCAGTTTATAGAGGCTTTAAAAATATTAAAGTGAAGCACATTCTAGATAGTATAAAGATACACATACCATATTTGAGCAAAATTTACAATAACATATTAATGCTAAAAATAGCCTTTTCTATGAGCATATTGAGTATATCTGGAATAAACATTTTAAAATCACTTGAGATAACTTCAAAAACTATAAGAAACAGAATAGTAAACGAAAAAATAAACAATTCAATAGAAAAAATAAAATCAGGGGAAAGTATAAATTCCGCTTTTGAAAAAGAAAAAATAGGGAATGAATTATTTATATCAATGATAAAAACTGGAGAAGAAACAGGAAAATTGGATTTGATCTTTAAAAAGTTAAAAATAATGCTTGAAGAAGATGTGAATAGAAGTTTAAAAATAATGGTGAGTTTTATAGAACCATTTACTATAATACTATTATCATTTTTTATAGGAATCTTTGTAATAGCTGCTATTATGCCAGTATTTAATATTATGGACTCAATTTCATAAAAGGAAGGAGAAAAAATTATGAAAAAGCAAAGAAGGTTAATGAATGGTGGATTTACATTAATAGAATTGTTGTTAGTTATATCTATAATTTTAATTCTTGTAGGTTTTTTGGTGCCTAAATTTTCATCTTATGAAAATAAAGCAAAATCAACTAAAGCTGTTAATACTGCTAAGCAACTTCAAACAGCCGCTATGGCCAGTTATGGTGATGATGATGGTAAATTTGTAAAAGATGATGTTCAGGATTGCTTGAGCAAACTTACATCAGCAGATAGTCCACAGGTATTGGACAGCGGAATTGATGATGATAATGTGGGCATAAAATACAAAAGTGATAACAAGGACTATACAATTTATATAAATGCAAAAGAAAATACATACACAGTTAAAGATAAAGATGGATTACAGGTATATCCTAAAGTTATTAAATGATTTCAATATAAAATTGATTTGGAGCTACTTTTATGAACTTTAATTATTTTAAAAAAGGTTTTACACTGATTGAACTCATAATAGTGATATGTATAATGTCTATTATATTTAGCTATAGCTTGATTAACCTGGGTTCTATTGGAAGCTTGGAAAATAAAATAGATGTGGATGTATTTGACAATGAATTGTTATGCTTTATAAATAGGGCAAAAGTTTACTGTAGAGAGAAGAATGTTTCAGGGTATATACGATTTGATTTAAATCGCAGAAATATAACTTTTAACAATGATATAGAAGAAATATCTAAAATGGATTTACCTGAAAAGTTCAATATAATAAGCAGTACTGGAAATAATATAATAATGATAAATAGCAGTGGTGTATTAGGCGATTCCTGCAGTATAGAATTTAAAGATAGAAATGGTAACCGCCACTGTATAACTATTTGTGTCGGGAGTTTTTATGCAGAAGTTAAATTTTAAAAATAGAAAAGGTTTCACTCTAATTGAAGTACTTTGCAGTATATCCGTATTTATAATATTATTCACTTTGGCTTTTAATGTACAATTAAATACTTTAAAAATAAAAAAGTATAATGAAAAAATGAAAAATTATACTTATATAATGGAGTATGTTAAAAATAATATTATTTATGATATTAGATATGAAGACTTGATGAATTTATCATGTAATGGCATGAAGTATGTAAAATTGGAAGATGCGTTAAAAGCTGAAAATGAAAACAAGGATATTTTAAATTTATTTTCAGATAAAAACCCTGGAAGGGAGTATATAGAAATTAACATTGAAAAAGGGGAAGCTTTAAAAATAGATTTAAAATTATATGCAAATATATATGGAACATATAAAGGTGAAGAATGTGAATTTTATAAAGGAAAATTTGAAAGATAATTCAAAAAATGGATTTACTATTATTGAAATAGTTATGACATTAGCAATCATATGCATAATAACTACAGTTCAAACTTGTGTAATTTTAAAATATATGAAATTGAACAGGGAAGAAATTAATTTAAGTAGAGATAAGTTTTATACAGATGAAGCTTTTGAAATAATGAAGTCTCAAATTGACAGTGCAAAATATATAAGAATTAAAAATAATATGATTGAAGTAAACAGATTTGACAATAAAGGTTGGGATTATATAAAAAGAAACAAAAGGTCAGATATAGTTATAACTTATGGATATACAAATTTTGAAGTAAGTAACAATATATTAAGGAATGTAGCAGAATTTAATGTAACAAATAGAAATAATATTTGTTACATATATATAAAGACAAAGGAAGGTAATGTTTATAAAAAATGTTTTGGAATAGATCGAGAAAAAGTAAAAGAGGATTCATATTAATTTATGTATTATTCATAGGACTTATATGTATATTTATTTCAATGGGATGTTATAGTATGGAAACACTTATAAAGTCGGATGATTTACATGATTATAAAATGTCATTTAAAACAGATAATATTCAAAAATACAGGGAAATATTAATTACAAGATTAAATGAATACATTAATAAAAGTGTAAGCTATCACAATGATAATGATATAAGTAAATATTTTTCAAATTTAAAAGACTTTAGAATTTGTTATCAAAACAGTTATGTGTATTATGATAAAAATAGTAATACCTTTAAATTAGAGTATATTATAGACAACAAATTTTGTAGAGAAGAAACTTACGAATATACAGTGAATAATGGAAGAATAAAATATGGATGCATAAATTATTCCATTTAAATATTTATGCGAAGGAGAAATATAAAGTGTGGAAATCATCTTTTTTAGAATTGAAGGGTGAAAATATAACATATATAAAAAAACATAGAGGAATATTTGAAAATAATAAAATAAATAAGCGGATATTTAATATTAATGAATTTAAAAAAATAAAAATTAATTTAAAACATAAACGGGTATATATACTTGTACATGGTGAAAAAGTATATGTAGAAAATTTTATTATGCCAAAACTAAAAGAGAAGTATTTGTATAATCTTATAGAAGAAAAATTAAAAGAAAAATTTAAAAATATTGATAATATAATGTTTTCTTATAAAATCCTAAGCGATAATGGTCATAACTTACACATAATGGTGTTTTGCATGAACTGGAATAATGTAGAATTACTAAAAAATTTTATTAAAAATAAAACTGAGGTTAAAGGGATACTCCCTGTTCAGTTTTATGCTTTAAATAGATATGCTAAAAATATAAAAGAAAATAATTATATATTTGCAGCATTCTTTGATAAAATTATATATTTTCTTGCATGTCAGAAAGAAAAAGTTGTATTCAATGAATTATTCGAGATTCAATGTAAAGAAGATTTCATGTATTATTTTGATGAATTTAATTTAAAATTGAAGTTGCTTATACCGGGTATTGATTTTAAAAATATAGAATTTTTGAATTTACCATATAAAGATGTGATTGGTGGTATATATAAAAAGTATAAATGCAATGATTTAGGAGAAATGAGCATATGATTATTGGATATTTTTTACCTAAATGGTATGTAAAAGATAAATTGATTGTAAAAAATAAACGGCTAAAATTGATTGCATCTGTATTATTGATTATAAATATGATATTTTTAAATATCATAATATTATATGGAAATAAATTAAAGTTACTTAATGGAACAATAAAAGAAAAAAGCAATATGTATGTTTTAAAAACATCTAAAAATATAAAAGATACTAAATTTAATACTATTGAAACTTATTTAGACTTTTTAAAAATTTTTGGAGAGTATAAGCAGATCGGGAATGTTAATATAAATAATGATGAAATAGATTTTGAATTTACAGGTCAGAGCAATTCTTTCTTCAATCTAGTTAAGCGTATAGAAAGTTCTAATAAATTCACAATAATTAATATATCGTCATTAAAAGGAAATGATGACGAAAATGGAGCTAATTCAAATAAAGATGTTCAAGAAAATTCAGATAGCACCGAAAAAATTTGGAAAATTTATTTAAAACATAGATAGAATTTTATTTTAGAGATATTTAGAGGTATAAAATAATGGAAAATTTAAATGAAAGAATTAATGGTAATATAAAGTATAAATTTGCTATAGTTGTATTATCAATTGTATGCGTGATAATGGCTGTGGAAAGTTTAATTATTATTAAAAATGTAAATACACGAAAGACACAACTTAGTGGTATTGATAATAAACTTAATAAGAAATATATTAATAAAAAAATTCAATATAATGAAATAATCAACAGTTTAAATGAAATGAACAATGTAAAAATATTGGATTTTAATAATGATAAGGTAAAAGACATTATAACAATAAATTTGGAAATAATAGATAATAAGAAAAATATTCAAAATGATTTTACCAAAATTGAGAAGATAAAGGGATTTTATAATATAGCAAGTATAAAAACTGGTGATTATAAAGATGAAAATAAAGATGGAACTTTTAAAATACAACTTAGCGTTAATTTTACAAAAGATATGAAAAAAGAAGTATAATATAAGTAATTGAGATTATTACAAGGGTCATTATTATTTGCAAATAAGAACAAGTTTTGATAAAATAACATTGATAAAAATATAATTATTTTACCTCCATTTGGAATAATAAATATGAAATTGGTAATTATAATAATGTACCTTGCTAAAAACTAGTTAGGGGGATTTTGGTTGTTTAAATATAGAATTGAAAAACTTAGAAAATGTATGCAGGAAAAAAATTTAGATGGTGTTTTATTGATTGGAGATGCTAATAGAAATTATTTAAGTGGATTTACAGGAAATGAAAGCTATTCTTTAATTACTAAAAAAGATGCATTTTTTATAACGGATTCTAGGTTTACAGAACAAGCAGAACAACAGGTTAAGGACTATGAAGTGCTGGAATACAGTAAGGTGGGTTCTTTTGTAGATTTTTTATCAAATTTAGTCAATAAAAATTCAATTAAAATACTTGGATTTGAAGAAGATATAGTTACTTATAATTTATATAGTCTTTATAAAAGTAAACTTAATTGTCAGCTTGTACCTATGAATGGTATGGTCGAATCAATAAGGATAGTTAAAGATGAAGAAGAATTAAAACTTATAAGGAATTCAGCAGAAATTGCAGATAAGGCTTTTTCTCATATGCTTCAATATATAAAAGCAGGAATGAGTGAAAGAGAAATAGGAATTGAACTTGAATTTTACATGAAAAAATTAGGAGCTTCAGGTCTTTCATTCCCTTCAATAGTTGCATCAGGAGTAAGATCAAGTCTTCCACATGGAGAAGCTACTGACAAAATTGTAAATAAAGGTGAGTTTCTAACCATGGATTTTGGATGCATATATAAAGAATATTGTTCTGATATGACAAGGACTATAGTTATTGGGAAACCTTCTGACAAGATGATAGAAATATATAATATAGTGCTGAAAGCTCAAAAAACGGCTTTGAAGGAGTATAAAACTGGTAAGTCAGCAGCAGAGGTAGATTCTATTGCAAGAGATTATATAACTAAAAATGGGTATGGAAAATATTTTGGTCACAGTCTCGGGCATGGAGTTGGAAGGCAAATTCACGAATCACCGGTTATTGGATATAGAAATACAAATGAATTGAAGAAGAATATGGTAGTGACAGATGAACCTGGTATATATTTACCGGACTTTGGAGGAGTAAGAATAGAAGATTTACTTGTAGTAAAAGATAATGGTGGAGAAGTTTTATCACATTCTCCAAAAGAATTGATTTGCGTTGGTTAATTTATTTATAAAAAATGTTTATAGCACTACTTATTGATAGTTTTATTTAATAATTATTTAAATTATAGTATATATAGTAATTAATATAGAATATTCTACATGAGTGAGTGTTACTAATATATTAAAGTACAAATAAATGTTTTAATTTATAAGGTCAAATAAAAATAAGAAAGGGGTTTAAAGCCGTTAGATTGACAATTATATAGACATAATTGTATTAATAGTTAGGGTGAATGACATCCGAATTTAAGCTTCTGGAGTATCGGACCAAAGAAAAGTAACATTAAATAAATGTGAAATCAGGTATTATGAAAGAAGAAGTAGACTTTCAGTTGGTACTTATTGAGTTTACGCAACGGCATATTATATGATATCAGCAGGAGATTTAAGAAAAGGAACAACTTTTGAGCAAGATGGACAAGTGTACACAGTAGTGGACTTTCTCCATGTAAAACCAGGTAAAGGAGCAGCTTTTGTAAGAACAAAATTGAGAAATGTTATAAATGGAGCAGTTACAGAAACAACTTTTAATCCAACTGCAAAACTTCAGGAAGCAGTTATAGAAAGAAAGGAAATGCAATATCTGTATTCTGATGGTGAACTTTACTATTTCATGGATCAGGAAACATTTGAACAAATTCCACTAGAACATGAAAAAGTAGAAGATGCTATAAAATTTTTAAAGGAAAATATGTTTGCCACAATAAAATTTTATAAAGGTGAAGCATTTTCTGTAGAAGCACCAAATTTTGTAGAACTTCAGGTAACTCATACTGAACCAGGTGTTAAAGGAAATACTGCAACAAATGTTTTAAAACCAGCAACTCTTGAAACAGGAGCAATTGTTCAAGTCCCTATATTTGTAAATGAAGGTGAAACAATAAGAGTTGATACAAGAACCGGAGAATATATGGAAAGAGTTTGATAATATTTAGTTTATAAAATTTAGAATACATCTTTAAAGATTATGTTATACTATAATAAAAATAATTTTAAGGGTGTGATATTGTGAATTCTAATATTAGTTCAAGAATAGCTTATGTTAATGGGTTAGTTAGTGGACTTGAAATAAATAAAGATAGCAAAGAAGGAAAAGTACTTTTAGAAATTATAAAAATACTTTATGATTTGTCTGAAAAAGTTTCAGATCTATCTGAAGCTCAAAAACATATGCATAGACATATAGATGCTGTTGATGAGGATTTAGCTGATTTGACAGATAGTATATTATATGATGATTATGAATCTCTTGAAGATGAAGAAAATAATTTTGAAGAGATAAAATGTCCTAATTGTCATGATTTAGTTTATGTTGATAAAGATATGATGGGACAAAAAGAAGAAATAATATGCCCTAATTGCAAGGGCAAAATATCACTACTTCTTAAAAAAGAAGATGAAAATAAATAGAAGGGTTATCCAAATAGAAATTTTATATTTGGATAGCTCTTTTTTTTATCTAATTATTTTTTAATTTTTAAATTATATGGAATAATTTTAGAAAAATAAAAATAGAGATTAATATAAAGAAAGGAGATGAAAAATATGGATACTAAAGAAATACTTCATATGTTATCTGATAGATTAAGTAGAGAAGTTAAGCACTTTATGGATAACGATGATTTACAAGAAATAAGAATAAGGGCAAATAAACCTTTGATATTTGAAATAGGTGAAAAAGAAGTTCTATCCAAGTACAAAGTCAGTATGGAAGACATCAATACTATAGTAAAAAGAATAAGCAATTATTCTATATATGCATTTGAAGATGAAATAAGACGTGGGTATATAACAATAAAAGGTGGTCACAGAATAGGAATCTGTGGAAGGTGTGTAATTGAAAAAAACCAGGTTAAAACTATAAAAAATATATCATCATTGAATATTAGAATATGCAGACAAGTTTTAGGATGTTCAAATAATATAATGAAATTTATTCTGGATAAAAGTGAAGTTATAAATACTATAATAATTTCCCCGCCAAAATGTGGAAAGACAACTCTCATAAGGGATATTACAAGAAATATATCAGATGGTGATGCGAATTTTAAAGGAAAGAAAGTATGTGTGGTAGATGAAAGAAGTGAAATTGGAGCATGTTCATGTGGAGTTCCACAACTGGATATAGGAATAAGAACTGATGTTATGGATGGATGCCTGAAAAGTGAAGGAATAATAATGGCAATAAGGAGCATGTCACCGGATGTTATAGTATGTGATGAAATTGGAAATTACAAGGATATGGAAAGCATAGTGACAGCACTTAATTCCGGTGTAAGTTTAATTACTACTATCCATGGATACGGAATAGAAGATCTTTATAGGAGGCCTGTTTTTAAAGAGATAGTTGAAAATGAAGTTTTTAAGAGAGCTATAGTTTTGAGTTATAGAAAAGGGGCTGGAACAGTAGAATATATATATGATTTCATAAATAAGGTAAAAATTCCTGGTAAATACAATGATTAAACTATTGGGATGTATTATGATAATTTTTTCTACTACAGTTTTTGGATTCAATTATGGTGAAAAATTAAAAAGAAGGACAAAAGAATTATATGAAATTCAAAGATGTATGTGTGAAATTGAAAACCAAATAATATATACTCATACTCCGCTACCTGATACTCTAAAAAATGCAGCAATTAAAGCCAAAGAACCCATTTCATCAGTACTTGAACAAATTTATTATATGCTGGAAGAAAATAAAGTGTACAGCGTTTATGAAGCTTTCAAAAGTGCTTTTTCAGATAAAATAGAGACTTTAAGTTTGAAAGATGAAGATATAACTATAATTATGGACTTTTCAAAATCTTTAGGAGAATCTGATGTAGAAGGGCAAAGGGCTATATTTTCTTTAGCTACTGAAAATATTAAAAAACAAATTAAAATATCAGAAAATGTTATAAAAAAAAATGTGAAAATGTATAGATGTCTCGGATTTTCTATCGGAGCAGTTATATCTATACTTTTAATTTAAAATACTTAAATTAGTTCGATTGGAACTTTTAACAAGATTATAAGGAGAGATACTGATATGTTAGATGTAAGTTTAATATTTAAAATAGCAGCCGTGGGTATAGTCGTAATAGTCATAAATAAAGTTTTAGAAACTAGTGGAAAAGGTGAATATGCGGTGGTAACTAATCTTGCTGGAATTGTTATAGTACTTATGATGGTTGTAACTGTGGTCAACAAGCTATTTAATACAGTCAGAACCATGTTCCAGTTTTAGGAGAAACTTATGGAAATAGTTAAAATTGTATTATTTGCTTTTACTGCACTTTTTATTACACTAATTTTTAAAAGCAGGGGTAGGGAAGATTTTGCAGTTTATGTTAGTATAACAGCTGGAGTTTTGATATTCATATTTATGTTTACTAAAATAACGGCAGTTCTTCAATTCATACAACAACTGGCAGTGAAAGCAAATATAGACTTCGTTTACTTAAATACTGTGTTTAAAATACTTGCTATTGCTTATCTGGCATCTTTCTGCAGTGAAATATGCAGAGATGCAGGAGAAAGCAATTTAGGAGCAAAAGTTGAATTTGCAGGGAAAATTTTAATTTTGGTTCTTGCAATTCCTATACTTATGGCGGTGCTTCAGTCAATTTTAAAAATTATGTAGGTGCGCTTATGAAAAATATTTTATTGGGTTTAATTATTACTTTGATAGTTGGATTTAATGTTCAGGCTTTTGATACTTTAGGTACTAATGAAAATATAAATAATTCAAACAATGTGGAAGATAGTTACGAAAATGGACAGGAAACAAAAAAAATAAGTGATGAAAATTCAGCCAATAAATTAAATGGTGAAACTGAAAAAATAGAAAAGTTATACGATTACATATCCAATATGAAGACTAAAAATGAATTATTGAGAGATGTAGATTTTAAAGAATATGTGAAAAATTTTATGAAATCAGGAAATGGGCAAGTATCTACAAAAAAAATTATAAATGCCGTTTCTATGTATTTAGTAAGAGAACTTGCTGCATCTATTAAACTTCTGGCTGTTTTGGTAATCATAGCTATAATATGTGCATTGATTACTAATCTGCAAAAGGCATTTAGTTCGGAAGGATTATCAAATATAGCTTATTTTGCATGCTATTCTCTTCTCATAATAATAATGGCTAAAAGTTTTTATATAGGAGTAGATATTGCAAGGTCCACAATAAATGATATGACAAATTTTATGCTTGCCCTAGTTCCAATACTCATTATGCTGCTTACAACAACGGGGAGCTTTATAGAAGCTACCATTATGGATCCTATTATAATAGGAAGTATAACTATAAGTGCAGAAATTTTTATGAATTTTATAATTCCCTTGATATGTATGTCATTTGTACTGCAATTTGTAAATAATCTATCTTCTGAATATAAAATAGATAAGCTTACAAAATTATTAAATCAAGTTGCACTATGGTCACAGGGAATAATAATGACCGTGTTCATAGGAATAATGACTATAAGAGGAGTTACCTCAAGTACTATAGATGAAGTGACTGCTAAAACTGCTAAATTTGCAGTGGATAATTTTGTACCTATAGTAGGAAAAAGTCTTTCAGATGCGGTATCTACTGTAGCTGGATACGCTATACTGGTAAAAAATTCCTTAAGCAGTCTGGGACTTTTAGTATTGATCTTAATATTATTGTTTCCTGTAGTTAAACTTGTAGTTCTTATAGTGCTTTATAAATTAACTGCTGCACTAATAGAACCTATAAGTGACAGCAGGATGGTCAACTGTATAAACTCAGCAGGAGATTCACTGACACTTATAACTGGCTGCTTGATATGTGTATCTGTAATGTTTTTTATAATGATAGCCATTGTTGCAGCTTGCGGCAAGGGCATTATGTAGAGAAGGTGATTTTTTGTTTCTTAATGCTCTTAAAAGCTGGCTTATAAATATTTGTGCAGCGGTATTTTTTATAACTGCAATTGAAATGGTACTACCTGATAATAGCATGAAAAAATATTCAAAATTTGTACTTGGCTTGATTTTAATTACAGTTTTTATACAACCAATAGTAGGTTTATTTAATAAGAATTTTAATTTGAGCACCTATAGTCAAAAAATTTTTAATAATTTTGATGAAAAGCAGAATATAGATGAATTGAGCAAGTATAAATCCCAAAACCTACAGAATACTATAGATACTTTTAAATTAAATGTTCAGACAAATTGTGAAAAAAAACTTAAAGAAAAATATCCAGATAGAACTTATAAGGTAGAAGTAAATGCCAACTATGATAATGAAAATAACAATGTAAACATAGACGGTGTATATGTAACGGTTAAAAATTCAAGCGTTGACAAAGTAAAAAAAGTTGTCATAGATACTAAAAGTGTAAATTATGATAATTCAAATGATTCGTCAGGTAAAGTTGGTGCTGACATAAAATCTTATTTAAGCGGCGAGCTTGATGTATCTGAAAACATTATTCATGTAAGGGATGGCTAATTAAATTGACTATTTAAAAAGTTAATTAGAAATGGATAGGTGAAAAACTATGAACTTTAAAAAATGGTTTTCAGGGATTATTAAAACATTGGACACTAAAAATTTAAAAAATAAAAATAAAGGAGTAAACTTATTAATAATTTTTTTAATTGGGGTTTTAATGATTATAACAGTAAGTTTTTTTAAAACTCCCGATTCAAATAAGGCTCAAACAACAAATAGTAATAATAGCAGCAGCAGTAAAAGTACAGCAAGCAATGAAACTCAGGATAAAAGTGATTCAAGCGATTATGAGAAATCAGTAGAAGCAAAATTAAAAGATACCTTGGAAAAAATAGACGGAGTTGGAAAAGTTGATGTAATGATAAGTTTTGAAAGTGGGGAAGAACAGGTACCGGCAGTAAATATAAATGATTCTAAAAATACTACTCAAGAAAAAGATACATCAGGTGGAACAAGAAATACTGTACAGGATAATAACGGAAGTACGGTAGTTACTACAAATGATGGTGATAAATCTAAACCGTTGATTCTTAAAACGTATAAACCTAAAGTATCGGGGGTATGTATTGTAGCAGAGGGTGCGGAAAATGAAATAACTGAACTTAGAATATCTAAAGCTGTTATGGATCTTTTTAATATAACTGAAGACAAGATTAATGTATATCCTATGAAAAAGTAGTATATACGAAAAATAAATAGCATATAATTTTTAAAGAGGAGATAGGGGGAATGGAAAATGAATAAAAAACAGGCTGTAATTATTGTGACTCTTTTAGCTCTAATAGTTTGCGTAGGTGTGCTTGCAACTAAGGTAAATAGTCCTTTTAGTGTCGCCGACAATCAAAGTATAAATAATGGTAAAAGTGCAGTGTCTTTTAATAGTAATGATACCAGTACTAAAAGTTCAAGTACTAAAAGTTCCAGTACCAAAAATTCAAAGTCACAATTTTTTGAAGAATCTAGATTGGACAGGGATCAAAAGGATGCAGAAACACTTCAAAAATTAAAGAATTTAGTTGATGATAAAAATGTATCACAGCAAAATCGTGCAGATGCCGAAAAGAAATATACAGATTTAGCTATGAATACAGATTATGAATCAAAAATAGAAACAGTTTTAAAGAGCAAAGGCTATGATGATGTTATATGCTCTGTAGAAAATGGAAAAGTGAGAGTTATAGTCAAAAAATCTGAAGATTTGACAGACAAGGATACAAGGGAAATAAAAGATGTTGTTATGGGAATTTCAAAAATGGAAGATGTAGAGATAGAAGTAAAAAAATAGATTTATGAACATATTTATTTGTAAAAATTTTTTTCATTTGATATAATGTAGATGTTGTAATAGCATACTTAATATAGTCTTTCAATGAATGAAAACCCGGGAGGTGCCATAATGGAAGAAAATACAAATAATGAAATTGATATGGGTATCGTGAAAATATCAGATGAAGTGGTAGGAGTAATTGCAGGACTTGCTACTACAGAAATAAATGGTATAGTTGGAATGAGTGCAAATCTTGTTGGAGGCATTACACAGATATTAACAGGAAAGAAAAATCTATCAAAAGGTGTTAAGGTAAGTGTAGGAGAAAATAGTGCTGCTATAGATTTATATGTAGTAGTAGAGTATGGAATTAGAATTCCGGATGTTGCACTTAAAGTTCAGGAAAATGTTAAAAAAGCGGTACAGTCAATGACAGGACTGGAAGTTTCTGCTGTAAATATACATGTTCAAAATGTTATAATTCCAAAATCCGAAGAAATTGAAGACGATGAAGAATAGTTGATGCACCCTCTTAAAAAAGAGGGTGTTTTTATATACTTGAATTGGGACAATAATTTAAAGTATAATATATCTGAAATGATATTAAATATATATGTATCCAAATGGAGGGCAAAATGAACAGAAAAAAATCAAGAGAATTGGCAATGAAACTATTATTCCAGATGACTATAAACAAAGAGGATTCAAGCAAGGTTATAGAAAATCTAAAAGAAAATCAGGAAACAGAATCAAATAAAAAAGAAGATACAAATTTGAAAGATATAGATATGGATTATTTAGTAAGGGTTTTGAAGGGTGTTGAAGTTAATAGAGATCTAATCGATTCAAAAATACAGAATTATTTAAAAAAATGGAAAATAGATAGATTGTCTAAAATTGATATTACAATACTTAGGATATGTTCCTATGAATTTTTGTACGAAGAGGATATACCTAAAAATGTATCTATAAATGAGGCGGTGGAGCTTGCAAAAGTATATGGAGAAGACAAATCAGCCAATTTTATAAATGGAGTGCTTGGAAGCATGATTAAAGATGTAAATAAGGCTTAGTAACTGTATAAAATGTGAGGTAGTCACTATGTATATAAAAGTATTGACTGTATCGGATATAAATAATTATATAAAAAGAAACTTTGATAATGATTTCATACTTCAAAATTCTTCTGTAAAGGGTGAGATATCAAATATAAAGTTTCACAGCAGTGGACATATATACTTTTCTTTAAAAGATGAATATACTAAAATAAACTGCATAATGTTTAGAAGTGCAGCCAGAAATCTAGAATTTATACCTGAAAATGGTATGAAAATAGTAGTAAAAGGCAGAATATCTGTATATGAAAAAGAAGGAGCATATCAGTTATACTGCAATGAAATGAAAGTAGATGGAATTGGAGAACTTTATATAGCGTTTGAAAAACTGAAAGTAAAATTAGAGGCTAAAGGATTATTTGACAAAGAACATAAAAAGGAAATTCCTGATTATCCATTTAAAATAGGAATAGTAACTTCGCCTACTGGTGCTGCGTTAAGGGATATAATAAATGTTACAAAGAGACGAAATAAAGCTGTTAAACTTATTGTATATCCATCTTTAGTACAGGGGCAGAATGCAGCCGATAATATAATAAAAGGAATTGCTGCATTAAACAATATTGAGGACATTGACCTTATAATTTTAGCTAGGGGCGGTGGGTCCATAGAAGATCTGTGGTGTTTTAATGATGAAAATGTTGCAGAGGCAATATATAATTCAAAAAAGCCGGTGATAACAGGCATAGGACATGAAATTGATTATACCATAGCTGATTTTGTATCTGATATGAGGGCTCCAACTCCATCGGCAGCAGCAGAGCTCGCAGTATTTGATTTGAAAAATGCAGAAAATAAAATTGAATCCTGTAAGGATTTTTTAAAAAGTAGTATGGAAAATATTAAAAATAGTAAAAAAGATGAACTTGCATTTATGAAAAAAAGGCTTGATTTAATCAGTCCTATGGCATACATAGCTAATCAATATGCAAATATAGATAGAATAGAAGAAATTTTAAATGTAAAAATAAATAGAAATATTACGTCATATAAAGAAAAACTCCATAAAATAAAGGGAATATTGGAAGCCAGCAATCCTTTTAATATACTAAATAAAGGCTATTCGGTAATAGAAGATGAGGATAAAAATGTAATAAATTCTATAAAAGATTTAACCAAAATAAACAAAGTCAATATAATAATGAAAGATGGAGAATCTGAATTTGAGATTTCAAAAATAAAAAAATAATTCAAAGGGGGAGGTATATGTGCCTAAAAAAAATGAAAGTTACGAAGATATGATGGTAAAACTTGAAGACATAGTGAGACAGATGGATGGAGATAAAATGCCGCTAAGTGACAGTATAAAAAAGTACGAAGAAGGAATGAAATTGTGTACTAAAATGTACAAAGTTTTAAAAGAGGCAGAAGGAAAAATAAATATTCTTACAGAAGAAGGAGAAAAAAATTTAAACTTTAAAGAGGGGAAATAAATTATGGAAAATGAAACTAAGGGGATAATTGACGAGTTAAAACAAAAAATAGATGTGTATTTGCATGATTATATGGAAGAAAAAGGTTCCTACAATAAAAAAATTTATGAATCAATGCAATATAGTTTGGATGCAGGTGGCAAGAGAATAAGACCTATGTTATTCTTACTTACCTATATGATGTATAATGAGAATTATGAAAATGTTATTGATATAGCTGCAGCTATTGAAATGATTCATACCTATTCGTTAATTCATGATGATCTTCCTGCTATGGATAATGATGATTTAAGACGTGGAAAGCCTACAAATCATAAAGTTTTTGGTGATGCAATTGCTGTACTTGCGGGCGATGGGTTATTAAATGAAGGTATGAATATTATGTTTAACCATTGTTTAAAAAATAATGATAAAAATAAGATAAAGGCCTGTAGTATAATTTCAGAGAGTTCAGGAGTAGAAGGTATGGTTGGTGGTCAAACTGTAGATATATTAAGTGAAAATATTAAAATACCAATAGACCAGCTTTATTATATGCACAGCAAAAAGACCGGAGCACTTATAAAAGCGTCTATAATATCAGCAGCTGTATATGCCGGGGCATCAGAAGATGAAATAGAAAAATTAAATTATTATGGTAAAAAACTTGGATTGGCGTTTCAGGTAAAAGATGATATATTAGATGTAACAGGTGATGCTAAGAAGTTAGGCAAAAAAGTAAAAAAAGATAAAAATAACAATAAGACAAATTTCATAACTACTTATGGATTGAATAAATGCATTGAAATGTGCAATTCAATTACTAGCGAGTGCATAGATGTACTTGGCAGAATAAATAGAAATACTAAAAACTTGGAAAAATTAACTTTATTTTTACTGGATAGAGAAAAGTAAATTTTAATATATCTTATTTTGAATATAAAAAAGGCTGTGATATAATAATTAATTGTAATATACTATCCTGAAGGTTTTTACATAAAACTTCAGGTTTTTATATTATTTGTAATAATTTTTATAGCTTTATTAAAAAGGATAGATGCATATGTATAGTTTACTCGATAATTATAAGGATATAAATCATATAAAAAAAATGAGTTTCCAGGAAAAAATCGAGATGGCAAAAGAAATAAGAAAATTTCTCATAGAAGAAGTTTCCAAAACGGGAGGTCATTTGGCATCAAATTTAGGAGTTGTAGAACTTACTATGTGCTTGTTTGATGTATTTGATTTTAACAAAGATAAAATAGTATGGGATGTAGGACATCAGTCTTATGTACATAAGATATTGACGGGAAGAAAAAATAAATTCAATACCCTAAGACAATTTGGGGGAATGAGTGGGTTTCCTAAAAGCTGCGAAAGCAAATATGATTTTTTTCAAACCGGTCACAGTAGTACATCCATATCTGCGGCACTTGGTATTGCAAGAGCCAGGGATATTCAAAACAAAAAATATGATGTAGTTGCAGTTATAGGTGATGGTGCTCTAACAGGTGGAATGGCACTAGAGGCTCTAAATGATGTTGGATATAGAAAAACTAAACTTATTATAATATTGAATGATAACCAGATGTCAATAGCCAAAAATGTGGGCGGTGTATCCAAGTATTTAAACAGATTAAGATTGGATCCTAAGTACAATAAATTTAAACAGGATATAGAAAATACAATTAAGAAGATCCCTAATATAGGAAATGGAATGGCCAAATATTTAGAAAAATTTAAGAACGGAATAAAACAAATGGTAGTTCCTGGAATGTTTTTTGAAGATATGGGATTAAAATATTTGGGACCTATAGACGGGCACAATATAAAAGAACTTACAAAAGTACTTAATTTGTCAAAAAAGATAAATGGTCCAGTAGTTATACATGTGATTACAAAAAAAGGCAAAGGATATGAATTTGCAGAAAAAAATCCGGGAAAGTTTCATGGTATAGGACCATTCAACTGTTCTAATGGTGAGATAGCAGTTTCTTCTTCAGAAACATATTCTAAGGCTTTTGGAAAAGAAGTAGTAAAATTAGCAGAGAAGGATAATAGAATAGTTGCAATAACAGCAGCAATGAGGGATGGAACCGGACTTAAAAATTTTTCCGATAAATTTCCAGATAGGTTTTTTGATGTTGGAATAGCGGAACAACATGCAGTAACTTTATGCGGCGGGATGGCAAAAGAGGGGCTCAAGCCTATATTTGCGGTATATTCAACCTTTCTTCAAAGGGCATATGATCAGTTAATTCATGATATATGCATACAAAAACTACCTGTAACATTTGCTGTTGACAGGGCAGGAATTGTTGGAGCAGATGGAGAAACACACCAGGGTATATTCGACCTTTCATATTTGACACAGATGCCAAATATGATTGTTATGTGTCCAAAGTGTACTGATGAAATAGCTTGTATGCTTAAGTTTGCATTGAAACAAAATGCACCTGTGGCTATAAGATATCCTAGAGGTGGAGACTCTGTATATTTGAATCCTATAAAAAATCTAAAACTAGGTAAATGGGAAAAATTAATAGGAAATGGGAAAATAGCCCTCATTGCAGAGGGAAAAATGCTTCAGCATGCCATTTTAGCTAGAGAAAAATTGATTGATTTGGGAATTGATGTAATTGTTATAAATGCTTGTTTTGCAAAACCTATAGATAAAGAAATGCTGGAGGATTTAGTGAAAAAAAATATAAACATAGTTACTATAGAAGATAATGTAATAAGAGGTGGAATGGGATCTTACATATTAGAATATATAAATACATTAGACAATAAAGTAAAAGTGTTGAATCTTGGATATAAGGGCTTTGTTCAGCATGGAAAGCCTGATATATTATATAAATTATATGGATTGGACGCCGATGGAATTAAAAATAGTGTGTTGAAAATTTGTAAATAAAGGAGCTAATTATGGCAGGTACAAAAGAAAGATTGGATTTACTTTTAGTTGAAAAAGGAATATTTGAGTCCAGACATAGAGCACAGGCAAGCATAATGGCTGGAGAAATATTTGTAGATGGAAACAGAGTCGATAAATGTGGTGAGAAAATTAAAATTTCTGCCAATATAGAGTTTAAAGGAAACAAGCTGCCATTTGTAAGTCGTGGAGGATTAAAATTAGAAAAAGCTGTCAATAATTTCAATATAGATTTAAAAGAAAAAACCTGTCTGGATATTGGGGCATCAACTGGAGGATTTACAGATTGTATGCTTCAAAATGGGGCAAGCAAAGTGTACTCGATAGATGTAGGCTATGGACAGTTTGCATGGAAGCTTAGAATAGATAAAAGGGTAGTTTGTATGGAAAGAACTAATATAAGATATGTAAAGTTTGAGGACATAGGTGAATATGCGGATTTTGCAAGTATAGATGTGTCTTTTATATCTTTAAAAAAGGTCATTCCGTCAGCTTTGAATCTATTAAAAGATGATGGAAAAATAATGGCACTTATAAAGCCGCAGTTCGAAGCTGGAAGAGAAAAGGTTGGAAAAAAGGGTGTTGTTAGAGATAAATCAGTACACGTAGAAGTTATACAGGGAGTAGTGGATTTTATACAAGACAATGGGGTTAAAATAATATCCTTAGATTATTCACCTATAAAAGGCCCTGAAGGCAATATAGAGTATCTAATTTATTTTACCAAGGATAAAAATTTTAGTGAATCCTTTAAAAGAGAAGACGTTTTATACAAAGTTAATTTAGCTCATCATGAGTTAAATGGGGAGGAGCTATGAAAAATATAGGAATTAATGTAAATACTACTAAAGACCCTGAAAATAAAATGGTAGATTTTATTATAAAAACTATATACAATGTAAATAAAGATGTAAATATAAAAATTTATAAAGATTGTGAAGGTCTAAATACTCAGGAAAGTGACAAATTGGATGTTATAATAGTCCTTGGTGGAGATGGAACGATACTTAATACTTCAGAGAATATACTGGAGTCAGATACACCTATACTTGGAGTAAACATAGGACACCTGGGATTTTTAACCCAAATAGAAGTGAATAATATAGAAATTGCATTAGATAAATTGTTTAAAAAAGATTATGTAATACAAGATAGGACTATGATTGAATGTAGTCTTGATGATGGTGATAAAATTGAATCTTATTATGGATTAAATGATGTTGTAGTTTACAAGGGAATAAAGAACAGCATACAAAAATACGATGTATTTATAGACAATAAGTTTTATAATGAGTTTAGTGCTGATGGAATTATAGTGTGTACATCTACAGGCTCTACTGCATATAATTTGTCTGCAGGAGGTCCTATAATTCATCCATCTTTGGATGCTTTTTGTGTAACTCCAATGTATTCTCAATACCTTACAGCTAGGACCATTGTACTTAACAATAATAGTATAATAACTGTAAAAATCAAAAATGAAAGCGAAAATTTGTTTTTATCAATAGATGGAAGAGACTGGATTGTTATCAAAGGATCGATTGGTATAAATATAAAAAAATCTAAATATAAAAGAAAATTAATTAAATTCAACAACAATTCTTTCTTTAAAACCCTGAGAGAAAAAATTACTTTTGGTGGAAAAGAATATGAAGGTGATATATATGAAAGTGACAAGGCACACAAAAATACTTCAAATTATTAATTCAAGAGATATAGAAACACAAGAAGATCTGGCTGAAGAGCTTAGAAAAGGTGGAATGAATGTAACTCAAGCTACTGTATCAAGGGATATAAAAGAACTAAAACTTATAAAAGTGCTATCTGAAAATGGCAAGTATAAATATGCCACTATAAATCATGGCCAAAAATCTCTTCCAAATAAGTTGGCTGTTATATTTTCACAAACAGTTATAGGCATAGAGAATGTGGAAAATTTTGTGGTGATAAAGACTATATCGGGTTCTGGTGCTGCAGCAGCAGAGGCTATAGATTCTTTGAATTTTAGTGGAGTGGCTGGTTCTATAGCTGGTGATAATACTATATTTGTCCTTGCAAGAGATAAGGAGAGTGCCAGAAATATAACTCAAAAAATGAAAAAAATGATTTCTGATTAGGAGAATTACTTATGCTTCTTCAATTAAATATAAAAAATTTTGCACTTATAGAGAATTTAACAATATCTTTTGGCCCAGGTTTTAATGTCCTTTCAGGTGAGACAGGAGCTGGTAAGTCCATACTTATTGATGCTATAAACTATATTCTTGGCAGAAAATTTAACAAAGACATGATAAGAACAGGAGAAAATAAAACATTTGTTGAAGCTGTATTTACTATTGAAAATCCAAGAACAAGAGATGCCTTAAATCTAAAAGAAATAAGTTTTGACGAAGGACTTGTAATCATAAGCAGGGAAACTTTTCAATCAGGTAGAAGTATTGCAAAAGTAAATGGTAAGTCTATTTTGCTTTCAGATCTCAAAGATATTACATGTACCATTTTAGATATACATGGACAACATGAAAACCAAAACTTATTATCAGAAGAGAATCATATGGACTACCTGGATGATTATGGTGAAGGTTCAATTAAACATTTAATTGAGCTTTATTTAAAAGACTATGATAAATTAAAAAAAGTTAAAAATAAGATACATAAACTTTCTGGCGATGGCGGAGATGGAAAAAAATTAGGTGACTTTTTAAAATATCAGATAGATGAGATTAATTCTGCAAATTTAAAAGAAGAGGAAGAAAATGAATTAAACAAGAAATTTGACATATTATCACATTCAGAGAAGATAAGCAATATCTTAAATAAATGTTATAATTCATTATATGGTGGGTTTGAGAATAAAAGTTCTGTATATGATGAGATTGGCAATGTAATAAAAGATATATCTTCTATAAAAGATATTAATTCCAAAATAAAAAATATAAATAAACTTTTGGAAGATGCATATTATAATATAGAAGAAGCTATAGAAGAGACAAGGGATATAATTTCAAATGTAAGTTATGATGAAAAGGAACTGGAATACATAAATACTAGAATATATGAAATTAGCGGATATAAAAAGAAGTATGGAAATACTATAAAGGATATACTTGACTATAAAGACAAAATACAAAAAAGGTATAATGAAATAATAAACAGTGACCATATAGTAGAAGAATTGAAAAAAAATAAGGAAGAAATTGAAAAGAGTCTGAGAATTAAAGCTAATGACATTCATTGCAAAAGATGCAGTATTGCAAAGGAATTAGAAAAAAATGTGAAGGAAGAATTAAATTTTATAGGTCTTGAAAAAAGCGTATTTAAAATAAAAATTGAACTTACTTCTGAGTTTACGGAAAAAGGTATGGATAAAGTTCAATTTTATATATCTACAAATCCTGGAGAACCTTTAAAACATCTTGAAAAAGTTGTATCCGGTGGAGAACTTTCAAGAATAATGCTAGCACTGAAAACGGTATTTGTTGATAAGGATAGAATACCTTCTGTAATATTTGATGAAATAGATACGGGTATAAGTGGAAGAATAGCTCAATGTGTAGCTGAGAAAATGTATGCTATATCAAAAAAACATCAGGTTCTTTGTGTAACTCATCTGCCGCAGATAGCATCTATGTCGGATGTTCACTATCTGGTTTCAAAAGAAGTTTATAATGACAAAACATATACACGGATTAGAAAACTGGATAATAAGGAAAAAGAGTATGAACTTGCAAAGATGGTGGGAGGTTCAGAAGTTACTAAAATAACTTTGGCTCATGCAAAAGAGCTTGTAAAAATGGCAAATTTAAAAAAAGTAAAAATTATATAAATTGTTTTTATATATTTTAAAGGGAAAATCGCTTAGTATTAGGATATTAAAGCGATTTTTTTTGCAAAAAATTAGATTTAAATGAAAGTATATAATAGCATAATAAAATATTTAAAAGGGCAACTTAAAAATAGAAAAAAAGTAATGCAGACAGGAGGCAATAGAGCATGGAAAAAAAATCAAAAAAAATGCTGTACTATATGTTAATTCCTATGCTGTTTATTATGCTATTTATTTATTACGAATTTAAAAATATACCTACAGTTATATTTTTGAAGGAAAATCAGAGTATAAAACAAAATATTTTTTTAAAAGTAAATGGAAATAAAAAATCAAAAAAAAATGCCAGTATAAATTTACTTGGAATTGTTCCAGTGGGATCTGTATCCATAAAGCCAGTTAAAAGTGATATATTACTTTATCCTGGAGGGCAGCCAGTAGGAGTAAAGTTAAATACTAAGGGAGTATTAGTTGTGGCACTGTCTGATATTACTACAATTAAGGGTAAAGCTGCAAGCCCTGCTGCCGTAGCTGGAATACAAATAGGCGATAATATACTAAAAATGAATGAAACTATCATTAAGGATGCAGAACAGACTAAAAATATAGTAAATGAAAGCAATGGACAAAATATCACAGTTTTAATAGAAAGAAAAGGACAAAAATTAAAAAAAATAATAAAACCAGTAAAAAGTATGGATGGGGATAACTATAAAATAGGATTATGGATAAGAGATTCTACAGCTGGTATTGGTACTCTAACTTTTTATGACAAAAATAGTAAAATGTTTGCAGCTTTAGGTCACCCTATAATGGACATTGATACTGGAACTATATTAAATATAAATTCAGGTCAAGTAGTTTCTTCGTCAATTGTATCTGTGAAAAAAGGTATTAAGGGAAACCCAGGGGAGCTAAAGGGTATATTTGTAAATGAAGATTCTGTACTTGGAAATATATACAAAAACACTGAATGTGGTATATTTGGAAAAGGAAAGGATGAACTTCAAAACAATAGTGTAGCTCCTATGAAAATAGGACTTAGAAATGAAATAAAAGAGGGACCTGCAAAAATATTGACAACTATAGATAAGGATGGAGTCAAAGCATATGATATAAGAATAGATAAACTTCTAGCACAGGATTCACCTGGACCAAAAAGTATGGTGATAAAAGTTACTGATAAAGAATTGCTTGAAAAAACAGGAGGAATAGTTCAGGGAATGAGTGGAAGTCCTATAATACAAAATGGGAAAATAGTAGGAGCTGTTACGCATGTACTTGTAAATAAACCTGATGTTGGTTATGGCATATATATAGAATGGATGTTAAGTGATGCAAATCTATTGATGAAGTAAAAAAATAGAAATATAATATTACAGAATGGAAGATTGTTACATTCTGTAATATTTATATTTTACAAAATTATAAAAAAGTTTATTTTATAGGCAGGAATTAAAATTCTTTTGTCGAATTAATTAATTGTTAACAACTGGGAGTTAAGTTAATTAGTGAAAAAGGGGAGTAAAATGATGGAAGAATCAAAAATAAATGTAATTATTGCAGACGATAACAAAGAATTTTGTAATATTCTTAGCGATTATTTAGTAAACCAAAGAGATATTGTAGTTACAGGCATTGCAAAAGATGGACTAGAAGCATTGGAATTAATACAGGATAAAAAGCCAGATTTAGTAGTGCTTGATATAATTATGCCGCATCTTGATGGACTTGGAGTTTTAGAGAGATTAAATGGTATGAATATTGATCCTATGCCAAGAATAATTGTACTTTCAGCAGTAGGACAAGATAAAATAACTCAGAGAGCTATAACTCTGGGAGCTGATTATTATGTAGTGAAACCATTTGATATGGATGTGTTTACAAAAAGAATAAGACAGATGTTCAATAATGTAATAACAAACAGTAATGAAAGCAAAAAAGCCATATCGCTTTTAAATAATAATTCAGAGGTTAGATATTCAGGTAACAGTGCAGATAGCTTAGAACAGGAAATAACTGATATAATACATGAGATAGGTGTTCCTGCACATATAAAGGGCTATATGTACTTAAGGGAAGCAATAACCATGGTGGTGGACAATATGGAACTGCTGTCAGCTGTTACGAAGGAATTATATCCATCTATAGCAAAGAAATACAATACAACAGCTAGCAGGGTTGAACGTGCCATCAGACACGCAATTGAAGTGGCATGGTCAAGAGGCCAGATAGAAACTATAAATAAAATTTTTGGATATACTATACACAATGGAAAGGGCAAGCCCACTAATTCGGAATTCATAGCAATGGTAGCTGATAAATTGAGGCTAAAAAATAAGGTGAGCTAAATCAGCAATATTAATGCTTAACACATAGTTTATTTTTTTATGTTGAAACTTTGATTGAAAAAATGGACATAGATTTATTAATAGAAATTTATGAAAGTCTCCATTTACAATTATAGGTAAATGGAGACTTTTATCTATTTTTATAGAATTATTTAATGATGCATACCCATAATCATTCCGATACAATAAGGTATTAGCCAAATAAACCAAATTAGTATGCTGAATTTATGAAAGATCTTTTTCATATGTTCATTATTTCTTTTTAATATCCATGTTGCACATAAAGCATTAAATATCATTAGTATAATTGCGAAAATACCTGCTGTTTCATGTATTACAAGTTCAATTTCAGGAATTGTTTTTGTGACTGTCTTACTTATGTTACTCATGAGTAAAGTACCTGTACTGTCAAAGATTAAACCTAACCAAAATAAAATAACATGCCATTTTTTCAGTATACCTGATTTTTTTTCACCCCATACACCTAAAGTATATAATACTAGAGCTAGATTAGTTGTAATAATTGCATATAGTAATTCTGTATTCATCTCCAATAATATCCTCCATTTATTGTTTATTAATCAATTATATCATATCAAAGCATTTATTTTCAGTATATGATAGGATGTACGTTAATTTGGTGATAAAGCAGTTCTGGCAGATGGACATTAAATTTTAGGGCATTTTTAAAATAAAGGGATTATATAAAAAAACTAAATATGTTAATATATTTAATAATAAAACAAATAATAGTATCATAAGATTTAACAGGGAGGGATGCAATATGGGTAAAATAAAAATAGAATTGGAATTAGATGATATAAAAAGTATAAAGAATTTGATTATTAGCAGGGTTAATGAACTAAGAGATAAGATGTCAAATGATCCTGATAGGGAAGAAGAATTGAAACAAATTATAAGATATTACAAACAAATTGTAAGAGATATAGAAAATCAAATAGAATAGATTGCTGGAGGTATTACTTATGAAATTTGAAGAAAAAACAGTAGATAAAAAACTTTTATATAAAGGTAAAATTATTGAATTGAATTTGCACAGAGTAAAATTGCCAAATGGAAAAGAAAGCAGCAGGGAGATAGTAAACCATCCAGGTGGAGTAGCTATTTTAACTTATAAAAATGATGACACCTTAATTATGGTGGAACAATTTAGGAAACCTCTTGAAAAAACTATTCTTGAGATACCGGCAGGCAAGATGGAAAAAGGTGAAAAACCGGAAGTTTGTGGCAGGCGTGAATTAGAGGAAGAGACAGGATATAAGGCAAAAACTTTTAAATATTTAGGAAAGATAGTTACAAGTCCTGGTTTTTGTGACGAAGTAATATATATATATGAAGCAAGGGATCTATACAAAGGAAGAAATGACATAGCGGATGAGGATGAATTTATAAATTTAAAAGAAATAAAGACAGATAAAATAAAGGATATGATAAAATCGGGAGAAATAATAGATGCCAAAACAGTAAGTTCTTTTATGTTTATTTAACATAGTCATATAACTCTTTTGATAATCATAAAATAAATAGAGATTAACAAAAGGGGGATGAATTATGCTGGATGGCAAAATACCTAACTTGATAAATGAACATGTTAAAAATAACTTCTGGCTTTATGTAATAAGTCTTTTATGTTTCTGTACTGGTATAGTACTTGGCATATATAGTGTCAGATACATGGGAGGATTTGAAAAAAATGATCTTTTGAGTTACCTGAATAGTTTTAAAAGCAGTTTGGGATCAGGCAGTATAAATTATAAGGCTATATTTATAGAAACAGTTAAAATTAATATTCCAATAATTTTAGCTATATGGTTCCTTGGACTTACGATTATTGGAATACCGGTTATACTGGTTATAGATGTAATAAAAGGATTTACTATTGGTTTTGCTTCAAGTTTCATAATAAATGAAATGGCAATTAAAGGAATATGGTTTGACCTTTTAGCTATAGTTCCTCAAAATATAATATATGTACCATGTATAATATTCTCATCCGTACTTGCTATGGAGTTTTCACTCAATATGTTGAAAGACAAATCAAGCAGCAAATGGAAAACATATATGTTATTTAAACTCACAACATATTCTATGGCATTTTTAATTGTTATAACTGTAATGTGTATAGGATTTGTTATGGAAGTATATCTTACTCCTAACATGATGAAATTAATTGTATTGAATCAGGGAATGTTATTATGATATTAAATAGAAAAGTTACAAGCTTTATAATTATAATTTTAAAATGTTTTTTTATACTTATTTTCTTTGGGATAATTCTACCAAGGGCATTAGATTATACATTATATTATTTTATAATTAAGCCAAAGATCTATCAAAATAGCATTTTTGTGTACAGTATATTTAACAAAAACTTTAATATACTGTATAATTATACTATTATATTTAATCAGTTTCTAAAATTTTAATTTCGTGTAATATATCTATCTTTAATCCTGAAGAGTGGTGATAGCTTTGAATAAACTTTTGCTTAATTATGTCTGCGAACTTCAAAAAAAACAGATATCGAAAAATACCTTGGAAGCATATGTAAGAGATATAAGCAGATTTTGTGATTTTATAAAAAATAGAGATGAGGATATAAAAAACATAGAGGTAGTTTCTGTAATGGCATATGTACAATATTTGCAAAAAGAAGGCAGGGCAGTCTCATCAATAGTTAGGAATATAGTTTCGCTTAGAAGCTTTTATAAATATCTTATGATTAAAGGAATTGTGAATGAAAATCCGGTATTGTATTATGACATGCCAAAGGTAAAACACAATATACCTAAGATATTGACTATTGAAGAAGTAGATAGATTGCTTTCATCACCTGATATAAATAAGAATAAAGGTGTAAGAGATAAAGCAATGCTTGAGACCATGTATGCAACAGGCATGAAAGTTATGGAACTGTTAAATTTAACTATATATGATATAAATTTAAAACTTTGTTATGTTAAATGTAAAAATTCTAGAAATCAAGAGAGAATAATACCCGTAGGATCTGTAGCTGTTAAATATTTAAAAAAGTATTTAGATGTAAGGACAAGACTTAATGTATATAAACTTGACTTGCTTTTTTTAAATTTAAGAGGAGTAAAAATGAGCAGACAGGGTTTCTGGAAAATAGTAAAATATTATGCTAAAAAAGCAAATATAGATAAAAACATAAATGCTTTCACCTTAAGACATTCTTTTGCAGTCCATTTGCTTCAAAATGGGGCAGATATTAGGTCTGTTCAAGAACTTTTAGGGCACAAGGATCTATCTGCCACCGAAATATATGAGTCTATCTTAAAGAAAAATAAAATTGCAGAAGTATATAAGAAAGCCCATCCGAGGGCATAGATCATTTATATTTGTTGACAAAAGTATCTATACTGCAAAATTTATAATTCCTTTTTTCGAATTCATCTACTATTTGATGAAGTGGTGAATTTATTGAATAAGTATAAGTAGGATATCCATTTTTATTCCTATTTAAGTTTATATATTGAAATTCAATTGGTGGATGATAAAATAAGCTGGCAGTAGAGTTATTATCCATCTTTTTTATCTTATTCAGCATGTTTTTGCAATCATTTGCACCATCTACGTATCCAAGTGGGGTTGGAACATATACAGCTTTTCTATTGCTTTCATTAAATTTTATGATATTTTTGCATTCGGTAAGTCCTCCGTTTTCTGAATAGGGCTCATACATATAGTTAAAAAATTTTTCTATTGCTTTCATCTGAGGCGGCAATATAGCATAATGAGGTGCCTCGAAGAAATTACAGTTTATATTAAATTCATGTGCGGTTTCTAAAGCTTTGTTTATCCTATCCTCTGCATATTCTGTATCTTCAGGAATAGTGTCTTTTCTTCCCATATGAAATTCTATTGAATCAATACTTTTAGTATTTTTATATTGATGGGTATATCCGTGAAGACCAATTATTCCATTTCTACTTATCATATAATCTAAAGTAAATAAAAAATCGGCATTAAACATATTATAGTTTTTTAATAAATTATTATCTATATTTTTAGATGGATCTACATATCTTGGAACCCAGGCGACATGAAAGACAGCGTGTTTATTGTACAAATAGTCAGTAATTATTCTTAATTTTTCTAAAGTATCATGAGAATTGTAAGCCCCACCGGCTGTAACATCCTCTAATCTAATTAAAGCTGCTTTTTTTTCATCAAGTGAACTATCTATAAGAATATTTTCTCTATTTTTATAAAAATCAATTTCTGAATTTTTCTCATTCCAGTAGGTTTTTAAATTAAATATATTTGTAAAGTCAAACATGGATATGTATATAATATTTTTCTCCAAAAAAATCTTATGTCTTAAATTATATGTTTTATTATTTTCCATGTAAGTATTTCCCTTGATATCGATAAATGAATTTATTGAGTTAAAGGTTAAGTTTAACTTATTATTTGTTCTTGTAAGAGTTCCTCCAAAGTTTGAGATTACGTCATTTAGTGGTATGTAATATATGTTATTTTTCATACCTATCGGCAAATTAAATTTAATTTTTTTGTTTTCATAAGATAAATTTATATCAAGTTTTTGCATATTTAATTGGCTTAAAGAAAATTGATTGTTGTTGGATGAATTTGAATTACCCCTGACAGTTAATATATTTTTTCTTAAAATAATTAAACACAGTATAAGAACAACAGCAATTGAAAAAATAATAAATTTATGTTTATTCATAATATCATTCCTTTCAATAGTTATACTTAAAAGTATTTATTTGTATAAAATAATAATATTAGCAATTTACAATATTACACAATTATAACATCTAATATAAAATTTTTCTATAAAAATAAAGTTTTATAGTATATGAACCGAAGAATTATATGTATTGTATATTTTATGACAAATAAAAAGGAAGGGGTTACTTACTGGATGTTTAACTTTAAAAGTATTAAGACAAAATTAATAATAATAATTTCTTTAGTATCAACAATATTATTATGTACAATGGGAATATCAATTTATGAAAAATCCAACGAAATTTTATATGAAAAATTTCAAGATAGTTCAAAACAAATTGCCATAAATGTAAACCATTCTATAAAAGAATTTTTAGGAGGCATGGAAAGTGAAACCAAGTTAATTTCTAATAACAGTGCATTAGAAAACTTGGATATAAACAATCAGGGAAGTAGAAATAATGCTGTAGAATTACTTCAAAATACAAAAAATAGTAATGAAAGTATAGTTAGTACATATATCGCTGATAAAAATGGGGACAGATTAAAATATGATGGAAACTTGAGAAATGTATCAGGTGAATATGATGCAAGGCAGAGGCCATGGTATAAGGAAGCTATAAGCAAAAAAGGACAGGTTATATGGACTGAACCTTACAAGGACGTCAATACTTCTAAAATAATGATTACAGTAGCCAGAAGTGTAGAAAAAGATGGAAATATAATAGGAGTAGCGGCTATTGATGTTTCACTTGAGAAATTATCTAAAGATATATCTAATATAAAAGTGGGAAGAACAGGATATGTATGTATCATGAATAAAGATGGAACAATAATTTCACATCATGATTTGAAGCAAATAGGTAAAAAGAGTGACATTAAAAAGAACGATTGGAATTATATCATATCCAATAATACTGGCTATTTTAAGGAGAATTATGGAATAACAAATAAGCTATATGCATATGATACAAATAATGAAAATTCATGGAAAATTGTAAGCATTGCTAATGGTGATGAGTTGACTTATGATACTGCAGTTATAAGGAAATTTATTTTATTTTCAGCCATTGTAGGTATAATTATATCTGTAATTATATCGATTTTGATCGGCAATTTTGCACAGGGCATTTTGAAAAAATTAAAATCCATGGTAGAAGAAATAGGTGACGGGAATTTTAGTATTTCTATTCCAGAGGAACTTTTGAATAGAAAAGATGAATTTGGAAGAATAGCCAAGCATGTTGATAATATGAAAGCTAATGTTAAAGGATTGGTTTTAGAGGTAAAGAAAAATTCTATTAATATAGAAGAACGATCTGAAAACTTGAATGCTGTATCTGAAGAAATGTCAAGTTCTTCACAGGAAGTATCTGCTGCAGTTCAGGGAGTAGCAAAATCAGCTGAAAATGAACAACATTATGTGGATAGCATGATTGGTTTATTGAATGATATAAGTGAAAACATGAAAAATATGAAAGAAAAACTTTCACTTGCAAATGCAAGTTCTGATGATGCAACAAATAAGGCGAAATCAGGGAAAGATGAAATAAATTCACTAAAAGAAGCTATAAATAATGTAAAGGCATCATTTGAGGTGGTTTTAAATAAAGTCAATAAACTTACTATGTCTATTGAGCAAATTAGTGACATAAATAACGTTATAGCAGAAATAGCGAATCAGACAAATCTACTAGCTTTAAATGCTGCTATTGAAGCTCAGAGGGCAGGCGAATCAGGAAAAGGTTTTTCAGTAGTATCTCAGGAAATAGGAAAATTGGCTGATGAATCTGAGGATTCTGCTAAAAAAATAAATGCCTTGATTAATTCGATAAATAATGATTCAAAAGAAGTTATCGAAAATTCAATAAAAGCTAAGAGTACAGTAGATAAACAAAATTCAGTGGTAGAAAATGCAATAAAATCTTTCGATATTATAGTTAATTCAATTGAGAAAGTTACGCCGCTAATTAATCAAACTTACTTATGGGCAAATAATACTGAAGAATCAAGAAATAAATTTATAGATACCATGAACAAATTTGGTGGATTAATAGAAAATACTACAGCGTCCACAGAGGAAATAGCAGCATCTTCAGAGGAAGTTAGTGCATCTACACAAGAAGTAGCATCATCTGCGGAAAATTTAAATTCTACAGCAAAGAAATTAGTTAATGCTGTTGGCAAATTTAAAGTTGAATAAACTAAATAAAACAGAGGACTGGACTTATAAAATCTAGTCCTTATTTTATTTTGAATTGCTGTTTACTATATATATTCCTATACATACAAGAATAAGAGCTGCAGCATTTTTCAAATCTAGAATTCTCTCACCTAAAAATATTGAAGATAATATGGCGCCCGATATAGGTATTATGAAATTAAATATTGATATTGAACTTACTTTATTGTATTTCAAAAGTAATGTCCAAAGTGAAAAAGCTACTGCTGAAAGTAAAGCTAGGTACAGTAAAATCATAGTTGATGGCAATGTAAAATTAGTAATGTATCCTTTATTGAATGTACCTATAATAATAAGAAAAATACCACCTATTAATAGCTGGTATCCAGTTACTAGTATTACATCAATTGTCTCAGAAAGTTTTTTGCTGTAAATTGACGAGGCTGAAAAAATAAAGGCAGCCATAATGATAAATCCATCTCCCAATATATTAAAATTAAAATTTAAAAGTTTAGAACTGAAATTTATTATGAATACACCAATAAATCCAAGTAAACATCCAATAGCTTTTTTAGCATCTACTTTATCATCTGCATATAAGAAATGAGCTAGTATAACACTAAAGAACGTAGACGTTGCATTCATTATAGAGCCTTTTATACCAGTTGTATTAGCAAGTCCAATGTAGAAAAATATATATTGAAAAGTTGTCATAGTTAATCCAAGCATTACAACTTGTCCTATATTTTTCTTCGTTAGAGAAAATATATTTTTACCATGAATCAGAGGTATAATTAAAACCATAATTCCTGCAATTGCAAATCTATATCCAGCAAAGGAAAGCTCTGAAAATACATCATTTTGGGCTATTTTAAATAAAGCATAGCCACTTTTAACTCCAGGATAAGCACTTCCCCAAAGTATGCAGCAAATAGATGCAATTAGTACTACCATTTTTCTGTTTGTAAGTAATTTTTTATTGTCCATTTTTTCAAGTCCTTTCTCTAATTAACGAATATATTATACTACTTATGTTAAAATAAAATAAATAGCTGTAAGCAATATGAGGAGGAAACAAAAAAGTGAATAAAACTATTGGATTGTTTGCTCATGTAGATGCAGGGAAAACTACATTTGCAGAGCAAATTCTTTATCATACAAAAAGCATTAGAAGTAGAGGAAGAGTTGATCATAAGAACTCTTTTTTAGATAGCAATAAAATAGAGAAAGAAAGAGGAATTACGGTATTTTCAGGTGAAGCCGTATTTAAATATAAATCTTCAACATATTATTTGATAGATACTCCAGGACATGCTGATTTTTCTCCGGAAATGGAGAGAACAATTGAGATTATGGATTATGCTATTTTAATAATGAGTGCTGTAGAGGGAGTTCAAGCTCAAAGTGAAATAATATGGGATCTTCTTAGAAAACATAAAGTACCCACTATTTTATTTATAAACAAAATGGATAGAGAAGGTGCTAATGTTGAAGCTGTAGTAAATAAGATTAAAAGTGACTTAAGTGAAGATGTTTTTTATTTAGATGAAAATTTCAATTTTGAAAAATTAGAAGATAATGATGTAGAGTTTATTGCAGAGAGAGATGAATCTCTTCTTGAAATATACCTGGAAAGTGGGTATAAAAACACTATATGGAGGAATTATCTAAAGAAAATGATAGCATCTAATAAAATATTTCCGTGTATGAGTGGATCAGCACTTAATAATATTGGAATAGAAGATTTTTTGGAAAAATTAGATGAAATCACTTTTACAAATTATAATGATAATGAAAATTTTAGTGGGATTGTATATAAGATTAAGTATGATGACAAAAATAAATTGACTTATATAAAGATACTAAAGGGCATTTTAAAAGTAAAACAAGAAATAAAAGTATGGAAATTCTCTGAATATCAATATGAAAAAGTTAATGAGATAAGAGTTTACAATGGAAATAAATTTGAATCAAGAGATGAAGCATATGCGGGAGAAATTGTTGTATTAACTGGACTTTCAAATTCTACAATAGGATATGGAGTTGGAGATTTAAATAAAAAAGTTGCTTATGATATGGTTCCTACAATGAAATCGAAAGTTATATTTGATGAGAAGATAAATGTAAAAGATGTACTGGCTTATTTTAAAATTTTGGAATCAGAAGATCCTTCACTTCAGGTTATGTGGGATGAAAGTTTGTCACAAATAGAAATTCATATTATGGGAAAAATTCAGCTGGAGGTTTTAAAAGAACTGATCATGGAAAGATTTGGTTTGCATACGGAATTTGGAACCCCTGAAATTTTATATAAAGAAACTATTCTGAATGAATCCATAGGATATGGACATTTTGAACCTCTGAGACATTATGCAGAGGTAAATATCAAACTGGAACCGGGAAAGAGGAATAGTGGAATTACTTTTAAAAGCCTCTGTCGTGTAGATAACTTAAGTATAAATTATCAAAATTTAATAAAAAAACATATTTATGAAAGGGAACATCACGGTATACTTACAGGATCACCTCTAACAGATATAAAGATAACATTGTTAAATGGAAGATCTCACATCAAGCATACTTCAGGTGGAGATTTTAGAGAAGCAACTTACAGGGCAATAAGACATGGGCTTGAAAGTGCAAGGAATGTACTGCTTGAGCCTTATTATTGCTTTAAAATTAAAGTAGATATAGATTATATGGGAAGGGTGATTTCCGATATACAAAAGTTAAGTGGTTCTTTTGAAACTCCAGAAACTTATCATAATAAAGTTATTATAAAAGGAAGAGGACCTGCAGCAACTTTTATGGATTATGGCATGGAGTTTGCATCTTTTACAAAAGGCAGAGGAAAGATTAACTTTACATTTGATGGTTATGATATATGTCATAATGAAGAAGAAGTTATAAAGAAGATAGGATATAATAAAGATGCAGATATTGAATATACAGCTGCTTCAATATTTTGCTCTAAAGGACAGGCGTTCCTAGTAAGAGGAGATAAGGTAAAAGAATATATGCATTGCTTGAAATAAGGAGAATATAGATATATTTCTTTGCCTATTTTATTTTTAAACATGATAATTGGACTAATGTTATTCCAAAATTTACGATTGGAGAAGTTCATTTTTCATGATTTGTTCAGTAGCTAGGTAAAGAGATTTTTTGAGGGCTTCATCAGCTGAAAAAATAATTCTCGTTTTTGTGAGGTTTCTAAGCTGTCTATTGAAGCCCTCCAATGCATTTACAGTATAGGTAATTATTCTAATACAAGCTAGATGATTTTAATGGCAATTTCATTGACTTATATTGAATTTGCTATTTTTCTGTATCAAATAATAAACTTGCCAAATGTTTTGCTTGTTTTCCACCAAGTTTAAGTCCGTTGACACAATAATGGCAGTATGCAACAACCTTATCAGTAGCGATTTTTTTACAGTGTTCTCTCATTAATTGTATTTGATCTTCTTTAGTGTGTGAAATAAATTTCCCATTTGCATGTTCTATAAATCTTTTTGGAGCCAAATTTAAATTCCGTTTTGGCGATGGTTTATATAAAGATATACCACAAAACTGTGTTTTTTCATAATTTTCTTTTTGTTCTATAATATCTACATTCATTTTGTTTAACAATGCGCGGACAGCCTCTTGCTCTGAACGATTATCATAAGAACGCCAACAATCTTGTACAGTCATTTTTTCATGTGAATAATCAGGAAACGGAAATTTTGTATCTTGCAAAATAAGTTCCCACAGCGAAATTCTTTTCACTTCAGGTGTAGTTTCTTGAAAAATAGCAGCACAATTATGGCAGACATATACCATTATATTATCTGAAGTAAAATTTTTGAAATCGGGAGTATCTTCCCAGCGAGACTGCAACCATTCTGGCATTTCAGATGTAAATTCTTTCAGCTTGTATTTTGGAACACAGCACCTTATTATCTGCATATGAAATCGCTTTTTTAGATAATCTTGAATTTTCACACTTAAAGCTGGATTTTCTCTAGTAAAAACACAGCTTGCCACATATATGTAGTTCTTAAAATCTGTCATTACAATTCCTCCAATCTATAATTAACTTTATATACATTATACATCTATATTGCTATATGATATAATATAAAAAATAGATGCTTGCTATCGATAATAGCGATAACAAAAAATGATTATAAAGATTTAATACTTTAAGGAGAATATTTATAAATGAATACTATTATAGATTTACAATCTTTAATCATATTTGAATTAGTTGCACAAAAGGGTAGTATTTCCAAAGCTGCACACGAACTTAATTATGCACAATCCAATATTTCGACTAAAATTCAGCAACTAGAAAATTTTTTTCAAGTATCTTTATTTTATAGGAATAATCGAGGTGTTACGTTAACACCCAAAGGACAAATCTTGTTAAAATACACTAAAAAAATATTTCATCTTATAGATGAAACAACTAAGATAATAAAAGATGACAATATTCCAAAAGGCCCTTTACGTATAGGGTCTATGGAAACAATAGCAGCTATTTATTTGCCTAGATTATTTGCTAAATATCATAAAGAATATCCAAATGTAAAATTAATTTTAAAAACAGGAACAACCGAAAAAAATATTCAAGATATTCTTCAATATAACCTAGATGGAGCTTTTATAGCAGGCTCAATTAATAATTCTGAAATAATTCAAAAAACATTCACTGAAGAAAAATTAGTACTTGTTACAGATGTAGCACGTCCACAAATATCTTCTATTAAAGATATTCAAAACCAAACACTAATTGTATTTCCAAATGGATGCTTTTACCGTAAGATATTAGAGCAATGGCTGCAAAATAAAGGATTACTAGCAAATAAAATAATGGAATTTGATACATTAGAAGCTATAATTGGCTGTATATGTGCGGGATTAGGAATAAGTTTACTTCCAATTTCTGTAGTAAATAAATATGTTAAAGCTGGTATATTAAGGTGTTATCCAATCGAAAATTCTTATACAAAAGTACCTGTTCTATTCATTTATCGAAAACTCAACTATATGCCAACATCGTTATTAAAATTCATAAATATGTTTTAATCTAGTCAAAGTCTTGTTATTGCAACCATATAAGCTGTAGCATATCTATTTACAACACTTATCCTATGTATTTCTATTATTATGATACATGCTCAAGGTGTAAGTCTACTCGACTATGCGGAAGAACGCATTAGTAAGATATTGTTTATCAAAAAAAACTTTACTTTATTGTCTTTTTTATTTTCCTCGTTATGGCACATTAACGTATATTATTCTATAATAAATAAATCATATCTTTTTTATTAAATTTTCAAGCAATAATTTTATTCTGTTTAATTTATAATAATATCTACCTTTTGTAATAAATTTATTTTTTCTTTATTTTTACTATACTTTTACTATATTTTCGCCTTTTATAATGAATATAGAATAAATATTTAAGAGGTGCTTAAAGTGAATAATAAGGTTCTGGAAGTAAACCATATTTCTAAAAAACGTGGCAGAAAAAAAGTGTTGGATGATATCAACTTTTCTATAAGTAAAGGTGAAGTATGTGGCTTTGTAGGCAGAAACGGGGCAGGCAAGACCACATTGATTAAAATTATAACAAGTATGCTATTTTCCGATGAAGGTGAAATAATAATTTGTGGAAAGAATCTTAAAACTGAAAGAGAAGAAGCTCTAAAAAATATTGGAGCAGTAGTAGAAACACCTGTGATGTACGGATATATGACAGGAAGGCAAAACCTAAATTATACATCAAGTGTACTTGAAGGTATAACAAATAATGAAATAGAGGATGCTATAAAATTTTCAAACTTAGGGAACAAAATTGATGAGAAAGTAAAAAAATATTCTTTAGGTATGAAACAAAGGCTGGGGCTTGTAGAAGCACTGATGGGGAATATATCATTATTAATATTAGATGAACCTACAAATGGACTAGATCCAATGGGAGTTTTTGAACTTAAAAACACTATAAATACACTGGTTAAAGAAAAAGGAGTAAGTATTTTCATATCTTCACACATATTAAGTGAAATAGAAAACATATGTTCAAAGGTTGTATTTATAGATGATGGAAAAATTATTAGTATTCAAGAAATAGGTGATAAAGAAAAGTCTAACAGTGAAAAAATTATGTTTATAAAAACTAATTTACCCCGAAAATCATCAGAGATTATTCAAAATACGCCTGATGTAAAATTATTAAAGGTAGAAAAGGATGGTATTTCAATCTTAATAAATACTGAGTTACATGATATTTTTGATATACTAAAAAAATTGCATGGGACTGGAATAAATGTAGAAGGTTTCTTTGAAGTAAAACAAAATTTGGAAGACAAATTTATAAAGATGATGGAGGAAGATAATGATGAATAAATATATATGGGAAGAATTTAAAAGAGTCATAATTAAGAAGAAAATTCTGCTTATTGTTATTCTTATTGTTACAGTGGCTTTTGGATTAAGAAGCATCTCAAAGACAAAAACTCTAGAAGGACAGCTTCAAGGAGATAAGAACCTTCTTAATATTCAGAAGAGTGGTAGAGATAAAGCTGATAATGAGATAAGAAAAGCAGATTTTTCTAGAGATATAGTGGAAACCGAAAAAGAAATAAAGGACAAGGAAGAACAGTTGAATCAAATAAATATCTATGATAAATCAAAATTAGATGAACAAATTCAAAAATTGGAAAAGGAAAATAATTCTAAAAATGAATATGAGTTACTTCAATTAAAATATGAAAAAAAGCACAATATAGAAAAAAGTGAACTGACACCAAAGGGAATGTACACAGCTATGGAAACTTTAATGGATTTTATACCACTTTTTATACTTATTACTATTGTACTATTATCTGATATGGTATCAGGGGAATATTCTCCTAATACAATCAAGGCTTTAATTACTAAACCTATTTCTAGAAAAAAGATTATAATATCCAAATTTATTGTATCAATAATTTTAAGTACAGGCACTATAATTATGAGTGCAATAATATTTATCGTGGAAGGTGGAATTCATTTAGGCTTTTCAGACCGTAGATTACCTTTTGATGTAGGTGCAAAGTATGTTTTAGATAAATCACTAATCTTAAGTTCAATAACCTCACAAATGAAGTATGTAAATGGAAGTAGATCAATAATTCCTCTTTGGAATGCAATTATTGAGTTGATATTAATTGTAATAGTTATTTCAGCAGCCATTGTATCAGTAATACTGCTTATATCAACCATTTGTAGAAATTCACTTGTTTCATCACTTGCAAGCTTTACATTGATTGGAGGTACAACAATCTGGTACATGCTAGGATTCATTGGTAAATATCTTGTATCAGCCAAGTATGGAATATTTGTGAAATTTTTGCCTATCCCATATATGATTGATAGTATGGGTATCTTAAGTGGAGATATTTCTGTACAACTTACCAGCAGTATAAATGTATTTTTTGTTTTGATGGTATGTCTAGGATGGATTTTGATTAATACGTTTTTAAGCACTTATGTTTTTGGAAAGAGGAACTTTGATTAGTTAACTTTCTAAATATCACTTAAATAAAAAAGTGATATAATTTTAAATTGGGTGATGGTTATGAAAGAAAGCATATTGATAATAGATGACGATAAAGATATAAGAGAAATGATTGTAAATTATTTTTCTAAAGAAGGTTATGTCATGCAAGCTGCCTGTAACGGAGAAGATGGACTTCAGATTGTAAAATCAAAACCGATCTCTTTAATACTTCTAGATGTTATGATGCCTAAAATGGACGGTTATACAATGATCATTAGACTCAGAGAATTTTCAAGCATACCTGTTATACTCCTCACTGCAAAAGATCAGCAAATAGATAAAATTAAAGGATTTATAGATGGCTGCGATGATTATATGATTATATAGTAAAGCCATTTGATTTTACGGAACTTTCACTAAGAGTTATGGCTATACTGAGGAGAGCTAAAGTTAGTAGTACAAGTACCTTACAAAATCACATATTGAAAGTTAAAGATATAGAAATAAATACTTTAGAACATACAGTAAAAAGAGACAACGTAGAAATAATATTAACTCCCAAAGAATATGAAATTTTATACACATTGGCATCAAATAAAGGCAGAGTGTACTCAACCAAAATGCTTTATAAAATGCTATGGAAAGATACATTTATGGAAAATGATAATACTGTAACCATGCATATTAGAAATTTGAGAAATAAGCTAGGTGACAGCATTAGGAAGGGTAAATATATAAAAACTATCTGGGGAGTTGGATATAAAATTGAAAACGATATTTGAACTTATTATTATCGGCATAGTACTATTTTCTGTGATTATAAAATCAAAAAGAATATTTAAACTTAGGAGTGAATTAGTTTTTTTTGCAATTATTTCTATAATTATATCATTTATACTTGTAGTTTTTTTAAAGGAATTTGTTTTAGGTTCATTTTTAAATAATTATGAAGATACGCCTAAATATGTACATGAAAATATGATTACTAGAATTGAATATGAGTTGAAAAATATGAATATTAATGATCCTAATAAGTTACAAAAATATATGGATAAAGAATTTAATATGTCATATTCTATTTTTGTAGTGAAAAAGGATGGAAAAGTAACATTCTCAAATAATAAAGAAATTAAAAGTATAGATGCGCAGGAAATTATAGATGGTAAAAAACATTTAAATTTTTAAATACTAGTAGAAACAGCTTGGTTAAAATAACCAGGTGTGATTACTTAAAAGATGGATATTATTTATATTATATATATATAGGTTATGGAAAATTAGACAATGGAAATATTATGGGTATAATGATAGTTATAATTTTTATAATTATTTTTTTCTTGCTCATATGGAGACGTATATCCTATATATCTAAAATAAAATCAACAGTTAGAAATATTACAGAAGGCAACTTATCCAATCGTGTTCCATTAAAATACAAAAATGAATTAGGTGAACTTGCCGAAGACATAAATTACATGGCTTCAAAAATTGAGAAAGAAGAGAAAAACAGAAATGAATTCATGACCAATATATCTCATGACTTGAGAACTCCATTAACTACTATCCTCGGATATATAAATATGATTAAAAATAACAAATATGAGTCAAAGTATGAATTTAATAATTATGTTAACATAATGAATAAGAAAGGTATTTATTTAAAAAACATGCTTGATGATTTTTTTGAATACTCAAAGCTCTCTTCGAGTGATATCATACTTGAAAAGCACAAATTTGAGTTAAATGAACTTGTAAGACAGATAAATGAAGAGGAGGAAGATGAATTCATACAAAAAGGATTAAAACTTTCAATTAATTTGCCGCAGGAATCTATTTATATTGAAGCAGATCCAAGTTTGCTTTTAAGGGCAGTGAATAATCTTTTAAGTAATGCAGTTAAATATTCAAGGAAAAATACAGTTGTTGAATTCAATATTCGCAAAGAAACTTTTAATAATGTACATTATGCAGTACTTTCAGTATCAAACATTCCCGAAGAGCCGATATCAAAAAATGACATGAAAAACTTTTTTGAAAGATTATATAAAAAAGACTCATCCAGACAAAAAGAAGGCAGCGGTTTAGGCCTATCTATTGTCAAAAACATAGTAAAACTTCATGGTGGATTTGTAAAAGTCTATAAACAAGATAATAGATTAATATTCAATATGTATCATCCATGTTAAACTATATAATTCGTAAATACATAAATTTATTATTGCATTTACTAACTATTAATAAAAATACTATAAATATTGAATTTATTAATCAATTTCGTTTAATATATCAGCTATGAATTTCGATTTTCCAATTCTATCCATAACTGCTGAAATTCTTTCACCTTTATTTCCAGTTCGATTATAATATTCCATAATCTTATCAACAACTGATACTATTTCATCTTCTTTAAATATTTTTCCAAGTGAATCTCCAATTCTCATTCCTCTTCCAAATCGTCCGCCAACAAATATTTCTGCACCTTTCTCCTTGGCAATAACAGCATTAGCTCTGCATACTCTTACACATTCACCGCATTTTACACATAAATTTTCGTTATAAACTATTTTGTTATTTACTAATTCTAATGCTTTTTGTCTGCAATTCTTTATACAAAGTCTGCAGCCAACGCAATTATCCGAATTAAATTTAGGCACGCATCTTCCCATAATTCCGATATCATTTATATTAGCTTTTGCACAGTTATTTGCACAGCCAACAACTCCTATTTTACATTTATGTGGAGTATCAGCTCCAAAATATTTACGGTCTAATTCTCTGCAAATTGCCTGGGTATCAATATTACCATGCAGGCATACAGTTCCTTTGCAGGCAACTAAAGGCCTTATTTTTTGCCCTGTACCGCCGTGGCGCAGTCCTAAAGCTTTAGCTTCTTGAATTACCTTTTCTGCATCTTCATCTTTAATCCATGGAACTTCAATTTGAAGTCTTGTTGTAAGTCCCAAATATCCTTGTCCATATTTTTCTGCAATCTTATTAATGTTATTTAATTCTTCTACTGTAAAATTACCAGCCTTACTTAAAAATCTGACTGAATAATGTTCTTTGTCATTTTGCAATAAAAATCCCAATGATTTCATTTCTTTTTGTCTGCTTATATTAACCATAGCGATTATACACCTCTCTTAAATATACTCCCTACTTTTGTGTCTTATTCGTTTAATAGTACTAACTGATTTTATAATATCACTTGTGATTAAATAAGGAAAATGATATTATTTTATAATAATGATAGGTAAAATCTATTAATATTTTTAATGATATAAAACAATGAGATAATATAAAGGGGTTATCAATATGACAATTCGACATTTAAAAATTTTTATTGCTGTAGTAGAAACAGGTAAAATGAGCACTGCTGCAGCTCGATGTTATATTTCAGAACCAACTGTTAGCCAAGCAATTAGGGAACTGGAGGAGCATTATGGTGTATTGCTATTTGAACGTATTGCTAAAAAATTATATATTACAGAAGCGGGTAAAAACTTATTTGCATATGCTAGAATGGTAGTAAATCAATTTGATGAATTAGAAGATAATATGCTGAAGGGATTTTCAGAAAAACTTCGTATTGGTGGTACAATAACTGTTGGTTCTTGTATTATGCCTCAACTTATAAATCAGTACCGTAAAATAAAGCCTCAGGTGAAAACCTTTGTTTATATTAATAATACTAAATTTATAGAAGAAAAATTACTCAAATCTGAATTAGATATAGGTATTGTAGAAGGTAAAATTAAAAGTCGCGATTTAGTTACTATTCCAATGATAAATGATTATCTAGTAATAGTATGTAGTAAAAACCACAGACTTTCAGGATGCGGTAGTATTTCTGTTAAGGATTTAGAAAAAGAGTATTTTATAATGCGTGAAGAGGGAAGCGGTACGAGGGAACTTTTTGAAAATTATATTTCCAGATGTGGCATAAGGATAAATGTTAACTGGGAGGCAACTTGTCCAGATATGATAAAGAAAGCAGTAATTTCAAATAACTGTCTTACAGCTATATCTGCAAGATTAATTCAAGAAGAAGCAAAAAAAGGGCTGCTATATGTTATAAAAAGCAAAGGGGAAGCTTTAGACAGATATTTTAGTTTGGTATATTACAAGAACAAACTTGTTAATGATAACATGAAGAGCTTGATGCATCTATTGGAACAATATAAGGAAAATGATATTTTAAGTGGAATTTCTACTGGAACTTTAGTGAATATATAAAAATAAACAAATCCCAAGAAAATTTAGATACTGTAGTATTATAATATATAAAGTTAATTAAATTATGTAAAAAATATAGGGAGGATAAAAATGTCAAGACCAACTAAATTTAGAAAAGTTGAGTTCTTCCCAAATGATAATTATTTTGTACCATGGGGAAAGCCTAAATGTGAAATTGAAGAAATAGTTTTAAAAGTAGAGGAGCTTGAAGCAATTCGGCTTAAGGACATAAAAGAATTAAATCAAGAAGAATGTGCTGAAAAAATGCAAATATCCCGTCAAACCTTTCAAAACATAATAGATAGTGCTAGAAAGAAAGTTGCAATGGCACTAACAGATGGGAAAGCTATAAGAATTAATGGAGGATATTATACTACAAATCATTGTAAGTTTAAATGTATGGATTGCGGAAAAGTTTATGAAATAAATTATGAACATGACAAATTAGCTTGTCCTAACTGTGGATCTCAAAGGGTAATGTGCAGTAAAAGGGCTGGATTTTGTGCACGATGGTGCAATAGAGAAAACTCAATCTAAAATTCCACAACATCAGTAGTATAATACAGCCATTTATATCTAAAGAGTTTAGAAAATTTTAGATATAAATGGCCGTTATCTCATTAACCTATATACAATGATTAAAATAATTTTCTGATAATTTTAAATAATGGAATATATGAAATAATATAATATACTATAATTTATCACCAAAGAATTATGTACAAATTGTACAAAAAACATTTTATAATTTGTATTTAATGGATAAAGAATTTAGATTGATAATATGCTAACATATAAACAAATATTATAAAAATATATTAATATATAAACAATAAATTTAATATATTATAAAAATATATTTATAATATTAGCTAAAGTAATAATGAATATTAAAAAACTAAGAACTTAATATATAATTTTTATATACTCAAATAGAAAAACAAATGAAATAATTTATTCTTAGTATAATTTATTTAGGAGGTATATTTTCATGGATTTTAGAATTGAAAGTGATTCTATAGGAATAAAAAAAATTCCTAAAAATGCTTATTATGGTGTACAAAGTTTAAGGGGAGCTAATAATTTTAAGATTACTGGGTCGAAAATGCACAGAGAGTTTGTAAAAAGTTTAATACAAGTTAAAAAGGCTGCTGCAATAACAAATTATGAAATTGGAATGCTTGATGGACATATGGCACCTGCAATTATGATGTGCTGTGATGAAATAATTAATGGTGGATTTCAAAATGAATTTATAATAGATCCTATTCAGGGTGGAGCAGGTACGTCTATGAACATGAATGCAAATGAGGTTATAGCTAATAGGGCTATAGAAATTTTAGGAGGGGAAAAAGGAGATTACAGCATAGTAAATCCAAACGATCATGTTAATATGGGACAATCTACAAATGATGTAATCCCAACATCAGGCAAAATAACTACTATAAAATTAGTTTCAAATGCTATAAATAAATTGACCGAACTTGTTAAAGCTTTGGATGAAAAATCTAAAAAATTTAAAAACGTTATAAAAATGGGAAGAACCCAGCTTCAGGATGCAGTACCAATTACTTTAGGGCAGGAATTTGAAGCGTATAGTTCTGTTATAAAAAGAGACATTAGAAGAATAAGAAAGGCTGCAGAAGAATTAAAAATTGTAAATATGGGTGGAACAGCTGTGGGTACTGGAATTAATGCTGATAAAGAATATATAAGCAAAATTGTTTATAATATTTCAATGGTATCCGGGATAGATTTAAAACAATCAGAGAATTTAATAGATGCAACTCAAAACTTAGATGGATTTAGTGCAATTTCATCTGCAATAAAGACTTGTGCAGTTGATTTATCAAAGATGGCCAATGATTTGAGATTAATGTCGTCAGGTCCTAGAACAGGTATTGGGGAGATAAATCTTCCTGCTAAGCAAAATGGCTCATCTATAATGCCAGGCAAAGTAAATCCTGTAATACCGGAGGTGATAAACCAAATAGCTTTTAATATAATTGGAAATGATGTCACAATAACTATGGCGGCAGAAGCAGGACAACTTGAACTTAATGCCTTTGAACCAGTTATATTTTACAAACTATTTGAATCCATAGAAACACTTGCAAATGGAGTTGACACATTCATTGATAATTGTATTGTTGGTATAACTGCAAATAGTAAGAGATGCAGCGAATTATTAAATAATAGCGTTGGAATGATTACAGCCCTTACACCATATATCGGATATAAAACTTCAGCTAAAATTGCAAAAGAGGCAATAAATACTGGAAAATCTATAAAAGAAATTATATTGGAAAAAAATATACTTCGACATGATGAATATGATGATTTCATAAATCCATCGCGTATGGTAAAACCAGAATATATAAGAAAAACAGTAAAATGCAAATGATATATGATATTTAATAATTGAATAGGGATTATTATAAAGAATTGTTTAATATATTTATATTTAAGCAATTCTTTATTTTTTAACAAGTTGAAAAAAAGTTGAATTATTTTGGATAAAATAATAGAATAATGTTATGGAAAATATTAGTCAAGTATCATTAAGCGAATAAAATCAATATTGTTGGCGGCAAGAATTATGTGAAATGTAATTATAAAGTTTGAAAGAAGGGGATTTAATGTGATAAAGGCTATTCTTGTTGATGATGAAAAGATTGCAGCAAGTTCACTTGAAATGGTGCTTAAAAAAACTGGAAAAGTAGAAGTTAAAGCTTATTTTAATAGAGCTGATGATGCTTTAAAGTTTTTTGAAAAAGATTATTCAAAAAGGAATAAAATAGATGCTGCATTTATAGACATTGAGATGCCCAAAATAGATGGACTAACCTTGAGCAATAAAATAAGAGAAATAGATAAGTACATAAATATTGTATTTACAACAGCATATAATAAATATGCAGTAAAAGCTTTTGGAGTTGAAGCTATAGATTATTTGATAAAACCTGTCAGCTATGACAGGCTTGGAGTTACAATTGAGAGGCTAATAAAGGCAATTAATATCAATAAATTGATTGCAAAATCAAGTGAATTTATTTCAAATAAGAAATATTTTAGCATAAGTTGTTTTGGAAAATTTGAAATATACAAAAATAAAGACGAAATTATAAACTTTAGAACAAAAAAGGCGGAAGAGTTAGCCGCATATTTTGTACATAACGTAGGCAGATCTGTTTCTCAGGATAAAATTATAGAAGATTTATGGGGAGATGTGGGCTTAGACAAAGCTAAAATTTATTTTCATGCTAATTTATATCATGTAAGAAAGGGCTTCTATGAGATTGATAAAGAAAATAAAATAGAGAGACATAATGAAAATTATAAATTAGTTACAAACAATTTAATTGACTATGTAGAGTTTGAAAATTTATCAAAAAAGCCTATAAAATTAAATAAAAATAATGTTAAATATTTTGAAAAAATTACAGGATTATATAAGACAGGGTATTTATCGGAAAATGGATACATATGGTCTTTAGGAAGAAACAAAAATTTACTTAGTAAATTCGAAGAAATGGAATTGAAAATTGTAAGATACTATTTTTCACATAAAGATTATAAGAAGGCATTAATGCATCTTGAAAAAATTATAAAAATAAATCCTTATAATGAATATGCACACGAAAGCATAATTAAAATATATTATTATAATAAAGATAAGATTTCTTTAGAAAATCAAATTAAGGTATTTGAAAAAATATTAATTGATATAGAAGGAAAAAATGCAAAGGAGCATATTGAGAAAATAAAATTTAAGTATAAAAATATGTAAATGAGTCAGTTTTTATTAGCTGGCTCATTTTTTGTTTAAAAATTGTTTAAAATGACATAGTAAAATATAAATTAAGTAGTATATATAAAAGTAACTTGTAAAAAAATGGGATTAAATATAGTAGGGGTGACGATTTGATGGATAAATATAATATTTTTGTTGTAATTAATTATAATAATTCAAATAAAGGCAAATATAGAGTAAAAACAAAGGTAAATAATAAAAGAATAATTTCACGAAAATATTTAGTAGGTGGTGGAATATACAATAAAAAGGCTGGCGGAATTATGTTTTTTACATCAAAAGATTTAGCAGAAATTCAAAAAGTGACCTATAAAAAGACTTTTATGAAAAATATAAATTTTAATTATAATGTTGCTGCTATTCCAGATAGTATACAATAATTCAATTTTATAGCACATTATGCAAGGAGGAAATGATATGAATTGCTTTAATAATCTAAAAATAAAACAAAAACAAACTATAGGTTTTCTTATGATAACTTTATTTGTTGTAATTGTGGGAATAATAGGTATAACAAACATGAAAAGAATAAATAAAGGTTCCAGCCAGTTATACAGTAAAAATTTAGTAACCCTTAAAAATCTCGACAAGTTTAATGCCAATATTATGCTCTATCGTTTGGAATTAATAAATCTTGTTGAAAGCAGAAATAAGGATAAAGTTCAAGATACTGTAAATGCTTTAAACAATTATGTAAAAGAAAATAATAGCATACTTGATAAATATAAAAATTCTGATTTGACTTCGCAGGAAAAAAATTATGTTTCTGAATTGGAAAGTCAATTGACTAACTGGAGGAATATATGCGATAAAATCATAGAACTTATGCATGAGGGAAAATATGATGATGCAATGAATTTAAATAGGCAGGCAGCTTCTTATAGAAGCAAATTAACTTCTACTATTGGCAAGCTGACTGAAAGCACAACACAGGAAGCTGATGCTAAAAATGACAGTAATATGTCTATATACAGAGGATCATTGTATATGATAATTATAATTATTTTACTTGGTATAGCTGCAGCAATTTTATTAGGCAATAAAATTGTTTCTTCAATTTCAAGAGAAATAAACAATATTTTAAAATTTACAGATGCTTTAAGCAAGGGTGATTTAAGTGAATCTATTAAAGTATCAAGTAAAGATGAAATGGGAATAATAGCTGAAGAATTGAATAAGGCTCAAGGTAGCATTAAGAATTTAATACTTCAAATAATGCAAAGCACTGAAGATATAAGTGCTTCAAGTGAAGAATTGTCTGCCACAACTGAGGAGATATCATCTATGATGACATCTGTAAATGAGTCTACTGTTCAGATAGCAGATGGATCTAGAAATTTAAGCAGTATTACAGAGGAAATCAGTGCATCTTCTCAGGAAATGGAGGCAAACACACATGAACTTGCCCAGAAGGCAGATGAAACTACAAAATCTTCAAGAAAAATAAAAAATCGTGCTGTAGATATAAAGAAAAAAGCATCCAAGAGTATAGAAGAAGGTAATGCTATATATGATGAAAAAAGAAATAATATAGTAGAAGCTATTGAGAAAGGAAAGGTAGTTTCAGAAGTTAAAGCGATGGCATCTTCTATTGGAAATATAGCAGAACAAACCAATCTACTGGCATTGAATGCGGCTATTGAAGCTGCAAGGGCAGGGGATAATGGCAGAGGATTCAGTGTAGTTGCAGACGAAGTTAGAAAATTGTCAGAAGAAACTTCAAATGCAGTCGACAGTATAAATGAAATGGTACTTTCAGTAGAAGATGCTTTTAAGAATTTATCTGACAGCGGTAAAGAAATTCTGGATTATATATCAAATAGCGTTACACCAAATTATAAATTATTAATGGATACGGGAATACAATATGAGAAAGATGCGGAGTTTATGAACAATATGGCGGATGAAATCAATGGATCTTCAAAACAAATGAGTGAAATAGTATCACAGGTAAATATTGCAATACAAAGTGCGGCGTCTACTGCTGAGGAATCTGCTTCAGGGTCTGATGAGATTTCAAGCAGCGTAGGCGAAGTTACTAAGGCTATTGAGGATATATCTACTTCTTCTCAAAACCAGGCAGAACTTTCAGAAAAGCTTACGGATATGGTAAACAAATTCAAGATGTAATATACATATATAGAATAATTTCCTAAATCATGATATAATTCTATATGTGTTTTATAATTAAAACATTAGAATTTAATGATGAAAGCTGGTGGTAATATGAAAGACATTAAGGTTGTAATTGTAGATGATTCACCTTTTTCAATTGCGTTGCTTAAGGACATGCTTGTTGACAATGGATTCAATGTTGTTGGAGATGCAGGTTCTCTGGATGAGACTGTTGAAGTTGTAACTAAGTTAAAACCGGATGTTGTAACTATGGATATGACAATACCTGGGACAGACGGCATAGAATGTACTAGAGCTATTCATTCTATAGATCCAAATATAAATGTGATAATAGTAAGTTCTATGATGGACGATGAGATAGTAAAAAAAGCAAAGAAGAATCATGCGGCCGGTTATATTCAAAAGCCTGCCGATCCTGAAGAGCTTTCGCTTCTAATAAATAGAATAATGGCTGATGAAGAACTTTTTAAAGAGTTGGATAAAATATATTATAGGGTATACAAAGAATCTTTTATGGATGTTTTTAATAAATTGACAAAGACAGTACCAGAATTTGGAGATGAAAGCAATTCTGATGAGGAGCAGGTATCAAGGGGAATATCTGTTGTTATGGGCATTATAGGAAAATATTCAGGAAGAATGTTATTGGATATGTCCTATGATACTGCAGAAAAACTTTCTACTTTTATGATAAAAAGAACTCCTAAAACTGCAGAAGAGATGCTCAATATTATGGGTGAGCTTTCAAATATGATAGCTGGAAATGCATCATCTGTGATGAATAGAAGAAATAAACTATTAGGACTCAGAGTTGCACCACCAACTATATTTTATGGAAATTCTATAAATATATCTAAAGCGGAATTAGATACTACAACAGCTTCAGTGGCTAAAACGGATTTTGGAGATGTTTACATAAATGTAGGATTTCAAAGGAGGTCAGGAGAATGGATGTCAGGTATATAAATCCATTCCTTGATGCATTTGTAAATGTAATGCCTCAGCTTGGAATAGATGATTTAAAAAAAGGTAAAATTAGCATTAAAGGAAAAACTATAAGTAGTATTGGTGTACTTATTATTATTGGAATAGTAGGAGACTTGAGGGGCAATATAATATATGGAACAACTATAGAAAATGCAAAGAATATTGCATCAAGGATGATGATGGGTGCACCAGTTAAAGAATTAGATGAAATTGCTCAAAGTGCAATTTCAGAACTGACGAATATGCTTACAGCAAATGCATGTACTAGTTTTTCTGAAGAAGGCATTAACATAGATATATCAACACCTACTTTGATGTATGGAAACTTTAAAGCTACAGCAAATTCTGATAAGGTATTATGTGTTGAGATGATTATAAATGGCGCTCCTTTTGAAGTTAACATATCGATAGAAAAGAGTAAATAATAAAAAAATATTAGTCATACAATATTAATAAATATAAAAGCAAGAAATATATAGAATTTTATATATACAAAATCTATAATTATTTGTATAAGGATATAAAAATAAATCAAACTAATATGAACAGAGTGCAGGTTCTATAATCAGAAAATGCACTCTCTCCATGTCCGGGTACTATCTATTTAAGACAAAATTTCAGCAAATAGTTGAATCTTTAATTATAAATTACAGTGAAAGTATGAAAAATAGTACTTATGCTGCTATTTTTTCTGCTATACTTTTTATTAAGACGGGAGGATTGCTGATGATACAATGTTTTGTAAAGAAAAATTTTAATTCTAGCTTTAATTCTAGTACAGTTCCTAAATTACTATATGTGAGTAAAATACAAGAAGAAGACAGTGTATATCCAAGAGTTATGCATTCTCACGATGATTTTATAGAAATTATTTTAATTTCAAAAGGAGATGGGGAATATTCGATAAATGGGAAAATGTATAACATCAAAAAAGGTGATATTATAATATACAATAGTGGAGTTATTCATGACGAGATTTCTGGTTCTAATACAATGATTGGAAGTTATTGTTGTGCCATTGGGGGAATTAAACTGGATGGATTAAGAAAAAATGCCCTGATAGGCGATGATGAAAATCCAATTATACAAAGTGATGAACGTTTTCCAATATTGTATAATATTTTTGATTTAATGTTTTTAACTCTTTCGAGTGGGTATGCTGGTGCAGAAGAAAGTTGCCAATATTTTGCTATGTCTCTTTTAATTCAAGTTAGATATTTACTTAAAAAAGCAAAAGGCTTTCATGATCAATCACTTGACAAGCCTAATATTCTTGGAAAACGTATTCAAAAATATATTGATACACATTATAAGGAAGATATAAGTTTGCAAAAAATATCAGACGATTTAAATATTAGTCCGTATTATTTATCGCATGTATTTAAAGAGATGATTGGATATTCACCTATTCAGTATATATTAAGACGTCGTATTGGAGAATCTCAAACATTATTGATAACAACTAATTATTCCGTTACAAAAATAGCTTCCATGGTTGGATATGATAATCCTAGTAACTTTAATATTATATTTACAAAGCATGTTGGAATGTCACCACGAAAATATAGAAACAATTATATTTAAAAACAAGAATTTAATAGTCTATGAAAACATTATCATAAAAAGTGCTATTAACCATCTAATACGGATAAATATGAAAGCAAGAAATCTATAGAATTTTATATATAAAAAATCTATAATTACTTATATAAGGTGAGAAACATAAATAGCCATAATTAGAAAAATAAATTAAAAGAGGTGTATGATGCTATGAAAATTTCTAGGAACATTCCATTTTCAAAGGGTTACAATAAAATCGTAACTAAGGAGGAACATCCTGAAATGATGGGAATGGAATTTGGAGTACTTCTTATGGGCAAGAATGATAAACTTTCCTTTAATTATAGTAAAGAAGTAATATATGTACTTATGACTGGAAAAGTTACTTTCTCATTGAATAGTAATAGTAAGACTGTAGAGCGTAAGAGCTGTTTTCATGAGCCACCTATTTTGCTGCATGTTCCACAAAATACACATGTAGAGATTGAAGGAGTTTCAGATGTTTCTGAAATTGCAATTTCAATGACTGACAATTCGAAAGATTTTAAACCAAGGTTATTAGAGGCAAAAGACTGCCTTTGCGCTAATGAAGAAAGAGGAAAAGGTGTTTTAAATGATTGCTCTTCACGTATTGTAAGAACTTTTTTTGACAGATCCAATTGTCCACAGACAAATTTTTTCGTCGGAGAAGTTGTAAGCTATCCAGGAAAATGGTCTTCTTTCCCACCTCATACTCATGTAGAGCCTGAGATATATTTTTATAAGTTCCTGCCTGAAAATGGTTACGGATATGCTGAAATTGGTGATGATGTTTATAAGGTAAAAAACAATGATTTGACAGGAATGCCTTCCAATAAAACACATTCACAGGCTACAGCACCAGGTTATGCAGAATATTATATATGGGTGATTCGCCTTAGGGATGATAAAGACATTATTACTACAGTAAAACCAGAACATCAGTGGACCACTGCTTCTAATGCAAAATATTTTCCTGAAATTTAAACATATAAAAATCCACTTTTCTATAATTACAATTGTTTGTTAGAACTATTATAGAAAGGTGGAAAATATAAACTCAATATTATAGTACAACAAATTATGAAAAGAAGCTATAAAAATGATAACTTTATTAATTTCTGAATATTGCCTAAATTAGTTACTAGATTGATTATACAAGGGGGTATGGAAATGCTAAGTAAGAGCGAAATTAAGGAACTTAAGAAGTTTGCTATAAAAATAAGAATGGACACTATAAAAGAAATTGCAAATTTTGGAGCTGGACATCTTGGCGGTGCAATGTCCATGGTTGAAGTTCTTGCTGTTTTGTATGGAAAAGTTATGAGATATGACACTAAAAATCCTAAATGGGAGGATAGGGACTGGTTTATATGTTCAAAAGGTCATTCAGGGCCTTCATTATATGCTACTCTTGCAATAAAGGGCTTTTTCCCGGAAGATGAACTTATGACATTGAACCAGGGTGGAACAAAACTCCCAAGCCATTGTAACAAGGATCTTACAAGAGGAATTGATATGTCTACAGGATCACTTGGACAGGGTTCTTCACTTGCAGTTGGAGTTGCACTTGGAAATAAAATGGATGAAAGGGACAGCTACACATATCTAATGCTTGGAGATGGAGAAATACAGGAAGGCCAGGTATGGGAAGCAGCACTTTATGCTGCACAGAAAAAATTAGACCATTTAATTGCATTTGTAGATTACAACAAAAAACAACTTGATGGATATGTAAAGGATATAAATGATGTAGGAGATGTAAAGGCTAAATTTGAGGCTTTTAGATGGCATTCTCAGGAAATAGATGGGAATGATGTAGAACAGGTATATGCTGCTATAGAAGAGGCAAAAAAGGTCAAGGGAAAACCTTCTGTAATAGTTTTAGATACTATAAAGGCAAAGGGAGTTCCATTTGCTGAAAAGCTTAAATTGAATCATCACATAAAAGTTAGTAAAGAACAGCTTGAAGAAACTTTAAAATATCTAAAACAAGAACTTGAAAAGGTGGTGCAATTATGAATATAGTTCTGGCGTCTAAAAGAATTAAAGATGAAGAAATGAGAAATGTATATTGCGATACATTAATGGAACTCGCAAGGAAAAATAAGAATATTGTGGCACTTGATGGGGATCTCATGTCATCTATGGGTATGAGAAAATTTGCAGAGGAATTTCCAGAGAGAACTTTTGATGTCGGAATTCAAGAGGCGAACATGATGGGGGTGGCAGCGGGACTTTCAGCTACTGGTAAAATACCATTTGCACACAGTTTTGGACCTTTTGCAACAAGAAGATGTTTTGATCAGCTGTTCTTATCTATAGGGTATTCAGGACAAAATGTAAGGGTAATTGGAAGTGATCCAGGTGTTACAGCAGCTTATAATGGTGGAACTCATATGCCATTTGAAGATATGGGAATAGTAAGAAATATACCAAATGCAACTATTATAGAACCTGTAGATGGGGTAATGCTTGCAGATATTATAAGACAGACTGAAAAATTGAAAGGATTTTTTTACATCAGATTGCTTAGAAAAAATCCAATTAAGATATATGACGAAGGTTCAAGTTTTGATATTGGTAAAGGTGCTGTGCTTAAAGATGGCAGTGATGTAACCATAATAGCTAGTGGAATAATGGTAAATGATGCTATCGATGCCTCTGAAATTCTTGCAAAGGAAGATATAAGCGCAGGTGTTGTAAATATGTTTACATTAAAGCCAATTGACAAGAATCTTATAATAAAATGTGCTGAAAAGACAGGAGCTATAGTAACTGCAGAAAATCACAATATTATAAATGGACTTGGAAGTGCAGTTTCTGAAGTATTGAGCGAGAACATTCCAACACCACTTGAGAGAATAGGCATACAAGATAGATTTGGACAAGTAGGTTCAGTAGATTATTTAAAAAAAGAATATGGGCTGACAGTTGAGGATATAGTAAATAGCTGTAAAAAGGCAATAAATAGAAAGAAATAATAAAACGTTTTCTAATAGGAAATCTAATAGGAAAATTTGATACCAGTAGATAATTGTTGCTTAAAACCTGAAATTTTACAGGTTAATTATTAATAAATGGGGGAATTAATTAATGGAACAAAGTGTTGATAGGGAGAAGAAAAAGTTTCTAAAAAAAATATCTATTCTGGCGACGTTTGGTTCACTTCTATTTGGCTATGACAGCGGAGTAATCAATGGGTCACTTACCTTTATGAGCAGGAAGGATCAATTGAATTTAACACCTTTAAGTGAAGGTCTTGTTACTAGTTCGTTATTGCTTGGTGCAGCTTTTGGTGCAGTATTATGGGGGCGTTTTGCTGATAAATATGGAAGAAAAAAGATACTTAAAATACTTGCAGCAATTTTCTTCTTTTCTACGATAGGATGTTCAGTTTCGCCTAATTCAACAGTTATAATTATATGCAGATTTATAGTAGGACTTGGGGTAGGAGGAGTATCTGTTGTTGTTCCGACACTACTTGCTGAAATGGCACCAACCAAAATAAGGGGCAGTCTCGTTTCTCAAGATCAATTGATGATTGTTACAGGTCAATTGTTGGCTTATGTATTCAATAGTATTTTAGGAAATATTTCTTCAAATCCTGGAATTTGGCGTTATATGATAGCACTTGCCAGTATTCCTGCAGTTGTACTGTGGATAGGAATGTTTGTAGTTCCTGAAACACCTAGATGGTTGGCCGCTAATGGAAAAGTAGCACAGGCATTGGAAGTTTTGAGGCAGACACGTGATGATGCAGAGGCTGAGGCAGACCTTAAAGCAATAGAAAAAAATATTGAAGATGAAAAGCATCTTGATAAAGCTACCTTCAAGGATTTAGGAACTCCATGGATTCGCCACCTTGTATTTGTTGGAATTATATTATCTGTTATACAGCAGATAGCAGGTATCAACGTAATAATGTATTATGGAACAACTGTACTTGAGCATTCAGGTTTTGGAGTTAAGACAGCATTAATTGCGAATGTGGCAAATGGATGTATGTCTGTAATTGCATCCTGGTTTTATATGCACTATCTGGCTAATAGATGTAGGAGAAGACCTTTACTGATATTTGGATATGTAGGAAGTACTGTAACGTTGCTTGTAATGGGTATAGTTTCACGTGTTTTAGTTGGTTCAGCTATACTTCCATATGTAGTTGTTGTTCTGACAATGATTTATCTTGCAATATTCCAGTCAACTCTAGGACCGCTCACATGGCTACTGTTGTCCGAGATCTTCCCACTTAGAGTAAGAGGAATGGGATATGGTATAGCAACATTTTTCAACTGGATTTCTGATTTTGGAGTTGGACTAGGATTTCCTCTAGCTATAGCATCAATTGGTTTATCTAATACATTCTTCGTATTTGTTGGATTTGGAATTATATGTATAGTATGTTCCTCAGCATTTGTACCTGAGACTTTTGGAAAATCTCTTGAGCAGCTTGAAGAACAATTTAGAAATCGTGAAAATAGTAAAGTAACTATTGATTAGACTATATTAAATTTAATATAAATAAAACTAAAATAAAAAAGGGAGGTATTACTTTGAGTAAAATAAAAATGACAGTAGGACAGGCAATAGTCAAATTTCTGAATAATCAATATGTGGAATTTGACGGTATTGAAAATCAATTTGTAGATGGATTTTTTACAATATTCGGACATGGAATGGTAGTAGGACTTGGACAGGCACTTGCAGAAAATCCAGGACATCTTAAAGTTTATCAGGGACGTAACGAACAGGGAATGGCACATGCAGCCACAAGTTATGCAAAGCAAAATAACAGACGTCGTATAATTGCTTGTACATCTTCAATTGGACCGGGAGCTGCAAATATGATTACTGCAGCACTTACAGCATCCATAAATAATATTCCTCTGCTGCTTTTCCCATCGGATTCTTTTGCAACAAGGCAGCCGGATCCAGTTCTTCAGCAAATAGAACAGTCATATAATCTTAATATTACAACAAATGACTGTTATAAACCTGTGGTTCGCTATTGGGATAGAATTTCACGTCCTGAACATGTTATGACTGCTCTTATAAATGCAATGCGTGTATTGACAGATGTAAGTAATACAGGGGCTGTATGCATTGCACTTCCACAAGATGTACAAGGTGAAAGTTTTGAATTCCCTGATTATTTCTTTAAAAAGAGAGTACACCATATTGCCAGACGACTTGCAGATTCAAAGGAAATTGAAAATGCAGTGGAGTTAATTTCCAGAAGCAAATATCCTCTATTTGTTGGAGGCGGCGGTGTAAGGTACTCTGAAGCAGGTGAAGTACTTCAAGATATATGCGGCAAATTTGAAATACCATATGCCGAAACACAGGCAGGCAAAAGTTCAACTCCATCTTCAAATCCTATGAATCTTGGCGGAGTTGGTATAACGGGAACTCTATCTGCAAATACCGCAGCTGAAAAAGCGGATGTTGTTGTTGGCATAGGTACTAGATTCAATGATTTTGTAACCTGTTCCAAGGAAGTTTTCCGAAATCCGGATGTTAAATTCGTCACTATAAATACATCTGAATTTGATGCTGGTAAAATGGATGCTGAAAGGGTTGTAGGGGACGCAAAATTGAACTTGCAGGCTATATCAGAAAAATTGGAACAAAAAAATTACAAAACATCTTATGGAAAAGGTGAAATAGCTGGAATCAAGGAAGAATGGGAAAAGGAAAGAAAATCGGTTTGTGATGCTGTTTATACTAGTGAAAACTTTACCCCATGTGTTCCAAGCTGGACACCAAAGATTATAAATGATTATATCAGAGATATAGGCGGTACTATAACGGAATCAAATGGAGTAAGTATTGTACGTGAAGTCATAGATGACGATGCAATTGTTGTAGCTTCAGCTGGATCGCTTCCGGCAGATTTAGAACGTCTTTGGACTACAGATGTTAAAGACAGCTATAATATGGAATATGGTGCATCCTGCATGGGTTATGAAATTGCTGGTGCACTTGGATCAAAGCTTGCAGAGCCTTCTAGAGAAGTTTATGCACTTGTTGGTGACGGATCATTTTTAATGCTCAATTCTGAAATTGCTACAGCAGTTCAGGAAAATGCGAAGATTACTGTTGTAGTATTTGATAATGCAGCATTTGGATGCATCAATAATCTTCAGATGGGAAATGGTATAGAAAGTTTGTGTACAGAGTTCCGTTATCGTGATGATAAGACTGGAAAAACAGACGGTAAATATATATATACGGATTTTGCAAAAATAGGTGAAGGTTATGGAATGAAGAGTTATACTGCAAAGACACCTAAAGAATTGAGAGATGCTTTAGAGGATGCAAAAAAACAGACTGAATCCTGCATTATAGATGCAAAAGTACTGCCTAAGACTATGGCAGAAGGTTATAAGTCTTGGTGGCATATAGGGGTTGCATCTGTCAGCAAGTCTAAAAAAACACAGGAATCCTACAAGGGCATTTGTGAAAAACTTAAAAAGGCAAGAATGTATTAATATAATTCAATAAATTGGGAGGAAAATCTTATGTTGAAAAGAGAAAACATTAAATTAGGAATTGCACCTATAGCATGGACAGAGGATGATATGCCTGAATGGGGTAAGGAAAATTCTTTCCTTCAAACCATTAGTGAAATAGCATTGACCGGGTATGAAGGAACTGAAATAGGGTGCCAGTTTCCAAGAAATCCCGACATTTTAAATAAGGAGTTTGCCCGCAGGGGAATTTCAGCTATTACTGCATGGTATAGTTCTTATCTTACTGAAAAACCTTATGAAGTCAGCGAAAAAGGATTTATTGACCATATGAACTTTTTAAAGTCAATTGGAGCAAAACATGTTGTAGTTTCAGATCAAAGTCATAGTATACAGCATTGCAGCAATATTTCAATTAGTGATAAGTATATTATTACATCTGAATCTGAATGGAACAAGCTGGCTGAAGGGCTTAATAGACTTGGAAAAATAGCATCGGATAATGGTATGACACTTATTTATCATCATCATATGACTACCGTTGTTCAGACAACTGCAGAAATTGACAAACTTATGCAGCTGACGGATCCAAAATATGTAAGCTTGTTATATGATACAGGACACCTTTATTTTTCAGGAGAGGATCCAGTTGAAATATTGGAAAAACATTTTGACAGGATTAAACATATTCATTTGAAGAATGTACGTCCTGATATTATGAAGAGATGCAGGGAAAAGAAATTAAGTTTCTTACGCTCTGTACTTGAAGGAGTTTTTACTGTTCCTGGTGATGAGGAAGGATGTATAGATTATCCTAAAATTTTCAAAATATTGGAGGAAAGAAATTATAAAGGATGGCTGGTTGTTGAAGCAGAACAGAATCCATATATCTACAATCCACTTGACTATGCAAAAATGGCAAGGGCATATATAAAGGAACAGACAGGAATATAATTAAAATTAACTTAATATTAAAAATATTTAAATAAAAGTTGGAGGGATATAAAATGAAAAAGATTAAAATTGGTTCTGCAGGATTAGGAAGACTTGGATATGAACATGCTTGCAATCTTGCAAGTAGTGTACCTGGAGCTGAATTAACTGCTCTTTGTGATGTAGATAAGAAGAGACTTAAAGAAGTAGGAGAAGAGCTAAACGTTCCATATACTTATACAGATTTCAAGGAGATGTGCAATAATCCAGAATTAGATGCAATTGCCATAGTTACTCCATCTGCACTTCATACAGAACAGATTGCAATTGCATTAAATGCGGGCAAACATGTATTTTGCGAGAAACCACTTGACACAAATGTAGAGCATTGTAAAGAAGTTGAGAAGGTAGTGGAAGCTCATAAAGATAAAATATTTATGCTTGGTTTTATGCGCCGTTATGATAAATCCTATCGTAAAGCAAAAGAAAAAATAGAAAATGGCGATATTGGAAAAGTAATTCTAGTACGTTCATATACACAAGATCCTATAACTACAATAGAAGGCACATTGAAATTTGCACCTCACAGCGGAGGTCAATTCCTAGATATGTGTGTACATGATATAGATTTATGCCGTTGGTTTACTGGAAGTGAACCTAAAAATATGTGGGGAATTGGTGGATGTTTTGAATTCAAACAATACCGTCAATGGAATGATGGAGATAATGTAAGTTGCCTAATTCAATTTGAAGATGAAACTATGGCATTTCTATTTGCAGGTAGGGCTGCTGCACATGGGTGCAATGTAGAAACTGAAATTATTGGTACCCGTGGTACACTTCGTATCGGCTCTGTTGGAACAGACAGTTTGCTTGAAGTATTAAGTGAGCATGGGGTATGTCGTGAATGTTACCCTGATTTTCTTGCTCGCTGGCATGAAGCCTATATAGCTGAAATGGTTGAATTTATTAAATGTGTTCAAGAAAACCATCAGCCTAATGTAACAGTATATGATGGTACAGCTGTATCAAAAATTGCAAATAGATGCAAGGAATCATTTGAGAAAGGTGAAATGCTTCCATACAATGGATAATAATTCATAGATAAAATACAAAAAACAGTAGATTGCAGTTTGCTGTAAGCTGCAATTTACTAAAATATAAATAATTTGTACGGGAGGATTTTAATATGGATTTAAAAATTGGAGTTATAGGAACAGGTGGAATTGGACGAGATCATATAAGACGTTTAACTGATGTAGTTACTGGTGCTAAAGTAGTTGCAGTCTCAGATATAAATGTGGATACAGCTAAAAAAGTTGCCCAAAAATATGGAGCAAAATTTTACGAATCTGGTGAAGATGTTATTCACAGTAATGAAGTTGATGCCGTTGTAATTACTTCTTGGGATCCAACCCATGCGGGATATGTGCTTGAATGCATTAAGACAGGAAAATATGTATTTTGTGAAAAACCACTTGCAACTACAGCAAAAGAATGTGAAGATATCATTAAAGCCGAGACTAAATTTGGGAAACGTCTAGTACAGGTTGGATTTATGAGGCGTTTTGACAGAGGATATCGTGCTTTGAAAAATATAATAGAAAGTGGAAAAATTGGCAACCCTCTAATGATTCATGCATGTCATAGAAACCTTACTCATATTCCAAGTCATACAACAGATATGACTATTACAAATTCAGGTATTCATGAGATAGATATATCACACTGGCTGCTTGGTGAAGATTATGAAAGTGGACAGGTACTTACAGTAAAACAAAATAGAGATTCATCAGATAAACTTTTAGATCCACAAATTATGCTGCTTAAGACAAAAAGTGGCGTTAGAATAGATGTAGAAGTTAATATGTCATCTGGATATGGATACGACATACAGTGTGAAGTAGTAGGTGAAAAAGGTACAATAAGACTTCCTGATCCAAATACGGTTCTTGTACGTTACAATTGTCAGCGTTCTTATGAGATATATGAAGATTGGTCACAACGTTTTATAGAGGCCTATGATACAGAATTCCAGGAATGGGTAAATTCAGTTAAAAATGATAAACTGGCAGGACCAAGCTCATGGGATGGATATATTGCCTGTGTAACTGCTGATGCACTTATTAAATCGCGTAATCAAGGAAAAGCTGAGACTATTAATGTAGGAGAACAGCCTAAATTTTATAAATAGGGGGGATTTATATGAAGCTGCTGAAGATAGTTCCTGAGATCTACAAATTTGATAATACAAAGGAATTTGTAGATTTTTTTAATATAGGAAAAGGTGACCTTATATTGACTAACAAATTTTTATATGAGCCCTTTCTGAAAAAATATGAGAAGGGAGCATATGTTGTATTTCAGGAGGAGTATGGTGCGGGAGAACCGTCGGATGAGATGATAAACAGCATAATCAAGGATATAGGAAATGCAAAATATAAAAGGGTAGTTGCACTTGGAGGAGGTACTGTCATAGATATAGCAAAGCTGCTGAGACTCAAGTACACAAAGGATTCATTGGATTTGTTTGATGGAAAAGTTCCTCTGATAAAAAATAAAAAATTAATTATAGTTCCTACAACTTGTGGAACTGGATCAGAAGTTACTAATGTGTCTGTTGCCGAGCTCAAATCAAAACATACAAAGAAAGGAATTGCGGGGGATCAGCTATATGCAGATTATGCAGTACTGATACCTGAAGTTGTAAAAGGCTTGCCTTATAAGTTTTTTGTAACAAGTTCCGTAGATGCTCTTATTCATGCATCTGAGTCATATTTGTCTCCAAAAGCAACACCTTATACTGAGATGTTCAGTATAAAAGCTATAAAATTGATATTGAATGGATATGTTGATATATTAAAAAATGGTCAAGATTATAGAACTGAGATAATTGATGATTTTGTTCTTGGAAGTAACTATGCTGGTATCGCATTTGGAAATGCCGGATGTGCAGCTGTTCATGCACTTTCCTATCCAATAGGAGGAAATTATCATGTCCCTCATGGAGAAGCTAACTATCTTTTCTTTACGGAAATATTCAAAACTTATGTTAAGAAGAATCCACAAGGTAAGATAAAAAATTTAAATAATCTGCTATCTGGTATACTGCATTGTGATCAAAACAGTGTATATGAGAATCTTACAAAAGTTCTAGACAAACTGCTGCCAAGGAAACCTCTTAGAGAATATGGAATGAAAGAAGAAGAAATCCAGATATTTACTGATGAAGTCATAAAAGGGCAGCAGAGGCTTCTTGTAAATAGTTATGAACCTTTTTCGAGACAGGATATAATAAATACTTATAAAAAATTGTATTGAGGTGATATAAAATGTTAAAAGTTGGGATTGTTGGTGTAGGCAGAATAGGCAGAGTACATGGCGAAAGTATATCAAAATATGTAAACAAAGCAGAAATTAAAGCAATAGCTGATCCATTCTTAAATGAAGATCAAAAAAAATGGGCTAAAGAAAAAGGAATACCATATGTATATACTGACTACAAAAAAATATTAGAAGATTCAGAAATTGATGCTGTTTTAATATGTTCTTCAACAGATACTCATTCAAAAATTTCAATAGAAGCTATAAAAGCTCATAAGCATGTATTTTGTGAAAAGCCAATAGATCATGATATTTCTAAAATAAAGGAAGTTATAGAAACACTTAAGGAGAATCCTGGAGTTAAATATCAAGTTGGATTTAACAGACGATATGATCACAATTTTAAAGCAGTTAAACAAGCAGTATTGGATGGAAAAGTAGGCAAGCCTCAGATACTTAAAATAACTTCAAGAGATCCTGAACCACCATCAATTGATTATGTTAAAGTATCCGGTGGAATATTCCTTGATATGACAATACATGATTTTGATATGGTTAGATATCTTATGGACAGTGAAGTTGTTGAAGTTTATGCTGCAGGAAATGTTTTAGTTGACAAAGCAATAGGAGAAGCTGGAGATATTGATACAGCTATTATAACTATGAAATTTGAAAATGGTGCTATGGGAGTTATAGATAACTCAAGAAAATCAGTTTATGGATATGATCAGAGAGCAGAAGTTTTTGGAACAAAAGGACAAGTTGTTATATCAAATGATTCAGTATCATCAGCAGTTATATCAACAGAAAATGGTGTTACAGGTGAAAAACCAATGTTTTTCTTCCTTGAGAGATATATGCAGGCTTATGCAGAAGAAATAACAGAATTTGTTGATGCAATTGTAAATAATAAAGAAACTCCAGTAAATGCAGATGATGGATTAAAGGCAGTAATTATAGGACTTGCAGCTAAAAAATCCTTGAAGGAGAACAGACCTGTTAAGATATCTGAAATTTTATAAAAGTAGTAGGTATTATATAATCAATATAACCTTTGTTTATTTTAAAATAAATAAAGGTTATATTATCTTAAAAGGAGTTGAAGGTTAAATGAAATTGGGATTTAATGAAGCAACATGTATGAAAAAATCTGATGTTGAAACAGACTTGAAATTTTGTGAAAAGTATGGTTATGATTATATTGAACTTCGTCTTGATATGCTTAAAACATATCTTAAGCACAATACCATTGATGACTTAAAAAATTTTTTCAAAACAAGTCATTTAAAACCATTTGCATTAAATTCTATTGAAAATATTAATTTTTGCAGTAAAAAGCAGTGGAATGAACTTATTGATTTATTTGTTTTTGGATGTAAAGTTGCTAGTCAGATTGGAAACCCTTACATGGTTGTAGTACCTACTGTAGGTAAGAATGTATCTGATAAGAACGAGCAGGAAGTTTTTATTGATTCCATAAATGTACTTAATAAACTTGCGGATATTGCCAAGCCATATGGATTAAAATTAGCATTTGAACCAATTGGAAACAGACGCTGGGTTTGTAACAGCATCCGTCAGGCATATGAGATTATAAGTACAATAAATAGAGGTGATGTTGGATTAGTAATAGATTGTATCAATTTCTATTTGAATGATAAATGTGCAGACATTGAGTATCTTAGAAAAATTCCTCTAGATAAAATTTTTGTTTTTCACATTAATGACTGTGAAAATCTGCCTCTTGGGATTTTAGACCACTGTCACAGAAATTTTCCGGGTGATGGCTGTATTCCTATAAAGGAAATTACAGATATATTGAAAGAGAAAGGATATGATAAAACTGCTTCTCTGGAATTATTTCGTCCTGAATATTGGAATATGGAACCTGAAGATGTAATACGCATTGGTGCAGAAAAAACCAGAGTATATCTATAAAATATAGTGGAATTTATAAAATTGTATTTTGGAAGAAGGATATTAATAATGATCAAGCAATTGAATGTAAAAATACAAAAAAATATTTTATTAATTGTAGTAGTAATGTTCTGGTTTTCGCAGTATGTGTACATGCCATATCAGACGCCATATTTGATTTCCATAGGTGTAACTACCAGCTTTGTTGGGGTAGTTGTTGGAGCTTATGGGTTGTCACAGATGCTGCTTCGTATGCCTGTAGGCATAATGGCAGATTTGAGAGGACGCCATAAATTGTTTATCATAATAGGTGTTAGTTCAAGCGGTCTTGCCTCCCTTTTTAGAATATTTATTCCAAATGGAACTGGATTTTTGCTTGGAAGTTTGTTTTCAGGATTAGCATCAGCTATGTGGATTTCGTTTATGGTTCTGTATTCAAATTATTTTAAAAAAGATGAAATGCAAAAATCTATGGGTACTATTATTGCTGCTAATAATATGGGTATTCTTATAGGTTTTGTTTTGGGATCTTTGTTCTATGATAAATTTGGAATAAACTTCTTATGTGTTTTAAGTCTTGTGACTGCACTGCCATCAACAATTTTGGCATTTTTTATAAAAGATCCTCCCGCTGATTTTGAACCATTACCTGTGAGGCAGCTTATTACCGTATATAAAGATAAAAGAGTTATAGGTTTCTCCTTACTTGCACTGATACAGCAGGGAATACTTATGTCTACGGCAATGTCCTTTACCAATCAAGTGGCTGAAAAGCTTGGAGCTTCTGGATTTCAAATTGGCATAAGTTCAATAGTATATATATCGGCGGCGGTAATCAGTTCCTATTTCTCAGCTTCTAAAATGGCTGTAAAGCAAGGAGCAAAGTTATGGATACCACTTGTACTTGCATGTATTTTTATATATTGCATTGTTGTTCCAAATGTAGATGCTATTGTGTATATATATTTGGCTCAAATTTTAATTGCTATGTCAACAGGAATTCTTTTTTCTTTTTGTACCAGTGAAGCAATGAAAAATGTGGAAAAGAGTAAAAAATCTACAGCCATGGGTTATTTTCAGGCAATTTATGCAGTTGGCATGACTGTAATCCCAATTTTTACAGGAATGATTGCTGGCAGCTATAATATTGGTGCAGCTTATTATTTTATGGCAGCCATATCTGCTGTCGGATTTCTGTGTTCAGTTTATTTTTATAAATTCAAAATTAGAATATGAAAAGTATTCAATAAAAAATAATAAATTATTGGGTGGGTGAAATAGATGAAAATAGCAATTTTAACCAGTGGTGGAGATGCTCCAGGAATGAATGCTGCCATAAGATCAGTAGTAAAATGTGCAATTTACAATGGCATGGAAGTTTTTGGGGTAAAACATGGATATAAAGGTTTAATAGAACAGGAATTATTTAAATTGAATAGCTTGGATGTAGAAAATATAGCAGAAATGGGAGGCACTATTTTAAAAACTGCCAGATGTATTGAGTTTACTAACGAGGAAGGGCGTAAAAAAGCTTTATCTACATTAGAAAAATTCGGTATAGATGGTGTGATTGTAATTGGAGGAGACGGATCATTTAAAGGTGCGAAAAAATTGTGTGATTTAGGAATCAGTACTGTTGGATTACCAGGAACTATAGATAATGATCTGAACTATACGGATTATTGTATAGGATTTGATACGACTTTGAACACAGTCCTTGGATGTATTAAAAATATAAAAGATACTGATAGTTCCCATGAGAAAACTACTATTGTTGAAGTTATGGGAAGGTATTGTGGTGATTTGGCACTGTATTCGGCTCTGGCTGGAGGAGGAGAAATAATATCAACACCTGAAAATAAATTGAGCTTTGATGACATATGTGAAAAATTAGGTAAAAGCATTCAAAACGGCAAGAAAGACAACATCATAATAGTGACTGAGAGAATGTATGACATTGATGATCTCCAAAAATATATTGAGTGTAAACTTCACATTAATATAAGGAGTACAGTGCTGGGATTCATACAAAGAGGAGGAAATCCATCTGCTTTTGATAGAGTACTGGCCTTTAAAATGGGTGTGAAAGCTGTGAAACTATTAATGAATGGATTCTCAAACAAAGCCGTTGGAATTAGAAATAACAAAATTATATATGTAAATTTTGATGAAGTAAACAGTGAAAACAACAACAGACAAAAAGACTATGACTTATTGAATATGTTTTTTTAAGGAGTGTTTCAATTATGATGGTAAGCAGTAAAAATAGAAATAACACTGCACTTGTAGTTTTTACACTTTCGCTTGCTACTCTTATGTCTTCTATTGATACAAATATTGTAAATATTGCACTTCCTGCAATAGAGAAATCATTAAATATAAGTTTTGCCAGTGTACAGTGGATAGCTTTGGGATATTTACTTGCAGTTACTTCATTGATAGTAAGCATAGGAAGAATTGGAGATATATTTGGCAAAAGGTCTATATTTATCTGTGGAATTGCAATATTTACGGTAGCCTCTTTACTTTGTGGTGTAGCAGGGTCCATTTATATGCTCATATTGTTCAGAATACTTCAAGGTATAGGTGGAGCAGTACTTACTGCACTGTCCTTTGCTATTGTAGGTGATCTTGTTCCAAAAAACAAATTAGTTCAAAGCATGGGAATTCTAACGTCTATGCTTCCAATAGGGATTGCTCTAGGACCGGCAGTTGGTGGCATGCTTATAGGCTTAACTGGCTGGAGATTCATTTTCTTTTTTAATGTTCCCATAGGAATATTGGCATTTATTCTGACTTTAAGGTTTCCTGAAATCCCGATAACTGAGCATGTGGAAAAGTTTGACCTTGCAGGAGTATTTATATTGGCAGGTATACTTGTTTGCTATAATTTGGGTATAACTTTTGCAGAAGCTCAAGGTATGAGTTTCATGGTTGTATTGCTTATTGCTGCTGCGTTTTTTGGAACTGCCATATTTATATTTTATGAAGGAAAAATAAAATTTCCAATTGTAGAATTAGATATGTTTAAAAATCCTGTGTTTAGTGGAAGTCTTGCCATAGCTGTACTGCTTTATGCAGTAATTACTGGATCAACTCTTATATTTCCTTTTTATCTCCAGCAGGCAATGGGCTATTCTACATTCATGTCGGGATTATTGATCGCTTCAGGGCCAATTGGATGTGCCATTTTTAGCCCTATTGCGGGAAGGGCTTCCAACTATTTTGGAGATCATAAAGTTATGATGTTTGGAATAGCAGCCTTTACCTTTGGTGTTTTTATGATGTCCAAATTAAATACTTTTTCAAGTGCAGTTGCCTTTGCAATAACATTTTTCTTTTTTGATGGAAGTATTGCTTTCTTTCAGACTCCAAATAATGCATGTATAATATCTATGTCTAAACCTGAAAAAAGAGGATTGTCATCTGGACTTTTAAATTTGTCTCGAAGTATTGGACAGACAACCGGATCTTCATTGATAGGAGCAATATTTTATTTCTTTACAGGAACCAAATCTGCAGCAGAATTTAATCCAATAAATATTACTTTTGGGATGAGCAATACGTGTTTGGTTTCAGCAGGTATAATGATTTGTGCGTTGATTATAGGATTCTTCACTATTTTAAATGTACACTCGTAATATAATGCTTTTGTAATATTCAAGACTGTTTCCTTTTGAATGGAAGCAGCTTTTTTATATTAATTGTTATTTTATTAAATATTTATTAAAATTCTAATATAGTATATAATTATTGGTAACAAACTTATATTAATTGGGAGTGAGAAAATGCTTGAAATAAAAGGAGTGAGCAAGAAATTTAAGCAAACAAAAGTAGTAGATAACTTGTCATTTAATGTTCATGAAGGAGAAATAGTTGGATTACTAGGCGAAAATGGAGCAGGTAAAACCACAACTTTAAGAATGATTTCTACTATGTTAAAGCCAAGTGAAGGAAGTATAGAAATAAATGGATATGATGTTGTTAGGAATCCTTCTAAAGTTAGACGTGAAATAGGAATTCTATTTGGAGGAGAAGTAGGCATTTATGATAGGCTATCGGCTAGAGAAAATATGGAGTATTTCGGTAAATTATATGGCATGAATCAAGATGAAATAAATAAAAGGATAGATGAACTTACAGAAGATCTTGAAATGGGCGAATATATGGATAGGAAAGCTGGCAAGTTTTCTAGAGGAATGAAACAGAAAGTATCTATAGCAAGAACTATAATCCATTCCCCAAATGTAATGCTATTTGACGAGCCAAGTACAGGATTAGATGTTTCTGCTGCAAGAGTTATACATGAATTTATATTGAAGTGCAAAAAGGAAAGCAAAGTAATACTTTTATCTTCACATTCTATGACAGAAGTAGAAAAACTGTGTGACAGAGTAGTTATAATTCATAAGGGGAAGCTTATAGAAGAAGGAACTATAGAATATTTAAAAACGAAATATAATAATGATGATTTGGAAGAAGTATTTGTTACATTGATACGTGGAGGTAAAAAATGAGTAATTTTTGGGTGATTTTAAAAAAGGAACTTATAGATATATTCAGAGATAAGAAAACTATTTTATTTACTATATTACTTCCTATTATAATGTATCCTGCAATGTTTAAAATAATAGATTATACAATGAAGGATGCCACAAGTTCTGTTGAAAAAAATGTTGATATTGCATATAAGGGCGATACAAATTCTTCTGTTTATAAAATGTTAAAGAGTATGAAAAATATAACAATGGATAATAGCGGAAATGAAAATGAAAAACTAAACAAAGGTAAAATATCACTTATAATTGAGGTACCTAAAGACTTTGATTCTAAGATTTCAAAGGAAAGTGAAACTGATATTAAGATTATATATGATGAAGATTCTAATAAATCGACCATGGCATCTTCTATGATAAAAGAAATATTCAATAAATATAGCAAATCTGTTGTTGATAAAAGATTACAGGCAAAGGGAATTAAAACTGAATTGCTTATCCCTTTTGAAATAAAGGAGCAAACTTCAGATAAGCAAACTAAAGATTCTATGGCACAGGGAATACTAAACATACTTCCAACTATACTAATTATTTTTATGATAAGTCCAACTGTTGGGATAGCGGCAGACCTTATAGCAGGAGAGAAGGAGAGAGGAACTTTCGAGCCTCTTTTGTCAACATCTACAAGTAGAATGTCTATATTCTGGGGAAAGCTTATAGCTATTTCAACTATTGCAATAATTACGTTAATAGTTACATTAGCATCTATGATAGGTTCAATGCTATATACATTCTCTAGTGGAGGTAACTTTACTATTCCAATAGGTGCATTTGCTATAATTGGTATAGTATCGATATTTGTATTAATAGCTCTAAGTTCTGTAGAGATATCTATAAGTATATTTGCACGTTCTATGAAAGAGGCAAATACGTATCTTGGAGGCTTTATTGTACCAGTAATGATTTTAACATATGTGCCTTTTATGATGGATGCTAAAAGTATAGGCTTTGTATTTTTTAATATTCCTGTAGTAAATGCAGTAGTAGTTATGAAAGAGGCTATTGCAGGAATATTTAATCCTGCACATATTGTTGTGGTACTAGGATGGCATGTTATATATGTGATAGCTACAGTATTTTTGGCAAAGGTTATGTTTTCTAAAGAAGAAGTTGTATTTAGATCTTAAAGGGGTGAGAGAATTTAATGGAACATGAAGGAATGGTATCTATATGGCTTGGAAAATGTTCTGATATTAAAGATTTGCAGCATTATCTTCAAGTCAATTATTCTAAGTTTGGTGATTATTTGAATTCTAAGTTTGAAATGGATTTTAAATTTGAATGTTTTGATGAAGATTTAAAGGAGATAAACTTTATTGAAAGAGACTCTGATTCATTTTCAGATATAATAAAAGATCAATCTTTTTCAGAAAATATTATTTCAGATTATAGCAAAAAATTTATAGATAAACTTGATAGAGAGTATAATTCCATAATATTATTGTATGATTTTAATTATGATGGCTGTATAAAAGAGGCAAATGGGGATAATGTTTATGTAAAGTTTGTTGGAAGTTTTAAATATATAAAGATGAATAATATTTAAACTCACATTAATAAATTCAGTAGATAAGTTTAGTATATCATATCCGGTTATGTCTGACAGATATACCAGGGCAAGTATAACAAAAATAAATAATGCAATAATAAATGAGGTAAGTGAGCTGTTTAAAAGTGAAGTACTTAAGGCTGATGTTATAGATTTTAATGAAGTGCTTGGAAGTTATGAAACAATGTTAAATAGAGCAAAAGTCTTAAGTATACTTTTTAGTATGTATACTTATATAAATAAAGCAGCTCATGGTTTTACGGCGTATTCTTCTATAACAGTTGATGCTAATACCGGTGAAACTTATAATTTTAGTGATTTATTTAATGGAAAAGTATAACTCCTCATTATTATGGGTTATTTAAAATCGAAATTCCCTATGATAAAATTAGAAACATTATAATGCCAGGTGGACTTATATCTAGAATTCTAAGTGAATAATGTATGATGTAGGATTTATTCCTGCATTTTTTTTAGTATTTTTTCCACAATTTTATTTATAAAATATGCTTTGTAAGATACATTATTATCATAAGAATAAATATCTGAGATAATTAGATATTTTAGAGGTTCGTCTGGTGAAATATATACTTCTTTTAAAATTAAATCATTTATATTTGAAGCTCTGTTTGTAGAGTATGACCATTTAACAATATTTGATGATAATAGCTTACTATAAGGCGGATTACTAAAACTATTTCCATTATCTATTGAAAAGCTGCTAAAAATTTTATTATGTTGTATCCATGAACACCATATTTGTGTATGTGTTATAAAAAATGTACAGGAAATTATATCTTGATTTTCAGCAAGTTCAGTATATTTAAAATTGGCATTGGTACCAGCTGTATAAATTATTTTATCATTATTCTTTTCGCTTCTTATATATAACGAGTGGACTCTATGGTTATATATGATTATGGAATAATTTTTATATGGATGAATAGATTTATCTATTATATAAAATTTGGACCAATGTTTATCATCAAAAACTTTATAACCTAATTGATGATTATTTATCAACCTCTGATACATAATAAATAGTTTTTTATTTTTCAATACGTAAACATTAAATGGAACATTATAATTGAATTTAACTGTGTCAATTATTTTAGGACTAGATAAATTATTTTTCCCATCAAATGTTTGATGAAAAAGAGTTGATATACCTGTGATTTTATTTAAAATGCTATAAATGATATAAAGTTTATTTTTAATAACAACGGCTTTAAAATAAGGAGAAAATAATTCTCTGTGTATATTTTTTAAAATTTTCTGTTCACTCCAGGTTTCTCCATCACAGGTAGTTAAATTTATTTCGCCGTTTATATCCTCGTATAAAACGCATATTGTATCATCTGGGAATAAAACAACTGAAAAGTTTTTAGTGCCAGTATCTGTAACTAATTGATAGTTAGACTGTAAATTTTCTTTAAAAATCCTGTAAACAATTCCTAGACATTCATTATAATAGAAATACCATACATTCCCACTGGATTGTTCTATAATATAAAAGTTTTCTCTGCTTATTTCCATTAATATATTTTCACCTCTAGAGAAGTACTCTTATATAAAATATGAATAATGACATTGATATTATAACAAAAATACTTAAAACTGTAACATTTTAAATCGTATTACGTAAAATATTATTATAAGTAATACTTATCATTATTCAATAAAGGAGAGATAATAAGTGAAGGATATTCAAGAAATAATGATGGAAATAGACAATATAACAAAAAAACAATTAGCAGTTGATTTGAGCGATGATGAAAAAAAAGAATTAGCTGGTTTAATTCAGACATCACCTGATGTTGTTCTTCAGCAAGATTCTTCTGATCCATGTTGCAATCCAACTACACCGCCAACTACTTGTCCACCATGTACACCTGGAACTTTCTGTTGCCTAATTCAAGTTCCAACTGATTTTACATTTATAAATGGACAATTACATGCAGGAGTTTCTTCAGGATCGAATTTTACTGTTATTCCATCAGCAGATAGATGTCAGGCAACACTTGCAAATGGATGCACAGTATTATTGAATAGGGCAAAAGTAACTGGAACTGTTAAAGTATTTGCAAGTTTGGGATTTAAAGATACAAGTGGAAATTGTGCTTTTTTATGCTGCTCTGATTGTATATGCTTTTGCAATTCAGATGTAGTTTGCTGCGGCACTATTGATCCTGCATCAGTAAAGTTTTTGGTTAGCGACTTAAGTTACAGGAATCTTGGACCTATTGGTAGTAATTGTGTTACAAATGTATTTGAAATTACAGGAAAAGTTACACCTACATGTTAATAATTACAAATAAGGGAACAGTAATATTCCCTTATTTGTAATTTACATATTTTTATATAGCATTAACTAAAATGGAATCATAAATTTTTTAAAGAAATAGTCATCATCATGAATGCGTTCATTTAAATACTTTTCTCTCTGTTTAAGTATTGAATTAAAGTTGACTTTAATATTTTTTGCTGCATCGGTAAAAAGCAAGTTTTTATTTGCGATATTAATGGTCTTAATAATTCTCTCTTTTTTGAAATGGGAATAGGCAATGCAGAGCATATTATATATAAAATCTACATTAGTAACTTTATAAGGGTGTTTTTTTCTAAAAAGATGTTTAACTTTTATATATGGATTGATTATAGTCTTGTAACCATAAAGCCAGGCTTTAAAACAGAGTTCTTCGTCTTCTTTTCCCCATACATGAAACAGGTGGTCGAAGCCATTTATTTTTTCAAAAGCTTCTCTTTCTATACAAAAAGCACATCCACAAGCAATTGGAATTTCAGAGATACAATTGGGATTTTGAATTAACCATACAACATTAAGATTGCTATCCCAGGTTTGTCCATAACCTGCTGAAAGGCTGTTGTTTATATCTACAATGCAGGGCGCTATTATATGGGCATTGTGAGTTCTTAATGAATTTACCAGATTGTCTAACCAACCATCTGGTACTTTTATATGGGCATCACAAAAAAATAGATACTTCCCGTGGGAAGCCTTTGCACCCTCATTTCTTGCCATGGAAGCACCTAAATTATTAGTCTTTATTAGAGTAATATCTTTATATTCATGTGATTTTAAAAATTCTGCACTTAAATCCCGGGAGTCATCATCTACCACTATTATTTCAAATTTAAGAGAATTTTTGGATTTCATAATGGATTCTACAGTCCACTTTAAATTATTCACTTCATTTTTACAGGGAATAATTATAGATGCATCTATTGAAGTTTCTATCAAAATTAACACTCCTTATTAATTAATATAAAATTCTTGACAATTCCTTAAATACTTTAGTAAATGAATCCATGTTTTTTAAATTAGTATCTATAAAATTAGTACCTATATTCATAAATTTATCAGATTTTATCTTACTTTCTAGAAATGAATTAACTCTGTATTTTAAAAGAAGATGAAACCTATCAATTAATTTGCTATACTTATATTTATTTTGAAGTAAAATTTTATATTGAGCGTCAGCTTCGGATAATTTGGATATATCTATAGTGTTTTCAATAAATAGGCAGAATAAAAATAATTCATAATCTTTATATTTATTAAATATCATTTTGTAGGAATTCATCATTTTTTTTTCTCTATTATTAATTATTGTGTGTTCCTGGTGTGTGCTTTCTAGTTCAGGAGAGTATATGAATTTTACTCCATTTTTGTAAAGCCTATAACCTAAATCCCAATCTTCTTCTCTTCTTAACCTTTGATCGAAATAACCTGCATCAATAATATACTTTTTTTCAATTGATACATTGCCTGTGGTAAATAGTATCCATGGATATTGAAAATTTTTTAAATCTTTCCCGAAGATCTTTATTATCTTTCCCAAATATTCCTCACTCCAGGAAGGTATATAATTATATTTATCAATATTAGGCACATCATCTTTAGATAAAATTTTGAAGTTATCATCATAATTAAAATTTATACATTTTAATCTATCTTTGAATAAAGGAATAGTTTCTGCAGCTTTTTTAAATTCTGTGAGCTGCATGGTGTTAAAATTTTTATAATAATTTGAAAAAACTTTTTTCCATCTAATCGCACCGCTGACGCATATTTTGCTGTTTGTACTATGATATTTCAAGTGATCACTTATAAAATTTGGAGGTACAATGCAGTCACTGTCAGAGAATATTATAATATCTCCTTTAGCATTTTTTAATCCTATATTTCTGGCAAATGCTGCACCACGATTTTTTTCATTCCTTAAAAATATTAAGTTATAGTTAGCATCGAGGGATTTTATCATGTCATAAGTGTTATCGGTGGAGCCATCATCAATTAAAATAACTTCAAATTTATTTTTGTTATAATCTTGAAAGTTAAAGGAGTGTAAGCTTAATTTAAGTAAATCACGCCTATTATAAGTTGCTATAATAATACTTGCATCTATATTTTCCATATTAATCCTCCAAAAGAATTAAATAATTTTAATTAAAAATCATATTTATAATGTGTTTATAGTTTTCAGATACTTTTTCAAAGGAATGTCTTGATTTAACTAATGAATAAGCATTATTTATGATTTTATTCCTCTTAACTTTGTTTTTTTCATCCACTAGATCATAAATTGCATTAAAACCTTCATTGATATTATTAAGTGGATATATTTTGCCAGTCGAGTTATTTATAATAATATCTCCAATACCACCTACATTGGTAGATACTATAGGACACCTACAACTTATTGCTTCTAAAAATATCATTGGAAGTGATTCATTATTTGAAGTTGAAACCAGACACCCTCCAGTATTTGCAGCTAATGAATATATCTCAGGCATTTCTTCATTTGGTACACTGTGAATAAATGAAAATTTAGGTTTATAATTTGGTGGTATATTTGACTTAATAAAGTTGAAGAATTGATAATCTCCACATATATCTCCAACTAAAGTAAAATGGAAGTTCATATCTTTTTTAAGTAATCTTAATCCCAATCTAATAAATTCAACAGGATTTTTAGATCCTTGTAGTCTGCCAACCCATATAATATTTTTTTTATCGATGAATTCCTTGTTTTTTTCAAGTAATTTAGAAAGAGGTATATTTCTAAATAGGGCCATGTTTATAGGATTTGGCAGGACAAAAACTTTTTTATCCGTTCTTACTAATTTTTTTATCATATTTTTATTGAAATCTGAAGGAACTATAATTGCTGAAATTTTTTCACTATTCATGATTTTGTAATTTCTGCGCATAGAAGGTAAATCAGAGCAGTGAGTTTCATATATTATTTTACTATTAATTTGCAGAATATTTAATGCTCTAAAAAATTGTGGAAAATCAATTATTGATATAACATCAAAATTTTTATTTATTACATTTATTAAATCATCTATGGAGGGAGAGGCATTGATATGAGAATTTTTTGTTAAAATTGTACCTCCCTCACCATAAAAATTTAGTAATAATGCTTCAGAATATATGCCTAACTTGTTCATGGATTGCATCTTGTTTATTATTGAAGTTTCTACTCCTCCTAATCCACAGAAAGGATATATATATAAAATTTTCATAGTTTGCCTCCCTTGAATTATAATCCATATTTTTCATATATATGAGGATGATTATTTTTAATTCTGTTATAGAGATACTTATATTTTTCTTTAGCATTATGAAACATGGTTTTGCCATGACGCCTATAATAAAAGAGAATTTCTTGAAGAGTATATCCTGTCCAACCACTTTCTACGAGGGAAATCCAGAAATCCCAATCTTCAAAACCTTCATTCATTTGTTCATTATATCCGCCTGCATCCAACCAGGCTTTTTTCCTTAATAGTGAAGTAACACAGACTATATTTTCTTCTAGTAATTTCTTTGTATTAAAAGGTGGAACAGACCATATATAGTTTTCGGTGCCAAATGCCTGAGTCCAATGAGTGACAAAACCAACGTCAGACCTTTCTTCTAAGATTTTATATTCTTTTTCAATTAAAATAGGACTAATTAAATCATCTGCATCTAAAGGAAGTATATATTTTCCGCGAGCTTCCCTGATGCCAGAATTTCTTGCAGAAGGTAAACCTTTATTTTTTTGGTTTATTACCATGAGATTTTTATAATTAAGTTTATTCAGCAATTTCAGTGTATATGAATCTGTTGAACCGTCATTTACTACAATAATTTCAATATCATCAAAAGTTGAGCTTAGACAGGAATAAATAGTGTAATTGAGAAATTTGCCATAGTTGTAACAGGGAATTATTATACTGACTTTGGGATTTGAAAAAAACTTCATATTGTTCACCTCTTTTTATAAAACTCTATCGTTTCTTTTAATCCTTCTAATATTGTATATTTAGGTTTCCAGCCCAGTTCATTAAATATTTTTTTATAGGATATAAGACTATTCTCTATGTCACCATTTATTTTTCTTTTATAGATAGGACTTATATTCTTGTTTAAAATGCTTGATATATATTTAAAAAGCTGATTAATTGAAATACTTTTATTGCTAGATACATTAAATATACCTGAAAGGTTATTTTGTATTGAAAGTAGATTTGCTCTAGCAACATCTTTTACATATATAAAGTCTCTAGTTTGATTTCCATCTCCATATATAAAAGGTGATTTATCTTTTAAAATTTTCATACAGAAAATTGGAATAACTCCACTTTCACCTGAAGATTTCTGCCTTGGACCATAAACATTTGAATACCTTAAAATTATATAATTCAAACCGTATAATTCTTTGTATACTTTTAAATAATTTTCTGAAGCTTGTTTGCTTACTCCATAGTTAGAAATAGTATTTAAAGGGTGATTTTCATCAATTGGAAAATATTCTGCCTTACCAAATACGGCTGAAGAAGAAGAATAAATAATTTTCTTAATGTTTGTTTTTCTTGCTGCTTCTAATACATTTAAAGTACCTATAATATTGGTTTCTGCGTCTTTTATTGGATATTTAATAGAATCGGATACGCTTATTTTTGCTGCTTCGTGTATTATAACTTCAGGTTTTTCTATTTTAAAAATATTAATAAGGTTACTGCTTTTAATATTATATTTGTAGAATTTTGCCTTAGAATTAATATTATCTATATTTCCATGACTTAAATCGTCAATTATACAAACTTCATAATTGTTTTTGATTAATAAATCCACTATGTGAGAACCAATAAAACCAGCTCCACCTGTAACTAGTACTTTCATGATTGCCTCCACATCCCTCCATGGTATAGTAGTACACTTTTAATATATTCAATTTAAAATAAATATGTTAATTAGAATATTAAAAGTAAATATTAAATTTTTTGAAGAAATAATCATCACTATGGATACGCTCTGTAAAATATTTATCCCTTTGTCTTAAAATTTCAACTATATTTGATTTGATATTATTTGCTGCAACGGAAAAGCCCTTATGTTTTTTAAATATAGTAATAGTTTTTTTGAGACGGTCTTTTTTGAAATGAGAATAAGCAAGACACAGTGTATTATAGATTAAACAATCATTAGTTATCTTATAGGAATGTTTTTCCTTAAAAAGATGCTTTACTTTTATATTGGGATTGATAACAATTTTATAACCATATAGCCAGGATTTTAAACATAATTCCTGGTCTTCTACGCCATAACCTATGAAAAAAGTATCGAATCCATTTATTTTATTAAAGCATTCTCTGGTTATGCATAAGGTTGTAGCAGGGGCAAATGGTATTTCTTCTATACTATTAGGATTATTTAAAAGCCATGTATAGCCAAGGCTTTTATTCCAGGTGGCACCATAAGCATAGGTCCCTGAAATGAAATTTTTTGTATATAAAATAGATGGGGCAGATAAAGAAGCATTTTGATCTTTTAATGTATTTACAAGAGAATCCAGCCATCCGTCCTGTACTTTTATATGTGCATCACAAAAAACAAGATATTTTCCTCTGGCGATTTTTGCACCAGCATTTTTTGCACCAGAACAACCTAAAGAGTTTGTCTCTATTAAATGTATATTTTTATAGACATTTTTAATTAAAGTGTATTTTAAAAAATCTGTGCATAAGTCTGTAGATCCATCATCTACTACGATAATTTCAAAAGTAAAAGAATTTTTGGAAAACATAATAGAATCTATGGTTTTTATTAAATTGTTTGATTCATTTTTACAGGGAATAATTATAGAAACATCTACTAAATTTTCTATTTCCAATGAGTACACCACCTATACAAATTTTATAATTCAGTATATGCAAAATTTATTTTGTTAGTTTATATAATTTCTTGCATTTTATATGGGTAAATTAAAAATAATATTATATAATTGTTTCCCAAAATAAACATATATGATATAATAAATGCGAATGATTTCGGAAAAAATGTAAATAATGTTCGAAAATATAATTAGGGGAGAGAACGGAATGAAAATTAGAAGATTATTTGTAGAGAAAAAACCAGGATTTAATGTAGAGGCTCACGGGCTTTTAAAGGATATAAAAGAAAGTCTCGATATTAATGATGTGGAAAATTTGAGAATAATAAATCGCTATGACATCCAGGATATGGAGGAAAACGAATATGAGAAGTCAAAATATACAGTGTTTGCAGAGAAAACTGTAGATAATGTATATGAAGAAGAATTGGAAGATGTAAAAGAAAGTAGAATATTTGCAGTTGAATACCTTCCAGGGCAGTATGATCAAAGAGCTGATTCTGCATCTCAATGTATACAAATATTAAGTCAGAAAGAGAGAATTAAAATAGCATCCTCTAAAGTTTATATAATTGAAGGAAATATAAGTGATGAAGAATTTGAAAGCATAAAAAATTATTGCATAAATCCAGTGGATTCAAGAGAAGCATCTCTTAAAAAGGTATCGGATCTAAATGAGAAAATTAATGTCCCACAGGATGTTGAAGTTTTGAATGGATTTACAAAAATGAAAAGAGATGAACTAGCAGAATTTTTAAAGGAGAAAGGTCTTGCCATGAGCCTTGATGATCTTGAATTCTGCAGGAAGTATTTTTACAATGATGAAAAGAGAGATCCTACTATAACTGAAATCAAGGTAATAGATACATATTGGTCGGATCACTGCAGACACACTACTTTTATGACTGAATTTAAAGATGTAGATATTAAAGACGGACAATTATCTCTTCCTATAAAAAATGCTTATAGTGATTATTTGAAGTTTAGAGAAGAATTGAATAGAAAAGAAAAACCTATGTGTCTTATGGATCTTGCTACTATTGCAATGAAGAAGTTAAAGGCTGATGGAAAACTTAAAAATTTGGATGAATCGGAAGAAATAAATGCATGTAGTATAGTTGTAGATGCTGATGTAGACGGAAAAACAGAAAAGTGGCTTGTAATGTTTAAAAATGAAACCCATAATCATCCAACAGAAATAGAGCCATTTGGAGGAGCTGCTACCTGTATCGGTGGAGCTATAAGAGATCCACTTTCGGGCAGATCATATGTATACCAGGCTATGAGAGTTACAGGAAGCGGAGATCCAACTGTTCCAATTAAAGAAACTTTAGAAGGAAAATTACCACAAAAGAAAATTACAACAGGTGCAGCACAGGGATATAGTTCCTATGGAAATCAGATAGGACTCGCAACTGGACTTGTAAATGAAATATATGATGATGGTTATGTAGCAAAGAGAATGGAAGTTGGAGCTGTAGTTGCAGCTGCTCCTATGAAAAATGTAATAAGAAAGAGACCTAAGCCTTCTGATATTGTAATACTTCTTGGAGGAAGAACTGGCAGAGATGGCTGCGGTGGAGCTACAGGTTCATCTAAAAAACATACTGAAAAATCCATAATAACATCAGGGGCGGAAGTCCAAAAAGGAAATCCTGTTGTTGAAAGAAAACTTCAGAGGCTTTTTAGAAAATCAAAAGTCAGCACACTTATAAAAAGATGTAATGACTTTGGAGCTGGCGGCGTGTCTGTTGCCATAGGAGAACTGGCAGAAGGACTTGAAATAAATTTGGATTTGGTATCTAAGAAATATGAAGGATTAGACGGAACAGAACTTGCTATATCAGAATCTCAAGAACGTATGGCTGTTGTTGTATCAAAGGAAAATGCTGATAAATTTATAAAATATGCAGAGGAAGAGAACTTAGAGGCAAAAGCTGTAGCTGTAGTTACAGATGACAAAAGGATGAAACTTTCATGGAAGGGCAATGTTATTGTAAATTTGAGCAGGGCATTTATTGATACAAATGGAGTTAGAGCTGAAGCTTCTGCAATTGTTGAGGCACCAAGTGAAGAAGGAAGCTACTTTAAAAATAACAGAAAAGTTTCTAAAGATGTAAAGAGTACATGGTTAAGTATGATGAAGGAATTAAATGTATGCAGTCAAAAAGGTTTAGTAGAAAGATTTGATAGCACTATAGGCGGAAATACTATACTTATGCCTTTTGGAGGAAAATATCAACTCACCAAAATAGAAGCTATGGCAGCAAAGATTCCTGTGCCTTCAGGAAATACCAGTACTTCAACTATTATGAGTTTTGGATATAATCCTAAAATAGCTAAATGGAGCCCATTCCATGGTGCATTGTATTCAGTATGTGAATCTGTAGCAAAGGTTGTAGCAGCAGGTGGAAAAGCTGAAGATATAAGACTTACTTTTCAGGAGTATTTTGGAAGCCCACAGAAAGATGGAAAAAGGTGGGGAAAACCATTTTCTGCACTCCTTGGAGCACTTTATGCTCAGGATAAATTTAGTGTAGCTGCTATAGGTGGAAAAGACAGTATGTCTGGAACTTTTAAAGATATGGATGTACCTCCAACTGTGGTATCATTTGCTATTACTACGGAAAATTCAGATAATGTTATATCTCCAGAATTTAAGAAGGTTGGAACTAGCATAGCAATAATTAAAGTACCTATAGATAAATATTACTTACCTGATTTTGATGTTATAAATAAAAATTATAAGTTAATACATTCACTTATAGAAGATAAAAAAATAATATCTGCACAAACCGTACGTGATGGTGGAATAGCTGAAGCTGTGAGCAATATGAGTTTCGGAAATAAAATAGGTATGAAATTTTCATCTGATTTTAATAAAGAAAATGTATTTTTCCCATACTATGGTTCTATGTTAGTTGAATTTGATGAAAATGTAGATATAAAAAATTGTCTTAAGGATGTAGACTATGAAATAATAGGTGTAACTCATGAGGAGCAGACTATAGAGTTAGAAGATGAAACTATAGATTTAAACAGTATGATAGATGAGTGGAGCGAAACCTTAGAAGAGGTATTCCCTACTAAGACAGAAGAGGATAATAGAAAAATAGAAAAGATAAGCTTTGAGGCAAAAAATAGAGTATCTACATCTCTAAAAATTGCAAAACCTAAAGTATTTATACCTGTATTTCCAGGAACTAATTGTGAGTATGATTCTGAAAGGGCATTTGTAAAAGCAGGAGCAGATGTAGAAACATTAGTACTTAAAAATTTAAGTGTAAGTCAGATAGAAGAGTCTATAGATGAGATGGTAAGTAAAATAAATTCATCACAGATAATTATGTTTCCGGGTGGATTCAGTGCAGGTGACGAACCTGATGGTTCTGGAAAATTTATAGCCAATGTATTTAGAAATCCTAAAATAAAAGAAGCAGTAGAAGAACTTTTAAATAATAGAGATGGACTTATGCTTGGAATATGCAATGGCTTCCAGTCACTTATAAAACTTGGATTAGTACCTTTTGGAAAAATTGTAGATATAAAGGAAGATTATCCGACACTTACTTATAACAAAATAGGACGTCATATTTCACGTATAGTAAATACGAGGATAGCATCAAATATTTCACCTTGGTTTAGCAATGTAAAAGTAGGCGATGTACATTCAATAGCAATTTCTCATGGAGAAGGAAGATTTGTTGCAACGGATGAAATGATTAAAAAATTAATTGAGAACGGACAGGTAGCAACTCAATATGTAGATTTTGATGGAAATCCTAATTATAAGGATGAATTTAATCCAAATGGTTCATTTTATGCTATAGAAGGTATAACAAGCCCTGATGGAAGAATTTTAGGAAAGATGGGCCACTCTGAAAGAATAGGAAAAGATGTAATAAAAAATATTCCCGGAGATAAAGATCAAAGAATATTTGAAGCAGGAGTAAATTATTTTAAACTTTAATATATACTAAGAATATTTAAGAAAAAATAGTCTCATTAAAAATATTTAATGGGACTATTTTGAAATAATTATTTACGTATTGTATATAATAATGGTATAATATGATAAGATAATAATTTAACAATATATTTATACTTAGGAGGTAAAAATATGTCAAGATTTACTTTGCCAAGAGATATTTATTTTGGAGAAAATTCATTAGAAGAATTAAAAAAATTAGATGGTAAAAAAGCAATAATTGTAGTAGGTGGAGGATCCATGAAAAGGTTTGGATTCCTTGATAAAGTTGAAGAATATTTAAAAGAAGCTGGTATTGAAACCAGATTAATAGAAGGTGTTGAGCCAGATCCATCTGTAGATACTGTTATGAATGGTGCTAAAGTTATGAGAGAATTTGAGCCTGATTGGATAGTATCTATAGGAGGAGGTTCACCAATAGATGCTGCTAAAGCTATGTGGATATTCTATGAATATCCTGATTTTACTTTTGAAAAAGCAGTAGTTCCTTTTGGACTCCCTAAGTTAAGGCAGAAAGCAAGATTTGTTGCAATACCTTCAACAAGTGGAACAGCAACAGAAGTAACATCATTTTCTGTAATAACAGATTATAAATCTAAGATAAAGTATCCACTTGCAGATTTTAATCTTACTCCTGATATAGCTATAGTAGATCCAGCACTTGCACAGACTATGCCTAAAAAACTTACAGCACATACTGGAATGGATGCACTTACTCATGCAATAGAGGCATACGTTGCAGGATTACATTCAGATTTTTCAGATCCACTTGCTATTCATGCAATAGTTATGATAAATAAATACTTATTAAAATCTTATGAAGGAGATAAAGAAGCCAGAGGACATATGCATATAGCACAGTGTTTGGCTGGAATGGCATTTTCAAATGCACTTCTTGGAATAACTCACAGTATGGCTCATAAAACAGGAGCAGTATTCCATATACCTCATGGATGTGCCAATGCTATATTCCTGCCTTATGTTATAGATTTTAACAAGAAATCCTGCAGTGACAGATATGCAGATATAGCTAGAAGACTCGAACTTCCAGGAAACAATAATGACGAATTAATAGATTCATTAACAAGCCTTATTAAAGATATGAATAAGAAGATGGAGATACCAGCTACAGTTAAAGAGTACGGAATAGATGAGAAAGAATTTAAGGACAATATAGATTTCGTAGCTCATAATGCCATGTTAGATGCTTGTACTGGAGCTAATCCTAGAGCTATAACTGAAGCTGAAATGAAAAAATTATTTGAGTGCACATATACTGGAGAAAAGGTTAAGTTTTAATAACTTAATATAATTAAATAGCTAGTTGATACAATATAGGCATACTGATTTTTTTATAATTAAGATCAGTATGCCATATTTATTTTATGCGTATAATAAAAATATTAAAAAAATATAAAAAAACTATTGTATTTTGCACAAAAAATTGGTATAGTATCACTATACCAATTTATCACTTTATCATGATAAACTAAGAAAGCTGGAGGATATACATGGAAAATTGGAAGAGATATATACCGGAAGGTGCTAAAGACCTTATTTTTGATGAATGCAGCAAAAAGGTTCAAATACAGAATATACTCAGAAAAACTTATATAGATGCTGGATTTTTAGAAATTTCATCGCCTCTTTTAGAGTTTTATGATGTATTTAATTATGATAAAACTATATTTAAACAGGAGAACATGTATAAATTATTTGATAAGCAGGGAAGAATGATGGTCTTGAGACCTGATATGACTACACCGGCAGTTAGAATCTCTGCAACTAAATTAAAAAGGGCAACTCATCCATTAAAGCTCTGTTATACAGAAAATGTATATAGAGAAAATGAAAATTTAAATGGTAAGGATATGGAGATATCTCAGTCAGGAATAGAAATTCTGGGAGCAGAAAGTATTAGAGCAGATGCAGAGATAATTACAACTGCGATAAGGGCACTTTTAAAATGTGGAGTTAAAGATTTTAAGATAGAATTTGGACAAATTAATTTTTTTAAGAGCATATTAAATGAAATTGGCATGGAAGATAAAGAGATTGAATTGTTAAGATATTATGTAGAAAATAAAAATTTTACAGCTCTTGAAACCTTTATAGAGGAAAATGAAGAGTGTATAGATGATAAAAACAAAGCCATACTTAGAGAAATACCAAAGTTGTTTGGAGGTATTGAAGTATTAGACAGGGCATCTTCAATGACAGATAATAGGCAAGCACTAATGGCAGTTGATAATGTTCGTGAACTTTATAAATTAGTTAGTGATGCTGGATATAAAAAATATATATGTGTGGATTTAGGAATGATACAGCATATTGATTATTATACTGGAGTAATTTTCAGAGGATATGCAAATGGTGTCGGCAATACAATATTGAGCGGCGGAAGATATGACAATCTGGCAAAGCAATTTGGTGATGATGAGTGTGCTACAGGGCTTGCTATAAATGTGGAAAATATAATGAGAATAATCACAGAAGAAGATATTTGCGGAGAAGACAAAAGAAGGATATTTATCTATTATAAAAAAGAAAACTATAAAAAGGCATATGAGATGGCTGAGAAGCTTAAAGAAAAAAATTGTGTTGTAGAATTAAGCATTTTTGATGATTTAAACCAAGCACGTGAATATTTTAAACTAAAAGATATGGATGAATTTATAGTTGTATAGATTGTATAAATTATATGAGGAAGTGAAGATATTGAGTATTAGAAAACCTTTGAAGATAGCTTTAACTAAAGGAAGAATAGAGAAAACCGCAGTTGATATGTTTAACTCTATCGGAATAGACTGCACTGAAATTGAAAATAAGGGAAGAAAACTTATATTTCATAATGATGAATTCAATATAGACTTTGTGCTTGTCAAGGCACCGGATGTACTTACTTATGTAGAACATGGAGTAGTAGACATAGGTATAGTTGGAAAAGATACTTTAATGGAATTTGATAAAAATTTCTATGAACTTCTGGATTTGAAGTTTGGAAAATGCAAATTTTCTTTAGCAGGGCCTAAAGGAAAGAATTTTTATGAGGGTTATAATAGAAAAAAAATAGCTACGAAATATCCAAATGTAGCAAGAAGCTATTTCAAAAAAATGGGATTCGATATTGAAATAATAAAGATAGAAGGTTCTGTAGAAATGGCACCAATGCTCGGATTATCAGATGCTATAGTAGATATAGTTGAGACTGGTACAACTTTGAGGGAAAATGGACTTGAAGTTTATAACGACATATGCAGTATAAGTACGAGACTTATAGTTAACATGGCAAGTTTAAAAATGAAAAAAAATGAAATAGAAGATATAGTCGATAGATTAAAAGAAGAAGTAGATAGAAGAGAACAGATAAAAAAATTAAAGGAGGCAGAGAATTGATTAAGATAATTAAAGGAGATAAAAAGGGAAAGGAAGAATATTTAAACCTCTTAAAAAGCAGGAGAACGGAAGTTGATTCAGAGGTTGTAAAAACTGTTTCAAATATGTTATCAGATATTAGAGAAAATGGTGATTCATCTTTAATTGGTTATACAAATAAGTTTGATTCTGAAGAATTGAATGCAGGCAATATACTGGTTACAAAATCTGAAATAGAAGCTGCCTATAACAAAGTAGACAAGAAATTTCTTGAAGCTATAAAGAAAGCTAAATTAAATATAGAGAAATTCCATGAAAAGCAAAAGCATAATTCCTTTGTAATAGCAGATGAAGCTGGAAAAATAATGGGCCAGAGATATATACCACTTAAGAGGGTTGGGGTTTATGTCCCAGGAGGTACAGCAGCCTATCCATCATCTGTACTTATGAACATAATACCCGCTAAAATTGCAGGGGTAGATGAGGTAGTTATGGTAACTCCCGTTAGAGAGAGCCTTGATATAAATCCAAATGTACTTGTAGCTGCAGATATAGCAGGTGCAGATAAAATATATAAAATAGGAGGAGCTCAGGCAATAGGGGCTCTTGCATATGGCACAGAAACTATTCCTAAGGTAGATAAGATAGTAGGACCGGGAAATATATATGTAGCCACTGCTAAAAAGCTTGTTTATGGAGAAGTTGACATAGATATGATAGCAGGTCCAAGTGAAATACTGGTAGTATCAGATGATAGTGCAAATCCTAAATTTGTAGCGGCAGATCTTATGTCGCAGGCAGAACATGATAAGATGGCATCAGCAGCACTTGTAACTACATCCATAGAGATTGCAAATAAGGTAAATGAAGAAATTGAAATTCAGATAAAAGATTTAAAAAGACGCAGCATAATAGAAGAATCTCTTAAGAATAATGGAATAATTATTGTGGTGGACAGTGTAAATGATGCAATTGATATAGGAAATGATATTGCACCGGAACATTTAGAATTATGCATAAAAGATCCATTTTCATATTTGCCATGTGTCAGAAATGCCGGATCTGTATTTTTAGGACACTACAGTCCTGAACCACTTGGAGATTATTTTGGAGGACCTAACCATGTATTACCAACCAACGGTACTGCAAGATTTTATTCACCTCTTTCAGTAGATGATTTTGTAAAGAAATCAAGCTATATATATTATTCAGAAGAGGAACTTTTGAAGGCAGCAGATAGTATCATGACAATTGCTGAGAAAGAAGGACTTACAGCACATAGAAATTCTATAGCTGTTAGAAAAAACTAAAATTTAAAGGAGAAACTTAATATGAATGTAAAAAAACTTTTTAGAGATGATTTAAAAACCTTTGAATCTTATAATGCCAAAAGAATTGACAGCAGGATAAAATTACATGCAAATGAAAGCCCTTTTTCTGTAAGCGATGAATTACTGTCTGAAATAAAAGAAGAAATAGTTAAGTGCAGTTTTAATAGATATCCGGATGCTATGTCTGAAGACCTCTGCAAAAAATTTGCAGAATACGCAGGAGTGGATTACAAATCTGTTATTGCAGGAAATGGCTCAGATGAACTTATACAGATAATAGTTTCCACTTTCCTGGATAGGAATGATAAGATTTTACTCTTGAATCCTGAATTTTCCATGTATGAAAATTATGCAGCTATTTCCTCGGCAAACATTGTTAAATTTGATACAGATGAGGAATTTACTTTTGATCCACAGGTCATAATAGATAAGGTAAATAGTGAAGGCATAAAGCTTTTCTTCATTTCAAATCCCAACAATCCTACAGGAAAAGCTTATGACAGAAATACTATACTTAAATTAGTTAAAAATTGCAATTCAATAGTTGTAGTAGATGAGGCCTATGGGGCATTTTATGGAGAAAGTGTTATTAAAGATATAGATGATTATGAAAATTTGATAGTTTTAAAAACCTGTTCCAAGATAGGAGGAGCTTCTATAAGACTTGGTTTCTTAACGGCAGGAAAAGTAATTTTAGATGAAATAAAAAAGGTTAAACCACCTTATAATGTGAGTACTACCACTGAAATAATAGGCAAAGTTTTACTTTCAAACAAGTCTGAAATAGAAGAAAAGGTTAAATATATAATTTCAGAGAGAGAAAGAGTATACGGTGAATTTTTAAAAATACCATACATAGAAAAAGTATACAAAAGTTCAGCAAACTTTATACTTTTCAAGACAAAAAGAGCTCATGAAATATACGAAAAACTTTTAGAAGATGGAGTTTTAGTTAGAGATTTTGGCAGTGGAGTTTTAAAGGATTGTCTTAGAATAACTATAGGGAAAGAAGAAGAAAATAATTATATGTTAGAACTTTTGAAAAAATATAATGGTTAAATGAAGCGGGGAGATAAAAATGAGTTTGAGTAATCATAGAAGTGCTTCTATTTCAAGAGATACATCAGAAACTAGTATAACAATTGAACTTGACATAGATGGAGAAGGAAAATATGATATTGATACAGGAATAGGTTTCTTTGATCATATGCTTACCATGATAGCAAAACATGGAATGGTAGATTTGAAGGTTAAGGCAAAGGGAGACTTATATGTAGATTTTCACCATACCGTTGAAGACATAGGAATAGTCATGGGTCAGTGTATAAAAAAGGCACTTTTAAGTAAGGAAAAAATAAGAAGATATGGGACTTTTTTTATTCCTATGGATGAAAGTCTTGAAATGGTATCTATAGATTTAAGTGGACGTCCTTTTTTAGTATTTGAAGCTGATTTGAAGAGTCAGAAAGTTGGCGAAATGGATACAGAACTTATAGAAGAATTTTTTAGAGCACTTGCCTTTAATTCAGATATGACACTCCATGTAAAGTCGCTTTACGGCAAAAATACCCATCATGTCATAGAAGGAATGTTTAAAGCTTTTGGCCACGCATTTAAAGAAGCTTATACAATAGATAGTGAAATAAAGGGAGTTCTCTCTACTAAAGGAGTAATTTAAATGATTTCAATTATAGATTATGGAGCAGGAAATTTAAAAAGTGTAGAAAAAGCACTTAGATATTTGAATGTAGATTCTAAAGTAACTTTCGATAGTGATGAAATAAATAAAAGTGATGGAGTTATACTACCGGGAGTTGGGGCTTTCCCTATGGCTATGGAAAGTTTAAAGAAAAGGGGACTTGATAAAGTCATACTTGATATTGCAAAGGAAGATAAGCCTTTTCTTGGAATATGCCTTGGAATGCAGATGTTATTTGATGTAGGGGAAGAGATAGAAGAAACTAAAGGACTTGGAATAATAAAAGGCAGGGTAAGAGAAATATACGGAGATGTTAAAATACCTCATATGGGCTGGAACAGTCTAATTATAAATAAGAGAAATAAGCTGTTTGAAGGTATACCTGATTCAAGCTATGTGTATTTTGTTCATTCTTACTATGCAGAAGTTGAGAATAAAGAGGATTTGAATGCTTACAGCGAATATGGAAATATCGATATAACTGCAGCAGTAAGCCGCGGAAATATATATGGTCTTCAATTCCATCCCGAGAAAAGTGGAGATTTGGGACTTAAAATATTAAAAAATTTTGTAGATTTAACAATTTAATTATGTAAGAATGGAGTTGAAAGTATATGTTAATATTTCCAGCTATAGATATACGTGATGGAAAATGTGTAAGGCTTTACCAAGGAAAATTTGATTCTTCAAATGTAGTGGCGGAAGATCCAGTATCCACAGCCATTAAATTTAAGAAAGAAGGAGCAAGTTTTTTACATGTAGTTGATTTAGATGGTGCGCTTAATGGAAAAGTTAAAAATAGGGAGATTATATCAAAGATAGCTTCTATAGAAGACCTAAGCGTTGAACTTGGTGGAGGAATAAGAAGCATTGAGACTATAGATGAGCTTTTAGAACTTGGACTTGATAGGGTGATACTTGGAACTTCTGCCCTGAGTGATAAAGCTATGGTTACCGAAGCCGTGAAAAAGTATGGAGATAAAATTGTTGTAGGAATAGATGCCAGGGATGAAAAAGTGGCAGTTAAAGGCTGGGTAGAAGTTAGTGATATTGACTACATAGAATTTGGAAAGCAGATGGAGGATATTGGAGTTAAAACTTTAATATTTACGGATATAAGCAGAGATGGGACACTTTCAGGAACAAATATGGATCAGCTTTTAAAGCTTAAAAATGCAGTTAGCTGTAACGTTGTAGCATCAGGCGGTATAAAAAATATAGATGATATAAAGGAACTTAAGAAAAAAGATGCATATGGAGTTATAATTGGAAAGGCTATATATTCAAAAACTCTTTCTTTAAAAGAAGCTATAGAGATTGGGGGAAATTGATTAATGCTTACAAAGAGAATAATACCATGTCTTGATATAAAGATGGGTAAAGTAGTAAAGGGAATTAATTTTGTGAATTTAAAAGAAGTTGGAGACCCTGTAGAGATAGCAGAGTATTACAATAAAGAAGGTGCAGATGAAATAGTATTTCTGGATATTACGGCTACAAGTGATGGAAGAGATACTATGATAGATGTAGTCAGAAAAACTGCGGAAAAAGTTTTTATACCACTTACTGTTGGTGGAGGTATAAGGAATATAGATGATTTTAAAAAAATACTTAGAGCTGGTGCCGATAAAATATCTGTAAACTCTGCAGCTATAAGAAATCCAAATTTAATATATGATGCTGCGGATAAATTTGGAAGTCAGTGCGTGGTGCTTGCCATAGATGCTAAGAAAAACGAGGATAGTGAAAGCTGGAATGTATATATAAATGGAGGAAGAATTGATACCGGTCTTGATGCTGTAGAATGGGCAAAGAAAGCTAAAAGTCTTGGGGCCGGTGAAATTTTACTTACAAGCATGGATGCAGATGGAACCAAACAGGGATATGATATAGATCTTACAAATGCTATATCAAAAGAAGTAAATATTCCTGTAATTGCGTCTGGCGGATGTGGTTCACTCAAGGACTTTTATGACGTATTTAAATATTCAGGAGCAGATGCAGCACTTGCAGCTTCCCTTTTTCACTATGGAGAGCTGAGTATAAAGCAGGTAAAAGAATATCTTAAGGATAGAGATATAGGAGTTAGATTATAAATGGCAAAGTTTAATTTTGATAGTGAGATTTTAAAAAAGATAGATTTTAAAGGTGGACTTCTCCCGGCTATAGTTCAGGACTTTGAAAATAATCAAGTACTTATGCTGGCTTATATGAATGAAGAATCCCTTAAAAGGACTATAGAAAGCGGAACTACGTGGTTCTGGAGCAGATCAAGAAAGGAATACTGGAATAAAGGGGCTACATCAGGGCATTTTCAGTATGTTAAGAGTATAAGTGTTGACTGTGACTATGATACAATACTTTTAGAGGTAGAGCAAATAGGAGCAGCATGTCATACAGGAAATAGGAGCTGCTTTTTTAATAAGCTGACAGTTTAACAAGTGAGGAGATATAATAATGGAGATAAAAGGTGTTATTGAAGAACTTTATAATGTAATAAAGGATAGAAAAGAGAATCCTATTGATGGCTCTTACACTAACTATCTTTTTGAAAAGGGATTGGATAAAATTTTAAAGAAGGTAGGGGAAGAGAGCACAGAAGTTATAGTTGCAAGCAAGAATGGTGTTAAGGATGAAGAAGTACCAGAGATATGTGATTTGATATATCATGTATTGGTTCTTATGGTAAATCAGGGAGTTAGCCTTGATGAAATAGAAAAAGAACTTATAAATAGAAGAAAAAAGATACAAAATAAAAAGCCTGAGAGAAAAAATGTAGAAAAAATATAAATTTTTAAGTCAAGTGGGTATTATATATCTGCTTGATTTTTTATTATTAAGAAATATTTAAGAATTACTTCCTAAATAATTAAGATGTTCTATATATAATATAAATTATATAGAATGGAATTATTAAAGATAGGAGAAATTAAATATGACTAGGATATTTAGAGGCTTTAAAAAGAATATATTGTATTTAAGTCTGATGATACTTATACCTGTAGTGAATATTGCTTATGGACTTCTTGATAATTCTGTAAGGGGTTATTATATATTGGTTACAGAAATAGATAGGCAGGTACCGTATATAAAAGAATTTATTGTAATTTACTGGATATGGTATCCATTTATAATTTTGTCATTAATATTTTTTTGCATTTATCATAAAGAAACATATTATAAAGTATTGTTTACTATAATTATTGGCATGATTGTATGTTATATTATATATTTTTTCTTTCAGACAACAGTTCCTAGACCTGAGATATATGGAAAAGATTTTTTTTCTCAATTTGTAAGATTGACATATAAACTGGATAAACCTTTTAATTGTTTCCCGAGTATACATGTGTTAACCAGCTATTCTGTTATAAAAGGAGCAAAAGATGCATTCAAGGACAATATAAAAGGAAAGACTGCTATTTATATAACAGGTATTTTGATAATTTTAGCTACTCAATTTGTCAAACAACATGTAATTTTGGATGTAATAGTTGCTATAATATTATGTGAAGTTATATATAGATTTATTGTAGGACCTGTTTTGGAGAGGAGCTTTCTATGGATAAAGAAATTTTGCTTGTGGTTGACGATGAAAAAGAAATTAGAGATTTAATTGGAATATATCTTGAAAATCAAGGATATAAGGTAATTAAGGCAAAAGACGGAATTGAAGCTGTAGATATTATTGAAAATAAATATATAGATTTGGTTATACTTGATGTAATGATGCCAAATATGGATGGAATTAAAACATGTATAAACATAAGAAAAAGTAAAAATATGCCAATAATAATGCTGTCTGCTAAAACTCAGGACATGGATAAAATACTTGGACTTACAACCGGTGCAGACGATTATATTACAAAACCATTTAATCCATTAGAACTAATAGCCCGGGTTAAATCACAGCTTAGAAGATACAAGGAATTCAATGTTACAAATAATCAAGAAAAAGGAATAATAAAAGTTGATGATTTGGTCATAAATACAGAGACTCATGAAGTTAAAGTGTCTGGCAAAAATGTAAAATTGACTCCCAGAGAATTTGACATATTGAAACTTCTGGCTATGAATAAGGGCATTGTATTTAGCATGGAAAAAATATATGAAAAAGTATGGAAACAAAATTTTTTTGAATCTGATAATACAGTTATGGTGCATATAAGGAAGATAAGAGAGAAAATAGAGGAAAATCCAAGAAAACCTCGCTTTATAAAAACTGTCTGGGGAGTTGGATATAAAATTGAAAGATAGATTGTTAAATACAAAGTTGATTTTATCGTTTAAAAATAAATGTAAGGAAATTTTATTCAATATAAAAAATAGTATAAGATTAGAGCTTATACTAGCTTTTGCTTTGTGTTTTATTATAGCATTTGTAATTGGAAAAATTACAGGAAACTTATTTCAAGAAACAAATAAGACGGCCAGAATTGACTATAGTAAAGGGATAGATGAAATATCCGTAAATGCTGCTGCTATTGCCGATAAAATAAAAAATAAAAATATGAGTATAAATGATAACAATGAAATTCAAAGTATAATAGATAAAGGTGATTATACTAATAAACAAAAAATAATGATAACGGATTTAAAAGGAAAGGTATTATATAAATCACAAAATACATATGAAACACAGATAGATATATATAGCACTATAAAAAATTCTATAAAGAATTATGTTGAATTTATGAAAAACATTCAGGATATATACAATAAAGGTGATATAAGTACCGTAAATGAAAACAGGGAATATATAAGCTTTTATCCTTTGAATTTCAAAGATGAGAATGCATATTTGGTAATGCGGGGAATTCCTAGAGGTAAGATAATCTATGAAAACATATATAATCCTGTCCCTCAGATAATAGCATCAATTATGGCTTTTTTGCTGTTGTTTTATTTTATGACCAATAAAAAAATTAAATATATAGACAGTATAGCTTCTGGTTTAATTGAAATTTCAAAAGGAAATCTTGATTACAAGATAAAGCGAGAAGGAAAAGATGAGCTTACAATACTTGCAGACAATATAAATTTTATGGCGGATGAATTACATAGTAAGATAAAACATGAGAGAGATGAAGAAAGAATAAAAAATGAACTTATAACAAATGTATCTCATGATTTAAGAACTCCGCTTACTTCTATAAAAGGCTATCTAGGTCTTTTGAAGGATAAAAAGTATAAAACAGATGAGGAGTTAAAACAGTATATTAATATAGCCTATAATAAATCTGAAAAATTAGAACTACTTATAAACGATTTATTTGAGTATACTAAACTTACAAATAATGCAGTGATTATGGATAAAGAAAACATATTTTTAAATGATTTATTAGATCAACTCATAGAGGAAATGGTTCCAATTTTTGAAGAAAATAATGTTAGTATAGTAAAAAAATTTTCAAGTAAAAGACTAAAAGTAAATTTAGATCCTAATAGAACCGTAAGGGTTTTTGAAAACCTACTTGTGAATGCCGTAAGATACTGTACTAAGCCTGGAAATATAATAGTGTCTTTAGAGGAAAACGGAAACTTTGCAGTTTGCTCCATAGAAAATAAATGTGATATTATAAAAAAAGATGATGTAGATAAGTTATTTGACAGATTTTTCAGGGTGGATAAATCTAGAGCGTCAGATACAGGTGGAAGCGGACTGGGTCTCGCTATAGCGAAAAACATAGTAGAGCATCAAGGAGGAAGAATAAGGGTAGATTATGATAAGGAGTGTATTAGATTTAATGTAGTATTTGAGCTTGTATAAAATATCTATTATAATAGGTAGTATATTTTTGTACTTTTAGGAGGAAAGCTTTGTGAACTATACTGCAATAAACGAGGTTATAATTTTATCACTTATAATGATATCCGGAACATTTGCCAGGAAAAAAAATATAATAAAAAAAGAAACAACCAATGAGCTCTCAAATTTATTAATTAATATAACTCTTCCAGCATTACTATTATCCTGCTTTAATTATACATATTCTGCAAAAATGCTTACGGAAATAAAACGTATATTTATATATTCATTTATAATAAATCTGGCTATAATATTTTTAAGTAAATTTTTAACTCTAAAGTATGACAAGGAATCCAGCAAAATTATAAGATTTGCTACTACTTTTTCAAATAGCGGATTTATGGGATATCCTGTTTTACAAGGATTGTTCGGAAAAATAGGAATTTTTTATGGCGCAATTTTTAATATGGTAATGAATATAGTAATGTTCAGTTTAGGAATTATGATATATTCTGGTAAGGGAAATATTAGAGATATGAAGGGAGTTGCATTAAACCCGGCTGTAATATTCACTACTTTAGGATTTATAATGTTTATGTTTTCGATAAAACTACCTTATGCTTTAAATATGGCTGTAAGTGAAATAGGAGCTATGACTACACCGCTTTCAATGATTATAGTTGGTGCAATGTTAGCTGAGATAAAATTCAAGGATATTTTCAGAGGGACTGTAGTTTATTATCTTTGCTTTTTGAGATTAATTTTAGCACCAATTTTAAGTATTATAATATTAAAATTGATTAAGGCAGATAGTCTGATGCTTCAAATAAGTGTGGTAATTGAGGCCATGCCTGTGGCAGTACTATCTCCAATACTTGCACAGAAATATAATTCTGACAAGGAATTAGCATCAAGGAGCGTGTTTATAACTACTATAGTATCAATGATTACTATACCGATTATAATAAGTGTACTTCAATATTTTAAATGAGGTGATTAACGTGTTCGATACACATGTACATACGGAATACTCAAGTGATTCAAATATGAAAATAGAAGAAGCATTAAAGGCTGCTGATTATAATAAGTTATCATTAACATTTACAGAACATATGGATATTGGGTATCCAAAAGGAGATTTTACTTTTGATGTAGGAGATTATTTTAGAAAATATTCCAGGTTTAGAGGCGATAAATTACTTCTAGGTATAGAAGTCGGGATGAAAGAAGATGCTTTGGACGAATCAAGAACAGTGGTTTTAGATAATGAATTTGATTATATTATTGGATCTATACATTTAGTAGACAATATGGATTTATATTATCCCGATTATTATAAGGACAAAAGCAAGAAGGATGCTTATCTTAGATATCTTAAAGCTATGTTTGTTAATTTCAAACAATTTGATTTCGTGGATAGTTTGGCTCATATTGACTATATATGCAGATATGCAAAATATGATGATAAAGAATTATATTACAGAGAATTTTGTGATATAATAGATGAAATATTAAAGCTTATTATAAATAGAGGTAAATGTCTGGAACTAAATACAAGAAGACTGGACAGCCAGAAGGCAATTTACAGTATGATTGACATATATAAAAGATATAGAGAACTTGGCGGAAAATATATAACAGTGGGATCAGATGCACATAATCCGGAAGCTATAGGAAATAATTTTAATATAGCAGAGGGGATAGCTGAAAAGTGCAATTTAAAAATAGTACATTTTAAAAACAGAAATATGGAGTACTGATTGTGAGCATCTTTAGGTGCTCTTATTTTTAATATGTGATTTTCAATAATTGATCTACTTAGCATAAAAAGGAAGTGTAATTATGCAGCCATTAGCTGAAAGAATAAGACCTGATAACATAGAGGATATAGTTGGACAGAAACATATACTTGGCAGGGGAAAACCACTTTATAATATGATAAAAAATAGAAAAATCATGAATATGGTTTTCTATGGACCTCCAGGTGTCGGAAAAACTACTGTGGCAAATATAGCTGCAAGTATTACAGATAAAAAGTTTTATAAGTTAAATGCGACGAATGCTTCTGTTTCAGATATTCAACGTGTAGTCAAAAGTCTGGACACTTTTATAGGATATAAAGGTGTAGTCCTTTATTTAGACGAAATACAGAATTTTAATAGAAAACAGCAGCAGTCTATCTTAGAATATATTGAGGATGGAAGGATAACTTTAATTGCAAGTACAGCTGATAATCCATATCATTGTATTTATAATGCCATATTGAGCAGATCTCTGGTGTTTGAATTTAAACCAATTGAAGAAGAAGATATAATCAAAGCATTAAAAAGAGCTATTAATATATTGAAAATTGAAGATAACATAGAAGTTATTTTCAATTGTGATATTTTAAAATATATATCAAGGATGAGCGGCGGAGATGTTAGAAGATCGCTTAATTTTTTAGAACTGATTATACACTCATCTGAAAAAGTTGACAATAAAATAGAGCTGACAATGGAAAACATTAAAAATGCTGTACAGGAAAAAGGATTTAATTTTGATAAAAGTGGAGACTATTATTATGATACTATAAGTGCATTTCAGAAAAGTATAAGGGGAAGTTCGCCTGATGCTGCTGTATACTACGCTGCAGTTTTAATAAAAGGAGGCCATTTACAGGAAATTTGCAGGAGACTTCTTGTAATAGCTTCGGAAGATATAGGACTTGCATATCCACAAGCTGCAAGTATTGTGTACGCACTTGTAAAAAGTGCTTTGTATTTAGGATTGCCGGAAGCTAGAATACCAATTTCAGAGGCAGTCATACTGCTTGCTACAAGCCCGAAATCCAATTCGAGTTATAAAGCTATTAATGATGCTATGTCAGATGTTGAGAGTAAAAATATAGGAGAAATTCCATCATATTTAAAGGATGCTCACTATAGCGGAGCAAAAAGACTGGGAAGAGGTATAGGATATAAATATCCACACGATTATGAAAATCATTATGTTAATCAGCAGTACTTACCTGATGAGTTGAAAGACAGGATATATTATATTCCGGGAAAAAACAAGATGGAATCTGCAGCTGAAGCGTATATTAAACACATAAAAAATGAATATTGAAATTGAGTTTTTGATTTTATTGTTGACAGGTTTACTCGGATTTGATAAGATATAATCAAGTAAATAGAAGTTGAGTGGCAAAGGAAGTGGTTAATTGAAGCTATCAACAAAGGGAAGATATGGAGTTAAAGCTATGGTTGATCTTGCAATACATTATGATGGTCAGCCGGTTTCTATAAAAAACATTTCAGAGAGACAAGGTATATCAGAATATTACCTGGAACAGTTATTTTCTCAGCTTAGAAAAGCAAATTTAATAAGAAGTATAAGAGGTGCACAGGGAGGATATATATTAAGCAAAGATCCAAAATATATATCTATAGATGATATAATGAAGGTTCTTGAAGGACCTGTAGAAATATCAGAGTGTATAGATGACATTGATGGAAATTCATGTAATAATGTCGGCTGCTGTGCCACAAGGCTTTTATGGTCAAGAATTAGGGATAGTATAGATAATGTTATGGAATCCACTACGCTGCAAAATATAGTGGATGATTATAATAGTATGAATAAGAAAAAAATAGTCAAAAAGGAATAAAATTTTGAATGTATATTTTAAAATTATAAAATATAACTCTTATTGATTTTATAGGGAGTTATATTTTTTTATTTATTGGGAAAATTAATTTAGATAATATAATTTAAAATGTAACAGGGTGATAGCTTGTATAGAATGAGAGATTTTATTTTTAAGGAAGTTATTGATTTAAATGGGAAAAATATAGGCTTCGTAGGCGATTTAGTTATAGATTTTAATTTAAAGTTAATAAAGGGATTTAATGTTATTTCTAATAGTATATTAAAAAAAGATACAAACATATACAAAAATGATATTTTGAGCTTAAATCCTGTTGTTATCTCAGATAAGTTCAGCAAAGATGAAGCTTTGAAATTTCACGATATAAGAATTATGGATGTTGTAGATAAAAATCAAAATGTAATTGGAAAAATAGAAGATGTTATATTTTATGAAAATAGTTTTTATATAAAAGCGTTTATTATATCAAGTGGTCTGCTTTATGACATGCTTTATGGAAGAAAGATACTTTCTGCAAAAAAATTGATTTTAGGAGATAAAAATATTTTATACAGAAATTATATAGATGAAGAGGAAAAGATAAATGAATATGAAAATTAGCAAAAAAAAAATATTAAAGTATATACTAATATTTTTAGCAGTAGCTGTAATCATTACACTTATTTCAAAAAATAATACATTTAAGGAATTGATTTGTATAATTATTATATCACTTTTAATAACATATACATTAAAGCCGTTTCAAATAAAAATGATGAATATGGGAATTGATGAGTCACTGTCAGCTTTAATAGTAATTCTCACAATTATATTAATACTGCTGGGAGGTTTTTTAACAGCCATACCATATTTTTTTAAACAAAATATAGGCATAAAAAATGCTTTAGGTGATATACAAAATTTGGTTGACAATATTTATTTTAGTTTAAGACCAGCTAAAAATACAGGAATTTTATACATACTAACTAATAATTTGCATTATAAAATTCACAATGTTATTATAGAAATTTTTAGTAAAATATGCAATTTAGCTATGAATTTCAGCAATATACTCATATATGCAATTATAATTCCAATAATAGTGTATTATTTTCTAGCAGACAGCAAATACATAATGCATATTTTATTAAATGTGTTTCCAGTGAATAGAAGGCTTATAGCCAGTAAAATAAGCTGCCATATAGACAAAATACTTGGAAGATACATAGTTAGCCAGTTAATTTTAAGTTTTATTGTTGGAATAGCTACACTTATAATATTGATAGTTTTAAAAGTTGATTTCCCATTTGTCTTAGCATTTATAAATGCATTTTTTAATATAATTCCATATTTTGGACCCATATTTGGAGCAATTCCTGCTATATTTGTAGCGTTTATAAATTCACCTAAAACTGCACTTGAAGTAGCAATAGTCCTTTATATTCTACAGCAGATTGAAGGAAATATATTGTGTCCAAAAATAACAGGAGATAGTATAAGTATGCATCCTCTTACTGTAATCTTTCTTCTTTTGATAGGAGACAAAGCGGCAGGAATTTTAGGAATGGTAATAGCAGTACCGCTTGGTGCCGTAATAAAAATAATTTATAGAGATTTGAGTTATTACATATTTTGATTTGAGGATGTCAATATTGACATAATGGTTTATTTTATTTATAATTTTATAGTAATCAAATATAAGGGCAATGATTGGAATGAGTAAATATATTTTTTATAAAGAGAGGAAGTGGATGGTGAAAACTTCTTACAGGATATATTGAAGCTATCCAGGAGTTCTGGAATTTAAAGAGACATAAATTTAATTTTATGTAATTAGGGTGGTACCACGGAATTATAGCTTTCGTCCCTTTAGGGATGCAGGCTTTTTTTATTTTGTGATACTTATACATATAAAATAAGGAGAGACGTATAAATGGAAAATTTAGGTTTAAATCAAATAAGAGAGATGTATTTAAGCTTTTTTGAAAGTAAGGGACATTTAAGATTGCCAAGTTTTTCACTGGTTCCAAAACATGATAAAAGTTTACTTCTCATAAATGCCGGTATGGCACCTCTTAAACCATATTTTACAGGACTTCAAGTTCCACCAAGAAAGAGAGTTACAACTTGCCAGAAGTGCATAAGAACTGGTGATATTGAAAACGTAGGAAAAACTTCAAGACATGGTACTTTTTTTGAAATGCTTGGAAATTTTTCGTTTGGAGATTATTTTAAAAACGAAGTAATACCATGGGCATGGGAATTCATAACAGAGGTTTTAAAACTTCCAAAGGACAGACTATATGTTACTATATATTTAGATGATGATGAAGCCTATGACATATGGACTAAAAAAACTGATATGAATCCTTCTAGAATATTCAGGCTCGGAAAAGAAGACAATTTCTGGGAACATGGTGCAGGTCCATGTGGTCCTTGTTCTGAAATACATTATGACAAGGAAGGACTTAATCTTACTAGTGCTGAAGAGTTTGTAAAAGCTGGAGATGAAGACAGGGTAGTTGAGCTTTGGAATCTGGTATTTACACAGTTTGATAGAGATGAAGAAGGAAATTATAACAAGCTTCCAAATCCTAATATAGATACAGGTATGGGACTTGAAAGAATTGCAACAGTTATGCAGGGAAAGAACAGTATATTTGAAGTTGATACTATACAGCAGATACTCAAGGAAGTAAGCAGAGTTTCAAATGCTGAGTATGGAAAGGATAATAGTAAAGATATATCCCTAAGAGTTATAACTGATCATATAAGAAGTATTACTTTCATGATAAGTGATGGAATACTTCCATCGAATGAAGGCCGTGGATATGTATTAAGAAGGTTACTAAGGAGAGCTGCCCTTCATGGAAAGGCACTTGGCATAAAAAAATCATTTTTATGTAATTTAACTGATGTTGTAATAAATAATTCTTGCGAAAATTATCCTGAATTAAAGGAAAAGAAAGATTATATAAAGAAAGTTATAAGACTTGAGGAGGAGAGATTTTCAGAAACCATAGACAGTGGAATGGAAATACTTAATTCCTACATGGAAGATATGAAGAAGAATGGAAACAAGGTGCTTGATGGAAGTAAAGCATTCAAATTATATGACACTTATGGATTCCCAATAGAGCTTACAAGTGAAGTACTTGAAAGGGACAATAATACTGTAGATTTAAAAGAATTCAATGAAGAGATGAAAAAGCAGAAGGAAAGAGCTAGGGCAGCAAGGGAAGAAACAAATTATATGGGAGCTGAAGACACCATATTAAATAAGATTCCACTTGATATAAATACTGAGTTTAAAGGTTACACTGATTTAAAATTAACTTCAAAAATAAAAGTTATTGTAAAAGATGAAGAAATGGTATCCAGTTTAAGCCAGGGTGATTCTGGAGTTATAGTTGCAGAAAGCACTCCGTTTTATGCTGAAATGGGAGGACAGATAGGCGACAAGGGAATTATGTCTAATGACCACTTTAAAGCTGAAGTTCTAGACTGCAAAAATAATGTTGCTGGCAAAATAATGCATTTTGTCAGGGTGATTTCGGGAGAGATTTCCTTAAATGACACAGTTGATTTGATTGTCAACGAGGATAGAAGAAATGACATAAGAAAAAATCATACTGCTACACATCTTCTGGATGAGTCATTAAGAAAGGTACTTGGAAATCACGTTCATCAATCAGGTTCTTATGTAGATGAATTTAGACTTAGGTTTGATTTTAATCATTTTGAAGCTGTAAGTTATGACAAATTGATAGAAATAGAAAAATTGGTAAATGAAAATATAATGAAAGCTATAGACGTTAAAACTGATATAATGTCTTTGGATGATGCAAAAAAAAGTGGAGCTGTAGCTTTATTTGATGACAAGTACAGTGATATGGTAAGAGTTGTTTCCGTAGGAGAGTTTAGCCGTGAACTTTGTGGAGGAACACATGTTAGAAATTCAGGCGAAATTGGATTATTTAAAATAGTTTCTGAGTCGGGAATTGCAGCTGGTATAAGGAGAATAGAGGCAGTTACTGGGAAAAGTGCTATTGAATATATACAGGCTAAAAGTGGTATAATAAAAGACATATCAGATAAGCTTAAATGTTCAGAAAAGGAAATAGAACATAAATTAGATATACTTTCTGCAGAAGTTAAGGAAAAAAATAAAGAAATAGAAGAACTTAAATCAAAGCTGGCAGGAAATTCTGAAGATGAGATATTGAAAAGTGAAAAAAATATAGGTGATATCAAGTTGTTTACAGGAGTACTTAATGATATAGATGGGAATGCACTTAGGGATTTAGCAGATAAAATAAGAGATAAGTATGAAAAGTCAATTGTAGTTTTAGGCAGCAGCATAGATGGAAAGGTTAAATTGATTGCAATGGCATCTAAGTCTGCTGTAAAAGAAGGAATTCACTGTGGAAAGATAATAAAAGAGGCTGCGGCTGTTTGCGGCGGCGGCGGCGGTGGAAGACCTGATATGGCTCAAGCAGGAGGAAAACTACCTGAAAAGTTAAAAGAAGCAGTAAATAGTGTTTTATCGATTGTACAGAAACAGGTTAAGTAGTATACATTTTATAAAATATGTTTTATAATATATTTATTACAAGTATTAGATAATTATTAGCGGGGTGATATGAATGAGTGACGATAATACTATTCAGTTTGATATTTCTGAGAGCAAGAAGGCTTTAACTAAGGAAATATTGACTGAAGTTTATGATTCGCTAATTGAAAAAGGATATAATCCGGTAAATCAGCTTGTTGGATATTTGATTTCCGGTGATCCAACTTATATAACTAATTATAATGGAGCAAGATCATTAGTTAGAAAGCTTGAAAGAGATGAAATACTAGAAGAAGTATTAAAATCTTATTTAGACATAAAATAAAAGTGTCCGCCAGGACATTTTTATTTTAAATATAATAAAATTTAGGAGAAAATAATGAGGATACTTGGACTGGATATAGGAGATAGGACTATTGGTGTAGCTATCAGCGATCCACTTGGAATTACAGCTCAGGGAATTACAACTATAAGAAGAAAGAGCAGAGATAAGGATATAGATGAATTAAGTAAAATATGCAGTGATTATAATGTAGAATTAATTATATCGGGACTTCCAAAAAATATGAATGGGACACTTGGACCTCAAAGTGAAAAAGTAATGGATTTTTGTGACTTTATATATGAAAAAATTAAAATTCCAATAAAAATGTGGGATGAGAGACTGACTACTGTAGCAGCAAATAGAGCAATGCTTGAGGCAGATTTGTCGAGGGCGAAAAGAAAAAAAATAGTTGATAAATTAGCGGCTACTTATATATTGCAGGGATATTTGGATAGTATTTATGTAAGTGGAGTGGATAGATAATGAAAAATGATTTGAAAAATATAGTCCTTAAAGATGAGAATGGGCAAGACTTAGAATTTGAAGTAGTTACTAAATTTGATATAGAAGATAATGAATATTTGATTGTAATTCCAATAAACAACAGAAAATCTAAGGAAGCCATAGCACTTAGAATAGATAAAGATTTAGATGGGAATGATATACTTGTTACAGTAGAAGATGATGAAGAGTTTACTGCTGTAAACAAAGTTTATGAAAAGCTTTTTGAAGATGATATTCAGAATTAGTGTAATACTCTCATTAATTAATATCAAAATTAAAGGCTATGATTTCATAGCCTTTAATTTTGATATTAAATGAGTTTCAATTGACTATTACTTTTTATAGTATTAAACTAAGTATGATAATATATATTTTATTTAAATTTAATTGAAACGGGGTATTATAATGTCAAAGCTTTCGTCTGGAGAAATAGAAAGATTAAAAAATAGTTTAAAGGAAAAAGGTTATAAACTTACACCTCAAAGACGGGCTATAGTTGATATAATAATAAAAAATGAAGGTAAGCATCTTACTACAGAAGAAATATATGATTTAGTGAAAAAAGATTGCCCAGAAATAGGATTGGCAACAGTATATAGAACAGTTCAATTATTGGAGGACATTGGAGTTGTATGTAAACTTGATTTGGATGATGGATGCAGCAGGTATGAAATAATTCATGAACAAGAAATACACCAGCATCATCATCTTATATGTACCAGATGTTCCAGGATAATTGAAGTACCAGATAAGCTCTTAGAAGGTCTGGAAAGTCAAATAGAAAGTAAATATAATTTTAAAATTTTAAATCATAGTCTAAAGTTTTACGGAATATGCAGTGAATGTTTAGAAAAATCGAAAAAAGTATAGAAAAGGAAGGAGGATCTTTTTGCGTAAAGAAAAAGATAAAGTAAAGGTTATTCCACTAGGTGGATTAGGTGAGATAGGTAAGAATATGACGGTCATAGAATATAAAAATGATATCATAGTAATAGATTGCGGGCTTAAATTCCCGGATGAAGAAATGCTTGGAATAGATTTAGTTATACCGGATATTACTTATCTCAAAAAGAATATTGAAAGGGTAAGAGGTATATTTTTGACTCATGGACATGAGGATCATATAGGAGCCCTTCCATATGTATTAAAAGAAATAAATGTGCCGGTTTATGGAACAAAATTGACTCTTGGAATAATAGAAACAAAATTAAAGGAACATGGGTTGTTAAACAAGGTAAAACTTGAATGTGTAAAACCAAGAGATGTTATAAAACTTGACAGTATGTCAGTGGAATTTATAAGAACCAGTCATAGTATAGCTGATTCAACAGCAATAGCTATACACACTCCAGTGGGGGTAATACTTCATACGGGAGATTTTAAAATTGATTATACACCTATTGATGGAAGTATAATTGATTTGGCTAGATTTGCGGAACTCGGTAAAAAAGGTGTACTGCTCATGCTTGCAGACAGTACAAATGTTGAGAGACCTGGATATACTATGTCAGAGAGAACGGTAGGAGAAACTTTTCAGAAATTTTTTACTACTGCAAAAAATAGAATAATAGTTGCTACATTTGCTTCTAATATTCATAGAATTCAACAGATAATAACGGCAGCTGAAAAATATGATAGAAAAGTTGCTGTATCTGGAAGAAGCATGGAAAATATAATGGATGTAGCCGTAAAACTTGGATATATTGATGTTAATAAAAATACACTTATAAATATTGACAATATTAATAAATACCCAAACAATAGACTGGTGATAATAACCACAGGAAGCCAGGGAGAACCAATGTCTGCGCTTTCTAGGATGGCAAGTTCAGAACACAAAAAAGTAACTATAATACCTGGAGACAGAATAATAATTTCAGCTAGTGCTATTCCAGGAAATGAGAAATTAATATCAAGGGTGATAAACCAATTATTTAAAAAGGGTGCAGAAGTAATATATGAAGCATTGGCAGATGTTCATGTTTCAGGTCATGCCTGTCAGGAAGAACTGAAGCTAGTTCATACACTTGTAAAACCTAAATTTTTCATGCCTGTTCATGGTGAATATAGGCATTTGAAGCAGCATGCAGATTTGGCAATGAAGCTTGGTCTCCCATCTAAGCATATTGTTATAGCTGATAATGGAGATGTTATAGAACTTACACGGGATTCTATAAGAAAAAGTGGTATTGTAGCTTCAGGTCAGGTATTTGTTGATGGACTTGGAGTTGGAGATGTAGGTAACATAGTTCTCAGAGATAGAAAGCACCTATCTCAGGATGGAATACTTACAGTTGTAGTTACAATTGAAAAAGAAAGTGGAAATGTTATCGCAGGACCAGATATAATTTCAAGAGGATTTGTATATGTTAGAGAATCCGAAGATTTAATGGAACATGCAAAGGATCTTGTTAAAGGGGTTCTAGATGATTGTCAGGAAAAACATATAACTGAATGGGCAAATATAAAATCAAATGTAAAGGATGTACTGAGAGTATTTTTATATGAAAAAACTAAAAGAAAGCCTATGATACTTCCAATAATTATGGAAATATAAATTCTTTTATATAATTTTTCATAGAAAGGACAATTTAAATGAATATATATGACAAAGCAAATGAGCTTGCTGAAGAATTGAAAAAATCAGAAGAAGTTTTAAATTTAAGAAAAGCAAGCAAAAAAATAGTAGATAATAAAACTAATCAGAAAATACTGGAAGACTTCAGAAAAATACAGATGGATGCATATTCAGAAAATATGAAATATGGAAAAGTATCAGAGGAAACTATGAAAAAGTTCAAGGATATTGGCTCCGTAATATCAGCAAATCCGTCTGTAAATGAATATATACAATCAGAACAAAAGTTTACTATAATGTGGCAAAAAATATTAAAAGTGCTGAATGATGCCATAGGTATAGATTTTTCTTTTGGAGAAGACAAAGCAAATAAGTAATTAAGAGTTAAATATATATGAAAACCGTTAAACTAAGTTTGTGTAAGTTGACTTTTTTAGACTATGATATTAAAATAAATATGTTAACTTTGATTGGGTACTAAAAAGTATCCAATTTTTTTGAGTGATTGTTAAAAATTGATTCATTGGATAAGTTTAAGTATAAAATTGGAGGAATAATAATGAGTTTATTTACAAGAAATGATATAAGAAATGTGGCAATAATTGCCCACGTAGATCACGGCAAAACCACATTGGTAGATGCGCTTCTTAAACAAAGCCATGTATTTAGAACAAATGAAAAAGTTGAAGAGAGAGTTATGGATTCCAATGATCTTGAAAAAGAAAGAGGTATAACTATACTTTCAAAAAATACTTCCGTTATGCATAATGGAATTAAAATAAATATTGTAGATACACCAGGACATGCTGACTTCGGTGGAGAAGTAGAACGTGTACTTGAGATGGTTGACAGTGTATTATTGCTTGTTGATGCATATGAGGGACCTATGCCACAGACAAAATTTGTTTTAAAAAAGGCACTTGAGTTAAAATTAAATCCAATAGTTGTTATAAATAAAATAGATAAGCCTAATGCCAGACCAAATGAAGTACTGGATGAGGTATTTGATTTGTTTATAGAACTTGGAGCAAATGATGAACAATTGGATTTCCCTGTTGTATATTGTTCAGCTAAAGCAGGAACTGCAAAACTTGAAATGGATGATGAAGCAGTAAACATGGATCCATTATTTGATATGATAGTTAAAAATGTTGCAGCTCCACAGGGATATTTGGATAAACCACTTCAAATGCTTGTTACTACAATAGATCATAATGAGTATGTAGGAAGAATAGGAGTAGGAAAAATAACAAGAGGAACCATAAAGAAAAATCAACCAATTGCAGTTATAAGAAAAGATGGAAAAGTAGATAACGTAAAAGTAACTAATTTATATGTTTATACTGGACTTAAAAAGGAAGAAACAGATGAGGCAAAGCTTGGAGACATAGTAGCTGTATCTGGAATTCCTGATATAAATATAGGAGAAACTATAGCAGATGTATCAACACCTGAGGCACTTCCTTTTGTTGATATAGATGAACCAACACTTAGTATGTATTTTATGACAAATGATTCACCATTTGCAGGAAAAGAAGGAGAATTTGTAACTTCAAGACATTTAAGAGATAGATTATTTAAAGAACTTGAAACAAATGTTTCACTGCGAGTTGAAGAGACTGATTCTGCAGATTGTTTTAAGGTAAGTGGAAGAGGAGAACTTCATCTTTCAATCCTTATAGAAACTATGAGAAGAGAAGGTTATGAGTTCCAGGTTTCAAAGCCAACAGTTATATTTAAAGAAGAAAATGGCAAAAAAATGGAGCCTATTGAATATTTGACTATTGATGTTCCAGAAGAATTTATGGGAGTAGTTATGGAAAAACTAGGACCTAGAAAAGCAGATATGGTAAATATGACTTCTGCTGTTAATGGATACACAAGACTTGAATTCAGAATACCAGCTAGAGGTCTTATAGGATTTAGAAATGAATTCATGACTGATACTAAGGGAAATGGAATAATGAACCATGTACTCGATAGCTATGAACCATATAAAGGCGAAATTCCAGATAGAAGTAGAGGATCATTAGTTGTATTTGATCCTGGTGTTTCAATAACTTATGGATTATTTAATGCTCAGGAGAGAGGAATTCTATTTATAGGACCTGGAGTAGAAGTATATGAAGGAATGATAGCTGGAGAATGTTCAAGAGCAGATGATATAGAAGTAAATGTATGTAAGAAAAAACATCTTTCAAATACAAGATCATCTGGTGCAGATGATTCATTAAAGTTAGTTCCAGTTACTCCTATGAGTCTTGAAAAATCTCTTGAATTCATAGCAGCTGATGAACTAGTTGAAGTTACACCAAAAAGTATAAGAATGAGAAAAAAAATATTGAATACTGATTTGAGAAAAAAGGCCAGAAGAAAATAGAGGGGATTACTTATGGTTGAAAAAGATTTGAAAAAAAATTTCTAATCTGTGTTTTGGCTTTAATTGTAATAATAGGTGGGGTATTATATTACCAGTATAGGGGGATAACACATCCCCTTAATTCAAATAAAGGTAGAGTTAATTTTACGGTTGATAAAAGTGAAGATATAAATAAAGTTATAGGTGATCTTTCAAATAAAAAGATTATATCTAAGGCAAGTTTGCTTAAATGGTATATAAATAAAAATTATAATAATGTTTTAGTTAAAAAAGGCAATTATTCATTTTCAAATAATATTAAATTAGGTGAGTTCATAAATTATATGAAAAGTGGGATAATAGATGATAGACCTGTAAAGATAACAATTCCAGAAGGTTATAATGTGGAGCAAATAGCTGCTAAACTGGATAAAGATGGCATAATAAGCAAGGAAGATTTTATTTCAAGTTGTAAAAGCTATAAGTATCCTTCATTTGTAAAAAATGATTCAAAAAGAAGGTATTTGGTAGAAGGATATTTGTTTCCTGATACATATAAGTTTTTAAAAGGTTCAAGTGGTGATTATATTATAAAAACTATGCTTGATAGATTTTCACAGGTTGTAGATGAAATTGAAAAGAAAGATGGAAAAAAATTTACAAATGATGAACTTGACAGGATGATAACTATGGCATCTATAGTTGAAAAAGAAGTTGAGAAGCCAGAAGAAAGAGGAGAAGCTGCATCTGTATTTTATAATAGGCTCAACAAGAAGATGAAGCTGCAGTCATGTGCTACAGTACTTTATTCCATGAACAAATATAAAAACAAGCTTTATTATAAGGATCTTAAGTTTAAGTCACCATACAATACATATATTGTCTCAGGACTTCCACAGGGGCCTATATCAAATCCTGGAAGAGGATGTATTGAAGCAGCTGTAAATCCTAAAAAGACAAATTATCTTTATTTTGTATCTAATAATAATGGAACTCAATTTTTTACAAGTGACATAAATGAGTTTTTAAAAGTTAAACAATTTACTCAAGGAAATTAATTTTGGAGGATTAGATGGGCAGTGGTGTAAGTCTTGAATATATGGATGAATATATTCAATCATTAATTGGAGAACATTCGGGAGTTTTAAAATTTTTAGAGGATTATGCAAAAGAAAACTCGGTACCTATAATTCATAGGGAGATTGCCAGATTCTTGGAGCTTATGATAAATATAAAAAAACCTGCGAGCATACTTGAGCTTGGTACTGCTATTGGTTATTCTTCAATACTTATGAGCTTGAGTTCTAAAAACAAAAGCCATATAACTACTATAGAAAGAGACCTCAATATGGTAAAATTGGCAAAATCCAATATAAAAAAATATGGATTTCAAGATAATATAAATGTAATACAGGGAGATTGTCTCGAAGAACTTGCAAAATTAAATTCAAGATATGATATTATATTTATAGATGCAGGAAAGGGCCACTATAATCATTTTTTACCTCATTGTTTGAGACTGCTTGAAGAAAATGGAATTATTATAGCAGACAATGCATTATTTAGAGGAATGGTAGCTTCAGATAATTTGGTTATTCATAGAAAAATAACTATAGTTAAAAGAATGAGAAAATATTTAGAATTAGTGTCGGACAATCAAAAATTTATAACCTCTATTATACCTATGGGTGATGGAATTTCTGTTACAGTTAGGAGGAATTAATATGAAAAAGCCAGAGCTTTTAGCACCGGCAGGTAATATTGAAAAATTAAAAGCAGCAATAAATTTTGGAGCTGATGCAGTATATCTGGGTGGAAGCAGGCTTAATTTAAGAGCTTTTGCTGATAATTTTACGGATGAAGAGTTAAAAGATGGTGTAAAGTATGCCCATGATAGAGGTAGAAAAGTATATGTAACTGTAAATGTATTTCCACATAATGAAGATTTTACGGGATTAGAGGACTATTTAAGAAAGTTATATAAATTAAATGTAGATGCCATGCTTGTATCAGATCCAGGGATAATAATGACGGCTAAAGAAGTTGTACCTGATCTTGATTTACACTTAAGTACTCAGGCAAACAGTGTCAATTGGAAGTCTGTTGAATTTTGGCACAAACAGGGAATAAAGAGAGTAGTTATGGCGAGAGAGCTATCGCTTAAGGATATAAAAACTATAAGGAAAAAAGTTCCTGAGGATTGTGAAATGGAAGTATTTGTCCATGGATCAATGTGTATGTCATATTCCGGAAGATGTGTTATATCAAATTATATGACAGGTAGGGATTCAAATAGAGGAGCCTGTGCTCAGCCATGCAGATATAAATATTATCTTATGGAGGAAAAAAGGCCTGGTGAATATTTCCCTGTACTTGAAGATGAAAATGGTGCATATATACTTAACTCTAAAGATTTGTGCATGATAGAACATATACCTGAACTTGTAGATACAGGTGTGACTTCTCTAAAGATAGAGGGAAGAATGAAGAGCTCGTATTATGTGGCAGCTGTAGTGAAATCATACAGGCAGGCAATAGATTCGTATTTTGATAATCCTGAGAAGTATTCATTTCAACAAAAGTGGATGGAAAATTTACTAAAAGTAAGCCATAGAGTTTATTCTACAGGATTTTATTTTGGAAAACCGGATAGTCAAATATATGAAACTTCTTCTTATATAAGAGATTATGATATAGTAGGAATAATAAGAAGTTATGATGAGGAAAGTAAGATAGCTACTGTAGAACAGAGGAATAAGGTATTTGATGGAGATAAAGTAGAGGTTCTTAGTCCTGAGGGTGATAATTTCTATATATATTTGAATGATATGAAGGATGATATGGGAAAGAAAATTGATTCGGCACCTAGAGCTCAGATGATATTTACAGTTGAAACTGATGGCAATTTAAAAGAGAATGATATGCTGATAAAAGCTAAAATTTAATAAAATAGAAAATAATGAATAAAACACCTTATTTTGGTCAAAAATTAGTCTAAGATGAGGTGTTTTTATATGTTTGAAATAGATAGAAATATAATCAAAAAAAGGCAATATTTTATTGTATCAATATTTATTATAGTATTTTTTGCTCTTGGATTTAAAGTATTTAAAGTTCAGCATTCTGAATACAATAAATTAAGTGTAATGGCTGATTCTCAATATTCCTATACAGAAAATACAACTGATGCAAATTTTATTTTGTTTGATTCAGATGGAAATAAACTTCTGAATTATAATAAAAAATATTATGCTGTAATATGTCCGGATATATTTGTACGTGATAATGAAAATATAAAATCTGAAAACATACTTACATTGGTATATGCTCTTAGAAATTATAATAAGGACTATGATATTTCAAAGATTGGAACTTTAAAAACCAGTCAAAAATTGTATTATGAAATAGATGGAGCTACTTATAATAAATTAAAAAAACTTAAGGGAATAAAAGGATTTTATACTTATGAATATACTCCAGTTGATAAAACAGGTGTATGGAAAATTGAAAATTTGCTTATGAATAAAAATAGAACTAAAGATAATTCAAGCAAATCTAAGGATTCGATAGAAATGCAATTATACGATAAAACAAAAAATAATCAAAAACCTGAGGTCGTTTTTGAAAAAGATGTTGATAATAATATAATTGGCGAAACTAAAAAAATAGAAAAAAATAATGTAAATGTAAGACTTACTTTGAATAAAAATATGGAAGATAGCATAAAAAATATATTGAATAACTATGAAAACAAGAATTTTAGCCAGATAGGGGTAGTACTTATGGAAGCTGATACCGGAAATATAAGGGCTATTGTTCAAAAGGATGATAATAAACCAAATGTTAATATTGGAGTATCTACAAGTCATGGCTTTTTTCCGGGTTCCATATTTAAAACTATAGTGGAAGAAGCAGGAATTGATGAAAATAAAATATCTCCGGAAGATAAATTCACCTGCAATGGATCATATGAAAAAAAGGACGATTCCCATCATGGAACGTTAAATTCAAGTGAAGCTCTTGCAATTTCATGTAACGATATTTTTTCTCAAATAGGCAAAAAAGTTGGATTTGAAAGCTTTTATAAAAATGCTGCTAACAATGGGCTTTTTAAAAAGGTATTAGGCTTTGACGAAGAAAAAAATGGAATGTTTGAGGTAGATAAACCCAATACATCAGATGGGAGCCTAGGACTTGCATCTATAGGGCAAAATCTTAGAATAACACCTATTGAAGCTATAAGTATACCAAATACTGTAATAAATTCAGGCGTTTATGTACAGCCGCATATAATTGATGCTTACGTTGACAATGACAATAAGGTAATTAAAAAAGTAGATTACAAAAGTAGTCAAATTTTAAAGGAATCAACTGCAAGTGAAATGAAAAATCAGATGATAAATGTAGTAAAAAATGGAACGGCTAAATCTGCTTATATAGATAACGTAGAAATAGGCGGTAAGACGGGAAGTACTCAGAGAATGGAAGCCTCTGGAAAAGATAATTCCGTACAGGAACATTCTGATGGATGGTTTGTAGGATTCTTTAATTTAGGAGGGAAAAATTATTCCATGGTAGTGTTCGTTCAGGATATAAATAAAGATAAAGAAAGCGGAGGAAATACGGCTGTTCCTATTTTTAGAGAAATAGTTTCAAATTTGAAACAGACATTGGAAAAAAATTAAATTAATTTGTTGGCACTTTTCCATGATAATTTTCATAATATATTAATAAGCACTAATAGGAGGAGCAGCTGTGTTTTTAACAAATTGCTTATTAGATATTATTAATAATATGTTGTTTATGACTGCCTATGTGACAAATAATAGTTCATTTCCTCAACCTCTGGATGATAACGAAGAAAAGTATTATTTAAAAAAATTAAAGGAAGGGGATCTGTTAGCCAAAAGCATTCTAGTTGAAAGGAATTTAAGATTGGTAGCACATATCGTAAAAAAGTATTCTTATCCAAATAAAGACATAGATGATTTAATTTCCATAGGAACTGTGGGGTTAATAAAGGCAATAGATTCGTTTGATCAGTCAAAAGGCACCAGACTTGCAACTTATGCAGCAAAATGTATTGAGAATGAAATACTTATGCTGATAAGAAATAATAAGAAAATAAAAAATGAGATTTACCTTCAAGATCCTATAGGAATTGACAAAGAAGGTAATGAGATATCACTTATGGATGTGCTTGGAAGTGATGAAGAATCTATAGTTGATATCGTTGAACACAAGATGCAGGTAAAAAGATTATATTCAAAAATAAATACATGTCTTACAAGCAGAGAAAAATGTGTAATCGAAATGAGGTATGGACTTTCAGAAGTTAAACCAAAAACACAAAGGGAGATAGCAAAACTTTTAGGAATATCAAGATCCTATGTTTCTAGAATTGAAAAAAAAGCATTAAAAAAACTATATAAAGAATTAAATTATGATAAAAATAATAATTAAACTTAAAAAACATATAAAATATTATAAAAATTATACGAATAACTAAGGGTAATACATTACACACCAATCAATACATCAATACATCAAATCATAAAATATTGCAATGGTTGCAAATATTTATTGTAAGAAATTTTAATATTATAATTAAGTTGCTTACTATAAATATTGACGAAAGGGGAACTAAAGTGAAACTACTAAAAGATCTATTAGAAATGACTATTAAGAAAAATGCATCTGATTTGCATTTAACAGTTGGGATTCCTCCAATTGTAAGAATAAATGGAAAATTATCTAAAATTGGAAACGAAAAGTTAAAGTCTGATGATACAGAGAAATATGCAAAGGAAATACTTGAGGATAGTTATGAAAAATATATTAAAAAGGGAGAAATTGATAGCTCATTTTCAGTATCTGGTATTGGAAGATTTAGAGTAAATATATTTAAACAAAGAGGCAGTAGTGCAATTGCTATAAGAGTAGTGGGATTAAAAGTGCCAACTTTAAATGAGCTTAAATTTCCAGATGCAGTATGTGATCTTACCTCCTTTAAAAGGGGTATGGTTTTAGTAACTGGTCCAGCAGGCAGCGGTAAGAGTACTACTTTAGCAGCAATGATAAATGAAATAAATATAACCAGGTCTGCAAATATTATAACACTTGAAGATCCAATAGAATATTTGCATAAACACAATAAATCTATTATAAATCAAAGAGAAATAGGTAAAGACACAATTAGTTACTCAAATGCATTAAAATCCATACTTAGAGAAGATCCTGATGTCATTTTAGTCGGAGAAATGAGGGATCTTGAAACAATGTCTATTGCACTTACAGCAGCGGAAACTGGTCATTTAGTATTTTCAACATTACATACAATAGGTGCAGCTAAAACTATAGACAGAATTATAGATGTATTTCCACCATATCAACAGCAGCAGATAAGGATACAATTGGCGTCTGTTATGAAAGGAGTAATTTCGCAGCAGCTTATAAGGAACATAGATGGCAGCAAAAGAATATGTGCTCTGGAGATAATGATAGTTACAGATGCTATAAGAAACATGATAAGAGAAGGAAAGACTCACCAGATAGAATCATCTATTCAAACCGGCACAAAGTATGGTATGCAAAGTATGGATATGGCTCTTGCTGAGCTTTTCAGAAAAGGATCAATATCAAAAGAATCAGCACTTGGTTGTGCAATGGATAAAGATATGCTTATTAGATTGATGGCATTGTAATATTAAATTTATTGACAATCCTTCTTTTTAAACTAATTAATAGGAAATATTTATTAAATTATTGAATGTTTCTATAGTAATTAATTTTTATTTGTGATAAAATAACTTTAAATTAGGGGGGATTGTTTTGAATATTTTAATTGTAAAGGAAATAATTAATAATATCTCTCATATTTTAAATTGGGTTGTCTATATTATATCGATATATTATTTACTTATATCTTTTTTTGGTTTATGGAGAAAAAAGGATAATAAGGTAGTGAATGAAAAAAGGAGTTTCGCACTTATTGTTGCAGCTCATAATGAAGAAATTGTAATTGGTGATATTGTAGAAAGTTTAAAATCAATTGAATATCCTAAAGAATTATATGATATTTTTGTAGTTGCAGATAACTGTAATGATAAAACTGCAGAAATGGCAAAAGATAAGGGCGCCATAGTATATGAAAGATTTAATAAAGACAAAAGAGGTAAAGGTTATGCCCTAGAATGGATGTTCAGTAAGCTATTTAAAATGAATAAAAAGTATTCTGCTGTAGCTATATTTGATGCAGATAATTTAGTACACAAAGATTTTTTGAAGGAAATGAACAAGAAACTATGCGAAGGTTACAAAGTTGTTCAAGGCTATCTTGACAGCAAAAATCCTGAAGATACATGGATTACAGGAAGTTATTCAATTGGATTTTGGACAAATAATAGGATGTTTCAGCTAGGAAAAAGTAATATAGGATTATCTACACAACTTGGAGGAACCGGATTTTGTATAGAAACAAATATATTGAAAAAACTTGGATGGGGTGCTACATGTCTTACAGAAGATTTAGAATTTACATGTAAGCTAATACTTAATGGATACAAGATAGGTTGGGCTCATGATGCCATAGTATATGATGAAAAACCACTTACTCTTTCTCAATCGTGGAGACAGAGAAAAAGGTGGATGCAGGGATTTGCAGATGTGTATAGCAGATATTTTTTAAAACTCATAAAAAAAGCTGTAACTAGTTTTAGTTTTATACCGCTGGATTGTGCACTTTATAGTATTCAACCTATAATGACAATACTTATAAGTATTTCTGCTATTGGAGGATTAATTAAATACTTTATGACAACTTATAAAGTTTTATCAAATTTAGATACTATTTTATACTCTATAAATTTTAACTCAATTACTATTTTGGCAATAGTATTTTATATATTACAGTATATTTATACTCCATTTATACTTATAATTGAGAAAAAGTTAAATTATAAAATATTCTTATATTACATAATATACCCTATATATGTTATTACATGGTTTCCTATTTCAATCCAGGGTATCATAAATAAAAACAATAAGGAATGGAATCACACTGTTCATACAAGAAGTGTAAAAATAAAGGATTTACGAAAAGTTAACTAGATAATTCAAAATAAACGAAAGGGAATTGCTTCCTTTCGTTTATTTTGGTAATCTTTATAAACAATAATATTTAACTATATTTTAGATTTTATTAAAATGTGTTAAAATATAAGAGGAAATTCAAGTTTCTTGTTGAATATATATGTCTGATGGTTCTATTATTAAGGGGGAAAGTATTTAATGAACGATTATATAATAGGAATAGATATTGGATCATCTAATATATGTGCGGCAGCAGGTAAATTAGATAAGTATGGTAAAATGCAAATAATAGGAATTACTTCTTCAAAATGCAATGGCGTAAAAAAAGGAGTAGTAATAGATATAGATAGTACTTCAGAATCTATCAGAAAGTGTATACGTCAATTAGAAAAAATGATAGACATAAATATACAGGAGGCATACATAGCTCTTCCGGGGGGATTGAGTGAACTTATAAAAAGTAGGGGCGTAGTTGCTGTAGCATCTGAAGATGGAGAAGTAAAGCAAAGTGATGTAAAAAGAGTACTAAAAGCAGCTAAAATTATTACAATTCCGAACGATAAAGAAATAATAGGTATAATACCTGAAGAGTATATAATCGATGGATATGATAAAATAAAGGATCCTATAGGTATGAGTGGAATTAGGCTTGAAGTTGATGCTCAGGTGATTTTAGCTCAATCAACTGTAGTTAATAATTTCTTGAAAAGTGTGAATAATTCTGGGATTAAAGTACTTGGTCTGGTATTTGAACCAACAGCTATAGCTCAGGCAGTGCTAAAAGAAGAAGAAATACAAAGAGGAGTTGTACTTGTAGATATGGGATCAGATTCTACAAATATTTATAATTATGAAGGAGGAAAACTTAACAATATAAGTACCATATCTTTAGGTGGAAATACAATAACTAATGATATCTCTGTATGTTTAAAAATACCTTTGTCATCTGCAGAGAAACTTAAAAAGAAATATGGAAGTGTTGGATTATTATCTAAAACTAAGCCTTTAAAAATAGAGATTAATACCGATTATAATAATAAAAAGAAAATAGATTATAATATTTTACTCCAAATAATAGAAGCAAGGGTTGATGAGCTTTTGTCTATGGTAGATAAAAAATTGAAGTCGTTTAATAACTATGAAAATATATCAGAAATAGTTATGGTTGGTGGAGGTATATCTGAAATAAAGGGAATAGAAGAATTTAGTGAAAATTTATTCAACAAAACAGTTAGAGTTGGTGTGCCGAACTATATTGGGGCATCAAGTCCTATGTATGTTACAGTAGTTGGAATAGTTAAGGATATATCTAGTTCTATTAAAGGAAAATATGAGAAAAAAGTCAATGAATATGAAGATAAGGATATAAATAAGTACGAAAAAACAGGAAAAGTAAATGACAGCGAAGATATAAAATATAAAAATACTGGAGTTGTATCAAAAATAAAAGAGTTTTTTACAGATTTTTTCTAATTAAGGAGGGTTTGATGTGCTAGATTTTGATGTTGATGTTCAACAATTTGCACAAATAAAAGTAATAGGATGTGGCGGCGGAGGAAATAACGCTGTAAACAGAATGATAACAGAAGGACTAAAAAATGTGGAGTTTATAGCTATAAATACAGACAAGCAGGCACTAATGCTTTCCCAGGCATCACAGAAAATACAAATAGGAGAAAAGCTTACTAAAGGATTAGGAGCAGGTGCAAATCCCGAAATAGGACAAAAAGCTGCAGATGAAAGCAAAGATGAAATATCTCAAGCTATAAAAGGAGCAGATATGGTTTTTATAACTGCTGGAATGGGCGGTGGAACAGGAACTGGAGCGGCTCCAATTATTGCAGAAATAGCTAAAGGCATGGGTATACTTACTGTAGGAGTTGTTACAAAACCTTTTCCATTTGAAGGAAGAAAAAGGATGATACATGCCGAGATGGGAATAAAAAATTTAAAGGATAGAGTAGATACTTTGGTCACTATTCCAAATGAAAGATTATTATCTATAGTTGATAAGAAAACTACATTAATGGAATCTTTTAAATTTGCAGATGATGTTCTAAAGCAAGGTGTTCAAGGTATATCGGATCTTATAACCATACCAGGACTTGTAAACTTAGATTTTGCAGATGTTAGGACTATAATGATAGATAAAGGTCTTGCACATATGGGAGTTGGGAGAGGAAATGGAGATAATAGAGCGCAGGATGCAGCTAAACAGGCTATATCCAGTCCACTCCTTGAAACATCTATAGTTGGTGCTACAGGTGTACTTTTAAATATAACAGGTGGTTCTGATTTGGGATTGCTTGAAATAAACGAAGCTGCTGAGATTGTTCAAGATGCAGCTGATCCTGATGCTAATATAATATTTGGTGCAGTTATAGATGAGGATATAAAAGATGAAATAAGAATAACTGTAATTGCAACTGGATTTGAAGAAGATAAAAGTCAGATTGAAAGTGAAAATAATAAAAAGCAGAATGAGGAAAGCAATAAATTTAAAATGAATCTGGAAAGCAAAAATGAAGCTGCTGCTACTTCGGATTATAGGGGCATCAATGAGGAAGATCTTGAAATACCGGCTTTTTTGAGGCGTCAGAGAAAATAAGTAAATAGAAAATAAACAAAAAATATATAAAAAGTACCTATAGATAAGACACATAAAAAAGGTGTTTTATCTATAGGTACTTTTTTATTACTAATTTGCATAAATTAACATAACATATCATAATATAGAAAATAAAAAAAATGATTATAGTTATAAAATGACAAAATTTTGAAATTAACAAGTATATAATAAAGATAAATAATCTCAAATAATACAGGGGGAGATGGTTGAGACTTGATTGTATTTTTAGATGTTTTAATTTTTATAAATGCAGTAGTGAATTTTTTCCTTATTTATATAACTGCGAAGACGCTCAGGATAAAAGTAAAATTTAGATATATACTTTTGTCATCTTGTTTAGGATCACTCTATGTTATAACTTTAGTTTTCCCGAGACTTGCAGTATTTACTAATTTATCTTTTAAAATAGCAGCAGCTGAAATTTTAGTGCTTATTACTTTTAGAAGCAAAAACATTATTTTTAATTTAAAAGCTTTATCCATATTCATAATGTATTCCATGCTCCTGGCAGGTATATGTATTTTTATTCAATATAATACTGGAGGATATAATTTATATGATTTTTCATATAAATGGCTTTTAATATCAATTATGGTTATATATATAATAATTGATAGACTTGTTGTGTATATAAGGGATAGAAAAAATTTAACTACACTGATATTTAATGTAGATATCATATTAAACAGCGGAAGCAAGAGAGTAAAAGCTTTTTTAGATACGGGGAATGAACTGAAGGAACCAGCCACTAATCTTCCAGTAATTATAGTAGAAAAATCTGTGTTTTGTAATATTGATATTAAAGGATATGATAAATTTTTCATACCTTACAAAGTAGTGAATGGGAAATGCGGGAAGTTGGTTGGATTTAAGCCAAAGGCAGTTAAAATAGCAGTTGGAAAAAATATGGAAAGTAGAGATGCTATAGTTGCATTTTGTGAGGACAGATTAAGTGAGCTTAGTGATTATCATGCACTTTTACCAAGAGGAGTAATTTAATTTACTATGTTATTTAATAAAAATTAAAAACTATGGTTAATTGGAGGGAAACTATGCCTAAATTAAGAATATTATTGAACAGATTAATGTTAAAATTTAAGATATTCGTTAAAAATATCTATTATATAGGAGGAAGTGAGGTACTCCCACCGCCGCTTACAAAAGAAGAAGAAGAAGATCTGGTATTTAAATTAATAAATGGAGACGAAAACGTAAGATCTACTTTAATTGAAAGAAATTTAAGATTAGTAGTATATATAGCAAGAAAATTTGAAAATACTGGAGTTAATCTGGAAGATTTGATATCTGTGGGATCTATAGGACTTATAAAAGCTGTAAATACTTTTGATCCAAATAAAAAAATTAAATTAGCAACATATGCATCCAGGTGCATTGAAAATGAAATATTGATGTATTTAAGAAGAAACAATAAAGTAAAGGCTGAAATTTCATTTTATGAACCGCTGAATATAGACTGGGACGGAAATGAACTATTATTGTCAGATATATTAGGTACTGATAATGATGTAGTATATGATTCCATAGAAGGTGAAGTAGACAAGCAGCTTTTAATTATGGCTATGAAAAAGTTGAGCGAAAGAGAAAAGAAAATAGTAAATTTAAGGTTTGGATTAAGTGGGAATGTTGAAAAAACGCAAAAAGAAGTGGCAGATATGCTTGGCATATCTCAGTCTTACATATCGAGACTGGAAAAAAGAATAATAAAAACATTGAAAAAAGAAATAAATAAAATGTTATAGGCTTGTTTTTAGTATAAAATTTAGCTCCTTAGTAAATACTTAAAATGCTATATATTCTAAAGGGGCTGATTGCATGATAATTAACAAAGTTGAAATTTGTGGTGTGAACACATCAAAACTGCCAGTTCTAAAGGAAAAAGAAATGAAAGAACTTTTAATTAAAACTAGAAGTGGAGATACCAAATCAAGAGAAAAATTTATAAAGGGGAATTTAAGACTTATTTTAAGTGTAATACAAAGATTTAACAACAGAGGTGAAAATGCAGATGATTTGTTTCAGGTTGGATGTGTAGGACTTATAAAGGCAATAGATAATTTCGATTTAAAACAAAATGTAAAATTCTCTACTTATGCAGTTCCTATGATTATAGGTGAAATAAGAAGATACTTAAGAGATAATAATTCAATAAGAGTAAGTAGATCTTTGAGAGACATAGCATATAAGGCACTTCAGGCAAGAGATAAATTTATAAGGAAAAACAACAAAGAGCCAACGATATCTCAAATAGCAAAAGAACTTGATATTCCAAGGGAAGAAGTTGTATTTGCGCTTGATGCAATTCAAGATCCTGTGTCGCTATTTGAACCTATATACCGTGATGGAGGAGATGCTATATATGTTATGGATCAGATAAGTGATACAAAAAATTTAGATGAAAACTGGCTTCAGGATATATCTATAAAAGAAGCAATGAAAAAATTAAATGATAGAGAAAAACTTATATTGAATTTGAGATTTTTTGATGGAAGGACACAAATGGAGGTGGCAAAGGAAATAGGAATATCACAAGCTCAGGTATCAAGACTTGAAAAGACAGCATTAAGACATATGAAAAAATATATGTAATATATTTAGAGTATATAAATAATGGGGGTGTTACATAAATGGAAGAAGAGATGTCACTGTATTCATTGGCAAATTTAAGAACTATGGAAATCATAGATATTAATACGGGAGCCAAATTAGGTTTTATAAAGGATTTGAAAATAGACTGTGATGAAAATAAAATCGTATCTATAATACTTCCGCCTCAAACGGATAGAATCAGCTGGTTTACAAAGAGTGAAGATATCGAACTGTCATGGGATAGTGTAAAAAAAATAGGCGTAGATGTGGTACTTGTAGATGCGGGAAGTATTGCAAGCTAGAAGGCAAGTGCAATTCTAGATGAAAAAGTGTATAATTACAACTATATATTAAATATAGGCAAAGGACGTGAATGGAATTGAAATGCCCTTATTGTGGTTATACGGAAAGTAAAGTTGTTGATTCCAGATCAACTGAAGACAATAGAGCTATTAGAAGAAGAAGAGAATGCTTAAGCTGTAAAAAGAGATATACAACATATGAAAAAATTGAAGATTTGCCAATACTTGTTATAAAAAAGAATAATGATAGAGAGTATTTTGATAGAAATAAAATATTAAATGGACTTATAAAAGCCTGCCAGAAAAGACCTGTGTCCAGAAAACAACTTGAAAATATAACAGACGATGTAGAAAAGAAAATAAATAATAAAATGGTAACAGAAATAAATTCTTCTGATATAGGGGAACTTGTAATGAAAAGTCTTAAAGAGATTGATGAGGTTTCTTACGTGAGATTTGCATCTGTGTATAGACAATTTAAGGATATTAATACATTTATGGAAGAAATAAAAAATTTAATTTCAAAAAAATAGATGACATGGTTTATATGTCATCTATTTTTTTATGTTAAATTTAGGTTAATAAATTTAAATTATATAAACATAATACAATTAATATATAAGAAATGTTAAAATACAAATATATATGTAATTATTATTTCAAATATTGGAGGACAAAAAATGGACATTAGAAGTATTTATATTGATAAATATGAATTTTTAGAAATAGATATGGGAGGGGCAGCAGCTGTATTTTCTACAGCGAAAAATAATCTGGATTTTAATAAATCCAAGGATGTTGGAATAAAGAATATAGAAAATTTGAAAAAATGGTTTGAATTGAAAAGTATAGGATACCTAAATCAGGTACATGGTAATGATTTAATAGTATATAAAAATAAAGTAGAAGATGGAGATGCTATATTTACAAATGAAATTAATAATGCAGTTGGCGTGTTCACTGCAGACTGTGTGCCTGTAATTTTATATGACAGAAAAAATAGGATAATTGCAGCTGTTCACAGCGGGTGGAAAGGAACATTAAACCTAATAGTTAAAAAAGCTATTAGAAAATTAAAAAATGATTATAAAAGTACTGAGGATGATATTTTTGTATGTATAGGACCAAACATACAATCCTGCTGTTATACAGTAGGTGAAGATGTAATTGATAAATTTGAGAACTCTGTTTTTTACAGAGGTAAGGATATATTCATAAAAAATAACCTGAATTTAAAAAAATGTATTAAGTATCAGCTGCAATCTGAAAAAATTAAAAATGAAAACATAAAGTTTATCGATGTCTGTACATTTTGTAGTAGTGAATACAAAATGCATTCTTATAGAAAAGATAAAAATTGTGGAAGGATGTTTTCATTTGTATATATGAAATAATAATAAAATAGTATTTAAGTATAATTGGAGGGTAAGCTATGCCGCAGGAAAAAATTTTAATTGTTGATGATGAGGAGCACATATGTGAATTAATTAAATTTAATCTTGAAAATAACGGTTATAAAACTATTATTTCAAATAATGGAGTAGATGCGCTTAAAAAAGTTAAATATGAAAAGCCAAAGCTAGTGCTATTGGATGTAATGCTCCCGGAAATGGATGGATATGATGTATGTAAAGAAATAAAAAAAGACAATTCTATATCATCAATTCCAATTATAATGATAACTGCAAAAGGAGAAGAGTTTGACAAAGTCCTTGGATTGGAACTCGGAGCTGATGATTATATTACAAAACCATTTTCTGTAAGAGAACTAGTAGCAAGGGTGAAAGCAGTTCTTAGAAGAACTTCTATAAAGGAAATAGATAAATATTATGTTTTTGGTGATGTAACTATAGAATTTGATAAACATGAAGTTACTAAATCAGGTAAGAGGGTAGAACTTACTTTAAAAGAATTTGAACTCTTGCAAATACTCATAAAAAATAATGGAAGAGTCATGACTAGAGATTTTCTTTTAGATAAGATATGGGGATATGAGTATATTGGAGAAACAAGAACTGTGGATGTTCATATAAGGCATTTAAGACAAAAGATTGAAGATGATGATAAAAAACCAAAATATATTGAAACTATCCGTGGTATAGGTTATAGATTTAATTTTCAGGAATAATGGTGATATTATGAAAAAAAAATTAATGATATCGATGCTTGGTACACTTGTATTTAGTTTTGTTATAATGACAACTTTATTTGTAATTATTGTAAATCATCAGTATATAGAAAATATGAAACAGATACTCAAAATAAATAATGACATTATAATAAATACCATTCAGGAAAAAAATGATAAAGACAGAAGTATATTTTTTAAGAATAATTTTAAGAATGGAATAATAAGAGAAACGTATATAGATAAAAATGGAAAAGTATTAAGCGATTCTGCTGTATCTGAAAAATATCTTGAAAATCATAATTCAAGAAAGGAGGTACAAGAAGCGAGATCAAACGGCACAGGTTATTCTATAAGATTTAGTTATACCATAGGAAGAAGTACAATTTATTTTGCTACACTTACTAAAGATGGACATGTAGTTAGAAGTGCCATGAATATGCAGATAGTAAGGGGCTTTGAAAGCAACTATTTTAAATATTATATAATTATAGTTGTACTATCCATAATTATATCCATATTATTTGTAACAAAGCTTTCCAAATCTATAGTTAAACCATTGAAAGAGCTTGAAAAAATAACCTCAAGTATAGCAAATGGAAATTTGAACATGAGAGTAAAAATAAAAACTAGAGATGAAATAGGAGAGCTTGCTAAAACTTTTAATAACATGGCAGATGAGCTCGAAGTAACTTTAAATGATTCTATAAATCAGAGTAATAAACTTGAAGCAATACTTAAGAGTATGGATAGCGGTGTTATTGCTGTGGATAAAAATAATAAAGTAATAATGATAAATCCTTATGCTAAAGATATATTTGGAATAGATAGAGATATAATAGGGGAAAATTTAATGGATAGTATAAGGGATTTTGAATTAGAGGATATATTTAAATACGATAATAATGAATATAAGGAAATAAAGACTTTGTGGCCAAAACAAAGAGAATTGAGGATTAAAACTGCATATATAATAAATAAACATCATGACAGAATCGGTACAGTTGCTGTAGTTCAAGACATAACTGATATAAAGAAGCTGGAAAACATTAGATCTCAGTTTGTAGCTAATGTGTCTCATGAACTTAAGACACCATTAACTTCTATAAAAGGATTTTCTGAAACGTTGAGATATGTGGACGATGCTGAAAATAAAAACAAATTTTTAGATATAATAGATGATGAAGTTAATAGGTTAACAAGGCTTATAAACGATATTTTGACTCTTTCACATATAGAGAATGATAAAAATGACAAATTAGAAGAAGTTAATGTAAATTCTATAATAGAGGATGTTTCATATCTCATGAAAAATACCGCCCAAAAGAAAAACATAGATATAAATGTTCAAATATCTAATATACCTATTATTTATGGTGATAAAGATAGGTTTAAACAGATGATAATAAATTTAGTAGATAATGGAATAAAATATTCAGACAATGGCGGAAAAATTAATATAGTTACAAGACTGAAAGAAAACAAATGCATAATTTCAGTAGAAGATCATGGAGTAGGTATATCTAAAGAACACCAGGAAAGATTATTTGAAAGATTTTATAGAGTAGACAAAGCCAGATCAAGGAGTCAGGGAGGCACAGGACTTGGACTTGCTATAGTTAAACATATTGTTATGGGATTCAATGGAAATATAAAAGTAGAAAGTGAAGTTGGAAATGGAAGTAAATTCATTGTTGAAATTCCTTTATAATTAATAATAACCATTTATTGCTGTTGTGTTAAATTTAATTAACATAGGAGTAATAAATGGTTAACTTTCGTGGAATAATATTATATATGTAATAAATAACGGATAGCAAATTTGAGGAGGTCTACAATGATTATGAAAAGAAAGAGTCTTAAGGTTATTATAACAGCTATGGCAATTACCATAATAGCTGGAGCATTTGTTGGATGTGGTTCAGGCAATAAGGGAAGTAATCAAACGAAGGATTCATCGAATACAAAAAAATTAACAGGATCAATAACTCTGGCAGGTTCTACTGCACTCCAGCCATTAGCAGAGCAACTCGGAAAAAGCTTTATGGATAAAAATTCCGGAACTACTGTAAATGTACAAGGAGGAGGGAGCGGTACAGGATTAAATTTAGCACTAAATGGAACTGCAAATATTGGTAATTCTGATGTAACATCAGAATCAAAATTATCTGCAGAAGATGCTAAGAAACTTGTAGATCATAAGGTTTGTGCGATAGGATTTGCAGTAGTTGCAAATACTGGAGTAAAGGTTGATAATTTAACTAAAGATCAAATTCAGAAAATATTTACAGGAGAAATAACAAATTGGAAACAAGTTGGTGGAGATGATCTTCCTATAAATGTAATAAACAGAACAAAATCATCAGGTACTAGAGCTACATTTAAAGATACCGTAATGGGTGGAAAAGATGAAAAAGAAGGGTTGGGAACTACTCAGGATTCCAGCGGAAATGTAGAAAATGCAATAAAAAATACAAAAGGTTCCATAAGTTATCTGGCTTTATCTTATATAACAGAAGCTGTTAAACAAAATGTAAAAACTTTAAAAATAGAAAATGTTGAAGCTACCAATGAAAACATAGAAAGTGGCAAATATCCATTCTGGTCTTATGAGCATATGTACACAAAAGGTGAAGCAAAAGACTTATCAAAAGCATATATAGATTTTGTATTGCAAGATGAAAATAAAGCTACAGTGAAAAAACTTGGATATATTCCAATGAGCGATATGAAAACAAAGTAATATTTTTTAATATATCAATATATACAATATTAATAAAATCTACTTTTGAGGTTGATAATATATGAATGGCAAAAAATTATTTAAAGATCTAAAAAATGAATATATAGGTAGAGGATTTTCCATGCTCTGTGCAGGTATAATTATAATTTTGACATTTACAATAATAGTATTTATAACATCCAAAGGGATAAATACTTTTACAAAACATGGATATTCATTAAGCAAATTTTTATTTACATCCTTATGGAATCCGGAAGGCAATAATCCAAAATTCGGAGCACTTATATTTATAGCGGGTTCTACTTTTGTTTCAATTGGGGCAGTTATAATAAGTACTCCTATAGGAGTAGGGCTTGCTATATTTATGCATTATATATCCCCAAAATTAGGAAAAAAAATTCTTCAACCTTCACTGGAATTATTTGTAGGAATTCCTTCTGTTGTATATGGATGGATAGGCTTCAGCGTATTGATTCCATTTTTGAAGTGGAATTTTGGAGGAATAGGTTTCAGTTTGATCGCAGGTATACTTGTACTTAGTATAATGATACTTCCGACTATTGCAAGCATATCTGCAGATGCGGTTAAAGTTGTGCCTAAAAAGTACATGGAAGGTTCTTATGGACTTGGAGCTACAAGGTGGCAGACAATATCAAAAGTTATATTACCGTCAGCTAAAAATGGAATACTTACGGGAATAGTTTTAGGACTTGCAAGAGCTTTTGGAGAAGCACTTGCAGTTCAGATGGTAATCGGAAATTCAATAAAATTTCCAGGGAAACTACTTGATCCAACCTCTACTCTTACAAGCATATTGACTATGGATATGGGAAATACCGTATCAGGTACTGCGTGGAATGATGCACTGTGGTCCTTAGCATTATTATTACTTATAATATCCTTTATATTTATTATTATAATAAGAATTATCGGAAAAAGGAGTGAAGTTAGATAATGAATGCTAAAATTAAAGATAGAATATGGACTATGGTTTTGTATGGAATATCTGGATTTGTAATAGTACTTTTAGTAGCTTTAATATCATATATACTTATAAAAGGAAATGGATTTTATAAACCATCTTTTTTATTTGGAAATGCCAAATTTGCACAAGCTGGAGGTGGAATTGGACCTCAACTTTTTAATTCTTTCTATATGCTTGTTGTTGCTCTTGTTATAAGTGTCCCTTTTGGAGTAGGAGCTGGAATATATTTATCTGAATATGCAAAAGAAGGAATATTATTAAGTATAATAAGATTATGCATAGAAACTATGGCATCACTTCCATCCATAGTAGTTGGATTATTTGGATTATTGATATTTGTAAGTATGACGAATTGGGGATTTACACTATTTGCAGGAGCATTATCCATATCTGTACTCAATCTTCCAGCACTTACAAGGGTAAGTGAAAATGCTATAAGTGATGCATCTAAATCAGTGAAAGAAGCAAGTCTTGGACTTGGAGCTACAAGATGGCAGACTATATCGAAAATAGTGCTTCCATCAGCTATACCACAAATTTTAACAGGAATAATACTTGCTGCCGGAAGAATATTTGGAGAAGCAGCAGCACTTTTATATACAGCTGGTATGAGTGCGCCAAAGCTTGATTTTACAACTGTTAGTCTTTCAAATAGTGCCTCACCATTTAGCTTATTTAGACCGGCAGAAACTTTAGCAGTATATATATGGAAGCTTAATTCAGAAGGTATGGTACCAGATGCTGCACAAATTGCAAACAAATCATCAGCAGTATTAATTGTAATGGTACTTTTATTTAATGTTTTAGCTAGAATATTGGGAAAGAGAATATATGAGTCCTATACTGGTAAGAAATAAGGAGGAAACTATGTATATAGTACAAACTAAGGATCTTGATTTATATTATGGAAAGGTTCAAGCATTGAAAAAAGTAAATTTAAATGTAGAAAAAAATTCTGTTACAGCATTAATCGGACCTTCTGGGTGTGGTAAATCTACATTTTTAAGAACTATTAATAGAATGAATGATTTAATTAGTTCAGTAAAAATAGATGGAAAAGTATTTTTCGAAGAGAAAAATATATATGAGGATTATGATGTAATAGAACTCAGGAAAAGAATTGGAATGGTATTTCAAAGCCCAAATCCATTTCCAATGTCTATATATGACAATGTAGCTTATGGGCCAAGGATACATGGAATGAAAAATAAAAACAAACTGGATGAAATTGTTGAAAAAAGTTTAAAGGGTGCAGCTATATGGGATGAAGTAAAGGACAGATTAAATAAAAGTGCACTTGGGCTTTCAGGTGGACAGCAGCAAAGAGTTTGTATAGCCAGAACATTAGCTGTAGAACCAGAAGTACTTTTAATGGATGAACCAACCTCTGCCCTTGATCCTATATCAACTTTAAAAATAGAAGAACTTATGGATATATTAAAGAAAGAATATACCATAATAATAGTAACTCATAATATGCAGCAGGCAGCAAGAATATCTGATTATACCGCTTTTTTCCTTAATGGAGAAATAATTGAAGATGGAAAAACTGATGATATATTTTATAAACCAAAGGACAAGAGAACAGAGGACTATATAACAGGAAGATTTGGTTAATAATTGTAATGTTTTAAAATATGAATTAGAGGTGATATTATGACAAGAACAGGTTTTGATTATGCATTAGAGGAAATGCATAATGATGTTTTGAGAATGGGGAGCATAGTGGAAAAACAAATTCATAAATGTGTAGAATCACTGGTGAAACAGGACTCAAAATTAGCAAATGAAACTATAAAGGATGATGATCTGGTTGACAATCTACAGAAGGAAATCGATGATAAATGTATAAAGTTGACAGGCAAGGAACAACCGCTTGCTATAGACTTAAGAACTATATTTATTACAACTAAATTGATAACAGATCTTGAAAGAATGGCAGATCATGCTGTAGATATTGCGAAAGTGACTTTGAGACTGGAAAATGAAAAATATGTCAAAGAATTGACAGATATATCGGATATGTCGGAATTAGTAAATAATATGATAAAAAAGGCACTTGATGCATATGTATCGATGAATGTGGAAGAAGCCTATAAAGCCTGTGAAATAGATGATGAAATAGATGGCAAATATAAAAATATATTTTCAAATATACTGGAAATCATGGTACAGGATCATAAAAAAGTAGCCCAAATGACGCAACTTTTATTTGTATGTAAGTATTTAGAGAGAATAGCAGATCATGTAACTAATATATGTGAGGAAACTATATATCTGGTTACAGGAGAACAGAAAGACTTAAATGAATAATAATGTAAAAAAATAAGCTTTTTTGAAAATAATATATATTTTTATGAAAAAAATCTTTATATTTAGTTTATGAAGATTTTTTTATTTTATTATTGTTAAGTTTATGTTATACTTTATACGGTCGAAGATATGCTTTCAATAATTAGGAGGGATATAATGTTTAGTTTTACGCCAAAAGAAGACAAGTTTTATGAATTCTTTAAAGAAAGTGCTAATATAGCTTATAAGGCGGCTAATTTATTAGTAGAATTTTTAGATGATCTTGAAAACTCAGAAGAAAATATAAAAAAAATAAAGGCCGTAGAACATGAAGGAGATAAAATACAGCATGAGATATTGAAAGAGTTGAATAAAACATTCATTACTCCATTTGATAGGGAAGATATTTATCTTATAGCATCAGATATGGATGACATTATTGATTTTATAGAATCAACTGCCAGTAGGTTTATAATGTTAAATGTGAATTCTTGTGAAGATGAAGCTAAAAATCTATGTAAAATGATTTTGAATTCCTGTACGCAAATAATAATTATAATGAAAGAGTTAAAAAATATGAAGACAAGTAAGGAACTTCCGCAAAAAATAATAGAAGTAAACAGAATAGAAGAAGAAGGAGATATAATATCACGAGAAGCCATAAAGAAAATATTCAGAAGTAATATGGAAGTTATAAATGTTATAAAATGGAGAGAAATATATCAATATCTCGAAGATACTTTAGATTCTTGTGAAGATTTGGCTAATGTCGTTGAAGGAGTAGTAATGAAAAATGCTTAGTAGTACTTTATTTATAACTATTTTAATAGTGGTAATTGCAGTAATATTTGATGTTATTAATGGCTTTCATGACAGTGCCAATGCTATAGCCTGTGCTGTATCTACAAGGTCACTATCATTAAAACAAGCCGTGGTAATTTCGGCGGCCTTAAATTTTGCGGGTGCTTTTTTGAGCGTAAAGGTTGCAGAAACTGTAGGAAACGGTATAGTACATCCTAATGATGTAACTCAAAAAGTAATTATAGCAGCATTAATTGGAGCTATAATATGGAATTTAATAACCTGGTATTTTGGAATACCAAGTAGTTCTTCACATGCCCTTATAGGAGGACTGATAGGATCAGCTATTATGTATAAGGGTACATTTCTAATTGTTAATTGGTCAAGTCTTTTTTGGAAAGTTATTTTGTGGCTTATACTATCGCCTATAATAGGATTTATAGTAGGATTTATTTTTATGAACATAATAAAGTTATTTCTGACGAATACAAGACCATCTACTGTAACAAAGATATTTTCAAAAGCTGAAATTTTTTCTACAATGTTTTTGGCATTAAATCACGGTGAAAATGATGCCCAAAAAACTATGGGAGTTATAACAATGACGCTTATGAGTGCTGGATTTATAAAAGAATTTTCAGTGCCAATATGGGTAAAAATAACATGTGCGCTTGCTATGGCGCTTGGAACCGCCCTTGGAGGGAAAAGGATAATTAAAACCATGGGATCTAAAATGGCTAAAATAGTGCCTGTAAGTGGTTTCGCAGCTGAAATGGGTTCATCTGCTGTAATATTTACAGCTACTATGTTTAAGGCACCTGTAAGTACAACTCATATAATAACAACCTGTATAATGGGAGTTGGATCTTCTAAAAGATTTTCAGCTGTAAGATGGAGTGTAGTAAAGGACATAGTTCTTACATGGATTATTACCATACCAGGATGTGCTGCTATTTCTGCCGTGGTCATATATATACTTAATCTTATATAAATTTTCTACATATTTTAAATTCTATGATTTTACATGACTTTTGCGGATATATTAGTAAAGCAAAAGTCATTTTTGGTATATGCAAAATTATTTTATGTAAAAAGCTTACATCTATTAAGTTGACTAAATAAATATATTAATGTATATTCTAAGAGTATATGATTTATATATTAAAATTGGGAGTTTTTTAGATGAAAAATGAAATATCAATAGTGAATCCTGGAAGTATTGCAGAAGAAATGGATATAGAAGCAGGTGACAAACTTCTCAGTATTAATGGAAAAAAGATTAATGACATTATAGACTACAAATTTTTAATAAGTGACAATTATGTTGTAGTTGAAATAGAGAAAAAAAATGATGAAATATGGGAGCTTGAAATAGAAAAAGAATATGATGAAGACCTTGGAGTAGAGTTTAAAGACTTTATTCTTGACAAACCTAAGAGCTGTCATAACAAATGTATATTTTGTTTCATAGATCAACTTCCGAAAGGTATGAGAAAGACACTTTATTTTAAAGATGATGACTCAAGGCTGGCTTTCCTTCAGGGAAACTTTGTGACTCTCACAAATATGAGTGAAAATGATATAGATAGAATAATTCAATATAAAATAAGTCCTATAAATGTATCAGTTCATACTACAAATCCAGAACTTAGAATAAAGATGATTCACAATAGATTTGCAGGGAATTTATATGATAGATTAAAGAAACTGACAGGTTCAGGCATAAAAATAAATTGTCAGATAGTATTGTGCCCTGGTATAAATGATAATTATGAGCTGGAAAAAACTATTGAGGATTTATATAAATTATATCCTCAAATTGAAAATGTAGCTGTAGTACCTGTAGGAATTACAAAATATAGAGATGGGCTATTTGATTTAAAATTATATGACAAATTTTCTGCGGCAGAGCAATTAGATAGAATGAAAAAACTTCAAGATAGATATTTAGCTGAAATAGGCAAACCTTTTGTCAGAATGTCAGATGAATTTTATGTCTTGTCTGGAAGAGATGTACCTGAAACTGAGTTCTATGATAATTTTAAACAGCTTGAAGATGGAGTTGGAATGATAAGGCTTTTTAGAAATAATATTAAAAATAATCTAAGTAAGTTAAATGGAAAATTAAAAGGCTCCTTTACTTTAATCACAGGAAAGTCTGCTTGTTTTGAAATCAAGAAAGCTGCAGATAAAATTATGCAGGTAAACAAAAATATAAATGTAGATGTTATTGGAATAGTGAATAATTTTTTTGGAAATACAATAACTGTAGCAGGACTTATTACTGCCCATGATATCATAGATCAGTTAAAAAATAAAAAATTGGGCAAAAATATTATTATACCGGATTGTATGCTCAGAAAGGGATATGAAATTTCTTCATCTAAAAGTAGAATATTTTTAGATGATGTGACTGTAGAAAAATTGGAAAGTAAATTAAATAGTAATATATCCATATGCAATTATAGTGGAGAAGATTTGATAGATATTATAATAAAAAATTGTGATATAGAGTAAACAAGGAGGAAGAACATGGCAAAACCAATAGTAGCTATAGTAGGCAGGCCTAATGTTGGAAAGTCTACTTTATTTAATAAATTAGCAGGAAAGAGAATATCTATAGTGGAGGATACACCTGGAGTTACGAGAGATAGAGTATATGCAGAGGCAGAGTGGCTAAAATATAATTTTACAATAATAGATACAGGTGGTATTGAACCTGAAAATAGTGATATTATTATATCTCAGATGAGAAGGCAGGCACAGATAGCTATAGAAACTGCAAACGTAATAATATTTATAGTAGATGGACGTGAAGGCCTTACAGATGCCGATAATGAAGTAGCACAGATGCTTAGAAAAAGTGGAAAACCAATAGTGCTTGCAGTCAACAAGATAGATAATTTAAAATTTGAAAATAATACTTATGAATTTTACAATTTAGGTATAGGAGATCCTATAGCTATTTCAGCATCACAGGGTTTAGCACTAGGAGATATGTTGGATGAAGTAATTAAACATTTTGAAGATGACGAAATTAATTCAAAAGATGATGATTATATAAAGATAGCCTTTATAGGAAAACCTAATGTAGGGAAATCTTCACTTATAAATAAATTACTTGGTGAAGAAAGGGTAATTGTTAGCAACATACCGGGGACAACAAGAGATGCCGTAGACAGTTATTTGCAAAGAGATGATGACAAGTTTGTATTAATAGATACAGCTGGTATTAGAAAGAAGAGTAAAGTAAAGGAAGAAATAGAAAGATACAGTGTCATAAGGACGTATACAGCAGTAGAAAGGGCAGATGTCTGTATTTTATTATTAGATGCTACTTATGATATAAGCGATCAGGATGAAAAGATAATAGGATATGCCCATGAACTCAATAAAGCTATAATGGTCATAGTTAATAAATGGGATCTGGTAGAGAAGGATACAAAAACTATGGATAAATTTAAAACAATGATAGGCAGAAGTTTATCATTTATGTCTTATGCACCATATATATTTATATCGGCAAAAACAGGTCAGAGAGTTAATAGAGTACTGGATACTGTTAAAAAATGTTATGTTAATTATAACAAACGTGTTAAAACTGGAGTTTTAAATGATATTATAAATAAAGCTATTATGATGAAAGAACCTCCTATAGTAGGCCTCAAGAGATTAAAAGTTTATTATGTTACAGAAGTTGCAGCACAACCTCCAACTTTTGTGTTTTTTGTAAATGATCCTGAATGTGTTCATTTTTCATATAAGAGATATCTTGAAAATCAAATTAGAGATAGTTTTGACTTTACAGGTACAGGTATAAAATTGGAGTTTAGGGAGAGGAAGGAATAAAATGAAATATGATATTTGTTTCTTAGGTGCAGGAAGTTTCGGGACTTCACTTTCTGTAATGTTAGCTTCTCATGGAAAAAAAATTATATTATGGGATAGAAATGAGGAACTAGTAAATAGCATAAATTTAAAAAGGAAAAATTCCAGATACCTTAAAGAAGTGAATATTCCTAAACTGGTGGATGCATCATGTGATCTAGAATATGTTATTAAAGAAGCAGCATATATAGTCATTTCAGTACCATCCCGTATTGTAAGGGATATGTGTAGAAAAATTAGTGACTTTAAACTAAATGACCGTGTGATTATAAACATAGCAAAGGGAATTGAAGAAGTAACAGGAAAGAGATTGTCAGAAGTTATACAGGAAGAGCTTCCGCATAATAAAGTGGTAGTATTGTCCGGGCCAAGTCATGCGGAGGAAGTGGCTAAGAATATACCAACTACAGTAGTTGCAGCTTCTGATGATATGGAAGCTGCTAAGAGTGTTCAAGATATGTTTATGACGGATAGATTTAGAGTTTATACTAATTCTGATGTTATAGGCGTTGAAATAGGAGGAGCTGTAAAGAATATAATTGCACTTGCTGCTGGCATATGTGATGGAATAGGATATGGTGATAATTCAAAGGCAGCTCTAATGACAAGGGGAATAAATGAAATAACAAGAATAGGTATTAAACTTGGAGGAAAAAAGGAAACTTTTTCAGGGCTTACTGGAATTGGAGATCTTATAGTTACCTGTACCAGCATGCACAGCAGAAACAGGAGAGCAGGAATACTCATAGGGCAGGGAAAATCAAAAGAAGAGGCAGTTAATGAAGTTGGAATGGTAGTTGAGGGAATATGGGCATGTAAGGCATTTTATGAACTTAAAAGTAAGCTTAAAGTTCAAATGCCTATAACTGATGCACTTTATAAAGTTCTCTTTGAAAACAAGGATGCAAGGCAGGCAGTATATGAACTTATGACAAGAGAGAAAAAAGATGAAAACAGCTGAATGAAACAATCTAATTTTTAAATATATAAAAAAAATATATGATATGAGAATAATATCCCTTTTTTATAAATATATATATATTGTTAATATTAAGAATAATTAGGGGGTATACTTTGGATAACTTTGATATATATGAAGACATATCTGAAAGAACTCAAGGAGATATATACGTAGGAGTTGTAGGACCAGTCAGGACGGGAAAATCCACTTTTATAAAAAGATTTATGGAAATTATGGTACTTCCCAATATGGACAATTCTTATAAAAAACAGAGAGCTAAAGACGAATTACCTCAAAGTTCATCAGGAAAGTCAATTCATACTACAGAACCTAAATTTATTCCCAATGAGGCTATAGAAATAAGCCTTAACGAGAATACCAAATTTAAAGTAAGGATGGTAGACTGTGTAGGTTACATTGTTAAGACAGCACTTGGATACATGGAGGGTGAAGAAGCTAAAATGGTAAGTACTCCATGGTATGATCATGAAATACCTTTTGAAGAAGCAGCTGAAATAGGAACTAAGAAAGTAATAAACGAACATTCTACTATAGGACTTCTGATAACTACCGATGGATCTATAGCAGATATACCAAGAGATGATTATTTAGAACCTGAGTCAAGAGTTGTAGAAGAATTGAAATCTATAAATAAGCCTTTTATAATAGTACTTAATTCAAGACATCCATATGAGCCTGATACAATAGAAATTAAAAAATCTATGGAGGAAAAGTATGATGTACCTGTACAGATAATGGATGTCCTTAATATGAAAGAAGAAGACATAACTAATGTATTCCAAAGAATTTTAAAAGAATTTCCTATAAAAGAAATAAATATTGATATACCGGAATGGATTGAAAAACTGGAATTATCACATTGGCTTAAAGTTGATTTTATAAATCTTGCAAAGGATATGTGCAAAAATATATATAAAGTACGTGATATAGATAAATCTATTGACGGATTTAGCGATGTAGAATTTATAGGAACAGCTTTAATTAAAGAGATAAACATGGGAGAAGGTACATCGAGAATTGAACTTAAACCTAAAAAAGATCTTTTTTATAAAATACTAAGTGAAGTTTGTTCGGAAGAAATTCAAGGTGAGAGTGATCTTTTGAAAGCAGTAACAAGTATGCACAGTGCTAAAGTAGAATATGACAAGATAGCAGATGCTCTTAAAGATGTAAAAGAAAATGGATATGGATTGGTTGCGCCACAGCTATCTGAGATGAAATTGGAAGAGCCGCAGATAGTAAAACAAGGGAATAGATTCGGAATTAAATTAAAGGCGAGTGCACCATCACTTCATTTTATAAGGGCGGATATAGAAGCGGAAGTATCTCCTATAATGGGTACGGAAAGAGAAAGTGAAGAAATGCTTAAATCACTTCTTGAACAATTTGAAAGTGATCCATCGAAAATATGGCAAAGCAATATGTTTGGAAAATCTCTTGAAATACTTGTTAAGGAAGGACTTCAGAATAAATTATACAAAATGCCGGAGGATGTTCAAGTCAAAATACAAAAAACCCTTCAAAAAATAATAAATGAAGGCAACGGTGGTTTAATATGCATTATACTTTAGGTATGTAAAATAAGGCTTTAAGTTAATTAATTTAAAATGAGATTAACTTAAAGCCTTATTATATAACTAAAAATATCTTCTTTTAAACTTTTAGAAAAATATAGATATTTAAAGTAATTATGAGTATTTTATGGTATAATCGATTTAAGCCACGATTTAATTTATTTTAAATAGTGGTTATTATAAATTTTAATAATATAGGATATCTTGAAATTACAATTGATATTCACGTATAATTAATAAGGACTTATAAGTTTACTGTGGAAGGATGAAAGTTTAATGATTAAAAGTATGACAGGCTTTGGAAGGGGAAGTACAGACAGTAATCAAAGAAATTTTGTGGTAGAGATAAAAACTGTGAATCATAGATATTGTGATTTAAATATAAGAATGCCTAAAAGTTTTATGCCTATTGAAGATAAAATTAGGAAACTTATACTAGACAAAGTAAACAGAGGAAAAGTAGATGTTTTTATCACAGAAACCAATTATGAAAATAAAAAAGTTAAGGCCGTATTGGATGAAAATCTGGCAGATAGTTATGTGAATTGTTTAAAGAAGATAAAGGAAAAATATGATATAAAAGAGGAATTATCTATATCGCTTATTGCCAAATTTCAAGATGTAATTACTTTAAAACAGGAAGATGAAGATTTAAATAAAGTTTGGGATATACTAAATACTGCTTTAAATGAAGCACTAAATATGCTTTTGGATATGAGAGAAAAAGAGGGAATGAAACTTAAGAGCAATGTTATTTTGAAATGTAATTCTATTGAAAAATATTTAAATTCTATAAATGATATGTCAGAAAATCTTGTTGATGAGTTTAGAGAAAAACTCAACCTTAGATTAAAGGATCTAATGAAGGATTATGAAATAGATGAGAATAGAATTGCAATGGAAGTGGCAATATTCGCCGACAAGTCATGTATTGATGAAGAAATTGTAAGGCTTGGCAGTCATGTAGTACAATTTAAAGATACTCTTGAGTTAAATGAACCAATTGGAAGAAAATTGGATTTTATATTGCAGGAAATGAACAGGGAGGCAAATACAATAGCTTCTAAGTCTACAAACTTACAAATAACCAAGCTAGTTTTAAATATAAAAAATGAAATAGAAAAGATAAGGGAGCAAATTCAAAACATAGAATAATACAGGAGGGAATATATGGATATAAAATTAATAAATATAGGCTTTGGAAATATTGTTTCAGCTAATAGGTTGGTAGCTATAGTTAGTCCCGAATCGGCACCTATAAAAAGAATAATACAAGAAGCGAGAGATAGGGGTATGCTTATAGATGCAACTTATGGTAGAAGAACAAGGGCAGTTATTATAACTGATAGTGATCATGTAATACTTTCTGCGGTTCAGCCTGAAACTGTAGCACATAGACTGTCTTCTAATAAAGATGATGATGAAGATATAGAAGAGGTTGAGGAGCAATGAAGACAAAGGGACTTCTAATAGTAATATCAGGACCTTCAGGTGCAGGCAAAGGTACTGTTTGCAAAGCTTTGCTTGAAAAAAATGATTTCTGGATATCTGTTTCTGCAACGACAAGAGAGCCAAGAGATGGAGAAATAGATGGCGTAAATTATTATTTTTTGACAAGGGATGATTTTCAAAGTAAAATAAAGAGCAAAGATTTTCTGGAATATGCAGAAGTTTATGGAAACTATTATGGTACTCCTAAAAAAAGTGCATTGGATGCTATGAATTTAGGAAAAGATGTAATACTTGAAATTGATATTCAGGGTGCACTAAAAGTAAAAGAAAATTATCATGAAGGTGTATTTATATTTATACTTCCTCCATCTATGGAAGAGTTGAAGCACAGGATAATAAACAGGGGAAGTGAAACTAAGGAGTCTTTGGTTACCAGATTTAAATCTGCGTATAAAGAAATAAATTATATATCAAAATATAATTATGCAGTTGTAAATGATACTGTAGAAGATGCAGTTAAAAAAATAGAAAGCATAATTATAGCTGAAAAATGCAGGGTAGACAAAGTTGAAAGTGAAATATTAAAATCTAAGGAGGGCATTATCCATGAATGATTCTATGATAAATCCATCTGTAGTTGATTTATTGAAAAAAGTAGATAGCAGATATACTTTAATTACTATAATAGCTAAAAGGGCAAGACAGCTTGTTGAAGGCTCAGAGCCAATGGTAGATATTGATTCTTCCAAACCTGTAACTATAGCTATAAATGAAATCGACAGGGGATTAATAGACTACGAAACTTTAAGAGAAGGTATAAAATAATGAGCCAGTATAAAAAAACAGTAGTTATTGGCGTAACTGGAGGAATAGCAGTTTATAAAGCACTTGATGTGATAAGCAGGCTTAAAAAAAAGGATTTTGATGTTCATGTAATAATGACCAAATCAGCAGTTGAATTTGTGAATCCGCTGAGTTTTCAGACTTTAAGCCAGAATATAGTAAATTGTGATATGTTTGATGAACCTAAAGCATGGGAAATTAAACATATTTCTCTTGCAAAAAAAGCAGATCTTATGCTTATCGTACCAGCTACGGCAAATATAATAGGCAAAGTGTCATCTGGAATAGCAGATGATTTATTATCAACCACTATAATGGCAACAAAGGCACCTGTAGTTTTTGCACCCGCCATGAATACAAATATGTACACGAATCCTATTGTGCAGGAAAATATCGGCAAGTTATCTAGGCTTGGATATGATTTTATAAAGCCTGAAAGTGGAAGGCTTGCCTGCGGAGATGTTGGAGAAGGAAAACTTCCAGATACAGAATTTATAGCTGAATTTGTAGAAAGCAGGCTCTATGATAAAAAGGATTTGAAGGGTAAGAAGGTTATGGTAACAGCTGGACCAACTGTTGCATATATAGATCCGGTAAGGTTTATAACCAATAGATCTTCAGGAAAAATGGGATATTCCATAGCAGAAGAAGCTAGAGACAGAGGCGCAGAGGTTACACTGGTATCAGGACCAACCAGTTTGAAAAAACCGTTTGGAATAGATTATATAGGTGCAAATACCAATGAAGAAATGCTTAAGGCTGTTATGGAGAGGTTTAAACATCAGGATATAGTCATAAAAGCAGCAGCAGTAGCCGATTACAAACCGAAAACATACTCTAGCATAAAGATAAAAAAATCAGAAGATGACCTTTCTTTGAGTTTTGTGAAAGATACAGATATACTTAAGAAACTTGGAACTATAAAAGAAGACCAGATTCTTGTTGGATTTGCGGCTGAAAGCAATGACTTGATCAAAAATGCTAAAGAAAAATTGAAAAAGAAAAATTTAGATTATATAGTTGCCAATAATATAGTATCAAAGGATACAGGGTTTGCATCTGATGACAATAAAGTTACCATAATATCAAAAGATGGCAACAATATTGATATGCTTAAAATGAGTAAAAGAAAAATTGCTAGAGAATTATTTGATATGATATGTAATAGCAATTATTAATAGAAATATTATTTTTAAATTTATTTGAGAGGGGTTATATAGTACCTCTCTTATTTAATGTAATAAGGTAAAAGGGTGGTAAAGTGAATTATGCAGGTATAATTGTAAATAAAATTTCTATTAAATTAGATAAAATTTTCATATATAAAATACCGGACAACATAAAGGATAATATATCTATAGGATATAAGGTAAAGATACCATTTGGAATGGGAAACAGGAGTATAGATGGTTTTATAGTAAAGCTATACGAAGATGTAGATATGGATATATCTAAAATTAAAAGTATAATTGAAGTATGCGGTAAAATGCCACTTTTTACAGAAAAAGATTTTGAACTTATAGAAAAGATGAGAAAAAGGTACCTGTGTACATATATTGAGTGCATAAAGGTCTTTATACCTGCAGGAACTTTTGATGGTATAAAGAATAAGATAGAATCCCGATTATATATTGGCAAAAAATTAGATGGAAAGTTTTTGAAGGAACCATATACTAATATTTTTAATGTAATAGAGAATAATAATGGTATGTATACAAAAAATTTCATCAGTAAAAATTATAATATGTCACTGTCATCTATAAATACTATGATTAAATATGGCTTTATTTTAAGTAAAAAGAAGATCATAAATAGATATAATAAAAATGAATATAAAACTTATTCAAGAAAGAATTTAAATGAAGAGCAAAGTATGGCAGTAGAATCAATATTGAACTCTAATAAAAAAATGTTCCTTATCCATGGTGTAACGGGAAGTGGCAAGACGGAAATATATATGCATATTGTAGACAGGGCAATTTTGGAGAAAAAGGATTCAATAATACTTGTGCCTGAAATTGCACTTACACCACAGATGGTAGAGAGATTTAAGGGCAGATTTGGCAGCAATATAAGTGTATTCCACAGTAAACTTTCAAAGGGAGAAAGATACGATGAATGGATGAGAGTAAAAAATGGAGAAGTGAAGGTGGCAATAGGTGCAAGATCTGCTATCTTTCTTCCTTTTAAAAATCTTGGACTTATAATAATAGATGAAGAACATGAAGAAAGTTATAAATCTGATAGCAATCCTAAATATAATGCAAGAGAAATTGGAGAAATGAAATGCAGTCAGTACAACTGTAAAATGATATTGGGTTCTGCTACACCTTCTATAGAAACTTACAGCAGATGTAAAAGTGGAAATATAAAACTTATAGAAATAAAGCATAGGGCAGATGGAGCCTCCATGCCCAAAGTAGAAATTGTAGATATGAGGAATGAGCTTATAAACAATAATAAATCTATATTCAGCAGAAGGCTTTATAGTTTGATTAAGGATAGACTGCAAAAAAAAGAACAGATAATATTGTTTCTTAACAGGAGGGGTTTCTCTACTTTCGTGTCATGTAGAAAATGCGGTTATATATTTAAATGTAATAATTGTGATATATCACTTACATATCATCATAATATGAAAAAACTCATTTGCCATTACTGTGGAAACAGCATGAGCTTGCCAAAAGTATGCCCTAAATGTGGAAGCAAATATGTTAAATATTTTGGGGTCGGTACAGAAAAAGTTGAGCAGGCAGTAAAAAGTGAGTTTAAGGAAGCCAGGGTTTTAAGGATGGATTTTGATACCACAAGGACTAAACATTCTTATGAAAATATTTATAATGCTTTTAAAAATGGAAGGGCTGATATTTTGATAGGAACGCAGATGATTGCTAAGGGACTTGACTTTAAAGACGTTACCCTTGTTGGTGTTATAGCGGCAGATTTATCTTTGAACTTGCCGGATTTCAGATCCTCCGAAAGGACATATGAACTTATTACACAGGTTTCTGGAAGAGCAGGCAGGGGACAAAAAGATGGAGAAGTAATAGTTCAAACCTATAATCCTGAAAATTATAGTATAAAATATGCAGCTTCAAATGATTATTATAATTTTTATGAGGAGGAAATGAAAATAAGGAAGGAAATGGAGTATCCGCCTTTTTCAAAAATTTTTCTAATAAATATGAGCAGCAAAAATGAAGACATATTAATAAAAAATATACAAAATGTTGGTATTTTCTTAAAAAAGGCATTTGAAAAAAATGATAAAATTAAAATATTGGGGCCATGTCCCTGTGTTATATCGAAAATAAAGGAATTATTCAGATGGCAAATAATGCTGAAAGGGAAAATTGACTTAAATACAGCACAAAATATAAAAAAAACGGTGTATAATTTAATTAAAAATGTTAATAGAGATGTAAAAATTAGTATAGATATAAATCCTAATAATACACTTTAAATTTAATTTCAGATTTTTAGAAGGGAGAAATAAAAATGGCTTTAAGAAATATAAGGAAATATGGTGATGAAATACTTAGAAAGAAGAGCAGAAAAGTTGATAATATAGATGATAGGATAATCACAATTATTAATGATATGGAGGAGACACTTTATTCAGCAAATGGTGTTGGTCTTGCAGCTCCACAGATTGGAATACTTAAAAGGATTGTAGTAATAGATGTTGGAGATGGTATAATAAAACTTATAAATCCAGAAATAATAGAAACAGAGGGGAGCTATGTAGATGTTGAAGGCTGCCTTAGCATACCTGGCAGGCAGGAAAAAGTTGAAAGACCATACAGAGTTAAAGTAAAGGCATTAAATGAAAAAGGTGAAGAAGTTACAATAGAGGGAAAAGAACTTCTAGCAAGGGCATTTTGCCATGAAATAGACCACTTAAATGGAGTATTATATATAGATAAAGCTATAAATCCAGAGGGAGAAGAATAATTTATGAAAATAGTTTTTATGGGTACTCCTGATTTTGCAGTACCATCTTTAAAGAGGCTAATAGAAAAGTACAGTGTTGAAGCAGTTTTCACCCAGCCAGATAGACCAAAGGGAAGGGGGAAAAAGCTTTCAATGTCACCTGTTAAGGAAGTGGCATTAAGTGCTGGAATAGATGTATATCAACCAGAAAAATTAAAGCAGGATTTAGGGGCTATAAAAAAAATGAAGACAATAAATCCTGATTTTATAGTAGTAGTAGCATACGGACAGATACTTACAAAGGAAGTACTTGATATACCTAAGTACGGCTGTATAAATCTTCATGCATCGCTACTTCCAAAGTATAGAGGTGCAGCACCTATAAATTGGTGCATAATAAATGGAGAAAAGGAAACAGGAAATACTACCATGTTCATGGATACAGGACTGGATACGGGAGATATTTTATTGCAGGAAAAAATTTCAATTACAGATGACATGACAGCTTGTGAGCTTCATGATATATTAATGGAAAAAGGAAGCAGTCTCCTTGAAAAGACGCTGGAGGATATTAGTTGTAATTCTATAGAAAGAAAGAAACAGGGAAATACTACAACGGATTATGCAAAAATGTTAAATAAATCCATGGGAAATATAAACTGGAATTTGAAGGCTTTGGATATAAATAATTTGATAAGAGGGTTAAATTCGTGGCCTGTAGCGTATACGATGTATAAAGATAAAAAAATGAAAATATACAAAGCTGAGGTATTAGAAGAAAAATCAGATGAAAAGCCGGGATGCATAGTAGATGTATCTGAGAATGGTATAAAAGTGTGTACAGGGGATAAAATATTATTAATTAAAAAAATTCAATTTCCAGGTAAAAGGGTTATGTCTGTAGATGAATATATAAGAGGTAATTCTATAGAGAAAGGTATTATTTTATAAAAATCAATCAATCAATCTAGATAAAAAGGAGTTGTGCATTTATGTTTTATTTTGATAGAAGTTTTATCATATTGATACCGGCACTTTTGGTGGCTGCTTATGCACAATATAAAGTATCTTCTACTTTTAATAATTATTCAAGATATACAAGTAGGAACGGATATACAGGCTCTCAGGTTGCTAGAATGCTTTTAGATGCGAGTGGACTCTATGATGTGCCAGTTGAACTTATACCTGGAAAACTTAGTGACCACTATGATCCGGGGGCTAGAGTAATGAGACTGTCGCAGGAAGTTTATTATGGAAATTCTGTTGCATCGATTGGAGTAGCTGCCCATGAAACAGGGCATGCTATTCAGCATAAGGAAAGATATTTCCCGCTTGTTTTGAGAAACAGCATAGTACCTATAGCAAATTTTGGATCAAATGCTTCGTGGATTCTGTTTATACTCGGGTTTATGTTTGGAATCAGAGGGTTGGTTAGCCTTGGAATTATACTTTTTACAGGCGTTGTAGTATTCCAGCTGGTTACGCTTCCCGTAGAGTTAAATGCCTCAAGCAGGGCACTTAAGATACTTGAAAGAAGATCAATACTTTATGGAGATGAACTAGAAGGGGCAAGGAAAGTTCTTGGAGCAGCAGCAATGACTTATGTAGCAGCTGCGCTTACAGCTATAGCAAACCTTCTTAGATTAATATATATAAGTAGGGATAGAGACTAAAATATAGAGGAGAAAATATGAATAATGCCAGATTTACAGCAGTTAGTGTGTTAGAAGATGTTATATATAGAGGTGCATATTCTAATATAGCTTTAAATAATAAATTGAATAATAGTGAACTTAACTTGAAAGACAGAGCTCTTGTTACAGAGATAGTATATGGAACGCTCAAGTATAAGTATACTATTGACTGCATACTGAGTAATTTTTTAAAAAACGGTTTAAACAATGTGGATAAATTTATATTGAATTTACTTAGAATATCCATATATCAGATTATATATTTAGATAAGGTCCCTGAATTTGCCATAGTAAATGAAGCCGTGGAAATTTCTAAGAAAAAGTCAGTGAAACTTTCCAGACTTGTAAATGGAGTTCTTAGAAATTATCTCAGAAATAAAGAGAAAACATATTATAATAAAAATAGTTATATAGATAAGTTATGCTTTAAATATTCTTTTCCAGAGTGGATGGTAAAACTTTTTATAAATCAGTATGGAAAGGATGGAGCAGAAAATATTATAAAAGGATTGAATTATACACCTAAGGTAACAGTCCGTATAAATGGATTAAAGACGAATTTTGAAGAAACATGGGATAAACTTTTAGAACATGGTTACGATATTGAAAAGGGCAATATGTGTGAAGATGCCATTATAATAAATAGGGGCAGCAATATTGAAAAAAATTCTCTATTTAAAGAAGGATATATTTCGGTACAGGATCAAAGTGCCATGATGGCAGTACTTTCTTTGGATTTATGTGAAAATATGACTGTATTTGATATGTGTAGTGCTCCGGGAGGCAAGGCAACTTATATAGCAGAAAAGATGAAAGATAAAGGACATGTATATGCTTATGATATTTATAAAAACAAGATAAAATTAATAGAAAAAGGTGCTGAAAGGCTTGGAATAAAAATTATAAAAGCAGGAATTCAAAATGCAGAAAAATATAATGAAAAATTTGAGAAAAGTGCAGATAGGGTACTTATGGATGTTCCGTGTTCAGGACTTGGAATAATAAGAAAAAAACCGGAAATAAAGTGGAATAAAAGCATGAAACAATTGAAGGATATAGTTAGAATTCAGAAAAACATAATGATGAATTCGTCCAGGTATGTAAAAACAGGGGGGAAGATGGTATACTCTACATGTACGTTAAACAGAGAAGAAAATGAGGAAAACATAAAATGGTTTTTGGAAAATAAGCCTGATTTTAAATTAGAAAAAATCAACTTCAAACATCTGGATAATATAGTCTACCATAAAGAAGGATGTGTAACAATACTTCCTCATGAGAATATGGACGGATTTTTTATTGCAAAGATGATAAAATACAGGTAGGTGTACTTATGTATAATATTTTAGATTTTAACATAGATGAATTGAAAACCTGGATGAAGAAAAATAATGAGAGTTCATTTAGGGCAAGTCAGGTGATGGACTGGATATACAAAAATAATACGTGGAAATTTGACAATATGAAGAATATCGCTAAAAGTACACGTGATAAATTAAACGAGAATTTTTATATAGGAATTCCAGAACTTGTTCAAGTATATGAATCAAAAAAAAGGGACACACTTAAATTTTTGTATAAATATAGGGACGGAAATGTTATAGAAACTGTAGTTATGAAATATGACAGGGGAAATTCAATATGTGTCTCTACTCAAGTGGGTTGCAGGATGGGATGCAGGTTCTGTGCATCTACAGTAAATGGTATGGTAAGAAATTTAACTTCGGGTGAGATACTGGCACAAGTTTTGGCAGCACAGAAGGAAATTGATGATAGAATATCAAATGTAGTTTTGATGGGTAGTGGAGAGCCGCTTGACAATTTTGAAAATGTTATAAAATTTATCGAAATAATAAATTCCAAATATAGTTTGAATATAGGACAGAGACATATAACTCTTTCCACCTGTGGAATAGTTCCAAAAATAATTGAACTTGCAGATAAAAATCTACAGATAACTTTAGCTATATCACTACATTCGCCTGAGGATGAAGTTAGGCTTAAGATGATGCCTATTTCAAATAAATATTCTATAAAATCAATTATAGATGCTTGTAAATATTATATAGATAAGACTGACAGACGTGTTTCTTTTGAATATGCACTTGTTAAGGGCGTAAATGACAGTGACATTTTTGCAAAAAAACTCTCAAATATATTAAAGGGAATGTTATGTCATGTAAATTTGATACCTATAAATGAAGTCAGAGAAAATGATTTTAAAAAATCTTCTAAAGATAATATTAAAAGTTTTTTGCATATATTATCACAGAGTGGAATAGAAACTACTATAAGAAAAGAAATGGGTTCAGATATAAATGCGGCCTGTGGACAGCTTAGGAGAAGTTATTTAGAATCTAAAAAATAGTGGAAAGGATGTAAAAAATGGTAGGAATCTTATCAGACGTAGGAAAAGTTAGAAAGCTAAATGAAGACTATGTTAGCTTCTATGAAGGTAATGATTTTTGTTTGTACATCGTAGCTGATGGAATGGGCGGCCATAATGCAGGTGAAGTTGCCAGTAAAATTGCAGTTGAGACAACTATGTCATATATTAGATCAATTGACATATTAGGTGATATGGAAGATGAACTTGTGAATGGAATAGATATGGCTAATAAAAAAATATTTAAATTATCGAGAGAAAGTAAGGAATTGTCAGGCATGGGGACAACTATAACTGCATGTCTTGTAAAAAATAACAAAATGATTACTGCAAATGTTGGCGATAGCAGCTGCTATGTTGTAAAAACAGATGGAATAACTAAAATTACTAAAGACCATTCACTTGTACAACAGCTTATAGATGAGGGAAGTATAACTGAGGAAGAAGCAGCTATTCATCCAAATAAGAATATAATAACAAGAGCTCTAGGCACAAATTTTTCTGTAGAAGTAGATATTTTTGAAGTTGATCTGAAAAATATAAACAAGGTAATTATGTGTACTGATGGTTTATCGAATCAAGTAAGCTTGGAAGAAATGTATGATATTATAATGAAAAATGAAGATAATAAGGATGCCTGTGAACAATTGGTAGATTTAAGCAAACTTAGAGGCGGCAAGGATAACATATCAGTTATTATATTTGAAGGAGAGTGTAGAGATGATAGGAACCACGCTGGGAAATAGATATGAAGTGTTACAAAAGATAGGCGAGGGAGGAATGGCAATTGTATATAGAGCAAAAGACAACCTATTAAATCGTAACGTAGCTGTAAAAGTTTTAAAGGAACAATTTTCAAATGATGCTGAATTTGTAGAAAAATTTAAAAGGGAAGCAACTGCAGCCGCAAGCCTATCAAATAATAACATAGTAAATATATATGATGTAGGCAGTCAGCAAGATGTAAATTATATAGTAATGGAGTACGTAAATGGGAAAACTTTGAAACAGGTTATAAAAGAGAAAACTAGAATTGTTCCCAGCGAAGCTGTAGAAATATCCATTCAAATAGCCAAGGCTTTAGAATGTGCCCATAAAAATAATATTATACATAGAGATATAAAGCCTCATAATATTCTTGTAACAGAAGATGGTATAGTTAAAGTTACTGATTTTGGTATAGCAAAGGCATCCAATTCTGTAACTATAACAAATTCAAATAGGATAATGGGGTCTGCACATTATTTTTCACCAGAACAGGCAAAGGGAAGTTTTGTAGATTTTAGGACTGACATATATTCTCTTGGGATAGTTATTTATGAAATGGTTACAGGAAGAGTGCCATATGATGCGGAAAGTCCGGTATCAGTTGCATTAAAGCATATACAGGAGCCTGTAGTTCCACCAAAGGAAATAGATGGTAGCATTCCAGACAGCTTAAATAAACTTATATTAAAAGCTGTTGAAAAAGAGCCTATTAGAAGATATCAGACTATGACAGATATGCTTTTGGATCTAAAAAAAATACAAAACAATGAGAATCCCAATATTGAAAATGATGATTTTGATGAAGATATGACAAGGGTAATGGATCCTGCAGATGTAAATAATGCTTTAGAAGCAAATAAAGATAATGAAAATAAATCAAGTAAGGTAAAGGATGATTATGGAGAAGGGGAAAGCAAGGAAAACAAAAAATTACTTGATCCAAAGAAAAAAAGGAATATTCTATTTGCAGCACTTTTTTTAATGGTAATTGTAATAGGATCTACACTGGGATATTTTGCACACAATAAATTTTTTAATTCATTGGGAGAAACTACTGTGCCAAATGTTGTTGGAATGAAGCAGGATGACGCTAAAAGTGCTATAGAGGCTAAAAAGCTTAAATTTGTTGTAGTTTTAAAAGAAAAAAGTGATAAGGCCGAGGGCACAGTAATAGAGACAATGCCTCAGGCAGGCACTAAAGTAAAAATTAATTCAGAGGTTAGAGTCAGCATAAGTGGAGGAAAAGATAAACTTACAGTTCCAAATGTACGCGGCATAGATTTAAGTACAGCTAAGGATATCATCACAGGCAGCGGACTTACAGTTGGAAATATAACTTATGAAAATAGTGATAGTATTTCAGACGGTCAGGTAATAAGCCAGGATCCAGATCCAGATTCAAATGCAGATAAAGGCACTGCTGTTAATTTGGTTGTAAGCAAGGGCCCTCAAGTTAAATATGTATCAGTTCCTGATGTAACAGGAAAGAGTGTAGATAGTGCTCAATCAATACTTCAAAATGCAGGGTTTAGAGTTTCAACATCAGCTCAGCAAACTTCAGATAGCTCTCAGAATGGAATAGTTATAAGTCAGAGTCCATCACAGGCTAAAGAAGGAGGAACTGTAAACATTACTTATTATAAATATGTTGCAAGTTCAAATAATCCGTCACAGAATAATCAAAATGGAAACAGTAATGATGGTGGAAATTCAAAACAACAACAGAATCCTACAAATAATCAAGGAAAAAATGGAGACAGCACCCAGGGAAAAAATGGAGAACAAAAAGATACTAATTCAGATCAAACAACTAAAACTGATGGAAAATAATATAATATTTTGATTGGAGAAATTATGGATGGAACTATAGTTAAAGGAATAGCAGGATTTTACTATATAAAAGTAAATAATAAAATAATTGAGTGTAAATCAAGGGGAAAGTTCAGACATGATGAACTTTCTCCAATGGTTGGAGACAGAGTCGATATTTTACTTCAGGGAGATACAGGTGTTATTGAGAAAATTTATCCCAGAAGTTCCCGGATAATTAGACCCGCTGTTTCCAATGTAACTCAAGCTATTGTAGTATTTGCAGTTAAAAATCCGGATATAAATGAGGAGCTTTTAAATAAATTACTTGTAAGTTGTGAATTTAACAATCTAAAAGCTATAGTCTGTTTTAATAAGCTTGATTTGGAATTATCAGATAAAGAAAAATCTATTGAAGACATGGTGAAAAGCGCAGGATATGAGGTGATTTTTTTAAAGGCCAAGGAAGGATATGGAATAGATAAAATTAAAGAGAGACTAAAAGGTGAAATCACAGTTTTATGTGGACCTTCTGGAGTTGGAAAATCGACTATTTTAAATCACATAGCAGGAAAAGAATTAATGGAAACTGGTGTCATAAGTGATAAGCTAAAAAGAGGAAAACATACTACAAGACACAGTGAACTTATAGAAATAGATGGTGGTTTTATAGTAGATACACCTGGTTTTTCATCATTCAAGATAGATTTTATAGAAGCAGAGGAACTGCAGTATTATTTTCCAGAATTTAAAAATTACCTTGGAAGTTGTAAGTTTACAAGTTGTCTTCATTATAAAGAGCCAAATTGTGGCATAAAAAAAATGGTTGAAGAAGGCTTAATAAATAGAAAAAGATATAATTTTTATTTAAAAATGCTGGATGAAATCTTGAATAAAAAAAATATTATACGATAGCTAATTGTAAATTTATTGTACATTAGGAGGAAGAATTATGATAAAAATAGCACCATCGATATTATCAGCTGATTTTTCAAAGCTGGGAAGTGACATAGAAAAACTGGATAAATTTGGAGCAGATTTTATTCATATAGATGTTATGGATGGTATGTTTGTACCTAATATATCTTTTGGAATACCTGTTATAAAGAGTATAAAAAAAATTACAAATATACCTTTTGATGTCCATCTTATGATAGAGGAACCTTCAAGATATATTGAAGATTTTGTGGAAGCTGGTGCCGATATTATAACAGTTCATTTTGAGGCAGACAGACATTTAGATAGAACTATAAATTATATAAAGAGTTTTGGAGTTAAAGCATCAGTTGCATTGAATCCTGCAACTCCAGTAGACAATATAAAATATTTAATAAAAAATCTTGATATGGTACTTGTTATGTCTGTTAATCCTGGTTTTGGAGGACAGAAATATATAGATTATTCCAATTATAAAATTGAAGAAGTTAAAAAATTAAGTGATAAATACAACAAGGATCTGATGATAGAAGTAGATGGTGGAGTTGGCAGAAATAATATAAAATCTGTCGTAAAGAGTGGGGCAAATGTTATTGTTGCAGGTTCTGCTGTGTTTAAGGACAATAAGATAAAGGAAAACATAGCTTCACTGAGAGGTGAAATTTAACATGAAAGCTGTTATAGTATCTGGTGGTGCTGCACCTTCTGATAATCTTTTAAAAGAAGAACTTAAATCAAGCCAAATTTTAATATGTGCAGATTCCGGTGGAAATTGCCTTTATAAAAATAAAATAGTACCAGAATATCTTTTGGGTGATTTTGATTCCATAGATGCTAAATCCTTGGATTTTTTTAGAAATACAGATTGCAAAATAGAAAAATATCCTGTGAATAAAAATTTTACAGATACTGAAATAGCTTTTAATAAGGCAGTAGAGCTTAAAGCAGATGAAATAGTATTTTTAGGATCTACAGGAAATAGGATAGACCACTTATTTGGAAACATTGGGATGCTTAAAAAATGTTTGAATCGTAATATAAAAGGATATATAAAAGATGACAATAATTCAATAGAAATTATAAACAAATCAACTACTATAGATGGACATAAAGGAGAAACTTTTTCACTCTATGCTTATTGTGATTCAGTAAAAGGTTTAAGCATAATAGGTGCAAAATATAAGCTTGATGAATATGATTTGATACTTGGAGATTCTAGAACTGTATCGAATGAATTTTTGGATAATGAAGTGAATATTGTGTTCAAAAGTGGAATTGTTTTATTATTTAGAAGCAGGGATTAAATATTTTAGTAACAATATTTAGTTTTGGTGCATATAATAATATAAAGCAATTTTAAGGGATAATATCATGGGAAAAAAATGTTTAAAAAGAAGGACAAAGAGAAAAATAGGAATAATTGTCGTTTCTGTAGGAGTGGGATTAATGCTCACCATTATTATCCCTATATGGGGATGGATAATAGCTGGAGGGACAGTACTTATTTATTTCGGATGGTGTTTAATAGAAAATCATAGATAAGGAGGATTTTCTCATGAAAATTATTACATTCAAACTTCCTGGAATTTTATCTGCTATTATTAAATTATTTAAAAGAAAGAAAAAATAAATGGATATTAAAAAATAAAAATGCAATTGCATATACAACTGCATTTTTTATTCTTATATAGCACGCTGAACCTTTCCTGAACGAAGGCATCTTGTACAAACATGTATTGTTTTTGGGGTTCCATTAACAATTGCCTTTACTTTTTTTACATTTGGAGTCCAACTTCTCTTGGATTGACGGTGTGAATGGCTGTACTGAACGCCAAATACAACACCTTTTCCGCATACTTCGCATTTTTTTGACACTAAAAACACCTCCTTACAGAATGTGAAAAATCTCTCCTCAATTCAAACATTATTTATTTTACCACAAAATTAATAATCCTTGCAAGTATATAGTCATATACTTTATAATATTTTCTTGAATAAATGTTTTATTTAATATAGAATATGTTATGTAATATTAATTATACAAGGAGGTTTTTAATATGATAGGTAGTATTGCCAGTGAAATTGGTCAAATTGATTATTCAGAAGAATCAGTTGCAAATATAGTTGGAATATCGACTATGGAATGCTACGGTGTAGTAGGCATGGCTTCGAAGAATGCAAAAGATGGCCTCTGGGAGACTATAAGAGGCGGAAGTCTCAGTAAGGGAGTAAAAATTCGTTCTAAAAATAATGAACTTCTAATAGAGCTATATATAATGGTTGAATATGGAACAAAAATTTCTGTTATTGCAAATAATATAATACAGAAAGTAAAATATAATGTAGAAAATTATGTGGGGCTTAAGGTTTCTACAATTACGGTAAATGTTCAGGGCGTCAGAGTCTAGGGAGGAATTTATAAAGATGGAGTACTTAAAGATAGATGGACAGCGTTTTTACAATATGATGGTCAATGCTAGCAACGATCTGGAAAAGCAAAAAGACATTGTGAATTCGTTAAATATTTTTCCTGTTCCGGATGGAGATACGGGAAGTAATATGTCTATGACACTTAAAACAGCTGTACTAGAAATAAAAAATATGAAAAATGACTCTCTTGGAAAAATAGCAAAAAAATTAGCTAAAGGTGCTCTTATGGGTGCAAGAGGAAATTCAGGAGTAATACTTTCTCAAATATTTAGAGGTATAGCTAAAGGACTTGAGGATAAGGTTGAAGTGGATTCAGCAGGTTTTGCAAATAGCTTAAACGAAGGAGCAAAATATGCATATAAAGCTGTTATGAAACCTACTGAAGGAACAATTTTAACAATTATAAGATCTGCAGGAGAATGTGCCTTGAATTCTAAGGAAAACAATATAACTGCACTCCTGCGTGAAGTATGTTCTCACAGCGAATTCATGCTTGATAAAACACCTGAAATGCTGCCGGTTTTAAAAAAAGCAAATGTTGTTGATTCTGGCGGAAAAGGACTTCTTATAATACTTAAAGGTATGTACAATGCACTGGAAAATGGGTTGGAAAATATAGAAATAAAAAATTTTACTGAAAATCAAATTAAAGCTGAATCTGCTGCTAAAAAATTAGGAAAACAGGATATAAAATATGAATATTGTACTGAATTTTTTATACATGCTAAATATGTAGACTTAACAGAATTTAAAGAAAAACTTTCTGCTATAGGTGATTCTATGGTGGTAGTAAATGATGATGAAATAATAAAAGTACATATTCATACTAATGATCCAGGACTTGTATTGTCTCAGGCCATCAAGCTTGGTGAATTATCCAAGATAAAAGTAGATAATATGAAAGAGGAACATAGTCATATGCTTGGAATAGATGAAAGCGAAGGAGAGAATGTTAAACCTAAAAAATATGGATTTATCTCCGTATCAATGGGTGAAGGCCTAAAAAATATATTTAAGGATTTGGGGACCGACTGTGTTATAGAAGGTGGTCAGACTATGAATCCGAGTACCAAGGATATTTTAAATGCTATAGATAAAATAAATGCTGAAAATATTTTTATACTTCCTAATAATAAAAATATATTTATGGCAGCAAATCAGGCAGCTGAGATAAGCGAAAAAAACGTAAAAGTAATAGCTACGAAGAGTATACCTCAGGGAATAACATCACTTATGACTTTTAATTCTGAAATTGATGCAGAAAGTAATGCAAAATCTATGGAAGAAGCTATAAATAGAGTAATTACCGGCTCTATAACTTATGCTGTAAGGGATACAGAAATAGATGGAAAGTCTATAAAAAAGGGAAATATATTAGGACTTGTGGATGGAACTATAAAAAAGGCTGGAAATGATATATTTGAAGTATGTAAATATATTATAGATGATATTGTAAGTGAAAATAGTGATCTTATAAGTATATATTATGGTAAAGATTGTAATGCTGAAAAGGCAAAAGAATTTGGAGAGGAAATAGAGAAAAAGTATCCGGATATGGATGTTCAATGTTATAGTGGAGATCAGCCTTTGTATTATTTTATAGTTTCAGTTGAATAAAAAAAGCCGTAAGGCTTTTTTTATTTAAATCAAGAAAAGAGGTGATTTTATGGATGTATATGATGATATTGGAATGCTGAAGGGAGTTGGACCTAAAACTTTAGAAAATTTAAATAAATGTTGTATATTTAATATACTTGATCTTTTATTATATTTTCCAAGGAATTATAGTAATATTTCAACTTTAGAAAATTCCAATTTAAAGAAAGATAAAATTATATTGAAATGTCAGGTTAAATCTATAGAAAGGGATATAAGAACGAAGACAGGAAAAACAATATCAACAGTTGTATTTCAAAATAAAGATGGAATTTTTAAAGGAAAATGGTTTAACCAGCCTTATATGAAAAATAACTTTAGAATAAATTGCCAATATACAATAATGGGAAAAATCCAGAGATTTAAAGGAACTATTTCCATACTAAACCCTGTTGTAATGAAACAAGGAGCAGATGATAAAATTGAAAAAAGAATATTACCCATATATCCTTTGAAATCAGGATTAACAAACAATCTATTTACTAAGCTGATATCTAATGTACTAAGTAAAATTAAAATTTCAGAAAATCTTCCACATGAAATAATAGATAAATATAAGCTTTGCAGTCTGGATAAAGCTTTAAGGACAATACATAATCCTGTAAATTTAAAGGACTTAAATGAAGCTAAAAGGAGGCTTAAATTTCAGGAACTGTTTACATACTCTTTAAAAATTTTAATGCTTAAAAGTTATTATAATAAAAATAAGAGTGGCATAGCATTTAAAATTTCTGGAGAATTAATTGATTTGAAGGAAGCGATACCATATAAGCTTACAGAATCGCAAAACAAAGTTATAAGAGAGATACTGGTGGATGAAAAAAGACAGAATTCTATGAATAGACTTGTGCAGGGGGATGTTGGAAGCGGTAAGACTATAGTAGCAATTATTGCTATTTTCAATGTTGTGAAAAATGGATATCAGGCAGCATTTATGGCACCAACGGAGATACTCGCAAAACAGCAGTATGAAGATAGCGTAAAACTTTTAAAAAATTTTAATGTGAGAATAGAAATTTTATGCGGAAGTACAGGTAAGAAAGATAAAGCTATAATAAAAGAGAAACTGAAAAATGGTAATATAGACATCATAATAGGAACTCATGCACTAATTGAAGATGATGTAGAATTTAAAAATTTAGGAATTATAGTTACGGATGAACAACATAGATTTGGAGTAATGCAGAGGAGTAAATTGGAAAATAAAAGTAAAAATGCTGATATTCTTGTTATGACAGCAACACCTATTCCTAGAACTTTAAGCTTGTACTTATATGGGGACTTGAATGTATCAACAATAGATAAACTTCCACCTGGAAGACAAAAAATAGAAACGTACTATACAGATAAAATGCATAGAAACAAAGCATATGAATTTGCAATAAGTGAAATAAATAAGGGCAGACAGGTGTACATAGTATGTCCTTTGGTAGAAAAAAGTGAAGATAGTGATCTGAGTTCTGTAGAAGACATTTATAATGAATTAAAAAATACGTATTTTAAGAATATTAAAGCAGACATATTATATGGGAAAATGCCTCCAAAATCAAAGGAAGAAATAATGAATAAATTCAAAAATGGAGAAACGAGAGTTATAATTTCTACTACTGTTATAGAAGTAGGTATAAATGTACCAAATGCATCACTAATGATAATAGAAAATGCAGAAAGATTTGGACTTGCCCAACTGCACCAACTTAGAGGAAGAGTTGGAAGAGGAAAGTATAAGTCATATTGTATCCTTATTGCAGATATAAAAAATGATATAATAAGAAAGAGAATGGAAATTATGAAAAGCAGCAGCGATGGATTTTTTATAGCTGAGCAGGATTTAAAAATACGTGGAACTGGTGAAATTTTTGGATTTAGACAACATGGAGAAAATGGACTTGTAGTTTCAGATTTAGTAGATGATATAGAAATATTTAAGCTAGCTAATAAGGAGGCAAGAAAACTTATAAAAAGTGAGGTTAAGGAAGATATAATGATTAGAAATGAAATATTTAATAAAATAGAAAATAGCTCAAAATATATATGCTTTAATTAGCATTTTAAAAACTATCAACATAAGTTAATTGAAAAAAATTTTGTGTATAATTAAAATTTATGTTAAAATATTATGGATAATGACAATATAAAATTAGGAGGAAGTTACATATGAGAATAATTGCAGGTCTTGCTAGAGGAAGAAAATTATTGCCGCCAGTTGGATATGGTACAACAAGACCTACTTTAGATAGAGTTAAAGAATCAATTTTTGATATAATACAAAATAAAGTACCTGGAGCAGTAGTATTGGATGTATTTGCTGGTACTGGAAGTTTGGGACTTGAGGCTGTTAGCAGAGGTGCTAAATCATGTTATCTGGTGGATGGAAGTATGGAAACTTTTTCAATATTAAAACAAAATGTGAGCAATTTACATTTTGAAGATAAATGTATATGTTTAAATACAGATTCTTATAAAGCACTTGATGAGTTTGCAGATAAAAATACAAGTTTTGATTTAATATTTATAGATCCACCGTATAGAAAAAATATGATTCCTGAGGCGTTTTGTATAATAGGCGAAAATAACTTGCTTAATGAAAATGGAATTATAGTTACTAAAATTGATACTATAGAAGAAATATATAAAGGAAACAAATACATTTCTTTAAGTGACCATAGAAAGTATGGAAAAACTACTATATGTATTTATAAAAAATGTGTGGAGGGAAAATAAAGTGAGTGTAGCAGTTTACCCCGGAAGCTTTGACCCTATTACAAATGGACACGTTGATATAATAGAAAGATCAGCTGCAATATTTGACAAAGTAATTGTTGCTGTTCTGGTCAATCCTGAAAAAAAAGGGTTTTTTAGTATAGAAGAAAGAGTAAAGCTAATAAAAAAAGTTGTAGGCAGGATGACAAATGTATATGTAGAAAGTTTTAGCGGCCTTTTGGTGGATTTTATGAAGCAGAGAAATGCTAAGGTTATGGTAAAAGGACTTAGGGCTGTATCTGACTTTGAATATGAATTTAATATGTCCCTTATGAATAAAAAGCTCTGTCCTGAAGTGGAGACTATGTTTATGATGACAAGTGCCATGAATTCATTTTTAAGTTCCACTTCTGTAAAACAGGTTGTTATGTTTGGAGGGAGCATTAAAGGCTTAGTTCCAGATGATATTATACCGGATATAGTAAAAAGAGCTAATGACAATCATAAAAAGATTAATTGTCCTTAGGAGGGAAAAATATGGAGACTATGAAACTACTAGAATATCTTGAAGAAATTATAGAAACATCTGCCAAAGTTCCTATGACGGGTAAAGTAATGGTGAGTAAAAAAGAAATTTTAGAAGTAATAAGTAAAATAGTAAATTGTCTTCCGGGCGAATTAAAAAAAGCACAATGGGTAGTAGATGAAAAAGAAAGAATACTTAATGAGGCTATAAGTGAAGCTGAAAGTATGAAGAAAGAAAATTTAAGTATATTAAGGCGTCAGATAGAGAATCATGATATTACAAGAGAGGCAGACAAAAGAGCTGCAGAGATAATATCATCTGCAAAGAAAAATGCAAAGGCTATACGTATGGGAGCTAGAGATTATGCAGATGATATACTTCACCAATTGGATATGGAAATAGAAAGAAAGAGCAAACAGATGATTTCTGATTTAAAAGTTCAGCTACAGCAATTTGTGGATGATTTAGAAGGAGGTATACATTTAAATACAGATTCTATAAAGGAAAATATAAATGAATTAAGAAATATGAAATAGTTGTCTTAATTTAAATAATAAAAATGGCAATATTAGAAGTATAAGTGTTATTATAAATAAAATATTACTATTGCTGCTTGATGTGAAATAATAAAAAAACGTTTCTTTGGATATTTTAGTTTCATATATTTTAAATATAGATATACTTATTATTGAACATATAATTCCATGAAGCAATTTTCTAAATATGTATCTTTTCATGGAAATATTGAATTTGTATGTGAAAGAATAAACCTGGGATATAATTGAAAAACCGCTAAAAGTAAGTAAAAAGCTTATAATTAATACTTTAAAAAAAATCTCAGCATGGGATGTAGATATTAAATTACAGCCATTAGTCATTTCAATTATTCCAAGCAGTGTACCCTGTACAACTTCATTTGAAATATTAAATATTTGTGATATTTTATCTGTAAACTGGTAAAATATGAAATTATGTTGCAGCATATTGTTTATTACTGAAAAAGCAGTTACAAAACCTCCTATGGATAGGCATGTTTTTATTGAAGTTTCAATACTGCTTTTAAATATATTTCCTATATTCAGGGTTATATTTGACTTATGTTTTATATAGGGTATATTTTTGTACTTTTTTTTAACTGGAAGTATAAAACCCATAACCATACAGGAGATCAAATTTGATATTAAAAATAAATATCCAATTTGTACACTGTTAAACATGGATATTCCTACAGAGCCAAGCATAAAAATTGGACTTGAATTAGAAGCAATATTTAGTAATCTTTGAAGAGTGTATATATCTATTTCTTGATTTTCATAGAGATCACAGGCATATTTTGCTCCAAGTGGATAACCGCAAAGTATACTTATTACAATTGCAAAGCTGCAATTTATAGGGAGTCTTAATGGCCGACACAGGGCTTTTCCAAATAGTTTGGAATATATGTATATTCCATTGCAGTTTATTATTACGTTTGATACTACCAAAAAAGAAAATAAAGATGGAAATACTTTATAAAAAAACAATACAGCTCCATTTATGGCACCGTCTATACACAATTTTGGAGAAATTATGATTTGGATAATTAGTAAAGAACAAATTATAATTATGAATAAATTTTTATTTTTAAATAAAAGATATATAAGTGCTGTTATTGTTAAAATTAAAAGTACATAAAATAAAATTTCCAATTGTAAATCACCTGCTTTTTAATATAATTCCAATGTTAAACATATTAGAATTATATTAAAAAGCAATGCTGGTTATGCAGGTATATAAATTATATATTTTTAAAGCTGTTTTCCTGCAATATAATAGGACTTTTTATATAGTCAAAATTAAAACCTATAGATTTGTTTAGAAGACTGTAGGCTCTGGTGGAGGCTATATCCATATCAAGTATATCATCTATGTCATCCGATTTTTTGGGAAGTTTTGTATAAACAGGTATGGAAGAATTATCTTTTATTTCTTTTAATACCTTTATTCCTGTTTTATTGAATCCGAGCACTCTTGCATAAGGACAATGTTCATTTCTGAGTCTTGAAGTATTCCAATTTTCAAATCCGAGGAAGAACTGACATAGTATTCTACTTATTCTGCTGTATGCATAGCGTTTTGTCTTTGACGCTTTTACTATGCTGTCGTATGTATTATTATTTTCTATAGCTCTATAAATTCTATTTTCTATTCCTTCAGATATATCTGGAAGTGATAGCATTGATTCTCTATTAAAGAAATATTTATATTTTAAGTATGGAACCATTAAATCCTCAGGAGAAAAATTATAATTGCAATTTTTAAACTCATTTATTATATTATAAGTTTCATCGGGTATGCTTTCTTTTAGCTTATGGATATCTTCGGAAGATTTCAAAAAATGTCTGATTCCAGAAGCACTTGAAAAGTTATTCCTTATTTTGATACTGTTATAATTTTCCCCCTGTCTTTTTATAGAAAATGGTTTTATGCTGCTTTTTAATTTTTTCAAAGTTTTTAAATATTCTATTGCAAGTATATTATTAGAAGATGAAATCAGAGTTTTTAGTTCTTCACTTGATATTTTTAGATTCATATTTTTATTATGATTGAAAAAATTAATTATAGAATTACTTCTGGCTTCAGCATAAGAAACACCCTTTAAAAGTTCCATTTTTAGATAATTTTTGAATTCCTGCGGTTCCAGATATAATATATTCGATATTGAACTCAAGAGATCTATATTATCACATTCACTTCCGAAACATATATTATTTACAACCTTTAAATTATTCATAAGACTTATTGCACCATGAGAAAAAAATTCAGCAGAAGATACACTGTAGACAACAGGTAATTCCAGTACTAAATCCACTCCATTTAAAAGTGCAATTTTTGTTTTATTCCATTTATCTATTAAAGATGGTATGCCACGTTGAACGAAATTTCCAGACATTATGGCTATAACAGCCTGGCAGTTTGTTATCCTTCGTGTATTTTTGATATGATATATGTGGCCATTGTGAAAAGGATTGTATTCTACTATAATGGCGGTGATGTTCATTCTGATTTTATCCTCCTATTTTTTATATAAATATAATTTCTAAATACAACAATTATTATAACAGATAAAAATAATTATTATAACAGATAAGAAAAATTTTTTAAAAAAACTGCTTAATTTTCATATTTTTATTGAAATCTATATTGAAAAAGGATTATATTATAAATGTATGATTTTTTATATTTATTTTAATTTTGAAGGGAGAAACGAATATGAAATTAATGAAGCAAATTTGGGATAAGGCAAGAAAAGATAAGAAAAAAATTGTCTTGGCTGAAGGAGAAGAAGAAAGAAATTTAAAAGCTAGCGAAAAAATAGTTAAAAACAATATTGCAGATGTAATAATAGTTGGAAACAAGGATGTAATAAAAGAAAAAGCTAAAAAATTAAATGTAGATTTAACAGGAGTTGAAATGGTAGATCCAGATACTTCTGAAAAATTAGAAGCATATTCAAATGAATTTTATGAACTTAGAAAGAAAAAGGGAGTTACTCTTGAAAAGGCTAACAAGATAGTTAGAGATCCACTATATTTTGCAACAATGATGGTTAAACTAGGCGATGCAGATGGACTAGTATCAGGTTCAATACATACTACAGGCGATCTTTTAAGACCAGGACTTCAAGTTATAAAAACAGCTCCAGGAACTTCCGTAGTTTCAAGTATATTTATGATGGAAGTACCAAATTGTGAGTACGGAGATGAAGGTTTTCTATTATTCTCGGATTGTGCAGTAAATCCAAATCCAAATACTGAACAATTAGCAGCAATAGCTGTTAGTACAGCAGAAACTGCGAAGAACTTGTGTGGGATGGATCCTAAAATAGCCATGCTATCATTTTCAACTAAGGGAAGTGCACAGCATGAAAATGTAGATAAAGTTAGAGAAGCAACTAAACTTGCAAAACAAATGAATCCTGACCTTAAAATTGATGGTGAGCTTCAGTTAGATGCTGCTCTTGTAAAAGAAGTTGCCAATTTAAAAGCACCAGGAAGTGAAGTTGCAGGAAATGCTAATGTACTTATATTCCCTGAACTCCAAGCTGGAAACATAGGATACAAATTAGTTCAAAGGTTTGCAAAAGCAGAAGCTATAGGACCTATATGTCAGGGATTTGCAAAACCTATAAATGATCTTTCAAGAGGCTGCAGTTCTGATGACATTGTAAATGTAGTAGCAGTAACAGCAGTACAAGCACAGTCAATAAAGTAATATACGATAAAGCAATATAAAAGGAGATGGCTATATGAAAATTTTGGTAATAAATTGCGGAAGTTCATCTTTAAAATATCAATTGATAGATATGAAAGATGAAAAAGTACTCGCAAAAGGACTTGTAGAAAGAATAGGAATAGAAGGATCAATTTTAACTCACAAGGTAAACGGTGAGAAGTATATTACTAAACAACCTATGGAAGACCATAGAGTAGCTATAAAATTGGTACTTAATGCTTTGGTAGACAAAGATTATGGAGTTATTAAGGATATGTCAGAAATATCTGCTGTTGGACATAGAGTTGTACATGGCGGCGAGAAATATGGAAATTCAGTTTTAATAGATGGCAATGTCATGAAAGCTATAGAAGATTGTGCAAAATTAGCACCATTACATAATCCACCAAATTTGATAGGAATAAATGCATGTAAGGCACTTATGAAAGATACTCCAATGGTAGCAGTATTTGATACTGCATTTCATCAAACTATTCCTGACTATGCATACACTTATGCAGTACCATATGAACTTTATGAAAAATATGGAGTTAGAAAATATGGTTTCCATGGAACTTCACATAGATTTGTTTCTATAGAAGCTGCTAAAATGATGGGAAAAGATATAAAAGATCTTAAAATTATAACTTGTCATTTAGGAAATGGAGCAAGCGTATGTGCTATTGATGGAGGAAAATCAGTAGATACCAGTATGGGATTTACTCCACTTGCAGGACTTTGCATGGGAACTAGATGCGGCGATATAGATCCAGCTGTAGTACCATTCCTTGTAAAAACTGCAGGAATGTCAATTGATGAAGTAGATACTATGATGAATAAAAAATCAGGAGTATTTGGTGTGTCAGGCGTAAGCAGTGACTTTAGAGATGTTGAAGCTGAAGCAGCTAAGGGAAACAAAAGGGCAAGGCTTGCACTAGATTTATATGCTTATAAAGTTAGAACTGTTATAGGTTCTTATATAGCAGCATTAAACGGAGCCGATTGCATAGTATTTACAGCAGGTTTAGGAGAAAATTCAGGATCATCTAGAAAAGAAATATGCAGCGGACTTTCAAATCTTGGAATTGTACTTGATGAAGAGAGAAATAAGGCAGCTGGAGTAGCAACTGAAATAAGCTCAGACAATTCAAAAGTAAAAGTTTTTGTCATACCTACAAATGAAGAACTTATGATAGCAAGGGATACAAAGGAAATAGTTGGATAATAGAATATATTAAATAAATCTTGACTTTTAATGCTCATCTCTATATAATAAATTGTGGCTGAGGCTAATATGTAGAGGTGAGCATTATGAAATTGGATGTATCTGATCTATTGGAAAAAGATTTATTTACTAAGGAATTGGATCTTATTTTAGAAGAAGATAGTTTTTATGATGGCAGCGAACACATTGATGTGGTAAAGCCTATTAAATTTTCGGGCAGTCTTGAAAAAACAGGAGATATATTTGTTTTAAAAGGCGAGGTCGATACGGTATTAAAACTTACTTGTTCGAGATGCTTAAAAAAATTTGATTATGCTGTGAATATAGAAATTTATGAAAAATTTACAGATAGTGAAATGATCAATAAAGATGAGGATATTATCTTTATCAATAATGGTTACATAGATATTAACGAAATATTGGAAAATAACATAATATTAACATTGCCTATAAAAAGACTTTGCAAAAAGGACTGCAAGGGGTTGTGCCCTAAATGCGGTACTAATCTAAATGATTCAACTTGCAATTGTAAGAAGGATGAAGTTGATCCAAGGTGGGCAGAGTTAAAGAATATGTTTTCTAAGAATTAAGGAGGTGTTGTCGTTATGACAAGTCCAGCAAGAAAGTCATCAAAAGGAAGAGGAGCAGCAAGAAGATCACAAAGCTTTACACTTGGTTTACCAGGAATTGTTGAATGCCCTCAGTGCCACGAAATGAAGCTCGCTCATAGAGTATGTAAAAATTGTGGATATTATGATGGTAAACAGGTTGTTTCATCTGAAAAATAGTTAAAGAAAGTCGATAGGCTTTCTTTTTTTGGCTTTATGTATTATTTTATTTACTGTTAATGTGATATAATTAAAAGAGTTTAAGCTTGGTTAGAGGATGTGAGTGAAGTGATAATTGCTGTTGATGGTATGGGTGGAGATTTTTCACCACAGGAGGTTGTAAAGGGAGCTGTTGCTTCTCTTGAAAAAAATGATATAAATATAATAATAACTGGAAAAGAAAATGAAATAACTATGGAGTTAAACAAATATAAATACGATAAAAATAGAATTACTATCCTTGATTCAAGTGAAGTAATAAGTACTAACGAACATCCTGTAATGGCAATTAGGAAAAAGAAGAATTCAAGTTTAGTCAAGGCTCTTAAACTAGTATCAGATGGTATGGCAGATGCAGTAGTTTCAGCTGGAAGTACTGGAGCCTTCATGGCAGGTGCTACACTTATAGTAGGCAGGATAAAAGGCATAGATAGAGTTGCTCTGGCGCCTGTAATGCCTGGAAGATATGGAAGCTTTATGGTTATAGATTCAGGTGCAAATGTAGATTGCAAGCCTGAATATTTGTTCCAATTTGCTTTGATGGGAAAAATATATTTTGAAAATGTAATTAAAATCAACAACCCTTCTATAGGACTTATAAATATAGGTGAAGAAGAAGAAAAAGGAAATGAACTTACAAAAAAAGTGTATAAACTTTTAAAGGAAAGTGATTTGAATTTTGTAGGAAATGTAGAACCAAGGAATGTATCAGATGGTAAAGTAGATATACTTGTATGTGATGGATTTGTTGGAAATACTGTTTTAAAAATGTATGAGGGTGTTGCAATTAATTTACTTGGTATGCTTAAAGATGATGTGATGAAATCTTCAAGAGCTAAAATAGGTGCATTATTTATGAAAAATGTATTTAAAAATATGAAAAGTAAATTTGACTATTCAGAGTATGGAGGCTCGTCATTTTTAGGATCAAAAGGAGTATGTGTAAAAGCACATGGAAGTTCTGACAGCAGGGCATTTAAGAATGCTATATTTCAAGCTAGAAATTGCTGTAAAAATGAAATTATAGATAAGATAAAATTAGAAATTGAAAAGATTCCACGCATTATTTCAGAATAATTAAATATAAATTGTATTGACGGTATAAAATATTTGTGTAATATTATTTATGTATAAAATTTTAGGAGGGGAAATTATGATTTTTGAAAAAATAAAAAAAATAATAGCTGAACAACTTGGAATAGGTGAAGAAGAGATAAAAATGGAGTCATCATTTGTAGATGATTTAGGTGCAGATTCACTTGATATAGTTGAGCTTGTTATGGCTCTTGAAACAGAATTTGATTTAGAAATACCAGATGAAGAAGCAGAAAAGATATCTACAGTGGGAGATGTAGTTGAGTACATAAAAGCTCATACAGAAGAGTAGCGCTAAAGTCCCGTTTTTATGCGGGACTTTAAATTTTTAATTATTAAAACTGCAGTTTATTCTTGAATTTGTTTTTATTTAAGCAAACTGAGGAATAAACTTCAAAAGGAGAAAAAACAAATGGAGAGTTTTTCAAACAATTTTGAAGAATTAGAGGAAAGATTAAATGTATGCTTTAAGGACAAGGAATTACTAAGAACTGCGATTACACATAGTTCTTATGCAAACGGTAAGAAATGTATAAAATTCAATGAAAGACTTGAATTTTTAGGAGATGCAGTTCTTCAACTTGCTATATCCGAATATTTATTTTTGAATTATAAAGATGAACCTGAAGGGGTACTTACAAAAAAAAGATCTATTATAGTGTGTGAAACATCACTTTATGAAGTAGCCAAAAAATGGAACATAGGAAAATATATAAGAATGAGCAAGGGTGAAGAATTAACAGGTGGAAGAGAAAGGGTATCTATACTTGCAGACTGTGTTGAAGCCATAATTGCTGCATTTTATATAGATACCGGGTACAAAAAAGTTGATAAATTTATAATAGAAAATTTCAGTGAGATTATAGAAAAAGCAGTAAAAAATGAAATAGTTCTTGACTATAAGACTAAACTTCAGGAGGTAATGCAGCAAAATGGTGATGTTTCAATAGATTATAAACTTATTAATTTTCAGGGGCCTCCCCATAGAAGAAAATTTTATACAAGTGTATCTGTAAATGAAAATATCCTCGGAAATGGCATAGGCTATAGCAAGAAACAATCAGAGCAGAATGCTGCATATAATGCACTTAAAAAAATGAGCAAGTAGTGAAATTTCTATAAAAATAAAAACTGGAGGTAGAAGCTATGGGAAAAAGTCATTACATAATACCCATATTTGTACCAAATGAGGGATGTCCTCATAATTGCGTTTTCTGTGATCAAACTACAATCACAGGTAATGAAGAGAAAGTAGATGGAACTTTTGCTAAAAATATTATAGAAAGATATTTAAAAACTATAAATAGGAATTCAGCTGCAGTTGAAGTGTCCTTTTTTGGTGGCACATTTACGGCTATAGACATGAATAAACAAAAGGAACTTTTAAAAGTAGCTAAAGAATATAAAGACATGGGACTTGTAGATTATATACACCTTTCAACGAGACCGGATTATATAGACAATGTTATTTTAGACAATCTTAAGGACTATGATGTGGATGTTATAGAACTTGGGGTGCAGTCACTTGACAGAGATGTACTTATAAAATCAGGCAGGGGGCACTCTAAAGAGGATGTCATAAAGGCATCATCTTTAATTAAAGAATATGGATTTGTTTTAGGACATCAAATAATGCTTGGACTTCCTGGAGACAGTTTTGAAAAGGATATAGCTACAGTAAAAGAATCTATTGATATGAAACCTGACATATATAGAATATACCCGGCACTTGTAATAAAAAATACTCCTATGGAGATTATGTATAAAAGAGGAAATTATAAACCCTATAGTTTATATGAGGCAGTTAATATAAGCAAGATATTGTATTGTATGCTTGAATCAAGAGGTATAAATATAATAAGAGTTGGATTGCAGCCTACAGAAGAAATAAATGTGGGAGCTGAAATAGTAGCAGGACCGTTTCACCCTGCGTTTAGGGAACTGGTTTTAGGAAGTATATATAATGAAATATTAAAGAGGAGTATACCGAAAAATTATAATGACCAGATAGAAATTAAAATTAATGAAAAAGATATATCAAAGCTATATGCTGATGGGAAAAAATTTTTTAACGATACCAAACACAAACTGGGCTTAAATAAAATAAAAGTTATCCAGGATAATAGTGTAAATAGAGAAAATTTAGTTTTAATTTTAAAAGATGGCAAGATAGAAATATCCTTAAAAAACTTTATGGATAGCGTATATACAGGGTCAGGTATTAATATAGCAAGGGAGTGATATTATGAAGAAAAATACTAGAGAAAAAATGACTAAATTATTTGTAACACTTGTAGTTATTATGTTTGTAATTAGTCTTATTCCATTGCTTGGAAGATAGGAGATTTACATGTTTTTAAAAGCTATTGAGATAAGGGGATTTAAATCCTTTGCAGACAAAACTGAACTTACATTTACAAATGGGGTTACATCTATAGTTGGTCCCAATGGCAGTGGGAAGAGCAACATTTCTGATGCAGTCAGATGGGTATTAGGCGAGCAGAGTGTAAAAAATCTTAGAGGTGGGAAGATGGAAGATGTAATCTTCTCTGGAACTCAATTCAGGAAACCTCTTGGATTATGTCAGGTTTCATTGACTCTTGATAATGAAGACCAAGCACTTCCTATCGATTATACATCTGTTACAGTTTTGAGAAGGCTTTATAGGTCAGGAGAGAGTGAATATTATATAAATAATACTAAATGCAGACTTAAGGATGTATATGAGCTGTTTATGGACACAGGTCTTGGAAAAGAAGGATACTCTATAATAGGACAGGGCAAGATAGATTTGGTTTTGAGTGGAAAACCAGAGGAAAGAAGAAGTCTTTTAGAAGAAGCTGCGGGAATTGTGAAATTTAAATGGAGAAAAGAAGAAGCTGAAAAAAGGCTCAAAAATACAAATGAAAATCTTGTAAGAATAGAGGATATTCTTGGCACTTATGAAGAAAGATTGGAGCCTTTAAGTATTGAAAATAAAAAAGCTAATGAGTTCTTGAAAATTTCTGAAGGATTAAAGGAAAATGAAATAAATTTACTGGTAAATTCTATAGATGAAATTCAAATTAAAATAGATAAACTGAAAAATTTAAGGCAGGATAATAAGAAGATTATAGACAATTTTAATTCAAAGTTTGTAAAATTAAAATGTAGTATAGACAGCTGGAATAATGAAATACAGCATATAAATGAGGTTAGAAACAGTTTTCAGAAAAATTATTATAATAGCAAGACTGAAATTCAAAAAAAAGATTCAGATATAAATCTTTTAAAAGAAAGAATATCAAACTTGAAAAGTAATATAGAAAAAAATTCTTCAGAATATAAAGACGCAGAAAATAAGCTTGTTGAAATAATTAAAGAAAAGCAAGTGCTTGGAGAAGACTTTTCAAAATTAGACGCTGCTGAAAAAAATTTAACTTGTGAAATAATTAATTATAGTAATAATTTGAATGAATTCGTAGAATCTGTATCTAACGAGAATAGCAGCATTAAAGATTTAAAAGATAATCAGATAGAATATTTAAGTACTGTATCAAATTTAAAAAATAGAATAGCAACACTGAAGGAAAATATGGAAAAATCAGAGGAAAAACAAAATTCTATAAAAAATTCCTGTAGAGATTATCAAAATTCTATAAAAATAAATACAACTACCAGTTCAATGCTTGAATCTGAAATAGGTTCTATAAATAAAAAAATCAATAACTGCCAGATCATAATTCAAAAGAATAAGGGAGAAATTTTAAAGTTTAAAGCTTCTCTTAAAAAAGAACAACTTGATTTAAAAAATTTAAATAACATATATATGAAATTACATGCAAATCACAATATGCTTATAAATCTGGACAGACAGTATGAGGGCTATAACAGAGCTGTGAAAATGCTCATGAAAGATATAAAAGCTGGAAAAGTGAATGTAGATTCAGAAAGCTGTTTTGTACTTGGTGAGACAATTAAAGTAGATAAAAAGTTTGAAGTAGCTATAGAGATAGCACTGGGTGCTGCTATTTCAAATATTATAACCAAAGATGAAATTTTAGCAAAACAACTTATAAATTATCTAAAAACTAACAATCTTGGAAGAGCTACGTTTTTGCCCTTAACTATAATAAGAAGCAAAAGAATATCCGGCAGAGGATTCGATGAAATTGATGGATATATAGGAATTGCCAGCGACATTGTAAATTATGATAGATATTTTAAAAATGCAGTGGAGTATGCTTTGGGAAGAACTATAATTTCCAGAGATTTGGACAGTGCACTTAAAATAGCAGGCAAGAGCAATTATACTGTTAGGATAGTTACTCTTAAAGGAGAGATAGTTAATCCTGGCGGAGCTTTAACAGGTGGAAGCTTAAAAGGTAGAGGAAGCAATATAATAGGCAGGAAAAGGGAAATTAAAGATATAGAATTTAAACTTGAAGATACAGGAGATAAAATAAAGGTACTAAACGAAAATGTACTAAGTTATGAAGACAATATAAAAAAGCTTGACGAAAAAAATTTAGATTTAAAAGATGAAATTTATTCAAATAATATAGATATTACTAAATTGGAAGGAAAGATAAGTAATATAAATAGTGAAAACTTGAAACTTGAGAAAAACATAGATATATCAAAAAAGGAAATAGACAATATTATTTTAGATGCAGCTGGTATCAAGAGTGAACTTGAAAATAAAAAAAATGAGCTCAAAGATTTTGATATTAAACAAAATAAAAACAATGAGGAAATAATTATCCTGGAAAAAGAGCTACAGGGTAAAAATAAAAGAATAGATTATTTAAGGGAAAAACTTACAGATATAAAAATAAAGAAAGCTAAAGTTCATGAGGGATTGTTAAATAAAAGCAGCTCAATTGAAAAGTTGAATAAAGATATAGATGAAATGAATGGTAAAATTCAAAATTTAAAAACTGAAATAGAAGTATTTAAAAATAATATAGATGAATACTATAAGAAAATTGAAAAAAACAAATTAAATATTGAATCAATAGAAAAAGAAAGAGAAATGTCAAACAAAAAAATAGAGGAATTGAATTTAAATGAAATAAAGATAAAGGAGGACATAAAAGTTTCCGACAGTGAATCACAGTCCCTTGAACTTGAAATAAATAAAAAAGAAGAAGAATTTCACAATCTTGAATTGAATTTAACTAAGCTTATAACTGAAAGTGAAAATATACATTCAAGATTAGAAACAGATATGAAAATAAAATATGAAGATGCACTTGAATATAAGACTAAAATAGATGATATGGAAAGTTTCAGAAATAAAATAGAATCTTTGAAAAAGAAAATATCTGATATAGGAGTTGTTAATTTAGGTGCTATTGAAGAATATGAGGGATTGAAGAAGAAGGTTGTTTTTATGAATTCTCAAAGGGAGGATTTAATAAAGGCAGAAGATGAACTGAAAAGTCTGATTACTCAAATGACAAAAAAAATAAAAGTTGTATTTAACGAAAATTTTAATATATTGAGAAAAAATTTTAATGAGACCTTTAAGGAATTATTTAAAGGTGGAAGTGCGGATCTCATACTTACAGGAGGAGATGAGCTTACAGGAAGTATAGATATAAATGTACAGCCTCCAGGTAAAAAACTTCAAAATATAAATTTGATGTCTGGAGGTGAAAAAGGCTTATCTGCGATAGCACTCTTGTTTGCAATACTTAAAATGAAACCAACTCCGTTTTGCATATTGGATGAGATAGAAGCGGCGCTTGATGATGCCAATGTAGCAAGATATGCAGAGTTCCTTAAAAAATTTTCTAAAAATACGCAGTTTATTGTAATAACACATAGGAAGGGAACTATGGAGGCTAGTGATGTATTATATGGAGTAACAATGGAGGAAAAAGGTATATCTAAAATTGTATCTGTTGATTTAAATGAGCAGGTATCTTGAATTAACAAATAGAAAGAAGGCATATTATGGCATTTAGCGGATTTTTTGATAAATTAAAAAATGGTCTTACAAAAACAAAGAATAATTTAACAGGAAGAATAATGGACGTCTTGAGTGGCACTGTTTCTATAGATGATGATTTATATGAGGAGTTAGAGGAAATACTTATAACAGCTGATATAGGAGTAGATACAACTCTGTACATAATAGAAAAATTAAAAGAAAAAATAAGAGAGAAAAAGATAAAGGATCCATCTCTTGTAAAGGAATGTTTAAAAGAGGTTATTATAGATATATTGGGAAATGAGAAAGGAAGTATAGAACCTAAAAGTACTCCAGAAGTTATTTTAGTTATCGGGGTAAATGGAGTTGGAAAAACTACATCTATAGGTAAAATAAGTTCAAAACTAAAGAGTGATGGATATAAAGTTCTTATGGCAGCGGCAGATACTTTTAGGGCAGCAGCTATAGAGCAACTTGAGGTTTGGAGCAGCCGTGCTGGTGTTGATATAGTAAAACATCAGGAGGGATCGGATCCTGCTGCTGTTATATTTGATGCAGTTCAGGCATCTAAGGCAAGAGGTACAGATGTTTTAATATGTGATACAGCAGGAAGGCTTCATAACAAGAAAAATTTAATGGATGAGCTTGCAAAAATAAACAGAGTAATTGACAGAGAATACAAGGATGCATCAAGGGAGACTCTTTTGGTTTTGGATGCTACTACAGGACAAAATGCTGTTCAGCAGGCAAAACAGTTTATGGAGGTTTGCAAAATAGATGGAATAATTTTGACTAAGCTTGATGGAACAGCTAAGGGAGGAATTGTTATATCTATAAAACATTCTTTGAATATACCTGTCAAATTGATAGGTGTTGGAGAAAGTATAGATGATCTTCAGGAATTCAATCCTTCAGATTTTGCAGAAGCATTATTTTAATGATGAACTGGTATTACTAAAAAATATGCTGTTAAGTAAATTTACTTGACAGCATATTTGAATTCTGATATTATAGTTTTGCTGAGAAAAATTATAGACTTATTTTTAAATAAATTTTGAGGAAGTGACAGTGCATTTATTGCAAGAAGTCATGGATGAGAGGATAAAGCTTTCTATACTTCTGGATATATATGGAGCATTATTGACGGATAAACAGAATGATATAATGGATCTGTATTATAATTGTGATTTATCTCTGGGAGAAATAGCAGAACATACAAATACAACCAGGCAGGCTGTTTATGATATTATAAAAAGATGCCATAAGCTTTTATTTCAGTATGAAGAAAAGCTTAATCTGATGCAGAGCAAAATAAAATTAAAAAAATCAAAAAAAGAAATCTTAAATATGCTTGATTTGATTACAAACTTGGAAAATAATGATTCAATAAATAAAATAAAGAAATATATAGTGGATAATATTTAATTAGTGGGAGGTTTAACATGGCTTTTGATGGATTGGCGTCTAAGCTCCAGGAAACTTTAAAAAAGCTTAGGGGAAAAGGTAAGCTTTCGGAAAAAGATATAAAAGATGCTATGAGAGAAGTGAAACTGGCACTTTTAGAAGCAGATGTTAACTACAAGGTTGTACGTAATTTTATAAAAAGTGTCAGTGGGAAGTGTTTGGGCGAAGAGGTATTTAAAAGCCTTACTCCGGCACAGCAGGTTGTAAAGATTGTAAATGAAGAATTGACTGCTTTGATGGGCAATAGTGAAAGTTCTATTGAATATGATTTAAATGGCATAACTGTGATAATGCTTGTGGGACTTCAGGGTGCAGGTAAAACAACTATGTGTGGTAAACTTGCACTGCAGCTCAGAAAGAAAAACAAGAAGCCTCTTCTGGCAGCTTGTGATATATATAGGCCGGCTGCTATAAAGCAGCTTCAGGTTGTAGGAAAACAGATAGATATTCCTGTGTTTTCTATGGGAGATAAGGTATCTGCAGTTGATATATCAAAAGGTGCTGTAGAATATGCAAAAAATAATGATTTAAATGTAGTTATAATAGATACAGCAGGAAGACTTCAAATAGATGAAGAACTTATGGGTGAGCTAAAAGACATAAAGGAAACAGTAAAGCCAAATGAAATTATGTTGGTTGTAGATTCAATGACAGGACAGGATGCAGTTAATGTTGCTGAAAGTTTTAATTCACAAATTGATATTTCTGGTATTATACTTACAAAGCTGGATGGAGATACCAGAGGAGGAGCTGCGCTTTCTATAAGGGCAATGACAGGCAAGCCTATAAAGTTTATTGGAGTAGGCGAAAAAATGAATGATTTCCAGGTATTTCACCCTGACAGAATGGCTTCAAGAATACTTGGAATGGGAGATGTACTTTCTCTCATAGAAAAAGCAGAGCAATCGATAGATAAGGATAAAGCTAAGGAAATTGGAGAGAGAATGCTGAATAAAGAGTTTAACTTTCAGGATTTTCTAAACTTAATGGAACAGACAAAAAAGCTTGGACCTATAAGTAAACTCGTAGAAATGATACCTGGAGTAGACTCTAAAGCACTCAAGGGAATGGATCTTTCTCAAGGAGAAAATGATCTAAAGATTAAAGAGTGTATAATAAATTCTATGACGCAAAAGGAAAGAAAGAATCCATCACTTATAAGTGCATCTTCTTCAAGAAAGAAGAGAATTGCGGCAGGCTCAGGTACTAGTATACAGCAGGTTAACAAATTACTTAAGGATTTTGACAAGATGAAAAAAATGATGAAACAGTTTAGTGGGATGCAGGGTGGAATGAAAAAAGGATTTAAAAAAGGATTATTTGGAAAGTTACCCTTTTAAAACAGGTATTATATATTTTGATTTAAAGATAACTTAATTTATAGGACATTATGTATTTTATAGAATTTTGTCCACAAGTTTGAGGAGGTGAAATAAATGGCAGTAAAGATAAGATTGAGAAGGATGGGTGCAAAAAAAGCTCCATTCTATAGAATAGTTGTTGCAGATTCAAGATCTCCAAGAAATGGAAGATTCATAGAAGAATTAGGATATTACAATCCTACAACAGAACCAACTACTGTAAAATTCAATGAAGAAAAAGCTGTACAATGGATAAAAAATGGTGCTCAGCCAACTGATGTTGTAAAAAAGCTTTTTACTAAAGCTGGATTAGATGAGAAGATTTCCAAGTAGTTACTGGGGGTGATTATGTGAAGGAATTAGTTGAAATTATAGCTAAATCATTAGTAGATAACCCAGATATGGTTAAGGTAAATGAGATTGCAGGTGAGCAGTCAATAATTCTTGAACTGAAAGTTGCACAGGAAGATATGGGAAAAGTAATAGGAAAACAGGGAAGGATAGCTAAAGCTATAAGAACTGTTGTAAAAGCAGCAGCAATAAAGGAAAATAAAAGAGTTGTTGTAGAGATAATATAAGAGTTAGGTTTTCCTAACTCTTATATTATCTTAAAAATATTATCAGTTGAAAGGGGTGAATACCTGATATTATTCAGGATTTTGTATGGAAGAATTTATTACTATAGGTAAAATAATAAATACTCATGGAATAAAAGGTGAATTAAAAATATATCCACTCACTGATGATTTAAAAAGATTTAAGAAACTGAAAAATGTATATATTGATGGAAAACTGAAAAAAGTAATTGGATGCAAGTTACAATCAAATAGAGTGATATTGAAGATAGAAGGAATAGATTCTATAGAAGCTGCAGTCTTATACAAAGAAAAATGTATACAGGTAGAGAGAGAAGATGCAGTTGAACTTAAAGAAGGAAATTATTTTGTCTCAGATATAATAGGATGCAGTGTATTTGATGATAATGGGACTTTTTATGGAAAAATTGCAGATGTAATTAGTACTCCAAATAATGATGTGTACTGGATAAAAGAAGGAAAACAACTTTTAATTCCAGCACTTGAAGGAATAGTTTTAAATATAGATATAGAAAAGTCCAATGTAATTATAAAGCCGGTGAGCACATGGATGTCAGAATAGATATTTTAACGCTTTTCCCGGAAATGTTTGATGTATTTGATTATAGTATAATTGGCAGGGCAAGAGAGAAAAAAATTTTAGATGTAAATACTGTAGATATAAGGGAATATACTGAAGATAAGCATAGAAAAGTAGATGATTATCCATATGGAGGCGGCGCTGGCATGGTAATGGCAGCACAGCCTATAGTGGACTGTATAAGGGACATTAAGAAGCTAAATAATGGAAAGGTTATATTTTTGGGACCGAGAGGAAAGACGTTTAATCAAGATATGGCCAAAGAGCTTTCAAAGGAAAAAGAGCTTATATTTTTATGCGGTCATTATGAAGGAATAGATGAAAGGGCGCGCAAATACATAGATATGGAAATATCTTTAGGCGATTTTGTGGTAACAGGAGGAGAATCTGCCTGTATCCCAATTATCGATGCTATATGCAGAATGATACCTGGGGTTTTGAAAAGCGATGAGAGCTATATGGAAGAATCTTTTTATAATGGGCTTATTGAATATCCACAGTATACAAGACCTGAATGTTTTGAAGGATATGATGTTCCTGAAGTTTTATTATCAGGTCATCACGAAAATATAAGAAAATGGAGAAGGATTCAATCCTTAATTATAACGAGGAAAAATAGACCGGATTTGTTCAGAAAGGCAGAATTAACTGAAGAGGACAAAAAATTATTAAAAAAGTATAGAAATCGGTAAGTGTATATTGAAAGTTAAGCTTAAGTATGATAAAATGTGTCTTGTGCTACACGGGCGTTCCGCTGTCTGCATAAATATGCTGGGCAAGAACGTTTAGTATTTATGAGGAGGTAACGCACAATGTTAGATGTAATAAAGGCTATAGAAGCAGAACAAATAAGAAAAGATTTACCTGAATTCAATGTAGGTGATACAGTAAAAGTTCATGTAAAGATAAGTGAAGGAAACAGAGAAAGAATACAGGTATTTGAAGGAGTAGTTTTAAAGAGACAGAATGGTGGACTTAGAGAAACCTTTACAGTAAGAAGAGTTGCATATGGTGTTGGAGTTGAAAGAACTTTTCCAGTTAACGCTCCTATAATAGACAAAATAGAGGTAGTTAGAAAAGGTAAAGTAAGAAGAGCTAAACTTTATTACTTAAGAGATAGAGTTGGTAAGGCAGCTAAAGTAAAGGAAATATTAAAGTAAGATCGGGGCTTATTATAGTCCCTTTTTTATATTAAGGTGGTGTGCAATTTGTTAAAAGAATTATTGGATATTGGCAAATCTGTATTAATAGCTATTATAGCGGCGTTTTTGATAATAACATTTATATTTGAAACTGTAAGTGTAGATGGACATTCAATGGATCCTACACTTAACAATAAAGATAGACTTATTGTTGAAAAAGTCAGCTATTATTTTAGAGCACCTGAGCCAGGGGATATAGTAGTAATAAAGTATCCGGCTAATCCAAGCGAAAAATTTATTAAAAGAGTAATTGGAGTAGGTGGAGATAGAATAAAAATTGAAAATGGAAAGCTCTATGTAAATGACAAGGTTAAAAATGAGCCATATATATTAGAGCCTATGATAGGAAATTTTAATGAAGTTACAGTACCTAAAAATACTATTTTTGTTTTAGGTGATAATAGAAATAACAGCCGTGACAGTAGATATTCAGATGTAGGCTTTGTAAATTATAAAATGGTGGTTGGAAGGGCTTCGTTTAGGTTATATCCATTTAGTAAAATGGGCACTTTTAAATCATATAGGTAAATATGTATAAGTAGAAAGAAGGGTTATTTATATGAATATAAACTGGTTTCCAGGTCATATGGTTAAAACTAGAAGAGAAATAAAAGATAACTTAAAATTAGTAGATGTTGTAATAGAAATAAGGGATGCTAGAATAGTAGTGTCAAGTAAAAATCCGGAAATTGATAATTTATGTTCTAATAAGCCTAGATTGATTCTACTTAATAAAATTGATTTGAGCGAGGATGAAGTTACCAATAAATGGATAAAAGAATTATCGTCTAAAAATATAGGAGTCTTGCCGGTCAACTGCAATAATGGAAATGGAATGAATAAAATTAAACCAATGCTGAATAACTTACTTAAAGAGAAGCATGACAGACTTAAATTAAAGGGCATAAATAAGATAGTAGACAGGGTGATGGTGGTTGGCATACCTAATGTAGGAAAGTCTTCTTTTATAAACAAGATAGCAAGAAACAGTATAGCTAAGACAGGCAATAGACCGGGAGTTACAAAATCCAAACAATGGATTAAAACTAAAGTTGGAATTGAACTTATGGATACACCAGGAATATTGTGGCCTAAGCTTGAAAGCAGAAAAACTCAGTTGAATTTGGCATTTACTGGAGCTATAAAGGATGAAATTATGGATGTAGAAGAACTGGCATTAAAGCTTATAGAGGTTCTGTCTGTAAATTATAGTGACAGAATAATTAGCAGATATAAATTAAAGTCTTTAAGTGACAATCCACTGGAAAACATGGAGAATATAGCGAGGAATAGAGGAGCTATAATCCGTGGAGGAGAAATAGACTATAATAGAGTTTCGAATATACTTCTGGATGAATTTAGATCTGGAAAGCTTGGACACATTTCATTGGAATTACCAGAATAATTTTATATATTATAAGGGATGGTTTATAATGTCAGTTAATGTTGATATGGAAAACTTAAATATAGATGATATAGAAAACTTAATTTTAACGAGAAAATCCGATATGAGTTTTTCAGAAATTAACAAAATGATCAAGGATCTAGAACAGCATTACTTTGAACTGAATGATGATATGATATTAAATATAGTGAATGTGTTAAATACAGATAAGAGAAAAAATATAAAAAATTTATCTAAAAGTTTATCAAATTTTATGTTGAAAACCAGAAAAGAAATAAACCGGGTGGAAAAAATGTATAAATTTGATAAGAGTTTTGGAAATTGCATATATACAGCTGGTGTAGATGAAGTTGGAAGGGGACCTCTTGCAGGGCCTATAGCGGCAGGAGCGGTGGTATTTGATTTAAACTACAAAGATCAAAGAGAATTGGCATTTGGAATTAAGGATTCAAAAAAACTTTCAGCAAAGAAAAGAGAAGAGATTTCTGAAGTTATAAAAGAAAAAGCTTTGAGTTATAATATTGCCATTATAAATAATAAAGAGATAGACGAAAGAGGAATTTCATGGTGTAATAATGAAGTACTTAAAAGAGCTGTTAAGGGTCTAAAAATTCCGGTAAATTTAGTTTTATCAGATGGGTATGCTGTAAAAAATTTAGATATAGATAATGAATTTATAATAAAGGGTGATTCAAAAAGTGCAAGCATAGCAGCAGGCTCTATTATAGCAAAGGTGTACAGAGATAATTTGATGAAGGAATATGCAAAAAATTACCCACAATATAATTTTTCAAACAATTCAGGATATGGTACAAAAGAACACATTGCTGCTATAAAAAAATATGGAATTTGCAAATTGCATAGGTTAAGTTTTCTGAAAAATATATTATAATATATTTTAAAATTAGTTTGATTTTATGCATGAAAAGCATTCCTAATTAAGTTTATATTATAGTTGTTGTCATTTTGGCTTAATAATATTTCAACTATATCAAACCTAAAATTACAATTGTACAAATTATTTTTTAGTATATACATATTTGCTGTTTTGAGAATTTTAATTTTTTTAAAATAATTGACGGCCTCACATGGTTCTCCATATTTTTTAGAACGTCTGGTTTTAACTTCTATAAAGCACACATAATCTTTATCTTTTCCTATTATATCTATTTCTCCTATTTTGCATCTAAAGTTTTTTGCAATTATTATATAGCCTATAGATGTCAGGTATTTTTGAGCTATGTATTCACCTAAATTTCCTATATCTTTATTAAAACATTTCATAAAATTATCTCCATATATATTAGTAAGAATAAAATCATTTATTTAGATTATTAATTATATTTGGTATATATATATTGATGGATATTATTATAAAAAATAATAATATGACTCCGCCAGATGTAATCATGTGATAATTTTTAGTTTTTAGTCCCAATAGAAATATTACAAAACCCAGTATTAAAAATAATACTATTATCGAAAAGCTCATTTTACTCACCTCATCCATAATATTTTGTGTAATTAAATACCTTTTATACAAAATATTATAACATTTTAAAAATCAAATTGGAAATAATTACAAGTAATTATACTATTTTATTATTTAAAAATTTTCTATAATGGAGAGCTTCTATAAGATGTTCTTCATTTATACATTCAGAATTATCCAGGTCAGCTATAGTTCTTGAAACTTTAAGAATCCTGTTATAGGCTCTTGCACTGAGATTATAATTGGAAAATATATTGTTTAATAATTTATTTGAGTTTATACTTAGTTTGCAATATTTTTTTATAAGATTATTGTCCATCTGAGAATTGTAATTGATTTTAGAATTTTTTAATCTTTCATATTGAATTTTTCTAGCTTTTAGAACTTGCTGTTTCATGATTTTAGAACTTTGATTTCTAGAATTATCGTTAAAATCTTTAAAAGATGGTGAAGTTACAAAAATGAATATATCCATTCTATCTATTAGTGGACCTGACAATTTAGATATATATTTTTTCCTTTCGTATTCAGTACAGATGCAGTGTTTATTTGATCCGAAATTTCCGCATTTGCAAGGATTACTGGCCATTATAGTCATAAAATTACATGGATAGTTAACTTTGCCGTTATATCTGCTTATGGTTATAAAATTCTCTTCAATAGGCTGCCTTAAAACTTCAAGTACATTTCTCTTAAATTCAAGAATTTCATCTAAAAACAATACACCATTGTGGGCAAGTGATATTTCCCCTGGAAGTAAATTTGAACCCCCTCCTATCAAAGCTATTGGTGTAGTGGTATGATGCGGGTTCCTGAAAGGCGGTTCTGTTATTAAGGATTGTTTTTTATTTAATATGCCAGCTGCACTGTAAATTTTTGTTACTTCAAGGGCTTCTTTATAACTTAATTTTGGAAGTATAGTTGGCACTCTCCTTGCAAGCATAGTTTTACCTGAACCTGGAGGGCCTATCATTATAATGTTATGATTTCCGGCTGCAGCTACCTCAATAGCTCTTTTACAGCTTTCCTGGCCTACCACATCAGAAAAATCGAGCTTAGATTTTAAAATTGTTTTCTCATTTTTATTTTTATATGTCATTATATCTCTATTTTGTATAAATGATACTACCTGTTTTAAATTATCAAAAGGATAACAGTTTACATTTTTAACAATTGAGCATTCTTCTGCATTGTCATAAGGTACTATAAAATTTTTAATATTATTTTTAAATCCTTCAATAGTTAATGGAAGCACACCTTTTACTCTATTTAATTTTCCAAAAAGAGATAATTCACCAAGAACTAAAAATTCATTAAAATCTTTAAAGGTTATTTGTTTTGTATCGAATAATATACCCAGGGCAATTGGCAGGTCAAAAAGGGTTCCTACTTTTTTTATATCTGCCGGAGCTAGATTTACTGTTATTTTTTTTATTGGAAATTTAAATCCTGAATTTATTATAGCGGCACGCACTCTATCTTTTGCTTCCCTTACAGAAGTATCTGCCAAACCAACTATATTGAAGCAGGGCAGTCCGTTCTCTATGTTTACTTCTACAGATATTATATTTCCTTCTATTCCAGTAAGAGATGCTGTATTAATCATTACAGCCATAATATCACCTCTGCTTAATTATTGACATAAACATTATAAGTTAAACTTTAATTGTAATATTTATTGTGAATAAAAAACTTTTTAAATGCTAATAATTAAAAATATTAATTTATGAAGCAGAGGGAATGTTATATGAATATTTATGATTTGTGGTTTTGTTCTATAAAGTTGACAAACAAAATAAAACTTAATATAATAAAGAAATTTAAGAATACCCAGGAAATATGGATGAATTCAATTTATGAAAATAAGAATATTAATATATGTGAAAACAATATCCAAAATATTAAATTGAACAGGGAATTTAGGAATGCATGGAATAAAGATAAGCTTGAAAGCATAGCCTTAAAGTGTTATGAGAAGGGTATAAATGTCGTAAATTTCAATGATGATTTATATCCTTCTAAATTGAAAAATTATGATAACTCTCCAGCTGTTCTATTTTATATTGGAAATATATCAGAATTGAATGAGAAGTTAAACGTATCCATAGTTGGAGCCAGGAAATGCAGTATATACGGCAAAAATGCAGCAGAAATCATAAGCAGAGAGGTATCTTCAAATGGAATTAATATAGTAAGTGGTATGGCAAGAGGAATAGATACCTGTGCACATAGGGGATGTATTATGACAAATGGATATACCTGTGCTGTTTTAGGGTCAGGAATAGATGTTATATATCCTGCAGAAAATAAAGAACTTTACAGGCAAATTTCAAAGAAAGGTTGTGTTATTTCTGAATTTATGCCAGGTACACCGCCTCTTTCCTATAATTTTCCCATAAGAAATAGGATAATAAGTGGATTATGTGATGTTCTTTTAGTAGTTGAGGCTGGAAAGAGGAGTGGAGCTTTAATAACCGCAGATATAGCACTTGAGCAGGGCAAAAATGTAATGGCAGTACCTGGGTCTATTTTTTCATATGAAAGTAAAGGGACAAATAAATTGATAAAAGAAGGAGCATATCCATTTACGAATTTACAAGATTTATTTGAACTATTGAACATTGAATATGAAATAAAGAATTACAAAGCAAAAACTGTTGAAAAAATTAGTGAATTAAATAATTACCAAAAGAAAATATATGGCATTATAGGTGATACTCCAGTTCATATAGATGATATTTTAAGGATAACTAATATTGACATAAAACAATTATATGGTTTATTATTTGAATTGCAGTTAAAAAAACAAATAATATGTCTTTCAGGAAATTATTATGTTAGAACAGTAAATAAGAATAATATTCTAGAAAACAAGAGCAGTTAGTATTAAATGCAATACATAAAGAGTTATTACAGAGATAAAACAAGGGGGTGTGGTGCTCTGATTTAATTTGCAATATGATCAGAGCTAAATATGGGACAGAAATTAGTTATAGTAGAGTCACCAGCAAAAGCTAAAACAATAGGGAAATATTTAGGCAAAAATTATATAGTAGAGGCATCTATGGGTCATGTAAGAGATCTTCCTAAAAGTCAACTTGGGGTTGATGTAGAAAATGAATATACTCCTAAATATATAACTATAAGAGGAAAGGGAGAACTTTTAAGTAAACTTAGGAAAGAAGCTAAAAAAAGCGATAAAGTTTATCTGGCAACAGACCCTGATAGAGAGGGAGAGGCCATTTCATGGCATTTATCACATGCATTAAATTTAGATGAACATGAAAAGTGCAGAATAGAATTTCATGAAATAACAAAGACTGCAGTAAAGGGTTCTATAAAGCAAGCAAGAAGTATAAATTTAAATCTTGTAGATGCCCAGCAGGCAAGAAGAGTACTTGACAGGCTTGTAGGGTATAAAATAAGTCCTATACTATGGAGAAAAGTAAAATGGGGACTTAGTGCAGGAAGAGTTCAATCTGTAGCTTTAAAAATGATATGTGAGAGAGAAAAGCAGATAAAGGATTTCGTACCAAAAGAATACTGGACAGTGGAATGCCTTTTGAATAAGGAATTATCGAAAAAATATTTTAAAGTAAGGCTTACAACTTTAAATAAAAAGAAAATTGAAATAAATAACGAAGAAGAAACAGACAAGATCATAGATGAATTGAAGTCAGGGGAATTTATAGTAAAAAGTGTTAAAAAGTCTTCTAAAAATAAAAATCCTCTTCCACCATTTACTACAAGTACCCTTCAGCAGGATGCATATAAAAAATTAGGTTTTTCAACTAAAAGAACTATGTCTATAGCACAGCAGCTTTATGAAGGTATTGACATAGATAAGTATGGTACTGTTGGACTTATAACTTATATGAGAACAGATTCAGTTAGAATTGCAGAGGAGGCTCAAAGGGACTGCAGGGAGTTTATATCAAGTACTTTTGGAGATAAGTATATTCCTGATAAGATTAGAAATTTTAAAGGAAAAAAGAATATACAGGATGCGCACGAAGCCATAAGGCCTACAAATGTATCTATAACTCCTGATATAGTTAAGAAAAGTGTTAAACCAGAGCAGTATAAGTTATACAATTTAATATGGAAAAGATTTATGGCAAGCCAGATGTCTTCAAGTATAATTGATGTAATTTCGATAGATATAGTAAATGGCAAATATGGATTAAAAGCAAGTGGATCAAAAGTTAGGTTTGATGGGTTTATGAAAGTATATGATTATTCAACAGGAGAAGAAAATCAGGAAACTAGTTTGCCTGAGCTTGATAAGGATGAAAAACTTATGGCGAAGAACATTGATGGAAAGCAGCATTTTACTCAACCACCTGCAAGATATTCCGAAGCATCACTTGTTAAAACTCTTGAGGAAAATGGAATAGGAAGGCCTAGTACTTATGCTCCTATCATATCTACATTGCTTAGCAGAAAATATGTAGAAAGAGATAAGAAAACTTTGGTTCCTTCGGAGCTTGGTGATATAGTAAACAATATAGTAAGTCAATATTTTAAACAAATAGTTGATACAGAATTTACAGCAGAGATGGAGTCAAAGTTAGACAGTATAGAAGATGGCAGAGAAAACTGGAGAAATGTTGTAGGAGAATTCTTTGAACCACTTAAGAAATCTATTGATATAGCTGAAAAAGAAGTAGCAAAAATAACTATAGAGGATAAAGTTACTGATATAAAATGTGATAAATGCGGTAGATTTATGGTAATAAAACATGGGAGATTTGGAGACTTTTTAGCATGTCCAGGTTACCCTGAGTGTAAAAATACTAAGCCAATAGTGGAAGAATTGGATGTAAAGTGTCCTGAATGTGATGGAAAAGTAGTTGTAAAAAGAAGTAGAAAGGGAAGAAAATTTTATGGATGCAATAATTATCCCGATTGTAAATTTGTAAGCTGGTTTGAACCTACAGACAAGAAGTGTCCTTCTTGCGGTAGCTATATGGTTAAAAAATATAATAAATCCAAAGGGAATTATTTAGAATGTTCGAATAGTGAATGCAAACATAGAGAATATAATATCGAGAATGATGAAAAAGATAATAAATAAAACTTAGTTATTTTTATTATATATGGGGCTGTTGAAAAATATAAATTTTACAACAGCCCCATATAAATTGTTTTTAATCAAAATAATGTTGAAATATGATAGTTATTATGTTATCATGTTTAAGGATAAGAAATAATTCTAAATATTTTAAAAAGTCTAAATTATTCAGTAAATAACAATTTTTAATTTAGTTTTATATAGAATTAGTATATGTTTTATGTATAAAGTTGTTTATATGTAAAGTGATGGAAAGGAGAATTTAAATGATATCTTTATTAGATAAAACAAGAATGCTTAACAAGATATTACAAAAATCTGGTGCTGAGCCGGTAGCTTTCAATGATATATGCAATTTGCTAGGTGATGTATTAAATTGTGATGTATATATAATAGGGCAGAAAGGTAAAATATTAGGCTATAACTTTTCTGAAAGTTTTGAAAATGATAATGTTATTAGCAAATTTATAAAGGATATGAGATTTTCAGAACAGTATAATAATAAGTTATTGGGAGTAAATGAAACTATTTCAAATATAACTAATAATGAAATGTTTAATTTCGAAAATGATGATTTTGGAGAAATTGGAAGCAAATTTTTAACGATAGTCCCTATAGCAGGAAATAGGGAAAGACTTGGTACAGTAGTACTTTCGAGATTTAATGATAAATTTGCTGATGAAGATTTAATATTAGGTGAATACAGTGCGACTGTAATAGGACTTGAAATTTTAAGAGCAAAAAATGATGAAATAGAAGAAGAAGCTAGAAAAAAAGCTGTAGTACAGTTGGCAATAGGAACTCTTTCATATTCAGAGCTGGAAGCCGTTGAACACATATTTAATGAGTTGGACGGTAACGAAGGTCTGCTTGTAGCATCTAAAATAGCAGATAAGGTTGGAATAACAAGGTCAGTTATTGTAAATGCACTTAGAAAATTTGAAAGTGCAGGTGTTATTGAATCAAGATCTCTTGGTATGAAAGGAACTCATATAAAAATATTAAATGAAAAACTTTTGGATGAGCTAAAAAAAATAAAATAAAAAATTTATTGAATAGCTATTTATGTTGTGATATACTACTTACAGTAATAATTACACACATTATCTAATTTATGAATAGGTGCCTTATGGTAGATTTGTAAATATGAAGGTAATGGAGGAAAAACCTAGGAGGGAAATTATGTCAATTATTTCAATGAAACAATTATTAGAAGCAGGTGTTCATTTTGGACATCAGACTAGAAGATGGAACCCAAAAATGGCTCCTTATATATTTACCGAGAGAAATGGAATCTACATAATAGATTTACAGAAAACAGTTAAAAAGGTTGAAAAAGCATATAATTTTGTAAAAGAAATTGCATTGGATGGTAAGGATATTTTATTTGTAGGAACAAAAAAACAAGCACAGGAAGCAATTGAACAGGAAGCTAAAAGATGTGATATGTTCTATGTTAATAATAGATGGCTTGGTGGTATGCTTACAAATTTTGGAACTATAAAGACTAGAATTCAGAAGCTAGAAGAATTAGAGAAAATGGAGGAAGATGGAACATTTGAAGTTCTTCCAAAGAAAGAAGTTATTAAATTAAAGGCTGAAAAAGATAAATTGCAGAAAAATTTAGGCGGAATTAAAGCTATGAATGCAAATAATATAGGAGCAATGTTTGTAGTAGATCCAAGGAAAGAAAGAAATGCTATATCAGAAGCTAAGATTCTTGGTATTCCAGTAGTAGCTATTGTCGATACAAATTGTGACCCGGATGAAGTTGATTATGTTATTCCAGGAAATGATGATGCAATAAGAGCAGTAAAACTTATTACATCAAAAATGGCTGATGCTGTAATTGAAGGAAGACAGGGAGAACAATTAGCTGAATAATTTATTAGGACGGATACAGATGTTGAAAGGAGTTGAGAACCGTAATTTGGTATTGTTTTTTAAATAATGCCAATATCGGGGTATATTTATGATAACTGCTAAAATGGTAAAGGATTTAAGAGAAAGAACTGGAGCAGGTATGATGAACTGCAAAAAGGCCTTAAGCGAATCTAACGGAGATATGGAAAAGGCTATTGAAGTTTTGAGAGAAAAGGGATTGGCTGCTGCAGCTAAAAAAGCTGGAAGAATAGCAGCTGAAGGACTTGTTGTTACTTATATTTCAGATGACAAAAAAGTTGGATCAATAGTAGAAATTAATTGCGAAACTGATTTTGTATCTGTAAATGATACATTTGTAAATTTTTCAAATACAATTGCAAAACAAGCATCAAATACAAATGCAAATACAGTAGAAGAATTTGTGAAAGAAAAGTATGCATTAGATGAAACAAAAGATATATCTCAGGCACTTACAGATCTTATTGCGAAACTTGGAGAAAATATGGCAGTAAGAAGATTTAAGAAGTTTTCTGTAGAAAAAGGAATAATTGAAAGTTATACACATGGTGATGGGAGAATTGGTGTTCTTGTTAAACTTGAGTGTGACAAAGAAAGTGAAATTTTACAGGAAGTTGCAAAAGATGTAGCTATGCAGGTAGCAGCAGCTAATCCTATATGTTTGGATGAAACTTCAGTAGATAAAGATGTACTTGAAAAAGAAAAAGAAATATATAAAACTCAAGCATTAAATGAAGGAAAACCTGAAAAAATTATTGAAAAAATGGTTTTAGGAAAAGTTAAAAAATATTATAAAGAAAACTGCCTTGTTGATCAGGTTTGGATAAAAGATTCAGATTTAACTATAAGCAAATACCTTCAAAATAAATCCAAGGAAATTGGTTCAACAATAAAAATTGCTGATTTTGTAAGATTTGAAAAAGGCGAAGGTATAGAAAAGAAGCAGGAAGATTTTGCTGAAGAAGTAAGGAAACAGATGGAAGGCAAATAGAAATTGAAAAGAGAACACTAAGTGTTCTCTTTTTTTAAAGCGGTAATCACTAGAAGCCTGTAATTTTTAAAAATTGAATTTATAAAGTTTAACTTTATGGTAATTGGAGGTATAATTATATATGTGTAATTCAAAATATAAAAGAGTAATGCTCAAACTTTCAGGAGAAGCACTTTCTGGAGAAAATGGATATGGAATAGATTTCGATTTTACTAAGAAAATAGCCCAACAGATAAAAAAATTGGTGGATATGGATATTAGAGTAGGAGCAGTTGTAGGCGGAGGAAATATATGGCGTGGAAGAAATGGAGAGGACATGGACAGAACTACAGCGGACTACATGGGAATGCTTGCTACTTGCATTAATGCGCTTGCACTTCAGGACTCATTAGAAAATTTAGGAGTAAATACAAGAGTTCAAACAGCTATTGAAATGAGAGAAGTTGCAGAACCTTTTATAAGGAGAAGGGCTATGAGGCACCTTGAAAAAGGTAGAGTAGTAATCTTTGCAGCAGGAACTGGAAATCCATATTTTTCAACAGATACTGCAGCTTCGCTTCGTGCAGCTGAAATAGAAGCAGATGTAATACTTCTTGCTAAAAAGGTAGATGGAGTTTATGATAAGGATCCACATAAATGCACCGATGCTAAGAAATTTAAAAAATTAAGTTATATAGAGGTACTTGAAAAAGGACTTCAGGTTATGGATTCTACTGCAACCTCACTTTGTATGGATAATAATATTCCTATTTTAGTATTTGGATTGGATGATCCGGAAAATATAACTAGGGCTGCCATTGGAGAAGATATTGGTACCCTTGTATGTAAAGAATAAATTTTAGGAGGTACTTTCTATGATTAAAGATATTTTAAAAAATTCTGATGAAAAAATGAAAAAAACTGCAGAAGCTTTAAAAAAAGAACTAGCAGGTATGAAGGCAGGAAGAGCTAATGCAGCTATGCTCGATAGAATAGAAGCTGAATATTATGGTACTAATACACCTATAAATCAACTTGGAAACATAACTATACCTGAACCTAGAGTTCTTGTAATTCAACCATGGGATAAGAGTGCCATTAAAGCCATAGAAAAAGCTATACTTAAATCAGATTTGGGAATCAATCCTTCAAATGATGGAGAATTAATAAGACTGTCAATTCCTGAACTTACAGAAGAGACTAGAAGAGATATAGTTAAGAAAATTAAAAAATATGAGGAAAATTCTAAAGTTGCGATAAGGTCTATAAGAAGAGATTCTAATGAAAAGTTTAAATCTATGAAAAAAAATAATGAAATAACAGAAGATGAACTCAAAAAATCAGAAAATGAAATGCAAAAGAGAACAGACAATTTTATAAAGGAAATAGAAAATATAGTTGCAAAAAAGGAAAAAGAAGTTATGTCAATATAGAAATATTTAAAAATATATGCTGCATTTGTTTATTAAAATTTATGAATACTTTATATTATTGATTGGAGAAGTTTGAATATGCTAGGAAATTTTAATAAAAAGAATAAAGAATATGATAATGAAATATATATTGACAAAAATAATATACCAAAACATATTGCTATTATAATGGACGGAAATGGAAGATGGGCAAAGAGTAGAAACCTTCCAAGAAGTATGGGACATAAAGCGGGTGTAGAAGCTGTAAGAGAGATTGTTAAAGAATGCAATAATTTGGGGATTAAGTACCTGACGTTATATGTATTCTCAACCGAAAACTGGAAGAGACCAAAAGATGAAGTTTCTGTACTTATGAAGCTTTTAGTTAAATATTTAAGAAAAGAATTTAATGAGTTAAACGAGAATAATGTTGTGATAAATCATATTGGAGATATACATAAGTTGCCTGAATTATGTGAGAAAGAACTCAATACTGCTTATGAAAATACAAAGAATAATACGGGATTAATTTTAAACTTGGCAATAAATTATGGAGGAAGATCAGAAATAACTCGTGCATTTAAGCTCATGAACAGGGATATTAAAAATGGGATATTAAAAGAAGATGATATAGATGATAGTACTATTTCAAATTATCTTTATACTAAAAATATGCCTGATCCAGATCTTATAATAAGGCCAAGTGGTGAACAGAGGCTCAGCAATTTTCTCCTATGGCAGTGTGCATATTCTGAATTTTGGTATTCTGATATAAATTGGCCGGATTTTAAAAAAAGTGATCTTCATAAGGCTATATATGATTATCAGAATAGAGATAGAAGGTTTGGAGCAATTAAGTAATGCGCAATTGTACGGCTAATTTGCTTTTATGGAGGTGCTATTTTGAACAGTAGATATTTAGGAGCTGTTATAATTGCTCCTTTTATTTTATTCCTATTTGTAGGAGGAATATATTTAAACTATTTAATTATGATTCTTTCTATTATTGGTATGCATGAATTTTATGCCTCAGTTAAAAAAAATGGGATAAATGCAATTAGTAAATTAGGTTATTTAATTTGTATAATTTACTATTTTTACATAGGCTATAATGTCAATTATAAACTTATATTTTTGTCACTTATAATATTGTCATTTATACTTATGTGCATTCCTGTAGTTAATTCTAAATACAATTTTATTGATATAGCTGTTACTATATTTGGATTTATATATGTTGGTGTTTTTTTTAGTTTTATAGTAATTGTTGACAATTTGAAATATGGTAATTATTTAGTATGGCTTATATTTATTGCATCATGGATTTGCGATACATTTGCCTATTACAGCGGTAAATTTTTTGGAAAGAGAAAATTATGCCCAAGATTAAGTCCTAAAAAAACTTTTGAAGGTTCTATTGGAGGCATAATTGGAAGCATTTTAAGCTGCACTTTATTTGGAATTTTTTCAATTTATAAAGGTGTTCCACTTGCTGTTTATAATTATGCAGCTATAGGTTTCCTCTGCGGAATACTTTCACAATTTGGAGACTTATTTGCATCGTCTATAAAAAGGCACGCAGGTGTAAAAGATTATGGCAATTTGATACCTGGACACGGAGGTATTTTGGATAGGTTTGATAGTATATTATTTTCGGCAGTAGTGGTTTACTGTTATTTAACTATTATAAATTTAATATGAATTATAAATATCCCCAAAGTTATATATTTATGACTTGGTTATCTACAAATATTATATACATATGATATTTAAATTTAGGTAATAACTCAAATTGTAAATTTATAATTCTATGGGGATATTTTGTTTAAAATAGTTTTTATAAACTTTATAATTATTAGAATTAAGGTATGGTATAATAATCATGTTATAATTATCAAATGAAAATATTTACTGTAAAATAAGGAGAGGTATTCATGAAGAAAATTTCTATTTTAGGTGCTACAGGCTCAATAGGTACGCAAACATTAGATGTTATCAGAAAAGATAAAGAAAGTTTCAAACTTATTGGAGTTTCTGCAAATAGCAATGTCAAGAAACTTATTGACATAATAGATGAATTCAAACCAGGGTATGCGGTTCTAAATGAAAAATTAGCTTATATTGAGCTTAAAGAATATTGTAAAAATAAAAATTTAAATATACAAGTATTATGTGGAATAGAAGGATTAAATATAATAGCTTCACTTGAAGAAGTAGATATGGTCGTAACATCTGTAGTTGGTATTGCAGGACTTATACCTACATTGAATGCTATAAGGGCAGGCAAGAGCATAGCACTTGCAAATAAAGAGACCATGGTTTCGGGAGGAGACATAGTTAAAGAAGAGGTAAAAAAATATAATGCAAATATAATACCTGTCGATTCTGAACATGGTGCCATATTCCAATGTCTTAGGGGAAATAAAAAACAGGACGTGAATAAACTTCTTATAACAGCCTCAGGAGGTCCGTTTAGGGGAAAAAAGAGAAATGAGCTTGTGGATGTAAATGTAGAGGATGCGCTGAATCATCCAAAATGGAAAATGGGAAATAAACTCACAGTGGATTCTTCTACACTTATGAATAAAGGACTTGAGGTTATAGAAGCTCACTTTTTATTTGATATACCATATGAGAAAATACAGGTTGTAGTTCATCCTGAAAGTATAGTTCATTCTATGGTAGAATATAAAGATGGAAGTGTTATAGCTCAGCTCGGAAGCACGGATATGAGACTTCCAATACAGTATGCACTAAATTATCCAAAAAGAAATGAGGGTGTGGTAGATAAACTGGATTTTTATAAACTTGGGAGCTTGAATTTTGAGAAACCTGATATGGATACCTTTATACCTCTTAAACTTGCATATGAGGCAGGAAAATGCGGAGGAACCATGCCGGCTATTTTAAACTGTGCAAACGAGGCAGCTGTTTCATTGTTTTTAAATAAAAAAATTAAATTTTTGGATATAATGGATATATTAAAAGATTGTATGAATAAATTTGAGAAAAAAGATAAATATACTTTAGATGATATATTAGAAGTAAACAAGAAGGTAAAAGGCTATGTAAATTATAAATATGGTAATTAGTACATATATTAGATTATAAGTTAATGCTTAATATATAGGAGGAATGAAATTTGTATATAATTTTAGCTATAATAGCTTTTGGTCTGTTAATTTTAATCCATGAATTAGGTCATTTTACTATGGCAAAAATAAATGGAGTAAAAGTAGAAGAATTTGCAATAGGAATGGGTCCACAATTATTTGGAATAAAGGGAAAGGAAACTAAGTATTCTATTAAATTACTTCCTATAGGTGGATATGTAAAAATGCTTGGAGATGAAGGAGAAAGCGCAGATCCAGGGGCATTTAATAATAAAACGCCTCTTAGAAAATTGAGTATTGTAATAGCAGGACCGATAATGAATTTTATACTTGGGATATTATTGTTTGCTATTATAGCATCACAGAGAGGATATCTTGTGCCAATTATAAATAGCACAATTAAAAATCAACCAGCACAGCAAGTTGGATTAAAAACAGGAGATAGAATAATTAAAGTAAATAATTCTAAAATACATACATGGGAAGACTTTACAACAGAAATATATACTAATGGAAAAAACAATCTTAATGTGACTTATAAAAGAGGGAACGACATAAAACAGGTTGCAATAAAACCTGTTTTTGATAAAAAAGAAAAGAGATATATGATCGGAGCTTCTGGAACTCAAATAACTAATCCTAATTTAGGTCAGTCGATTTCATATGGATTTATAGAAACAAGATCACTTGTAAATCAGACTTTTGCTTTTTTTAAGACTTTATTTAAGGGAAAGGCATCCATGAATGATGTGGGCGGCCCTGTAACTATAATAAAGATTTCAGGAGCAGCGGCAAAAGCAGGAATTTTGAGCCTGGCTGCATTTTCTGCATATATAAGTGTACAGCTTGCGATATTTAATGTAATTCCATTTCCTGCGCTTGATGGGGGATATATATTCTTGTTTCTGTTTGAAATAATAACGGGTAAAAAAGTAGACGAAAATAGAGTAGGAATGATAAATTATGTTGGGTTTGCACTGCTTATGATGTTAATGGTGATTGTAACGGTAAAGGATATAATACATCCTATTCAATTTTAATTTAAAGGTGAAGGGGTTATAATGGTTAGAGCAAAGACAAAAAAAATAAAATTAGGAAATGTATTTTTAGGTGGAGATTCTAAGGTTTCAGTACAGTCAATGACAAATACAGATACCAGAGATGAAGTATCTACTATAAATCAGATAAAAAAATTAGAAAAGGCAGGGTGCAATATAGTAAGATGTGCCGTGCCAGATATGGAAGCCTGTGATTCCTTAAAGAAAATTGTAAAAAATATAAATATACCTTTAGTTGCAGATATTCATTTTGATTATAGATTGGCACTTAAATCTGTAGAAAATGGAGTATCTGGACTCAGAATAAATCCTGGAAATATAGGCAGCAAAGAAAGGGTAAGAGAAGTTTCTAAAGCTGCTAAATATTATAATGTTCCAATTAGAATAGGAGTTAATTCAGGTTCTTTAAGCATGGATATTTTGAAAAAATATGGTGGAGTTTCATCGGACGGACTGGTAGAAAGTGCTTTAGATCATGTTAGAATATTAGAAAATGTAAATTTTGAAGATATAGTAATATCAATAAAATCGTCTAATGTGATTCAAATGATTGAAAGTTATAGAAAAATATCAAGCAAGGTGAAATATCCACTTCACCTTGGAGTTACAGAAGCAGGTACTATATTTAAAGGTACTATAAAATCAAGCATTGGTATAGGAACTCTATTGATGGATGGCATAGGTGATACAATAAGAGTTTCGCTTACAGGAGATCCGGTTGAGGAAGTTAAAGTTGGACGTGAAATTCTAAAATCATGTGGACTATTAAAACAGGGGATTGAGTTTATATCATGTCCTACCTGCGGTAGAACTGAAATTGACTTAATAAAAATAGCTAATGAAGTTGAAACTAGACTTTCAAATGTAGATAAAAATATAAAGGTTGCCGTTATGGGATGTGTTGTAAATGGACCTGGAGAAGCAAGAGAAGCTGACATTGGAATAGCTGGAGGAAAAGGTGTTGGATTGATATTTAAAAATGGTGAAATTATTAAAAAGGTCAAAGAAAAAGATCTGGTGGAAGAACTTATTTTGGAAATTAATAACTTATAATTTGGTATTTTGCATTTAGGGAGGTAATATAGTGGCTGCTAATATTTTGAGACTTTTGCAAAATGATATAGATTCTTCAAGTGATGTTATGTTGGAAGAAGTAAAGCTTGAGAAAATACAATATTTAAAAAAGAGCAACAAGCTGAAGATAATAGTGAAATCAGTAAATGAATTAAATGCTAAAATACAGTGTAAGATAAAAGATATAGTAAGTAAGAAACTGGGATGTTTTACGGATATTGATCTGATATGTTATAAGGATATTTCAAATGTATCATTGGAGGAAGTTTGTAATAATTACTGGACTGAAGTTGTAAATATAATTTCATCATATATTCCGGTGTGCAGGGAATTTCTTAACGAATCTTCAATAGAAGTTAAAAATGACTGCTTGAATATATACAATGGCAATAATTTCATGTGTAATTTATTAAAGAAAAAGAATGTAGAAAAACTTCTAAAAAAAATTGTAAAAGATATATTTGGAATAAATTGTAATACATCTATTGCATATGATGGAAAACTAATAAGCAAAAATTTTTTAGATGAAAGCGAAAAAATAGAAAAAAACTATATAAAAGATATAATTCAAAATGGAGAAAGAAACAATAATAAACCTGAAAAGAAAATTAAAAAAACATCATCAGATATAAAATTCAATGATAAAAGAGAAGAGGTTAAATCAGGTTCTCTAATATTCGGGAAACCAATAACAACCTCACCTATAGAAATAAAAACTATAGTAGGGCCTCAGGGCATAGTTATCATAAGGGGAACTATATTTAAAAAAGAAATAATAGAAACAAAAACAGGCAGAAAAATAGTTACATTTTATATAACGGATTATACAAGTTCAATTACAGTTAAATTTTTCCCAAGGCCTAAAGATGCAGATAGAATAATTGATGAAATAGAAGAGGGACTTTACTGTACAGTAAGAGGTGAAGCTGTAAATGACCCATATGCAAGAGAACTTGTTATAATGGCAAAGGATATTGTAAAGTCAGTAAAAACCAAAAAAATGGATAATGCAGATGAAAAAAGAGTTGAACTTCATCTTCATACTAAAATGAGTGCCATGGATGCTGTAAATTCTGCATCAGATTTAATAGAAAGAGCGGCAAGTTATGGACATAAAGCTATAGCTATAACCGACCATGGTGTGGTTCAGGCATATCCTGAAGCTATGACTGCAGCTAAAAAATATGGAATAAAAGTAATATATGGAGTGGAAGCTTATCTTGTAGATGATGGTGTTCCAATTACAATAAATGGATACGAACGAAACATAGACGATACGTATGTAATTTTCGATATAGAAACCACTGGCTTTTCAAGTATTAATGACAGAATAATAGAAATAGGTGCAGTTAAAGTTAAAGAAGGTAAAGTAATAGATAAATTCAGTGAATTTGTGAATCCCAAAATGGCTATACCTGAACGTATTACGGAACTTACAAGTATTACAGATGATATGGTAAAGGAAGCAGAAGCTATAGATGGTATACTCCCAAGGTTTATTGAATTTATAGGAGATGCTGTAGTAGTTGCACATAATGCTGGGTTTGATACAGGATTCATAAAGAAGAACTGCAAAGATATTGGTATAAATTTTAATAATCCTATAATGGATACTGTTCAACTTTGCAGGTTCTTGTTTCCAGAACTTAAAAAATTCAAATTAAATACAGTTGCAAAGCATCTTGGCATATCGCTTGAAAATCATCATAGAGCTGTGGATGACGCTAAAGCCACATGTGACATACTTCTAAAGTGTTTTAAAGTACTGAAAGATATGGAAATTTTAAATCTTGGAAAACTAAATGAAGAATCTTTGAAAAATATAGATATAAAAAAACAGCCTACGTACCATCTTATAATTCTGGTTAAAAATCAGGTAGGACTGAAAAATTTATACAAACTTATCTCTTTTTCAAATTTAGATTATTTCTTCAAAAGACCAAGAATGCCTAAAAGTCTTATCATGAAATATAGGGAAGGGCTCATAATAGGTAGTGCCTGTGAAGCAGGACAGGTATATAAAGAGGTACTTAGTGGAAAAAGCGATGATGAACTTAAAAGTATGCTTGATTTTTACGATTATCTTGAAATACAGCCCGTAGGAAATAATAAATTTTTAATAAAAAACGGCACTGTCAAAGATAAACGTGAACTTGAAAAAATAAATGAGAGAATTTGTTATCTTGGTGACAAGTACAATAAAAGTGTAGTTGCTACCTGTGATGTACATTTTATGGATGCAAAAGATGAGATATTCAGGCGGATTATAATGGCGGGACAGGGATTTTCTGATGCAGACGATCAGCCGCCGTTGTATTTTAGAACTACAGATGAAATGCTTTCTGAATTTGAATATTTGGGTGATGAGAAAGCAAAGGAAGTAGTTATATATAATACCAATAAAATTGCAGATATTATTGAAGACGTAAAGCCAATACCTGATGAAACTTTTCCACCTAAAATAGAAGGTGCAGAAGAACAGATAAAAGAAATGACTTTGAATAAAGTTCACCGTATATATGGAGATAGACTTCCAGATATAGTTCAGGATAGGCTTGACAAAGAATTAAATTCTATTATAAATAATGGATATGCAGTACTTTATCTAATTGCTGAAAAACTTGTAGCTAAATCTTCCCAGGATGGGTATCTTGTAGGTTCAAGGGGATCTGTTGGTTCCTCCTTTGTAGCTACTATGTCAAATATTACAGAAGTAAATGGGCTTCCACCTCATTATGTATGTCCAAAATGTAAGCACAGTGAATTTATTACAGATGGTTCTGTAAGTTCAGGTGCAGATTTACCTGAAAAAAAATGTCCGGATTGTGGAACTGATATGAGAAGAGATGGACATAATATACCTTTTGAAACATTTCTAGGGTTCAATGGTGACAAAGAACCTGATATAGATTTGAATTTCTCAGGGGAATATCAATCAGTGGTTCATAAGTATACAGAGGTTTTATTTGGAAAAGGTCATGTATTTAAGGCTGGAACAATAGGAACTGTAGCTGAAAAGACAGCATACGGTTATGTTAAAAAATATCTGTCGGAAAGAAATATAACTGTTCCACAGGCTGAAATTGAAAGACTTACTATTGGATGTACTGGAATAAAGAGAACTACAGGACAGCATCCTGGTGGAGTAATGGTTGTACCGAGTGATAATGAAATATATAATTTTACTCCAATTCAGCATCCGGCTAACGATAATGATACTGATATAATAACTACCCACTTTGATTATCATTCTATAAGCGGAAGATTATTAAAGCTAGATATACTCGGGCACGATGATCCTACTGTACTCAGGATGCTCCAGGATTTAACTGGTGTCGACCCTAAAAAAATTCCACTTGGAGATCATAAGGTTATGAGTCTTTTTACATCACCTGAGGCACTTGGAGTTACCGCAGAAGAACTGGGATGTCCTGTGGGAACATATGGACTCCCGGAATTTGGAACTAAATTTGTAAGACAGATGCTAGTTGATACAAAGCCTAAAAGTTTTGCAGACTTGGTTAGAATATCCGGACTTTCCCATGGTACTAATGTTTGGCTAAATAATGCCCAGTATTATATAAAAGAAGGATATACTACTCTTAGCGATTGTATAGCCTGCAGAGATGATATAATGATGTATTTGTTAAGCAAAGAAGTTCCTCCAAAGGATGCTTTTACTATAATGGAAAAAGTAAGAAAGGGAAAAGGTCTTACAGAAGAAAGAGAAGCAATCATGAAAGAACACGGAGTTCCTGATTGGTATATAGAATCCTGTAAGAAGATAAAATACATGTTTCCTAAGGGTCATGCTGTGGCTTATGTTATGATGGCAGTTAGAATAGCGTATTTCAAGGTTTATTATCCAAAGGCTTACTATACCACGTATTTTACGGTTAGGGCAGATGAATTCGATGTAGATATAATTATTAGAGGAGAGGATTCAGTAAAGAAAAAGATGGATGAAATATATGCTATGGGAAATAATGCAACACAAAAAGACAAGGGACTTTTGACAATTTTGGAACTCACTTATGAAATGTATAAAAGAAAAATCAAGTTTCTGCCTATAGATATATATAAATCTGATGCTGTAAAATTCTTAATGGAGGAAGATGGAATAAGGATTCCAATAAATGCACTTCCTGGAGTTGGAGAAAATGCTGCAAAAAATTTAGTTAAAGGAAGAGAAGAAGGAGAGTTTATTTCAAAAGAAGACATGAGAATGAGAGGAAAAGTCTCAAAGAGTGTAATTGAAATGCTGGATAGCCATGGATGTCTTAAGGGTTTACCTGAGACTAACCAGCTTTGCCTGTTTGCATAAAAATTCAAAAGTGTATTTTAGAAATTTAAAGGGGATTTATTCCTCTTTTTTTTTATAAAAAATAGTATATAATGCATAATATATAAAAAATGAATGCATTATATTCATACAAATTTTTAGAATAATGAATAATTAGCATTCATTATTTTAAAAATAAAAATATATATAATAAATTATTACTTTTATATTGACAATATAAAATATATATTGCATAATAATTATAAAATTAATAAACAAAAAGGAAAAATTAATTTATAGCTGTTCAAAAAATATTTTTTTATGCAAATGTTATGAAACAATTATTTATATAAAATTCAATTTTACGAAAAGGTGATTAGATATGATTGAACTTAAAGGTGTTCACAAATATTTTGGAGATCTACATGTATTGAAAGGAATTGATTTAAAAATATCAGATGGGGAAAAGTTGGTTATAATTGGTCCAAGCGGTTCAGGAAAAAGTACATTAATTAGGAGTATGAATCTTCTGGAAAGACCAACTGAGGGAAAAGTGATAATAGATGGAACTGATATAACAGAACCTAAAGCACCAATTACAAAGATAAGACAATCTGTAGCTATGGTTTTTCAACAGTTTAATTTATATCCACATAAAACTGTACTTGAAAATGTTACTATGGCACCTATTTTAGTAAAAAAAGTTCCTAAAAAGCAGGCTGAAGAATCGGGAATGGTTTACCTTGAAAGGGTAGGACTTAAGGAAAAAGCAAATGCATATCCTGCACAATTATCTGGAGGTCAGCAGCAAAGAGTAGCTATTGCAAGGGCACTTAATATGAAACCTGAAATTATTTTATTTGATGAACCAACATCGGCACTCGATCCAGAAATGATTCAAGAGGTACTTGATGTCATGACTGATTTAGCACATGAAGGAATTACGATGGTTGCTGTGACCCATGAAATGGGTTTTGCACGCAGGGTAGCTGACAGAGTAATATTTGTAGATGATGGAGAGATACTAGAAGAAGGATCACCAGAACATTTTTTTACAAATCCATCTAATGAAAGAACCAAGTTATTTTTAAGCCGTATAGTACATTAATAAAATTTATTTTATATTTATATTTATGATATGAGGAGGACAAGTATATGAAAAAAAGTAAGATATTTGCTGGAATTTTAATTTTTATAGTTGGAATGGCATTTACAGGATGTGGATCTACTTCACAGAGCTCAAGTGGATCGACATCAGGATTGAAAGCTATAAAGGATAGAGGTTATCTTAATGTAGGTGTTAAATTGGATGTACCTAAATTTGGATATAAGGATCCTAAAACTTCTAAGATTGAAGGATTTGAAATTGATCTTTCAAAAGCAGTAGCTAAAAAGATATTTGGAGATGAAAACAAAATTAAGTTTCAGGGAGTAACAGCTAAAACCAGGGGACCACTTTTAGATAGTGGACAAGTAGACATGATTGCAGCTACATTTACTATAACTGATCAACGTAAGAAGAGTTATAATTTTTCAGATCCATATTTTACGGATCACGTAGGTTTAATGGTTAAGAAAAGTTCAGGAATAAAAGACTTGAAAGGTTTAAACAATAAAAAAATAGGTGTAGCTCAAAGTGCTACAAGTAAAGATGCAATACAGAAAGAAGCAGAAAAGGTTGGAAGCAAAGTTTCTTTCTTAGAATTTGCAGGTTATCCAGATATTAAGTCTGCACTTGATTCTGGAAGGGTTGATTGTTTTTCAGTAGATAAATCAATACTTAGCGGATATTTGGATGATTCAACAGTACTTCTAAAGGAACAATTTAGTCCTCAGGATTATGGAATTGCAAGTAAAAAAGGAAACGATGATTTAGCTAAGACTATAAATGAAACTATAAGTGAAATGAAAAAATCAGGAGAATTGAATAAACTAATCGATAAATGGGGTATTAAATAGTGCCGGGTCCTTTTGCAGCATTTAAATGGGAAGCTTTGCTAAGTGATAAATCTATATTTTTGCAGGGCTTTCTAGTAACTATACTGGCATCTATATTTGCATTAGTCTTAGCTATGATATTGGGTGTTATTTTTGGAGTAATGGGAACATTAGAAAGTAAAGTTTTAAAGAGAATAAATAAGATATATGTTGCTATTATACAAAATACTCCGCTTGTAATACAGGTTTTCTTCCTATATAATGTACTTCCACATTTTAAAATTACAATATCTGTATTCAGCGTAGGAGTTATTGGTGTTGGAATATATCATGGCGCATATATTGCAGAGGTTGTCAGAGGTGGAATTGAGGCAGTTCCAAGGGGTCAAATGGAATCAGCTGTGTCACAGGGATTTACAAGTGTGCAGGCTATGAGATACATAATACTTCCACAGGCAATTAAAATAATATTTCCACCACTTACAAATCAAGCTGTCGGACTTATAAAAAATACATCCGTTATGGCTATGATAGCAGGTGGAGACCTTATGTATCAGGCAGATTCCTGGTCAAGCAACAATCTTTACTATGGCCCTGCATATGTTGTTACGGCAATTTTGTATTTAATATTATGTTTGCCGCTTGCAAGATTTGCACTTTCACTTGAAAAAAGGAGTGAGGTGAAGATATGATATCGGTACTTTTTAAACCGGATATAATTTTATTCTTGTTAAAAGGACTTTTAACTACACTCCATATAGCTGTTGCTACAATAATAATTAGTTCTATTATAGGTACTGTTTTAGGAATTGCACGTTATGTTCAGCATAGGATTATAGGTAGAATAGCAGGATTTTATATAGAAATTGTTAGAAATACACCACTGCTTCTATTTATATTGGCTGTGAGATTTATGACTAAATTACAGCCAGTAAATGCAGGGATTACAGCTATGACTATATTTACAAGCGCTATTGTTGCAGAAATCGTTCGTGCAGGATTGAATTCTATAAATAAAGGGCAATGGGAGGCAGCTGAATCTCAAGGATTTACTTATACTAAAATATTAATTCATGTTATATTACCACAGGCATTTAGAAATATGATTCCACCACTGTGTTCTACCTTTATTACAGTAATTAAAGATACATCATTTGTTTGGGCTGTTGGAATTGAGGAACTTACAGGCAAAGGAATGATAATTATGGGACAATATGCTAAAACTTCTCAAGTTATTACTATTTTTGCAATGCTGGCTTTTATGTATTTTGTCATAAATTATTCATTATCCATAATAGCAGCAAGACAGCAGCTTAAAATCGTCAGATAATTTTTAAATAATATGGTTATTTAATTGTATATGAAAATTTATATTTATCTTGAAATAAATGCTTTAGTATGTTAAAATGAGCATAGTAATTCTACAGAAGATTGTTTAATTGTAGAGTGGGTTTAAACCCACTCTTTCTATTTGTAAAAACGCAGCGTAAGTTGCGTTTTTAAATTATAGTTATTAGCATTTTTTCTTTTGAATTGTTTAACATATAAGTAAGGAGGTAATAAGTATGAGTGCAGATAATCTTTTAAATAAACTTTATGGACTTATAAAACCTATAGTTTGCAATTTGAACTATGAGTTGTATCATTTAGAAATAGTTAAAGAGGAAAATGAAAATTATTTAAGAATATATATAGATAAAGAGGATTCCGGCATATCCTTAGAGGACTGTGAAAAAGTAAGCAGGGCTGTCAGTGATATGCTTGATGTTGAAGATCCAATAAGTTTTTCTTACTACTTGGAAGTGTCTTCACCTGGCATAGAGAGAACATTATATACAGATGAACATTTAAAAAGGTATATTGGTAGTGAGGTAAGAATAAAAATAGATGGACTATTAAAAGGAAAAAAGGAATATGAAGGTGAACTTTTAAATTTCGACCAAGACAATCTACAAGTAAAAATTAATGATGAAGATGTAGATGTTCCTAGAAATAAAATTTTAAATGTAAGCCTAAAGGTCAATTTCTAAGGGGAGGTATATGCAGAAATGAATCAAGAATTTATAGAGGCCTTGAATGAGATAGTTAAAGAAAAGGGGATAAGCAAGGACTTAATGTTTACTACTATAGAGGATGCGCTGGTTGCAGCTTATAAGAAAAATTATGCTTCACATGGTGCTAATAGTCAGAATGTAAAAGTTACTATGAATAGAGAAAATGGAGAAATTCATGTATATTCACAAAAAAAAGTAGTAGAAGATGTTGAAGATGACTTAAACGAAATGTTGCTAGAAGAAGCAAAAGAACTTGATCCAAATTATGAACTCGATGATTTGGTAAGTATAGAAGTTACTCCAAAGAAATTTGGAAGAGTAGCCGCACAAGCAGCAAAACAGGTTGTAGTTCAGAGAATCAAGGAAGAAGAGAGAAGAATTATATACAGTGATTTTGCAGAAAAAGAAGATGACATAATAACAGGTGTAGTAATTAGAAAAGATAAAAATAATGTACTTATAGATCTTGGAAAAACAGAAGCAGTTCTTGGACCTAATGAGCAAATGCCAGGTGAAAAATATAATTTCAATGACAGAATTAAATTATATATAGTTGAAGTAAAAAATACAACTAAAGGTGCACAAATTGTAATATCAAGAACACATCCTGGACTTATAAAAAGGTTATTTGAACTTGAAGTACCTGAGATATTTGACGGTATAGTGGATATAAAATCCATTGCGAGAGAAGCAGGGTCAAGAACTAAAATTGCAGTAAGTTCAAATGATGAAAATGTAGACCCTATGGGAGCCTGCGTAGGACCTAAGGGTATAAGAGTTCAAAGTATAGTAAACGAACTTAAAAATGAAAAAATAGATATAATAAAATGGAATAAACTTCCAGAGGAATATATAGCAAATGCATTGAGTCCTGCAAAAGTTGTAGATGTTGATTTGGATGAAGACAACAAATTTGCCCAAATTGTGGTAGATGATGATCAATTGTCACTTGCAATAGGAAAAGAAGGGCAGAATGTAAGGCTGGCTGCAAAGCTTACAGGATGGAAAATTGACATAAAAAGTAGATCTCAAGCTGATGATTTAGAAGAAGTATCTGAAAAAATAGAGGATATTCAAAGTGAAGACAGTGACAATGATATTATTGAATAAGGTGGTGCTATTATGAAAAAGAAGAAAATACCACAGAGAATGTGTCTTGGCTGTATGGAAATGAAGCCCAAAAGAGAGCTTATAAGGGTAGTTAAGAATAAAGAAGGAGAAGTTTTTGTAGATATTACCGGCAAGAAAAATGGAAGAGGTGCATATGTTTGCAAGAATATAGAGTGCCTGGAATTGGCTTTCAAGAATAAAAGACTTCAGAAAAACCTTGAAACAAATATAGATGAAGAGTTGTATAACAAGTTAAAGGATGAAATAGAGAATGAAAAATAAATTTCTCCAGTTTTTAGGATTAGCCAAGCGCGCAGGAAAAATTCTAGAAGGATATAATAAATGTGAAACAAATGTGAAGAATAACAAAATTTATCTTATAATAGTATCTGAAGATGCTTCTTTGAATACTCTAAATAAATTTTTAGAATATGGCAATAAATATAATATAAATGTTATCGTTAGATGTTCTAAAGAGGAACTTGGCAGTGCTATTGGATTAAAAGAGATAAAAGTTATAGGGATCATTGATAAAAATATGAGTGAAAAATTGATTGACATACAAAAAGATAAATTTTAATTTCGGGGGTGAAAGTATTTGTCAAAAATAAGAGTTTATGAATTAGCTAAAGAGTTGAATATATCCAGTAAAAAATTAATTGAAATTCTTTCAGAAGAATTCAATGTGGTAGTAAAAAATCATATGAGTATGATAGAAGAGGAAGATGCAGAACTTATAAAAGAATTTTTTGATGAAAAAAAGGATGAAAATAATGAAGAAAATGATGAAGAAAATGATGAAGAAAGTGTTACAGCTAAAGAAGAAACTATAAGTAAAAAAAATATTACAAATGAAAAAAAATCAAAATCAAATAATAAAAAATCTAAAAATCAACTTCATGCGAATAGGAATAAGATAAACAAAAATGAAAATAAGGAAAAAGATCAAAATGTTGTTTCTAATGCTGAAGGTGATGCTGACGATGAAGAAAAAATTATAGAAATAGAGGATACAATAACAGTAAAAGAGTTGTCTGAAAAAATAGGGAAATCCTCTACTGAAGTTATAAAACAGCTTATATTTATGGGAGTAATGGCAGGGATAAATCAGGAAGTTGATTTCCCTACAGCAGAAAAGTTAGGAGAAAAATTCAATGTTGTTGTTTTAAAGAAAGAACATGATATTGACGAAGAGCTTACAGATGAAGAACAAGATTATGACAGTGAGGAAAATTTAGAAAAGAAACCTCCTGTAGTAACCGTTATGGGTCATGTTGATCATGGTAAGACATCTTTACTGGATGCTATTAGAAAATCAAAAGTAACTTCTCATGAAGCAGGCGGAATAACACAGCATATAGGTGCTTATACTGTAAATATAAATGGAGAAAAAATTACATTTTTAGATACACCGGGTCATGAAGCATTTACAGCTATGAGGGCAAGAGGAGCACAGATTACTGATATAGTTATACTTGTAGTAGCTGCAGATGATGGAATAATGCCGCAGACTGAAGAAGCTATAAATCACTGTAAAGCAGCCAATGTTCCTATAATAGTTGCAATAAATAAGATAGATAGACCTGGGGCGAATGTTGATAGAGTAAAGCAGGAACTTACAGAATATGGGCTTGTTCCAGAAGATTGGGGCGGCGATGTTATATGTGTTCCTGTTTCTGCACATACTAAAGAGGGATTGGATACTCTTCTTGAAATGGTGCTTTTAACTGCTGAAGTTCAGGAACTTAAAGCAAATCCTAATAGAAAAGCCAGAGGTGCAGTAATTGAAGCAAAGCTTGATAAAGGAAGAGGAGCTGTTGCAACACTTCTTGTTCAAAATGGTACTTTAAATGTAGGAAGTTCAATAATAGTTGGAACTACTTATGGAAGAATAAGAGCAATGTTTGACGATAAAGGCAAAAAAATTAAATCAGCAGGACCTTCTATTCCAGTTGAAATATTAGGATTATCTGATGTACCTGAAGCTGGAGACAAATTTAACGAAGTAAAAGATGAAAAAACTGCAAGAGATCTGGCTGAGAGCAGAAAGCAGAAAGCTAGAGAAGAATATCTGCATTCTACACATAAGGTTTCCCTGGAGGATTTATATAATCAGATAAAAGAAGGAAAAGTGAAAGAATTAAATATAATTGTTAAAGCAGATGTTCAAGGCTCTATAGAGGCATTAAGACAATCTCTTCAAAACTTGTCAACAGATGAAGTAAAAGTAAGAGTAATTCATGGCGCTGTTGGAGCAATAACTGAAACTGATGTAAGTTTGGCCTCTGCTTCAAATGCTATCATAATAGGATTTAATGTAAGACCAGATACCAATGCTGAAAAAGCAGCTGAAAAAGAATCGGTAGATATAAAGACATATAGAGTAATATATACAGCTATAGATGATATAAAATCCGCAATGATTGGAATGCTTGAACCGGATTATAAGGAGAAAGTGCTTGGTAAAGCTCAGATAAGACAGACATATAAGATTTCAAATGTAGGTACTATTGCAGGATGTTATGTACAGGAAGGAAAAATTGTTAGAAATAGCAATGTAAGAATTATAAGAGATGGAATAGTTATATTTGAATCTGAACTTGCATCTTTGAAGAGATTTAAAGATGATGCAAAAGAAGTTGCCCAGGGATTTGAATGCGGACTTTCTATTGAAAAATTCAATGATATAAAAGAGGGAGATATAATAGAGGCTTATGTCATGGAAGAAGTTAAAAAGAAAGAACTTTAAACTGTTAACTGTGAACTAAACATGGAGGTGATAGTTTATGTCTAAATATAGAAGCAGCAGGATAAATGAAGAAATGCGAAAAGAGATAAGTAACATAATAAGAAATGATGTAAAGGATCCAAGAATTACTGCTATGGTAAGTGTTACTAAAGTTGATGTTACAAAGGATTTAAGCTATGCTAAAGTATTTGTAAGTTTGTATGGAGATAATAAATCAAAAGAAGAAACCTTAGAAGCTTTAAAAAGTTCAGCAGGATTTATAAGAAGAGAAGTAGGTCATAAAATCAGGCTTAGAAATACTCCTGAAATATTAATTGAGCTGGATGATACAATAGAACATGGTATGCACATTGATGAACTTCTAAGGAAAATAAAGGAGCAAAAATAGAATGGTAATAGATGATATATTGGGAGAAATAAAAAAAATCAATAATATAGCTATTACTTTTCATAAATCTCCAGATGGAGATTCTATAGGAAGTACTCTTGCACTTTTTCAAGGCCTCAAGAATATGGGCAAAGAGGTGCAGATACTTTCTATGGAAGAAGTACCTAAAGACTTTAAATTTTTGCCATATTCCTGTAATATAAATGGCAAAAATTTTGAAGTTGAACCGAATATTGATTGTGTAATAGTCCTTGATTGTGGTGATAAGAAAAGGATAAATGCTAGATTAAACTTTGAAGACAGAAGTTATAAAATAATAAATATGGATCATCATCTTACAAATGAACAATATGGAGATTTTAATTATGTAGATTCAAAGGCAGCAGCTGTATCTGAAATTGTATATGATTTGTTAAATAAACTTAATGTAACTATAGATAGAGATATAGCTGAATGTCTATATACATCATTGATTACAGATACTGGATCCTTTAAATATCCGTCTACTACTGAAAAAACTCATAGAATAGCTGGAAAGCTCATAAGTACAGGGCTGGATTTCAGTACAATTCATAGAGATATATTTGATAATAAAGAATTTCAGAAAATCAAGTTAAATGGTATGGCAATTAACAGTATGAAACTTATAGATGATAGAATATGTGTAATAAAAGTTACTAAATCCATGATTGATGAAACTGTAAAAAAAGATGATGTAGATACACATGACATAGTTAATATAGGACTTCAGATTGGAAAGGTGGACACTTCTATTCTATTAAAGGAGACAAAAGATGGAATAAAAGCAAGCTTGAGATCGAAGAAGATTGTAGATGTAAGAAAAGTTGCTGAAAAATTTAATGGCGGTGGACATATGAGGGCTGCAGGACTTCAAATTGAAGATAAAAGTATGGATGAAGTAGAAAATTTATTAGTTACAGAAGTTCAAAAAGGGTTGATTTAAATGGATGGAATTTTGAATATAAATAAGCCTGTTGGCATAACTTCCTTTGATGCAGTTAGAAAAGTAAGATCAATTTTAAAAATCAAAAGAGTTGGTCATACAGGTACACTTGACCCTGGAGCATCAGGAGTGCTTCCAATTTGTATAGGCGGAGCTACAAAATTTGTAGATTATATAATGGAAGGAAAAAAAACATACATTGCTGAATTGAGATTGGGAATTACAACTGATACTTATGATAAATATGGAAAAGTAGTTTCTGAATCTCCTGTGGAATTGGATAAAGAACAGATAATAAATGTTATAATGAATTTTGTAGGTGATATAGAACAAATACCTCCAATGTATTCTGCCATTAAAGTTAATGGAAAGAGATTGTATGAACTGGCAAGAAAAGGCATTGAAGTTGAAAGGAAGAGCAGAAGTATAACAATATATAGTATTGATATACTTAATTTTAATTTACCATATATTAAATTAAAAATTCAGTGCTCAAAGGGAACTTACATAAGAAGCCTTTGCTATGATATTGGTAAAAAACTTGGCTGCGGTGGTACAATGTGGAGTCTTGAAAGAACGCATACTGGCGAGTTCGATATTTCAGATTCTATTCCTGTTTTAGAGCTTAGCACGGAAAAAATTTTCAACAATTTGACACCTGTAGACAGAGCACTTAACAAGTATCCTCCGGTTTATATAGAAGACAATTTTAAAAAAAAGATATTAAATGGAGTTATTATAAAAGATAATGATTTTTTAAATAGCATAAATGAAGATAGACTTTATAGAGTATATGTAGATAAAAATAAATTTATAGGAATCGGTATAAATAAAAAAAATATTGGGTTTAAAATTACAAAGTTATTGATTCGGGGTAAGTAACCATGATAGTAATAGAAGATAATTTTAATATGCACTTTAAGGAAGAAACATATGTTGCACTTGGAAGTTTTGATGGCCTTCATCTTGGACATATGTGTCTTATAAATAAAGTAATTCAGCTTTCAAAAGTCAATAATGCAAAAAGTATGGTGTTTACATTTAAATTCCATCCTCGCATGGTAATTAATAAAAGTACAGCACCTAAAATTTTAATGGATAATGAAAGTAAGTTGGAAGTATTAAAAAACGCTGGTTTGGACATAATAAATATGACGAACTTTAATTCTGATTTCATGAAAATATCTCCTGAAGAATTTATAGTTAACCTTATAAATAGTTATAAGGTTAAAGGATTGGTGGTAGGCTTTAACTACAGATTTGGATATAAAAATACTGGAGATGTGGAACTACTGAAAAAGTTGAGTATAAAATATAAATTTTCCCTTGATATTATAGAACCTGTAAAGTACAATGAAGAAACTGTTTCAAGTTCAATTATAAGAAAACTTATTTCTGAAAAGGGTGATGTGAAAAAAGCAGCTGATATGCTTACAAGACCTTTTATGATAGAAGGATCCGTAATTCATGGAAAAAAACTTGGAAAAGAGCTTGGATTTCCAACTGCCAATTTAAAGATTGACAAAATGATTATAATACCTAAGGAAGGTGTATATTTTACTATAGTAAAATATAAAGATAATTATTATAGGGGTATAACTAATGTAGGTGATAATCCTACTACAAATGACAATAAATTGAGTATTGAGACTAACATTCTAAATTTTAATCAAAATATATATGATGAACATATTAAGGTGTATTTTATTGAAAGAATTAGGAATGAATCTAAATTTCACACTCTTGAAGATTTAACAAATCAGCTTAAAAATGATAAGGAGTATGCTGAAAACAGAAAATTAGAAATTAATTTTTAAAATTAATTTACAATAGTAGTTTTATTTGTTATAATTACAGTCGTGATCCTTATGCTAAGAATTTTGACTTGCCGACATTATTCTTGGAATAGAGGGGATTAACAATATGGAGGTGTTACAAAAATGGAAAAGGCATTAAAAGAAGAAATAATGAAGAAGTATGAAAGACATGAAGGAGACACTGGTTCACCAGAAGTTCAGATTGCACTTCTTACTGAAAGAATCAATCACTTAAACGACCATTTAAAGATTCATAAAAAAGATCATCACTCAAGAAGAGGTCTTTTAATGATGGTTGGTAAGAGAAGAGGTCTTCTTAATTATTTAATTAAAGAAGATATTGAAAGATATCGTGCTATTATAAAGGCATTAAATTTAAGAAAATAACATTGGAGCGGCCTCAACCGCTCTATTATTTTAAAAAAATATTAATATTTAAATGAGAAGGAGGTAATTTAATGAGCGAAACTATTGAAACTACTATTGCAGGGAGAACCTTAAAAGTAGATTATGGCAAAATAGGGATGTTATCTGATTGTGCTATTTTCATAAGTTATGGTGATACCGTGGTTTTAGTTAATGCAAATGCATCAGATAAACCACGAGAAGGAGTAGATTTTTTCCCTTTGAGTATAGAATATGAAGAGAAACTGTATTCTGTTGGAAAAATTCCGGGAGGTTTTATAAAAAGAGAGGGTAAACCTACCGACAAGGCAATACTTCATGCCAGAGCAATAGATAGACCTTTAAGACCGCTTTTCCCTAAAGGATATAGAAATGATGTTCAGGTAGTATGCACTGTAGTATCTGTTGAACAGGATAACTTGCCTGATATACTTGCCATAAATGGTGCATCAATTGCACTATGCCTTTCAAGCATTCCTTTTAATACTCCAGTTGGAGCAGTTTCTGTTGGAATAGTAGATGAAAAATTTGTAATAAATCCAGGACTTGAGGAAAGAAAAAAGAGTACTCTTAATCTTACCGTGTGTGCTACAGATGAAAGAATAATGATGGTCGAAGCTGGAGGATCTGAAATAGCAGAAGATGTAATGTATGATGCCATAATGTTTGGATTTGAGGAATGTAAAAAAATAGTTAAATTTCAAAAAGAAATCATGGATAAATACGGAAAAGAAAAAATTGTTCCGGAATTATACAAGGTTGACGAGACATTGGAACAAGAGGTTAGAGATTTTTGCTTCGATATGGTTAAAGAAGTTATGTATATAACAGATAGAGATAAAAGAAATGATGAATTGGATGCAGTAAAGCAAAAAGTGGATGATGAATTTAAAGAAAAGTATCCGGATAATGGTGCAGACATTGCAGAAGTACTTTATAAAATTCAAAAAGAAATAGTTAGAAATATGCTTTTAAATGAACACAGAAGGCCGGATGGAAGGAAATTTGATGAAATAAGGCCAATAAGTTGCGAGGTTGGCATACTTCCAAGGACTCATGGTACAGGGCTATTTACAAGAGGCTTGACTCAGGTAATGACTGTTGCAACTTTAGGATCTCTTGGAGATGCACAGATACTTGATGGAATAAGCTCTGAAGAATCGAAAAGATACATACATCATTATAATTTCCCATCTTACAGTACAGGAGAAACAAGACCATTAAGGGGACCTGGAAGAAGAGAAATAGGGCATGGTGCATTGGCAGAAAAGGCGCTTATACCACTTATTCCAAGTGAAGAAGAATTTCCATATACTATAAGACTTGTATCTGAAGTTTTGAGTTCAAATGGTTCTACATCACAGGCAAGTATATGTGGAAGCACACTTGCACTTTTAGATGCAGGAGTTCCAATAAAAAGACCGGCAGCTGGTATAGCTATGGGACTTATAACCAGTGAAGATTTGTCAAAAGAGGAAATAATCACCGATATACAGGGTATAGAGGATTTCTTTGGAGATATGGACTTTAAAGTAGGAGGAACTGAAGTTGGAATAACAGCTATTCAGTTTGATACAAAAATTCATGGACTCTCAAAAGAATGTGTAAGGGGAGCACTTGATGGAGCCAGAAAAGCAAGACTTTTTATACTTGATAAGATTAATGCTTGCATAGAAGCACCAAGAAAAGAGCTTTCAAAATATGCACCAAAGACATTTACTATGAATATAGCTCCGGATAAGATAAGAGATGTAATAGGTGCAGGCGGAAAAGTTATAAATAAGATAATAGCAGAAACAGGAGTAAAAATTGACATAAAAGAAGATGGAAAAATATTTGTTATGTCAGATGATACTGAATCTGCAAAAAAAGCATTAAAGATTATAGACGATTTGACAAGAGAAGTAAAAGTAGGCGAAATTTATCTGGGCAAGGTTACTAATATTACTAAATTTGGAGCTTTTGTTGAAATACTTCCTGGAAAAGAAGGTCTTGTTCATATATCAAAACTTGACTTTAAACGGGTAAATAAAGTTGAAGATGTAGTTTCGTTAGGTGATGAAATACTGGTTAAGGTAGTAGAAATAGATAACCAGGGTAGAATAAATCTTTCGAGGAAAGATGCAATAAAGGATTCAGAGAAAAAAGAATCAAAAGAAGAATAAAATAGAAGGGCTTAGGTGCCTTTTTATTTTTTGTATTATATTTTTAGTACATATTAAATGATTAGTATACAACAGAAAAATAAACATAATATAATTTATAAGTATAATATTTGTTATGATTTCAAATGGTAGAATGAGAGGGTACTATATGTATAATATATTTAAAATGAATAGTGGAATTAGGGTTGTAGTGGAAAACATAAATTATGTAAATTCAGTTAGTGTAGGGCTGTGGGTGAAAAATGGTTCTAGAAATGAGAATATATCTGAAAATGGCATATCACATTTTGTTGAGCATATGTTTTTTAAAGGAACTAAAAAGAGATCGGCTTTTAATATAGCAGAATGCATAGAAGAAGTAGGGGGACAGATAAATGCTTTTACAGGAAAGGAATCAACTTGTTTTTATGTAAAGGCTCTGGACTCTCACTTAGATTTAGCACTGGATGTAATATCTGATATGTTATTTAATAGTAAATTTTTACCTGAAGATATAAACAAGGAAAAAAGTGTTATAACTGAAGAAATAAATATGAATGAAGATTCACCTGAAGACGTGCTTTTTGACGTTTATGCTAAGGCAGCATGGGGAGATGATTCATTGTCTTATCCCATACTAGGTACAATAGAAAGTGTTAAAAGTTTTAGCAGGCAGCAAATAGTAGAGTATATAGGAACTCATTATATACCTGAGAATTGTGTCATATCAATATGTGGAAAAGTTGATTTAAATAATATTAAAAATTTGATGGAAAAATATTTTGGCAATTGGAGAAGCAGCAGTATAAAACCAGTAGTGTACTCTAAACCTGAATTTTTAAGAAATCATTTTTTTAAGAAGAAAAGTATAGAACAGCTGCACCTTAATTTAGGAATACCTGGTATAGAGATGGGACATGACGATTTGTATCCAGCATTGGTTTTAAACAACATACTTGGAGGAGGAGCATCTTCTATTTTATTTCAAAAAATTAGGGAAGAAAAATCTTTATGTTATTCTATATATTCGTATATATCTTCCTTTAACAACACAGGCGTAATTAATATATATACTGGGCTAAATCCAAAGTATGTATATGATGCTATAAGTATAATAATGGAAGAAATTTATAATTTTATAAAAAAAGGAATAGATGAAGAAAGATTAAGAAAAACAAAAGAGCAGATAAAAGGTAATTATATACTTGGACTTGAGAGTACTACAAGTAGGATGTTTAGCAATGGCAAGTCTGTATTATTTTTGAACAAGGTGCGTACACCGGAGGAAATAATGAATAAAATAGACAGAATTGATTCTGATAAATTAAAAGAAGTAATGGATAAGACTTTTGGAAAAGGAGTTATCAATTCAGCCTTTGTAGGAGAGAATATAGATACTGATATGGTAGAAAATTTACTTGATGAATATAGAAATCCATTTCATTCAAATCACAGTTTGAATATTTAGTAATACAGGTTAAAAGAGGCTCATATATTATACTGAATTATAAATTTGGAGGTATATATATGGGCGAAAATATAAAATTTTATAGTGAAATGGAAAGATATGAAATTATAAATGTAAATGATGGTGACAGATTTAACTGTTTAGGAAATAATGATATAATTGTAGATGAAAATGGAAACTTAAAAAATTTGCTTTTAAACAATAATAAATCAAAATTAAGCTTTTGGGGCAAAAGTGAATTTATAGAAGTACCATGGGATTGCGTAAAAAAAATTGGCTCCAAGACTATAATAATAGATGCTGATGAAAAGAATTTAAAAAGAATTCATTAACAAAAGTATAAATGTATTAATAGAATAATATAAGATGATGTATATTATCTATTAAAAATATTTACATGATGGAGAATTAATATGAGAATATTAGTACAAAAATTTGGGGGAACCTCTGTTTCTACCCATGAAAGAAGAGAAAATGTAGCAGATAAAATAATAAAGGCAAAAAAAGAAGGATATTTTCCTGTGGTTGTAGTATCTGCAATTGGAAGACGAGGCCAACCCTATGCTACAGATACTCTCCTTTCTTTGATAAGTAATAATTTTAAAATAAAAAATAAACTAGCATCTGATTTAATAATGAGCTGTGGTGAAATTATAAGTGCTGTAGTTATGAGTGATGAACTTTCAAAACATGGACTGGATGCAGTACCGATGACAGGAGGACAGGCATCTATAATTACAGATAATAATTATAATGATGCTTCTATTTTAAGTGTAAACGTAGATAAAATATTTAAGATAATTCAGGAAGAAAAAATACCTGTAGTCGCCGGATTTCAGGGTATGAGCAAAGATGGTTTTGTAACTACTATCGGGAGAGGGGGCAGTGATGTTACAGCTGTACTCCTGGGAAACGCACTCAAGTCTGAAAAGGTTGAAATATATACTGATGTAGATGGAATAATGACAGCAGATCCAAGGATAGTATCAAATGCATCTCTTATTAAGGAAATAGATTATAATGAGGTGTTCCAGCTTGCTGATCAGGGAGCGAAGGTTATACATCCAAGAGCAGTAAAATTTGCAATGAATTCAGGAATACCGTTAGTTATTAAAAATACTCTAAATGATAGCTCGGGAACTGTTATAAGTGGTTCAATTACTGAAAATCAATCTAATGTTATAAGCGCAATAACGTCTATGAATGGAAGGGTTCAGATAATAATAGAGCACAATAAAAATATTGAAAATGAAAATTATTTTAATATTTTTGACGAACTTGCGGATAGTCTTATAAGTATAGATTTGATAAATGTATTTCCAAGAGGAAAAATTTTTACGATAAATGAAAATGATGTTGACAATTTTAAAATTGTAATGGAAAATTTAAGAATAGAGTATTCAATTATAGAACATTGTACTAAAATAGCACTTATAGGAAGCGGTATGAGAGGGGTGCCTGGAGTTATGGCAAAAATACTGAAGATACTTTCTAAAGAAAATATACATGTGCTCCAGACTGCTGATTCACATACTACAATATGGTGCCTTGTGGAAAGCAAGTCAGCAGATAAAGCTATAAATGCACTTCATAGAGGATTCAATCTTTGATTTAAAATTTCTTGTTTGATAGTATACGAATTTTCTTAATGTACAAAATAAAATAGTAATATATTATTTTATACATGGAGGAGATAGCTATGCTGGATGAACAAAAAAGAGAAGATATAAAAGAATTTGGAAGAGGTATGATAAATGACTTAAAGGATGAGATCCAAATACTTCCTATAATAGGACAGATAGAAGGACATGAAATACTTCCTCCCCAGACAAAGACAACAAAATATGAACATGTGATACCTCAGCTTATTTCAATTGAGGAGAACAGTCAAACTAAAGGATTACTTATAATTTTAAATACAGTAGGTGGAGATGTAGAGGCAGGACTTGCTATAGCTGAGATGATAAGGAGCCTTAGTAAAGTTACAGTTTCTCTTGTAATAGGAGGAGGACATTCAATTGGTGTTCCACTTGCTACAAGTTCGGATTATTCTTTTATATCTCCATCTGCGACTATGATAGTTCATCCAGTCAGGATGAATGGGATGATAATAGGAGTACATCAGACTTTTGAATATTTTAATAAAATACAGGACAGAGTAAATGAATTCATAATTAGAACTTCAAATATAAAGAGAGAAAAATTAAAAAGTCTAATGTCTAAGACTGATGAACTCTTAAATGATGTGGGAACCATGCTGGTTGGAAAAGAAGCAGTAGATGTAGGACTTATTAACGAAGTCGGAGGAGTAAGCAGTGCATTAGCTAAGCTTCACCAGCTTATAAATGAACAAAACAAATAAAATTATCCATAGGAGTAATCCTATGGTATTTGTATTTAAACTGTAAAGGAAATACGAAAATAGTGTAGAATTATTATAAATGAATGAAAGATTCTGCATTTGGAGATGATTTGTATGGCAAAAAGAAGGCAAAAGTCTTGTAAGGAGAATAGTGATATTAAAGGAATAATACTTATCACTTTAGGTATTTTAATGCTAATAAGTGTATTTTCACCTTCTACATCTGGAATATTTGGCAGAAATATTAAAAAAATATTAATTGCAATTATGGGTCTGGGAGCTTTTTTGTTTCCTGTTTTAATAGTTTTTATAGGAGGGTGTTTTTTAGTCACAAAAAATAAAATATATTTTAATAAAAAATTTTATGTAATATTATTATTTATAATAAATACATTGTTGTTTATACAAATGTTAGGTATGTCTGAATATTATCCTGAATATAGTACAATGGAGAGCATAAAAAAATTATATAATTCAGAAAGCATATTTCATGGCGGCATTATAAGCCTACTTTTGGATATACCGCTGATTAAACTGTTTGGCAGTGTTGGCTGCTATGTTATATTTGCAGGTGTTTATCTGATTTCATTTATGATTATGAGCAAAGTTACAGTATATGATATTTTACATAAAATTAAACAATCTAGTGCTCATAAAGATAGAGGAAATCAAGAGAAGATAATAGAAGATAAAAATAGCAAAAATGTAAAAAATATTGATGAAGAAAAAGAAGGATTTATTAATGGGCTAAATAGTAGAATAAAAATATTGAATTTTATGAAATCCAAAGATGATACTGTGCTGCAGGAAAAAGAAAACGGAAATACAGAAGATAAAAATCAATCTTTGAAACATCCTATAGAAATAGAAATAGCTTCTGACAAGATACCAAATAAGTCTATAAATGAAGAATTGAATAAAAAGATGATTGAAAGTGAATCTGAAGAATTAGTATATAATTTTCCAAAGATAGAATTGCTTAAACAAAATTCTCAGTCAAGACTAAACAAAGAAGATAAAAAAGATTTAATAAATAGTGCAAATAAATTAGAAGAAACTTTAAGTAGTTTTGGGGTTGAAGCAAAAGTTATGCAGGTCAGTAAGGGCCCATCTGTTACCAGGTTTGAACTACAGCCGAGCGCTGGAGTTAAAGTAAGCAAGATAGTTAATTTGTCCGATGATATAGCACTTGGACTTGCAGCTACAGGTGTAAGGATAGAAGCCCCAATACCTGGAAAGTCCGCCATAGGTATAGAGGTGGCAAATAAAATACTTACACCGGTTTATTTAAGAGAAGTAATTGAATCAAAAGAGTTTTTGAATTCGAAGGGCAATTTAGCTTATTGTCTTGGAAAAGATATAGGAGGAAACTGCATTGTATCTGATTTGACGAAGATGCCTCATTTATTAATAGCAGGAGCGACTGGCTCAGGAAAGAGCGTATGTATAAATACCATGGTAATAAGTCTGCTTTATAAATATTCTCCTCTTCAGGTGAAGCTTCTCATGATAGATCCAAAGGTAGTTGAACTTAGTGTATATAATGGAATTCCACATCTTTTGATACCTGTAGTTATAGATCCTAAAAAAGCGGCGGGTGCATTAAACTGGGCAGTTCAGGAAATGACAAGGAGATATAAGCTATTTGCAGATAACAGTGTCAGGAATATAGAAGGGTATAACAAACTGGTAGATGAAGGAAAAGTTGAAAGCAAACTTCCATTGGTAGTAATAATAATTGATGAGCTTGCAGATCTTATGATGGTATGTCCTAATGAGGTTGAAGATTACATAGGAAGGCTTGCACAAATGGCGAGGGCTGCAGGTATGCATCTTGTTATAGCTACTCAAAGACCGTCTGTTGATGTTATTACAGGTGTAATTAAGGCAAACATACCTTCAAGGATATCTTTTGCTGTATCAAGTCAGATTGATTCAAGAACCATACTTGACAGCAGCGGAGCTGAAAAGTTACTTGGAAAAGGTGATATGTTATTTTATCCCGTAGGAGAAGGAAAACCTGTTAGAATTCAGGGTGCATTTATATCTGAGAAGGAAGTGGAGAATGTAGTTAATTATATAAAAGAGAATCAAGGTGCACCTCAGTATGAGGATAAAATAATGGAGGAGATAAATACAAATACATCAAAGAGTGATGATGATTGTGATGAACTTTTAAATGAAGCAATAAGAATAGTAGTAAATTCAGGACAAGCATCAACTTCTTTTGTTCAGAGGAGGCTTAGAGTTGGATATAATAGAGCTGCCAGAATAATAGAACAAATGGAGGAGAGAGGCATAATATCTGGAAAAGATGGTACAAAACCAAGACAAATCCTTGTAAGTAAGGATGAATACAAGCTTTAAATTAATTTATATATTTATTTTATTGATTAAACTTTATACATTTGTCTTGTAAAATAGTTAAAGTAGTTTTAAAATAACATATGTATTTATTTTATTAGATTAAATATCATATTATAATTAAATGCAGGAGGAGTAAATTGAATAAATTAAGAGTTGGATTGGTAAGTCTTGGTTGTGATAAAAATAGAGTAGACTCTGAAATTATACTAAATAATTTAAGAATGGAATATGATGTTGTTTCAGATTTAAAGCAAGCAGACATAATAATTGTAAATACTTGCGGCTTTATAGAATCGGCTAAACAGGAATCCATAGATACTATAATTGAAATGTCTGAGTATAAAGATGACTTCAATTGCAAAATACTTATTGCAACGGGCTGTTTAACTCAAAGATATGGAGAAGAGCTTGCACATCTTTTACCAGAGGTCGATATAATGCTCGGGGTAAATGACTATGACAAATTAAATGAAGATATCAAAAAATATATTGAAAACGAAAATGATAAGGTGTACAGTTTTAATTATAGTGATTTGAATATAAATGAAGGAGATAGGATAATTACAACAACCTCACATACTGCATATGTAAGGATTGCTGAAGGATGTGATAATTGCTGCACATATTGTATAATACCTAAAATAAGAGGTAAATATAGAAGTAGGAAGATGGAATCCATTCTAAAAGAATGCGAGGATTTATCACAGCAGGGGGTAAAAGAAATAATATTAATTGCCCAGGATACATCAAGATATGGAATAGATTTATATGGCAAGAAAATGCTTTCAGAACTTTTACATAATATTTCTGAGATTAAAAACATAAAATGGATTAGGATACTTTATTGCTATCCTGAAGAAATAACAACTGAATTGATAAATGAAATGGCTGAGAATGATAAAGTATGTAAATATATAGATATACCTTTGCAGCATATAAGTGATGATATACTTAAAGCCATGGGCAGAAAGGGAAGAAAATCAAAGATAGTTGAAAATATAAATAATTTAAGAAAAAGCATCCCGAATATTGTTATAAGAACTACTTTAATAGTAGGCTTTCCGGGTGAAACTGAAGAAAATTTTAATGAATTAAAAAGCTTTATAGAAAATGCAAGACTTGATAAAGTTGGAGTTTTTAAATATTCAAGAGAAGAAGGAACTCCAGCTTATAGCATGAAGAATCAAATTTCTGAAGATATAAAAGTAGAAAGACAAGGAGAAATCATGATGCTTCAGCAAAAAATATCAAGGGAAATAAATAAAAGTAAGATTGGCAAAATTTATGAAACCATTCTAGATGGAAAAGAAAATGAAATTTATTATGGAAGAAATTATGAAATGAGTCCTGAAATAGATGGTATCATATATATAAACAGTAAAGATGATTTAAAAATAGGCAGTATAGTTAATGTAAAAGTAACGGACAGCTTTGAATATGATTTAATGGGAGTTGTATGTGATGAATTTAGCAAATAAACTTACAATGATTAGAATTATACTTGTACCAGTGTTTTTAGTTTTTATGGCAGTTAAGAATATGCCTTATGGTAAAATTATTGCCATAATCATATTTATATTAGCATCTATAACTGATAAATTAGATGGGTATATAGCCAGAAGCAGGAATCAGATTACCAGGTTTGGAAAATTTATGGATCCTTTAGCAGATAAACTTTTAGTTACAGCAGCTCTTGTTTCTCTGGTAGAATATCATATAATACCTTCCTGGGTTGCAATGATAATAATAGCCAGGGAATTTGCAGTAACAGGCCTTAGAGGTGTAGCAGCGGCAGAAGGGATAGTGATAGCTGCAAGTCCATGGGGAAAAGCTAAGACTGTAACTCAAATAATAGCAATAATATTAGCACTTATAAATTTAAATTACAATCATGTATCATTAGGAGCACTTAGGGGATTTGTAAATCATCCTCATAAAGTTTTGAACTATGTTACAGGTATTGCTATGGCAATTGCTATAATAATGACAATAGTATCTGGAATAGATTATTTTGTTAAGAATAAGGAAGTAATGAGATCGGACAAATAGAGTTTTAATCCATTTATTTTATGAATTGAAATAGATGGATTAAAACTCTAAAATATGTCTATAATTAGAATATATTAGAACTTATTTTATTGACTGTAGATATATTATGTTATATAATTAAAAAGAACTTATGTTCGAATACGAGAGGATGTGAAAGTTTTGGCAAATTTAAATAATGAAAAATTAAAAGCCATAGAATCAGCTATGGGACAGATAGAAAAGCAGTTCGGAAAAGGCTCTATAATGAAACTTGGAGAACACAGCATACTTAATATAGATTCTATTTCTACAGGATGCCTTGATTTGGATATAGCCCTTGGCATCGGAGGAGTTCCAAGAGGAAGAGTAGTTGAAATATTCGGACCTGAATCTTCAGGTAAAACGACAGTAGCACTTCACATAGTAGCACAGGCACAGAAGTCTGGAGGTGCAGCAGCTTTTATAGATGCAGAGCATGCACTTGATCCTTCTTATGCCAAAAACCTAGGGGTTGATATTGAAAACTTAATAGTATCACAACCTGATACGGGAGAACAGGCACTTGAAATAGTAGAAGCACTTGTGAGATCAAATGCCATAGATGTAATTGTAATTGATTCTGTTGCAGCATTGGTACCAAAAGCTGAAATAGAAGGTGAAATGGGAGATTCTCATGTGGGTCTTCAGGCAAGGCTTATGTCTCAGGCGCTTAGAAAACTGACAGCATCTATAAACAAGTCAAGGTGTGTAACTGTTTTTATAAATCAATTAAGAGAAAAAGTTGGAGTTATGTTTGGAAATCCTGAAACTACTCCTGGTGGTAGAGCATTGAAATTTTATTCTTCTGTAAGAATGGATGTAAGAAGAATTGATTCTATAAAGCAGGGTGACAGTATAATTGGTAATAGGACAAAAGTTAAAGTAATAAAGAATAAAGTAGCACCACCATTTAAACAGGCTGAATTTGATATAATGTATAATCAAGGCATATCTAAAGAAGGAAATATTTTGGACGTTGGAGTTAGAGAAGAATTAGTACAAAAAAGTGGAGCATGGTTTTCATATAAAGAAACAAGATTAGGACAGGGAAGAGAAAATTCTAAACAATTTTTAAAAGAAAATCCAAATATAAGTTTGGAAATAGAAAATAAGATAAGAAAAAAATATAATTTACCATTAGCAAAAGCTGAAATTGAAAATAACAAGTCAAAAACTGAAGAAGATAGTGAAAAGAGCAATTCTAAAGTTAAAGAAAAATAAATTTGTGTATTTAAGTGAAATAAAATATGAACTTGACAATGATTAAAATTTAATATAAAATTAAGACAAATTCTGGTTTATCATGTATTTAGGAATTACCAATTGAATAATATGACACCTTTTCTATGCTTGCACATTTAACTTAAAATATAGATACATAAATATGAAGCAAAGGAGGTGTCCGTGTGAATTCTGTATTAATATATGAAATTATTACTGGTATAATAATAGCAGTTATTGTATTGATTGAATTTTATATTATAAAAAATAAAGTATCTGCTATAAAATCACAGGCTCTTGAAGAGTCTAATAGATTAAAGGATGAAGCTAAAAAAGAAGCTGAATCTAAAAAAAAGGAAGCTATATTAGAGGCTAAAGAAGAAGCTCATAAATTAAGAAATGATGTAGAAAGAGAATCCAGGGATAGAAGAAATGAATCCCAAAGGTTTGAAAGAAGATTAATTCAAAGAGAAGAATTACTGGATAAAAAGAATGATACACTTGAGAAAAGAGAAGATACTCTTGACAAGAAGCAGCAAGAACTTGAAAAGCTACAGACAGGTGTAGAGGAGCTTTATAAAAAACAAAGTAATGAACTTGAGAGGTTATCTGGTTTAAGTTCTGAGCAAGCTAAAGAAATTTTACTTGAGAAAGTTAAAAAAGAAATTAAACACGAGTCTGCAATCATGATTAAAGAGGTTGAAACAAGAGCTAAAGAAGAAGCTGATAAGAAAGCAAGAGAGATTATAACTTGTGCCATTCAAAGATGTGCAGCAGATCATGTGGCTGAGACTACAGTACATGTAGTAACCCTTCCTAATGATGAAATGAAAGGTAGAATAATAGGAAGAGAAGGTAGAAACATAAGGACTCTTGAAACATTGACAGGTGTGGACTTGATTATTGATGACACGCCGGAAGCTGTAATATTATCCGGATTTGATCCAATAAGAAGAGAGGTTGCTAGAATAGCACTGGAAAAGCTTATAATTGATGGAAGGATACACCCAGCTAGAATAGAAGAAATGGTGGAAAAAGCTAAAAAAGAACTGGAAAGTGATATTAAAGAAGAGGGCGAACAGGCTACATTTGAAACTGGTGTGCACGGTCTTCACTTAGAGATAATAAAATTACTCGGAAGACTAAAATATAGAACCAGTTATGGCCAAAACGTACTTAAACATTCCGTAGAAGTTTCATATTTGGCAGGTCTTATGGCCTCAGAAATAGGAATAGATCCAACTATAGCAAAAAGAGCTGGACTTCTTCATGACATAGGAAAAGCAGTAGATCATGAAGTGGAAGGCCCACATGCAATTATAGGAGCGGAATTTGCTAAAAAATATCATGAATCTTCAGTTATTGTAAATGCAATAGCGGCCCATCATGGAGATGAGGAATTTCAATCTTTAGAGGCTGTGCTTGTTCAGGCAGCAGATGCTATTTCAGCAGCAAGGCCTGGAGCTAGAAGAGAGACTTTAGAAGCTTATATTAAACGTTTGGAAAAATTAGAAGAAATAGCAAATACATGTGAAGGTGTAGAAAAGTCATATGCCATTCAAGCGGGAAGAGAACTTAGAATTATGGTTAAACCAGAAGATGTTGATGATGCAGGAGCCGTTGAGATGGCAAGAAATGTAGTGAAAAAAGTAGAGGATGAATTAGAATATCCTGGCCAGATCAAAGTAAATGTAATTAGAGAAACTCGTGCAGTTGAATATGCAAAATAGTAAATTTTAATAAAGAGTGTGAAAAAATTCCTTTTACGTTTTCTAAAAGTACTAATTTTTAGAAAATATAAAAGGAATTTTTAATTTTTTGTAGAATAGTATAAAGTAGTAACAATAACAAATAAAGTTAATATATAGGAGGTTCGTTATGGAAGTATTAAAAGTTTCAGCAAAATCAAGTCCAAATTCAGTTGCAGGAGCATTAGCAGGTGTATTGAGGGAGCGAGGAGCCGCTGAAATACAAGCAATAGGAGCAGGAGCATTAAATCAGGCTATTAAAGCAGTAGCGATTGCAAGAGGTTTTGTGGCACCTAGTGGAATCGATTTAATATGCATTCCGGCCTTTACAGATGTTGAGATAGATGGTGAAGAGAGAACTGCAATTAAATTAATAGTGCAGCCAAGATAATATAGGTTAAATTAAATAGAGGCTTGATTATTCAAGTCTCTATTTAATTTTTATATTGACTATATTATATACTATGTTAAAATGTAAAAAGGTGTACAACTGTTTGTTGCAATTAGGAGGAGTTTTATGGTAGCGTTGATTGAACTAATGAGACCTAAACAGTGGATAAAAAATTTTTTTGTATTTGCTGCAATTATTTTTTCAGGGAAATTTTTAAATTTTGATATATTAATCTTAAATATAGTAACCTTCTTATTATTTTGTATTACGTCATCTATAATATATGTGTTAAATGATATAGTAGATATAGAAAAGGATAGGTGTCATCCTGAAAAGAAAAAAAGACCGCTTGCAAGTGGACGTGTAAGCAAAAAGTCAGCTATAATTTTAGATATAGCTTTATTTATTTTGGTTATATATTGTAATTATAATTTTGTAAATATAAAAGTTTTGGGTATAATGCTTACATATATTTTTATAAACATATTGTATTGTTTTAAATTAAAAAATATAGTTATAATAGATGTTATGACTATAACTTTTGGATTTGTATTGAGAGTTGAAAGTGGAAGTATTGCTACTGGAGTTGAAGTTTCGCCGTGGCTATTTTTATGTACAGTATTATTGTCTTTGTTTTTAGCTCTCAATAAAAGGAAAAGCGAGCTTATAACTTTAAAAGATAATAGTTCAAATCATAGGAAGATATTAAAGGAGTATTCAATTAATAGCATAGATAAAATGCTTACAATAGTAAATCCATCCATACTTATGGCATACTGTCTTTATACATTTAGCTCTATTCAAAGCAAGACTATGATAGTTACTATTCCATTTGTACTTTATGGAGTATTTAGATATGAATATTTAATGGACAAAAAGAATATAGGAGGAAAACCAGAAGATGTATTTGCAAAGGATAAACCTTTTCTAATAAATGTACTTATGTGGGTTATTAGTGTTATATTAATAATATATTTAAAACTTTAGAGAGGGATGCTAGCTTTATATGGAAATAAAAAGTCTTTTTAAAGATGGATTTTATGTAGAAAGTGGAAAACACTTGTTTAAGAAAAAAAACAAAGAAATTTATAGTAAAACTATTTATTATAAAATAATTATAGCAATTGACATAATTATGTCTGCATTGTGGATAGTGTTTGTAAATTCTTTCCCGTTTTCAGACTTTGATTATTATTATACTATGGCTGTAAATATATCAAATGGCGGTGCATGGGGAAATACATATACTTCTTTAGGATATTCAATAGTATTGGGTGGAATATTCAAGCTGTTTGGAGCGAGTATTTTAAAAGCGAAGATATTTAACCTAATATTGACTATTATAAACTGCTTGATTTTTAAATCCATTCTACTCAAGATAAATTTAAATGAAATTGATAGAAAAATATTATTTGCATTATTTGTATTTATTCCTAATAATATATTCTATAACAGCATACTTGGAACTGAACTTTTATTTACATCGTTACTTTTACTTATAACATATGTATATATGAGTGATATGAAATACAAGTATCTTTATATTGGAATTTTGTCGGGATTAAATACGATGATTAAACCATTTTTTATAGTGATTTTTTTTGCTATATTTTTAGTAGATATAGTAAAACATAAAAAAATTATATTTTCCATAAAAAATTCACTTATTGTACTTATATTAACTGCTATAGTAATTTCACCGTGGATATATAGAAATTCAAAACTAATGGGACAATTTACATATGTATCAAATAATGGTGGAATAGTACTTTATATAAATAATAATTCTCAGAATCATAAAGGAAGATGGATGGCAGCAGGGGATGTTGAAAATTCTATTGTAAATACAGAAGAATATAAAAAAGCTAATATGACAGAAAAAAATAAAATGTTAAATTTAGCGGCTAAAAAATGGATAAAAGCTCATCCTGGAGAGTTTATAAAATTAGGTTTTAAAAGACTTTTTAATACATATTTTGTAGGCGATGATATAATTTATAGTACATATGGCAGTGGTATAAGCAATAATTTTAAACTTTTGCTTATAGCCTATACGAATTTTGTAAGAGAAATAATATTTGCACCTGGCATTGCATGTATATTGCTCTACAGTATATTTATACTGATTGAAATAATAAGAGGCAGGAGCCAACTTATTGACAAATTCAATATATATGGAGTGGTACTGTTTTTTATGTTTACATGTGTCTATTTTGTAACAGAAGGGCAAGGAAGATATTCTTTTCCGGTAATATTTGTGATTATATATTTCTTTTATATGATTGTAAGAACGTTTTTATTTAAAAGAGTAGATGGGAAGGGATTTGAATGATTGCATTAATATTGGTTTCTGTCTTTTTAGGGGCTATTGGACAGGTACTTGTTAAATATGGAGCAGCCAATCTCCAACTTGATTTTACCCTGCAATATTTATTTCAGAGCATTTTAAGCATATTGAAGAACTTACCTGTTATGTGTGGAATAATATCATATGGCATTAGCTTTTTATTATGGATAAAAGTTTTAAGTAAAGTTGAACTGAGTTATGCATACCCTATGGTAAGTATCGGATATATAATAACAATGATATTTTCTTATTTTCTTTTTAAAGAGAATATATCTTTAACTAGAATAATAGGTGTAGCTTTTATAGTAGTAGGTGTAATTTTTATTTCAAAAAGTTAGTTTAAAATATCTACAATTTCAGATATTATTAATATATATAAACTTATAATATGGAGGGGTAAAAATGATTCTGTCAAGAAAAGCCAAAAAGATTGAAGCATCCATAACTTTGGCAATAACTGCTAAAGCGAAGCAAATGAAATCAGAAGGCATTGATGTAATAGGATTTGGAGCAGGTGAACCGGATTTTAATACTCCGGAATATATTCAAAATGCTGCAATTAATGCTATAAAAAATGGATATACAAAATATACTGCAGCTTCTGGGATTGAAGAGCTCAGAGAGGAAATAGCCGAGAAATTGAAGAAAGACAATAATTTAAATTATTCTACAGATCAGATTATTGTATCTACTGGAGCTAAACAATGCCTAAGCAATACATTTTCATCGGTACTTAATCCAGGAGATGAGGTAATTGTGCCAGTTCCTTACTGGGTAAGTTATCCAGAACTCATAAAGCTTGCAGATGGGGTACCTGTATTTGTAAAAACTAAAAAAGAAGATGGATTTAAGTATAATATAGAGGAGCTTGAAAAAGCAGTTACGGATAAGACTAAACTTATTGTAATAAATAGTCCTAATAATCCTACTGGAACTGTATACACAAAGAAAGAACTAAAAAATATAGCAGATTTTGCAAAGAAGAATGATATATTAATATTATCCGATGAGATATATGAAAAATTAATATATGATAATAATGTACATGTAAGTATAGCAAGTTTGTCAGATGACGCATATGAACGAACGATTATTATAAATGGAATGTCAAAAACTTATGCCATGACTGGATGGAGAATAGGTTATGCAGCAGGAAATAAAGACATTATAAAATTAATGTCCAACATACAGAGTCATACTACGTCTAACCCTAATTCAATAGCTCAGTATGCATCTCTAGCTGCTTTAAGATATGATAGTCCTGAGGTAAAATATATGATACATGAATTTAGTAGTAGAAGAGACTATATGTTAAAAAGAGTTGAAGATATAAAAAATATATCTGCATTTAGACCTCAGGGAGCCTTTTATGTATTCGTGGATATATCAAAAACATTTGGCAAAAAAGCTCATGGAATGGAAATTAAGGATTCTATTAGCTTTTCACAGCAATTACTTGAAAAACAAAGGGTAGCTGTAGTGCCTGGAATTGGCTTTGGAATGGATGATTATATAAGATTATCTTATGCTACTTCTATGGAAAATATAAAAGAAGGACTTAATAGAATAGAAGATTTTATAAAAAGTTTGAAATAGTGAAATATTCATTGAAACATATTAAAAAAATGATATAATTATTAAGAGAACGTTTTTTAATATACTATGAATTAGGAGTGATTTAGGATGGTATCTAAAGAAGTTACAGTTAAAAGTGCAACAGGACTTCATGCAAGACCTGCAACTCTATTAGTTAAGAAGGCTTCTTCTTTTAAATCAGATATGTCTATGGAATTTGATGGTAAAAAAGCTAATATCAAAAGTTTGATAGGAGTACTGTCATTAGGTGTTACTAAAAATTCCACAGTAAAAGTTGTTGCATCTGGTGATGATGAAGCTTTAGCAGTTGAAGAAATAGTTAAATTGATAGATTCATTAGAAGAATAAAATCATATACTCTACATAAATAAAAGGCTCAAAATGAGCCTTTTATTTATGTAGAGTATATTTTGTCTTTGCTTTAAATAAAAATAATAGTATATCTATTCCAGCCACACCTACAAGTATGTAAAGAAGTCTTCCTATAAAATTAAGTGGTTCTCCAAATATAATCTCGATTAAATTAAAACCAAGTATACCTGTAATGCCTGAAATTAGAGCAGCTAGCACGATTAAAAAAATGGAAAGCTTATCTATAATATTGAATTTATACATAAAAATTACCTCCTGTAACGTTTCTCAATTAAAGTATATTAAAATATAAAAAATATATTACAACTAAATGTATAAATTCGTGAAAAATAGAAAATAACATATTGAAGTTGAGTATTTATATAATTATAATATAATATAAATTAAAGGGGATGGTGATACTGTGTATAAAAAGATAATTTCAATAATAGTTATTTTAGCCATAATTTCAATTCCAAAGTTTCATACTATAGATCCCGGCCGCAGTATTAAATTTCCAGGTTATATTTATGATACTAAGAATGTAAAAGCAAGTAAGATTAACAGTACAGATATAAATAATAACTTATCATTTAATATTCTGAACAGGAGATATGATTTCATAAATTTAAATAAAACAACCATAATAGCTCATCGTGGAGCAAGCGGTATTGCTCCTGAAAATTCTATACCAGCAATTGATGAAGCAGGCAAAATGGGATACTTTGGAGTAGAGCTCGATATATGTTCTTCATCTGATGGAGTTTTATATCTGTTACATGATGGAAAACTTGATAGAACTACAGACGGATCAGGAAGTATAACTGATAAAACGTCCACACAAATAGACAACCTTAGAATTAATAGAGGAGCAAATATAGATTTATATCCTGATTTAAAAATACCACGTTTTGAAGATGCATTGGAAGAATGTGAAAAAAACAATCTTGTGCCTGTATTTGATATTAAAGTTTTTAGCAAGAAAGACAGGGACGTAAATACATTCATAAATATTATTTACAAACATAATTATGAAAAAAAATTATTGGTTCATTCTTTCAATTACAAAATAATGGAGGATATACGCAAAAAGAATAAAGAAATTATATTAATGCCTATGGTAAATCCTAAAGATAAAGTTCACGGTTATAATTATATAAGGTCTTTTGGATTTACAGGACTCGATTGTTATAATAAGTATCTTAATAAAGCTCTGGTACAGCGTGCACATAAAGATGGTTTGAAAGTATTTGCGTGGACAGTTGATAAACCCTCAACTTTGAAAAAAGATATAGACATGGGAGTTGACTTTATATATTCAAATAAAATACCACCCGACAAAACTTCAAAACAAAATATTAAAAAATTTTAGTAGTGCATGAAAAATTTAGCCTCTAAATTAAATATGAACTCTTTATCATATTGTACCCAAAGAGTATAATAAGTTATGTAATTATTTAGGAAAGGAAGATAAACTTTGAAAATTAAAGACCTAATATCAAATAATAATATAATTGTTTTTTTACTTGTAAGGAATATGGAAGAGTCCATAGATAGGAATAATAACCCATATATCAAATTTTCTTTGAGCGATGGAAGAGATGATATTGATGCATTTATGTGGGGAGCTAAAAAGGAAAATTTAGAGCCTGGAATTGAAACAGGTAAGATAATAAAAGTGAAAGCTACGGTAAAAAATCAGAGAAATAGGCTTCAATTAATAATACAAAAAATAAGACTATCTGTGCCTGATGATGATATAGATGAAGGCAGTTTTATAAAGAAAGCACCTGTGAGTTCAGAAGATATGCTAAGATCTATCTTAGATGAGGTAAATAAGTTTCAAAATATTGATTTAAAAAAGTTAGTAATCAAATTACTGGATGATAATAAAGATAAGCTCTTGTACTATCCAGCCGCAAAAACTGTTCATCATGCTGTAAAAGGAGGACTTTTATATCATATTTATAGGATGCTTAAAAATGGTATAAATATGGCAGAAATATATAATGAATATGTAAATAGGGATCTACTATTGTCAGGTATTATTATCCATGATATTGGGAAAATAAATGAAATTGAATCCAATAACTTGGGCATAGCGGATGATTATTCAAAGGAAGGAAAGCTTCTTGGACATATTGTACAGGGTACTATTATGCTCCATGATGTTGCTAAGGAGCTCAACATTTCAGATGAGGTAGAACTTTTGCTGAAACATATGATAGTTTCTCATCATGGTCTAGAGGAAAATGGATCTCCTAAAAAACCTATGATTTTAGAGGCAGAGCTTTTACACCATTTGGATGAAATTGATGCTAATGTGTATCAGTTTCAGGATACATTAAGAGACGTTTCTAAAGGTGAGTTTAGCGAAAGGCAATTTTTCCTTGGGAATATACAGATATACAGGAATAACTTATAATATCTTAAAGGAGTGCATATGCACTCTTATTTTTTTATATTCAATTATAGTTATATTGTATGAATTTATATTATATAAATAATATAAGGAATTAAAAGGTAGTGATATAACAATGACTTTAGATAAAAAGTATACTGCTAAACTACTAACACGTGAAGCTATAAAGCTAGTTGAAAATAAGAAGATAAAAAAGTTAAATGCTATCTGGCTGGAGGTAACAGGATGCTCGGGAAATATTATTTCTTTTTTAAATGGTGAAAATCCCGGACTTAACTATATTTTAAATGAATTAATCAATCTAAAGTACAATAATACCTTAATGGTTTCGGAAGGAGATTTTGCTTTTAAACAATTTTTAGATACCATGAATACTGAATTTATATTATTAGTAGATGGGGCAGTATCCACTGCCCAAAATGGTTTTTATAATATTATTGCTAATTATAAAGGAAAACCAATTACTGCATTAGAAGCTATAAAAATGGCAGGAGAAAAAGCAAAATATGTTGTGACTGTTGGAACTTGTGCTTCCTTTGGCGGAATTTCTGCTGCAAAACCCAATCCTTCTAGAAGTACTAGTGTGGAAAAAGTAATAAGCAATGAAGTTATAAAACTTCCAGGATGTCCATGCCATCCGGATTGGGTGATAGGAATTTTAGCACATCTTATTGTTTTTGGAAAGCCTGAACTGGATAGTGAAGGAAGGCCTATTCTTTTTTATGGAGTAACTATTCACGATATGTGTACAAGAAGAGGATATTTCGATAAAGGAATTTTTGCCAGCAAATTTGGAGAAGATGGATGTATGTTTAAATTAGGATGCAGGGGACCTGTTACTAAAACAGATTGTCCAAAAAGAAAATGGAATGGATATGTAAATTGGCCTGTTCAGGCTAATACCAATTGCATAGGATGTGCAAATTCAAGTTTCCCCGATGGTATGGAGCCATTTATAAGATATTAGGAGGATTTTATGAAAAAGACTATTACAATTGATCCCATTACAAGAATAAGTGGTTTTTTGGAAACTAAAGTTAAAGTAGAAGGCAATATTATTGCAGATGCCAAAACCAGTGGATTATTATTTAGGGGCTTTGAAAAGATGCTTAAAAGTAGGAAACCTTTAGATGCGGTATATTTTACAGAAAGAATATGTGGAATATGTTCTACAGCTCATGCTGTGGCTTCAACCATGGCACTGGAAGATGCACTAAAGGTGAAAATAAGTTTAAATGATTCATATATTCGCAATTTAATGCATGGATTTGAATTTATACAAAATCATTTAAGGCACTTTTATAATTTAACTATACCAGATTATGTAAAAATAGCTAGTACTAATTCCCTGTATTCAACACAGTACAATGATTATAGACTTTCAGACAAGTTGAACAGGAGAATAAGTGATCATTATATGGATAGCATTAAATACAGTAGATTGGCCCATGAAGGATTAGCTGTATTGGGTGGAAAAGCACCACATAGTCATGGAATTTTTGTAGGCGGAGTTACCGTAAATATAGATGCATATAAGCTGACAAAAATTAAATCCATAGTTTCTGAGTTAAAGAAATTTATTGATGATTTTATGGTAGAAGATATATGTACAATTTCTAAATATTATTCTGATTATTTTAAAAAGGGAGAAGCTTACGGCAATTTTATGAGCTACGGAGTTTTTGATGAATACCACGATCCTGAAATAAGTTATGTAAAACCTTCGGTACTAATAAATGGGCAAAAGCATGATTTCGATGTTAACAAAATTACCGAAAATATACTTCATACCTGGTATATGAATGATAATGAGGAGTCAATTAATTTGTCTAAAGAAGAAGGATACAGCTTTATAAAATCACCTAATTATGATGGATATCCTATGGAAGTAGGACCTCTTTCAAGGCAGATACTCGCAGGTGAATATAAAGGAGGCAGCTCCTGTATGGACAGAATTGTTGCAAGAGTAAAGGAAACTAAAAAAATTATAAACATTATGAAAGGACTTGCGGAAAGGATTGAACTATTGCCATGCAATCAAAAGGTATATGATATTCCTGATAAAGCATTTGGTGCAGGATTAATAGATACTACCAGAGGAGCATTAGGTCACTGGATAAAAATAGAGAACAAACTCATAAAACATTATAATATTATAACTCCTACAGTGTGGAATATGGGACCTAAAGATGAATCGGGCAGATGGGGCGTTGGAGAAAAATCTCTAATAGGAACAAGGATAAATGATATAAGTAAACCTGTAGAGGTTGGGAGAATTATGAGATCTTTTGACCCCTGTGTTTCCTGCGCTACCCATTTAATAAGTGATAACTACAAACCAGTTCATATCCAGGTTCTCACATGAAGGTCAAGGTTATTGCAATAGGAAATATCTTAATGGAGGATGACGGCATTGGAATAAAGGTAGCGGAGAGAATAAAAGGCAGTCTTGTAAGAAATAACATAGAAGTTATAATTGGAGAAACTGATTTTCAGTATTGTATTTCATTAATAGAAAATGGGGATTTTGTATTTATATTAGATGCGGTTTGTTATAACAAAAGTCCTGGAGAGATAACAATTACCAATTTAGAGGAATATAAATGTAAAAAAAAATATTATACCCAGCACAGCTGTAATGTCATAGATTTAATAAAATTATACTATAAATCAATAAGAGGTTTTGTTATTGGAATTGAAGTTGGCAGTGTCAGTTTTAAATTAGGCCTTAGCCAGCAGCTGGAAGACAAAATTGACATAATTTCCAAAGAAGTTTTAGAAGATATTCTTTTAAAAGTTAACTCTAAAGATTTGGAGGGAAAATAGTTGAATCTTTACTTGATTTCAAAACTTCAGAGTATTAAACAGAGAATTGGTTATTACAATCAACAAATGATTATTAATCCATGGCCGCATATGAAAAACTATTATGGATGTTTAATAAATAATGAAATAGTAAAATTACAGGTACTAATAGGTGAAATGTATGAACAGGAAAAGAGTGAGAATGGAGTACGACAGGTAAAAGAGCTTACTTTGGAAGAACTATCAAAGTATGATGGAGCTAATGGAGCACCTGCCTATATAGCTATTGATGGCATAGTATATGATGTAAGCTTATCTCCCGTTTGGGCTGGAGGGACTCATTATGGACTGTATGCAGGCAGGGACTTGACAACTGAATTTAAAAATTGTCATAAGGGTCAGATGAGCATATTAGAAAATCTGCCCAAGGTAGGAAATTTAAAAGTTTGAAGGAGTGAATTAGAAAATGCATGATATTATATTATTAAGTAAAATATCTAAGGCTTTGAACAAATGCTGTGTTCAAAATAAAATTTTAAAAGTAAATAAATTAATTGTAGTTGTAAATGAAAATAGCCATGTTAATTCCTCTAATCTTTATGATTATCTTAGAAGTTATAATGAAGACATAACAGACGAATTGACAGAAGTTAAAATTGAAATTGAAGATTTGCCTGATCAAATAGCAATAATTAAAAATATAGAAGGTGATGTGGCTGAAAACTAATGATATAATTACCTGCAAGAAAAGGTATCTTCTAAAAATATATGGAATAGTTCAGAGCATTGGCTTCAGACCTTTTGTGTACAATAAAGCAAAAAAATACAAAATCCAGGGTTGGGTAAACAATTCAGGGGGTTCAGTAGTTATTGATTTAACTGGAACCAAAGAAAACATTAAAAAATTTATACTAGACATTATTAAAAATCCACCTATTCAAGCGGTTATAGAAAAAGTAGAATGTTCTACCTTAAAATATTATAATTATCACAATTTTATTATCAAAGAAAGCCTTAAAAACAATTCTTCAGTAAAGTTCATACCACCAGATATAGGAGTTTGTCCAAAATGTATCCATGAAGTTATTAGTAAAAAGGATAGAAGATATAAATATGCTTTTACAAGCTGTACACAGTGTGGACCTAGATATTCAATAATGAGATCACTACCATATGATAGAAACAGCACAACTATGAATGAATTCGAAATGTGTGAAAGCTGTGAGGAAGAATACAATAATAATTCAAATAGAAGATTTCATTCGGAAGCAAATTGCTGTCAGGAATGTGGACCATCTTTAATACTTATGAATAATAAAAGAGAGACTATAAATTGTGAAGATGTAATTGAAAAAGTTATATTTTTAATAAAAATAGGAAAAATTATTGCCATAAAAGGAATAGGAGGTTTTCATTTAGTTTGTGATGGCAGAAATGAAAAAGCTGTAAGTGAACTTAGAATGAGGAAAAAAAGACCGACTAAACCTTTGGCAGTTATGATTAAGGACATAAACCTCATAAAAGAGTATTGTGAGGTTAGCGAAAAGGAAGAAGAAATTTTAACAGGCAGCAAAAGACCTATTGTTCTTTTAAAGAAGAATACAGATATTACATTACCATATAATATAGCACCTAATCAAAAAAAATTAGGAATTATGATGCCTTATACTCCACTGCATTATTTATTACTTGAAAAAGAATTGGATGTGCTTATAATGACCAGCGGAAACATAAGCGGGAGGCCTATGGAATATAAAAATACCAGTGTACTTGAAAATTTAAATAATGTATCAGACTATTTTTTAATGCACAATAGAAAAATTGTTGTTCCTGTTGATGATTCAGTGGTTAAGGTATTAAATGATAAAGAATGTATAGTTAGACGGGGAAGAGGATATTCTCCGTCTACAGAAAATTTAGGAGTAAGGGATAATATTATAGCTCTAGGACCGGAACAAAAAAACAGCATTTCTCTTTCTAAAAATGGATATGTATATACCAGTCAATACCTGGGGGACTTAAAAAAACTTGAGTACTATAAAAATTACAGATATGTACTAAAACATTTAATTAATTTGCTGGACATAAACCCACGGGTATTGGTACAGGATATGCATCCTTTCTATATTACATCAAAATATGCTGATAATTTAAATATAAGAAAAATCAAGATACAGCATCATCATGCCCATATGGTTAGCTGTATGGCAGAGCATGGAATTTACCGCAAAGTTATAGGAGTTATTTATGATGGAACGGGCTTTGGAATAGATGGTAATATATGGGGAGGAGAATTCTTCGTAGGTACAAGAAGTCATTTTAAAAGAGTGGGACATTTAAAATATGTAAGCATACAGGGAGGCGATGCAGCTATAAGGGAACCATGGAGGTCTGCTGCCAGTTATTTGTATTCTTTGGACTATCCTATAGAGAAATTTATAAATAATGTGAATCAACCCAGTATAGATATAATTACACAAGCTCTAAGGGCTTCACTTAATTGCTATAAGTCTTCCAGTGTGGGACGATTGTTTGATGCTGTTTCATCTTTTTTGGGACTTAGAAATTATAGTACATATGAAGGTGAAGCTTCTATAGATTTGGAGAATATAATAGCGGAAAATATAATAGAAAGCTACATTTGCAATATAGATAAAATAAGTAATGTTTTTCAAATTGAATATAAGGATATTGTTTATGGAGTAATAAAGGATATAGAAAAAGGAATATCTAAAGCTGTAATATCAGCTAAATTTCATAACACACTTTCCAGGGTTACTTGTAATCTGGTTATTAAATTATCGAAGTTATATAAAATTGAGGATGTGATTTTAAGCGGCGGCGTGTTCCAAAATGAGCATTTACTTAAATCTATATATGATGAACTTACATTGAGAGGACTTAGAGTCTTTTTTAATTCTAAGACTCCCATAAATGACAATGGAATTTCCTTTGGACAAATTGCTGCTGCAAATGCCATTATTGAAGGAGAGGAGATATAATATGTGTCTTGCTGTACCAGCTCAAATAAAAATTATTAATGGAAATTTAGCAGATGTAGACATTATGGGAATAGACAAAAAAGTGGATATACAGCTTATAGAAAATCCCAAAATAGATGATTATGTTTTAATACATGCAGGTTTTGGAATACAGAAAATAGATAAAGAATATTTTGATTATCTGGAAAATATATTTAAAAGTGAAATAGATAGTGGAGAAAATATATGAATAAAGAACAACTTTTAATTAAACTGGTTGACAGAATAAAAAACAGTAAACTAGAGAACTTTACAATTATGGAAGTATGTGGAACGCATACTAAAAGTATATCAAAGCTTGGAATAAGAGAATTATTTTATCCTAAAATAAAATTATTATCAGGACCAGGATGTCCAGTTTGTGTAACTCCCGAGGGGTATATAGATGCAGCTATAAATATTTTAAACAGAAAAGATGTTATATTAACAACCTTTGGAGATTTGATGAAAGTTAAAGGAAGCATAGAAAGTTTAATAGAGCAAAGAGAAAAAAGAAAAAATATAAATATAGTTTATTCACCTTTAGATGCTATTAAAATTGCACAAAAAAATAGAAATTTTCAGGTGGTATTTTTGGCAGTAGGTTTTGAAACTACTGCCCCAACAATTGGAGTTGCTATAAAAATAGCCAGGGAAAACAATATAAAAAATTTTTCTGTCCTCAGCGGCCTTAAGGTTATGAGACCGGTTTTACATAAAATATTAAAAAACGAAAAAAATAAAGTACAGGGAATCATTTGCCCGGGACATGTAGCAGTTATAACCGGATCGGAGTATTTCAGATTTATAACTGAGGAATATAATGTTCCAGCAGTAGTAGCAGGATTTGAAGGCTTGGATATTATATCTGCAATATATTTTTTAATAGCACAGAAGGATAATGAGAAAAAGCAGTTTAAAAACTTGTATAAAACCTGTGTAACACCCTATGGAAATGTGCTTGCCAGTAGAATTATGGATGAAGTATTTTCCACAGGGAATTCTATATGGAGGGGAATTGGACAGGTGCATGGATCAGGCCTGTATTTGAATCATAAATATGAAGAATTTGATGCCTTGAAAAAATTTAATCTGGTTATACAGGAAAAAAGTAATGAATCCTGTGTGTGCAGCCAAATTATATTGGGTCAGAAGATTCCCTATGAGTGCCCCTTTTTTGCTAAAAGGTGTACTCCTGAATCTCCAGTAGGACCATGTATGGTGTCCTCGGAAGGCTCCTGCTGTGTATATTATAAATATGGGGGTAAATATTATGGAAGAAACTATTAAATTAGTATATGGTGATGGTGGAAAATATACTAATGAATTAATCAAAGAAATTATTTACAAATGCTTTAATAATGTTATTTTGACTTCTGGAATAGACTCAGCTGTTTTTTCTGTAAAGCATGGTAAGGCAGCTTTTACAACAGATTCTTTTGTAGTAAAACCACTATTTTTCCCGGGTGGAGATATTGGTAAGTTGGCAATTTGTGGAACTATAAATGATTTGTCTGTATCCGGTGCAAAGCCTATTTATTTAAGTTGTTCTTTCATAATAGAAGAAGGATTTCCTACAAAAGCTTTTGAACTTATAGTTAAATCTATGGCAGAACAATGTAAAAAATCAAATGTAAAAGTTGTAACAGGAGATACAAAAGTAGTTGAAAAGGGTGGCGTAGATGGAATCTTCATAAATACTTCAGGGGTAGGTACAATTGAAAAAAATTATGAAATAAAACCTATTGAATCTGGAGACAGGATAATTGTTAGTGGGAATATAGGAGAACATGGTACAACTATAGCACTTGAAAGGTATAAAATAAAGGTAAAAGGTGATTTTAAAAGTGATTGTGCTTCTGTTTATAAAATTACAAGTATGATAAAAGAATATTATCCATTTATCAAAATTATGAAAGATCCTACCAGGGGAGGAATCGCTACAATCATAAATGAACTTTCAAGTATAGCAGGTTTGTCGGTGAAACTTACAGATGGAAGCATTCCTATTAGCAGGGAGATAGAAGGAATAAATAAAATTTTGGGATTAGATCCATTATATATGGCCTGTGAAGGAAGGCTTGTATTAGTAGTAAAAAGCAATATGGCTGATGAAGTGCTGCAAAAAATGAAAAAACTAGAACAATGTAGAAATGCAAAAATTATAGGAGTTTTTACTGATGAACAGTATCCTATGGCTTATATAGAGAATTCTTTTGGTGGAAAGAGGATTTTAAATACTTTAGATCAACAGATGCTGCCCAGGATATGTTAATAAAATATAGTTATGGAAGTATATAAATTTTTAGATTATAATCTAGATAGTGTTAAATATATAAAAGAAAAGGGGTATACAATTATGTACTTTAGAAAAAAAGGTGAGGAGAATACCAAGAATACTGTAAAATTAGCATTAGATATGGCTGTAGAAAGGAATATAAAATATATTGTTGCAGCATCTTCAAAGGGAGGTACTGCAAAACTTCTCAAGAATGATAAAGGAATAAATATTGTAGCGGTAACACATGCATATGGTTATCCTGAACCAGGAAAGAATGAACTTCCTGAAGAGGTTCGCAGGGAACTTGAGAATGATGGAATAAAAGTGCTTACAACTACCCATGTATTAAGTGGTGCAGAGAGAGGAATTAGTAAGGCCTTTGGTGGAATTAGTCCTGTCGAGGTAATTGCAAATACATTAAGGTTCTTTGGGCAGGGAACTAAAGTTTGTGTAGAAGTTTCTATTATGGCTTTAGATGCAGGCTTAATACCTTTTGGAGAGCCAATTATTGCAATAGGTGGTTCAGCACATGGAGCAGATACTGCGATGATACTTACTCCTTCACATGCAGACAGCATATTTGATACCAAGATCAATGAATTTATTTGCAAACCGTATAATTGCTAAAATAGTATTGATAGTATTAAAATAAAAATACGAATGTATAAGTATGAAAAACCATTTTTATATGTTATAATATGAACAAAAAGTGTAAAAAAACTAAATACTTACGGAGGAATTTTAACATGAGAGATACATACAATACTCCTTTGAATTCAAGATATGCATCAAAAGAAATGAGCTACATATTTTCAGAGGAAAAGAAATTTAGAACATGGAGAAAGCTTTGGGTTGCTCTTGCTGAAAGTGAAAAGGAACTTGGACTTAATATAACTTCCGAGCAGATAGAAGAGTTAAAAGCCAATGTAGATAACATAAATTATGAAGATGCTCAGAGAAGAGAAAAAGAAGTAAGACATGACGTTATGAGTCATGTTTATGCCTATGGACTTCAATGCCCAAAAGCAAAGGGTATAATACATTTAGGTGCAACTAGCTGTTATGTAGGTGATAACACAGACCTTATAATTATGAGAGAAGGTCTTGTTTTAATTAAGAAAAAGATTTTAAATGTAATAAATCTTTTAACTAAATTTGCATTAAAGTATAAGGGACTTCCTACTCTTGGATTTACACATTTTCAACCAGCACAGCTTACTACTGTGGGAAAAAGAGCGACGCTTTGGATACAGGATTTATATCTTGATCTTGAAAATCTTCAATTTGTAATAGATAATATGAGATTTAGGGGAGTTAAAGGAACTACAGGAACTCAGGCAAGTTTTATGGAACTATTTGATGGAGATACAGAAAAAGTAAAGAATTTAGATAAAATGGTAACTAAAAAGATGGGATTTAAAAAAGAGTTTATGGTTACAGGACAGACTTATACTAGAAAAGTGGATTCAATAATACTAAATACTCTTTCTGAAATTGCCCAGAGTGCATATAAGTTCAGCAATGATATAAGATTGCTTCAAAACATGAAGGAAATGGAAGAACCTTTTGAAAAGAAACAGATAGGATCATCTGCTATGGCATATAAGAGAAATCCTATGAGAAGTGAGAGAATGGGATCTCTTGCAAGATATATAATAGTAGATGCACTTAATCCTGCAATAACAGCATCTACCCAGTGGTTTGAGAGAACACTTGATGATTCGGCAAATAAAAGAATAGCAATACCTGAGGCTTTCCTGGCACTTGATGGTGTGCTTAATTTGTACATGAATATATCTGAAAATATGGTAGTGTACGAAAAGGTTATTGAATCACATGTAAAAAGAGAACTGCCTTTTATGGCTACAGAAAATATAATAATGGAAGCTGTTAAAAAAGGTGGAGACAGACAGGAACTTCATGAGAGAATAAGGGAACATTCCATGGAAGCTGCTAAAAAAGTAAAAATGGAAGGTGCGGATAATGATCTCATAGACAGAATAATAGGAGATTCATTTTTCAATATGTCAAAAGAAGAAATATTGAGCCTTATAGATCCTTATAAGTTTATAGGAAGAGCGGAAGGACAGGTAGAAGATTTTATAAATACAGCTATCAAGCCTTTACTTGATGAAAACAGGGAATTTCTTGGAGAAGAAGCAGAAATAACTGTTTAGAAAAATTATTTTATGGAGTGTACTTGTATAGGAGAAATTCATATCATATTAGTAGATAATTGTGTTTGGAGGTTAATATGAGCAGTCATAGTAATGAGAATGATCTTATGCAACTTGCACTTTATATGATTCCAAGATATATGAAAAGGATAAAAAAATATAATAGAAGATATATGGAAGAAAATCATGAAGGTCACAGTCATGGACATGAGGATCAACCTTTTATAGATGAAAAAAAACTTATTGATTTTTTAAAAGATAATCTTATGGAAAAAAAGGATATTGAGCACTTGAATAAGAAAAATAATCCTCAAGGTGATGACTTGATTAAAAAAGGAAAAGAAAAGGCAAAGGATATTATAGATAAAGCTATAGATGCTGATATAAAAGAAGAAAAGACTAATAATACTGGCAAGCCAAACAAATCAAACGAAGCTGCGGGGATTAAAAAAGCTGAAGATATAAATAAAAAAAATTATACAGACACAAAAATTAATAACTATTATATAAGCGATTTTCTGGCTAATTTTTATGGAAAGCCTATAAAGATAGAATTTAAATATTCTGTATCAAATTCTTTAGATAATGTTTTACTTGTATACTCAGATGAAGCCTTAGTAAAAATACAAAATAGTGATAACAAAATTTTTGTAATACCTTTTAATAATATAACTGGAATTTATTTAAAGGATTATTTGCCAGAAAGTCAGTTAATTAAAACAGAAATTGATAGTAAACCCGTAAAAAAAACTATGGAAGATTATTTTAAAAGCATATCTAATAAAAAAATATCTATAGAAATTATAAACAATGAAAAAGCTAAATTCATACATGAAGCAGTTATTAAAAAAGTTTATGATAATTTTATTATGCTGGATAACAGTTCTATAATAAGCATTGGTAGTATAATACTTATAGAGGAATTGTTTGATAAAAATTAAATAACACTGAAAAGAGGAAATGTACAATTATGTATATAAGCAACACTAATATAAAGGTAAGATATGCTGAAACTGACAGAATGGGAATAGTTCATCATTCCAATTATTATGTATGGTTTGAAGAGGCGAGAGGAGATTTTATAGAGAAAATTAACATAACCTATAAAGAAGTAGAAGATATGGGCATAATGATGCCTATTATGGAAACTCACTGCAAGTATATGAGAGCATCAAAGTATGGTGACATTATTGAAATAAAGACTTCAATTAAAGAGCTAACTCCTGTTAAGATATTATTTGATTACAGGGTTATAAATAAGAAAAGTGGAGAATTGCTTGCAAAAGGTGGTACAACGCAAACTTTTATAAATAATGATTTCAAGATAATAAATATGGAAAAAAAGTATCCTGAAATTTGGAAAAAATTTCAGACATTACAGTAAATAAAAAGTCATGGATTTTAAAATTCATGACTTTTTATTTACTGCTAATTAGCTGCATTCTTTAATTTTTCAAGACCTATATGTAATCTCTTTAGAGATTCTTCTTTGCCTATAATGTCGGCAATTTCATAAGCGCCGCCGGCAGAGAATTTTTTGCCTGACAGGGCAGTTCTTATAGGCCAGAATACTATACCGTTTTTCACACCAAGTTCTTTTACTAAATCCATACAAGCTTTTTCTATATTTTCTATATTCCAGTTTTCAATAGATTCAAACATAGGAATAATTTTTTCGAGAGTTTTAATGGAATTTTCAAAGTTAGTTTTCATTTTCTTATGTACATAAAGATCTTCTGAATACTCTGGAAGAGATTCAAAGAAATCTATGAAATCAGGAATTTCACTTAATATTTCAACTCTTGGTTGAAGGAGCTCGCTTATTTTTGTAAAGTCTAAATCTTTTGAAATAACTTTTTTATAATAAGGCATTGCAATTTGAGTGAAATCTTCCTTGGACATCTTTTTTATATATTCACCATTCATCCATTTTAATTTTACATCATCAAACATAGCGGGTGATTTATTTATGCTTTTGTAATCAAAGGCGTCTACTAATCCATCCAAACTGAATATCTCATTTTCTCCTCTTGGATTCCAGCCGAGCAGAGCTATATAGTTTAGTACGGCATCCTTTAAATAACCTTTTTTGATCAGATCTTCAAATGAAGCATCACCATTTCTCTTGCTGAGTTTATGATGAGCATCCTTCATTATTGGAGGACAGTGAACATAAGTTGGAACATTCCATCCAAAAGCTTCATAAAGCCTGTTATATTTAGGTGCAGAAGACAAATATTCACTACCACGTACTACATGGGTAATTCCCATGAGATGATCATCTACTACATTTGCAAAATTATATGTAGGGAATCCGTCTGATTTTATAAGTATCATATCGTCTAATTCGGAATTGTCTACAGTTATATCACCATAAATATCATCATGAAAAACAGTAGTTCCAGTTTCAGGATTATTTTGTCTTATGATATATGGAATTCCATCATGTAAATTTTTTTCTATTTCTTCTTTTGAAAGATTAAGACAGTGTTTATCATATTTATAGGTTTTCTTTGAATTTTCTGCACCTTCTCTTAGTTTATCCAATCTTTCTTTTGAACAAAAACAGTAATAAGCTTCACCTTTAGCTATTAGGTCTTTAGCATATTTTAAGTATATATCTGTTCGTTCACTTTGTACATAAGGTCCTACAGGTCCTCCTATATCAGGCCCTTCATCGTGTTTGAGTCCTGTAAGCTTTAAAGTATCATAGATTATATCTAAAGCACCTTCTACAAATCTTTCTTGATCTGTATCTTCTATTCTAAGTATAAAATCTCCATGTTCATGCTTTGCTATCAAGTAGGCATATAGAGCAGTTCTTAGATTGCCAACGTGCATATAACCAGTTGGGCTTGGTGCAAATCTTGTTCTGACTTTATTCATCATAGTCACTCCCATTATTTTAAAGTAAAAACCTCTCATCGAAAAGACGAAAGGTTAAACAATTTATCTAACTATTAAATAATATAATAATGAAGTTTTAGTGTCAAGATAAATATGGCAACCTGGTATTAAATTGCATAATCTAAAAATACAAAAAATATAATTTAAATGCTGCGTATTTCAGAACTTATTTTTTCTAGTAAAAGTTCTTTATCACAAGAGTCTAAATCGTCTATAGAATCCAGGACAGATAATATTTTATTTCTGACAATACTAAATTTTTGAGGAACCATACCTGGAATAAATGTATCTCCAGGGTGAGGTATAAATGTGGAGTATTCATTTAAAGTTAGAAGATCACTAAAATCTTTTGAAGCTTTTTCATCACCATGTACAAGTATAACTTTTTTTGGTTTTGATTTAAAACTAGAAAGCCAGTTAAAGAGTCCATTTTTATCCGCATGACCTGATAACCCCTGAAGATTAAATATTTTGGCATTTACCGCTATTTCTTCACCAAATATCTTTACTTTTTTAGCACCATCTATTATTTTACGTCCAAGTGTACCTTCTGCCTGGTAGCCTACAAATACTATAGAGCTTTCTTTTCTCCAGAGATTATGTTTTAAATGGTGTTTTATTCTTCCTGCTTCACACATACCGCTGGCGGATATTATTATAGCACCATTATTTATTTTATTAAGTTTTATTGATTCCTCTGGAGAACGTACGAAAGTTAAACCATCAAAATTTAGAGGATCAATACCTTTACTCAGGAGACCTTTTGCTTCTTCGTCATAATATTTTTGATATCTCGAGAATATGGCGGTGGATTCAGAAGATAAAGGACTGTCTACGTAAACTTTTATATTACTCAGTATATTTTCTGAAATATATTTATTTAATGCATATATAACTTCCTGGGTTCTTCCAACTGCGAAGGAAGGTATTATTACATTTCCTCCTCTTTTAAAAGTATCTATTATAATTTGTGATAAATCTTTTAATTCATTGGATAAGTTAGTATGGAGTCTGTTTCCATAGGTAGTTTCCATAATTAAATAATCAGCATAATCTATAGGAGTTGGATCTTTTAAAATTGGTATATGTTTGTTGCCCAAATCACCTGTATATACAATTTTTATTTCTTTTTTATCATCTTCTATAAGCATTTCAACTATAGCTGATCCTAAAAGATGTCCTGCATCTCTAAATCTTAATTTAAAGCCATCAAATAATTCAATCCACTGATCATAAGGATAACCTTTAAAAAGGTACATTGAAACCTGTGCTAATTTTACAGTATATAGTGGTTCTATTGGTTTTAGTCCCTGTCTTGTTCTCTTTCTATTTTGCCACTCTGCTTCGGATTCAAGAATATGACCGCTGTCTGGAAGCATTACACTGCAAAGGTCTTTTGTGCCTTCTGTGCATATTATATCTCCTTTAAAACCTTGTTTATAAAGAAGGGGTATTCTTCCGCTATGATCTATATGGGCGTGACTTAAAATCAAGTAATCGATTACTTTAGGATTAAAATTAAAGGTTTCATTTCCACGTTCTTTTTCATCTGTTCCCTGGTACATGCCACAGTCGAGTAGTACATTTTTCCCGTTTATTTTCAATAAATGACATGAACCTGTAACACAGCCTGCTGCACCGTAAAATTCTATTTTCATAATAATACCTCCTCATTTGTTATTATATAAATTATAACATTTACACTAATCAATTACATTGAATTTATAAAAATATTTAAATAAAAAATAAAAACCCTTACGATAAAGGATTTTTATTATATTTGTTGAAATAAAACTTTCTTAATATTAGAATGAATATCAGTATTACCAGGAATAAAATTACAAACGCCGCAATATAAAAAGGCAAGACCTTTTTTATTAGCTGATTTGAAGCCAGTGAAGAATATAATTTATAGTCTTTTGAATTCTCTCTTTGTTTTATATTGAGAGTGCCTATAGGGTTAGTGCCATTTAAATTTTTGATATTTAGGTTATTGAGTTTTATATTCTGTTTTAATTCGTTCTTATTTACAGCATTCTCGTAATAAAGTACATTATCCGATACTTTTATAGGTATAGTTATATTTACATGAGGTCCTACAATTAAAGGTTTATATTTTAAAGTTTTATTTACAATAATTGAATTCTTTTTATAAAGAATGTCGGGCTTTTTTGAATAACTCCAGTTTATTATTTTTTCCATGTCATTAAATACATAGGTATCATTTGGATCGTATTCTGATTTCATGACTACACCTAATATTTTTCTCCCAGAACGTTCATATACTGCTACAAGGCATCTGCCAGCAGGGTCGGTATATCCTGTTTTTCCGCCTATACATCCATCTTTACCAAGGAGTTTGTTAGTATTTTTTATAGGAAAACTTATACCTTTTTTAGTTTTTATAGTGATTGCACTTTTATTTATTGTTTCTCTTATCCATTTATTTTTAAAAGCTTGTCTTCCTATAACACTCATATCGTAGGCTGTAGAATAATGGTCTTTATTATGAAGGCCGTTTGGAGTGACAAAATGGGTATTTTTTAAATTTAAATCTTTAACTTTTTTATTCATCTTATCTGCAAAGTGTGGAATATCTTTTGATAAATTTTCACCTATCATATAAGCTATATCATTTGCAGAATGCATTAGCATTGCATCCATTGCAGATTCGGCAGACATTGAATCGCCTATATCTATAGGATGTATATCACGATTTAAGGATGAAGTAGGCTGCATTTTTGCGTCTTTAGTATAAGTTAAAGTTGAATTTTTACTTTTACTTTCTGCTAGAATTAAAGCTGTTAAAAGTTTTGTTGTACTTGCAGGATAAATTTTACTATCTATATTTTTTTCATATATAATTTCTCCAGTTTGCATGTCCACTGTAATTGCTGCCATGCCATATATTTGCGGCGATGGAGTAGGAGCTTGATCTTTTGCATATACACTGTCAAAGTTTAATAAGAATACTATTATAAATGTAATAATTATGTAAAATTTATTTTTGTTCAATTAAGTCACTCCATTTATTTAAATTTATGTGTATATTATAATATGAGTATAACATTAAGAATTATATTTTACAATTTAATAAAAACTATAGAGAGGCGATTTGTATGGATAATATATATAAAATATTTAAGAATAGAAAATCCAATATAATAGGAAATTTTAATAAAGCATCGGTTATGATTCTTTTAAGCGGCGAGAAGGATAATCCAAATGTAATATTTGAAGTTAGAGCGATGGGACTTTCCCATCAGCCTGGAGATATATGTCTTCCTGGAGGTAAGATAGAAAAAGGTGAAAGCCCTGAGAAAGCAGCTGTAAGGGAGACTATGGAAGAACTGAATCTAACAAGACAAAGTATTGATTTTATAGGAGATATGGATTATGTAGTTACTCCATTTAATTTTATTATGTTCCCATTTGTGTCAAGATTAAACTCACAAAAAGAAATAGTGCCTAATGAAACTGAAGTGGACCACATTTTTAAAGTGCCGTTAAAATTTTTTATAGAAACTAAACCGGATTCATATGAACTTCCAGTAGTTCAAAAATTAGATGAAAAATTTCCGTATAAGCTTATAAATGATGGAAAAAATTATAAGTTCAGGCAGGGAAAGATAATAGATTATTTCTACAAATATGAGAATTATGTTATATGGGGTTTTACTGCACTTATAATGAAGAGATTTGTTGATATAATTGTATCTGGCGACTAATAACATTTATTTCAATCAAAGAAAGGGATGAAACTAGGCGTTAGATCGGGTTGTTAACGAAAACTGGATATATTAATATAGAAGAAGAAAAATTATGGAGTTAGAATGGATTTGTGATGAAGAAAGTTTTTATTAGAATAACCAAGCTGGAGATTTGTCATATAAAAATTATATATACAAAGCCTCCAGCTTGAATAAGAACTAGGTAGGATTATTCTTCATAAGTTTGAGAATATTTATGAAGTAAATTCTGTTTTAAATCCCAGAGTTTGTCTGATAAATCTACATAATAAGTATGCGGATTTTCAAATCTTAAAACTTCAGGCCACATTTTTGCCGTTTCTTCTTTTACAATATTTCTTATAGTCATTACATCTGGATTTTCGTAGATTAACTTACCATTATTAAATATCTTCACCATAAGTTCTTTTACATAATAATCCTTTAATTTCTTCTTTTTCCATGTAAATACAGGATCGAATATTTCAATAGGTTTATTTGTATCAATTTTTTCATCTCTTAAAGTTATCAAGTCTGCTATAGCTTTATTTTCTTTTTTGTCATATATCCTGTAAATATTTTTAAAACCTGGATTGGTTATCTTTCCTTCATTTTCACTTATCTTTATCTTAGGAATTATATTTTTATTTTCATCTTCTACAGCAGATAATTTGTATACACCGCCAAATACAGGTTCTGATTTTGCAGTTATAAGTCTTTCGCCTACTCCAAAAGAATCTATGGAAGCACCCTGACTTAGTACGTCTCTTATAATAAATTCGTCTAATGAATTTGAAATTACAATTTTAACATCGCTAAAACCGGCATCATCTAATATTTGTCTGCATTTTTTAGTAAGATAAGTTATATCTCCACTGTCTATTCTTATTCCCTTAGGTCTTTTTCCCATAGGAAGAAGTACTTCATTAAAAGCTTTTATGGCATTTGGAAGTCCGGATTTTAATACATTGTAGGTATCTATTAATAGGACACAATTATCTGGATATATTTTTGACCATGCCTTAAAAGATTCATATTCGGAAGGAAATAATTGTACCCAGCTGTGAGCCATTGTACCGACAGCAGGTATGCCAAACATTTGCTCTGATATTGTACAAGCTGTAGAGCTGCAACCACCTATAACGGCAGCTCTTGCACCGTAAATTGCGCCATCATATCCCTGGGCACGTCTTGAACCGAATTCCATAACAGGTCTTCCGTCAGCGGCTTTGGATATTCTGTTTGCTTTTGTAGCTATTAAAGTTTGATGGTTTATTGTTAGAAGTATCATTGTTTCTACGAATTGAGCTTGAATTGCAGGTCCTCTTACAGTTACAAGAGGTTCATTTGGGAAAACTGGATTTCCTTCTGGAATTGCCCATACGTCACATGAAAAATTAAAGTTTTCTAAGTAATCTAAAAACTTTTGCGAAAAATCACCTTTTTCTTTTAAGTATTCTATATCATCCTTTGAAAATTTTAAATTAGATAAATATTCTATTAATTGCTGGACTCCGGCCATAATACAGTAGCCGCCGTCATCAGGTATTTTCCTAAAAAACATATCAAAATAAGCTATTCTGTTTCCAATTTCACTTTCTAAATAGCCATTTCCCATGGTGAGTTCATAAAAATCTACCAGCATGGTGAGATTTCTGCCATTCCTCACATCAAAATTTTTTATGTACTCCATAATAAAATCTCCTCTATTTGTGTTTTAATTATGCATAATATGACAATAATTATGTATATACACATTGTAATACATTAGTGAATTTATTACAATACAAAGATTTAAATGGATTACATATACTTCTGGGAGAGTGATATTTACCATGTTTATAGACAATAATCTGGATATTAAACAACAGGAGGCAGTTGACACAAATTATAAAAATGTTGAGGTATGTGCGCCTCCTGGCTCTGGAAAAACTACGGTTATCATAAACAGGGTTTGTAATTTAATAGAAAACAGGAAAGTAAAACCACATAATATAATTGTAATAACTTTTACAAAAGCAGCGGCTGTTAATATGAAAAAAAGATATTTGAATATTTCAAAAGGAACAAATAATACCCCTTTTTTTGGAACATTTCATTCTCTTTTCTATAAAATACTATCAAAATATACAGGAAAAATAAATATAATTGAACAGGAAAAATCATATGAAATTGTGAAACATGTATTGAATTTATATATGGATTCAGTAAGTGATGAAAAAGTAAAAAAGGTGTTAAATGATATATCTTTTTTCAAGAACCAGGATAGCAGTATATACAATTTTGATAGCAGTATAGATAGGAGTGTTTTTATTGACTGTTTTGAAAGTTATGAAGAATATAAAGCAAAAAATAGTTTAATGGATTTTGATGACCTCCAATTAAAGTCTAAAAGGCTGTTTTTGCAAAGGAATGATGTTCTATGTAATTATAGGAAACTATTTAAATATATATTGGTTGATGAATTTCAGGATTGTGACAGGCTTCAGATAGAATTACTCCAATTGATATCCTATAGTAATTCCATATTTGCGGTGGGGGATGAAGATCAATGTATTTATTCGTTTAGGGGATCTAACCCTGAATGCATGGTAAACTTTCACAAATATTTTGATGGTGGAAGGAAAATTTTTTTAAGCACCAATTATAGAAGCAATAAAAATATAGTAGATATTTCAAAAGCCCTCATATCAAATAACAAGAATAGGAATTCAAAAATTATAAAAGAAAATAAAGAAACGATAGGCAAAATAAATTTTTCTGTTTTTGAAAGAAAAGTTGATGAATCTAATTATGTCTCAGATAAAATTAAAGAATTCATAGATATAAATAAAGTTGAAGTCAATGATATTGCTGTACTTTATAGAACTAACATAGAATCAAGAAGCATAATAGACAGCTTTTTAAAAAATAATATAAAATTTAAGTTCCTCGATAAAAAATACAATTTTTTTGAGCATTTTATATGTCAGGATATAATAGCTTATTTAAAATTATCTGTAGATGAATACGATAGGAATAGTTTTATAAAAATTATAAATAAACCTTATAGGTACGTAAGCAAAATAAATATACATAAATTAAGAAAATATCCTGTAAAGGAAAATTGTTTTGACATCTTAAGAGGCATTGATGGGCTGCCTATTTTTCAAATTAAAAATATGGGAAAACTTAAGAGAAAAATATCAAAATTAAGTAAAATTCGTCTGGATGAAGCGGTGGATTTAATATTAAATAAATTAGGATATATCAATTATTTAAAAGAATATTGCAACAAAGTAAATACTGATATTTCTGAAGTTGAGGATATTATAGAAGAATTTAAAGATGCTTGTTATGGTTATAATAACATAAAAGATTTTTTAGAATATGTAGAAGAGTTCTCAAACAGTATAAAAGACAGTCTAACATCTAATGCTGACGTAATAATAAGCAGCATTCATGGAGTTAAAGGAATGGAATTTAAAAATGTATTTATAATCAACTGTAATGAAGGAATAATCCCACATTCAAATAGCATTCCAAAATCAATAGAAGAGGAGAGACGACTTTTTTATGTAGGAATTACAAGGACTATAGAAAATTTAGAACTTTGCTCGGTTAAAACCATAAACGGAAAGACAGTCAAAGTTTCGAGATTTATTGAGGAATGTGAAGTTATAACTCAATAATGAAGATAGATTTATAATTGATGATTAATATATTATAAAAAGACTGTTCTAAAATCAGACAGTCTTTTTATAGTGTTGTTATAGTCTTATGCTTGGATACCTTTAATCCCAAATTTAGGTTGGAAAAAAGGTATTTTTGGCTTTTGATAAACGTTTATATCACCAGCAACTTTTAAATCTTTTGAAACAAATATTTTGACATCTTGATATTTATAAATGTCATATAGTTCTTTGTCCCAAACTTCAGTTTCAAATAAAACTTTAACTTTAGGAGTTTTGACATCAGTATTGCAATTACCACAATCACAATTTATCGATGTTTTCTTTATAGATACTACAAAGCATAGATTTTTACCATGAACATAATTCAAAGCTTTGTCATCAATTTTTACCATAATATATCATCTCCAAATTAATTTTATAATACCAATATCAATAATAAAAAATTGTTGAAATAATATTTAATAATATTTTATAAAATTAATGTGTAGATTTTATGAAGAAAATGCCATCAGAAAAATATTTTCCGACAGCATCTAAACTACATACGCATTGACATTGGAAGCATAAACAGTAGTATGTTTATAATACATAGTATTACTATTAAAAAACCATATACTATTGAAGTCTTTAGAGATTTGCTATTTTTGCCACCGTAATTACTCTTGGCAAGTCTATATGCAGTGTATATTGAACCTATAGTTCCAAGAACAATTAAAATATATTGGAGAACTTGTATTGTTGGGGTATCTAATATTGCTGTTGAACCTTGCATATTTATTCCGAATAATCCCATAAAAGTATAAAAAATTGATTTGCCTTCTGCTAGCAGATGGAAAAGGTTATGGGCTATATGGGCAGATAGATCTAGTGGGATGATGGCATATCCAAATTTAGCAAAGTTTTGTTTAACAGAATCTCCATTAAATTTTTTAGCAATTAATCCTGTTGTAGTTAACATTATTATAGGAATTAACATTGCTATAATAAATGTTATAGTAAAGATTACATAGTAGCTTGTAGTTCCAGTTATATGTTCAAGCCAACTTAAGATACCATTCCATATATCAACCATGGTAATATTTTGTACAAATACAATACCCATAATTACAATAGCAAGGAAAGATTCTTCAAGTTTTGGCTTGCGAATAAACCATAACTCTCTAGTAGGTACACGTTGTGATATTCTTATAGAGTCATTAGGACAATTCTTTACACAGTTTCCACAAAAATTACATTCTGCATTGGTTTCCATAGCCCTTGGAAACTCAAACATAGGACACCCAGCGGCTTTATCACTGCCTTTGTAACAGGCTAAGACCTTACATTTGGCACACTTTTCAGGAGTAGCTCTAAGTTCCATCATTCCTGTTCTAGTATAGTTACCAGATAATCCACCTAAAAAGCATAAATATCTGCACCAAGTTCTACGTTCAAATATTGCACCAGAAAATACTACACCAGTAGTAATCAATAACAATAGTGTTCCAGAACCTCTAGGCGATTCAACAACTCCAAAAACGTGATCACTCCAAGTAATTGCAATAAACGTTGCATCAATAATCCAAATTCCATATTTTTTTAAAAACTTAGGAACTGGATGGTTATTTCCAACAAATTTTTGAACAACATCGTTAAGAAGTCCAAAAGGACATATAGCACACCAAAATCTACCTAATAGGAATAACATAATTGGCAGTATAGGCCACCATAATACCCATGTACCGGCAGTACCAAAATTATCATGGGCTTCAGCTGGTCCAAAGAGTAGTTGATATACTATAAATGCAAAAACTATTGCTACTGGCCATTGAAAGATACCAGGATACCACTTGCTTTTAATAAAGCTTGCAAATTTTTTATTATTTAAAAGATTTCTATCATCTGATGAGGATGTTTTTTCTTCATAAACTAAAGGTTTCTTTTTTTCTGACATAAAATATTACCTCGCTTTTTATGCTTTTATAGTTTTTTTCTTCTTTTTCTTTGTAATCCCAGCAATCACTATTATTAAAGTAATTACAACTAAGAAACCTCCAATAACAAACCAATTAGGGCCAGAACTTACTACGTCTACATTAAAATCAGCCATTTTTTCTCCATTACTTGCCATAAAGTTTGTTTTAACTTTCCATTTGCCTTTATCACTAAATTTTACAGTTCCAACGTATTCGCCATCTTCATGACCCTTTTTAAATTGGATAGTTTCAGGCTTGGAGTCATTCATATTCATATCACCCATGCTGCCTTTATCCATTTCTACATATACTTTCACATCAGCATTATTTATTGGCTTGTTCTTATCATCAGATAGTTTCAGTGTTAACTCATTTTCGCCAGTTTTGGCCTTGTCTCCTGTTAGAATAAGAGCTGCTTTAACTCCATCAACTGTCTGTTCTATCTTTTTTCCAGTACCATCAGCAAGCACTGATGTAGATAAAGTTAGAACTAGGGTTGAAATAATTGATAGCCTTTTAATTAGTTTGTTTTTCATTTTGAATGCCTTCTTTCTATTATTGGTTTAATATTTTTGTTTTTTGAAATTAGTAATGATAATAGAATTATTTCATTATCCTTATATTAGAATTTTTATTAAAAAGTTTACTTAACTTAGGCAAAATAAATCTATCAAGACCAAATACATAGGCATTTGCTCCAGCAGCAATAAGCAAAATAGCAACAGTATATAAGTTAGGGTTTATGCTAGTTGTACCAGCTAACATATAATTTAGATTCATAAATGCCCCGGCAAGTAGACCAACAATTGTTAGAGCACCAAGAATTAATGAGACACCTACTAATAGTTCACCAAAGGCCACTAGATAGCTGAAAATTTTGGCATTAGGCAGAGCAACGCTTTGAATAAAGCTGGCATACCAACCTTGCACTAAAGGATGATCTCCTGTAGCCTTAGCTAGTGCTCCTTTTAGAAAGCCTGTTATTGCTATTCCAGCTTTGCTTCCAACCCAGGTAGGGTTGGATACTTTTTCAATGGCCGCAGATATCCATTCATAACCAAGCCAGATTCTAAGTACTGTCCAAAGAATAGCAAATCTTTTATCACGGAAAAATTTCATTTTTATTTACACTCCTATCTTTAATACATTCTTTACTTTAGGACTATAAAAATCTAAAATATAGTCAACTAACATAATTAAGCTTTGTTTGTATGCTGAGTCTTTCAAGTTTTCAATAGAAACTTTAGCATTATATGCAAATTGAAAAGCATCTTCAATAGTTACATTTTTCATTGCAACGGGATCTTCATCGATATAATCATCTAGTATTTGATATGCCATACCGAGGTTTTTACCATATTTAGAAAGCATATTAGAGTTTTCTTCGGTAGCATCAGCTATGCTGGCACCAAGCCTGCAACAAGCACTCATAAAGGAGGCTGTTTTTCCTAGAATGATTTTAAAATAGGTTTCACGATCTGGTGAGGGATTGTTAGCATTTAATATTTCAGCTATAGACATTGATTCAGTAACTGCTCCCATTACTTGCGAAAATTTTCTTGGTAAAGTATCTGAAAAAATAGTAAAGGCTCTTGAGTATAAGGTATCACCAGCAAGTACTGCTATTTTATTTCCAAAGGTCTTATTTAAGGTTTTTTGACCACGTCTTAGTAAGTCGCCATCTATGATATCATCATGAATTAGACTTGAACTGTGAATAAGCTCTAAACCCAGTCCTAACTGAATTAAGTTATGTTCTGCAGATGGAGTAAGCTCACTGCTAATAGAACCTGCAGATAAAAATGTTAATGTTGGTCTTAGACGTTTGCCTGGGATTGAAAAAAAGTAACTAAGTATATTTTCTTTTGTAGTTTCATCTAATTCTGCTGCAATGTTTTTTAATTCTAAGTCAAGTTGATTAAGTTCTTTTATTATTAGGATTGAGATTTCATTGAAGCTCATTTTTTCACCACCTATATATTTTAATTAAGAAAGTTGACATTTTTTTACTCCATAATGAATAGAAGCAATTCCACCGGTTAAAGATATATATCCAGTTCTTATAAAGCCAATATCATCAAATAAAAGCTTCAACTTTTTTTTGGGCATAAAGTTCTTGACAGAATCTTTAAGGTAAGAATATGCCATTTTATCTTTTGTGCCTATATATCCAATAGTGGGCAGGACAAAGGTTAAATATATTGAATGCAATTCTTTGAGAATGGGAAGCTCTGGATTAGATAACTCAAGACAAACTAGTTTTCCTCCAGGCTTTAAAATTCTGTATATTTCTGATAAAGCTAGGTTTTTATTCTTAATGTTTCTAAGACCAAAGGCAATTGTTACATAGTTAAAACTATTATCTTCAAAGGGCAACTGTAAAATATCACCTTTAATTAGTTTGTACTTATAATCTCCTATACTATGCTTAAGTCGCTTATAGCCAACATTAATCATTTCCTGATTGAAATCAAGTCCTGTAATTTCAGTATTTTTACCTATTTTTCTGCAGGCATAATCAATCATTTGACCAGTACCGCAGCATAAATCTAATACTTTGTCATTGATTTTTAAATCACATATTCGTATAGCTTTTTTTCTCCAGAGTTTGTCTATATTAAAAGTAAGAATTGAATTCAACTTATCATATTTTTCTGCGATAGAGGAAAAAATATTTTGAATATCTATGGCATTATTCACCATGTGCAGTATACCTTCTTTCATAATTAAATCTATACGACTTCTTTACTGTTTGTATCGTTTTTTTTACTATCGCAGCAACTTCCTTTTTTATTGTTACCCATCATCATCATTGGCATCATAAAGATCATCATTATTGGGCACAAAAAAGGTGTTATTCTCCAAATTACACTACCAGCACTAGGGCTTAGCTTTGTTATTATTGGTAATAGTGCTACGATAACTATAGGTAATCCACAACAGATAACCATATGCAGCATATGCTTTAATGAATTATGCTTATGGGTTACTTGTTTTTCTTTGTTATTTCCATGACAATTCATATATATCCCTCCAAATAATTTTTATTTTATTTGAATTATACAGTTTACATATAAAGAAGTTATGAAGAAATTAAGAAGTTATAAAAATTACATTAGGGGAAGTAAAACAAATATTGTTAAATCCCAAATAGCATGAGAGATAATTACTGGAATGATGCTCTTCTCTTTTTTATAAAGCCATCCCCAGAATAATCCGCATACGAAAGCTGCTATAATTAGCATAAAGTTACCTGTAGCAATATGCACAGCTGCGTATAATAAAACTGAAAATAAATATCCTTTGTTCTCTCCAAATTGTTTACCTAAAGTATTCTGTATAAAGCCTCTCCAGTACAGTTCTTCACCTGGACCAATTATAAAAAATAGCAACAATCCTATTAGCTTTAGGTTAGCATTTGATCTATTACTATAAACTGATGAAATTTGAGAATTTTTAAATGGAAATAAATATCCTGATATAATATTTCCTGCATAAAATATCACGTATAAGGCTATTGCTGAGAGTACTCCAATTAAAATATGTCTCCATTTTATTTTTCCAAAGGAGAAGATATCTCTATTAGAGAAGTAGGCCATTAATATTAACAGTAATATTGATCCACTCATTTCTACCCAAAAGTTAAAGGGTTTTATAACAAACATTAAGTACCATAGAATTGCTGCTGTAAATAATGTAAAAGTTAAATATTTATAGTTTTTATTGTTCAAGGGTAATACCTCCATTTATCTTATATATAAGAAAATATCATTGAAATAATAAGTATAATTCCAAAGTGTCCCTGTAGTTTTGCTGTTTCCTGATCAAGTGCAGCAAGTTCAGAATTAGATTCATTAGATATACGTAATTTATTGATATTTTTCAATGCTTTTGGCAATGTAACCAGGCAAAGCAAACTCCAAATAGGGGTAATGCCGTAATATATCATAGCCAAAACGGAAATATAGGATAGAGAAATTAAAAAGTAGTAAATATAACATGAATTAGTTCTTCCAATTATTATAGATATAGTTTTTATTCCAGCTTTTTTATCATTAAAAATATCTCTAATGTCATTTGCGTGCAGGATTGCTGTAGTTAAAAGTCCAACAGGAATTGATAACAAAAGTACACTGGTGCTAATTTTCTGAATTTGTACAAAATATCCACCGAGTGTCATTAGAGGTCCAAAAATTATAAATACTAAAGGGGCACCTAAGCCTCTATACTTTAGCATAAGTGGTTTACCTGTATAAAAATAACCACTTAAAGCCCCTATAGCACCAATAATTAGAATAAAGAATCCTTTTTGAAAAGATAAAAACAATCCGAGTATACATCCTGAGGCTAAGACTAAATGTCCTCCTTTAGACAGTTCTTCAGGAGTTAATAAATTTTCAAAGATAACACCACTAGAAGAGCCGGATTCTTTTGTATCAACTTTATTTGTAAAATCGTCATAGTCGTTAAGCATATTTACAGAAGCTTGTAAAAGTACGGCAGCCAGTAAGGAAAGCAGGTAGTATATAAACTGAAAATTTGATTCTTTTCCAGCGAATATAGCACCTATTGTAACTGGTATTATAGAGGCTGTTAAGGAAAAAGGCCTTGCAGCTCTTAACCATATTTCAAATTTTTGTTTCATTTCTTATCCTCCTCATATATTTGTTACTATTAATCCTACAGTGCTCTTAAAAAGAAGTGGATTTAAATTTTTGATTTATATATACTATAGATTAATGATATGAAGATTTTATAAAGGTTCTTATATGATAAATTTTGTATAAATGTATAATCTACATACAATCTTTACAAAGTTCAGCTATTATTAGAATTAATATTAGGATTAGTTTTTTAAAAATGTAAATTTGAGGTGAATGGTATGAATAAAATTTTAATAGTAGAAGATGAGGAAAAGGTATCTAATATTCAAAAAGCATATCTGGAAAGGGAAGGTTATGAAGTATATACCTCGACAACCGGGTTAAAAGGTTTAGAACTATTTGATTCAATTGAATTTAGTTTGGTAATACTTGATTTGATGTTACCAGATATTCAGGGAGAAGAAATATGCAAAATTATAAGAGATAAATCTGATGTGCATATATTTATGGTTACTGCTAAATCTGCATTAGAAGATAGAATCGAGGGGCTTAATACAGGCGCAGATGAGTATTTAGTTAAGCCTTTTAGCCCAAGAGAACTTGTTGCTAGAGTTAATTCTCTATTTAGAAGGTTAGAGGCAAATAACAGTCCAGTCTTATCTTTAGATAATGGAAGCATCCAAATATATAAAGATAGTAGAATAGTAAAGGTTAAAGGACAAGAAGTATCTCTTACACCTAATGAATTTAATATTTTATATGCTCTTGCAATAAATAAAGGAAAGGTTCTTACTAGAGAACAATTAATTGACAGGGTTTTTGGTATGGATTTTGAAGGATTTGACAGGACAATAGATGTTCACATAAAAAATATAAGAAAAAAAATAGAGGAAGACAGCAAAAATCCCAAGTATATTTTGACAGTTACAAGGATGGGATATAAGTTTGGTGGTGAAAGTTGATGCATAGTATTAGGAGAAAGCTAAGTATTATAATTTTAGCTTGCTCTATATTAGCGGCACTTTTAACTGCTATCTTTGTAAATATCACAATAAATAATAAATTTAATGAATATATGGTGAATAACCAAAATAAAAGAAATGATAGAATAGTACAGTATTTTCAGGAGCTTTATAAAAGAGACAAGAAATGGACAGCCGATTCGGGAAGTGAAATGAAGCATGAAGCATTTATGAGCAATTATTGTTTAACTCTTTTAGATTCAAATAAAAAGCTGGTTTGGATGATGGACCCCAATGATATTAAAGAAAAAGAGCATTTTAACACTTTAGACAGTAAAAAAGGAGTTTTTACCACAAATACTTTTTCAATTAAATATGATGGTAATGTTGTTGGATATGTACAGATAGGTCAATATTCTTCGGTATTATTATCTTCTGATGATGTTAATTTTAAGTTGTCCATTAACAAAGGAATTATTGCAAGTATTTTTTTTAGTCTTCTTATTGTAATAATTATCAGCTTGTATATTTCAAAACAGTTTTCAGTACCAATTAGAGAAGTGTCAAATGTGTCAGTAAAACTATCTAATGGAGAATATAGTTCTAGAACTGATGTAGAAACAGACATACTAGAGATTGAGAAACTTAAGAGTAGTATAAATATGTTGGGAGAAAAGCTTAATCATCAGGACTTATTAAGAAAAAGACTGGTATCTGATATATCTCATGAAATAAGAACTCCACTGAATATTCTTCAAAATAACCTAGAAGCTATGATTGATGGAATTATTCCAGTAAATTCAGAACAGTTAACTGGGTTAAATGATGAAGTTATTAGGTTCGGAAAACTTTTAAATAACCTGAATACTTTAAAGAGATTTGAAGCAGAGACAATTTCTATTAATAAAGAGAAGGTTTTATTGGATGAATTGTTATCTGTATTATGTGATGATTTTTCAATTGCGTTGAAAGAGAAAAATATTGATCTGGTTTACAATATAAGACCAGACAAAGACTACAGTATAATTGGTGATTCAGATAAATTAAAACAGGTATTTATTAACCTTTTATCTAATGCAGTAAAATTTTCAAATTATGGAGGAAAAATTTGGATTAACTTAACTAGAGATAAAGAAAATATTATTGTCAGTATAAGAGACACTGGGATTGGAATTAGCAGGGAGGATTTACCTTTTATATTTGAAAGACTTTATAGGGGAGACAAGAGTAGAAATAAAATTGAGGGAAGCGGAATAGGATTAACGATAGTAAAGGATATTTTAACTCTACATTCAGCGTCTATTGCTGTTGAAAGCCGAGTAGGTAAAGGATCTGCATTTACTATACGATTTAGAGATATTGATTAATATTTACACATTAAAATAAATTTTTTAATTATTTAATCTTCATCTTTTCTTCATATGAGACTTATATAATAGAGCACAAACAATGAAAGATAATTGCAAATGATAATTTTAAATAAAAGATTGAAGGAGTTGTTGTATACTTGCATATTTTAGTTTGTGTGAAACAAGTACCTGATACTACAGAAATTAAGATAGATCCAAAAACAAATACATTAGATAGATCAAGTGCACCTACAATTATTAATCCTTATGATGCACATGCAGTAGAGGAAGCTGTAAAAATTAAAAATAAGTTTGGAGGTAAGGTCTCTATAATTTCAATGGGACCACCACAAGCGGAAAAAGTTATTAAAAAGTGTATTGAAATGGGAGCTGATGAAGGATATCTTCTTTCAGATAGAGCCTTTGCTGGTTCTGATACCCTGGCTACAAGTTATATACTTGCAATGGGGATAAAAAAAATAATAGAGAAAGAGACTATTGACTTGTTGTTTTGTGGAAAGCAGGCTATAGATGGAGATACTGCTCAAGTTGGGCCAGGTATCGCATCTAGACTTGGAATAGCGCAGTTAACCTATGTAGAAAAAGTAAAGTCATTAGATTTAGAAAGTAATACTATTATAGTACACAGAAAAATTGATAATGGCTACGAAGTTGTTGAATCAAAGCTTCCATGTTTGATTACAGTGGAAAAAGATATAAACGATTTAAGTTATTCTCCATTACCAAGTATGATTAGAGCGGCTCGTTATAAATCAACAGTTTGGGGAATTAATGATTTTAAAGCAGATATGAGTCAGTTAGGACTTAAAGGTTCTCCAACTTCAGTTCGACGTATATTTCCCCCAGCAAAAAGGTCTGGAGGAAAATTATTAAAGGGCAATGTTGATGAAATGGTAAAACAGCTTACAGATAGCTTGAAAGAAGGGATAGTTAGATGGCAGTTATAATTTCAAATTCCTGTATTGGATGTGAATCATGTATCCCAAGTTGTCCATTCAATGCTTTAGAGATTAATGGAGAAAGTAAACTAGTAGTTAGTAAACAAAAGTGTATTGAATGTGGGAAATGTGTATCAGTATGTCCAATTTCTGCATTAAGTATTTTAAGCAGTAAAAAGAAACCTAATAATAGCCTACAGAATGACACTAAGGAAGATAACAAAGTTTCAAAGTTAGAAAAGCATACTGGAGATGTATGGGTTTTTGTAGAACAATTGGAAGGCGAATTAGCTTCTGTTACTCTTGAACTTATTGGTGCTGCAAGAAAGCTTGCTTCGAAATTAGGGGTAAAAGTATGTACAGTTTTATTAGGTGATAAAGTTGAAACTATAATATCTGAGCTTTTTTCATATGGCGTAGATGTCATATATGTTATAGACGATGAAGTATTTCATTTCTATAGAGCTGAAACTTATAGCAGAGCTTTCTGCTATTTAATAGATAAGTATAAACCGGAAATATTATTAATGGGAGCAACAACTACAGGTAGGGATTTAGCTGGTGCCGTTGCAACTGCAAAGAAAACTGGACTTACAGCAGATTGTACCGGGCTGGACATTGACTTAGATAAAAGAATACTACTTGCCAGTCGTCCGGCCTTTGGAGGAAATATAATGGCTACTATTGTATGTGAAAAATGTCGTCCTCAAATGGCTACTGTTCGACCAAGAGTTATGCAGATGCCAGAATCTAAGTTAAATAAAACAGGCTCTGTAGTTAAAGAGATTTTTAAAATTGAAGAAAAATCTCTTAAAACTAAAGTTTTGGAAATTATTAAGGAACAGTCAGAAAATGCAAAACTTGAGGATGCTAAAATTATAGTTTGCGGCGGGAGAGGTGTGCAAAATGAACAAGGATTTAAATTGCTGGAGGAACTAGCAAAAGTCATTGGAGGAGTAGTGGCAGGAAGTCGTGGTGCGGTAGAGAAGGGATTGGTAGATCATAAACGTCAAGTTGGGCAGACAGGTCAAACCGTATCTCCAAAGCTATACTTTGCTATAGGAATTTCAGGTGCAATACAGCATACTGTTGGAATTCAGGGAGCAGAAACTATAGTTTGTATAAATATAGATCCTGAATGTGAAATGATGAAGTTGGCTACTTATGGAATACAGGGAGATGTTTTTGAAGTATTACCTAAATTAATTAATAGTTTCAAGGATTTATGTACAATTACGGAGGAGGTTTAAAAGATTGACTGAAAAATTTGATGTTATTATTGTAGGTGCTGGCGTTTCAGGACTTGCAGCAGCATATGTAATGGCAAAAGAAGGTCTTAATGTTATTGTTATTGAAAAAGGTAAATACCCTGGTTCAAAAAATGTTATGGGTGGGGTATTATATCGTCATATGATGGATGAAATTATTCCAGAGTTCTGGAAGGAAGCACCTCTTGAACGTCCTATTGTTGAGCAAAATTTTTGGCTGCTGGGTAAAGATTCTGTTGTAAAGACAGGGTATAGAGGAATGGAATGGTCCAAGCCTCCATATAATAATTTTACAGTTTTCAGAAGCAAGTTTGATCAATGGTTTTCAAAAAAATGTATAGAAGTTGGTGCTTTAATTATCAATGAAACTGTTGTAAAGGAATGTATTATAGAAAATAATAAAGTTGTTGGAGTTAGAACAGATAGACCAGAGGGAGATATTTATGCTGATGTAGTTGTTCTTGCTGATGGTGTTAACTCATTATTAGCTAAAAGTCTTGGATTTCATAAAGAATGGCGTAAGGATCAGGTAGCTCTTGCAGTTATGGAGGAATTAAAACTGCCTTCAGATAAAATTGAAGAAAGATTCAATTTGGACAAAGGTATGGGAGCAACTATAGAAATGTTTGGCGATGGAACCTTAGGAATGGTAGGTACAGCATTTATCTATACCAATAAGGAACATATATCTATTGGCTGCGGAGCTTTGCTTTCTGAGATGAGCAAGAGAAATGTTAAGCCTTATGAATTATTAGAATATATAAAACAGCACCCTGTTATAAAACCTTTAATTGCAGGAAGTGAAGCAAATGAATATTATGCACATTTAATTCCAGAAGGAGGATATAATAGTATACCTAAATTAGTAGGAAATGGTGTTTTAGTGATTGGTGATGCAGCACAGTTTGTTAACGGTATTCATAGAGAAGGATCAAATTTAGGAATGACATCTGGACGTTTTGCTGCAAAGACTATTATACAGGCTAAGAAATTAGGTAAATTCAATGAACAGACACTTTCACATTATCAAGAGCTGCTTAAAGAAAGTTATGTTATGAAAGATCTGAAAAAATATAAAAATGCATCTCAAACCATGGAAAAAAATCCACAGTTTTTTAATCATTATATACCGGCAGCTAACAAGGTAATGAGTGAAATGTTTACTGTAGATGGAGTATCAAAAAGAAAAAAACAAAAGTTAGCTATTAAACACATAATTGGTGGAAAATCTTTATTAAGTATGGGTATAGATGGGTTTAAAATATGGAGGGCGATGAAATAATGGAAGATACAAAAGTAAAAGTTAATATTGATGATAATCTATATTTAAATACTTATAATGCAGACACACTTCCTCATTTAACTATAAAGGATCAGAAGATATGTGATAATTGTAAGGAAAAGATATGTACTTTTATTTGCCCAGCTCGTGTTTATGAATGCAAGGATGGACATGTTACTGTTTGTTATGAAGGTTGTCTTGAATGTGGAGCCTGTCGTATAATTTGTCCTTATAATAATATTGATTGGAACTTCCCAAGGGGAGGTTTTGGTATACAGTTTAGATTGGCATAGCAGAATTATAATATTATACAAGTATATAAATGTATTCCTTTGCACATAATATTTTTTGTGTAAAACAAAAAATAAAGAAGGTGTTTTAAAATGGGAGTTGCAACAATGGTATCAAATAAATATCAGAAATGTATTGATGAATGTGATAGATGTGCACAAGCATGCTATGAATGCTTTGAGGCATGTATTAATGAACCTGATTTAAATGCAAGAAAAAGCTGTGTGAAAATATTAGTTGAATGTGCAAAAATGTGTGAAATGTCAGCAGGGCTTATGTCTATGAATGGACAATTTGTAAAAGAACATTGTAATATGTGTGCTACAATCTGTGATAAATGTGCACAAGAATGTTCGATGTTTAAAGATGAGCATTGCCAAAAATGTGCAAAAGAATGTCGTACATGCGCTGATGAATGTAGAAGAATGGCTTCAATGTAACAGCTTATAAAAAACAGTCAGTAACTTTGTTGGTTATTGACTGTTTTTTATAAATGTGAATAAAACACTACTATATAAATTAATCATATGGATAACCAATTAAGTTACTTTTTATTAATTTATGCAACTACCTCCATAAAATCTACATAATAAATATATATAATAAAAAATATGTATCAACATAAGTAAGTATTAATGTATGTGTATGGAGGAGTAAGAATGAAGATATTTAATAATTTAAAAATTGCACCGAAACTTATAAGCTGCTTTTTATTGGTATCAATTCTTATGGCAACGTTAGGTACTATAGGGATATTACAAATAAAAAAGATAAATACAAATTCAACTTCAATGTATAAAGATAATCTATTACATATAAGAAAAGTAGGGGCTTTAAAAGAAAATTTTCTGCAAATACATTCGGATCTAATATCTCTTTTAACTACAAAAGATTCATTAAAAAAGCAGCAAATAGAAAATGAAATGGATAAGCTAACAGAAGAAGATATGACTATATCAAAAGATTTTAAAGATACTAATGCAACAGGCGATGAAAAAGAATTATTAACTCAATTTAATAAAAATCATGATAGTTACATGATGGCACGAAAAAATTTTATGAAATTAATAAATTCAGATAAATATGATGAAGCTCAATTGAAACTTAATACAGTATTAGAAGCAAGACAAAAGACTTTTAACGTTATTAATGAACTTATAAATTTGAATTTAAAAGAGGCTCAAGATGCTAATGAATCTAATAATTCAATATACAAATTAGCATTAAATACTATGATTTCTATTGTAATATTTGGTTTTATTATTGCTATACTGCTAGGAATACTAATATCAACATCTTTATCAAAAAGAATAAATAAAGTTTTTTTATTTGCAGATGCTTTAGAAAATGGAGATTTGACTAAAAGAATTGATATATGTGCAAATGATGAAGTTGGTAAACTCTCGGAAGCTTTAAATAAGGCAGCCAAAAATACTCATAAATTAATATCTACAATAAGTTCAAGTTCTACTAACATGAGCAATTCTAGTGAAGATATATCTACAACTATAGAAGAAATATCTGTAAAGATGTCCAATATTAACGAATCAACTAGGGAAATATCATCTGGAACAGAAAATTTAAGCGCGATTTCAGAAGAAGTAAATGCTTCAATTCAAGAGATAAGTTCAAATACAACAGAGCTTTCAAATAAAGCTAGTGATGGAGATAAAGCATCAAATGAGGTACAAGCTCGTGCAACTGAAATAAAGAACAAAGGACTAAAGGCTATTGATGCATCTCAAAATATATATAAAGAAAAACAAATTAATATAGTTAAGGCTATAGAAGATGGAAAAGTTGTTGAGAAAATTAAAGTTATGGCAGATTCCATAGCAAATATAGCTTCTCAAACTAATCTTTTAGCACTTAATGCTGCTATTGAATCGGCAAGAGCAGGAGAAATGGGAAAAGGATTTGCAGTAGTTGCAGATGAAATACGTAAACTTGCAGAACAGTCATCAAGTAATGTTTCAAGTATTCAAAATGTCATAAAACAGGTAAATGAAGCATTTAGTAACTTATCTAATAATACGCAAGATATACTGGCTTTTATTGATAATAATGTGAATCCAGATTATAAATTGTTTTTGGAAATATCAGAAAAATATGAGAAAGATGCTGCTTTTATAAAAAATATGTCAGAGGAAATATCCAGTGGTACGTTACAAATAGTAAACTCTATAGAGCAGACTAGTTCAGCTATTGAAAATGTATCAACAACAGCTGAGCAATCTGCATCAAGTTCTGAAGGAATACTAAATAGTGTTAGTGAAACAAGTTATGCAATTGAAGAAGTATCTAAATCAGCTCAAAGGCAAGCAGAATTAGCTGAAGAATTGAATAGTTTAGTACAGAAGTTTAAAATATAAATTTTAACTAATATTTTTAAAGAAAACAGAGGTGAGAAAATGAGCTTTCATACAATAATAAAGCTTATGGATATAAAAACTCTTGTTGCAGGAATTGTTCCTGTAGTTCTAGGTACGGTTTATTCAAGGTATGCTTTTGGAAAGTTTAATATTATTTATCTTATATTATTATTAATTTCTATGATATTGATTCAAAGTGCTACTAATATGATTAATGATTATTTTGATTTTAAAGGTGGAGCAGATAACAAAGAAAAAGGAAATGAAAAGGCTCTGGTAAGTGGTGAGATTACTCCAAAACAAGTTTTAGGTATTATATTTGTATATCAATCTATAGCTTTTCTAATTGGTATTTTTATAGCTAGCCAAACAAGTTATTATATTTTATTAATTGCAATTATTGGTGAGATTATTTCAATTTTATATGCTTGTGGACCTTTACCTATTTCATATACTCCAATAGGCGAAATTATATCTGGAGTAACCATGGGAATAGGTATAACGACAACGGTTATTTATATTCATTCCGGAATATTTAATTTAAATACGGTGCTTATAGCAGTTCCTACTGCAATTTTTATTGGTACCATATTGCTATCTAATAATTTAAGCGATATGAAAGAAGATAGAAAAATTGGCAGAAAAACACTACCAATACTGATAGGAATTAAGAATTCTGAGAAGCTATGGGTTTTTAATGTAATTATGTTGCTTGTATTAACAGTTATTTTAATAATGATAGGCATTTATCCTATTGTTGTGTTAGTAAATGTTATTTTACTATTTCCTTATAAGTCAATTTCTAATTTTTTGTCCTATGATAAGAGTATTTTTACAAAAGGAAAAACAATGGGGCTTATAGGTACGGTTGGATTAAAATATCACTTAGCTGTGATTGTTGGATTATTAATATCTATCATGTTCAAAATAGGATTATAATTTAACAATAAAATAAGAAAATTTTTTTGCTTTAACAGCTTTTATATAAATATGTGATATACTATTTTATATAAATATGATATACTATGTATATAAGATACACGAATTTTAAAATATTGTTAGTTTAGGAGGTAATATTGTGATCGCATTTAAAAAAATGTGGGATGATGTATGCTATACTTTATCAAATAATAAAATTGATGATATTGATATAATAGAAAATTTTAATAATGGTTTTATAATAAAAGATGAATCCAATACACATTTTGTTACAAAACAGGATTTTGTTGACTTTTGGTGTAATATAGTGTGCCTTGATAAAGTTGATAAGGAAGATATTTTAAAATCCAAAAACTCGGGTAAGAAATATGTATACGAAATATTGAAAACTCTTCCTTACATAAAGGAGAATGGCGGCATTTTAAAATTATCAGAATAACTTTACAAATTTTGATCCAAGTTTTTTATATATTATTTTATATTAAATAATCATAAAAAAATTTTAATATACTTTTATCAACGTATAGCAGCGGTGGAATTTATTCCACCGCTGTAAATTTTATTTTAGACTTAATATAATGATAAAATTTAAAACTGCAATTTGGTAAATGTTTATATTAGCCCGCTCAGTCAGTTTACAAATATTTTATAATTACTTATAATATTTGTAAGACTTAAAATTATAATCTATAATAATATGATTTTTAAATTACAGAAAAAGAGGTAAATATTATGGAGACTACTAAACTTAACAAGCAGGATGTAATATTTGCATTAGATATAGGTACCCGTACTGTAATAGGTACTGCTGGAGTTGTAAAAGATAAAAAATTTAATGTAATATCCGAACATTGCCTTGAACACAAAGAGAGGGCAATGATAGACGGGCAAATACATGATATAGAACTTGTAGCAGGTACAGTGAATATTATAAAGGAAAAAATAGAGCAGGACTTAAATATGAAAATGGAAAATGTGGCTATAGCTGCAGCAGGTAGATTCCTGAGAACTGTAATTACCAAGGAAGATATGAAGATCGACTATGACAAGGAAATTGACAAAGATACTATAAGGAGTTTGGAGTTAACAGCAGTTAAAGCAGCGGAGAATAAGGTAAACAAAGAAACGAAAGGGAGGCTTTACTGCGTAGGCTACAGTGTAAAAAACTATTACTTGAATGGATATTTAATAGGAAATTTACTTTCTCAGAAGGGTGAAACAATATCGGCAGAGGTTATATCTACATTTTTACCGAGATCTGTAGTGGATAGTCTTTATTCTGTCATGAAAAAAGTTGGACTTCAAGTTATAAGCTTGACACTTGAGCCTATAGCTGCAATGGAAGCAGCTGTGCCTAAAAATTTGAGGCTGTTGAATCTATCTTTAGTTGATATAGGAGCAGGGACTTCGGATATTGCTATAAGCAGTAATGATACCATAAGTGCTTATGGTATGGTTCCAAAAGCTGGAGATGAGGTTACAGAGGTTATAGCACAAAATTATCTTGTAGAATTTAATACAGCAGAAAAAATAAAAAGGGAATGCAGCACAAACAATGAAATAAGTTATGTTGACGTACTTGGAATTGAAAACAAAATATCAGGTGAAGAGGTTATAAAGCTAGTAACTCCTACAGTGAAAAAAATAGCAGATGAAATAGCAGATAAAATGATAAGCTTAAATGGTGACAAATCTCCAAATGCAGTGTTTTTAGTTGGTGGAGGGGCACACACACCTAAAATTAAAGAATTTCTTTCAGAGGATTTGAATATTCCAGTCCAGAGGATAGCAATAAAGGGAAGAGATTCTGTAAAAGCCTGCAAGTGCATGGACGATTCTCTTGAAAGTACAGGAGTTACAGTTCTTGGAATTGCTCTTATGTCAATAAAAAGGCTTGGACATGATTTTATAGATATAATGCTGAATGGAGTTGTAATAAGTCTTTTCAATTCTCACAGGCACACTGTTATGGATGTAATGATGCAGGCAGGAATAAGTCCTAAAGTTTTGATAGGCAGAAATGGAAAAAATATCAGATTTACTTTAAATGGAATAAAAAGAGTGGCTTTTGGCACAATGGGTTGTAATGCAAAAATATCCGTAAATGGATTCAATAAAAGCATTGATGAAAAAGTAAAAGAAGGGGACAACATAGAACTTACTTATTCTGTAAATGGTAAAAATGCAGAACCAAAAGTAATAGATTATGTTAATAAAGGATATTCTGTTAGCTTCTTCATAAATGATATAATAGACAATTTGGAACCAGTTGCATACATAAATGATAAAAAAGTTAAGATTGACTCTTATATAAAAGAAAATGATAAAGTTGATATAATATTTCCAAAGACACTTGGAGAATATAAAAAATATTTTGTGGATTTCAATGATGAATTTGTATACTATTTAGATGGAAAAGAATTGAATGACAAATATGTGATTAAAGAGGGAGACAGGATATATAGAATATCCAAAGAAAATGAAGAAAATGAAGAAAATGAAGAAAGTGATTCTTATAAAGAGGAGCCTAAAATAGAGGAAAAACCTATTGAATATACAGACACAAATCAAGAAAAAGAAAAAGTAGATAAAAAAGAAGAAATTAAAGAAATTAATATTGATAAAGCTATACTAAATAAAAATAATGAAATTACAGTAGTTGCAAATGGAAAGACTCTGGTTTTAAAAGGAAAGGATAATTATATATTTGTAGATATATTCAATCATATAGAATTTGATCTGTCACATCCTAAAGGAAGCTTGTATCTTCATTTAAATGGAAAAGATGCAGGGTATTATGATAAACTTTCAGAAGGCGATGTAATTGAAATAGGGTGGAATTAAAATATAAATTTTGGAGGTATTCTAAGTGGAATTAAACTTTTTGAAGAAAGCAAAAGATATGCAGGATGAACTTGTTGACATAAGGAGAGATATTCATATGCATCCGGAGCTTGATTATGATTTGAGCAGAACTCAGGAAAAAATAAAGAAATTTTTAAAGAATGAAGGCATAGAATATGTTGAATCAGCAGGCAGTGGCATATGTGCTATAATAAGGGGAAATGGAGAAAAAACAATAGGACTCAGGGCAGACATGGATGCACTTCCTATTCAGGATATGAAAAAATGTGATTATGCCTCTAAAGTCAAAGGAAAAATGCATGCTTGTGGGCATGATGCACATACAACTATACTTCTCGGTGCTGCCAAAATACTTAATAGTATAAAAGATCAATTAAAGGGAAATGTAAAATTATTCTTTGAACCTGCGGAGGAGACTACAGGTGGAGCTAAAGTTATGATAAAAGAAGGGGTGCTTGAAAATCCTCATGTAGATAGAGTTATAGGTCTCCATGTTGAAGAAGGCATTGAAACCGGAAAAATAGGAGTACGATATGGTGTAGTAAATGCAGCTTCTAATCCTTTTACTATAAAAATAAAGGGAATGGGTGCACATGGAGCAAGACCAAATACTGGAATAGATCCTGTTTTGATGAGCAGTTATGTTATTGTTGCTCTTCAGGAAATAATAAGCAGAGAACTGCCTCCAACAGATGCCGGAGTACTTACAATAGGTTCAATTCACGGTGGAACTGCCCAAAATATAATACCTGATGAAGTTACAATATCTGGTATTATAAGAACAATGAAAACCGAACATAGGGAATATGTAAAAAAGAGATTGCGCGAGATAACAGAAGGAATAGTAAAATCAATGAGAGGAAGTTGCACCATAGACATAGAGGAAAGTTATCCATGTCTATATAATGACGCTGCTGCAATTAAAGACGTAGTTTCTGCTGCTTCTTTAATCATAGAACAGAATAATATAATCACTTTGGAAAGTCCAAGTATGGGAGTTGAGAGCTTTGCATATTTTTCTATGGAAAGACCTTCCGCATTCTACTATTTAGGAAGCGGAAACAAAAGTAAAGGAACTGATCATCCAGCTCACGGAAACTTGTTTGATGTGGATGAGGATTGTATACCTATTGGTGTTGCGATTCAATGTAAAGCAGTATATGATTTTTTGAAGTAAGTCAATTCATAAAATATTGTTAAATGTAAAAGATATACTTAAAGTGCTATATTTAAGTATATCTTTTTTATAATCTGATAAAATTATTGTAGAATAAATTAGATATTGGAGTAATATTTAGACTAAAGTGAAAAATAGTATAAAAGATATTTTATTATGTTGATTTAGGTTAGAATAGTATTATATAATTAATTGTTGAATTAAAATAAGAATAGATAAGGAGGTACTGCTGATACATATAAATTATGAACGTTTATGGCGGCAGTGAATAGATGAAAATTGAAATAGGGATAAATGAATCTGGACAGAGATTAGATAAATTTTTAAGAAAATGGTTAAAGGATGTTCCTTTAGGAGCAATATACAAAGCTATAAGGAAGGGCGACATAAAAGTAAACGGAAAAAAGAAAAAAGAAAAATATTTCCTTGAAGAAGGGGATATTGTTGATGCATCATATATTGAGTCTAAAAGAGAAGTTTATGAGATTAAAGCTGTAGATAGTGGATTTTTAAAAAAAGTTTATGAAGATAAAAATATGATAATTGTAGAGAAATGGCCGGGAGTACTTGTACATTCAGATAGCAAAAGTAAAGATCCTACTTTAACTGATTATGTTCTTTCCTATTTGTATGACAAGGGAGATTATGATCCTAAAGAATCTGTTACATTTAAGCCTTCTCCATGTAACAGACTGGATAGAAATACTTCTGGAATGGTTATATACGGGAAAAATTATGAATCTTTAAAAATGCTAAATGAGATGATAAGGGAAAGATACATAAGCAAATATTATGAAGCAATTGTAAAGGGAACCATAAAAGATGGCTTATATAAAGCTTATATACATAAGGATAATGCAGAAAATTTATCTAATGTATTTGATAGACCGGGTAAAAATACCAAAGAGATATCTATGAAAGTAAAAAATATAAAATCCTGCGGTCTTTATTCTTTTGTGGAACTTGAATTAATTACGGGAAGAAGTCATCAACTCAGAGCACATTTGGCCCATATAGGTAATCCTATCATAGGAGATTTAAAATATGGAGAAGTAAAAACAAATAGCTTTTTTTATAATAAATATGGGCTTGATTATCAATATCTATATGCATATAAACTGCATTTTAAAAATTGTGATGAAGAACTTAGTTATATGGAAAATAAAACTATAACTGCATCATTGCCGCCTATATTTAAAAAGATAAAAAAGGATATTTTCGAAAAATTTTAGCCTTTGATGGGGAGTTTTAGTATGAATGAACAATCAACAACTAAAGGTTTTGCTATACTTTCGGCAGCAGGAATGATTACAAAGGTTTTATCACTTTTATATATTCCATTTTTAATACATATAATTGGAGATGTTGGATATGGAGTATATGGTGCTTCTTATCAGATATATGCTTTTATATTTGTAATTGCTAATTCAGGTGTACCTGTTGCCATATCAAAACTTATATCTGAATTAAATGCTGTAAAAAATTATAGGGATGCGGTGAGAAGCTTTAAAATAGCTAGATTTATGCTCGTTATGATAGGAATAGTTATGTCGATTATTCTAATTGCTTTTGCAGAGCCTATTGTAAGTGTAACACATTATAAAAAAGCTTACTTATCCATAGTGTGTCTGTCACCTGCTATTTTATTTACAGCTGTAGCATCAGCCTATAGAGGATATTTCCAGGGAAAGGGAAATATGACACCAACTGCTGTATCCCAGGTTATAGAACAGCTTTTGAACATTGTATTTTCACTTATATTTGCAGCATATCTTATGAGATACGGTGTGGAGACGGGATGCGCAGGAAGTACTATAGGTACTTCAATTGGTGCACTTGCATCTGCTTCGTTTCTGATGTTTTGTTATAGTAAAAGCAGCAGATTTATAGTAAAAAATAATTTTAATGAAAATATAAAGAGACTTAGCAGGAAACAGATTGTAAGGAAAATTATAAACTATGGTGTACCTATTACACTCTGTGTAGGAATGACTTATGCAGGAAATATAGTGGATGTAATGAATACCAAAGTAAGGCTTATGGCTGGCGGACTTACAGATGACAGTGCAACTATATTATATGGTTATCTTTCTAAATATCAGCAGCTTTTAAATGTGCCTATTGCGATTATTTCATCACTTTCCGCGGCAATACTGCCGGCGATATCGGCGGCTGCAGCTATTAAAGATAAAACAAGGGTAAAAAACAGCATAAATTATTCTTTTAGGCTTTGTTTCTTGATAGCAGTTCCGTGTGCAGTAGGACTTGCTATTTTAAGTGAACCTATATTTGATTTGTTAAAAATCAGAGGCGGCTCATATATAATGGCATGTGGTTCTTCGGTTCTTGTATTCATGTCTGTAATGCAGATACAGACTACAATCTTGCAGAGTCTTGGAAAACTATATTCTGCTACTATTTATTCTGTTATAGGAATAGCGTGCAAAATAGTTGTAAATTATATTTTAATTGCCATACCTAGAATAAACATATTAGGAGCTGTGGCTGGAAGTATTGTAGGATACGCAATACCTATAATTTTAAATCATATTATGATTAAAAAATCATTAGAAGTAAATGTAAATATGGTGACACATGCTATAAAGCCTTTAATTTCATCTATTGCAATGGGTATACTTGTGTTTACAGTATACTATGTACTAGATACATTAATGGGTTTTATAAGTACTGGATATATTCCAAATGCTCTTTCCACTATTGCAGCAATATTAGTTGGAATTTTAACATATATATTTGTATTAGCTGTAATAGGAGGAATAACAAATAAGGATATGGAACGTATGCCTAAAAAAATAACAAAGCTCATACCAAATTTTATATTAAGCAGGATAAATTAATAATTATTTATCTTCGGTAAAAAATAACTTCTAAAAAGGATTATAGAAGTTATTTTTTATAAGCTCGTGCATATTTAAAATTAAACTTGTAAGGGATGTTATGATCAAGCTTATTGCGCATCCATATATATTTATAGAGGATATACCTGTTAATATGTATATTAGTATAAGTTCTTCTACAGATACTATAATGGAATTCCTGAGAAGTATATTTTGTTTACCTATGCCATTCAAAATTCCAAAAACTGAACTTGAAACAAAGCTTACAGGGGCACACAGTGAAGCAAATTTTATATATTTTCCTATATCATTTCTGCTATAAAAAAGCTGTCCTAGATAGTCTGGAACTAATAAACACACTATCATTGTACCTATGCCTAAGAATATAGATACTTTTAAGACCTGTGATATTCTATTTTCCATTCCAAAATAATCTTTTGAATTTAATTTTTCTGAGAGATCCGGAATTAAAACTATGGATATTGAATTAAGTATTGTTGTTGGAAAAAATACAATACTAAAAGCCATTGCTTTAAACCTGCCTATCATGGAAAGTGCCAGTGTATAGTCTATACCGCAGTGCAGCAATCTTCTTGGTATTATAAGTGCCGATACGGCTGATAAACCTGTAGATAAAAAACCATTCAAGCACAGTGGAAAAGATACAACCAAAATATTGAATAAAAGCTGAATATTATCAGGTTCATAATTTAATTGAATTTTATACTTTCTTTTTTTTATCCTATATATGCTGTAGAGTGAAACTAGGCTTATAAGTTCTCCTAGAGTTAGTGTTATATAAGCTGCCGTTACAGTATTTTTTACACCCTTCAAGGCAAAAATACTTACTATACTGGTTATTATTATAATCCTCAGAAATTTTTCAAAAACATCTATAAGTGCCGGAATTTTTACATCGGATGTTCCATAAAAATATCCTTTAAATATGCAAGAAAGTGATATAAAAAACATAGCAGGACATATAACCTGGATAGAATGTACTGACCTTATATCATCTATTATATTCATACCTATGTATTTTGAATTTACGAATACAAAACATATTATAATTAAAGAAAATATGGCATCGAATAATAGAGAAACTGAGATGGAACTGTCCAGGTTTGAAAAATCATCTTTTGAGAAATATATAGCCGATACTCTCGATATAGCAGTTACCATTCCGCCGCAAATCAAACAGATGAAAAGATCATATACAGGCATTATGAGATCATATAACCCCATGCCTTCTGCTCCTAGATATTTTGAAAGTAATATAGAGAATATAAAAGCAAATATACTTGTAACCAGGTTTGAAAAAATTAAAATAAGTGAACTTTTTAAAAATCTGTCTCTTTTCATAATAACTCCTGTACAGGCAATTAAAGCCAAAATTAATATAGATTTATTAATAAGTATGAAAAGAGACATAAATATATTCTTTTATAATTTAAAAATAATAATATTCATATACCAACTTATTTTTAAATATATATGTATCAAGAGTTAAAAAATTTAGGAGAGTATATATGGGAAAATTTTTGAAAATTTTATTTTGTTCAGTTGTAGTATTCATAGTTGCCTACAGTATTAGAATTTATTTTTATAAAGGTGGAAATGTACCGGATTTAAAATTGGAAAATAAAAATTTAAATTATAGTGTAAGCTATAAAGGTTTGAAAGATGCTGTAGATTTTACTTCAGATAATATTGGAAATTATTACATAGCATATCCTTCTAAAATTCAGGCAATAGAGAAAAACGGCAAAAGCTATAATTTAATTAAAAAGAGCAATTTTGATATAAACAGCATAGATTATAAGGATGGTAAGCTTTATTACATATCTAAAGATAAAATATATTGTTATGATATAAAAAATAGAAGCAATAAGGAATTTGCATCTGGAATTCCAAACTATGGAGATTATAATAAAAGTCTTATAAGAATAAATGGAAATAACATATATGTGTCGATTGGAGCTGCCACCAATTCAGGTGTAGTAGGAAAAGATAATGATTGGATAAAATCACAACCTTATGTATGCGATATAACTCCAAATGACATAACATTAAAGGGAATAAATTTTGGAAATAATAGAACAGGAGCATTTCAAAGTTATGGAACAAAAAGTATTAAAGGCCAAATAGTACCAGAACATTTCCCGGGTAATTCATCGATTGTAGTTTATGACATAAATGGAAAACAAAGCAGCACTTTTGCCTGGGGCATAAGAAATGTTACGGGTATGGATTTTAATGAAAATAAGCTTGTATGTGCTATTGGAGGCATGGAAAATAGAGGATCAAGAGCTGTTATTGGCGACACAGATTATATATATGAAATAAAGAAGGGACTATGGTATGGATGGCCTGATTACAGCGGTGGAGATCCTGTTACATCTCCTAAATTCAAGGGAAATAATAAATCTAAATTGGATTTCCTGCTTGAAAATCATCCAAGTATGAATCCACCGTCACCTATATATCAGCATACCAAAGTTTCAAGCCTGGGGGCTATCTGTGCGGATAATTCAGGAGATATAGATGAAAAAAACTGTATATTTTTTTATGATAAAATAGATAATTTACTATATAGTTTCAAGTATCCTAAAGTTCAGAGAGAACAAATTAAATTTGATAAAAACTCTAAAATAAAAAGCATTAAAATTTATAATAAGAGATTACTAATACTGGACAGCAGCAAAGGATGCATATATAGTATAGTAAATAGAAAAAATATTAGTACCATTAAAAATTTAAGTCAGTATAATTATATCTATATATATCTTATTGTAGTAACTATTTTTGTTATTGTTTTGATTTTAAAAGTAAAAAGAGATTAAAATATGAGTTTTAAAAAGGAGATAGTTTTAACATGAGGGAAAAATTCGAAAGAACTTATGGAGGAGCGGTCAAAAAACTATTTTTTGCAGTAAATCCTCTTAAGAAGAAGATAATGAAGACTAATTGCACAGTGCATAAATTTATAATGATGCGATCAATTGAAATATTAAAAAATGATGGATATGAAATTGAATCTGATTATTTTAGAGAGAATATATTTAATATGAATTCAGGAGTTAGCTGGGCGGATCAGGATTTTAAAAGCTCAAATCACTTTTATCATGTAATTAAAGGAAGGGGTCTTTATGGATTTTCAAATGCCCTTACGGAATGCAAAAAATATTATAATGAATCCATTGAGTTTGCAAAAGAAGATGATATGGATAAATCCTTATTTTATTTTGGTGCTGCATGTCACTTGATTCAGGATGTGACGGTACCGCAGCATGTAAACAACAGGCTGCTTAAAAGTCATAGAAAATTTGAACTCTGGATTATAGGAAGACTTCTGTCAGATTATTCTTTTATTGCTAGTGACAAGTTGGTGAGATATGATAAACTGGAAGATTATATAAAAAACAATGCAATAATGGCGAATAGTACTTATGTAAAAAATCTAGGGGTAAGGCCAATGGATGAAAGATATGAAAGAACAGCTTCTGCAATATTGAAAGAAGCACAGAGAACTACCGCCGGCTTTATGCTTGATTATTATTATGAAATAAAATCTCTTAAAAATTCTTCATTAAATTGAAGGATTTTTTTTATTTTTAGAGAACATCTTATATAATATATATTTACTTATTTTCTAATATATGGATTGGAGGATAGCTTATGAGAAAGAAAGAAGTATTTATAAATATGGAAAATGAAATATTCAGGGGAAATTTATTGGATATCGGTCTTGAAAATACAGGGATAGTATATAATATATATAAAGAATTCAACCATGGAATAAATATAGAATATATAAGTGGAGAAGAAGAAAAAGAGAGAATAAAAGAGGGTTATTATGATTTGTGTATTTTATTATTTTCATTTAACAAAATAAGATCCAGATTCAAGAAAAGAGCTATTATAGAACAAATACATAAATATTTAAATGATGATGGGATGCTTTATATATGGGATATAGATAAAAGGCCTGGTAGAATTTTTAATGGAGATATAAAAATATTAATTCCAGGCAAAAAATTGAAAGTGATAAAAATAAGAGATTTTAATATAACAGGTGATGATTCAAAAGAAAATACTGTTAATATTGTTAGCAAGTATTTTGATATGGAAGAATACAATTTTACAGAAGATATATATTATATAAAAGCCAGAAATAAGTGTAAAAAAGAGGAGTCAAAACAAGAAGAATTAAAAGAAGTCTCAATTACTGAAGATGTATAAAGCGATCTTTTATAAATAAGGTATGGTAAAAATTTATAAAAAGTTTTATCATAAATATTGTGTACAAATATTTAACTAGAATTAAAAATAATAATTATTAAAGGAGAAAAGATAAGTGAAGGTAATACTTTCAGCAATAAATGCAAAATTTATTCATAGTAATTTAGCTGTAAGATATTTGAGGGCTTTTACAGAAAAGCTTCAATATAATTGTATAATAAAAGAATTTTCAATAAATGACAGAAGAGAAAAGATGCTAGAGGAAATAATGAAAGAAAGTCCCGATATAGTTGGCTTTTCATGTTATATATGGAACATAGATTATTGTACATCTTTAGCGAAACTTATAAAACTCATAAATCCTAAAATTAAAATAATTTATGGAGGACCTGAGGTATCATATGATTGCGTGAAATTTCTCGAAGAAAATAGCGGTGATTATGTCATATCTGGAGAAGGTGAGCTGCCTTATTACAAGCTTATAAATACGGAAATTGAATATAGAAAAAACAAAATATCATTAGATGACTATTTGTCAAGCTTAAAAAGTATAGGAGGACTCTGTTCAAAATACGAAAATAAAATTATGTTCAATGAAAATAGAGAGTCCATAGATATGAACAATATTGTTTTTCCATATTATGAAAATGATAACTTAGAAAATAAAATAGTATACTATGAATCGTCACGAGGATGTCCATTTTCTTGTAAATATTGTTTGTCTTCTATAACAAAGGGCGTAAAATTTTTAGATGAGAACAGGGTGAAGTCAGAACTAGATTTCCTAATAAATAAAGGCGCAAAGCTTATAAAATTTGTAGATAGAACTTTTAACTGCAATCCTGAATTTGCTATGGATATATGGAATTTTATAATAGAAAAGAATGTTGATGTAACATTTCATTTTGAAATTTCAGCTGATATTTTGACAGATGAAGAAATAAAGGTCTTGAATAGGGCACCAAAAGGTAGAATACAGCTTGAAGTTGGAGTGCAGACTACTAACTTTGAAATACTTAAGAATATAAACAGACATGTGAGTTTTGATGAAATAAAAGATAAAGTTAAGAAAGTGCAAAAATCTCATAATATAAACCAGCACCTGGATTTGATAGCAGGTCTTCCTGGAGAAGATTTTGAGTCTTTTAAGAATTCTTTTAATGATGTGTATTCCATAAGACCGGAAAAGATACAGCTTGGGTTTTTAAAACTTTTAAAAGGTTCATCTATGAGATATGAAGCTAAAAAGTGGAATATGGTGTATTCACCATATCCACCATACGAAATATTAAAGACAGATTCAATTAGCTATCATGAAATAGTAATTCTAAAGAGAATTGATGAAGTTGTTGATAAATATTATAATTCAGGCAAGTTCAACAATATATTAAAATATTTTTTAAGCAGATTCAATACCCATTTTGATTTTTATAATGAACTCGGAAACTTTTTTTATAATAAAGGATATTTAAATAGAAATATATCTGCAATAGAATATTATAGGGTTTTTTTAGAATTTAATGAAGAGCTTTTAAAAGAGGATAATTTTGAACTAAAAGAAATAGTAAAATACGATTATCTTAAGTTTAACAAAAAAAGATGGCTTCCAGATTTCTTGATTAGAGAAAGAGTTAAAAGCGAAGAAAAAATTATAAAGGATAAAATTAAATTAGGTGAAATAGATGTTTCCGGGAATTATCATATAGAAAAATTTTTTGTAGATATACAGAAGTTTAAGGATACTTCTGTTTTAGATAAAAAACGGGGATATATAGTATTTGATGGTAAAAGTGAAAGGGAGATAAACTTATTTAATATAAAGTTTTAAATTGAAAATAAGCCTTTTAGGAGATGTATTAAAAAAATTATTTTAATACATCTCCTATTTATTTTAAGAAATTAATGAGTTGATTATTATATGAATATAGTTAAAAATTCTACTTATGCCATAAATATAGAATTATTTACCTGATTATAGTATTATTTATTTAAATTAAATTTATTTTATGGGAGTTGAGGATATTTATGTTAACCACAGAGAAACGAAATCCTAAGCATGATGATTTATATGGACAGGATATAATTCAAAAATATCCTAAGGAACAAAGATATACTCTTGCTATTCTTCAAGATATACAGAGAAGGTACAAGTATATACCAAGAGAAGCTATGGAAAATTTAGCTAAGCATTTAGAAACACCTTTAAGTAGATTATATGGTATGGCCACATTTTATAAGGCACTTAGTCTTACTCCGAAAGGAGAAAATATAATAACAGTGTGTGATGGGACTGCCTGCCACGTTACTGGCTCCATGATTGTGATAGATGAACTTGAAAAGGCACTAGGAATTAAGCCTGGTGAAACTACAGAAGACCATAAATTCTCAATAAATACAGTTAATTGTATAGGATGCTGTGCAATAGCTCCTGTTATGATGATAAATGATAAATATTATGGAAACTTAACACCTAAAAAAGTTGAAGAAATTCTTAATGGATATAGAGGTGAGCGAAATGAGTAATAAAAGAATTGTAAACGTATGCTGCGGTACGGGTTGCCTGGCAAAAGGCAGTATGGAAGTTTATGAAGAATTAAAATCTCAAATAGCTAAATTAAATGTGTATGCTGAAGTAAATATTCAATTAAAAAGCACAGGTTGTGATGGACTGTGTGAAAAAGGTCCTTTGCTAAAAATATATCCTGATAATATAGCATATTTTAAAGTTAAAGTAGATGATGTAGAAGAGGTAGTAAAAAAGACTTTGATAAAAGGTGAAATAATAGACAGGCTATTATATTTTGAAACTTCTACTAAAAAAAGACTTAGAAATCATAAGGAAAGTGAATTTTGCAAAAGACAGTATAAAATTGCTCTTAGAAATGTAGGTGAAATAGATCCAACAAGCCTTGATGATTATATTGAAAGAGGAGGGTATAAGGCATTAAAAAAAGTAATAAGTAGTATGAAACCTGAAGATGTACTTAAAGAAGTATCGGAATCAAAACTTAGAGGAAGAGGAGGAGCAGGATTTCCAACCGGGCGTAAGTGGAAAACTGCAGCAGATATTGATACAAGCCCTATATATGTGGTTTGTAATGGTGATGAAGGAGATCCGGGAGCTTTTATGGATAGGAGCATAATGGAGGGTGATCCTAATAGCGTTATAGAAGGCATGATAATTTGTGCTTATTCAATAGGAGGTACAAATGGATTTGCATATATAAGAGATGAATATGGACTTGCTGTAGAAAATATGCAAAAGGCAATAGACAAGGCAAGAGAGGAAAATTTGCTAGGAAAAAATATATTAGGAAGTAATTTTTCATTTGATATACAGATAGTAAGAGGCGGTGGTGCATTTGTATGCGGCGAATCTACAGCACTTATGTCATCGATAGAAGGAAAAGTAGGAGAGCCTAGAGCTAAATATATACACACTACTGAAAAAGGACTTTGGGGACATCCTACAGTTTTGAATAATGTAGAAACCTGGGCAAATATACCTATAATAATTGAAAAAGGTGGACAGTGGTATAGTTCTATAGGAACTATGAAGGATAGTAAAGGGACAAAGGTATTTTCATTGGTAGGAAAAGTTAAAAATACAGGGCTTGTAGAAGTACCAATGGGAACAACACTAAAGGAGATAATATATGATATAGGTGGCGGCGTATTAAATAACAGAGAGTTCAAGGCAGTTCAAATAGGTGGGCCTTCTGGAGGATGTCTACCAGGAGAGTGTTTGGATTTACCTGTAGATTATGATACCTTGGTCAAAGCTGATTCTATGATGGGTTCAGGTGGTATGATCGTAATGGATGACAGAACCTGTATGGTAGATGTAACAAGATACTACTTGAGCTTTTTAGCTGAGGAATCCTGTGGAAAATGTGTACCTTGCAGAGAAGGAATAAAAAGAATGCTTGAAATACTCACTGATATATGTAATGGAGGCGGAAGAGAAGGGGATATAGAAGAACTTTTAGAAATAAGTTCAATGACAAGTAAGGCATCCCTCTACAGTCTTGGCAAAAGTGCACCAAATCCAGTAATTGCATCTATCAGATATTTTAGAGATGAATTTGAAGAGCATATAATAAATAAAAGATGCAGGGCAGGAGTTTGTAAAAAGCTTACTACTTTTGTTATAGATAAAGAGAAATGTATTGGATGCGATATGTGCAGAAAGAATTGTCCAGGTAATTGCATCACAGGAGAAATCAAAAAATCATATGAAATAGATGCTGATCAGTGTGTAAGATGTGGAAATTGCATGAATATCTGTAGATTTAATGCTGTTAAAGTTCTATAGGAGGTGAATTTAAATATGAAAATTACAATAGATGGAAAAGTTTGTGAAGCTAAAAAAGGTGAATTTATATTACAAATAGCTAGAAGAAATAACATATATATGCCTACATTATGCCATAGTGATGCACTGCCGGGACTTGCTAGCTGTAGGCTTTGTGTAGTAGAGGTTATAGATAGAGGTCGTTCAAAAATTGTAACGGCCTGCATATTTCCTATAAGTAAAGAAGTAAAGGTTATAACTAATTCAGATGCTATAAAAAGAATGAGAAAAAATATACTTACTCTTCTTAAAATACAATGTCCTGAAAATAAAGAAATAGGTGAAATGGCTAAAGCTTTTGGAGTTGAAGAAAAAAGAGTAAAAAGATTTAAACTAGATCCAAAAGAAAATTGCATTCTATGTGGATTATGTGTGAAAGCTTGCAGCGAAATGGGTGTTGGAGCTATTTCAACTATTAATAGAGGAATGTACAAAAAAGTTGATACTCCATATCATGAGCCTTCTTCAACTTGTATAGGATGTGCTTCATGTGCTAATGTATGTCCAACTAATGCAATAAAAGTTATAGATAACAGTGGAGAAAGAGAAATATGGGGCAAAAAATTTAAAATGGTAAAATGCGATATGTGTGGAGAGTATTTTGCTACAGAAGAACATGTAAAATATGCTTATGACAAGATTGGAATAAATGAACCTAAAGAGCTTATTTGCAGTAGTTGTAAGAAAAAAATTGCAGCTAGTGACGTAAAACATATGCTTGAAAATAGTTAGTTTAATATACTTACTAATTGAAGTAAGGAAAGGATGGTAAATTAAATGAGTGTAGATTTTAATTCTTTTGTAGTAGCAGATCCATCTAAATGTATAGGATGTAGAGCTTGCGAAATTGCTTGTGCTGCAGGTCATAGAGAAAATAATAACGGTAAAACTATTGGGACTATGAATAGAGTAGTAACTCCAAAATTGTTCATGGTAAAAGATGAAGGTATGGTTATGCCTATTCAATGCAGACATTGTGAAGATGCACCTTGCATAAGTGCATGCCCTGTTGATGCTATATTAAAAAGTGGTGAAAGTGTAATTATAAATGAAAATGCATGCATTGGATGCAAAACCTGTACGCTGGTATGTCCTGTAGGGGCTGTAGAGTTGCTGCCTAGAGTTGAAAGCAATATAATTACAGGACAAATTGAAACTAAGGTTAAGCTAGCTGCTTATAAATGTGATTTATGCAGTGAAAATGGCAAAGAACCTGTATGCGTTAGAGAATGCCCAAAAGATGCTTTAAAATTAGTAAGGCCTAAAGAAAAAATTTAGTAAAGAAGGGAATGTTAAATATGGAATCTAGTACTTCTATGATAAATATAGATGGAGAATTATGTACAGGATGTAGACGATGTGCGGAAGTGTGTCCTGTAGATGCAATAAAAGGAGAACAAAGTAAACCTCAAAAAATAGATACAGAAAAATGTGTTATGTGTGGACAATGCATTCAGATATGTAATGGATATAGATCTGTTTATGATAATATTCCTACTTCAATGAGTAAAGAAGCATTTGAAAGAGGGATGCTGGATGATATTGATGAACCTTTATTTGCAGCATATAACAAAGGACAAGTAAAAAAGGTCAAAGAGATATTAAAAAATAAGGATATATTTAAAATAGTACAATGTGCACCGGCTGTTAGAGTTGCTATAGGTGAAGACTTTGGACTGCCACTTGGAACTTTAAGCTTTGGAAAGATGGCAGCTGCACTTAGAAGATTAGGATTTGATAAGGTGTATGACACAAATCTTGGTGCTGATCTTACTATAATGGAAGAGGGAAGTGAATTAATAAATAGACTAATGCAAGGTGGAGTTTTACCAATGTTTACTTCATGCTGTCCTGCATGGGTAAAGTATCTAGAACAGACATATCCAGAACTTTTACCAAACCTTTCAAGTTGCAAATCCCCTAATCAGATGGCTGGAGCTATTTTTAAAACTTATGGTGCAGATATAAATAAAATTAATCCTGATAAAATATATAATGTGTCTGTTATGCCATGTACCTGTAAAGAGTTTGAAAGTGAAAGAGAAGAGATGCACGATAGTGGATATAGAGATGTAGATGCTGTTATAACTACAAGAGAACTGGCACAGCTAATAAAAGATGCTGGAATAGATTTTACTACTATTTGTGAAGAAGAATTTGATACACCACTTGGAATGTACAGTGGGGCAGGTACTATATTTGGCTCAACAGGTGGAGTTATGGAAGCAGCTCTTAGAACAGGTTATGAATTGTATACAAAAAAACCTATTCCTAAAATAGATCTTACCATGGTAAGAGGCAAAGAAGGTTTTAGAACTGCAGAAGTTGATTTGGAAGATTTTAAGCTTAAAGTAGGAGTGGTTTCAGGATTAAAACATGTAAAAGAATTAATGGAGTCTATAAAAGAAGGTAAATGTGATATCCATTTTATAGAAGTTATGGCATGTCCTGAGGGATGTATAAGCGGAGGTGGACAGCCTAAAGTTATATTTGATTCTGATAGAGAGGAAGCATATAGTAACAGAAAGAAAGGATTATATAATCATGATGCTAATCTTACATGCAGAAAATCTCATGAAAATCCAGAAATAAAAAAATTATATAATGATTTTTTAGGAGAGCCGCTTGGAGCTAAATCTAATAAATTGTTGCATACAAAATATAAATCCAGCTAATTAATGTTAAAAAGTAACTTTAAAATAATCCTCTAATAGTTTAAATAACTTATAGAGGATTATTTTTTTGAAAATTTATTCTTCATCAAGTTTATACATTTTCTTAGCTTTTTCCATATATAATATACCATCCAGGTGATCTATTTCATGACAAAATGCTTTTGCAAGAAGACCGTCTGCATTGTATTTTATTTCTTCTCCATTTAAGTTCATTCCTGTTACAATAACTTTTTTAGGTCTTATTACGATGCCTTCATATCCAGGATAGCTTAGACAGCCTTCTGTGCTTTTTTCGTGTCCAATCTTTTTTATTATTTTAGGATTTATAAGAGTTATTAATCCGGACTTATCTTCACTTAAATCTATTACTATAATTTTTTTAAGCACACCAATTTGTGGTGCAGCAAGACCTATTCCGCCGCTGTTTTTATATAATGTATCTTTTAAATCCTGTGCAATATTTAAAATATCATTATCTATAGTTTCAACTCGTCTGCTAACTCTCTTAAGAATTTTATTTCCATATTTTAATACTTCCTTTACTGCCAAGTTATTACCTCCTCGTAGAAAAACATTTATATATTAATTATACAGATATTCAAAATAACAATCAATTATAAACCTAAAATTTGGAAATAATTATATATATACATATGTAAAATAATATAGTATACTAATGTATATACACTAATTTCATGGAGGAAATACTAATGAATAATATTAAAAAGTTAACTTACTCAGGACTTTTAACAGCTCTTGCAATTATAATTCCTACAGCCTTTGGATTTTTAAAGATTCAATTGGGACCATTCAGTGCTACTCTTGCATCTCATGTTCCAATGTTTCTTTCCATGTTCCTTGGACCAGTGCCTGCAGTAATGGTTGGAATTGGCTCTGCACTTGGATTTTTAATTACCAGCCCGGCTGTAATTGCTGCGAGGGCATCAAGCCATATACTTGTAGGATTTTTTGGAGCTATTATGCTTAAAAGAGGAATTTCATTTAAAAAAGTTATTGTGCTTACTGCACCTGTACATGCTGTACTTGAAGCTATATTTGTAATACCTTTTGGTTTTACTATGTTTAAGGTTCTTGTAGTAGTTGGAATAGGTACTTTAATTCACCACATGGTTGACGGAATTATATCTTTAACTGTCTTGTCTATACTTTTTAGGACATTAAAAGTAAATTTGAGAAAAGCATAAAATATGTAAAAATTGAGCAGTCTTTAGTACACGTTATGTGTCGGACTGCTCAATTTTTATAATCTGGTTATTTATTTTATAATAATTATTTGTAGATAGTTATTATTGACTATTTAAAATGTTAAAGATATGTGTTAAAATAATATTCATATAATATAACTGTAAAATTATAATTAGGAGGTCTTTGATATGGATAGTGTGAAATTGAAAGATAATATATACTGGGTTGGTGTTCAGGATCCTGGACTTGAAACTTTTGATATTATAATGGATACTAAAGAAGGTACTACATATAATGCATATCTAATTGATGATGAAAAGGCAGCTGTAATTGATACTGTTAAAAATGGATATTTTGATAAGTATATTTCAAATATAGAAAGTATTATAGGAAATAGAAAATTAGATTACATAATAGTTCAGCATACTGAATTGGATCACAGCGGGTCTCTTAAACTTTTAATCGAAAAATACCCGGAGGCTACAGTGATTGGCTCAAGAGCAGCACTTATGTATCTTAAAGATATAGTAAATAAAGATTTCAAAAAAATGGTAGCACCTGAAGAGATTGATCTTGGAAAAACAAAACTTGAATTTATATCATCTCCTAACGTCCATTGGCCGGATACTATGTTTACTTATATAAAAGATAAAAAAACATTGTTCACATGTGATTTTCTAGGATGTCATTATTGTCCTAAGAATGATACTATAACAGACAATTCACTGGATTATGATGATGAAATGAAATACTATTTTGAAGCAATAATGGGACCTTTTAAAAAGTTTGTTTTAAAAGGACTAGATAGAATTAAAGATCTTGATTTTGATATGGTAGCTCCAAGTCATGGACCTGTTCATATAGATGATATTGATAAGTGTATTGAATTATACAAAGAATGGGCAACAGATACTAAAAAAGAGAAGAATGTTCAGATATTTTACATATCTGCTTATGGAAATACAGAAAAAGTTGCTGAATATTTATCAGATAAAATAAATAAAAAAGGAATAAAAGCAGAAGCACATGAAATAACTTCAATGGATATGGGTGAAATTGTTTCACTTGTAAATAGCGCTGATGGAATACTTGTAGGTTCACCTACCATTAATCAAGATGCAGTTAAACCGGCATGGGATATGTTATCGAGTATATGTTCTATACCAAATAGAGGAAAAGCAGCAGGTGCATTTGGCTCTTATGGCTGGAGCGGTGAAGGCGTACCTATGATGACAGAAAGGTTAAAATCATTAAAATTTAAAGTAGTAGATGAAGGATTTAGGTTTAAATTTGTACCAAATGATGAAAAACTTCATAAAGCAGATGAGTTTTTAGATAAATTCCTAAGTTTATTATAAATAAAAAGCAGATTCTTTATCTGCTTTTTATTTATAATGTTTAAACGCATCTGATATCAAGTCAATACATAAATCTGAAGTCATATCGTTTTTATCTAAAACAGGATTCAATTCAACTATATCCATGGATCTTATAAGCTTTGTTTCCATAAAATATTTTAGACAATTTTTTATATCAAGTACGTTAACTCCTTTTGATACTGGTGTTCCTGTTCCTGGAACAAACTTGGGGTCAAGTACGTCTATGTCAAAACTTAAGTGTACATTTTTTATGTTGTTAAGTTTGAGCTTTGAATGTATATCTTCCAATATCTTTTTAATTCCTAAGTGTTTTATATCTTCTGTAGAATAAACATTTATATCCAGTGATTTTATAAGATCTTTTTCACCTGGATCGAGTGATCTTGCTCCTAATATAAAAACATTTTTAGCCTCAATTTTTGGTCCATTATAATATGTATTTACAAGATCTTCATTTCCAATGCCCATAGCAGCTGCAAGCGGCATACCATGTATATTTCCTGTAGGTGAAGTTTTGTCGGTATTTATATCTCCATGAGCATCTATCCATATTACAGCTAAATTTTTATTGAATTTGCTTGCACCACTTATGCTTCCAAGACCTAAAGAATGATCTCCTCCAAGCACAAGAGGAAAATTTCCAGCACATAAATTGCTATATACGTCATTTGCCAAATTGTTATTTACACGAATTATTGATTTTAAGTATTTTATATGGCTAGTATCCTTATATTTGTGTATATCATCTATATAGATATTTCCACAATCATATACAGTATGGCCTTGATCTTCCAATATTTTTAATATATTTTTTTCTCTGAATTTTTTAGGACCAAGTTCTACTCCTTTTATTCCAGAGCCTAGAAATATAGGTACTCCAATTATACTTATGTTCATTTGATTTACCTCCAGTCCAGTTTATAAAAATGTCTAATTTAATTATGTTTCAACATAAAACATTATATACGTATAGAAAATAAAAATCATATTTATTTTTGTAAGCATATTAATGTTAAAATATTATCAAATATAAGGAAAAAATGTATACGAATTCGTAAATTTAATATAAATGTTTAGTTTTAATTTCGTTCATCTGGTATTCTAAAATAAGTTTGTCCAATTCCTCGCTGTATTTAACTACTTTTTCGTCTGTTAAGTTATTGTTTTTCATGGCTTTATATAAGTTTTCTCTTGATTGTATTATATTAATTTCTAAAGTTTTCAGATTAATATTCATAACATATACCTCTATAATATTTATTTGCTACATTTATTTTAGCAGATATTAATGAATTAAACATATATTTTATAAGCCAATAATATACATATTATTACATAAATGAACATAACTTATGTAGATAATATGTGGATTATCCTGTGGAGAAAATGTGGAAAACATAAAAATCTGTCTTTATATACTGATATGAAAGACATGGAAAAAATTTCAAAATTAAAATATTGTCTAAAACTTTTTGGTATAAATTATTTATAGAAAATAATTTCGAAATTGCTGGAAGTAGATTTGTGATTTTTGTGCTATAATAAATATCATATTAATTGTATTTCGGGAGGAAGAGCTTTTGAGCATAGATGAGGTAGTAAAGAGAATAAATTTTTTATATTCTAAAAGTAAAACTTTAGGACTTACGGAAAATGAAAAGGTTGAACAGAAAAAATTGAGGAAAAGATATATAGATAATATAAAGAAAAATTTTAGAGCTCAACTTGATAATATGGTAGAAAAACCTAATAATGAGATGTAAGTTGTAATTAGGGGGAAAATTATGAAAGTAACAGTTAAGGATATAATAAAAGATTTAAAATTAGAAGTTTTAAATGAAGGTAAACGATTGAATGAAATAAGTGTAAGTGATATAAATAGACCTGGACTTCAATTTAGTGGATTTTATAATTATTTTGCAAATAAAAGAGTACAGGTTGTAGGTAAAGCTGAGTGGAGCTTTTTGGATGCTATGCAGCCTGATTTAAGAGAAAAAAGGCTTAAAAAATATTTCGAATTTGAAAATCCATGTACTATAATAACAAGAAATTTACCTCCACACAAAGAGTTGTTGAAAAATGCAATTGAATATGATAGGTGGTTACTTAGAACCCACAGCGTATCTACAAGATTCGTAAATAAACTTATGAATTATCTTGATTATAAATTAGCTCCAGAAACCAGGCTTCATGGTGTATTATTAGATGTATACGGTGTTGGCATACTTATAACTGGTGAGAGCGGCATAGGAAAGAGTGAAACTGCACTTGAACTTATAAAAAGAGGCCATAGACTTGTAGCAGATGATGCAGTTGATATAAAAGAAATTGAAGGAGAACTTCATGGTACATCACCATTTATAACATCTGGAATGCTTGAAGTCAGAGGAATGGGAATAATAGATATTCCAGCACTATATGGTCTTAGTTCTATTTTGAAAAGTAAGAAAATTAATTTAGTTATATATATAGAACAGTGGAAGGAAGGAGAAAATTATGATAGGCTCGGTATAGATAAAAGTTATGTAAATATATTGGATGTGCCTATACGAAAAATAATTTTACCAATAAGACCTGGAAGAAATTTAGCTGTTATAATAGAGGCGGCAGCAGCAAACTATAGATACAGTCTCACTACGAATGTTACACCCGTAGATGTGATAAGTGAGAGGATAAGGGAAGTAGAAAAAATGAAAAATAGTAAAAAAAAAATGCAATTAGAAAAAATGTAATTTCACTTAGAGATAATTTAGATATAGAAAAACGAAAGGTATTTGATGATATAATATTTAACAAGGTCATAAATAGCTTAGAATATAAAAAAGCTAAATGCATATTTGTATTTGTAAGTTATAAAAGTGAGGTAGATACACATAGAATCATAAAGAATGCATTATATGACGGCAAAATAGTATGTACTCCAAAAGTTATATCAAAAAAATCAGGTATGATAGCTGTAGAAATAAAAAAATTTAGTGAACTTGTACCTGGTGCCTATAATATACTTGAACCTGAAAGTACAGAATTTAAAGTGGATGAAAAATCCATAGATTTGTCGTATATTCCTGGAGTTGCATTTGATAGCTCAGGTGGTAGAATTGGCTATGGAGGAGGATATTATGATAGATTCCTGCAGAAATTAGAAAAAAATTCTAAAAAAATTGCATTATGTTATGATTTTCAAGTGTTGGATACTGTACCTACAGAAACACATGATATTATGATAGATAGTATAATTACAAATTAAATTTAAAATAAAAAGCAAGCAGATTTACTCAAGGACAAATTTGCTTGCTTTTTTGTTTTCAAGAACAATAATGCTTAATTACTTTAAAATGACAAAAATTAAAATTAGAGGACTGATATTGAATTTTTGACATAATAAGTATATAATTATATATGAGAAATTATATTTTATGCCAATCTTAAGGAGGTCTTGTTAATGAGTTCCTATTTAGTTCTTATTTTCTGCTCCATAATTATTGCTGTAGGTGCAATACTTTTCCTTGTCAAATTTATATTTTCTCAAGAAAAAGGTACTAAAGATATGCAGAATATATCTAGTGCAATTAAAGAAGGTGCCATGGCGTTTATAAAAAGACAGTATAAAACGATATTTTCTTTGGCACTTATAACTGTTGTAATTATTATTGCTGCAAATTATTTTGGCAATCTATCTAAAGGGTCTGGTACAGCGTCTAAATATGCATGGCATATTGGAATTGCTTTTGTGACTGGTGCTTTGTGTTCTGGTATTTCTGGATATATAGGAATGTATATGGCAGTTAACTCTAATATACGTGCTGCTGCTGGTGCTAAAAAAGGTTTAAATTCTGCTTTAACCATAGCACTTAGAGGTGGTGCTGTTACAGGACTAGCTGTTACGTCACTTTCACTTTTAGGTGTAACTGCATTATTTTTAATTTATGGTGGAATGTCAAATAGTGCTGTATTAATAAAAGAAGCTCCGTCATTATTAGTTGGTTTCGGATTTGGTGCATCCTTTGTAGCTCTCTTTGCACAGCTTGGTGGTGGTATTTATACAAAGGCTGCTGATGTTGGTGCTGATTTGGTTGGAAAGGTTGAAGCTGGAATACCGGAGGATGATCCGAGAAATCCAGCAGTTATAGCTGATTTAGTTGGTGATAATGTTGGCGATTGTGCAGGAAGAGGTGCAGATCTTTTTGAATCAACTGCGGCAGAGAATATAGGAGCTATGATACTTGGAGTTGCTCTATATCCTGTTTTCGGATGGAAAGGAATTTTATTTCCACTGGTAACAGGAGCTGTAGGCATTATATCTTCTATAGTTGGAATATTCTTTGTTAAGGCTGATGATAAAACAGACAACCCAATGAGTGCACTTTATAGAGGTTATATAGTTACTACTATATTGAATTTGGTATTTTTATTTTTAATTATAAAATCTATGTTTTCAGGTACTTTACCTGGTGGAGGAAATATAAATTATTTATATTTGTATTTATGTGCTTTCTGTGGTATAGCTTTAAGTTACGCATTTGTATTAATTACAGATTATTATACATCATATAAATACAGACCTGTTAAATCTATTGCTGAAGCTTCAAAAACAGGAGCTGCAACAAATATAATTACAGGTATATCTGTAGGTATGGAATCTACAGCACTTCCTGTCTTAGCTGTTTCTGCAGTAATATTTGCATCTTATAAATTTGGAGAATTTGCACTTCCTAATATATCAAATGGTGGATTTTATGGTATTGCTATTGCTACTATAGGAATGCTTTCTAGTTGTGCATATATACTTTCAATGGATACCTTTGGACCTATTACAGACAATGCAGGTGGTATTGTGGAAATGTCTGGAGCCCCAGAAGACATAAGACTTGTAACAGATAAATTGGATGCCTGTGGTAATACAACTAAAGCTTTAACAAAAGGTTATGCAGTAGGGTCTGCAGCACTTGCTACCTTCCTTTTATTCTTTGCATATCTGGAGCAGGTAAAAACAATACTCGGTAAACCTTTAGATTCTTTATTTGCTGTAGATATAGGCAAAAGTCAAGTATTTATAGGTGCTTTTATAGGAGCGATGGTTGTTTTTATTTTTTCATCAGCAGCTATACGTTCAGTTGGAAAAGCCGCCCAGTATGTTATTGTAGAAGTTAGAAGACAATTTAAAGAAATATCGGGTATAATGGAGGGGACTGCCAAACCTGATTATGCAAATTGTGTTGATATAGTTACAAAGGGAGCTTTAAAGCAAATGATATTACCGGGAATAATACCTATATGTGCTCCTATTCTAGTAGGCGTACTTCTTGGAAAAGAGGCTGCAGCAGGTTTCTTAATGGTATGTACTATAACAGGAGTTGTAATGGCATTATTCTTGAACAACGGTGGTGGTGCCTGGGACAATGCTAAAAAGTTTATAGAACTTGGCAATCTTGGTGGAAAGAAGTCAGAAACCCACAAAGGTGCTGTTGTTGGTGATACAGTAGGTGATCCATTTAAAGATACAGCAGGACCATCCATACACGTTTTAATAAAGCTTATAAGTACGTTGACGCTTGTATTTGTTTCTTTATTTAGCTAATCGATTTTCAAAATAAAGTTTTAATATAAAAAACAGCAGTTAAAATTTACTGCTGTTTTTTATATTGTGAATTTTTAGCTATAATGTGGACTAATAACTATAATTTTTGCACAAAATAATAATCGCAATTAATTTTATTTGTTACAAGCTGTATTGGTGGTGCTTTTATGAAAATACTGGACATAAATGATAATCTAACAAATATTACCTATAAATTAGAACTAAAAGATGATTATTACTGGATAATTTTAGATGTAAGCGAAATCGAAAATTTGAATAAATTCATAGATATTGATAACGAAAGTATAGAGGATTGTAAAAGTTTTTCTGCAAATTCTAAAATAAGTTTTTTCAATGACTATATTTTTATAATCTTTAATATACTAAATTTTTCGGATAAAATAGTTGTATCTACAGAATTAAATGTTTTTTTGAGCAAGAAAATAATAATCACTGTATACAGGGACAATATGGATATCATAAATGAATTGATAGATGATATTAAAGGATCGAAGAATTGCTTTATATTAAGAGATAAATCACGATCTGATATATTATTATATTACATATTGGACAGAATAATAGTAAGAAATTATGATATTATATCTAAGCTTGAAGCTGAGGCAGATAAAATTGAAATAAACATTCTGAAAAATCCTAAAAAAGAGCAATTAAACAGTCTTATAACTTTAAGGAGACAGGTTTACAAAGTGAGAAAATACTTGAATCCACTGAGATATATAGGTGACAGTCTTTGCTTGAATGATAATCTGATAATAGAAAAGGATAGTTTGGGATACTTCATGAGCTTAAACAAAAAAATAGAAAAATTGATGCTTTCCCTTGAAAGTTTGGTTCAAGATCTTGGCTTGGTTAGAGAAGCTTTTGAATCTGAGATATCAAATAAAACCAATGAACTCATGAAGGTTTTCACTGTAATTACAAGTATATTTATGCCGTTAAATCTTATAGCGAGTATGTATGGAATGAATTTAAAAGGTATACCACTTATGGAAATAGAAAATGGATGCCATTATATTACCATAATTATGATATTAATAGCGGTATCTCTTGTATTCATATTTAGAAAAAACAAGTGGATATAGTATACTTTTGTGATAAAATATAGTTATTAATTGTACTCATATAGTGATGTATTAAATATAAATTATTATAGTTAGGGGAGATAGATATGGCAAAAGACTTACAAAAAAAATATGAATATGCATGGGATAAGTATTCAAAAAATGATTTAAAAGAAGTTTTTAAAGTGTCTGATGAATATGAAAAATTCATGTCAAAGTGTAAAACTGAAAGGGAATGTACAGCGGAATTTATAAAAAGAGCCAGAGCAAATGGATATGAAGATTTAAATGATATTATAAAAAGTAAGTCGAAATTAAATCCAGGAGATAAGGTTTATGCCAACAATAAAGATAAAACTGTTGCACTGTTTGTAATTGGATCAAGTGACATAGAGCAAGGCATGAGGATATTAGGTGCACATATAGACTCACCAAGACTTGATTTAAAACAGAATCCTCTTTATGAAGATACTGATTTAGCTTTATTTGAGACTCACTATTATGGCGGGATCAAGAAATATCAGTGGGTAACTCTTCCACTTTCAATTCATGGGGTAGTAGTTAAAAAAGATGGAACAAAAGTAAACATAGTAATTGGAGAAGAGGATGATGATCCTGTAGTAGGTGTTTCAGATCTTTTAATTCATCTTGCAAATGACCAAATGGGCAAAAAAGGAAATAAGGTTATTGAAGGTGAAGATTTAAACATATTAGTTGGAAGTATACCTGTAAAGGATAAAGAAATTAAAACAAGGGTAAAACAAAATATACTTGAAATATTAAATAAAAAATATGGTATTTGTGAAGAAGATTTTGTATCCGCAGAACTTGAGGTAGTCCCAGCAGGCAAAGCTAGAGATTATGGAATTGATAGAAGTATGGTAATGGCATATGGACATGATGATAAAATATGTGCATATACTTCTTTTGATGCCATGATGAAAGTAAAAAATCCTGATAAGACTTGTGTAACTCTTTTAGTTGATAAAGAGGAAATAGGAAGTGTTGGTGCTACTGGAATGCAATCAAGGTTTTTTGAAAATACTGTAGCTGAAATAATAGATTTAACTGGGGATTATAGTGATTTAAAATTAAGGCGTGCCCTTACAAATTCAAAAATGCTGTCATCTGATGTAAGTGCTGCCTTTGATCCAAATTATCCATCTGTAATGGAAAAAAATAATTCAGCTTATTTTGGAAAGGGCATAGTATTTAACAAATATACTGGTGCCAGAGGAAAGTCAGGTTGTAATGATGCAAATCCAGAATTTATAGCAGAAATAAGAAAGATTATGGATGGCAACAATATATCCTGGCAGGCTTCAGAGCTTGGGAAAGTAGATCAGGGAGGTGGAGGAACTATAGCCTATATACTTGCAGAGTATAATATGCAGGTTATAGACTGCGGAATAGCACTTCATAATATGCACGCTCCATGGGAAGTTGCAAGCAAGGCAGATATATATGAAGCTGTTAAAGGATACAGCGCATTTTTAAATGAAATATAGTAAATAATAAATAGCAACAGAATTATATGACTAAGGCTTAGTATGAAAATAAGCCTTAGTTTGTCTATTTAGTTTATGGAATTTAATTTATTTAAAAATATGCTTATTTCTTTTTCTTCTAAGTATACTTCACCTGGAAGAGAGGCATGTCTTGAATCATTGACATTTACACTGTGAAAATCAGATCCTGCGGATATTACTTTACTGTATTCATTTGCATAATTTATAAATTTTGTTGTGTCATTATCTGAATTGGCAGGATAAATAGCCTCTATGCCGTCAAAAGGGAGCTTAATAAGTTCCTCAATATTTTTTATCTTTACGAGTACAGGATGTGCTAGTACAACCATGGCTGACATGGATTTTAATATTTTTATACCTTCCTCCGTTTCAATTTTTTTATTCGGAACATAGGCAGGGCTGGATTCACCTATAAATTTTGAAAATATATAGTCAAAACTATAGTCATAACCTGCATCTATAATGGCTTTAGCTATGTGGGGTCTTGCAATTATTCCCTTGGATTTTTTTAATACATCATCATAGTTTAATTTTATATTAAAAAATTTATACAAATTATCTATTATTTTTTTAGCCCTAAGTGTTCTGTAATCAGTCATCTCCTTTAGAAAGACTTTAAATCTGTCATTTATATATTCTGAATTTTTAAAATAGCCTAAAATGTGAACACTTTTACCTTTATATAGAGTAGAAAGTTCTATGCCGGGTATTACTTCAATTCCAATTTTAATTCCCTCAGAAATTGCTTCATTTAAACCTGATATTGTGTCATGATCTGTAAGTGCTAAAATATCTATGCCTTGTTCATTTGCAAGATTAATCAGATTTTTAGGAGAGAGTTCTCCGTCAGAAGCTGTAGAATGCATATGGAAATCTCCTTTTTTGTACAATAAAATCACCAGCTTATTTAAAATATTTGATGTAACCATTATACTATTTTAAATTAAGCATTCAAATTTTTATTTTATATTCTTTCTAAAATTAAGTTAAATTTCTAATTGTGATATAAACTAGAGTATTTTCATTTAATTTTATAGATTAATAAATGAAAAATGGAACAAACTTATAGTACAGGATGAAAAAATATCATAAACAATAAAAAATAAAATTTTAGGAGGGATTTCTTATGGCATACAGCAATGGAAATAAAGTTTTAGTACCTCAAGCTAAAGAAGCTTTGAATAAATTTAAAATGGAATCTGCAAAAGAGGTAGGAGTAAACTTGAAAAATGGTTATAATGGAGATCTTACTGCAAGAGAAGCTGGATCAGTAGGTGGAAATATGGTTAAAAAAATGATTGAAGCCTATGAACAGGGAATAAAGTAATAAAATAAATTAAAATGAGAGACTGAGTAAAATTATATTTATTCGGTCTCTTGTTATATTTAATATTTTGTTTTCATAAATATTTTTTTCGATTTAGGTAAAAATAAAAATATTGCATGGAATTTATGATTATAACTATATTGTATAAGGAGTGATTACTGTGGATAATAAAAAAGATAGGCATTCTATAACAGGATATATATTAAAACTAGTATTTACTGTAATTATACTAGCCATAACATCTTTTGTAACGCCTGGTTTCTCTATAGCAGGCTTATGGTCATATATTATAGCTGCAGTTGCCATAAGTGTTATTGATTATATAGTAGAAAGATTTATGGGCGTAGATGCCAGTCCTTTTGGAAAAGGCTTAAAGGGATTCATAATTGCAGCTGTAATATTATATTTAACACAGTTTATAGTTCCAAACATGAGAGTGACTGTACTAGGTTCAATTATAGCTGCACTTGTAATTGGAGTCCTGGATGCATTTATGCCGGGCTCTGTTATGTAAAATATTTTTATTATAAATTAAAGCGGTATTCATATGGATACCGCTTTAATTTATATTTAAATATAACTTTTAAGAAATATTATATGTGATATAATTTATAATATAAATAGCAAATTGAAAAATAATATATTTTAATTATAAGGAGCAGTGAAATGTTTGAATGGAATGATAAATATAGTTGTGGAATAAAAAAAATAGATGACGAGCATAAAAGATTGTTTGAAATAGGGCGTGAGATATATAATTTAGTTAAAGACGTAAATGAGATGGCATATATTGATCAAATTTTAGATGCTATTGATGAACTTAAAGACTATACTGTATATCACTTTGAAGATGAAGAGAGAATAATGTTAATGTACGAGTATCCTGGATATAAAGAACAAAAATTAGTACATGATAAATTTATAGATAAAATTGAGAATCTGGATACTGATGAGATAGAAAAAAATCCTCAGGAGGAAGTTATAAAACTTCTGGACTTTGTTTACAACTGGATAAGTGAACATATTTTAGGCATGGATTTTAAAATAAAGGATTATGTTAATAATTTAAAATTATCAACATTACTAAAGCATTCTAATAAATTTGTGGAAGATGAAAAAAAGTGAAAGATATAAAAGATATATATTCTAGAAGAAAATATCATTATAAGTCTCTTTTGGAGAAACAAAAAAATACTGCTAAGTTAATAAGCAGATTGAGATTTGTTATTTTTATTTTGGGAGCGATTATTACTATATTTTTATATACAAGAAGTTATATTTATTTAAGTGCAAGTTCATTTTTGGTATTTCTAATAATTTTTATAATTGCAGTTAAGAAACATGAAAGATTAAATAAGAATTATAAATTTACAGAGGAACTTTATAATATAAACAGAACTTGCTGCGAAAGGTTAGATGGAAACTGGCAGAAATTTAAAGAATGCGGCAAGAAATTTATAAATGAGAATCATAGATTCAGTCATGATTTAGATGTATTCGGAAAAGGTTCAATATTTCAGTGGATTAATACTGCTGAAACTAATGCGGGAAAGAATAGGTTAAGTGAAGTATTATCCAATTCTCCAGATAAAAAAGATATTATATTAAAAAGACAAAAAGCTGTAGCTGAATTACAAAATAATATTAAATTCAGGCAGAGACTTCAGGCAGAGGCTTATTTTGCAAAAGAGAACGAAAATGGACATGAAATTTCAAATTTGATTGATATTTTAAATTTTAAAAATAGCAGTATATACAGTAATAAGTTTATAATAATGTTATTTAAGATACTTCCAATTCTTATAATAGCTTCAATATTTTTTAGCTTATATACGACATTAGTTTTTCACATATCTAAAATGTATATTGCATATATAAGTGTTCTGTTTTCTATAGGATTATTATTTATTGATTCTAAAAAGCGGGATTATTCTCTTAGTATGGTATATAAGCTTAAGGATAGTATAAAAGCTTATAATAATATAATTAGCTTAATTTATAATACAAACTTTAAATCAGAACATTTAAAAGATTTAAAAGCTGTATTTGAAAATAAAAGTAATATAAAATCTAAGTGCAAAGAATTTAAAGCCATAAATGATTTATTAAAAATAGCGGATAATATTTCAGAGAGAAGAAACATGGTGTACATAGTACTTAATATACTTTTTTTATGGGATTATCAATGTATGTTTGCCTTTGAAAAATGGAAAAATGAAAATGAAAAATCAATAGGTGCATGGATAGACACAGTAGGAGAATTTGAAATGCTTTCAAGTATTGCTATTATAGGATTTGATCATCCTGATTTTGTAGTGCCTGATATTTTGGATGCTCAGCTTACAATAAAAGCAAGAAATATGGCACATCCACTAATTAAGGGTAAGGCCGTGGCCAATGATCTTGATATAGAAAATGGATCAAAAGTATTGCTGATTACAGGATCAAATATGTCAGGAAAAAGTACATTTTTGAGAACGGCAGGTGTAAATTTAATACTTGCGTATGCAGGAGCACCAGTATATGCAGATTATTTTAAATGTTCTATAATGAATATATATACTTGCATGAGAATAAGCGACAACCTTGAAAAAAACATATCTTCTTTTTATGGAGAAATTTTGAGAATAAAATATATTGTGGAAGCTGCAAAAAATGGCGAAAATATATTTTTCTTATTAGATGAAATATTTAAGGGAACGAATTCTATGGATAGACATACTGGAGCTAAAATACTTATAAATGAGTTAATAGGTTTTAATACCTGCGGCATGGTGTCAACTCATGATTTGGAATTGTGTGATATAGAAAATGAAAGCGGTGGAAAAATAAAAAATTATCATTTTAAAGAGTACTATAAGGATAATAAAATATGCTTTGATTACAAGCTAAATAGAGGTGTATCGAAAACTAGAAATGCTTTATATCTTATGAAGATGGCAGGAATTGATACTCCCAATAACTAGTATATTGTTGTAAAGTAGAGAATAATAGTATTTAATATAGTTTAGCGGTGAATATGGTGGACAATATTATGTAATAGATTGTAGACTGCGAACAAATTATATTGACTAATCTTTAAATAAGGTTCATAATGTATCTATAAGTGAATAACTAGGGTAGAGGTGCAATATTTATTATTAGGATGAATGAGATAAGCACGATGAGTTCATTTGAAAGGGAATTTTGCCGAAACGTGTAGTAAATGCTTTGATACTGCATAGTTGGTTTTATGTAGAATATATGTAAAACTGTCACAATATTTTGTGGAGAGCTATCATCTATTATAAGGTAAATTTAATTATGTGTACTTTATATGCCATGAGTAGTGCTCGTGGTATTTTTTTTATCTTAGTTTTCATTTATCGGAAAAATTGAGACCGATAAGGAGGAATAAAATTGCAAAATACTTTTAATGAAGAAGACAAAAATTTAGGACAATCAGGTGAATTAAAAAGAGGACTTAAAGCCAGACATTTAAATATGATTGCCCTTGGAGGAGCTATTGGCACTGGAATTTTTCTGGCTCTTGGTGATACTATCAAACAGGCAGGACCAGGTGGAGCAATAGCAGCATATGTTCTTATAGGAATAATGGTATATTTTTTAATGACAAGTTTGGGAGAAATGGCAACATTCATGCCTGATTCAGGTTCTTTCAGTGTTTATGCTACTAAGTTTGTAGATCCAGCGCTTGGCTTTGCACTAGGATGGAATTACTGGTATAACTGGGCAATTACAGTAGCGGCAGAAATGGTGGCAGGATCACTTATAATGAAATTCTGGTTTCCAAGTACGCCTCCAGTTATATGGAGTGTAGTATTTTTGGCTCTTATAGTTATACTGAATTTATTATCTGCAAAGTCTTATGGAGAATCAGAATTCTGGTTTGCGGGAATAAAGGTAGTTACGGTTATTGTATTTTTGTTTGTAGGAGTCTGCATGATATTTGGAATATTTAATGGTAATGCAGTAGGATTTAAAAACTTTACCGTTGGAGAGGCACCTTTTGTAGGTGGATTTAAATCCATATTTTTAGTATTCTTAATTGCGGGATTTTCTTTTCAGGGTACAGAGCTCATAGGAGTTGCTGCTGGAGAGAGTGAAAATCCAGAAAAAAATATACCTAAGGCTATAAATACTATATTTTGGAGGATAATAATATTTTATATTGGCACTATATTTGTAGTAGGAGCCTTAATTCCTTATACAAAAGCAGGAGTAGATACCAGCGTTTTTACTATGATATTCCAAAAAGCAGGAATAGCAGGAGCAGCATCACTTATGAATGCAGTTATACTTACATCTGTGCTTTCATGCGGCAACTCTGGACTTTATGCTTCTACAAGAATGTTATATGCATTAGCTGAAGAAGGACAGGCACCAAAATTTCTTAAAAAGGTTAATTCAAGAGGAGTACCTATAAATGCCCTTATAATTACAACACTTGTAGCATCACTTTGTTTTTTGACCGGCTTATATGCACAAAGTTCAGTTTATGTATGGTTGGTAGCGGCTTCAGGACTTGCTGGATTTATAGCATGGCTTGGTATTGCAATATGCCACTATAGATTTAGAAAAGCATATGTAGCTCAGAAAAAGGATTTATCAGCTCTTAAATATAAAGCTAAATTATTTCCAGTAGGGCCTATAATTGCATTTATATTATGTACAATTGTAGTTCTTGGACAGGGAATTACGTATTTTCAGGGAAGTAAAATAGATTGGGCAGGAGTAACATCTTCATATATAGGTCTTCCTTTATTTTTACTACTTTTTGTAATATATAAAAAAGTGTATCATACTAAAATAGTAAAATTAAAAGATGTAAATTTAAGTGAAGGTGAAAATATAAAATAAAAAGTTTACTTTATATTGACAATAACCTTATTCTAATAATATAATTAGATATATTTATATCCTATGAAGAGAAAAATATTTTTAAGGCGAGCTTTACAGAGAGTGGGAATGGTGGAAGCCTGCAGCTTTATTGAGAATAAGAGAGACTTTGAGGTATTTATTAAAATATTTAGGCTTTTGCTATATAAAAGATAAATCGTTAACTGCGTTAAAGTTAAAAGTGGATAGATTATCTATCAATTAGAGTGGTACCGCGAAAAAAGACTCGTCTCTTAAAATAAAGGAGATTAGTCTTTTTTATTTATTAGAAGAAAGGAAAATTTGTAATGAATTATAAAAAATTAGTAGCAGAAAAAATAAAAGAAAATGTAGATTTAGAATTGGACGTTATAGAAAGAATTATCGAAATACCTCCAAAACCTGAAATGGGAGATTATTCATTTCCATGTTTTCAACTGGCAAAAGTATTAAGAAAAGCTCCAAATGTAATTGCAGTTGAACTGAAAAACAAGATAGATACAGAATGCTTTAGCAAAATAGAAAACTTAGGACCATATTTAAATTTTTTTGTGGATAGGGATATATTTACTAAGGATATTATAAACAAAATACTTGTTGAAAAAGATAACTATGGAAAATCTCCTGAGAGAGCAAATAAGAATATAGTTATAGAATTTTCTTCACCTAATATTGCAAAACCATTTCATGTAGGACATCTTTTTAGTACAGCTATAGGTAATTCATTGTACAAAATGATGGATTTTCAAGGATATAATTGTACCAGAATAAACCATTTAGGAGACTGGGGTACTCAATTCGGGAAACTCATATCTGCATATAAAAGATGGTGCAATGAAGATGAACTTTTAAAGGATCCTATAAAAGAACTTTTGAGGATATATGTTAAATTTCATGAAGAGGCAGAGAAAAATCCATCACTTGAAGATGAGGGAAGAATGTATTTTAAAAAATTGGAGGATGGAGAAGAAGAAGAAGTTAAGCTCTGGAAGAAATTCAAAAAATTAAGCCTTGAAAAATTCAGTAAAGTTTATGATGAATTGGGAGTTGAATTTGATTCATATGCAGGAGAAAGCTTTTATACAGATAAGATGGATAGTGTAGTTGATGAAATTGATAAATGTGGATTACTTAAGGAAAGTAATGGTGCAAAAGTTGTAATGCTGGATAAATATAATATGCCTCCATGTATAATAAAAAAATCTGATGGAGCCACTATATATGCTACTCGTGATCTGGCAGCGGCTGTATACAGGAAAAAAACTTATGATTTTGATAAATGTATATATGTAGTTGGAATGGATCAGTCTCTACACTTTAGACAGGTATTTACTACATTGAAGCTTATGGGCAATACCTGGGCAAATTCATGCATACATGTTGGATTTGGGCTTGTTAAATTCGCTAATAAAAAACTTTCTACAAGAAAGGGAGATGTTATATTTTTAGAGGATCTGCTTGATAAATCCATAAATAGAACTCTCCAGATAATTCAAGATAAAAATCCAGATCTTGAAGATAAGGAAAGCGTAGCTAAAAAGATAGGAATAGGCGCAGTAATATTTACATACTTAAAAAATAACAGGGAAAAAGATATAATATTTGACTGGGATGAAATGCTTAGTTTCGATGGGGAAACAGGGCCATATGTACAATATAGTTATGCAAGAGGAAAGAGCATACTTAGAAAAGCTGGAGAATCAATTGAAGATTGCGGGTATTATGGTATTAATTCAGAAGAAGAGTTCGAACTTGTAAAAACTCTGTCAAGGTTTAATTCTCAAATAGTAAATGCTATAGATAAATTAGAACCATTTATAGTTACAAGATATTCAATAGATGTTGCGAAAGCGTTTAACAAATTTTATAATTCTTGTAGTATACTAAATACAGAAGATGAAAAAATAAAAAATTTCAGGCTGAGACTTGTAGAAGCTTCCTGCCAGGTAATAAAAAATGCATTGAATTTACTTGGAATACAGGTAGTAGATAGGATGTAACCTTAAATTTTATTTTGTTGGAGGCACAGATGTTTGTTAAAGAATACAATGAAACATTAAATGTTCCTGAAAGTGTATATAGTAATTACAAGATGAAAGATGTAGCTTATTTTGATATAGAGACTACAGGATTTGATAAAGTTAATGACAGCATAATACTTATATCTTTTGGCAACTTTATAAGTTATAATAAGTTCTATGTAAAACAGTATTTTTCAGAAAATCTTGAGGATGAGAGTGAAGTATTGATTAATTTTGCAAGGGATATTGAAAAATATAATGCATGGTGTTCATATAATGGAATTGCATTTGACGAGCCATTCATATGCGAGAGAATGTCAGAATCAGGTATAAGTTTTAATTCACCTAAACATCACATAGATTTATATAGATTAGTTAGACCATATTATAAACAACTTGGAATGAAGAGATGCAATCTAAAAACTGTGGAAAAATATATAGGAATAGAAAGAAAAGATCAAATAGATGGGGGGATGAGTGTAGACTTATATAAAGAATTTTTAAATACAGAAGATGAAAATATAAAACATACTATAATGCTTCATAACTATGAAGATGTATTGAATTTGCCTAAAATACATGAATTTATATATAAAGTTCAAAATAATGATTCACTTGTTAGGGAGGACTCAATTACACAAAAACAATTAAAATTTTTGACAAGCCTTCTAAACAGGAATCATATTAAATTAAATTTTGAAATAGGAAAAATATCAAAAAAATCTGCATCTAAAAGTATAGATTATATACTTAAAGGTGGAAAAAGCGTAGAAAAAATAGAATCTATTGCAAGTAACAGTTATTAAAAAGTATTTTTTAGAAAGGGGTATGGGTATGATTAAGGATATAATGCGTTCTGATATAGTAAAACTTAAATCAGACGATATACTTAGCAAGGCACTAAAAATAATGTACGAACACAATGTAAATGGAGCTCCTGTAATTGACTCAAATGGGAAATTAATTGGGATGATAGTTAAAGCAGATATATATAGGTTCTTAATGGAAGAAGGTCACTTTGATACGTGTCCTATAGATTGGGTAATGACAAAAGATGTAATAACTGCAAATAAAGATGAGGAAATAATTGATGCCGCAAAGAGACTTAGAGAAAACAACATAATAGCTATACCGGTTGTAGATGATAACGAAATTGTAGAAGGAATTGTATCCATTGAAGATATAATTGATTATGCAATAAAAAAATTCTAATGTTTCAAATATAAAAAATCCAGTACATATTACTGGATTTTTTATATTTGCATTCTTATATTAATTTTTATGATTTTGTTTGCTAGCACAACTATGATTCATAGTACATGAACTGCAGCTGCAGCAGTTTTTACCTTTAAACTTGTTTTTTATATTATTTACTAATATATATATGGCAATTATAGCTATAATTAAACCTATTAATATTTCAACCATTTATATGCACCATCCTTTAAAATATAATAGAACCTACTTTAAATACAATAAAAGAAAGTATCCATGCAAATACAATTTGATATGTTACAGAAAATGCAGCCATCTTACTGCCATACTCTTTTTTCATAGCTGATATTGAAGAAACACATGGAGTATAAAAAAGAACAAATACTAAAAATGAGTAGGCTGAAATAGGTGAAAAATGCATTGGTAAAATTGTTTGCAAATTATTTCCGTATACTATTCCCATGGTTCCAATTACAATTTCTTTTGCCATTATTCCTGCTATGAGTGATACTGAATTTTGCCATGATCCATATGCCATAGGTGAAAATATTGGACTTAAAAATTTACCTATGTAGGATAAAATACTTTTATCCATAGAAACCATTCCACTTGTATTGAAATTAGATAAAAACCATATTAAAACCGACATGGAAAATATTATAGTTCCAGCTTTTTTAAGAAATCCCTTGGCTTTTTCCCAGGTATGAATAATTAGATTTTTAAATTCGGGAATATTATATTTTGGAAGTTCAATTATAAATGGCTCTTCATCTTTTTTAAATATTGTATTTTTGAATAGTATCCCAAGTATAAAAGCAAAAGCTATACCGAGCAGATATAATGAAAAAACTACTTCTGTCTGGTATCCAACAAAGAAGGCCGATGCAAATAATGCATATATTGGCAGCTTGGCATTACACGACATAAAAGGAACAAGGAGAGCTGTAAGTTTCCTATCTTTTTCACTCTCTAAAGTTCTCGATGACATAATTGCAGGCACTGAACATCCAAAACCGACTATGAGTGGAATAAATGCTTTTCCTGAGAGACCCATTTTCCTCATAAGCTTGTCCATTATAAGTGCACCTCTTGACATATAACCGCTGTCTTCTAAAAATGATATGCCTAAAAAAAGACAAAATATAATTGGAAAGAATACAATTACAGATCCTACACCTGCAAGTATACCATCGATTAAAAGTGAACTGAACCATGGACTGGATGATGAGAGTAAAGTTTTTAAATAGGGAGTAAGGCTATTTGACAGGTAGTTACTAAATACATCTGCAATTGGCTGGCCGACCCAGCTGAAAGTGATTTTAAAAATTAAGAAGAGTGCAATTAAAAATATTGGATAAGCTAAAAATCTATTGAGTACAATTTTATCTATTTTCTCAGTATATGAAATAAATTTATCTTTTGTAACTGTAGTGCATTTTTTCAGTATATCATTTATAAAAGAATATGTTTCCTTTTCCGTTTTAAATTCAAAAGTATTAACTGCTTTGGAAATATTTTTGAATTTCTGTTTTACAAGTAAATCTTTGAGTATGTCTATACCTTTTTTCTTGGTAGCTATTATAGGAACTACTGTGACACCTAATTCAGTTCCTAATTTTTCACAATCAATATTTATTCCATTTGAAATAGCCACATCCATCATGTTTAAAACTAAAATTATAGGTTTGCTAAATTGTTTGAGTTGTGTGGTAAGGTATAAGTTTCTATTTAAATTGGATGCATCTACTATGTTTATTATGACATCAGCATTACCATCAATTAAAAAATTTTTGGAAACTTTTTCTTCATTTGAATATGTGTCCATGGCATATATGCCTGGCAAATCTACAATTTTTATATTTTCAAAATAACCTTCTTTTTTTTCTACTGTTACTCCAGCCCAATTACCTACATATTGATTTGAACCAGTTAAACTATTAAATAAAGAAGTTTTTCCAACATTAGGATTACCTAGTAAAGCGGCTGTAATCATATATTCCCTCCAAACATTTTATGATTTTATAATAATTAGTTTAAAATTGCTATATTTTCAGCATCTTTCTTACGTATAGCAAGATCAAAACCTCTGAAATTTATAACAAGTGGATCACCAAAGGGAGCGAAGGTTTTTAACATTACTTCAGTGCCTTCAATACACCCTAGAGCAAGAAGTCTTTTGACCAATTTTTTATCTCCGCTTATATTTTTTATAAAAGCCTTTTGTCCAGGTTTTAAATCACAAATACTCAATTAGATCACCTCACTATCAATTTATAATGAAATCCATTATCAATTCAATTACATAGTATCATCTTTATATTGCACTGTCAATATTAACTTTTATTTTCAATTAAAATTTATTATCATTTATGCTATTGACAGAGTAAATTTAAATTGATATAATTAAAAACATTAATTGAATATAAATCTTGAACTTATCAAGAGAGGTGGAGGGACAGGCCCTTTGAAACCCGGCAACCAGTATTTTTTATAGTACAATGGTGCTAATTCCTGCAGCGAAAGCTGAAAGATGAGATAATATTTTGTAATTGAATCTGAGGTTTTCCTCGGATTTTTGTGCTTTTTGGACAAAACATATTAGGAGGGTTAGTAATTGATAGATATCAATAATGTAGGAAAAATTTTTGGAAGTAAGCACGTATTGAAAAATATAAACCTTCATATAAAAGAAGGCGAAATATTTGGAATTGTAGGTCACAGTGGAGCTGGAAAATCTACGCTTCTTAGATGTTTAAATGGACTTGAAACTTATGATAGTGGAAGCATAAAAATAATGGACAAGGAAGTTAAAGATTTAAAAGGGAAGGAAATAAGAGTATTTAGAAAAAATTTAGGAATGATATTTCAAAATTTCAATTTACTAAACAGAAAAAATGTATATGATAATATAGCACTTCCACTTGAGGTTTGGGGAATTGAAAAGAATAAAATAAAGAAAAGGGTTGAAGAACTGTTAAACTTAGTTGGACTTTTAGATAAATCAGAAAGTATGCCGAAAGAATTAAGCGGTGGACAAAAACAGAGAGTGGCTATTGCAAGGGCACTTGCCCTAAATCCAAATATACTTTTATGTGATGAAGCTACATCAGCTTTAGATCCTAATACAACCAAATCCATACTTGAACTTTTGAAAAAGATAAATAGTGAATTTAAAATAACTATAATTGTAGTAACACATCAGATGGAAGTAATAAAGGATATATGCAACAAGGTAGCCATTATCGATGATGGTAAAATAAAAGATGTAGGAAATGTTGAAGAAGTATTTTTAAAACCTGGAAAGAATCTCAAAAAATTATTGGGAAATGAAAGCTTGCTGCCGGATGAAGGCAAAAACATAAGAGTATTTTTCCCTAAAGATATAAGCCAGAGTAATTTGATAACTTCAATGGCAATAGATTTAAATATAAAATTTTCTATAGTATGGGGAAAGCTTGAAAGGTTTAGAAATGATGTTTTAGGAAATTTAGTTATAAACGTAGATGAAAAAGATATGGATGCAATATGCAAGTATCTTTCTTCAAGAAATGTTACATGGGAGGTAGAATAGATGGGATTTAGCGAAACATTTCAGGAAATATTGCTGCCAGCTATAGGGCAAACGCTTTATATGGTTATAATTTCTACAGTATTGGCAGTAATTATAGGATTTATACCGGCCATATTATTGATAGTAACGCAGGATAATGGACTCAGGCCAAATAAAATAGTTTATAAAGTACTTGATATAATAGTAAATTTATTAAGATCGTTTCCTTTTATAATACTCATGATAGCAATTTTCCCTATTACGAGGATTATAGTTGGAAAAACAATAGGTACTACAGCTGCAATAGTCCCAATTACAATAGCGGCAGCACCTTTTGCAGCAAGGGTAATTGAATCTTCACTTAAAGAAGTTGATCCTGGAATAATAGAGGCGGCAAAATCTTTTGGAGCTAGCAATACACAGATAATATTTAAAGTTATGATCAAGGAGGCACTTCCATCTATAGTACTTGGAATTACACTTACAGTTATAAGTGTGGTAGGTTGTTCTGCAATGGCAGGTACCGTAGGCGGCGGCGGACTTGGTGATGTAGCTGTAAAATATGGATATTACAGATTTGAAACTGATGTAATGGTATATACAGTAGTAATACTTATAATATTTGTTCAACTTCTTCAGACTATTGGAAATCTTATATATAAGAAACTTAATAAGTAAATACTTTTAGATAAGGAAATATTGAATACCTGTTAGCGTTAGATTTATCGCTGGCAGGTATTTATTTTAAATAAATATTTTTTAGTGGCATTTTTGCAGTATTTAGAATAAACTGTTATATTAATATAGTATAAATATTAATATAAAAAAGGAGGAAGCTTATTATGAATAAAGCAGCTTTTTTTGATATAGATGGAACTTTATATAGGGAAGGATTAATAACGGAAGTATTTAAGAAACTTGTAAAATATGAAGTCATACCAACTGATAGATGGTATAAAGAAGTAAAACCAAGGTATGAAAAATGGGATAAACGTCAGGGCAATTACGATGATTATTTACTAAAAATGGCAGACATTTATGTAGAAGCTATAAAAGGACTTCATAAATCCCAAATAGAGTTTATAGCTAAAAATGTTATATCACAAAAAGGTGATAGAGTTTATACTTACACGAGAGACAGAATAAAGTGGCATAAGAAAAATGGTTATAAAGTAATTACCATATCTGGAAGCCCTATAGAATTGGTAAGGGAAATGTCAAAAAAACATGGCTTTGACGATTATATTGGAGCAAAATATATTATAGATAAAAATGATAAATATACAGGCGAAGTTATTCCTATGTGGGATAGTCAGAGTAAAAAAAAGGCTATAGAAGATCTAGTTAAGAAATATGATATAGATCTGGAAAAAAGCTACAGCTATGGAGATACAGCCGGAGACTTTGATATGTTAAGTTTAGTTGGAAATCCTGTCTGTGTTAATCCTACAAGAGAGCTTGTAAAGGAAATAATGGAAAATAATTTTATTAAAAATAAAGTTAGGATAGTAGTTGAAAGAAAGGATATGATATATAATTTAAATGCTGAGTGTATAGATATAATTTAAAATTAGCGATATTTTTAGTATAATTAGATTAACTATATTAACTATGCAGTACAAGTTTTAGAAAAGAAGTGGTAAAGTGATAGAAAGACACAATAGTATATGTGTTAGTAGGCCCAAATTTGAAGAAATCTTAAAAGTGAATGGAAATATATTTGACTTTAAAGATGCTTTATTTTTTGATTTAGAGCATTATATATATAGGAAACCTATATGCATAGGCGTGTTTGGATGCTGTATTTATAATTGCAATAAAGGTGAGCTGGAAGTAACACAATATATGATAGAAAATAAAGACGATTCAAATTTAATACTCAAATTTGCAGAAGATTATTTTATAAACATGTGGAATAGAGGGAAAAGATACATTGTAACATTTTCCGGGAATAATGATTTTACTGTAATAAATTATCTTTTTAAAAAGTATGATTTAAAATTCGATATTCTGGAGCATTTCTTCCACATTGATTTGCAAAAGCAATATGAAAAAGAAAATAATACTTCTATAGGTTTAAAAAATTTAGAAAAAGAATTTGATATTATACGGGAAAGTGAGGTTATAAGTGGATCAAATTTAGCTAAAACTTTTAGCAAAATAATGAAAGATAGTAAATATATAAATAGAATGCCTAAAGATAAAATAAAAAAGATACTTTTATATAATGAACAGGATGTAGTAAGCTTGTTTTATATGTGTGCAAAATGGAAAAGTGTTTTTTTTAATTAGTTTAGAAAAGGAGAATTTTTATGATTTTTAGTCCAATAAAAAGTACAAAGGTTTATGAACAAGTAATAGAACAAATAAAGAATATGATTGTTGATGGAACATTAAAGAGAGGTGACAGGCTTCCATCTGAAAGAGAATTGGTTGAAAACTTAGAAGTAAGCAGAACATCTGTAAGAGAAGCTATAAGAGCACTTCAAATTATGGGGTTGATAGAATGCAAGCAGGGTGAAGGAAATTTTATAAAAGAAAATTTTGAAAATACATTATTAGAGCCAATTTCAATAATGTTTATGCTGCAGCAAAGTGATCCTGAACAAATATTAGATGTCAGGAAAATAATAGAAACAGAAACTGCAGCGCTTGCAGCTGAAAGAATAACTGAAGAACAGCTTGATGAGTTGAAAAAGTTAACTGAATCTTTTCAAGTATGCAGAAATGAAAATGAAAATGTAAAATTTGATAAACAATTTCATTATAAAATTGCAAAAGCATCAGCAAATTTGCTAATAGTCAATATATTAAATGCAATGTCTTCACTTATGGATTCATTCCTAGAAGATGCCAGAAAAAAGATACTTATAGATAAGGAAAATGTTATGGTACTTGCAAATCAGCATAAGCTTATTTATGAATCTATTAGAGATGGAAATGGAGCTAAAGCTTCAGAAGAAATGAGGAAACACCTGGAATTCACAAATGAATATATAAGAAGGAATGTATAACATAGTTAAAAATATGTCATTTATTTTTACAATATATAGTAGACACTTAATATATATTGTAAAAAAATAAATGAATTTATATCAATTGAAATATTAAAACATCTATAATGCCTATTAAACAATACTTTAAGATGATTATGGATTATCAATTGAAAAAATTGTTATAATGATGCTTCTGAATTAAAATATATTTGTGTTATTTTTGTAACTATTGTAGAAATTTAAAAAGATATGTGTTATTATAATGCTAAGGAAATTGGTAATACCATCATACCAATTTAGTGAATTGGTATGATCAAATAAAATTTCTTCCCATAAAAGAAAGATATGATATAATATAATAGTAGAATAAATGATAGTTAAGTTATTAACAATGTTTTAAAGTTTTAGTACAAAATTAAAATTATATGAAAAAAATTATGTAGTAAAAAGGTATGTAAACGTTATTAATAAGACAAACTGTAGATTTGTGGTCAATGAAAACGATGTTAATTTAATAACAATTGTATCAATTTTAACAAAAATGTGCTAAACTTTAAATAAAGTTATTGGTACTACCATAGTACCATGACACTATTATATTAGCTTGGGGGGAAAAGGAATGTTATTTTTAAAATTTTTATTAGCTATGTTACCAATTATTTGGCTTATAGTCGCATTGGGTAAATTAAAAATGCCGGGCCATAAAGCGTGTTCTATTGCACTTGTTATTACAATAATTTTAGCTGTTGGTTTCTGGAAATTAAATGTTGTTTATACTGCATCAGCGGTATTGGAAGGACTATTAAACGCCTTGTGGCCAATTTGTTTGGTTATTGTTGCAGCTTTGTTTACGTATAATTTGACTTTACGTACAGGGGCCATGGAATCAATAAAAAAAATGTTGGCTGGAGTTTCTATTGATAAAAGAGTTTTAGTATTACTTATTGGATGGGGATTCGGTAACTTCATGGAAGGAATGGCAGGTTTTGGTACAGCAGTTGCTATTCCGGCATCTATGCTCGCTGGTGTTGGATTAAACCCATTTTCAGCAGTTGTAGCTTGTTTAGTTGCTAATAGTACACCAACTGCATTTGGATCAGTTGGAATACCACTTGTAACACTTTCATCAGTAACCGGAGTTACATCTCATGTATTAGCAGCAAATACAGTAATGATTGAAGTAATTATTACTTTTATAAGCCCATTTCTTATGGTATGCATTGTAGGTGGTGGAATAAAGGCATTAAAAGGAGCACTTCCTATTACGTTAATTTCAGCATTATCATTTGTATTACCTTGGTATGTTACAGCAGTAGTAGTTGGAGCAGAATTGCCAAATATAGTAGGTTCTATTTGCTGTATGGCATGTACAGTTATTGCAGCAAAAATATTTAATAAAAAACCTGCAGATGAGTATTGTATTGGAGCTAAAGATAAAAAAGAAGGAGAAGAAAGTTTATCCTTCGGTAAGGCAGTACAAGCATGGAGTCCATTTATTTTAATATTCATTTTTTTATTAATTACATCAACTTTATGTCCAGCAATTAATCATTTAATTGCAAAATACAAAACCGTTGCTGTTGTATATGCTGGCAAAGGCGGAGGTAAATTGACTTTTAGTTGGGTAAATACACCAGGTGTTATCATTTTTGTTGCTGCAATTATTGGTGGCATTATTCAACATGCAAAAGCATCAACGATGTTAGATGTATTGCTTGATACATTAAAAGCAAACTGGAAAGCAATGGCTACAATTTGTGCTGTTATGGCAGTAGCAAAGGTAATGGGCTATAGTGGAATGATTGCAGATATTGCAGGCCTTTTAGTTGTAGCTACAGGAAGAGCATATCCAGCGATTTCCCCATTAATTGGAGCTATTGGAGCATTTGTTACAGGCTCAGGTACATCAACCAGTGTTTTATTCGGAGGATTACAAGCAAAAACAGCTACAAGTCTTGGACTTTCTGCATCATGGATGGGAGCAGCAAATGTTCTTGGAGCAGGTATTGGAAAGATGATCTGCCCTCAAAGTATTGCAATTGGTGTAACTGCAGTTAATAAATCTGGTTCGGAAAGTAAGATTTTAGGAAGTGTGTTTAAATATTTCCTACTTTATGTAATTCTTGGTGGTATCATATGTTTTGTAGGAACATTAATATAATAGGTACTAACAAAAAATTGGATTTAATTGGATTTATATAATCAAATTTATAAATTAAAATAATTATATATTTTTAATAATTGGGAGGCCTTAATTATGGCAAAAATAAAGTTACCATATAATAAAAAGTTACTTGAAGTTGAAATTGAAGATAAAAATCTTGCTGCAGTACTTGAATCCAAGGCAGCAAATTATAAGACGGATCTTACGGAAGCTGAAATAGTTGAAAAAGCACTTGACAATCCTATTGGATCACCTAAGCTTGAGGAACTTGTTAAAGGAAAGAAAAATATGGTCATAATAAGCAGCGACCATACAAGACCTGTTCCAAGTAAGATTATAATGCCAATACTTTTAAAGAGAATAAGAAAAGTAAATCCTAACATAGATATAAAAATTTTAATTGCCACAGGATTTCATAGACTTACAACAAAGGAAGAGCTAATAGCTAAATTCGGTGAGGAAATAGTTAAAAATGAAAAAATCGTAATTCACGATTCACGTGATGACAGCAGCCTTGTAAAAATAGGAACCCTTCCATCAGGTGGAGAACTTATAATTAATAAATTGGCTGCCAATGCAGAACTTTTAATTGCAGAGGGATTTATAGAATCACATTTCTTTGCTGGATTTTCAGGTGGAAGGAAGAGTATACTTCCAGGTATAGCTTCTGCAAAAACTGTTATGGCAAATCATTGTGCAGAATTTATAGCAAGTCCATTTGCTAGAACAGGAAAACTTGAAAATAATCCAATTCATAAGGATATGCTATATGCAGCAGAAAAAGCAAAACTGGCATTTATAATAAACGTTGTCATAGACGGAGATAAAAAAATAATAAATGCTTTTGCAGGTCATAGCAAATTGGCACATGAGGATGGATGTAAGTTTGTATTGAATTTATCTAAAGTTAATAAAGTTGATGCAGATATTGCAATTTCAACTAATGGTGGATATCCTCTAGATCAGAATATATATCAGTCAGTTAAAGGAATGACAGCAGGTGAGGCAACATGTAGAGATGGTGGAGTAATAATAATGGTAGCTGCCTGCAATGATGGTCATGGTGGAGAAGGATTTTATAATAATTTAGCTAATGTAAAATCTCCTAAAGAATTTTTAGATAAAGTTTCAAAGGTTCCTAGAAATAAAACTGTACCTGATCAATGGGAATCACAGATACTTGCAAGAATACTTGACAAGCATACTGTAATTATGGTAACTGATATGTGTGATCCAGACATTATAAAGAATATTCATATGCAGCATGCCTATACTTTTGAAGAAGCATTGAAGAGAGCATATGATATTGTAGGAAAAGATGCAAAAGTTGCAGTTGTACCAGATGGGGTTGCTGTAATTGTAAGTTAAGTTTAAATGGTTGAGAAAATTTTATAACGTATATTTACAATAAGAAATTTCATGTAACTATTCAGGCATTGATAAATTTAAATTATTGTTTCATGAACTTATAAGCCAGTTTAAAAACTTACACATTTTGACCACTGTAAGAATACATTAATATAATTACTTTAAAACATAAACTGGTTCTTAAAAACAATATATAGTGACTGGATAGTTACAATCTTGTAAAAATTTATAAAAAAAAATAGAGACAAATTTCACTTTTTATTGTATAAATTATTTGCCACAACAACTTTAACAAAAGGAGTGAATAATATGCCTCATAACAATATTTTAACATAAAAATAACCAATAAATCAATTTTTATTAAACCTGTTTTAAAGTATATTGAAGAATTTGTTATATGTAAATATACAAATATTCGCTAGTTAATTTACAGAATTTTGATAATATTTTTAAAACTTTAAAAACTACATAAAAATCAGTATAAGTGTAAATATATATTGTAAGAAGTTTATATAAAAATTTTTTCATTCATAGTTAAGTTTAAATAGTTTTAAATAACTTTTAATATAAATATTAAATTTTTGGAGGTAGTTTAAATGGATATATTAGTATGTATAAAACAAGTTCCAGGAACATCAAAAGTTGAAGTTGATCCTGTAACAGGAGTATTAAAAAGAGATGGAATAGATTCAAAAATGAATCCATATGACTTATTTGCTCTTGAAACAGCACTTAAGTTGAAAGAAAAACATGGAGGTACAATAAAGGTAATAAGTATGGGACCACCTCAGGCAGCAGATGTAATAAAAGAAGCCTACATGATGGGTGCAGACTGTGGAACACTACTTTCAGATAGAAAATTCGCAGGTGCAGATGTACTTGCTACATCTTATACTATATCCCAGGGAATTAGAAAAATGGGACATATAGATTTGATATTATGTGGAAAACAGACAACTGATGGAGACACAGCACAGGTAGGACCTGAAATGGCAGAATATCTTAAAATTCCACATATTGCAAATGTTCTAAGTATTAAAGATGTAAAAGATGATTCTATAGTAGTTGAAATGGATATGCCAAATACAGTTGAAATAGCTGATGTTAAATTCCCATGTCTTTTAACTGTAGAAAAGGATATATATCAGCCAAGACTGCCATCTTACAAGAAAAAATTAGCTACAAAAGATAGAAAAATTGATATGTTAAGTTTTAAGGATTTTGAAGATCAGGATGAAAATAAATATGGTTTGAATGGTTCACCAACACAGGTAGAGAGAATATTCCCACCAGCAGTTAATACTGATAAAGAAATGTGGACGGGTACAGGTGAAGAGGTTTCAGAAAAATTAGAGGGTAAACTTAAGGAACTTAAATTTCTTTAGAATTAAATGTTGAATTATTATTTATAAAATTGGGAGGAATTGAAAATGGGAAAATTAGTAGTACATCAGGAAAAATTGAATCCAGAGATAATAAAAGAATTGACTAACATATGTCCTTTTGGAGCTATGACTGAGGTAGATGGAAAAATTGATATATCAGCTGGATGTAAAATGTGTAGACTTTGTGTTAAAAAAGGTCCTAAGGGAGTAGTAGAATTTGTAGAAGATAAAGTAGAAGAGATAGATAAGAGTCTTTGGAAAGGAATTGCTGTATATGTAGATCATGTAGAGGGAAATATCCACCCTGTTACTTATGAACTCATAGGTAAAGCTAAAGAACTTGCAGCTAAAATAAACCATCCAGTATATGCTATCTTTGTAGGATGCAATATAAAAGACAAGGCAGAAGAGCTTCTTCACTATGGAGTAGATGAAGTATTTGTATATGACTATGACGAACTTAAAGATTTTAGAATAGAACCATATACTGCAGCAATTGAGGACTTTATAAATAAGGTTAAACCAAGTACACTTTTAGTTGGAGCAACTACAGTTGGAAGATCACTTGCACCAAGAGTTGCAGCTAGATTTAGAACTGGACTTACAGCTGACTGTACAATACTTGATATGAAGGAAAATACAGATCTTGTTCAGATAAGACCAGCTTTCGGCGGTAATATAATGGCACAGATATTAAATCCAAATCACAGACCACAACTTGCAACTGTAAGATATAAGGTTATGGATGCACCAGTTAGATCTGATGAGACTTCAGGAAAGATAACTATAGAGAAGATAGACAAGAGTAAATTAGAATCAGGAATAAATGTTCTTAAAGTAACTAAGAAGGAAGTAGAAGTTGGAATATCTGATGCAGATGTTATAGTAGCAGTAGGTAGAGGAGTTAAATCTGAAAAAGATCTTGATATGATAAAAGAACTTGCAGATTTACTTGGAGGACAGGTTGCAACAACAAGACCTCTCATAGAAGCAGGTTGGGCAGATGCAAAAAGACAGATCGGACTTAGTGGAAGAACTGTTAAACCAAAGCTTATAATAGCATGTGGAATATCAGGTGCAATCCAATTTGTAGCAGGTATGAACAATTCAGATACTATAGTTGCTATAAATAAAGACCCTAAGGCTTCTATATTTAATGTAGCTCATTATGGAATTGTAGGAGATATATACGAGATAGTACCAAAATTGATAGAAGATATAAAAATGAAAAATGGTATTAAGACCGAGGCAATATAGAAAATTTTAAGATTAATTTAAATTTAGGAGGTATTGGACATGGAAAAATGTGCTCAGAAATATAAAAAGTTGGATAATAATGATGTAAAATTTCTAGTGGATTTGCTGGGACAGGAAAGAGTCTTTACTGGCAAAGATATAAATGATGATTTTAGCCATGATGAATTAGGCGGTGTTAGCAAATATCCTGATGCCATGGTAGAAGTTTTAAGTGCGGAAGAAGTTTCAAAAATAATGGCTTATGCTTATGAAAATAATATTCCAGTAGTAGGTAGAGGTTCAGGAACAGGACTTGTTGGATCATCAGTTCCTATCGAAGGCGGAATAATGATAAATATGACTCAGATGAATAATATTCTTGAAATTGATGAGGAAAATTTAACACTTACACTTGAACCAGGAGTTTTACTCATGGATATAGCTAAGTATGTTGAAGACCACGATCTTTTCTATCCACCAGATCCAGGTGAAAAATCTGCAACTATTGGTGGAAACATAAGCACTAATGCAGGTGGTATGAGAGCAGTTAAGTATGGAGTTACAAGAGACTATGTAAGAGGTCTTGAAATAGTGCTTCCAACTGGAAAGATATTAGAATTAGGTGGAAAAGTAGTAAAGAACAGTTCAGGTTATAGCATAAAGGATTTGATATGTGGATCTGAAGGAACTCTTGGAATAATTACAAAAATAATATTGAAGCTTCTTCCACTGCCAAAGAAATCTATAAGTCTTTTGGTACCATTCCCAGATCTTGAAACAGCTATAAATACTGTTCCAAAGATCATAAAATCAAAATCAATACCAACTGCTATAGAATTTATGCAGAGAGAAGTAATACTTGCAGCAGAAGAATTTTTAGGTAAAAAATTCCCTGATAATTCATCAGATGCTTATCTTCTATTGACTTTCGATGGAAATAGTAAAGAACAGATAGAAGCAGATTACGAAAAAGTAGCAGACATATGCTTGGAAGAAGGAGCACTTGATGTATATATTTCAGATACTGACGAGAGAAAAGAAGCTGTTTGGTCTGCAAGAGGAGCATTCCTTGAAGCTGTAAAAGCAACTACTACAGAAATGGATGAGTGTGATGTTGTAGTTCCAAGAAATAGAGTAGCTGAATTTGTAAAATATACAAATGACCTTCAAAAACAATTCAATATAAGAATAAGAAGTTTCGGACATGCAGGAGATGGAAACTTACACGTTTACATATTAAGAGATGATCTTTCAAAAGAAGAATGGGAAAAGAAATTAAGTGATATCTTTGATTGCATGTATAAGAAATCAGAAGAACTTGATGGACTTGTTTCAGGAGAACATGGAATAGGTTATGCTAAAAAGAAATATATGTTCCGTCAATATGGAGAGGATTATATAGCTCTTATGAAAAATATAAAACTTGCATTTGACCCTAAGAACATATTGAACCCAGGAAAAGTTTGTGAATAACGCTTACTTCTAAATAATTGATAATAAAAAAATGAGCTTTTGTATTAATTGCAAAAGCTCATTTTTTTATAGTATTTTTTATTAATTATAAAGTTACAGTTTAAATATTATGTTAATTAAAAAGAATGTAAACAAGTGACTTTGAATTATATGCTATAATGGATTTATAAAACTACAAGAAATGAATTAATTAAGTGTGCCAGGTTAAATAATAAGTATATAGATGTAATAGTTAAAGAAAACAGAACAAACTCATGATAATGAAATAGAAAAAGCCAAAATTTTTTTTGGCAATTAATGCTGATAAAGCAGCTGATAAAATACTTAATGCTATAATAAATAAAAAGAAAAAATATATGTTTCTAAAAGATGGCGTATTTTAGCTTGGCTAATTAATATACTTTCTGAAAGATTTAGAGTAAAATAACTTAACTTTAAAATTAATATAGTTTAAGAATAACTAGATAAGAACATTTTATGCTAATATCTAGTTATTTTAAATTATTCATTTGTTTTAATATTCTTTTATAATATTGGTACACAAATTTCGCAATAGTTCTTATTTATCATCTGCACTGCATAGCGTTCAAGAGTAGGTCTTCTATCATCAAATTTATAGTTTCTTTTTGATAACTCCGAAAATATCTCCATCCATGCTTTTTGTATAGCATCTACTGTATGACTTATTTTAAATACGTAATATTTTCCGCCAATAGTTTTTCTAAAATTAATATATTTATTATCAACCTTAAATTCATCCGAAACAACTAAACATGTATCATAACGACAATCTTTAGGTTCTGTGAATTGAGGGTTATCTTAGGCTATTCCTAATATAATTGAACTTTCATTAAATAAGTTTTTTTCTCTAGCCAAACTTTTTAATTGTTCCATTATTTGAACATTACATGAACCATAAGAGCCTATTCTTCGTATATAAGCTATTTTTATATGAGGGTATCATTTCAATATTAATATTCATAAATTTACCTTCTTTTTAAATAGAGTACATCGATGCCTGTATTCATCATATTTAGTGAAAAGGAATTATTTGAATTCCATAGACCTAGAATAAAACTTTTAGTAGAATCTGGAGTTGATATTTTAGCTTGTGAAACAATTCCAAGTTTAAAGGGCTATTGCTGAGCTCCTTCAAGAATTTCCTGAAGTTTATGCATGGATAAGTTTCAGTTGCAAAAATGACTATGAAATAAGCAATGGAACTCCTATTAAAGAATGTGCTGAATTTTTTTTAATCAAAAATCAAAAACTATAATATATCTATTTTTATCTAATTTTTCTGTATTATAATACTTAATTTCCTCCTTGATTTTTTTGTAATATATTAGTAAGCTTTATATAATGTATTATTTATATGGTTACTATGTAAAATATACCTAAATTATTAACTAATCTTCTTCATTAGTTCAAAATTATACATAAAGACGTAGGAAAACAGTAGGACATTTAAAGTTTGATTGAAAAACGTGAAGTATACTTTTAAAACAGTTGAGAGTAAAAATTAAAATTATTATATTTTGGGATGGTATTTAAGATGAAAAATTTTAAAAATCAGATGAATGTAGGATATTTATTGGTAATTTTCGGAATAGTTAATATATTATATTTTCTTATTTGCTGCATAGTTTTTAATAGGTTCGTAAATTTTTCGGAAATTTTCATTATATTAGGGACTGCTTATGTAATATTAGGTATTTTTAAAGTCAAACTTCATAAAAATAAGCTTAATAAATTAGCAAGAAGATTTTTGAGAGTTTTAAAAGTTTTTATCTGCATAATTTGTGTTTCATTTATTTTTATTGAGGGGTGCATTTTTGTTAATGCTAATATAGATTATCATAAAAAACCTGACTATATTATGATTTTAGGTGCAGGAATCAGCGGAAAAAATATGCTACTAGTTCAGCTTCATAGGACTGAAGAGGGGCTTAAGTATATAAAGAAGAATCCAGGTATAAAAGTCATTGTTTCAGGTGGACAAGGGTCAGGTGAGGACATATCAGAAGCAGAAGCTATGAGAATATACCTTGTTCAACATGGAGTAAATAATGGGAATATAATAAAAGAAGAAAAGTCTAAAAATACTATAGAAAATATGAAATATACTAGTGAAATTTTAAGAAAAATAGATGGAAGAAAAAATATACGATTGGCTATTGTTACAAGTAATTTCCATGTTTTTAGAGCAAAGTTTTTGGCTAAAAGATGTGGATTTCAAACTGAAAGTATTTCCTCACCTGTAAATTATTTATTACTACCTAATTACTGTGTAAGAGAATACTTTGGCATTATTAAATCCTTTATTTTTGATAGATAATATTAGAAGCGATGACCAAAATACAAGAAGATCTCTGGAGATAAAATTTAAAAGGGGCAGAGGTCTAAATGATGACATAGAAAAGAAAATAAGATAATAAAAAATAATACAACTATAAGGAAGGATGCTTACGATATATACGCGAAGCCATTTTATAATTATGCTACACAATCACTTATACCACCAGGATCTACATTTAAACCAATGACGGCTATTGAAGGACTTGAAAGTGGAGCTATAACTCCTGATTTTGGTGTTGACGATAATGGTACTTTTGATAAAGGCGAAAAAAATAATATTGTACATTTTGATTCAGATGGTGCAAATGGATATATTGATTTAACTACAGCAATACAAAAATCCAATAACCCCTATTTCATGACAGTTGGCAAGAGAATTAGAGATTATTTTGGAGATGACAATTTAGCTAAATATGCATGGAAATTTGGACTTGGAGTATCTACAAGTGGAAATGTTAAAGCATCTAAAAACTGGAGTTAAAGCTGAAAATATAGCTGCTGTTAATGAAAAATGTACTGCAAGTTTAGGAAATCAGGATGATATAGGAAGAACAGATTACGCTGAGTATTTTAAAAATAGCATTACTAGTCAAACTACCGGTGCTCTACAAAATTAAGTTATTTAAATAATTTTAAATAACTCAACTATTTTTAATAATATATTTATGAAAGGAATATTAATTATTTATGACTAATTTTTTTGATTTAATTAAGCAGCTGTGTAGTCACTTCAGCGAATTTCTTCTGATAGAATTCTTGATATTCAGGAATGTGTCTTATGACACTTCCAGCAGCTTCTATCAAATAATAGCGTAAATAACGGTTGCCTGTTTTGCTCATTGGTGTATTTTCAGCCTTAAAACCACCAGATTGATTTTCTTTCCATACGATGCCAGCGTATTTGGCAATAGCATCATTTTTAGGAAATGCGTGTACACTGCCTAACTCGGCAAGAATACCACTTGAGTATACGGGACCAAAACCAGGGATTGACATTAAAATTTGGTATTCCACTGGATTTATACCATTAACAGTTTTTTAAATGGCTTTGTTAATAGCTTTAAGTTCCTTCTCAAAAGCCTGGATGCAGTTAAAAGAGCAAGCAACTGAAGTTGTTAAAGGCTCGTACAAACATTTATCAAGGCGATATGAATTACGTGCAGCCTGCTTAAGAACTTCTGCAATTATCTTAGGGTCAGAAATTCTTTTTCGACTTTTTTTATTGACAAAGTCAACAAGACATTCAACTGAAGCATTTGCAATTTCTTTAGAACTATTTTAGCATTAGGAAATTCACTTATAAATATTAAGTTAAAACTGTATAGATTAGAAAGTGAAAGAATCAGCAATATTAAATTGGGAGAACCCCACTAGGAAAATAGAATAGAAGTGCTTTCTTAATCTATACAAAATATAAAAATAAATAAGTCTATAGCAGTTATTTAACTGACTATAAGCTTATTATACGAGGAGATTAGTGTAATGAATATTAAAATTAGAAGAGTATATATAGAAGATTTAGATGATGTAACAGAAGTGGAAGCAAGATGTTTTCCAGAGACAGAGGCAGCCACGAAGGCATCATTCGAACAACGAATTAAAATATTTCCAGAAAATTTTTTTATAGCAGAAATTGATGGTAAAATAATTGGTTTTATCAATGGATGCATAACAAATGAAACTGCTATATATGATGAACTATATAATGATGCTACACTACATGTTCCAGATGGAAATTATCAAACTATTTTTGGCCTTGCAGTAATACCAAATTATCGTAATCAAGGAGTCGCTGCACAATTAATGAATCATATGATAGAAATATCAAGATTAGAGGGCCGCAAAGGCGTTATTCTAGATTGTAAAGAAAAGCTTATTCATTATTATACAAAGTTTGGATATGCAAATACAGGTATATCTAAATCAGTACACGGTGGTTCTAAATGGTATAATATGATTTTAAAGTTCTAATTGAGATATAATATGAGTGAACACTTGTAATTTATAGCTAACTAACAATATTAAATTATCGGTAATAGAAATGTTGAATCACGTAATTAGTAAACATATACTTTTGATTTCATTGATAAATTTCTAAAAGAACGAATTCCAAGAGTAAAGCTGATTAAAGCAGAGGGAACTTATTTGGCATGGCTTGATTTTAGCGATTTTGATTTAACAAATATAGAGCTTCAGCAATTGATGCATAAAAAAGCTAAAATAGCACTGGACGATGGATATATCTTTGGTGCTGGGGGAGAACATTTCCAAAGAATCAATTTTGCATGTCCTAGGACCATATTACAAAAAGCTCTAGAGAACATTGAAAAAAGCTTAGAAGGAATTAACTAATTATTAATGTTCGTGGATAAATTGCTATCATAATTGAATAACCAAGGTAGAGGAGCGAAATTTAAAAGTAGAGCTGTAGAGGTAAGCACGATGAAGCAGCTCAAAAGGAAATTTTGCCGAAGCGTGCAGTAGATGCCTTAAATACTGCATAGTTGGTTTTGTATAGAATATGTACAAAATTGTCACAAAATGGTTTTGTGGAGAACTATCATTCATTTTGGATTAATATATGTGTTTGGCAATGTTTATATAAATACATGTTAAATGCCTTGAGTGTATGCTTAAGGCATTTTTTATGTTTCTAAATCTTAGTTGATCCATTTATGGCAATAAAATAGGGAGGAAAATTATGCAAAATATAAAACAACAAAATAATCAAATTCCTAACAAGTTAAAAAGGAGTTTGACTGCGAGACATCTAAACATGATTGCACTAGGGGGTACTATTGGGACGGGGATATTTTTAGCTCTTGGAGCTAAGATTAATCAAGCTGGTGCAGGAGGAGCACTAGTTGCATATGGCTGCATAAGTATTATGGTTTATTTTTTAATGACTAGTTTAGGAGAGATGGCAACTTTTATGCCTGATTCAGGTTCTTTTGAAACTTATGCATCAAAATTTATTGATCAAGCTTTTGGATTTGCAATGGGATGGAATTACTGGTACAATTGGTCAGTTGTCGTTGCAGCAGAAATGGTTGCAGGTGCACTTATTATGAAATACTGGTTTCCAAGCGTGCCAGCAATTTTATGGAGTGTTATATTCCTTATAATAATTTTTGGACTTAATTATTTATCAGCAAGAGCTTATGGTGAGTCTGAATATTGGTTTGCAGGAATTAAAGTAATTACTGTTATTGTATTTATAGTAATAGGTGCTGTAACAATAGTTGGGATAGTAGGGGGTCACGGAATAGGATTGAAAAACTTTACAGTTGGAGATGCACCTTTTGTTGGTGGAGTTAAATCAAATTTTATGGTATCACTAATAGCTGGTTTCGCCTTTCAAGGAACAGAACTTGTTGGTATAGCAGCTGGAGAAAGTGAAGATCCAGAAAAAATATACCAAAGGCTATCAATACAGTATTTTGGAGAATACTAATATTCTATTTAGGTACAATATTTGTTGTGGGTGTGCTAATACCTTATAAGGATGCTGGAGTTGATACAAGTCCATTTACAATGGTATTTCAAAGAGTTGGTATAAAAGCAGCTATTTTAACTTCAGTATTATCAGCTGGAAATTCAGGAATGTATGCTTCAAGTAGAATGCTGCATGCAATGGCTAAAGATGATAAAGCTCCAGCATGGCTTAAAAAAGTTAATTCGAGAGGAGTTCCTGTAAATGCATTAATAGCTACTACAGTAGTAGCATCACTTTGTTTCTTAACAGGACTTTACGCTGAGAAAACTGTTTATGTATGGCTTGTAGCAGCTACAGAACTTGCAGGTTTTCTGAGAGAAGAATATCCTCAAATCCCACCAAAAGTTGAGTATAGTTTGTCAGAGCTTGGAAAATCACTTATACCTATTTTAGATATGATGTGTATTTGGGATGGGAAAAATCGTCTATAGACTATTGAAGTGTTTTTGATTTTTACTTTGCCCTTGGTTACACGGATGCTCCCAGTACCCCTAGTAATGGAAAAAGTTTTGATAAGATTAATTTGAGACGATTGATTAAAATTTATGATTGGCTAAAATATTATAAAGCAAAAGAATCCTAGTATATTTAGTAAGGATTAAATCACTCACCAAATAACCAAGATTCTTAATAGTCTATTGAATAATGCCAATTGACGAATAGCAAGGAGCGAATCACTCGCCTCGTTTAAGCATTATATAATTAATATATGTAACTATAAGCTAATTATACATTAGTAATTTGATATAATCAATAAAGAGTTTTTATGAAATATTTGATTATATAGTTTTTAATTAAAGGTGTAAAATAAGCAAAAAGGAGTGAAATAAATATGGCTGCAAATATAAAATTTGAAATTGAGGAAAGTAGAGGTACTCTTTCAGAATCACCAAAAGGTTGGAAGAAGGAACTAAATCTAATTTCATGGAATAACAGAGAAGCTAAATACGACATTCGGGATTGGGCACCTGAACACGAAAAAATGGGAAAGGGAATCACTTTGACAATAGAAGAATTGAAAAAACTTAAAGACATACTTAATGAAATGACCTTATAAAAAATTAAATGGAGGTGTTTAATTTTGTCTGTATCTTATATAAATAAAATTACTATAACAAAAGGTGACATAACAAGAGAAAATGTAGATGCTATTGTCAATGCGGCAAATAGTGGCTTGCGTGGTGGTGGAGGTGTAGATGGAGCAATACACTCAGCAGGAGGGCCGAAGATACTTGAAGAATGTATGGTTATTATAAGTAAAATAGGAAGATTGGAAACAGGGGAAGCGGTTATAACATCAGCTGGAAATCTTAAAGCAAAGTACGTTATCCATACTGTGGGACCTATTTGGCATGGTGGAGATAAAAATGAAGAAACTTTGTTAGCTAATGCTTATAGAAACAGTTTAAAATTAGCATCAGAAAATAAAATTAAAACTATTGCTTTTTCAAATATAAGTACAGGAGTGTACGGATTTCCTAAAAAATTGGCATCTAAAATAGCCTTTAATACTGTTATAGAGAGTCTTAAAAATTATGAAGCTATAGAAAAAGTTAAATTTGTTTGCTTTGATGATTATAATTATAAATTATATGTAAACTTATTGAATGATGTCATATAATATATATAACATATCAAAAAATATATATTAATAAAGGGATTAAATGGACAAGATCAACGTTTAATAAGGAGATGCATACTATGAAAGTCGATAGAAAAACATTAATAACAGATATTGTGAATATGGGACCTAAGGCAGTAGAAATATTAAAAAATTTTGGCATGGGGTGTATTGGATGCCATTTATCTCAAAATGAAAGTTTGGAAGATGCTGCTGCAGCTCATGAAATTAATGTAGAAAATTTAATTAAGAGTTTAAATAAAATTCCATTAAGTGACAGAATAAAATGGAAAATAGAGAAGAAAATTGTGGATACTATGAAGTCACGATATAATACTAAATAATATAATTCTTATTTATACAGGTAAAGATTTATAAATTCAAATACCAATTATAAGTATGTAATAAAAATGATGTGCAAATATTTTTTGTACATCATTTTTATTAATTAGAGTTTAAGTAATATTTACAGTTTAAATATTATGTTAATTAAAAATAATGTAAACAAATAAAAAAGTAAACTAAAACCTATTTTTAGCATAGTTTATGATATTTGTGGTTAAACTATTTTTATCGAATATCTTTAATTTGTTATTTTACAGAGGTGATTATATATGGGTTTGAGTAAAAAGAAGATGGAAAAATTAACTCCAGAGCAAAAAAAATATCAACAATTCGCTGATACTAAGGTGCCTAAAAGAAATGTAGTCACAAATTGTATAAGGGCATTTATTGTTGGTGGATCTATATGCTGTTTTGGGCAGGTATTACAATTTATGTTTATAAAATATTTTAATTTCACAGAGCAAACTGCAGGAAATCCAACTTCAGCTGTAATTATAATTATAGCAGTGCTATTAACGGGATTTGGAGTATTTGATCACATTGCACAGTGGGCAGGGGCGGGAACATCTATACCTGTTACTGGATTTGCAAATTCTATTTCATCTGCAGCTATAGAACACCAAACTGAAGGATATGTTCTTGGAGTTGGAGGCAATATGTTTAAGATTGCAGGTCCGGTTATAACATTTGGAGTATTTTCTGCATTTATAGTAACTATAATAAGTATAGCAATAAAATGGTTGGGTGGTATGATATAAAATGCTTTCAGGAAATCAATCTTTAATTTTTCAATCAAAACCGAGTATTTTAGGGTGTTCAGCTGTAGGTGGCCCATTTGAAGCAAAAGGAGCTATGGCAAGTGAATTTGATAGGTTATTTGACGATATATGGCTGGGACAGGATAGCTTTGAAAAAGCTGAAAAAAAGCTATTAGAAGAAGCCTGTAATATAGCTATAACCAAATCAAAAGTAAAAAAAGAAGATATAAACTTTTTTATAAGTGGAGATCTTATAAATCAGATAGTAATAAGCAGTTTTGCAGCTAGAACTTTAGCTATACCTTATTTAGGGATATTTGGTGCATGTTCAAGTTCAATGGAAGGTTTGGCCATGGCATCACTTCTTATAGACAGCGGATCTGCAAACTATGTACTTACAGGAACATCAAGCCATAATGCAGCAGCTGAAAAGCAATTCAGGTATCCTACAGAATATGGAGGACAAAAGCCACCGACTGCCCAGTGGACAGTAACAGGTTCTGGTGCTGCAGTTATAGGAAAAAGCGGAAATGGTCCTAAAGTAACTTCTGCTACTATTGGAAAGGTAGTTGACATGGGTATATCTGATCCTTTTAATATGGGAGAGGCCATGGCACAGGCAGCAGTTGAAACTATTAAAATGCATTTCAAGGAGTTAAATCGTGATCCGTCTTATTATGATATTGTAGTTACAGGAGACCTTGGGAAGATTGGACATGAAATTGCAGAAGAGCAGCTCAAAAAGGATGGAATTGAATTTAGTAATGGAGCTTTTAAAGATTGTGGAATGTTAATATATAATGATAATCAACAAGTTTTTTCAGGAGGAAGCGGATGCGGCTGTTCTGCTGTTATGACTTATGGACACTTTATAAAAGAGCTTCAGAGGAAAAATATAAAGAAGATCTTAGTAGTTGCAACAGGTGCACTTATGTCTCCTATGTCATATCAGCAAAAGGAGAGCATACCGTCTGTCGCACATGCGGTTTCTATAGAAATGGAATAGTATAAAAAGAGGTGTTTATTTTGGAAAAACTTTTTTGGGCGTTTGTAGTAGGTGGTGGTATATGTGTCATAGGGCAGATAATGATGGATGTATTTAAATTAACTCCAGCGCATACAACTACTACTTTAGTGGTTGTTGGTGCTGTACTTGGTGGATTGGGACTATATGATCCATTAGTCAAATTTGCAGGAGCAGGTGCGTCAGTTCCAATAAGTAGTTTTGGAAATGCCCTTGTAAAGGGAGCAATGATGGAGGCTGATAGAGATGGTATAATTGGGGTTTTAACTGGAATTTTTGAAGTTACAAGTGCAGGTATTTCAGCTGCCATAATATTTGGATTTATAGCTTCGTTGATATTTAAACCTAAAGGTTAATATAAAAATTTAAATAAAATCTATTGACAAATATTAAAAATAGCTTTAGAATTAATATCAATAAATGAAGAAGTTAAAGCCTGTGAACGGAAGTAGTAGTTATTATATTTTGATTTAAGAGAACCCGGGATGGTGAGAACCGGATATCAAAATTTATAGTGAATGGATCTGCGAGGTGTGATGTGAAATAATAGTAGCTGAAAACCGGGTTGTCTGCCGTTAAAAAAGACAAAGTATCGAGATTGTTCTCTGTACTTTAAAAGTTGAATTTTATGTTTGGGTGGCTTAGAGATTATGCATTTCTTCCTAAAGGGAGAAGTGCTTTTTATATTTATTCAGAATAAAATTAACATGGGTGGTACCGCGGAAAAAAGACATTTCGTCCCAGTTTGGGATTGATATGTCTTTTTATTTTACAAAAATATATTGATATATTGGAGGGATCAAATTTGATGAATTTAAAGGAAAGTGAATTCAATTTGTTTAAAAAGAAGAAAACAGCTTTTCCAGTAGTGTATGATCTAAATGGAGATGAAATAACACCTGTAAATATATTTTATAATCTAAAAGGTGAAAATAAAATAATAATGGAAAGTGCAGAATTTGATAAAGATAAGGGAAGATATTCTTTTATAGCTGTTAATCCATATATGAAAGTTAAAAGCTTTAAAGATAATATTCATGTAGAAGAAAAAAATACAAGCTGTAATTTTAAAGGAAAGATAATTGATTATATAAAACAAGTTATGGATATAAATTATAAAGCTGATATGCTTGATATACCATTTACAGGAGGTGCCATTGGTTATGCTGGCTATGATGTTATAAAACAGTATGAACATATAGAAGACAAAAATGAAGATGATTTAAATATACCAGAAGCGTATTTTATGTTCTACAAAAGTTTTATATGTTATGACCATCTTAAAAATAAAGTGCTTTTAATATACAATGTATTTCCAGAAGAAAATATAGAATATAAACGTCTATGTGATTACTTTGAAGAACTCAAAAATTCGATAAATAGGAAAACAAATATTCATAATATTCCTAATAATTCAAAGACACAAAAATTTGCTTCTAACTGTACCAAAGAAGATTTCTGTGAAAATGTAAATAAGTCCAAGGAATATATAAAAAATGGAGATATATTTCAGGTGGTTATTTCTCAGAGAATAGCTTGTGCTACAGATTTAAAAGGATTTGATATATATAGAAAGTTGAAATCTGAAAACCCTTCACCTTATTTATTTTATATGGATTTTAAAGATTTTGAAGTCGTAGGTTCCTCTCCAGAGAGACTTGTAGCTGTACAGAACGGCATAGTAAGTACAAATCCTATTGCAGGTACTAGAAGAAGGGGAGGAGATAAAGAGGAAGATGAAAAATTAAAGAATGAACTTATAAATGATGAAAAAGAAAGGGCAGAGCATGTTATGCTTGTAGACCTTGGAAGAAATGATATAGGAAAGGTCAGTGAATTTGGGAGTGTACATGTTACAAAATTCATGCAGGTTGAAGGATATTCCCATGTTATGCATATAGTATCTGAAGTAGAAGGAAAATTAAAAAGTAATACTTCAGCTTTTGATGCTTTTGTCTCATGTCTTCCAGCGGGTACAGTATCCGGGGCACCCAAGATAAGAGCTATGCAGATAATAGATGAGATTGAAAATAAAAAGAGATTTTTATATGCAGGAGCTGTAGGATATTTTTCTTACAATGGAAATATGGACACTTGTATAGGAATAAGAACGCTCGTTCTTAAAGACAAAAATGCTTATATTCAAGCTGGTGCAGGAATAGTATATGATTCAAATCCGGAAGAGGAATATCAGGAATCTTTAAATAAAGCAAAAGCACTTATGGAGGTGGTATAACATGATACTTATGATAGATAACTATGATTCATTTACTTATAATTTATATCAGTATATAGGAGAAATCTATAAAGACATAAGGGTAGTTCGAAATGATGAAATTAAAGTTTCTGATATAAAAAAGTTTAAAAATCTTCAGGGAATAGTCATCTCTCCGGGACCTGGCACACCTGATGATTCCGGCATATGCATTGATGTTATAAAAGAATATGGAAAAACAATACCTATTTTAGGAATATGTCTTGGACATCAAGCTATAGCACAGGCCTATGGAGGGAAAGTAATAAAAGCAAAGGAAATAAAACATGGCAAAACCTCTATGATAAGCCATGTAGAAGACAAATTATTCAAGGGAATAAAGAATCCTATGAGAGCTATGAGATATCATTCTCTAATAGTAGATGATAAATGCATTCCACAGGAGTTTATAAAGACAGCTGAAAGTGATGATGGAGTTTTGATGGGAATTAAGCATAAAAACTATCCTATATATGGGCTTCAATTTCACCCAGAATCTATACTTACAGAATGTGGACATGAAATAATAAAAAATTTTTTACAGGAGGTATGTCATGTTAAATGAAGCTATAAAAAAAGTGGTGTCAGGCAATGATTTATCTGAAAGTGAATCAGAAGAAGTTATGAAAGGTATAATGAGTGGAGGAGAATTACCATCTGTAGTAGCAGGATTTCTAATAGGTCTTAAGATGAAAGGTGAGGCAATTACTGAAATAACAGGTTGTGCTAGAGCTATGAGAAATATGGCTGTACCTGTTAAATTGAAGTCTGAATATGCTATTGATACCTGTGGAACCGGTGGTGATGGAGGAAAAACTTTTAATATATCTACAGCGGCCTCTATTATAGCTGCAGCCGGTGGTGTTAAAGTAGCCAAGCATGGAAACAGGGCAGTATCGAGTAAAAGTGGAAGTGCTGATGTATTAAAAGAACTTGGAATAAACATAAATCTTGAGAAATCCAAGGTTGAAAAGAGCATTGACGATTTAGGCATGGGGTTCTTATTTGCTCCAATATACCATAGTGCCATGAAAAATGTAGCAGGTATAAGAAGAGAACTTGGAGTTAGGACTATATTTAATATACTTGGACCACTTACAAACCCAGCTTTTGTGAAAGGTCAGGTTATGGGTGTCTATGACAACAGCCTTGTAGAACCAATAGCAAAAGTTCTTTTGAATTTAGGTTGTGAAAGAGCTTTAGTTATTCATGGCAATGATGGACTTGACGAGATTACAACTACGACTGCAACAAGTGTATGCGAAGTTAAGGATGGAGAAATAAAAAAATATGAAATAAAGCCAGAAGATTTTGGAATGAAATTATCATCTTTTGAGGATATTGCAGGAGGTGATTCTAAACAAAATGCAGATATAATACTAGACATTTTAAAAGGAAAGACAGGACCTAAAAGAGACATAGTTGTTTTAAACAGTGCTGCTGCTCTATACGTAGGTAAAAAGGCAGAAAATATAGAAGAGGGTATAATACTAGCAAGTAAAATTATTGATTCTGGAGATGGATATAATAAATATAAGGAAATATTGAAATACAGTCAGGAGAGATAAGTATATGATATTGGATGATATAGTTTGTGTTAAAAATGAGGATGTGAAACTTAGAAAGGATACAAGACCTCTTAAAGATATTGTATATAAGCTGGAGAGGACAGATATTAAAAATTTAGATTTTAAAGGTGCTATAAATAAAGAAAATATTTGTATAATAGGTGAAGTGAAAAAAGCATCGCCATCTAAAGGCATAATAGTAGAAGATTTTGATCCAGCCGGAATAGCTAGGAAATATAAGGAACTTGATATAGATGCCATATCAGTCCTTACAGAAGAACATTATTTTATGGGCCAGGATAAGTATTTAAAAGAGGTTAAAGAAATAGCTGAAAAACCTGTCCTTAGAAAAGATTTTATTATAGATGAGTATCAAATTTATGAATCAAAATTAATTGGTGCGGATGCAGTACTTTTAATAGTTCGAATCCTGGGAATTAAATTGAGAAAATTCTATAAATTGGCTTCTAGTTTAGGTCTTAAATGTATAGTGGAGGTTCATAATAGAGAAGAACTTTACAGTGCTCTTGAAATAGAGGCTGAAATTATAGGAATAAATAATAGAAATCTTGAAAATTTTACTGTGGATTTAAGAAATACAGGAAATCTTATAAAATATATACCTGATGAAACTGTAGTTATTTCTGAAAGTGGCATAAAGACTATGGACGACTTCAATTATATAAAAACTCTTCCTGTAAATGCAGTTTTAATAGGAGAAGGCTTGATGAGAAAACTTAATGATTTAGAAAACATGAAGAAGTTTATAGGTGATATAAAAAATGGCTAAGGTTAAAATATGCGGACTTACACGAAAAGAAGATATAGAGTATGTAAATAAATATAGCCCAGATTACGCAGGCTTTGTATTCTCTAAAAGCAGGAGACGTATAGATTTAAATAAAGGAAAAGAACTTACATCAAAACTTAAGCCCTGCATTAAAAAAGTTGGAATATTTGTAAATGAGAGTTTGGACTTTGTAGAGAACGTATCGAAATCTTTGAAGCTTGATGTTATTCAGTTCCATGGAGAAGAAGATAAAAATTATATTGATAATTTTAGTGATTATACTGTATGGAAGGCAATTAAGGTAAAAACTAAAGAAGACATATTAAATTTAAATTATGAATATGTAGATGGAATACTTTTAGATAGTAAAATAGCCGGCAGCGGAAAGACTTTTGATTGGAAGATTGCAAGTAATTTGGTGCTAAAATGTCAATTGATACTGGCAGGAGGGCTTAACATAGATAATGTTGAAGATGGAATATTAAAATTCAAGCCTTATGTAGTAGATGTTTCCAGCGGAGTTGAGAGCTTTGGCTTAAAAGATGAAAATAAAATAAAAAGTTTTATAGAGAAAGTGAGGAATATAAAATGAAAGGTAGATTTGGAAAATTTGGAGGACAGTACGTACCCGAAACTATAATGAATGCAGTTATAGAGCTTGAAGAAGAATTCAATAAGGCAATGGCAGACGAGAAATTTATAAATGAATATAAGTATTATTTAAAGGATTATGTAGGAAGGGAATCTCCTCTTTATTATGCTGAAAATCTAACAAAGAAGCTTGGAGGAGCAAAAATATATTTTAAAAGGGAAGACTTGAATCATACTGGTGCTCATAAGATAAATAATGCTCTTGGACAGGTATTGCTAGCTAAAAGAATGGGAAAGAAGAAGGTTATAGCAGAAACAGGAGCGGGACAGCATGGTGTTGCAACAGCAACTATTGCAGCTATGTTTGGAATGGAATGCGAAATATTTATGGGAGAAGAAGACATAAGAAGACAGGCTCTTAATGTATTTAAAATGAAGATATTAGGGGCAAAGGTAACTTCAGTAACAGCAGGAACAGGTACCTTGAAGGATGCTGTAAATGAAGCTATGAGACAATGGGTTACATGTATTGATGATACTTTTTATGTTATTGGAACTGTTATGGGACCACATCCGTATCCAACTATGGTAAGAGAATTTCAGAGAGTAATTGGCGATGAAGCTAAAGCTCAGATTTTAGAAAAAGAGGGAAGACTTCCGGATTATATACTGGCATGTATAGGTGGAGGCAGCAATGCTATGGGAATTTTTTATCCATTTGTAGATGACAAAGATGTAAGACTTATAGGGGTAGAAGCAGCAGGACTTGGTGTTGATACTGATAAAAATGCAGCTACTATAACAAAAGGATCAGTTGGTGTAATACATGGAATGATGACTTATGTACTTCAGGATGATGATGGACAGATACTTCCTGCATATTCAATTTCAGCAGGACTTGACTATCCTGGAGTAGGACCTGAGCATGCATATTTGCACGATGTAAAAAGGGCTGAATATGTTTCAATTAAAGATGATGAAGCTGTAAAAGCTTTTATGGATACATCTGCAATTGAGGGAATAATACCTGCACTTGAAAGTTCTCATGCTTTAGCCTATGCCATGAAATTGGCACCAACATTATCGAAAGATAAGATTATGATTGTAAACATATCAGGAAGAGGAGACAAAGATATAAATACTATAGCTAGTGTGATGGGGGTAAATTTAAATGAATAGAATTGATTTAAAATTTAAAGAACTAAAGGGAAAGAATGAAAAGGCCATGATTTCTTTTATAACTGCAGGAGATCCTAACTTTGAAGTAACAGAGAAACTTGTTTATTCTATGGAGGAAGCTGGAGCAGATATTGTTGAACTTGGAATACCGTACTCGGATCCAATAGCTGATGGTCCTATAATTCAAAAGTCTTCAGCAAGATCACTTAAAAATGGAACAACTATTGCTAAAATAATGGATTCAGTTGAAAATATAAGATTAAAAACGGAAATACCTCTTGTTTACTTAGTTTACTATAATTCGGTTTTTAAGTACGGCATAGAGAAATTTATAAGTCAGTGCAGTAAGGTAGGAATTGATGGAATAATAATACCTGATTTGCCTATAGAGGAGAGAGCGGATATTTTAAAAATTGCAGGTAAATATGATGTATCCTTAATTCCACTAATAGCACCTACTTCAAAGGAGAGGATAAAGAAAATAGTTACTAATGCCAGCGGTTTTATATATTGTGTTTCTACTAATGGTGTTACGGGTACAAGAAATAAGATAAATACAAATATAAAAGAATACATGGATATAGTTTCACGTTATACTGACATTCCTAAAGCTATTGGTTTTGGAATATCAAATGCTGAAATGGCAAAAGAGATGAAACCTTATTGTGATGGAGTAATTATTGGAAGTGCCATTGTAAAAAAAGTTGATGAAACAGAAAATGAAGAAGAGATTATAAAAAATGTGAAAGCTTTTATAAAAGATGTAAAAGCAGTATTGTAGAAATCTATAATAAGATTAGAAAATAAAATTTATTTATATAACAAATATTATGTAAATAAACTTAAAAGTAAACAAAAAATAAAACAAATTTGACTAATACATTAAAAATAAACTAAAATAACAGTAATTAAGAATATCAATTATTAAAACTAAAATATATTATAAATGAAAGGTAAATAATATGGTATTACAAGATGTTAAAACAGCATTAATTACTGGAGCTTCTAGTGGAATAGGTTTAGAAATAGCAAATGTATTTGCTAAAAAAGGATTTAATTTAATTTTAATTTCGCGGAGTGAAGATAAACTTAATAATATATCTAGTTTTTTAGAAAAAGAATATGGTGTAAATATTAAAATAATAACCAAAGATCTGATACAAGATAATTCGGCTGAGGAAATATACAAAGAAATAAAATCGAGTAGAATCAATATTGATGTTTTAATAAATAATGCTGGAGTTGGTTATAGTGGACTATTCCACAATATTGACATAGAAAAGGATATTGAAGTTATAAAAATTAACATAGAAACACTTACTCGTTTAACTAAATTGTTTTCTAAAGATATGATTGACAGGGGAGGGGGAAAAATATTAAATATTGCATCAACTGGTGCATATCAACCAGGTCCATATATTTCAGTTTATTATGCAGCTAAATCATATATATTATCTTTCTCTTTGGCAATTAGAAATGAATTAAAAGATTATGGAGTTGATGTTTGTGTTCTATGTCCTGGAGCGACTAGAACACAATTTTCAAAAAATGCAGGAAAAGCTGATATAAAAAAATCTATGCTGCCGGAAGAAGTTGCTAAAGCAGCTTTTAAAGGTCTGGAAAGAAATAAAGCTGTAATAATTCCAGGATTATTTAATAAAATAGCTATAGTATTTTCAAAATTAGCACCGGGATATATTTCTGCAAAAATAGTTAGAAAAATTCAGGAATCCATGGTAAAAAACTTCAGAAAGAGTAAGTAATAATATAATTTATATTGCAAGTATAGTATTATAGTAATATAATGGTAATATAATAAAATTTTAGAAACTTGAAAGAAGGCTAAAATGAAAAATATAAGAGTTGTAATAGACAGATTTGAAGGCCCATATGCTGTCTGTGAAAAAGAAGACAGAACTATGATGGATATCAAAAGAATAAATATACCTATTGGAGCAAAAGAAGGATATGTGCTAAAAATAGAAGATAATAACATTATAAGCATTGATCAAGATGAAACTAAAAAAAGGGCGGATGGCATAAAAAAATTAACTAAAGATTTATGGAAATAGGAGATAGAATTTAATAAAAATTCTATCTCCTATTAAGTAGTATATTTAAACCGCTTTTCTTTTAATGTATAGTCTTCTTTTTGAAGCTTTTACCATATACATCTACGCTTCCAATACTTATCAAAGCTTGTTCATCAATTTCGGTTACTATTGATTTAAGTCTGGCTATTTCAAGACGTGAAATTATCATATATAATACATTAGTGGGGGATTTAGAATAAGCACCTTTTCCTTCTAAAAGGGTAGCACCTCTTCCAAGTTTGACTAAGACAGCATCTGTTATTTCTTTATAATTATCCGAAATTATTATGACTGATTTAGATTCATCTAAACCCTCGACTACAATATCAATTACTTTAAATGCAATAAAATAAGTGACCAAAGAGTACATGGCTCTATCCCATCCAAATATTAGTCCGGCACTGCTTAATATAAATATATTCATAAACATAACTATTTCTCCTACAGAAAATCCGGTACGTTTATCTAAAATTATAGCAACAATTTCAGTACCATCTGTGGATCCACCATTCTTTATAACTAATCCAACACCTAATCCAACTATTATTCCACCAAATATTGATGCAAGAAGAGTATCATTTGTTATGGCACTTACAGGCTTTAACATGGATACCATAACTGATAATGATATTACGGAAAAGAGGGTGGATAAAGTAAAAGTTTTTCCAATATGTTTATATCCAATTATTAAAAAAGGTATATTAAATAGAAAGATAAACATACCAAGAGGTAATTTGGTAATATAACTTGATATAATAGATATACCTGTTATGCCGCCATCTATTATATTGTTTGGAATTAAAAACAGCTCAAGGCCAATAGAAGCTAAAGTTGCACCTAGCAGCATAAATAATATTCTTGATATTGATAAAAATATACTATGATATTTTTTTAACATCAGACCACATCCTTATTAAATTGTTTTATTAACAACATCTCCAATCTATGACTATATTAAGTATATGTTAAATATTTATAAATTGTCAAATCTAAGCAGACATATTATTTTTATTAGTCCATTTTCCGCATCGGTCACCAAAGAAGCCTACAATTTTATTACCACCTAGCAATTTGACTATTTCACATCTATTTGGGCAGCCGGTACATTCAAAACTATTTGAAATAAAATTCGTTTTTGCCAAATTAAATCCTTTAAATTTAGTAATTTTATTGTTTTTTTCTATATATTCCTTTGATAAAATTGCAGCACCTACAGCACCCATAACTTTATAATTTGGAGGAATTATAATATTACATCCAAGTATATTTTCAAAAGAAACCTTCATACCTATATTTGCAGCTACGCCGCCTTGAAAAAAAATATCCTTTTTAATATCTTTTCCTTTTCCAACATTGCTTAAATAATTTCTAACAAGTGCATCGCACAGGCCTTTAATTATATCAGTATCAGTATAACCAAGCTGCTGTTTGTGTATCATATCTGATTCTGCGAAAACTGCACATCTACCAGCTATCCTGACTGAAGAATGTGCCTTTAATGCATAAGAACCAAATTCTTCAATAGGAATATCTAATCTTTCTGCCTGCCTATCTAAAAAAGATCCTGTTCCAGCTGCACATACTGTATTCATTGCAAAGTCAGTGACAATTCCATTATTTAAAAGTATTATTTTAGAATCCTGACCGCCAATTTCTATTATTGTCCTAACATTTTTATTTACATTTAAAGCTGCTATAGCATGAGTGGTTATCTCATTTTTAATAATATCAGCACCTATTATGGAAGCAGCTATTTTTCTTCCGCTTCCAGTAGTACCAACACCATTTATATGAATATTTTTGTATTTGTTGTATAGCAGCCCGAATCCTTCTTGAATTGCATTTATTGGTCTTCCTTTTGTTCTCAAATATATTGATTCTAACAATTTTATATTTTCATCTACAATTACTATATCTGTACTGACGGATCCTACGTCAATTCCCATATAATACATTATTTTTTCTCCTTTCAAGCAAATCTAAAAATGCTTCAATCCTTGTAATATAGCCATCTTCACCGGTAAGTTCATCTACGACTAAGGTTAGTATTGGGAAATCCTCTTCTTTTGATATAGTTGGAAGTATGGATTTTGATACAATTTCCGGCATACAGCCCATGGGGAAAATTTGAATAGCCCCATCAAAGCCTTTCTTTTTAGCAAGAACTGCATTTCCAATACATTCTCTAGCATGCCCACCTATATATAATGGCAGGTATTTTTTTGAACATTTTCTTATAATAGGCGAATTTAATCTTACAATTGATAAAATAGTATCTTTTACCCACCAGCTTGGAGTTATGTATCTGTTTACAGATACACCATAATCAATAAGTTTGCTTTCGATAAAAAGATTTGAAAATGGTTCTATTATAGTATATATTTCTCCAATTATAGCTATCTTAAGAGGATTTTTATTTTTATCAACAGGAACATTATTTAATTTATTTTTATAGCCTTTTAAAATCGACAGCATTTCAAAAGGCGTGGTACTTTTAAGTGCACTTGCTTTGCATTGATTTAAAATATTCTTACATTGACCTTTATTTATCTCATATCCAGATAAAAATTCAGCTTTTTTTTCTATAGCGTCTATTAAATTTATTATTTTAAGTCCATATGATAATGCTTTTAACTTTTTATAAGCAGATATATGGCTTTCATTATTTATTTCAGATAATCTCCTTATAAATTCTTTCATACCTATATCTTTTGGAGAGTCTAAAACTATAAATTTTAAATTGTATCCTAAATTTTTTAATATGTTCATTTGAAGTTCGCAATATTCTCCAAATCTACATGGACCACAGCTCCCAACTAAAAGTATTGTATCTGCTCCTTTTTTTATACTTTCAATATAGGAACCTATCATTATTTTAAAAGGCAAACAAATTTCTTCAGGTGAGTAAAGACATCCTGCTTCAAGAATATTCTTATTGCTCTTAGGGGGAAGTACATAATCTATACCAAGTCCATCGAATACAGCTTTTGCAGCAAGACAGGTATTCCCTAGATTGGGGAAAGTTATTTTCATTCAGCACATCTCCTTTTTAACATATCGGAAAAAGCTTCAATTCTTGTATCAAAGCCAGCTTCACCGGTTTGTTCATCTATTTTGAGAATTAACATTGGGAAGTTTCCCAATTTATTTTTTATTAGCTCGATCACTATAGAATCTATTCCACAAGAAAAAGAGGATATGTATATTATTCCATTTATTTTTTTGTGCTTTGCCATGTAGGTTGAAAAACCGTAGCAATTTCTTGCAAATGTCCAGAATGGTCTTTTAAACAGTTCTTTAACTTCAGAATCTATTTTGATTTTTTCTAAACTCTCAGTTGTCAATAGGCCTATTCCAAGTTTATTTAATTTTTTTATTACATTCATATTTGCGAAATTGTCATATATGTTATATGTATGGCCTACTAAAGCAACATTTATAGGAAAGCCTGAATCTTTAATTCCTGGCTTGAAATTCTCCTGGGTTTTAAGAGCTTTTTTGTAGGCAGAAATTATTTTTAAATAGTTTTTTGTAAACATGAGTCCTGTGCTCTTGATCCAGGGCCTAAAACTTTTTTTTGAAAAAGTATAAATAGGGGCGGAAATAGTTTTAGGCATATCAGGTATATTATTTTTTATCATTTCAGGCAGCCCACAAAATTTCGGACATATAAATTCTTTTTTATTTAATTGCATTACTCTAGGAATGAGTATAATATCACATTTATTTTTTATATAAGCCACATGGCCATGAAATATTTTAATTGGAAGGCACGCTTCATCAACACAATATTTAGTACCTAAATTAAGTATGCTTTTGTTTGTAGGCGGCGAAACTATGATTTCAGCGCCAAGCTCAGAAAAAAATGTATTTATAAATGGTGAATATCTATAATATAATAATCCATTTGGAATACCAACTATCATATAAAATACTGCCATAAGGTAATTTTAAAGGCAGTAGACCTCCTTTGCATTTAAATATATTCACTAGTATATTCTTCCTCAATATGAAAAAAATATTCATTAACAAAATAGATTTATTTATAAAAATAAATTTTAAATATATTGTAAACTAGTTTTTATATGATTAAATCCGTTTTATTTTTCTCATTTTTAAATAAATTAACTTTAAATTCTATATAAAAATACAATATTTTTATATATGGAGTTTCCTATATTTATAGAGTAGAATAAAAGGGGAGAAGGGCGAAAAATGAATCAACAGTTTTATCACCAGATTGTGGAAATATTTTAATTTAATAAATGTGCACTTATTTTCCACAATATGGTGATAACTTATTTTTGCTTAAGTGAATTTTAAAAATTATCAGTAGTCATCGGCAGTCATTTTTTAGTTTTTAAAACTCAACTGATAATATTATCAGTTGAGTTTTAAATAAATATTATATACCATGAATTTTACAAATTACTACAGCAAATATTTAAATAAAGCTCAATTAAATAAAATGTAAATTATAGTGAATATTTTGTATAGTGTAAAAACTTAATCAATACAAGAATAGACATTTAATATAAATTGTTAATAAAATATTTATATAAATAAGCAGGATTTTTGCTCACTTTTGCAGAATATTATATTCGCTAAATAAGCATTTAGCGAAGTTACGTGTTTCTTATAGGGGGAATAGCATTATGAAATACAATTTAGAAAATATTTATGATTCAAAGATACCAAAATGCTTGAATGACTTTTTAAATTATTTAAATACCATACGCGGCAAATCAAAAAATACCATAGCTGGCTATAAAATTGATCTGAGTATGTTTTTTAGATTTTTAAAGTTATACAGAGGTATTGTTCCTGAAGATTGTGATTTTCAAGATATATTTATAGGCGATATAAACAATGAATTTGTTAAATCTATAAGCTTAAGTGATTTATTTGCATTCATATCTTTTGCGGAAAATTACAGGAACAACGGAACTTATGCCCGCGCCAGAAAAGTAGCTTCTCTCAAGTCTTTTTTTAAATACCTTTATGGGAAAGCTAAAATTATAAATGAAAATCCAGCTCTCGAGTTGGAATCTCCTAAAATAGATAAAAGAAATCCTGTTTATTTATCACTTGAGGAAAGCAGAGACCTTTTAAAATCTATAGATGGAAAATATAAAGAAAGAGATTATTGCATGATAACTCTATTCTTGAATTGCGGGATGAGACTTTCAGAGCTTTGCGGAATTGATATATCAAAGATAAAAGATGATACATTAACTGTTATAGGCAAAGGCAATAAAGAAAGAACTATATATTTGAACAAAGCTTGCTTGAAATCGCTAAATGAATATCTTTTAACTAGAAATTCAGAATATAATAAAATAGTAGATAAAGATGCCCTTTTTTTAAGTAAAAATCATACTAGAATAAATAAGAGATCCGTGGAGCTTATTTTGAAAAAATACCTTAAAAAAGCAGGGCTGGATGTAAAAAAATACACACCACATAAATTAAGACATACTGCTGCAACTTTAATGTATAAATATGGAAATGTAGACATAAGAAGTCTTCAAAAAATACTGGGGCATGAGAGTGTATCTACTACTCAAATATATACTCATGTAGATGATGAAAAATTGAGAGAAGCCGTTAAATCTAACCCATTGAGTGATGAAATATAAATTTAAAAACCAGCCTTATTTAGACTGGTTTTTTCTGCTATTTATTTTTATAAGCCCTGGATATTCTTCATGCATTATTTTTTTAAAATTTTTCTCATCTTCTAACATATCATCCAATCCGTCTATATCATCTATATATTTAATAGATCCTTTATCAAAAGCATCTTCATAAATTTTATTCTGACTTTCTAGATCAACAATATCCGATTCTGATATTTTTTTATCTTCACCATCACTTTTATTCTCAGCTAATTGAGAATCACTTTCAAATTCTTTGATTTCTTTTTTATCTTCTATAATATCGTCTATTTTTATAGCTTTCATATCATAGCCTTCCATTTCAAGGCATTTTCCGCAGTTATCACATTTCTTGCTGTGGTCAAGATCACATAAATCACACTCACCACAATTATTACAGGACTTTTTATCATCAAATATGCAGTAATCTCTATTCATAGTATTTTCCTCTCTTTTTTATATTCAAGTTACAGTATAGAACATAAGTTTGCTATTTGTCAACATATATGTTATAATTCAAATTATAAAAAATCAAGGGGTGTTTTTATGACTGAGAAGAAAAAGGATAGACAATTACAAATTTATAAATTTATAAAAAATCAGGTTAAGGAAAAAGGATATCCTCCTTCCGTTAGAGAAATATGTGCTGCCGTAGGATTAAAATCAACTTCTACAGTGCATATGCACCTGGAAAATTTAGAAAAAAAAGGACTTATAAAAAGAGATCAGGCAAAACCACGTACCATAGGTATAGTAGATGAATTGCCAAATAAAAAAGAAATGATAAATGTACCTATTATAGGTAACATAGCAGCTGGTACTCCTATTCTTGCTGTAGAAAATATTGAAGATACTTTTCCACTTCCAATAGATTATATAAAAAGCAGCAATCAACTTTTTATTCTGAGAGTTCACGGCGAAAGTATGGTTGATGTAGGTGTTTTAGATGGCGATTTTGCTATAATTGAAAAGACAAATTCTGCTGAAAATGGAGAACTGGTAGCAGCACTTATTGAAAATGAAGCAACCTTAAAGAGATTTTTCAAAGAAAAAGGTCATATAAGACTGCAGCCTGAAAATAAAACAATGAAACCAATAATAGTACCGAATTGCACTATTATTGGAAAATTGGTTGGCATATACAGACAATACTAATTGAGAATATTAGAAAGAGCTATAAGTATTCCTATTTTAGCATGGTCAAAAGTAAGTCCGCCTTGAAGATAAGCTATGTAAGGCTCTCTTATAGGGGCATCTGCTGATAATTCTATAGATGAGCCTTGAATGAATGCACCTGCAGCCATAATGATCTGGTCTTCATATCCAGGCATATCCCATGGCTCACATTGTACAAATGAATCTACCGGAGATCCCTTTTGAATTCCCTTGCAAAATTTTATAAGTTTGTCTTTATCATTAAATTTAATTGCCTGTATTATATCACTTCTTTTATCTGTATACTTAGGGAGTACGTTAAAACCGGCAAGTTCCATTATTCTTGAGCAAAGTAGAGCTCCCTTTAAAGCTTCTATTGCTACATGAGGGGCTAAAAATAATCCTTCGTATAGAAGTCTCATTACTCCAAAAGTAGAGCCGCACTCCCCTCCTATACCAGGTACGGTCAATCTGTAAGCAGCTTGAGTAACATATTCTTCTTTTCCTGCTATATATGCACCTGTAGGTGCAATTCCTCCACCGATATTTTTTATAAGCGAACCTGCTATTAAATCTGCTCCAACGTCTGTTGGCTCTTTAGTATCTATAAATTCACCATAGCAGTTGTCTACAAAACATATTAAATCAGAATTTATATTTTTTACAAAGTCTATGATTTCCTTTATTTCAGATATTAAAAGTGCCTTTCTCCATCCGTATCCTGTAGATCGTTGTATATGTACCAGCTTTATCGATTTGTTATTCTTTATATGTGTTTCTATAGAATCAAAATCTATTTTGCCGTTTTCTTTTAAGTCAATTTGTTCATAGTTGACCCCATATTCTTTAAGTGAGCCTATTTTTTTATTATTATCTGTTCCTATTATTCCATGCAAGGTATCATAGGGTTCACCGCATACGGACAGCATGGTATCTCCTGGCCTTAAGTTTCCAAATAATGCGCAGCCAAGGGCATGGGTTCCATTTACAAAATGCGGTCTTACAAGAGCACTTTCACAATTAAATACATCTGCATATACTTTATCCAGTGAATCCCTTCCTATATCATCATATCCATACCCTGATGAATTTGTAAAATGAGATTCGCTTATTCTCTCTTTTTGCATGGCATTAAGCACTTTTAACTGATTATATTCTCTTATTTCATCATAGTATTCAAATTCTTTTTTTACATCATTTAGTGCCCTTTCATATAAATCTATAACTTCATTGCTTATTTTATATGTTTTTTCGAGCTTTTCTTTAGTTATTTCTAGCAAGATTATTTCCTCCCTGTAGTTTTAAAACTTATATAATTATATAATCAAGAAAAGGAACAGGCAAAAGCCTATCCCCATTTCTATAATTCACTTTCCTGTAAATTATTAAATAAAATTGGCTTTGAAGGCGTAATAGTAGAAATTGCGTGTTTATATATCATCATTTGTTTACCATCAGCATCTAACACAACCGTGAAGTTGTCAAATCCTTTTACATTTCCTTTAATTTGAAAGCCATTTGTTAAGTACAGGGTAACAAGTGTTTTATTTTTCCTCGCACCATTTAAAAATATGTCCTGCAAATTATTAATTGTTTTACTCATACCTTTTTCACCCTCCGTAACTTATATTTTATATACTATATAAATTTTTTACAATATATTAATACATATTCAAAAACTATTTTTTATCATAATTACATTATACCAGTATTTAACTTTTAAACAAGTTTTTCATAGAATAAAATCTATCAACTATATAATCTGCTACAGCATCATCATTTTTAAAATTATCTTTGTTAACCCAATTTACTCTAATATCTTTTCTAAACCAGGTCAACTGTCTTTTAGCATAGTGTCTGCTCCCCTTTTTAATTATATCTATAGCATCATTCATTGATATATATCCATCTAAATAACTCAAGATCTCTTTATATCCTATACCTTTCATAGATTGCATGGATGAATTATATCCCATAGACTTTAGTTTTACTACTTCATCTATAAGACCATTTGAAATCATAATGTCAACTCTCATGTTTATTCTATCATATAATTTTTCCCTATCCATATTAAGTACAAAATAGTATATATTATATGGTATATCATATATATTGTTTTCTTTATTGAATTGACCTATTGTCTTTCCTGTAAGTTTATAAACCTCCAGTGCACGTATAACTCTTTTTAAATCATTGGGGTATAGCTTTTCATAAGACTTTATATCTACTTCTTTTAAAAGATCATGTACATATTCCCGACCTTTTTTAACGGCTGCATTTTGAAGATAAGTTCTATAATTCTTGTCCACACATGCCTCAGTAAAGCTGTAATTAAATATAAGAGAATTTATATAAAGACCTGTACCTCCTACAACCATAGGGAGCTTTTGTTTTTTTACTATTTCATCTATATAATGCTGTGCCATGTTTTTATATCTCATTACATTAAAACTTTCTGAAGGTTCAACTATGTCTATCATGTAATGTTTAACTCCACACATTTCCTCTCTCGTCACTTTTGCAGAACCTATATCCATATGTTTATATATCTGCATTGAATCTGCAGATACTATTTCACCATTTAATTTCTTTGCAAGTTTTATAGATATATCGGTTTTTCCTACAGCTGTAGGACCTGCAAGTATAAATAAATCTTTCATATAAACCTCCAAGTTTTATCATTGTATCCTTTTAAATTTTTTTTCTAAATCTGTAAGTGTAAATTTTAATATAGTAGGTCTTCCGTGTGGACAATTAAATGGATCATCAATAAATCTCAGTTCTTCAATTAAATTATGCATTTCAATCCTGGATAGAGGATGATTTGCCTTTATAGCAGCTTTACATGCCCTGGTTGCTATAAGGTGATATTTTACTTCAGTAGTTTTTCCAGAGCCCATATTTTTTAAATTGTCCAATATATCGGTAAATAAATTTTTTATATCTGGTTTTCCGAATATTACAGGAACTTCCCGTATACTTATTGTATTATCTCCAAATAATTCTATTTTAAAACCTGTTCTTTTAAATAAATCCTGATTTTCCATATAACAGGAATAATCATAATTTGTGAGTTCAATAACTACAGGTGATATCAACAATTGGGATATTACATTGCCCTTCTGTATGTCTTTTTTATATTTCTCAAATAAAATTTTTTCATGAGCTGCATGTTGATCTATAATATATAAATTATTGAGTGCTTCCCCTAATATATAAGTGTTATTAAATTGTCCAATTATATTGAGCGGAGGAAATTTGGCCTCATTTATAACTTCTTTATCATAATCATCTTTATCATAAATTTTTTTATTTAGCTTTTTGTTGCTTTTATAGTCATTTTCAATTGGTTCCGATATACTTGATATAGTGCTTTCATTTATATTAAATTCATCTCTATAAATATTTTTTTTATCCATTGAATGCAAGTCAATTGGAATCTGTACAGTATCTTTTTGAATTTTAGATTCTGAAATTTTATCATAATCTTCAGTGTCTATTGAAAAGGAATTTTTCAGGCTTTCTCTAAGTGCATCATGTACAGAATCAAATACAACCTTGAATATCATCCTTGAGTCACTAAATTTTATTTCTAATTTAGAAGGATGAACATTTACATCTATAAATTCAGGAAATATATCAATAAAAAGTATAAAAAAAGGGAACTTATTTATAGTCAAAAAAGACTTGAAAGCTTTTTCTACAGCTGTAGTTATAGATTTATCCTTTATATATCTTTTATTGACAAAAATACTTTGAGCGGTTCTGCTACCCCTGCTGATTTCCGAATTTCCTATATATCCATAAACTGAAATTATATCTTCATGTTTTTCTATGGGAATTATATTTTCATATACATTTTTACCATAAATACATCGTATTACATCTTTAAGTTCACCTGTGCCAAACGTTGTAGTGGATTTTTTACCATTATTAAAGAACTTGAAAGAAATTTCGGAATTTGCTATTGCAAGCCTTGTTATTATATCCGATATATATGCAGTTTCTCTGCTTTTAGATTTCAAAAATTTCTTTCTTGCAGGTACATTAAAAAATAAATCTTCTACTTCAACCGTAGTTCCTTCGTTGCAGGCACTATCTTTAATATTTTCAAGTTTACCACCTGTTATAGATATTTCTTTTCCGCATATTGCCTGTTTTATTTTACTTTTAAGAGTAACTTTTGAGACAGATGCTATACTTGCAAGAGCCTCACCTCTGAATCCCATAGTATTTATGTGTAATACATCATCTATATTTTCTATTTTACTTGTAGAATGCGGCATAAATGCTTTTTTTATATCTTCGGGATGAATTCCGTGTCCATCATCTATTATCCTTATAAGGTTTTCTCCACCCTCAAGTATTTCTATAGTTATATTTTTAGCACCTGCATCTATACTATTTTCAACTAGTTCTTTTATTACGGACGAAGGTCTTTCAATTACTTCTCCTGCTGCAATTTTGTTGGTAGTTTTTGTATCCAATAAATTTATTCTCTTCATAGTATATCAATCCCTTAATTACATTGATTTTACTTTATTTATTATATCATAGAGTTTATTAAAACCTTCCATTGGAGTCATATTTAATATGTCTATGTTTGATATTTCCTTCAATATGTTTTGCTTTTCTATATCTTTTATATCAAGCTGTATCATGGGTGCCGTTTCTACTTTAGAAGGTTTAGTTATAGATTCTACATCAACATATTCTGATTTTTGAATTTCAAGACTATTTAATATATCTTTAGCTCTATTTATTAATTTATCCGGAAGTCCCGCAAGTTTCGCCACTTCAATTCCATAAGACTGATCCGCACCGCCTTTGACAATTTTTCTTAAAAATATGACAGTACCCTTTACTTCCTTTACAGCTACAGAATAATTTTTAATTCCCTTTATAGTACCTTCAAGTTTAGTAAGTTCGTGATAGTGTGTGGCAAATAAAGTTTTACACCTTAATTTTTTACTGTTACATATATACTCTATGACAGCCCAGGCTATGCTTAATCCATCATATGTACTGGTACCCCTTCCAACTTCATCTAAGAGTACGAGACTTTTAGATGTAGCATTTTTTAATATATTTGAAACTTCCCACATTTCAACCATGAAGGTACTTTTTCCTGAAGCCAAATCGTCTGAGGCACCTATTCTTGTAAATATCTTATCACAAATTGAAATGTTAGCACTACTTGCAGGTACAAAACTTCCTATTTGAGCCATAATAACAATTAAAGCTATCTGTCTCATATAAGTAGATTTACCAGCCATATTTGGTCCTGTTATGAGTATCATCTGATTTTCTTTAGTATCCATATATGTATTATTGGATACAAAGCTTTCTTTTTTAATCATTTTTTCAACTACAGGATGTCTTCCTGATTTAATTGAAATTTCATCTGAAGAAGTTATTTCTGGTTTGCAATAGTTATTTTCCAAGGCTGCAGTGGCAAGGGAACTTAAACAGTCAAGCTCGGATATTATTTTTGCAGTATTTTGCATCCTGTTTACGTGCAGTTCTATCTTTTCTCTAACTTTTACAAATACAGCATATTCTAAATTTATTAGTTTATCCTCTGCTTTTAATATTTTATCTTCCATTTCTTTAAGCTCTGGAGTTATATATCTCTCTGCATTTGTTAGAGTTTGTTTCCTTATATATCTACCTTCTGGTACAAGGTTCAGATTACTTTTTGTGATTTCTATGTAGTATCCAAAAACTTTATTATATCCTATTTTAAGTGATTTTATTCCAGTTTGTTCCCTCTCATTGTTTTCAAGAGCGGCTATCCAATTTTTACCGTTTGTTTTAATATCCTTAAGTTCATCTATTTCACTGTCGTATCCTTTTTTTATTATATTTCCTTCTTTTACCGATATTGCAGGTTCTTCTAATATAGCTGTATCTAAAAGTTTGTATATGTCTCTTAGTTCATCTAAGTTTTTGTACAGTTCCACTAATAGTTCACTATTAAAATTTGATATTATTGATTTTATAGAAGGTATTTTTTCTATAGAATTTTTAAGAGAAATCAGTTCTTTGGCATTTACGCTTTTCGAAGATATTTTCCCAACTAATCTCTCTATATCATATATATTTTTAAGTGCATCCTTCAGGTCTTCGTGTTTTGATATATTATTTAAAAGTTCCTCTACAGCATCTAGTCTTCTGACTATCATTTTTTTATTTATAAGAGGCTGTTCCACCCATCGTCTTAACTGCCGTGCTCCCATAGCAGTATTAGTCTTATCAATTACCCAGAGAAGAGAGGCTTTCTTTCCCTTTTCTCTTAGATTCTCCGTAAGTTCAAGATTTGCCCTTGAATTTGCATCTATGGATAGATAATCTACTATACTGTAATAGTCGATTTTATTTATATGTGAAAGTGAAGTTTTTTGAGTCTCTATTATATATTTTAAAAGTGAACCACAGCATTTTATAATAGTGTCATTATAATTTTCAATATTTAAATCTTTGAATTGTTCTTTTAAAATTGGTATTGTATTTTCTTCTAAATAATAATCTTTATTTAGTATGCTAAAAGAGCCTTTAAAAATTTCACTTATGCTATCTTGTATTTTTATATCGATGTTATTTTGAATTAGCATTTCTTTAGGATTATATTTTGAAATTTCGTCTAAAATAGCAGCTGCATTAAGCGAAGCGTCTGTACAATTAAATTCTCCTGTTGATACGTCTGAAAAACAAAGTGAAAAAGAATTACTTTCATTATCTATGTAAAGGCTTCCTATATAATTGTTTTTGTTTTCATCTAAAAATGAAGAATTTGTATATGTACCTGGAGTTATTACTTTTATAATTCCTCTTTTAACTATGCCTTTGGCTAGTGCAGGATCTTCAAGCTGTTCACATATAGCTATCTTATGTCCCTTGCTTATTAATTTCCCTATATATGTATTCGCAGCATGGTATGGTATTCCACACATAGGAGCTCTTTCCTCAAGTCCGCAATCTTTTCCCGTAAGCACTAATTCCAATTCTTTTGAAGCTAATTTTGCATCTTCAAAGAACATTTCGTAGAAATCACCTACTCTAAAAAACAATATACAATCTTTATAACTTTCTTTTACTTCAAAGTATTGCTGCATCATAGGAGTTAATGCCATTTTTAGTCCTCCTTATAGCTTTTAATTTTCATAACATAAAAAGCTCTCAAAAAAGAGCTATTTATAATAGTGAATATTTTTATTTTACTTCTTCTCCATAAAGCGAGAATGAATTTGCTTTTATTATATGAACTTTAACCAATTTTCCTATATCTTCAGAGTTTCCTAAAAAGTTAACCAACTTTCCACTTCTCGTTCTTCCCATAAGTTTGGACTCATCATTTTTACTTGTACCTTCTACCAGTATTTCCTCTATTCTTCCTTCATAAAGCTTATTCTTTTTAGCGGAAGATTCATTTATTACTTCAACCAATCTATTGAATCTCTCATGTTTTACATCATCTGGAATCTGATCTTTCATTTCATCTGCCGGGGTACCTTTCCTTTTAGAAAATATAAACGTAAAGGCAGAATCATATTGAACTTTTTTAGCTACATCTAAAGTATCCTGGAAATCATCTTCTGTTTCTCCTGGAAATCCTACTATTATATCTGTAGTTATAGCAGCATCTGGTATTTTGTCTTTAATTTTATCTACAAGTGCAAGATATTTTTCCTTTGAATAGTTTCTATTCATTTTCTTTAAAAGCCTTGTAGAACCTGATTGTATAGGAAGATGAACCTGCTCACATAACTTATCACATTCAGCTATGGCATCTATTACATCATCAGTAAAATCTTTAGGATGAGGTGTCATAAATCTGAGTCTATCAAGTCCACTTACATTATTTATTCTTTTTAAAAGATTTGCAAAAGTAACTTTTGGTTTTAGATCTTTTCCATATGAGTTAACATTCTGCCCAAGCAGTGTTATTTCTTTATACCCTTTTTTTACAAGATCTTTAATTTCTTTTTCAATACTTTCAGGACTTCTGCTTCTCTCTCTTCCTCTAACATATGGAACTATGCAGTAGGAACAAAAGTTATTACAGCCATACATTATAGTTACAAAGGCTTTAATACTGCTTTCCCTATCTATAGGAACACCTTCTACTATACCATCTTCTTTTTGCTGTATTTCAATTATGGATTTTCCATCTTGCATTACTCTATTTAAATATTCTGGAAATTTATATGCATTATGAGTTCCAAATATTATATCAACAAATGGAAATCTTTTTATTATATCCTGTGCCATATTATCCTGCTGCATCATACAGCCGCATATGGCTATTATAAGTTCAGGCTTTTTCTCTTTTAATTTTCTAAGCATACCAAGGTTGCCATATACTTTTAATTCTGCATTCTCTCGAACACAGCATGTGTTGAAGATTATTATATCTGCAGAAGTTTTTTCAGAAGTTTTCTGGTATCCAATATTTTTTAGCATACCGGATAATTTTTCTGAATCTTCTTCATTCATCTGGCATCCCCAAGTTTCAATAAAAAATTTTTTCGTTTTTATATTATCTTGTTTATTCATGTTTATTCTCCAATTCCTGTTCTTTTTCCTATATTATTATATCCTTAATAACTATTTGTGTAAATATATTGTGCTTTTATAATTTTTATTTTTATTTTTGTTTACTTTGTTTTTTAATTAACATAATATTTGATATGTATATAATATTTTTAAAAAAATCATAAAATAAAAATAAAGAATTCTGCATAAATATTTGAGTTTTTTGCCAAAGTATATCTAAATGATATACGCACTTAGGAGGATTGTATGATGAAAAATTCAAAAATTGTTAAGATAAAAAAAGACAAAGATGGTAAAATTAAAGATGTATTACTTGAAAATGGAGAAACTCTTCCATTAAATCACGCTATAATGATGGCAAAGGAACATATAATCGATGGAGTTGGTGTTGTTAAAGGTAAAGATGGAAGCGAATATTTACTAACTGATCCTAATGTTATGAATGTTAAGAACTTAAATGATTTGCCAAAATTTTAATTTTTAAAGTAAATAAAAAAAGTCTATGTCTCAATATGATTTTTCAGCCATTCTGGGACATAGGCTAATTGTATTTTTCTTGATTATGAACTAGCATACTTTTCATATAATTTTTTAAATAATTTAATATGAAGTTCTTCATCAAGAATTATTCTTTCGAGAAGTCGTTTTATATATTTATCTTGTATTAATGTTATATGATACCTATAGTTTTCTATTGCTTTTTTTTCTGATTGAATATCTTCCATAAGCATTTCTCTTATAAATACAGTAAAATTTATATATCGAGGAGTCCAAAATCTTCCTGGTGGGCATGCATTATCAATATAAATAGGTTTAATTCCAAGCAATTTGATAGTTTTTCCTAATAGCTCTAGATGTCTCATCTCTGCAATTGATACTCCACCTATAAGTTTTGCATAATCATCATATTGACCATCACTAACAAAATGCTGATATACATATAAACTAACTGCTGTAAATTCACTAACGCTTCCAGCATAATCTTTAAGAAGAATATTAGCATACTGTATATTTGGTTTTTCTACTATTGGTTCTGGATAAGGTAAATTTACAATATATTTTGTATGCTTTGATACATCACCTGGCATACTTTCCTCCTAATAATTAAATACAATATATTTTATGTTCTCATAATAAAAATATTACATTTAAAATTAAACAAATATTCCGCTTTAGTTTACATGTATATAAACAAGTTTATCGGGAAAAATATTTTTAATAATTATATGTATGGAGGAATTTATGACTTTTTTCAATGACAGTAATTTTAAAGAATATTATTCAGAATCAAAATTAAAAAAAATGAAATTATATAATTCTTTAGATAAAAATATAACTTTATTCAAAAAAATTTTTGGTGATAACTCTGATTTAGTAATTAGAAATTTTTCATTAGGAAGATCTGATATAATTTCTGCTGCAATTTTTTATTTTGATAACCTTACAAGTGCTGATCATATAGATTCAAATATTCTACAGCCTTTATTAAATGATTCATATGCTGCTGGACTACATACCGGATATGAAGTAGTAAAAGCTATTCGGCTAGGAAATATTATTACTCGTGCACAAATTAAATTAAGTCAAAACGTAAAAGAATTGATTGATGGACTTGTCTCCGGAGGCGTACTTCTTTTTATAGATGGATTAAATGAGATTTATATAATAACTACAAAGGTTTCTAATTATAGACCTTTATCAGAGGCTGAAGTTGAAAATGTGGTAAGAGGCCCTAGAGATTCTTTTAATGAGGTGTTAAGTATAAACATAGGACTTATAAGAAAAAGAATTCACAATCCAAATTTAATCTTTCAATCTACAAAAGTTGGAAAAATAACTAAAACCGCTGTATGTATAGGATACATAAAAGGTATTTGTTCACCTAAGCTCATAGATAAAGTGCGTTCAAGAATTAGTAAAATAGATACGGATGTCGTTCTTTCAGATAGTTATATAGAGGAATTTATCAATGATAAACCTTTCTCTATATTTCCCCAAATGCGTAATACCGAAAGACCTGATGTTGCAGCTGCTGCCTTACTTGAAGGAAGAGTAGTTATAATTGTTGATAATACACCTGTAGTTTTAATTGCTCCCGGTGAATTTTGCTCACTTATGCAATCTGCTGAAGATTACTATAATAGGTATGTTTTTTCAACCTTAGTAAGAATATTAAGATATTTTGCACTTATTATAGCTCTTATTCTTCCTTCACTTTATATAGCTATCGTAAATTTTCATCAAGAACTGATACCAACTAAACTCTTGGAAGGTATTATAGCAGCCCGTTCTGGAGTGCCTCTTCCAAACTTTGCAGAAGCTTTTCTCATGGAAATTACATTTGAAATTTTGCGTGAAGCTGGAGTTCGTCTTCCAAGACCTGTAGGTCCGGCTGTTAGTATTGTCGGCGCTCTTGTTATAGGTCAAGCAGCAGTGCAAGCTTCAATAGTTTCTCCTCTTATGGTTATAATAGTAGCTTTAACTGGTATTGCCACATTTAGCATACCACAATATAATATATCTCTTCCAATAAGAGTACTTAGATTTTTTTTAATGATTTTATCTTCTATTATTGGTATTTGCGGTTTAGCTATTGGATTGTCATTTATATTAATTCATATGTGTTCTATACGAAGCTTTGGTACCCCATATCTTACTCCATTAGCTCCCTTTAAATATAATGATTTAAAAGATACTATTGTACGTAGTCCTCTTAACGTATTTAAAAAGAATAATTCTAAAATCATTCATAATAAAAAAACTATGTAAGCTAAAGCAAAACTAAATTTTCACTAAACAAATACAAACAAAGGGTGATATCTTTTGAAGAAAATAGCATCTATTTTAATAACAATTATTATATGCCTTCCGTTAACAGGCTGCTGGGATTCAGTAGAAACTGAAAAATTAGGGGTAGTAACTTTACTTGGAGTTCAATTATCTAAAAATAATAATATTAAAGTAACTATTCAGGAATTATCACCCAAAAGTCAATCATCTGGGAATCAACCTCCTAGTAATGCTTCAAACCGCCCTTTTTATGTATACTCCGAAGAAGGTTCCTCAATATCTGGAGCAATACAGAAAATATCTTCAAGTGAGCATCAAAAAATATACTTTGCTCATACTAAGATAATAATATTAGATGAAAATTTAGTAGAATCTATAGGAATTGAACCAGTAATAGATTTTTATGAAAGAACACCTGAAATGAGGCTTAAAACTAGGATTCTAATATCTAAAAGCGGCCAGCTTGATAAAATAATGAATATTAATACAGGACTTAATGTAGATACAGGTTCAATGTTAGAAGAAACTATTAGTAATGAAAAATATAATTCATATCTTACTGTCAATTATTTAAAGGATTTTATAGAGATACTTTCCAAACCAGGCAGCGAAGCTTATTCATCAGGTATAAGTCTATTAAATATAAAATCCAATAATAAAATTACTATTAAAGATACTGCTGTATTTAAAAAATATAAAATGATTGGCTGGCTTAAGAAGCAAGAAAGTAGAGGTCTTGCATTTGTCAATGAAAATTTAAAAGGGGGGTATATTTTAGTTCCTTTTGAACACAATATAGTCTCGCTGAAAATAATTAAGGCTACATCAAAAATACATCCTGTAATAAATAATGGAAATATGCAAATAAACTTAAATTTAAATGTTTTATCAAACATTGCAGAAGATCACAGTAACTCGGATTTTATGAATAAAGATATAATTAAAAAAATTGAGCAACTTGAAAATGATAAAATCAAATATGAAATAACTTTAGCCATTAATAAATCAAAGAATTTAAACTCTGATATTTTTGGATTTGGAAGTTATTTTAATATGTACTATCCTAAATCGTGGAAAAATATTAAGAATAATTGGGACTTATATTATCCTAATATACAAGTAAATATCAATGTAAATTCAACTATTAAAAATATAGGAGGCGTCTACAAACTCATAGAAAGATAATAAGTGAAAGGAAGGCTTTATATTATGTTACTGTCGTCAACCATAATATTTGCTGTAACTATTGCTCTTTTAGAAGGTATACCTTTAATTAAAAAGAAATCATGGAAAGAATTAACTACACTAGTAATTTTATTATTAATTGCTATAATACTTGTAATTGAAAAATTGCTGGAAATTCCAACTCCAATTAATATTATCAATAACTTATTGTATCCTTTTGGTAAAGCAATTTTTAGATCCAGATAATAATTATTATATAAAAAGGTGGTAAAAGCTTTGTTTAGAAAAGAGATTATAAGTACAAACCAATTTGTTTGGATGCTTTTTAGTATAATTACCTCTTTTACAGTCCTGCAGATACCAGGACTTCTTATCTTTCATGCAGGAAGAGATGCTTGGATGTCTATAATTTTAGCTTGGTTTCTTGATGTTTTATTAGCTATGGTTTATGCTTACATGGGAATTCGTTTTCCAGGTCAAAATTTCGTACAATATAGTATAACTATACTTGGAAAATTTTTTGGCAGAATTATTGGAATTATATTTCCACTTTTCTTTTTAATGGTAGCCTCTATTTTAATGAGATCTATAACTATGCTAATTAATAATACTCTTTTACCTAATACCCCTACAGAAGTAATGCTCTTAATCTCATATATTTTTATTGCTTATGCTGTAAAAAAAGGAATAGAAGTTATTGCACGGGCGTCCGAAATTCTAGGTCCTATATATCTTATAAGTTTTATTATTTTATTTATACTTATCACTCCTCAAATAAAATTAAATAGATTAAGGCCTATATTTATGCAGGGATTCTACCCTCCTTTTTCAGGTTCCATATTTATATTAGCTTTTATAGGTATTTGCATCATTATGAGTATGTATATTCCTATTTGTAATCGCATAGAAAATGGATTTATCGCTAAATTTATTTCTGTATCTATAGGTGCAACTATCATTTGCCTTCTTGTTACTTTTTCTATATGCATTTTTGGTGCAGAACAGGCTGGAAATATGCTTAATCCAGGATTAATGCTTGCTCGAATGGTTAAAATAGGAAACCTAATTGATCGTGTAGAAATCATTTGGTTTATAATTGCTCTAGAAGCCGGTCTTATGACATCAGTTAATCTAATTTGGGCCTCCTGTGTTGGAATATCTCAAATTATAGGATTACCTACATATCGATCTACTGTGTATCCAATAACTTTGATTTCATTTATACTTAGTATAATTTCATTTGATAGTAATATTGAACTTATTAATTTTGCTTTTTATGTATATCCTTTCATTGGCATATTTGTTGAAAGTGGTTTAGAAATATTTTTATTTATTATGGCACTTGTCTTAAAAAAAAGATGAAGCTTTTATGCTCCATCTTATATATTAGTCATCATCTTTCAATATTTGTTTAAATAATTTTGTATCTGTTATAGGGGCCTTACATGAATAATTTTCACATATATATGCAGTAGGTCTGCCATTCACAGAATTATATTCTGAAATAAATTCTGCTAATTTTTCTACATTCTTATTTTCATTAGAATATAACATAGAAATAGTAAATGGCCTAAATTTCTCATTAATTATATCAATCATCTTTTTAGTTTCATTATTATTTCTGTCTGCAGCTATAACAATTTCTTTACTCTTCGATTGTATAAACAAAAGTACTATTAAAGAAAAAGAATAGCCTTTTGGATAGTCAGTAATACTATTGGCAAATGTTTTAAGTAATTGATGAGCTTTATCCTCAAACTCATACATACCAGTTAAGTGCGCTAATCTTAAAAAGTTTAATGCTGATACAGAATTGCCTGATGGAGTTGCGCCATCATAGATTTCTTTTGGTCTTGTTATTAACTGTTCACTATCACTGCCATAAACAAACAAGCCTCCATTTTTATCATCCCAAAAATATTTTATAAGATCTTTGTTTAAATTTATGGCTTTTTCGAGATATTCTGGCTTAAAGGTAGTCTCATATAGCTCAATTAATCCCCAAATTAAAAAAGCATAGTCGTCTATATAAGCTGGGAATGCAGCCTCTCCATCACGATATCTTGCAAGCAGTCTACCATCTTTACGAATAAGTTTTTTATATATAAATGCTGAAGCATTTTCAGCTGCAGAAATATAGTTATTATTACAAAGAACTCTTCCACCAATAGCCATGGACGCAATCATTAATCCATTCCACGAGGTTAAGATTTTATCATCCTTATATGGATGAACTCTTTTATTTCTAATATCAAATAGCTTTTCTCTACTTCTATTTATAAATTCTGTATCTATTACTGTGAAACTTGATTTTATTAAATTTGGAATGTTTTTTCCCTCAAAATTTCCTTTAGGTGTTATATTAAAATATGCACAAAATTTATCTCCAGCTTTTTCACCAAGAATATTCTTTACTTCGTCAACTGTCCATAAATAGAATTTGCCTTCTTCACCTTCAGAGTCAGCATCTTCAGCAGAATAGAATCCACCTTCTTTGGAAGTCATATCTCTTAATACATATGTAAATATTTGTTCAGCTACTTCTGCATATCTTGAGTTTTTTGTAACCTGGTAAGTTTCTAAGTATGCTATAGCCAAAAGTGCATTATCATACAACATCTTCTCAAAATGTGGGACAAGCCATTTTCTGTCTGTTGAATACCTACTAAAGCCATATCCAATATGATCATATATTCCTCCACGATACATAGAATCTAATGTTTTTTCAACTATATCAAGAGCAGATTTTTCTTTCGTTTTATACCAATATCTCAATAAAAAATATAAATTATGTGGAGTAGGAAATTTAGGTGCATTACCAAAACCGCCATAATCATTATCAAAATTGGATTTAAACTGAGAAAATGCACTGTCTATTAAATCTGATTTTAATTCTTCATTTTGTACATTTTCTGGCTCATTAATTGCATTTAAAATTTTATTACTTGAGTTTATTAGATATTCTCGATTACCATCCCATTCTTTTCTCACTCTTTGCAATATGGATAGAAAGCCATACATACCTATTTTATCATGTTTAGGAAAATAAGTGCCTGCAAAAAATGGTTCTTTATCTGGTGTCATAAAAATAGTAAGCGGCCAACCTCCACTTCCTGTAAACGCTTGACAAACTGTCATGTAAATATGGTCAATGTCAGTCCTCTCTTCCCGGTCAACCTTAATTGAAATAAAATACTTATTTAAAATTTCAGCGACCTCATTGTCTTCAAAACTCTCTTTTTCCATTACATGACACCAGTGACATGTTGATTTTTATATCCAACTAAGAATACCCAATAGAAAGTAATATGGGCTTATCTTCTGATTTTGCTTTATCAAAAGCTTCTTTAGACCATGGATACCAATCTACCGGGTTATATGCATGCTGTAACAGGTATGGTGATTTTTCATTTACCAATCTATTTGCATTTTGATGCACATTTTCTTTTGGCATATTATCACGCTCCCTTCATATTTTTATCTTTATTAATATGCCCCAAAAAGCTATCAGATATTATACGATAGCTTTTATTTTTTTCATTTTCGAATTTTGCTATTTGAAGCAAGCTTTAAAGACAATACAAAGCCAACTGCCATAAGTACAGCTGCAACTGTAACGGAATGACTAAAACCGTTAAATATAGCCTTTGTTGCATCACGTGAATTCTTTAGATAACTAGTTTGGAATGCTGTCATAATGCCAACAAATAAAGCTGAACCCAATGCACCGGCAACCTGCATTGCAGTATTTACTATTGCAACACCATCCGGGGTATTTTGGGGTGGCAGCTGATTAAGTGCAGTTGTTTGGCTGGGTGACATAATCATGGACTGACCTATCATTATTAAGCAGTATATAATAGTAATCTGCAATATAGAAGTTGATGATTTAGATCTAGATAATAAGAAAGTAAAAGCGAATATTACTGCAAAGCCAACTGGAATTAATATTTTGCCGCCCTTTTTATCAAAAATTGCGCCATTAAATGGAGTTAATATAACACCGACAAGGATTCCAGGTAGTAACACAAGCGCTGATGTAAATGATGATGTTTTCAGGCCATTTTGCATAAGCAGTGGTATTATCATGTTCATTGAAAATTGAAACATTTGTATTATCATAATCAAAAATACACCTATTGTAAATACAGGATACTTAAAGGCTCTTATTTCTAGTATTGGCTGTTTTAAGGATAATTGACGTTTTCCATAAATAATTAGTGATATTAATCCAATTACAAAAATAACAACAGTAGAAGTTAAACTTGATGTACTTGCTGAGCTTACTGCATATATAATTCCTGCAAAACCTATAGATGATAATACTATAGATAAAAAATCAATTTTAGGTTTTGTTATTTTAGAAGTATTCTGCAGAAACATAAGACCACCAATTATGCAAATAACTATAGATGGAATCAATAACATGAATAACACATGCCATGAAAAATATTGAAGTAAAAATCCAGAAACAGTTGGACCAAGTGCAGGGCCAAGAGTAATTACAGAAATACATAAACCCATTATTGAACCATGCTTCTCTGATGGAGTTACAACCAGAGCTGAACTCATCATTATAGGCACGAGCATACCAGCACCTAACGCTTGAATCAATCTTGAAATTAAGAGCAGTATAAATGAATTAGATAATACAGCACATACTGTTCCAAGTAAAAATAATGTCATTGCACTTACATACAGCTCCTTTGTCGTAAATGTATGCATAAGAAAAGCCGTAATTGGTACAAGAGCTCCAACTACTAATACATATCCAGTTGCAAGCCACTGCGCTGTTATAGCAGAAATGTGCATTTCTAACATAAGCTTTGAAAGTGCTACATTTAATATGGTTTCATTAAACATTCCTATGAAACACCCAAAAAGTAGTACAAACATAATAGCTTTTGTATTGTAATGTACAATTTCTTCTTTTTCAATTTCAATTCTTTCTTCACTCATAAAATGTAATCTCCTTTAGAAATACTATATAGACCGGTTGCTATAATAAACTGCGAAATAGCCTACATAAATAAGCTATTTTTTGTGTAAATAACTATTTAATAAAATTCCTATTTGCTTGCTGATTGTTAAAAGGGCTGAAGAGTCATTTTCAGTAACTGATACTGTAATAGCTCCTTCAACTGAAATTTGAATAAATTTTCCTAATTCTTTTGCGGTATTTCTAGAAATTCCGCTTTTAATTAATTTTTCCGTATATATTTTTTGTAAACAAGCAAATGCCTCGCAGCACGTTTTTCTAAGTTGCTCACTTGATAAATAGGTTTCTAAAGCAATTAGGCTTATGGACATATCTAGAAGTTTATTACCTTTTTCTAAATCTTGTATTATATTTTTGATAAGGCATTGAATAGCTTCTATAGGATCTTTATGTTCATCTAATGTGATTTTTAATCTATTATTGATAGATTCACTTGAAAGTTTAATAGCTGCTAAGGCTAATTCTTCTTTTCCATTTGGAAAGTAGTAGTATAGAGAACCTTTAGGCGCACCGCTTTCTTTCAAAATTTCATTTAATCCCGTAGCATTGTAACCTTTGACCTGAAAAAGTTTTGATGCTGCCCTAAGTATCTTTTCTTTTGAATTAGTTTTGCTATTCATAAAATATAAGTCCTTTCACAATAAATTATAATGACTGGTCTATATACAGTATGAATAAATCTTTTGAAAATGTCAAGAAAAAAGTGACTGAAGTTATTCATAATTATTATCTATTAGTTACTTCTTGACTACCTATGCCATTAATATATTCAGATAATATATTTTTCAAATTAAGTACATCTTTCATTTCATAATATCCTGATTTTCTATAAATATAATTTATTGCATTAATAGCTCCCGCCGAAAAAGCTTTTCTTGAAAAAGATTCGTGGCTTATTTTTATTTGGTCTTCATCACCAATTATGAAAACCTCGTGTTTACCTACCACACTTCCAGCACGTATTGCATTTATAGGAACAGATTTATTATATATTCCTGAAGCCTCAAGACCTTGTTTTATTTCATGTGACAACTTTAATGCGGTACCCGAAGGTGCATCTTTTTTATCTTTATGGTGAATTTCCAAAATTTGAAAATCATAATTATTTAATATAGTAGCCGCAATATTACTTAATAACATTATTACATTTACACCTAAGGTTATATTTGGTGCATAAACCATACCATTTTTAAATTTATAACAAATATCTTGTAACTTATTTATGTCCTCATTGACAAAGCCTGTAGTGCCTATAATCATATTAATTTTCATCTTTGATAGTATAAGTGAATTTTTCATAGTTGCTGATGGTTTTGAAAAATCAACTACAACATCGGGTTTAGTTTTAAAAATAGTAGTTTCTAATTCATCAGAACTACTTATTTTTACGTTAGTTTCTTTATTTCCTAGTAATGCACCTAAGCTCATTCCTTTTTTTATGCTTTGAGGACTACATATTGCTGCCACAATTTCCATGTTATTCTGCTCTAAAATACTGTTTGCAATACATTTCCCGGTTCTCCCTAATCCTATTAATCCTACTTTAATCAAATTACTACCTCCTCTTCAAAATAAGTAACAACTTTATTATATCATTTAAGTTGCTACTTGTCATTATATTTGTTATGCCTTTTTCTTTACCATAAATTTTGAAATTATTATTTACATAGTCTTAATAATAACTTATACTAATTGTTGACTTAAGTGATAATATTAAAATTTTTAGGTACTACTTTAGACAATATATTGAAGGGAGGCTTTACTTCAAGGCATATATGCCCTGAAGTAAAATTTAAGATGTCATCAGAATATGTGGCAAAATCTGTTTATCAAAAAATAGCAATTGATATAGCTAATAGAATATTAAATGGTGATTTTTCTATTGGTGATAAACTTCACGGAAGGTCATCATTATCAAGTCTTTATAATGTTTCTCCTGAAACTATAAGAAGAGCTATTATTCTTTTAAATGAAATGGATATAGTAGAAGTAAAAAGAGGCAGCGGGATTATTATTAGATCAGTTGATAAATGTGTACAATTTATAGATAAATTTAAGAGTATGGATTCTATAAACTCATCTAAAAATAAAATCTTAGATTTACTAGATAAAAAAAAGAAATTAGAAAAAGAAATTGATATGAAAATCAATGACCTTATAGATTACTCAAATAGATTTGTCAATATCAATCCTTTTATACCATTTGAATTTAAAATATATACGGGGCTTAGTATTATAGGTAAGACTGTATCCGAAAGTAAATTCTGGCAAAATACAAATGCTACTGTAGTAGGAATAAGAAGAAACGGTAATTTAATACTTTCTCCAGGACCTAATAGTATATTTAAAGAAAATGATATTTTTTTAGTAATAGGTGAAGAGGATGTATACACTAAGGTTAAAAAATTCCTTTATGGAGGAAATAAGCACATTTAGTAAAATATAATTTAAGGTGGTAATATTATGGGATATAATATTAAATTCAAAAATTGTTAAGGTAAAAAGACAATTCTTATAGAAAAAATCTCAAAAAAGTAGTAGCCCCGTACACAAATGGTTGCTACTACTTTTTATCTAATTATTCAATTGTGATTTCAAATAATTAATCAACAGTTTTTAAAAATACTGCATATTGTCTATCCGCTACCATGATATGCTGAGTAATCCACTGTGATAAAAACTCTATAATCTCTAATATTACTTTTCTTTGATTGTCATCTAAGTCTTCTCTAGAAGCTACTTCATTTATTTTATATATATAAAATCCATGTTCTTCTTCTTGCTCATGGATATGACCATAGTTATATTTTTTTAGCATATTTTCTTCATATTCAAAATGATATTTTGTATAATCTAAAAGTTCATCGATTATTGTCATTATTTCATCATATCTATCATATCCATCATCTAATATTGCAATATCATATGCTTTCTTTCCTATTGCCATAAGTTGTTTATGCTGATTATCAATTTCCTCAATATTTAAGCTATACTTTTCATTCCATTCAAATGCCATTTTATTCGCCTCTCTCATTTAATAATAACTGTTATTATTAAATAAATTTTATCAAATATATTCGATAAATGCAAGTATATATTATAAATTTAGAATTACTTTCACAAATAAATTTTTGATGAATAAAACAACTAAAAATAGGATTTAATTAATCATTTAGTCATAAGCTTTACTAAATGGTAACATAAGTTACATACTTTTACCACTAATAGACGTATACTATGATTAAGAAATTTAAGGAGGTAAAAATATGAATAGCTTAATTAAAAATATAGAATTTTCAAAGGTAATTAATCTACAAAACTTAATATCATATCAGGAAAGCCAGGTTATAAGTAGAACTATTGCCCAGATACCTTCTGCAAATATTACTCTATTCTCACTGGATAAAGGAGAAGGTATAAGCACACATGTAACTTCTGGAGACGCTATGGTTCAAATATTGGATGGTACAGCTGAAATTACAATAGGCAATGATATTTTTACTGTTAAGGCAGGTGAAACAATAATAATGCCTTCTGATATTCCTCATGGACTTGAAGCTCCTGAAAGGTTTAAAATGCTTCTAACTGTCATAAAACGCTAAATAATACTTTTTGATGAGGTGATTATCGTGGATGTTAAAAATCTTAAAAGACAACATAGTGAAATCATGCATTTAGCTACTTATATATTAAATAATATTGAAAAATCTACTGTAGAACAAAATGTTCATGAAATTGTTAAAAGTATAAATACTATCACCGGTAAACTTAAAATACATTTATTAAATGAGGATAAATATTTGTATCCACAACTTTTAAAAAGTTCAAACATAGAATTAAATACATTTGGTAAAAAATATTATGAAGAAATGAAAAAAGTTACTGAAGTGTATGAAAATTATAAATTAAAATATAATACTGTTAGCAAGATTGAACAAAATGTAAGTAATTTTAATAAAGATACAAAACAAGTGTTTAAATTATTATCAAATAGAGTGGATAAAGAGGAAAAAGAATTATATTCATTATTATGATAATTTAGCTTTTCTTCTTCAAATTCAATTAGTAGCTATTCCAGATGTTAAAAGGTTAAAGCATTTAACAAAATTTCACTTTTTTCTAAAACAAATTAAAATAGGGCTATGTCTCCGATGATTTTTAGCCATTTTGTGAGACATAGACTCTTTGTTAAAATGCACTCAATAAATATTATTTATTCGATATATCCAACGGTATTTTTAATACTACCCTTGCGCCGCCAATTTCTTCAGAATTAGATAGTTCCATAAAGCCTCCGTGCAGCTTTATAAATGAATTTGTAATAAATAATCCCATGCCATAATGATTCTTTGAATTTCTACTCTTATCTCCTCTATAAAACTGTTCTGCTGCAGATTTTAAATCTTCCTTTGAAAATCCATTTCCGCTGTCTTCAATTACAAATTCAAGTACTTTTTCACATCCACAAATCTTAAAGATGAGTTTACCATATTTAGGAGAATACTCAATTGCATTTGAAATAACATTCATAATAGCTCTGTATAAAAGTTCCTCGTCTGCATAGAAAAAGTCAGGTATATTTTCCACATTATTTATGAGTTCAAGGTTTTTTTCAGTAGTCAGGGCCTTTTCCTTATCTACAATTTTTTTAAAAAATACTTTAGTCTCTATTTCAGCTGGTTTTAAAATGAGCATATCCTCTGACTTTGTCATATCTATAAGCAATCTTAAATATTTCTGAATTTCATCTGCACTTTTTAAAATATAATCATTGCATTTTATATTGTAAGCTTCAGTGCTGCTTTCTTTAATTAATTCTGCATTTCCCTTTATTATAGTAAGTGGTGTTTTTATATCATGTGCCAGTGCAGAAATCTGATTTTTTCTTGATTTTTCTATATCCCACTGATTTTCTAAAGACTCTTTTAAGGCATTTTTCATATCATTTAAAGAATCAATGACTTCTTCAATTTCACGAATGCTTGAATGTTTTGGTTCAAAGTTAAGATCTTTTCTTTTTATGTTATCTGACACTTCAATTAAGATTTTCATCTCTTTAGAAATATATCTGGCAAATACTACAGATAGTAGAACTACTTCTCCTACAAAGAGCAACACAAATAGAACAACTCCAAATGATCCTGCATTTAGTAAATATTTTCTAAGCAATGGACTATTAAATTGTGTCTTAATAGAATATTGTACAATACAAATATCTTTTTTCCTATAAAACGCCTTATAAAAACGATCTCCAAATATATTATTTTGATTATTTTTTATAGCAGTCCATGCTTCTTCAGATTGTTTAACTGTAAAATTTCCATAGAGCATATTTCCTCCTTTATTATATACACCATAATTACAGCCTTCAGGTATTAAATTTTTATTCACCTTATCTACTTTCAAAATTGCGCTATTGTTTTCCTCAAGTTTTTGCTCAGAGTAATTAGCAGGTAATATAATATGGTTTTCAATCATTATAGTAAATAAAAATAAATATACTGTTATAAGTAAAATTGTTGCAAGACCGAAGTATAAAATATACCTGATAAATATACATTTTAAACTTTTTTTACCTCTTATTAAACCCATTTGTATCCAATCCCCCAAACTGTTTCAATTGGAGAACAGCCTACCTTACCAAACTTTGCCCTTATATTCTTTATATGTTCGACAATGGCTGAACTATCACTTTCACCATCAAATCCAAATATGGCTTCATATATCTTTTCTTTTGAAAATACTTGTCCATGATTTATGGCAAGGAATTCACTGATTTCATATTCGCTCTTTGTCAGATGAATAAGCTTGTCTTCTACAAATGCTTCTTTTGCTGAAAGCTTGAACTTTACTCCAGATACAACAAAACTATTGTGTTTTTCCCTGTGTTCCCTTCTAAGGTGTGCTGCTACTCTTGAGCGAAGCTCATTAATTCCAAATGGCTTCGTAATGTAATCATCGCCGCCCATACCAAGCCCCTTTACAATGTCTTCTTCCATAGTCTTTGCAGTTAAGAATAAGATAGGACAATCTACTAAATCACGAATACTCTTGCAAAGGGTAAAGCCATCTATATTTGGCATCATAACATCAAGTAAAATCAAGTCATAATCCATGCATTTCTCAACAGGAAATGTTGAAAAATCACTAACAGTAGTAACACTATGACCTTCTCTTGAAAGTGCTGCTTTTATAATTTCAAGAATACCTTCTTCATCATCAACTGCAAGTACATTTGCCATAATATCGCTTCCTTTTAATTTTCACTTCTTCCCTCAAAATAGTTATACCATAAAAAACTTACTAAAAGTAGTAAAATAGTTGCAGCCAGACAAATATATATTCCACTTTTAAATTCATTCATTAAAAATAAATTCTTACCGTTATCAATTTTTAAAGTAATATAATAACCAGGTATTCTACAGCCCCAGCTGCATGGAAACCATTTCCAAAATATATCTCCAAGTCCTGTAATCATAAGTGCTGTAATCAAGCTTTCTACTATTCCAAGTCCTATAGAAGCTCCACTTCCAAATCTAAAACTGCACAATAAATGTAATAAATATGAAAAAATTTCACAAAACAACAAAATTAAAATTATCTTTTCATAAAAAACAGCACTAAATACATTTTCATGAGCCAAAAATTCTAATCCCAAACCTAAAATACCAATAGCAGTAATTAGAGAACCTAATCCCATAATTAGTAACATACACAATTTGCTGAAAAACTTGAGCATTTTATGTCTTGCCATCAAAAGTTCCTGAAAATTTCCTGCATCAGCTTCTTGCTCTACAGTCATGGCACATACAACGCCAATTATTAGTGGAAATCCCATTGATAAAACTTGTATATACAATCCTATTTTATCTGAAATTAAAGGAGAAGCTGTGTAGTATGCTACAAACATCACTGAAATTAATATAGGAACTACAACATGTATCCACATTATTGAAGTACGTCGTATCTTTTGAAAATCTGATTTTATAAATTTAAAAAGCATTCCCATATTACTTTGCCTCCTGTCCCTCATACCATTTTGCAGTTAAAATCGTAAGTATGGCAAATAAAACTAATGTAATTATAATTCCAGGCAAAATAACACTACTTGATAATAGCTCTGATCTGAACGTAGTACTTCCTTGAACAGCTGGAAGCCCATTTGGGAGAACCTTTATAATCGGACACATTAACCTTGATGGAACTGCATATGGTATTATCCACATCACATCTTTAACAGCAAGTATTATTCCTAATATAAGGTAAGTAATAATATTAATTAATATTGTTGGAAACATTCCAATTTTACTTCCTAAAAATAGGCAAAGTGGTATCTGCCATAAAAAAGTTACAATCAAAACCAGGCTTCCTAATACTGCGTTTGTAATTGGAATTATTCCTAGTTTTCCAAAATGTAAAACATCACCAATGATTACACTTCCAATTAAATGAATTATAGAAGCAAAAGCAATCATAAGCATGCATACAAGTACTTTAGATATCCACACTTTTTTAAGATCTATTGGAAGTGAAAGCACTGCCATGTTTTTCATTTTTTTATCTTTGACAGCAGCTAAAGTGCATAACAAAGATACCATTCCAGGAAGCAGCATCGAATACCACCAGTTATAAGAATCTATTTCAAAATACGCAGGTGTTAATCCCAGTGGAAAAAGTATTGCAAAAATTGGTGCCAGAAAAATAAGCTTTCCTATAAATGTATGCTTTGTTTTCAAATATTCTGATTTAAAATAAGCCCCCATATTATTCACCTTCCTTCCTATATTTTCCCGCAACTTCTATAAATAGTTTTTCAAGGTCTTCTCCCTTTTTCATATCTCCCTCATATCCTAAAATTCCACCTGAAATAATTCCAATTTCGTGAGCTACCTGCTCAACTTCACTTAATATGTGACTTGACAGTATTACCGTAATCCCTTGATTTGGAAAAGATCGAATCAATTCACGAAGTTCTTGTATACCAAAAGGATCTAGTCCATTAGTGGGTTCATCTAGAATTAAAAGCTTTGGATTGTTTAAAATAGCAATTGCAATTCCAAGTCTCTGCTTCATTCCCATAGAAAATTGATATGCTCTTTTTTTACCTGTATTCTTCAAGTCGACTATATCAAGGACTTCATCAATTCTCTTATCAGACAGCCCTAAAACTGTTGTACGCACTTTTAAATTTTCCTTTGCAGTAAGATTTCCATAAAGAGGTGCACCTTCAATTAAAGCTCCAACATTTCTTAAATCATTTCTACTCCACTTATGGCCATCAAACAAAATTTCTCCACTACTTGAACGCAGCATTCCGGTTATCATCTTCAATGTTGTAGACTTTCCTGCTCCATTTGGTCCAAGCAATCCATAAATAGAATTTTTCTTGACTTTAAGTGATATGTTATTCACTGCCATTTGTCCTTTGAAATTTTTACAAAGATCTCTAGTCTCTAAAATTAAATCATTCATTGTAATCGTCCTCCTCATTTAATTACATGATAATTCATAATTATAAGGATTTTATAAGGAATGAAAGAAGATGAACTTAAATTACTAAATTAAATATACTTTATTTAAAAACAGTTATTAATATTTAAAAAAATTATTGTGAAAGAATAAACTTTAATTGTGAATTAAGTTTGGAGTAATAAGGTATGAAAGATCTTCATAAGAAAATTTATTATATAAAAATCCCTTAGACTATAATATCTAAGGGATAAAATATTTGCTAATTAAAGAATAGTAATATTTTCTGCTTGAGGTCCTTTTTGTCCTTCAGCTACATCATAAGTAACTTTCTGACCTTCTTCAAGTGTCTTATAACCGTCTTTATTTATTTGGGAAAAATGTGCGAAAACATCTTTTCCATCTTCTCCTGTAATAAATCCAAATCCTTTGTCTGAATTAAACCATTTAACTGTACCAGTCATATACTGCATACCTCCGAAATTTTATTTTCTTAAACTCTTTGTAATAATCCACCAATAAAATTTCGATATTAATATATTTATAAGTATTAATTGAAATATATCTGTGTGTTAATTAATTACGATTCATTTAAGCACTTATTACAATATCATATTTTATTATATAAAGCAAGTTATTTTTTAAAAATATTTATATAATGTAACTTAAGCAATAATTAATGAATATTATATTGTGTATCACTTTAGAGAGAGAATAATTATGCAGATATTTTCCACCATAATATTTGTTTTATCAGTAAATACAGATAACTTTGTTGTTGGGTTATCCTATGGGATTAAAAAAATCAAAATAAAAATATTAAGTAATTTGTTAATAGGTTTGATATCCTCAATCGGTACAATATTATCCATGAAGATTGGCAAAATTATTACACAGTTTGTTCCTGCAAATTTAACTAACTTGTCAGGTAGTACTATATTGATTTTAATAGGAATATGGTCAATTTTAGAAGAGTTCCACAAGAAAAAAAATATACCCATTAATAGAGAGAAAAATAGTTTATCTAAATTAGAAAATATTTTATCTAATCCTGAAAATGCAGATAAAGATACTTCAGGAAGCATAGATATCAAAGAGTCTATATATCTTGCTATAGCACTAACACTAAATAATGTAGGACTTGGAATAGGCGCCAGTATAGCAGGTCTAAATATACTATTTACTACAGTTTTAAATTTATTTATAAGCATTGCTGCAATAACCTTCGGATATACTGTAGGAAGTAAATACTTATCTAATAAACTTGGCAAATATGCAGCTGTAATTTCGGGTTTCATCATTATACTTTTAGGTATTTATGAAATGATTAATTAAATTGTTATCTTAATTATATAAAAAAGAGTCACTTTATAATAAACTCATATAAAGGACTCTTAATAAATTTCTTATATACAAATATTAATTGAATTTAAAGATCCTTTAAGTTCTTTAGCCGAATTTTGAAATTGTAATTTTTCCTCAGTATTTAACGGTACTTCCAAAATTCTCTTTACACCTGTTGACCCTATTATAGAAGGTACTCCTATGTATATATCACTTACATTATATTGTCCATCCAAGAATGATGATGTTGTCAATATAGAATTTTCATCTCTCAAAATTGCTTCTACAATTCTTCTCACAGCTAGTGATACAGCATAATATGTTGCACCTTTTTTCTTTATAATTTCATAAGCTGCATTTTTTACATACTTATAGATTTCATATTTGAGAGAGCCATCACATTTTTTGCATGAAACTTTGCAGTATTCATTAACATCCATACCAGCTATGTTTGTAAGACTCCACGTTGCTATTTCAGAATCTCCATGTTCACCCATAATATATGTATGGATATTTCTTGTATCAATTTCAAAATGTTCACTCAACATATATCTGAATCTTGAAGTATCAAGAACAGTGCCTGAGCCTATAACCCTTTCTTTAGGAAATCCTGAAAATTTATATGTTATATATGTAAGCACATCTACAGGATTTGAAACAACAAGTAATATTGCATTGGGATTATACTTAACAACTTCTGGAGTTATGGATTTGAATATATTATAATTTTTAGTTATTAGATCAAGCCTCGTTTCTCCTTGCTTCTGTGCTGCACCTGCAGTTATAATGATTATATCTGAATTTTTTGTATCTTTATAATCACCTGATCTTATATCTACAGGTTTAACAAAAGCTGCACCGTGCGCCAAATCCATTGTTTCGCCTTCCGCTTTATCTCTATTTACATCAACTATAATTATTTCAGATGCAAGTCCACCGTTCATTATGGCAAATGCGATAGATGAGCCTACAAATCCAGCCCCTATTATAGATATCTTTGTATTTTTATTCATTTTGCTACCTCCATTTTGTATTTATGATCTGTAAAAAACATATTTTTATTCATAAATAATATATTTTTTATTTGCATAAAAAAAATTTTTAAGGGAAAGCTTTTCTTAAAAGGAGTTGTTTTATATGTATGATGTAAAAATTGTTGAAGAATTACAGAAAAATAAAAATACATTAAGAGCTGATTGTATCTGCGATAGGTCATATTTCAAGCAGATACAATATTATAGTATGTTTGAATTAAAGTCCATCCATATACCTACAGAAAATCTTATAAAATAAATTTGTATATTTCACTTTCAATTTTAAAACCCATAGACTTGTATAAATTCACTGCTATATAGTTAGAACTTTTTACTTTTATTTTTATTTTATTAAAGCCATTTAAATAGCTTATTTTTAATAAATATTTTAGAAGATATTTGCTATAGCCGCATCCTCTATATTCTTTAATTATTCCAAAGTTTACAATTACAGGCATAAAATTATTTTCTAAAATAATCTGTCCATAACCAATAAATTTATTATCTTTTTTTAGAAATATTGCACCCTTTTCAAAATAATAATTTTGAAGTTCATCATAATATATATCTTCTAAAGTTAAAGGCACTCTGTGTTCATCATAAAAAATTCTATTTTGTATATCGCAGCGCAAGCCTTCATCTATTCCTTTCTGAAATATATGAAAATCCAATTTTGTATTTAATTCTAATGGTATATTTTTATCAATTTTCATTTTTAAAATTAAAGTTCCTTCTTTTTTTTTAAATCCAATTGATTCTAATATAAAAAAATTATCATTTTTTTTTTGACATAGATAAGTTGTAGTAAAATTTTTTTTAATAGAATTTATTAAATATTTAAAAGGAAGGAAATCTGTCATGTTTTCATTTACAATGTTTATGGCATTTATACGACAATCCTTTTTATAATTACTGTCAGCCCAAATATAACCTATGTATCTAAAATTATCTTTTATAAGTCTCACTTTTCGTCTCATTAGAAGTTGTTTTCCAAAATTGTAATTATAATATTTTTTAAAAAAATCTTTATTTAAAGGGTTAAAATAAATTCTTTTATCATTTAATTTTTTAAAACAAGCTAGATTTTTTTTGGTTAATCTTACACACTTATACATATGCTTATTCTCCGACATAATAATTTATATAAAAAATGCGTGCATTAAGTATAATAATATTCACACGCATTTTAATTAAATTAAATTTTAAATTTCATCTACTTCTTTAATACTTAAGGCTATTTTTTCATCATCTTTATTTACTTCTAGAATTTTTGCTTTTACTTCCTGACCAATTTTAAGAACATCATCAGGTTTCTCTATTCTCTTGTGATCTATTTGAGATATATGAACAAGTGCATCAACACCCGGTTCCAATTCTACAAATGCACCAAAGTTTGCAAATCTAACTACTTTTCCTAAGACTACACTACCCACAGGATATTTAACATCTACATTTATCCATGGATTTTCTTGAAGTTTTTTTATTGAAAGAGATAACTTCTTTTTCTCTTTATCAACATCAAGTATATAAACTTTTAATTTTTGACCTACTTTCAAAACATCACTTGGTTTTCCAACTCTTCCCCAGGAAAGTTCTGATACATGAAGTAATCCATCAACTCCTTGTACATCAACAAATGCACCAAAGTCAGTCAATCTTCTGATCTCTCCATCAACTATTGTATCTTTTTCAAGTTTACTCCATGTTTCTTCTTCCTTCTTTTCTTTTTCCTGTCTCAATAAATCTCTTCTTGAACCTACTACTCTGGTACCTTTTCTCTCTGCTTTAAATTCTATTATTTTTACATCGAAATCTGCATTTTCATATACTGAAAGATCATCTACATGAAAAAGTTCAACATGGGATGCTGGAATAAACACTCGTGCTCCTTTATAATTCGCAACAAGTCCTCCCTTTACAGCTTCCTTTACCTTTACTTTTAATATATCTCCATTTTCATTTGAAGCCTTGAGTTCATTATATGCATTTTCTCTTTCCAGCTCCAATTTTGATAATACTACGTAACCATCTTCATTTTGTCTTCTTATAACTTTTACTTCTAATTCATCGCCTTCGTGAATTATTTCTTCTAAATTTTCGTTTTCATTTTTAGTTATTTCTGATTTAGGAAGTATTCCATCTGACTTATATCCTATATTTAAAAATACCTCTTTTTCATTTACGGATATTACCTTTCCCGTAATCTTCTCACCTAATATTATTTGTTTATCATTTTCATTCATATAAGATAATTGTTCGTTTGATTCTAAACTTTTTTCTTCACTCATTTTTAAAATTGCCTCCCTTATTATCCAATCTGGTGTCGAAGCTCCTGCTGTAACACCTATAGTTTTTATTTTGTTAGAATGAATTATATCATCAGGTATTTGTCCTGAATTTTCAACATGAATTGTATTATTGCAATTGACTTTAGATATTTCATAAAGCTTGGTGGTATTGGAACTATTTTTGCCACCTAATATTACCATCATATCAACTCTTTTAGATAATATATCAGCGGATTCCTGTCTTGATTCTGTAGAACTGCATATAGTGTTAAAAGCTATAAATTCCTTGCAATTTTTCACAACTACATTTAATACCTTTTGAAAATTAATTTGTTTTTCTGTAGTTTGAGAAACTATACAAAGTTTAGCAGGAAGATTGCTTAAATCTGATCCATCTTTTGATATTATGGCATTATTTTTACACCATCCATTTATTCCTTTAACTTCTGGATGATATTTATCTCCTACTATAAGTATAGAATAACCTAAATTACTATATTTTTGAACCTTTTTTTGTATGTTTAACACGTATGGACAGGTAGCATTTACTATAGAAATACCTTTTTCTTTAATAATGTCAAAAACTTTTTTAGATACACCGTGAGAACGTATTATAATTACACTATTTTTATCTATATTATCTATATCATCAAGCTCAATAGGATATATATCCTTCTCTTTTAATCTGTTTACTACATCATTATTGTGAATTAACGGTCCCAAAGTGTAAATTCTTTTTTCACTATATTTATTTTTAGAATTTAAAGCTTCTTCTACTGCCCTTTTTACTCCAAAACAAAAACCAGCATTGTCTGCTAAAACAACTTTCATAATTATATCACCTTCAACTCTGCCATATACCTTTTTATATGATCTGATATGATTTTTACCACATCATCTATTGAAAGACCCGATGAATCTATTTTTATTGCATCCTGAGCCATTTTAAGTGGTGATTCTTTCCTATTTGAGTCTATGTAATCTCTTTTTATTATATCATTTAATATGTTATTGTATTCTACTAAAATACCATTATTATTTAATTCCAAATACCTTCTTCTAGCTCTTGCCTCTGCACTTGCAGTCAAAAAAAATTTTAGAGGAGAATTTTTAAGAACTACCGTACCTATATCACGTCCATCCATAACCACATTATATTTGGCTGACATTTTCTGCTGAATATCCACAAGTATAGTACGTACTTCCTTAATAGCTGCATAATTTGATACATTATTACTTACAGCTACACTTCTTATCTCATCTTCCAAATCTTGCTCATTTACTATGATCCTATCATTTTTAAAATATATATCCATAGATTTTACTAAATCACATACTTGATTTATATCCTTATAATCAACTTCATTTTTCATACATAACAAAGCAACAGCCCTATACATAGAGCCTGTATTTATGTACATAAATTTAAATTTTTTTGCTATTATATTTGCTATAGTACTCTTTCCTGCTGCTGCTGGTCCATCTATTGCCACAGATATGTTCAAAGTTAAATCTCTCCTCTCAAACAGGAAAATAACAATTCATTTTGCTTAACATTTATATTCTATAAAATATCATAAAATCCTCTATTTTTTAATATCATTTATTTAATAAATCTTTTCTAAGTTTTTTTGCATTATTTAAATATACAAATTCTTTTTTAGTCTTATTTACATCTACTAATATAAGTAATCTTATACAAAGAGGAATAAAACCATTTAAACTTTTGTCAACTTCCATTTCGTTAAAGTGCATTATAGCTGTATGATCTAATTTGAAATATTCTCTTATAAATTTACCTGGATAAGCCTTATTTATATCTTTCGTACAAGAAATCTCAACAGATATTATATCTTCTAGTTCTATATTATTTTTTTTAATAATTTCTGAAAATAATTCAATAGAAGCATATTTTATTTCGACTTCACTATTTTTAGAAACTGTAGTTGCTCCTCTTAATGCTATCACTCTTTTCAAACCTCACTTCCAGCACTGAAACCTGTAGATAGTGCAATCTGAATATTAAAACCTCCGGTATATCCATCCACGTCAATAACTTCACCAGCAAAATACAAATTATCAACCAACTTGGATTTCATATTAGAAGGATTTATTTCTTTTACATCTACTCCCCCGGCTGTAATTATTGCTTCATCTATAGGTCTTGGTCCTTTTATAGATAATTTTAAATTTTGTATACAGTCAACTAATTTCTTTCTTTCTTCCCTTGTTACAGAATTCACTTTTTTATCAGGATCTATAGTGGATATTTTTATAATAACCGGTATCATCTTCTTTGGAAGAAGATCATCTAAAGAATTTTTAAAGCTTTTATTTGGAATCTTTTCAAAATCCCTTTGTATTCTTTTATCCAATTCATCTTCAGAAAGTGCTGGCTTTAAATTTAAAACTGCTTTTAAATTATCGAATTTAGACACTGTCCTGCTTGCACTTAATACTATTGGACCTGATATTCCAAAATGAGTAAATAACATTTCTCCAAAATCACTATATAAAATCTTATTTTTTGAATTTTTAATATCCAATCTTACATTTTTTAATGATAGACCTTGAAGATCTTTTACAAAACTTTCTTTAATTTCTATAGGTACAAGGGATGGCATTATTCTAGTTATGTTATGTCCCAGATTTTTCGCCATAATATAACCTTCACCAGTGGATCCAGTTTGCGGATATGATTTCCCACCTGTCGCAATTATAAAATAATCACCTTTTATAATAGAACCATCTGAAAGTTCCACTGATTCTATATGATCATCAGTAGATAAAAGCTTTTTTACATGTGAATTCAACAAAACCTTAACTTTATTTTCTTGAAGCTTCTTTTCCATAGCTTTAATTATATCAGATGATTTATCTGAAACAGGGAAAACCCTATCTCCTCTTTCCGTTTTTAGTTTTACATTTAAATCATTGAAAAATTTAATAGTATCTTCATTCGTAAAAGTATACAATGCACTATATAAAAAATTAGCATTGCCTGGAATATAATCAAAAAACTCGCTTATATCTTTTGAATTTGTAACATTACATCTTCCCTTGCCCGATATATACATCTTTTTACCGAGCTTTTCGTTCTTTTCTATTAACAATGTATTATTATGTGTGGAAGCTGCTATGGATGCCATCATTCCTGCTGGCCCACCACCAATTACTATTACTTTTGACATGAATTCACCAATCCTATTTGTTTAATTAAGAACTAAAAATAAATTTGCTCACAATGAATATACTACCATTTATACAAAAAAATTTAAATAGTTTTTTAATTAATTTTGCTCTTTAAATGAATATACTTGATATTCCTGCCATATATTTTCTAGATCAGCAAAAGTAGAAGATATTTTTTCCTTTTCTTTAAGCCCTACTGCAATTATAAGTGCATTTATAACACTTAATGGAGCAACCAGTGAATCAACAAAAGATGCCATATTACTCTGTGCAATCAAAGTATAATCTGCTGCTGACGCAAGCGGGGAAAGTAAACTATCTGTTATAGCAGCAACTTCTGCATTTCTACTTTTAGCAAAGGCTAAAGCCTCTATAGTTCTTGCAGCATAACGTGGAAAGCCTATACCAATTACCAAATCATTCCCGGTTAAATTTATCATCTGTTCAAATATATCACTTATTCCGTATCCTACAACTTTTACATTGTCTAATATAAGATTTAAATAAAATCCAAGGAAATCTGCAATTGCAGTAGAGCTCCTGAGTCCTATTATATATATTTTTTTAGCTTTAAATATACTATTTATTACATCATCAAAAGTTTTATGGTTTATTTTTTCAAGAGTAACCCTTATATTTTCCATGTCGGCTTTCAGTACACCTTTTAGCGGACTTTCATGACTTACTATATCATTTGAAAGCTCAATTCTTTGTACTGTAGTTAATTTATTTTTTATAAGTTCTTGAAGCGATTTTTGCAATTTAGGATATCCTGAAAATCCAAGTTCATTTGCAAATCTAACTACTGTTGATTCACTTACACCTACACTTATTCCTAATTTTGCAGCAGTCATAAAAGCAGCCTTATCATAGTGTTTTAATATGTATTCAGCTATTAACTTTTGGCCTTTACTTAATCGTGGAAATTTAACCTGAATAGTTCTCATTAGATCAAGTTTATTTATTTCTTCCATATATAATTCATTCCTTTCCTATATCCTCTTCTAATTGCAATATTTATTTCATTTTAACATCTATTGAACATATTATCAACTTAACTTTCATTTGTTGGTATTTTGCTTATTTTTCAAATCTAATTTTATTTGTTTACTTTATTTTTTACTTTACATAATAATGAGTATGTTTATTAAACTTATATCGAATTAATTTCATCACTAGTTAGATATCTCCATTTTCCTTTTTTTAAATTTCCCAGTTTAATTTTTCCTATTTCTGTTCTCTCAAGTGAAATAACAGGATGCTTTATCAAGCTGCACATCCTTCTTATCTGTCTATTTTTACCTTCGTGTATTATTATCCTAACTCTTGACATATTTTTATAACTATTTATTATTTTGATACTAGCTTTACTTGTTACGTAACCTCCTATATCCAGTCCACCTTCAAATCTTTTTATATCCTCTGAAGAAGGAATTCCTCTAATTTCTGCAATATAAACTTTATTTTTTTCAAATCTAGGGTGTATTATTTTATTATATATATAGCCATCATTTGTAAGAAGTATTAATCCAGATGTATCATAATCAAGCCTTCCTATTGGATAAACTCTTTCGTCTACTTTTACTATATCAAGTATAGTTTTTCTATTATTCTCATCTTTAACTGTAGAGACATATCCTTCTGGTTTATTTAAAGCTATATACACTTTTTTCTCTTCTATATTTATTCTTTTATTGTCTACTTTTACTATATCTTTAGAAGTATCAATTTTAAATCCAAGTTCATTTATTATTACCTCATTCACTTTAACCCTATTTTGAATTATTATACTTTCACATTTTCTTCTAGAAGCAACACCACAATGGGCCATATATTTTTGTAACCTTTCTATCATCTTATCACCTTCTTAAAATTATTTATCATATAAAAAAGTTGATTAACCTTCCCATGCTTCGAGAATATTAATCAACTTTTAACATTTATTCTACATCCTGAATTCCTATCTGCCTAATATGCTTTGTATGGCTCCACTCTTTATTGTTCTTGTCCAATATGCCCTGTATTGTAATTGGTATCCATGTTAAAGTATATATTCCATACAAAAGATACCATATGAATAGCTTAAGTGATTTTTTCTTACCAATAACCCCTATTGCAACTACAAATGCCAACAAATAAATAATATTTGAAATTATCATTTGTGAAAAAGTAGGTGAATCAAATATATGCGATAATATTATTACATTCAAAGAATACAATCCAAATACATAAAACATCGATTTAGATAACTTCTTTTCCAGCAGCATAACAAATGGAGTAAATAAAAATTGTGCTATACTGAACAGCTGCCATATGGTTTTCCAAAAATCAGTTGTAAATAAAGAATTTATTACAAAAATATTCAAACCATTTTTGTTGCTGTTTTGGAGCAGTGTTATTATTGCTGTGATTCCCATAAGTAAAGTAATAAATGGTTGAATTGTATAAAGTGCACAATCAAATGTAGTAAGACTTCTGCTTATTATTGATTTTTTAAGTAGTTTGAAAAAAAATCTCGAAGCTACATCTGTAAAACCCTGCATCCATCTTTTTCTCTGATTCCATGATTGTTTTAAAGTAAGTGGTTTTTCATCATATACAATTGCATTATGAGCCCATCCAACTTTATATCCATTTAGTACTAGTTTGCTGGTAAATTCCAGATCTTCAGTAAGACATGTAACACCCCAGCCCAATTTTTTGAGTATAGATGTTTCAACACAAAAACCAGTTCCACCTATCTGATTTGAAAGTCCCAGGTTTGACCTTCCAAGTTGAAAAAGTCTGTTTACTGTCCAAAAAGATATAGAATATGATTCTGTTATCCACGAATCATCTGGATTTTTGCTGTCTATGTAGCCTTGAACAACCTTATATCCCTGTGTCAATTTATAATTCATTTCATTTAAGAAATTTTTAGATACTAAATTATCAGCATCAAAAATACCAACAGCATCGTATGTTTTGTCCATCTTAAATATTTTATTAAACATCCATTCCAATGCGTATCCTTTTCCCCTTTTATCAGGTACTTTTCTTTCACAAACATTTACCCCACAACTTCTTGCAATACTCGCAGTTTTATCAGTACAATTGTCTGCAATAACATAAATGTCATACATATCCTTTGGATATTCAATATCTTTCAAACTTTCTATTATTTTTTCAATAACAACTTCTTCATTATGGGCTGCAACTAAAAGTGCAAAAGTTTTTTTAGGAGCACAATTTTTAGCTCCATCATCTTTCTTTTTGTATATCCCAAATAAAGAAAGTATTAAATAATAAAGCGTAATTATTAATACAAATATTTGAAAAACAAATGTACAATTGAAAATAAATTCTTTCATCATAAAAATCCTTTCTTTAATGTCTTTCCATATAATAAAATATAACTTACATAAAATCAAAATAACCTATATAATAGTATCACATATTGTCAAAAAATTTAACCCATTACTTATATATTAAAATATTCTGATTAATTATTTAAGAACATCAATAAACAATTTTTATATTTTACAATTATTATATCACTAATACGGATCTAAATATTAGTTTATTTTAACTATCTTAAAAAATATTTAATATTTTATTTTAGCGTTTAATATTAATTTAACCAATCAAGCACAACTTTATTAATTAATTTTGCAAAATATATTAATATATATATAATTATCACATAGATTATAAAAACGCTGCAAACTTTATGGTATTATAATATAGTATTGTATTTAATATCTAAGCAAATAATCTTTCTATTTATAAAAAGGAGCTGAAAACCGGCAAATGAAACAACATTCACTTTCTAGAACTGAACTATTGATTGGTAAAGAATCCTTAGAAAAATTAAAAAAAAGTACTGTAGTAATATTTGGGCTTGGTGGGGTTGGCAGTTTTGCATTGGAAGCAGTAGCAAGAGCTGGTGTAGGAAATATAATAATTGTAGACGATGATACTGTTTGTCTAACTAATATAAATAGACAAATACATGCCAATTTTAAAACCATAGGAAAACCTAAAGTTGAAGTCTTAAAAAGAAGAGTTTTAGATATAAATCCAAATTGTAATATAAAAGCATATCAGGTATTTGTGAAAGAAGATAATATACATGAAATTATACCTGAAAATACAGACTATGTAATTGATGCCGTCGATACAGTATCGTCTAAGATATCACTTGTAGTCTGGTGTAAAAAAAATAATATAAATATAATAAGTTGTATGGGAACAGGGAATAAATTGGATCCTACTCAATTTAAAGTAGCAGACATATATGATACAAAAATATGCCCGCTTGCTAAAGTAATGAGACATGAACTTAGAAAAAGAGAAATAAAAAGTTTAAAAGTTGTATATTCTGAAGAAATTCCTCTAAAACCCAAAATAGATGAAGTTGTAACCTGTAAAGAAGGCTGCGTTTGCTCTGGAGGTTCGAGAAAATGTCTTGCCAAAAGACAAATTCCAGCAAGTATATCTTTTGTTCCACCTGTAGCAGGAATGATATTGGGTGGAGAGGCAATAAAGTCAATAATATATAAATAAGGGAAATTATAAATTTCCCTTATTTATATATTATTTTTTGTTTAAAAAAGCACATGAAGCAAGCATACCTGTTATAATAATGCCCATCATAGTTTCTATTACAACTATAATCCGAACCATGGTCGAATTTGGAAGTATATCACCATATCCCAGTGTAGTTATAGTAACAGCACTAAAATATATAAAATTCCATATTGAATATTTAAAGTTTCCATTTGATACTTTCTGCAGTACTATAGGACTTTCGTCTGGAAAACTAATTGAATTTGTCATTAATTTTTGAAAGAAAAAATTTAAAGGGTAAAAATAATATTTCTGTTTAAAGTAGTTTTTCTTTATTGTCTCATAATTGTTTACCCATAAATACCAGGTATCAACTTTATAAAAGTTATTCGAAAACTCTTTACCATATTCTGCTTGTATATCTTGCATATTATAATTATCATTTTTAAATTTATAAAAGCACACCTTTATTTTACATGTATTAAATCTGCCATTTATTTTATCCTCGCCCATATTATATATACTCATATAGTTTATACCTTTATTTATATTTGTTGAATAGTAATAATTAGCCCAATTACTTCCCAAAGTTTTGTCAACTACAAAAATAGATTTATTGTTATTATTTAAAACATCCAATTTTAAAATTGGCCTTACATATTCATTAGAAACGATTAAATTTTTTATTGACATATTAATATCTCTATTATAAGCTTTTATATTCATTTCTTTTTTAAATGTGTTGATTTTTATATCCGTATCAATATCATTTTGAAATATAAAAAAATCCCCTCCCGAGTAATTTGATATATTCCAATATACAAACCCAAATATGACTAATACAAAAATATATATAAAAAAAAGCAAAAACATAAAATTTCGTTTTCCATACCACTTCATATATACCTCAAATTATATAGTTATTTCTATATAATGATTGTATTCTTATATACTCAATAGTATTCTTAAATTCAATTTTTTGTTAGAGTTCTCCCATTATTTTTTTTGCTATATAATCAGAATCTATATTGCTATCCACTTCAATATTTATAACCTGACTTTTGCCTGAAGCTTTACCTGTCATATACAAAATTTCACCTGAATTATCATCTATTTTTCTAACAACAACTGCCGTATCACCTTTTAATACTTTAACCTTATTGCCATTTTGCAATGGCAATAAGAAATCTTCTTCAAATTTAATTTCCTGTCCAATTTTATATTTCATTATTATTCCCCCTGTTTACGCAGCATAATTTACATACAAAACTGCTATTTTATTTTCCATGTGGTATTGCCTTTTGAATCTATTAATTCTATTCCCATAGAATTAAGTTTATTTCTTATTTCATCAGCCTTATCCCAATTTTTATTTAACCTTGCCTCATTTCTTTCCTGAATAAATTTATTTATCTTATTATAGTCTTTATAGCCTTTGGAATTTTCATAATTATTTTTTGAATCTATAAGATCAAGAGATAATACACTATCAAAGCTTTCTATTAAATTTTTCTTTTCTATATTTGAAAGTTTATCTGTTTTTATTACTTCCTGAAGAACCGTAAGAGCATTCGGCATATTTAAATCGTCTCCAATTTGATTTGCAAACTTTTCCTTATAATATGACATAACTTTTTCGTCAATCTCACTCTTATCCGTATCTTTGATTTGCAAAATTATATTTGCTATTTTGTCTTTAAGTTTTTTATAAGAAATCTCCGCATCCTTCAATGCATTAAAACTAAATAAAAGCTGCTTTCTATATCTGGATTGAAGACAAAAATACCTATAATCAAGCGGAGAAAAGCCATGCTTTTCAATGCTGTCTACAGTTAAGAAATCTCCATTTGATTTAGACATCTTTCCTCCGTCAAGTACTAAAAATTCTCCATGCATCCAATAATTGACCCACTTATGTCCAAGTGCTCCTTCTGACTGTGCTATTTCATTTGTATGATGAACTGGAATATGATCTACCCCTCCGCAGTGTATATCTATATTATCGCCCAAATATTTTATTGACATGGAGGAACATTCTATATGCCACCCAGGAAATCCTCTTCCCCATGGCGAATCCCACTGCATTATCTGGTTCTTAAATTTTGATTTAGTAAACCACAGTACAAAATCAAGCGGATTTTTCTTATTTTTATCTACTTGAACTCTACTTCCAGCCTCAAGCTCTTCCATGCTTAAATTGGCTAACTTATTATAGTTATTAAATTTGTCAATAGAATAATATACATTTCCATCAGATATATAAGTATATCCTTTTTTTTCTAAAATCTTTATCATATTAATCATGTCGTTAATATGGTCCGTAGCCCTGCATACTACATCAGGTCTTTTTATATTAAGTTTTCTGCAGTCCTCAAAAAAAGCATCTTCATAAAATTTTGCAATTTCCCATACTGTTTTATTTTCTCGCTTTGCTCCAAGTCCCATTTTGTCTTCTCCAGTATCGGCATCTGATTCAAGATGACCTACATCTGTTATATTCATAACATGTTTAACATTGTAGCCAAAATAATCAAGTGATTTTTTAAGAACATCTTCAAATATATATGTTCTTAAATTACCTATATGTGCATAATTATAAACTGTAGGACCGCAAGTATACATCCCAACTCTTCCTTTTTTTACAGGAATAAATTTTTCTTTATTTCTCGACATAGTGTTGTAAATATAAAAATCCATATTATCTGCTCCCCTTATTCTAAACACCATATAAATTTCATCTATTATATAACATTACCATAATAATAAAATAATTCAATTATTATATGCAATAATCTCTCACATATTTATCAAAATCCCAAAATTTCAAAAACTTTTCCGCACTCTCATAACCGGAATTGAAGAGCTGCATTCTCATCTCACGGGATATATTGAATTCCGTGGTTTTTACTCCTAAAGTTGGAATAAAAACAGTTCTGACCGCATCTTTATCTTTTACATATATCTCTTCATTTTTGTCCATCATAGTTCCAACTATATCAAATATATAAGATATAAAATCCATTCTTTTGGATGCTTTATATTCTTTACTGACATCCACCAATTTAAATCCAATAGTTGGTCTTATAGGTGTATTTTTAGTATCAAATATCCATATAGGAAAATTACTAAGTATTCCTCCATCAACTACATAGCTGCAATCATTATCATGATAAAATTTCACCGGTTTAAAATAAAGAGGTATGCTAAGGCTCATTCTCACAGCCTTTGATATTTCAAAATTCATTGGATCTATATCATATTTATTTAAATCATCAGGTAATATCATAATATCTTTTTCAGTAACATTCGATGCAACTATTTTCAGTCTAGATACCCCATCTTTACTTATATCAGAAAACCTATTCTGGCATTTTTTTAAAATTAAGCTTCTTATATAATTTTCTACATTATCTCCAGAATATATACCTTTATCCTTAAATAAGTTTATTGATTTTTTTAATATATTCATATCATATATTCTTTTCTTTTTAAAAAACATATCACAATCCAATTCCATCATTATTGATTTTAATTCTTCTCCGCTATATCCAACTGCAAGAAGGGATGCTATAATTGCACCTGCCGATGTACCTGCAAGTCTATTAAATTCGTATCCATGATCCTGAAAACAGCATATCGCTCCAATAAGACCTATCCCCTTTACTCCACCACCATCGAACACCACATCTATCTTCATCTATACATCACCTCAATATTATAAATATGTAGATAAAAATAGACGGCTACTTCCAAAACAAATTTTCATGAAATTATATACATATAAATAATTTAATGAATAATTTTCATTTAAAATACAAAAGATACTTTTGTAAGTAATTATATTTTTATAAGAAATGGGGCGTTTTTATGAGAATTGAAGCTTATTACAACGGTCTAAAAAGTGCCAATTATGCAGTTGAAACATTGAAAAATCAGGGTTTTAATAATTCTGCTGTAGACTTAAATGACAACTATATAGATTTTGACAATTATAAATATAATTTTTCAGATGCAATAATAAATTCGGGAGGATTTTCAAATAACTCATACAAGTCTAATACAATTAGCAGCGGAGGTTTTCAAGATATTCCTAATTCCAGCTACAAGGTAGTAATAAATTCCAATTTAACTAACGATATGGCTAAATTAAAACAACTTATATTAGAAACAGGCGGTAAATTAAAAACAAAAATTTAAAAATTTTTTAATATAAAAAAAATAATATGGATAATTTTAGATATTTTATCCATATTATTTCCAAAATTTATATTATTTAAAATCTTTACTTTCCATAATTGCTAATGCAACTGCACCTATAACCCCGGCATCTGTTCCTAGTTTTGCGTGAACAATTTTCGTATTTTCATATAATAATTTAAAACTTCTATTTGAAGCTACTTCATTAACTTTATCAAAAACAATACTGCCTGCATTTGAAACTCCTCCGCCTATTACTATAACTTCAGGATCAAAAGTATTAATTATATTTGCAACAAGTATACCAAGATAAGTTAAAGCCCTGTCTATTATATTCTTAGATATTTTATCATCATTTTCAGCTTCCTTAAAAACTTCCCTTGCAGTTATTTTATCATATTTAGTTAGGCTTGTATTATCTCCTCTTTTAACAGCTTCTACTGCATCTCTTTGTATTGCAGTACCTGAAGCCAATGTTTCTGCACAGCCATAATTGCCACAATTGCATTTTGGTCCATCTTCTTCTAAAGTAGTATGTCCTATTTCTAAAGCATTGCTGGTATGTCCCCTGTATATTTTTCCATTCAATATTGCACCGCCGCCTATTCCAGTAGACACTGTTATAAAGACCATATTAGTTGTACCCTTCCCTGCACCAAACTTGTATTCACCTATGGCCGCTACATTTGCATCATTATCAAGATATACAGGCAATTTAAATTTTTTACTTATAGGCTTAACTATATTAAAATTCTTGAATGGGAGATTTGGAGTAGTTACAATCACACCTTTTTCTGAATCCAAAGGTCCTGGTGATCCTATTCCTATACACAATATATCTTTGTACATAAGCTTAGAACTTTTAATTATATTATCTATAAGAGAATTTATTCTTTCAATTATTGCCTGTTCTCCTTCAAATGCCTTGGTAGGTACAGTATACTTATAAATTATATTTCCATTTAAGTCAGAAGCTGCCCCGCTGATTTTAGTGCCTCCCAAATCAATTCCAATAACATATTTTGTCATATTGCTACCTTCCTCTCAATAAATTAAAAATTTATAATTTATATCATCATAATAGCATATAAAAATATATAGTGCCTAACTAAATTAATAATTTAGCTAAACACTATATATTTTATTTATTATATGAACTTTTAAACAGCTTCTTTTTCAGCATCTAAATTTTCATTGTTTTTTTTTGCAATTGATTTTAAGTATTCTTTTCCTTTTTCGTTGTCATATTTTCCTTCCCACTTGGAAACAACTATAACAGCTAATGAATTCCCAACTACATTTACAACAGTTCTTGCCATATCTAAAATACGATCTATTCCTGCTATAAAAGCAAGTCCTTCTATTGGAATTCCAACTGTACCAAGTGTTGCTAATAGTACTACAAAAGATGCTCCAGGCACCCCTGCTATTCCTTTAGATGTAATCATAAGAACTATTACAAGATTTATTTGTGCAAAAATCGATAGGTGTATACCATACATCTGTGCAATGAATATAGATGCAATAGCTTCATATAATGTAGATCCATCTAAATTAAAAGTATATCCTGTTGGTACTACAAAAGAAGATATAGCAGCTGGTGAACCATACTTTTCCATTTTCTCCATGATCTTTGGAAGAACAGTTTCAGAACTTGATGTACTATAAGCTAATATAAGCTCTGATTTTAGTATTCTAATTATGTTAAAAACACTATTCCCAACTAATTTTGCTACTATCCCCATAACTACAATAACAAAGAATATCATAGATCCATATACAGTTACCGCCAACTTTCCAAGAGGAATTAATGATGACAGTCCAAATTTCGATACAGTTACTCCTATTAAAGCAAAAACTCCAATAGGGGCAGTTTTCATTACCTGATTAGTTACCCAAAACATTGCTTCTGCTGCACCTTCTGCAAATTTTAATACTGGCTTACCTTTTTCGCCAACAGCTGCAACTCCAAGTCCGAACATAACTGAAAAGAATATAATAGGAAGCATATTTCCTGTTGATACTGAATTAAAGAAATTATCCGGAACTATGTTTACAATAGTATCTGCAAAACCATGATGTGATACACCTTTTGCAGTATTAACATAGCTGCTTATATTAGTTTTAGAAAGTCCACTCATATCTATTCCTGTACCAGGATGAAATATATTCGCTACAGCTAATCCAAGCACTATTGCAATTGCACTCATTATTTCAAAATATATTAATGTCTTTAGTCCAATTTTTCCAAGTTGTTTCATATCACCTACACCAGCTACAGCAACTACTAGACATGAAATAATTATAGGAATTACTATCATCTTTATAAGTCTTAAAAATATGTCTCCAAAAGGTTGAAGATATGTTACTATTTTAGGATTTCCATAAAATACTGCACCTACTATAACTCCAAGTATTAGACCTACTACAATTTGAGCAGCTAGTCCGATCTTAATTTTTTTCATATTTTTACTTCCCTTCTTTATAAAAATTCTAAAATTATATTTATATTGAAATACTTTAATCAATCTGTTTCAATATAGTGATTTTTTATTTTTTATTTTTTATTTTTATTTACAAGTTTTTTCATATAATCTTTCAAATAATATAATTAATAAACTAATATTTATTATTATAATTATAAAATTACATAAAACTATAAAATACTACTATAAAATATAAATATTAATTTTAAAAAACTTTTTCAGAGAATATATGATTGATTTAAAATCTTTTTTCTGAAAATATATAATTTTGCTAATTATTTTAAAGCGGAATTAAATCAATTAATTGTATCTTATATGATATAATTTTTATATACATAATATATTTTAGGGAGTGTGTACATTTTGGATAAAAATGAAACTAAAAATGATATATTTATACTACTAATAATTATAATATCCGTACCTTTAACTGGGGAATTAAAATTTTATCCATTTCACGATACTTTTCGTGTAAGTTTTAGTACTACAATATTTCTGTTTTCAATGCTCTGGATAAAGAAAATTCCAATTATAATATGTGGAATATCAGCAGGACTTTCCGTAGTATTTTTTCGTATTATGGCAGCTTTTATGCTTCAAAACAATTTTGACTTTTATAATAATTTTTTGTTAAATACTCCTGCATTTTTTTATTACCTGACGTTTTCTTTTATATTTTATATAACAAAAATAAATAGTTTTCAAAATCGTCCTATATTGATAGGATTCTTTGCAGTGATAAGCGACATTTGTTCATGTACTTTAGAAATATTCATAAGACATTTCTTACTCAAGGACAGCATATTAATATCCACTTTAGGACTGATTTCTATAATAGCTATAATAAGAAGTTTTTTTGTTCTTGGTTTCTTCAATATAATAAAATTAAATGAAGTACGTGAAAAAAATAAACAGCAGTCAGAACAAAATAAATATATGTTATTTTTAATTTCTAATTTATATGAAGAAACTTTTGAGCTCAAAAAGTCTATAACATATGCTGAAGATGTAACTACAAAATGTTATAATCTATATAAAAAGCTTCAAGATTGTACTATAGATTCCATTGACTTTAAAAATTTTTCAGAAAAATTATTGGGTATAGCTGGAGAAATACATGAAATTAAAAAAGACAACCTGAGAATTTATTCCGGCCTTTCTAAAATGATGTCATCTGAAAACTATGAAGATTATATGTACGCTGATTACATAGTAAATATAGCTATTGATGTAAATAAAAAATATGCCTTACTTCTAAAAAAGGATATAGAATTTAAAAGTCAAGTTGATACTTCACTCCCTAAATTTCATGTTTATACTTTATTATCAGTTATAAACAATCTTGTTTCAAATTCTTTGGAGGCTATAAAAAGTACAGGTATCATAAAAATATTCTTTAAAAAAATTGATGTAAACTATATTGAAATTGATGTTCATGACACCGGTCCAGGCATACCTAAAAAAAAGATAGACATTATATTCAAACCTGGATATACTACAAAATATGATAAATCAGGAAAACCGTCAAATGGTATGGGACTTCCTTATATTAAAAAGCTTATACTTGGTTTAAATGGCACTATTTCAGTTAATTTTAATAATTCAAATGAAACAGTATTTAAGATAAAACTTCCTATTACTTCAATTATAAAGAAAGGATGATAAAATGAATTTTTTTATTATAGATGATGATGAAGTTGTGAGATCCATGTTATGCGATATAATAGAAGACTATGATTTAGGAAATGTGGTAGGTGAATTGGATAATGGCAGCACTATAGATAGTACTGAACTCAATATGAAAAATGTAAATATACTTTTAATTGATCTTTTAATGCCTAACAAAGATGGTCTTACCATAGTTAAAGATTTAAAAGATACATTTAGTGGAAAATTTATAATGATATCGCAATTAGAAGACAAAAATACTATAGGAAAAGCCTATTCAATCGGAATACAATATTATATTACAAAACCTATAAATAGATTGGAAGTAGTTGGAATTATACATAAAGTAATTGAACAAATAAAATTAGAAAAATCTATAGATAAAATTCAGGATGCTCTGGACTTTTTGAAATTAAATGATATGCATAAAAATAAAGTTTCGAATAAAAACATATTGACCTCCAGCGAATTTCTCTTAAACGAATTGGGCATACCCGGTGAAAGCGGAAGCAAAGATTTATTATCTATTATGAAATACCTATATGATAATGAGAATAAATTTTCAGATTACGATAATTTTCCCCAGCTCAAAGATTTATTTATAGATATTGCAAAAGAAAAGCTAGGTGAAAACACACCTTCATATAATTTGACAAAGGAAGTTAAGGCCTCGGAACAAAGAATCAGAAGGACAATAATGCAAGCTCTAAATCATGTTGCTTCCATAGGTCTTACAGATTATTCTAATCCTAAATTTGAGGAATATTCCTCTGAGTTTTTTGAATTTGAAGAAGTTAGAAAAAAAATGATTGAACTTGAAAAAGGACCTGAATTCTTAAAAAGTCCAGTTCATATAAATACAAAACGATTTATAAAAATATTTTATTCAAAGGCAAAAAAAATACTATAAATAATATATTTGAAAAGAGTCACCCATTTTATTGTGACTCTTTTTTAGCACATTAATATTAATTCTTTTTAGGTCCAATCACCATAGTCATGGTATTGCCTTCAAACTTAGGAGATTTTTCAACTACAACAATATCGCCCATTTTATCCAAAAATGTATCAAATACTTTTTTTCCCAAAGATTTATAATTGTTCTGTCTTCCTCTAAATCTCATAGATACCTTAACTTTGTTTTCCTTGGCTATAAATTTTTTCGCATTTTTTGCCTTTATACTTATATCATTTTCTTCAATTGTTGCACTTAACCTTATTTCTTTTATTTGAGTGATACTTTGTTTCTTCTTAGCTTCCTTTTCTTTTTTAGATTTATCATAAACAAATTTTTTATAGTCCATTATTTTACATACAGGAGGCTTAGCAGAAGGTGAAACAGCCACCAAATCCAAATTATTTTCTCTAGCCAGTGCTAAAGCTTCTTTAGTTTTAATTATTTTACTTCCATCATTTCCTACAAGTCTAATTTCAGAAGCTCTTATTCCATCATTCAAGTTAAAATTTTTGTTTTTATTTTTATTAATAATATAGAACACCCCTCATTTTTTTATATTAGTTAAAATTAATCCACTTTTTCTCTTTACTACTTTTAATTGCAAGTTCAATAATTTTTATAGTATTTTTAGCCTGTTCAGCAGTTACTTCAAGACCATCATTTTTCATTATTGCATTATATACATTTTTATATAGTTCTCTATAATCACCAATTTCACTTTCAATATTGCCTTCAAAATGGCATCCTCTTATTTCAGTATTTATTGTTCCCCAATTTCTTCTTGACTCCACTCCCCAATTTTCAACATACTTGGGGATTTTGCCTTCTTTTAGAAGCTGTTCCTGCGTATCCATTCCATATTTAATAAAAGATCCACTTTTGCCCAATACAATAAAGTGTGGAAGTTTTGCTCTCACAAGCATACCCGCCTTAAGTGTAACCTTTAAGTTATTATAGTCTAAAATAGTTTCAAAATTATCTACAATTTTTCCTCCTTCCCTTTGAATATTTAAATTTGAAAATATTTTCTCGGGAAGTCCAAATAAAAATTGTGCCTGATCTATAAGATGAGACCCTAAATCATATAATACTCCAGAACCAGGAAATTGTTCTTCTTTCCATGTACTTTCTCTTAAGCAATTCTTATATCTATCAAAATGAGCTTCATATTCAACTATATTTCCCAGTAAGTTATTATTTATAACTTTACAAACAGTTCTAAAGTCGCTGTCCCATCTTCTATTTTGATTTACAGTTAAAATTTTTCCATTATCTTTTGCAAGTTTAATTAATGTTTCCGCTTGTTCCGAAGTTACGGTAAATGGTTTTTCAACCACTACATTTTTTCCACTCTTTAAAGCTTTTGATGCAAGGTCAAAATGAACTGCATTAGGTGCCGCAATAACAACAAGCTGAATATTTTTATCGCCAAATATATCATCCAGATCAGAAGTAGACAGTACATCTCCATATTTATTTTTTAATTTTTGTACATTTTCTTGTTTTCTTTCATAAACTTTATACAAATTAAAACCTTTTATACTACTAATTATAGGTGCATGAAATACCTGGCCTGCCATCCCATAACCTATAAGTCCAACATTTATAATACTATTCATAACATTCACTTCCAATCTTAATACTATAACATAATTGACTCATAGATTTATTATACATAAAATAGAATTGTATTACAAAGATTTGTGGAAATAATTTCTAAGATTTAATAATACACCTTATAAGTTTTTTAAACTTTGTACTTGCAATTTTTGAAGTTTCAATTACTTCTCTATGCTCAAGAGGTTTATCTAATATTCCAGCAGCCATGTTTGTCATACACGATATTCCTATAACTTTAATTCCACTATGATTGGCCACTATTACTTCAGGTACAGTAGACATGCCAACTGCATCTCCGCCAATTACACGAATCATTTTTATTTCAGCAGGAGTTTCATAGCTCGGTCCACTCATACATACATAAACCCCTTCTTTTAATTCTATATTATTTTCTTTTGCTATTTTTTTTACTTTTTCTCTAAGTTCAATATCATATGCATTTGACATATCAGGAAACCGCGTACCAAATGAATCCACATTTTTGCCTATAAGAGGGTTTGCTGACAACAAGTTTATATGATCTTTTATAAGCATAAGCTGCCCCGGTCTATAATTTAAATTTACCGCACCTGAAGCATTTGTAACTATAATTTTTTCAATTCCAATTGATTTCATAACTCTAATAGGAAATGTAACCTGTCTCAAATTATAACCTTCATAGTAATGAAATCTTCCCTGCATGGCTAAGATAATTTTTCCTTCAAGTCTTCCTATAATCAAACATCCCTTATGTCCTTCAACTGTAGATACAGGGAAATTTGGTATATCACTGTATTTATAAATTTCACTGTCTTCTATTTCATCTGCTATTTCACCAAGTCCTGAACCTAATATTATTGCTATCTTAGGATTATATCTGGTATTTTTTAATATGTAATTTGCCGCTTCCTTTATACAATATTCAATATCCATTTTTTTCACTTCCTATAAATTAATATTATGCTGTCTTTATCTTATTATAACATTATATATTTAGATCTATTTATTAAAATTCTAGATTAAATAAGTTAATTTATGATATAATCGTAAATGATAATTAATTGGTAATAAAACAATTTATAATAAGGATCGGAGGTTATAGATATGAATCACGTACATTTGGAATTAACAGAATGTCTGGATAAAACCATAAAACACATTGGTAAAAGGAGCGCTTTTCTAACTACTAGACTTGAAGATAAAATAAACACTATGGCAATAGGTTGGGCTACCGGTGGAATCGTATGGGGAAAGCCTGTATTTACCGCATTTGTCAGAGAATCAAGATACACTCATAAATTCATAGAAAAATCAGGAGAATTTACTGTAAGTGTTCCTGTAAATGACAATTTAAAAAAGGCATTATCATTTTGTGGATCAAAATCAGGCAGAGACTTTGACAAAATAAAAGACTGCGACTTAAAATTAATTCAAGGAGAAACTATATCTACTCCAATTATAGACGGATGCGGAATATATTTTGAATGTAAAACACTATACAAATCAAATATAAAGCCTGACTTCTTAAATAAAAAAATAGACAGCCAAAGTTATAGCAATAGTGATTATCATACTATATATTATGGAGAAATATTAAGTTGTTACTCATTAGAAAAATAAATTTGAAATAGAGTACCTGAATTTTTCAGGGTACCCTATTTAGTGAAAATTTATATTGAATCCGGAGTTACCAATATCTTAACCTGTTTCTTTTTCTCAGGTCCAGTTAATGTTTCAAAGCCTTCTTTTACAATATCATCCAGCTTTATTTTTTTTGTTATGTATCCATCAGTTTTTATTCTTCCACTGTTTAAAATAGATATTGCTGCTGGGAATTCATGCCTGTATGCTATAGTTCCAATTATTTTTTTCTCTGTAAACACTATAGAATTGGGATTAAAACTTGTATTGTCTTCCCATATACTAGTTATTACCATAGTTCCTTCATATTTTATACTTTCTATACCTGTATTAAATCCGACGCTTGCACCCGTAGTTTCAAAGGCGGCATCTACTCCAACACCTTTTGTCATTTTTTTAATTTCAGCTGCTACATCAACTTCATTTGGATCAAGTACTACATCAGCACCAAATTTTTTTGCATATTCCTGCCTTATGGATTTCCTTTGAAATACTGCTATAAAACTTGCCCCTGCTGCCTTTAAACACTGAATTGTTGCAAGTCCTATAGGTCCTGCTCCAAGTACTAAAGCTGTATCACCAATATTAAAATTAGCTATTCTTATAGAATGTAGTGCAACTGTTATAGGTTCAACAAGTGCTGCATCTTCATAAGACATAGTATCAGGTATCTTATGTACATATTCTTCTGGGAATGTAGTATATTCTGCGAATCCTCCTCCTGTTCCACATAATCCATGAAAGCCTAATGATTCACATAAATTATATTTTCCTTCCAGACAAGCAGGACATTTACCACACGCAACTATAGGTTCTACAATAACTCTATCACCCTGTTTGAATTTTGATACGCCATCGCCCACTTCAACAACATCACCTGAAAATTCGTGTCCTAAAACTACAGGTGCTGTATTGCCGCTTAATGGATGAGGATTTCCAACAGGAATAAATATAGGACCTCCAAGGTATTCATGTAAATCTGATCCACAAATTCCACACCATTTAACTTTAACTTTTACCATTCCTTTTTTAACTTCAGGTTCTTCTATTTCTTCAACTCTTACATCTTTTCTTCCATACCATAATGCAGCCTTCATAAAAATTCCTCCTTATATTTGATTATGTAAAAATATTCATGAAATATTATATCATATAAAATGATTAAATAAATATACTTAGGCAATTATTTTATCCTTTATTCTACATTTTAATTCATAATTTACAGATCACTTAAAATTGCTATTTATATTCATATTAAACTAAAAGCTTCAATCTCACACTCCAAATAAATCAAATACATCTGCATCATCAATAGTACGCTTACTCTTTTTATCTGAATTCTTAAGCATATTTTTCATTTTTTCTTCCATTGATTTTTTAAGTAATTCCTGGAAGTTAATATCTCTTAACTTAAAAAACAGAATTGGATCTGCATCTAATCTCGCACCAATTCCATATAATACTGCTGCCACATGTTTGCACATAATTGCCGAATCTGGGCAGCTGCAACTAAAATGAATTTCCTTTGATGTTGGAAACATTCCATCCTTAGAAGAACTAAAAGCCTCTTCAAACTCCATAGGAAATTTTCCTGAAAGTAAAGTTTCCATAGTATCAATTTTATGATTACAAATTTCCGTCATCTTTTGCCATTTAATTCTGTCTAATTTATCAATAGTAATTACAACCTTGTATGGTTTTGAGCCACTGCCTTGAACTAAAGCTTCCGCACTTCCTTCTTTAATCTTTAAATCTAACACAGCTCCATTTCTTACATATGATCTGCCTCGTCCTATTCTATTGCTAAAATCAGCATAGCTTTCTAAGTTTTTATTCCATGCCTTGCCCCACCATTTACTTGCAATACTTTTCCCTTCAATGATAACCGGTGAAATATCTGGATTTGTCTTTTTAAGCTTTTCTAGACTTTTCTTAGCTTTCTCCTTCTTTTCAGCAACTGGAACATATTCAAAAAATCCATAGTGACTCATTTATTTTTCACCACCTAATCTAAATAATTCCATAAGTTCTTTATTATCAAGCTCTGTAATCCAATTTTCACCTGATGAACCTATTATATCACCAGCTAATTTTTGTTTTTCTTCTATCATTAAATCTATTTTTTCTTCAATGGTTCCTGTTGTAATAAATTTATGTACCATTACATTTTTTGTCTGTCCTATACGAAAGGCTCTATCCGTTGCCTGATTTTCCACAGCCGGATTCCACCATCTGTCAAAATGAATGACATGATTGGCTGCTGTAAGATTTAAACCAACACCGCCTGCTTTAAGTGAAAGCACCATGAATGGAATATACTCCTCACCGTTAAAAGCTTCAACCATTTCACTTCTCTTTTTAACAGAAGTCCCTCCGTGAAGAACTAAACCTTCCCTTTTAAAAATTTTTTCAAGAAATGCCGCTATAGGCTCTGTCATTTCTTTAAACTGCGTAAATACAAGAACTCTTTCTCTTTTCTGGTATATATTTTCACAAATATCCTCAAGCTGCTCAAATTTACCGCTGTAATCAGGTTTGTATTCGTTAAGTCCCAAGTACTCATCAGGATGATTGCATATTTGTTTAAACTTAATTATACTTCCAAGCACAAGGCCTTTTCTCTCTATTCCATCTGAAGTTTTTAATTTTCTCTCAAGCTCTTTTACAAGCTTATTATAAAGAACAATTTGTTTTTTGCTTAAAGAGGCATACTCTTTAATTTCAATCTTCTCCGGAAGATCAGATATGACATTTTTATCTGTTTTTAATCTTCTAAGTATAAATGGATTAACAATATTTCTAAGCTTTGCATAATTACTGCTATTATCTCTCATCTTCTTTGTGAAATTTGTAAACTCCTTAGCACTTCCAAGCAGTCCTGGATCTAAGAAATCAAATAGTGACCAAAGATCTGAAAGTCTATTTTCAATAGGAGTACCAGTCATAGCAAATTTCGTTTTTGCCTTAATAGCCTTAATTGTTTTAGTTTGCTTTGTCCCAGGATTTTTAATTGCCTGTGCTTCATCTAAAATCAATATATCCCAAAAAATATTCTTTAACTCTTCTAGACGAGAAGCCATACCATATGTAGTAATATATAAAAATGCACTTTCCTCTAAATTTGCAGCTGCTTCTTTTCCATGAAGTACAATTACGGACATTTTAGGTGCAAATTTTTCTATTTCCTTCTGCCAGTTTCCAATGAGGGATGCTGGAATTACAAGCAGTGCTCTTCCTCCTTTTTGAACTCTCACATTCTCAAGAAAAGCAATAATCTGCACAGTTTTGCCAAGTCCCATGTCATCTGCGAGACAAGCTCCAAAGCCAAGTTTTTGCATATATGAAAGCCATGCAAAGCCTGTCTTCTGATATTTTCTTAAAGTAGCCTTAAAGCTTTTTACAAGCTTACTTTCTTTAATAACTTCTGGATTAACCATGCTATCTCTTATCTTTTTAAGCCAATTGCCATTTGATACTTCTAAATCAATATCTTCTTCATTAATGCCAAGCCTTTCACCTGTATTTAGCTCCAATCTCATTGCTTCTGCTATAGTTAAACCTTCATTTTTAGATAAAGTTTCAGCTTTTTCATAGGCCTCTAAAACTTCAGATAACTTTTTCTTATCAATTTCTATCCATTTTCCCTTAATTAAAGCCAATCCCTCAGACTCTGAAAGCAGCTTTTTAAGCTCCTCTTTAGAGATTCTTTCTTCTCCCAAAAATATTTCCGGGTTAAATGACAATAATTCATCCATTCCAACCTTTGAAGGCTGCTTATCTCCAATAGAAACTGAAAGTCTTAGAGAGTTGCTCTTTTTCTTCCACCAATTTGGAATTCTGCACATTATTCCTGATTTTTCATATATAGGTATTTCCTTTAAAATGATATAAGCTTCTTTTTTAGAAAATCTTAATGGTGAAAATAATTCTCCGCTTTCCATAAGCTCTGATATAAAATCACTTTCACCTGCTGCTTTACTTATAGTAGACATTAATTGAAGCAACTTTTCCTTATCATCTTTATATTCTAAAAGAGCATTTTTTAAAGGCATATGCTTAGCTTTATGTGCTCCTGCCTCTCTATTTTCCGTTGAATATGTTGCCAAAAATGCAAAAGGATACTCTTCATCTTTGTTTTCAACCAGATGAAAAAATATTCTTCCTGCAACATTAATATTAGTATTTCTTTCCATAAAGAAATCTTTTACCGTTCCTTTATATTTTCCTATCTCTTTTCTATATACTTCAGCAACTTTCTCAAAGGTAAAAGAAATCCATTTATCATCTATAAATTCCATTCCTATTGAAAACGGGATTCTGTTTTTAATTTCTTCAAGTTCTTCATAGTCTAAAGCTACATCTGATGCTTCTCTAGTAATTTCTATGTCTGACTGCCTCGAGATTTTCATTATTAATTTATTGGCTAGAAAGTTTAAAAAGCTTATTGACTGCGACATCCAATCATCACTATTAGTAAAGCCAAGCTCCCACAAAGTTTTGTATTTGTCCTTTAAAAATTTTGTATGCCAGTTTTCTTGATTTTTTTGATTTTCTTCTGAAAGATTTTTTTTATGAGCCATTTCATAATCTACAGTAAATCCATTCCTTGTAAAAATAACTATTAGTTCTTTCTTTTCATTAAGCCTTTCTTTCAAAAAACTTCCCCCTAGACAACCAAGTATTTTTTATTAGTGTAACCATTATACATAAAAATATATCATATAAATGACTTTAATACTATATCAGACAATAATCAATTATTCTAATTTTACTACAGAGATTTCGCATCTAAATTCCAGTAAAAATTGTATTTTTACTGGAATTGTATCCAATTACACTTATTTAAAGGGCTGGTAAGCCCGAAGACCGTTAGGTCGAAAAAATAATTACAATTCCCCTTTACCCCAATAAACTTATATAATCAATTTCCAGTTTTAATTTTGAATTATGTCTTTCCAAATATAGGGTTATACCAATTTTCTTTTATAGTAAATCTCTCATCTCTTATATCTTCAATAACATCTATTTGAAGCATATTCTTTTTTCTAAAACATCTTAAGCATCTAAAAAAGTATAGTTGCATCAAATTGAATGCTATTATCATAAACATTAAAACTGTCTCTACTCCCGTAGGACTATGAAGGAAACAATGATCTAAATGCCATTCTGTTTTCAATTGATAAAAGACATTGTTTTCTATGTCCCATCTTTTATGCATTATTTTCCACAGAGTTTCTACTGAAGTGAATTTATCTGTTGTTATAATCCATCCTTTACTAAATGTTACCTTGTCTCCAGTATGAATTTCTTCTGAAAATTTTACGAATCTTATTTTTATAGTTGGATCAGACATTTCAAAGTTATATTCATCCCAGGCTTTTATCTTTATGTAATTTTTACCATTTCTATTAACACGCCATTCTCTATCTGCCTGGCGGCATTTAAACAGGGCTAAAGCATCTCTTACAATATGAAGTCTTTCATCCTTAACTCTTACTAC
>NZ_JAGGLM010000002.1 GCF_017874415.1 Clostridium algifaecis
TATTTTAGTTTTTGTTTGAAATTCTGGGGGGAATAATCAAAAAGCACCCTTCGGGATTAAGATAAATGGAGGCCTAAGGGTTTCCGAATATACTTATGAATATAAAGGAGTGCAGGACTGCTATGCAGCAAATCTTCTTTTTGGTGGACCTAAAACATGTGAATATGGATGTTTAGGTTTTGGCACATGTGTTAAGAACTGTCCTTTTGGTGCAATGACTATGGGAAGTAATGGAATACCTGTAATAGATACAGATTTATGTACAGGCTGTGGAACTTGCGAAAAAGCATGTCCAAAGAGTGTAATTTCACTTATTCCTTTAGGAGCCAAGGTTGAAGTAGTATGTAATTCTAAGGATAAAGGTGTTAAAGTACGTAAAGCCTGCACTGTAGGATGCCTTGGATGTGGACTGTGTGCTAGAAATTGTGATCATAATGCAATTAAGGTTGAGAATAATTTAGCAGTAGTTGATGCTCATATTTGTATAAATGAGTGTTCTGAAGAGAAATGTTTGACTAAATGTCCAACAGGTGCAATTAATGAAATTTTGTTAAAATTAAATGATCACGAAATAAGTAAACAAGAAGCTGCGGCAAATTAGTTGAGAGTTAATAATTAATAATTAAGAGTTAAAAAAATTCCTGGGAATCCTCCAGGAATTTTTTTTTGATGATTAATTTTTAATTATAGTATTTCTTTGAACATAGGTATTTTTTTTAGATGGTCAATTAAAAATTTTGTACATAATCCTATAAAGTATCCTGTAACTATAGATGAAATTAAAAGTATGGGCAGATAAACGTACACTCTCAAATCCTGAATTACAAAAGAAGCTACCAGTAATTGTCCTATATTATGAAATATTGCCCCGCATATGCTTACTGACCATAAACTTATTGAGTCCTTAAGAAGTTTATATAGCAAAATCATAACTATGTTGCTGAAAATTCCTCCAGCCAGGCTGAACATGAAAGCCGACATACTGCCTGAAAACATCGAACCAAGAAGAGTTCTGAGAAACATGATTATGAGAGCTTCTTTCCATCCTATCAGTATTAAAGCTGCTAGTGAGATCATATTGGCAAGTCCAAGTTTTATACCGGGGAATAAAATAGGAATCTGGGCTTCTAAAACATATATGACCAAAGCCATGGCTGTTAAAAAACTTACAAAAATCATTTTTTTTGTTTTATACATAGAAAGACCATCCCTATCTTGTAATATCGTCATATTTTGAATTTTTACCTTCTATCGAAACTATAAGTTTATGAGGAAGACAGACAGAACTTTGACCTGTTTCTGACAGCCAACCGGTTTTTACACATACTTTATCAGGACAATCTGCATCTATAATAGCAATTTTACCTTTTTCTACTTTTATTTTATTATAATGTATGCCATTATACTTTATAGTAAATTCCTGAGTTCCACTTACGTTATTTAAATCAATAGTTTTAATTATTTTGCCATTTTGTTTTATAGTTGCTATTTTATCAGAAGTATTTGAATGATTTTTATATGCAAATAATCCGACAGTGCTTATTATGACAAGTAGTACTATAATTATAGCAATAATTTTATCTGCTTTTTTCATATGTATCACCTTATATTAATTATTTGATATTCAAGTAAAATTTTACTACATGAAATCAAATAGGTCAATTTATGTAATTAATTTTTATATTTATAAAAATTATTCATTTAGAATGCCGACTTAGTAATATTTATATAGAAAATTAAAGAAATTTTTATATAAATATAGAATACTGGTAATATTATAATGTATAATAAAAATAAATATATTTTATTGTATATAATGGGGGCGATTTTATTTATGACAAAAGTTGAATTCATGCACGTATTGAATAGAAGAATTAAAAATCAATCAGAGAAAGTATTTGAGGGCATATCAAAGGGTAGAAAAAAGGCACTTGAAAATTGGTTTAGGGACAAGTGGATGCAGCTTGAGAATACCAGCAATATTATAAAAAATTTTGATGAAGATGATAAAAATTTATTGCACGAACTGGGAAAAAAATTAAATCAATATGAAGATTTTTGCGAATTTTTAATATTAGATGACAATGGAATAGTAATTCAATCTACTTGCAGTAAGCATAGTGGAATTGATATGAGCAATTTCCCTAATTATAAAAAGGGAATGAATGATGAAAAATTAATGTACGGTCCCTATGAAGATAAAAATACACTTGATATAGATTTATCCAAAAAGAGATTTGCAGATGAGGTAACCTTACTTTTTTCTATACCATATACTAATTCATGCGGAGATAGAAGGATATTTCTTGGAAGAGTACTTAATGATGATATGAGCAATGTAATTCAGGATGAAGATACACATATATATAAGGATTCAGGTGACAACTATCTGTTTATGATAAAGACAGATAGGGATATATTGCCGGGGACAGCTATATCAAGGAGCAGATTTGAGGATAATACTTTTACTAAAGGTGAAAATCTTAAGGACGGAGTAAGTACTTCTAAATGGGGAATTGTTAAGATAAAAAAACATACCGAGTTTGAAATAATATTTACTGATCCTGCAACCGGTGAGCTTCATCAGGGAGTAAGAAATACTATTAAAAATGGAGAAAATTTAGACAGTTGGCCAGGCTATCCAGATTACCGACATATATTAGTAGGAGGAAAGGGAACGACTATAAATCCACCATACAGTGATGAAACTTGGGGTATGATGTGTGAAGGAGATATTGCTGAAATATATAATTTTAAGAGTATAAATTTAAAAATACCGGTCATAGTATCAATTACTGCAGCTATAGTGACCTTATTAAACAGCCTTGTTTATTATTTTAAATCAGATATGGGAATTTTAAGTTCTATATTAGCATGGGCTATAATTACTTTTGTAAGTTATAATGCATGTAAAAAATTAATTGTAAAACCGCTTAATAGAACAGTAGATATACTTCATACACTGGCAGAAGGTGAAGGAGATCTTACAAAAAGGGTAGATAAACTTTCTTACGATGAAATTGGCGAGCTATCAAAGTGGTTTAACAAGTTTATAAACAACCAGATGTCAATGATAAAAAGAGTTGATGTTTCATCAAAGACATCTAAAAGTTCTATTGAAGTAGTTTCTAATTTGACAAACAATATAAAAGAAGGTATGAAAACAGTAGCTAAAACTGTTAGTGGGTTAGTGGATGTTTCGAAGAAGCAAAATGATGTATTTCAGGGAACAAAAGAACATTTCAATAACTTGTCGGCATCTATACAGGAAATGGGAACTTTAATTAATGAAGTAACGGATAGAGTTGAAGATACAAGTGATCGTGCATTTAAAGCAAATGAGTATTCTAATAATTTGCTTGATTCTATAAATGATTTGCAGAAAACCATGAAGTCAACGATTGAGATAATAACAACACTTCAGAATCATTCAAATTCAATAACAGAGGCAGTTACGACTATAAGCAGCATAAGCGGTCAGACTCAGCTTCTAGCGTTAAATGCAACTATAGAGGCAGCTAGAGCTGGTGAGGCAGGAAAAGGCTTTGGAGTAGTTGCAAGTGAGATATCAAAATTATCTGTTCAGACAGAAGAAGCAACTAAATCCATAGGCAATCTGGTTTTTAATATTCAAAGTGGAATTAAAAATACTTTTGATGAAATAAATAGAATTGATCTCAAGGTTGAAGATTCTACAGGAAATGTTAAAAATACCATAGGCTCTTTTAAATATATCGTAAATAACATAAAGGATGTAAATCAAAAGATGGAAACCATATTTCAAATAACTAATAAGGAGAGTCAAGATATAGACAATATGGTAGTTGGTATAAATAAATCTGCAGATGAAATAAGCAGAAGAACTGAAAAAGGAGCAAGTACAAGTGAAGAATCTTTAAATTTACTCGAAAATATTTTAGGTGAAACTGTAAGATTAAAGAGAATAACAGACAATCTTGAATATTCATCCGATAATCTACAGGAAATGGTTGGAGCTTTTCAGATTTCAAGTGGCAAATAAATAAAAATACTGGCATTAATTTTTACTGATGTATATTTTGATAAAAATATGGAGATTATACAATAAGAATATAATTTTAAACTTTAATTTATAATAAAGATTAAAAATAGGGAGTTTAATATGCTATTTAGATTGAACAGAACCAAAAAAATAACTGGAAATATTTTTGTTGTTAAAACTCTTATATCAAATTTTTTTATCTATTCTGATGGAAGAATTACTATATGTTTTAATTCAGGATTTATACCGTTAATTATTAATAGGGAACTTAGGAAGGTAAATGTAAAACCTGAGTCTATTTCGAACGTATTTTTAACTTCTCCAAAATTTCAACATATAGGTGGAATTAAAGTATTTAAAAATGCTAGAATATATATGTCAGATGATCTGTCTTCAAAGAGATCACAAAAATTATTGGAAGATCTTGATAAAAGAAATAATATGGAATATGAAAAAATTAAAGATGGTGATATAATTGATTTGGGAAGTATAAAGGTAAGATCTTTTGTAATTCCGGGACATTTACCGGGAAGTATGTCCTATATAGTCAATGATAGCTTTGTATTTATATAAATAGAATTAATGTAAAAGTATAATGTAAAATTTAAATTAAAAATACCGCGTAGGCAGATTTACGCGGTATTTTTATAAACATTTTAAAATTTGTGGTATAATTTTTCTAGTATAGTATATAAGGAGAAATATTAATGGATAGAACTATTTTAATGGTTGATGATGAGGATAGAATGAGATTGCTTATGGAGGCATATTTAAAAAAAGAGGGGCTAGGAGTTATTCTGGCTGAGAATGGAAAAGATGCTTTAGAAAAATTTGAAAAAAATAAAATCGATTTAGTAGTCCTGGACATAATGATGCCTATAATGGATGGATGGACTACATGTAGAAAATTAAGGGAAATTTCAGATGTACCTATAATAATGCTTACAGCAAGGGCGGAGGATGAAGATCAGCTGCTTGGATTTAAATTGGGAACAGATAGCTATGTGACCAAGCCTGTAAGTCCAAATATACTCGTGGCTAGAATAAAGGCCCTCCTGAAGAGAACCTATTCAGATGACAAACATAATAATAATTATGATGGACTTTGTATAAATGAAGAAGCTCATGAAGTGAAAATAGATGAACATGATATATACCTTTCTCCAAAAGAATTTGAGCTTTTATGTTATCTTATAAAAAATAAGGATATAGTTTTAACAAGAGAAAAAATTTTAGATGCTGTATGGGGATTGGATTACTATGGAGACTTAAGGACAGTTGATACTCACATAAAAAGGCTTAGAGAAAAATTAGGTGAAAGGGCATATTTAATATCTACTGTACGTGGATTGGGTTATAAATTTGGAATAAAAAATCAGCTGCAATAAATAAATCAATATATCTGAGGTAATAATAAAAATGAAAAATATAATACTGGAAAATAAACTTGTTCTAAAAATAAGGAAGAATATAACATGGAAATTATTTATAGTAACAGCAGTAGTTTTTACTGTATTCATAAGCAGTACATTGGTTTTTCAGTCTTTATTTTTTGGAAAATTTTACATAAACCAAAAAAAGAATTATTTGGAGAATAAAGTTCAAAAATTTCAACAAATTTATAATAAGACGAAAGATGACGATAAAATAACTGATCTTATGAGAAACTTTGAAGAAAATAATAACTCAAAGATCGTAATAATGGATGATAATGGGAAAATAAAATTTATAACCAACTATAATAGTAGGACTTATGATGCTATCAGAGTAAAAATAATAAATAATGTAATAATAGAATGGAGTATGAATTCTAACTTGTTGAATGAAATGAAAAAAGAAAACAAGCCAGTTACTGTTGTTACAGATATGACAATTAATGGAACAAAAAATATACTGAGTGCAGTTCCTGACAGAAAAAAGAAAGAAATTATATTTGCGATAACATCTCTTCAGCCAGTTGATGAAGCTTCTTTAGTTATAAAAGATTTCTATGTATATTTTTATATAGGGGCTATTGTTCTTATTATAATATTATCTTTAGTATATACCAATATGGTTTCAAAGCCATTAGTTAAAATTAATAGTACTGCAAAAAAAATGGCTTCACTCAATTTTTCAGAAAAATGTAATGTGGAGACAGAAGATGAAATTGGAAATCTAGCAAATACTCTTAATTTTCTATCCGACAATTTAGATAATGCACTTACTTCACTAAAAGAAGCCAACAAAAAGTTGGAATATGATATAGAAAGAGAAAGAAAAATTGAAAAGACAAGGAAGAGTTTTGTAAATGCAATTTCTCATGAACTTAAGACACCTATAAACCTTATAGGGGGTTATGCAGAAGGTCTTAAAGATGGAGTATTTGATTCCGATAAAAAAGATTATTACATTGACATAATAATAGATGAAAGCAAAAAAATGGCTGATTTAGTTACTGACATGTTAAATTTATCCCATCTTGAATCAGGAGTTTTTAAATTAAGTAAAGAGGAATTTTTTATAGATAAACTTATATATTCAGTAATAAAGCGTTTTGCGGTAATTATAGAAAATAAAAATATTAATTTAAAAACAAACATATTAAGTAATATTAAAGTTTATGCTGACTGGGATATGATTGAGCAGGTTATTAATAACTTTTTAACAAATGCTATCAGGTATACGGAAATTGGAGGAGATATAATATTTTCAACTAAAAAGATGAATGATAAAATAATAATATCTGTAGAAAATACAGGTAAATCAATACCAGAATATGAGATTAGCAAAATATGGAGTAATTTTTATAGAATAGATAAATCTAGAAATAGAAAATTTGGTGGCACAGGTTTAGGACTTGCAATAGTTAAAAATATTTTAACACTTCATAAATGTAAGTATGGTGTTAAGAATACAGAAAATGGAGTAAAGTTTTATTTTGAAATGAATATTATTTAGATGTAAAGTTTATGTTAACAATTTATTCATAAATTTGTCATGTAAGTGCCACTTTGATAATGTAATATTTATTCTAGCAATTATAAGTTTAGTTGGGTTAGGGAAGAGGAGAAAAAATGAAAGCAATAAAGGCAATGAAATTAATGAAAGAAAAAAAAATATTCCATTTTTTATTTAATCTCTTATTTAATAATTTAGATATTATTTTATTTTTCATTTTGATCTATATAAAATTATATGAATATTCAAAATCAATTTCACCAGATTATTTATATGTAATGGTGAAACTACCTATAATAGGATGCATACTCGTATTAATAGGGGTTTCATTAATACTTAAAGAAAAATCAAGAATTAGCTTTTTATATATTGCAGATATAGTAATAAGCTGTATACTTATTACTGATGTTATGTATTACAGGTATTTTAAGGATATAACTACACTGGCATCTGTAAAAAATGCTAAGCTGCTTGCAGGAGTATCAGATAGTGTAACGAGTTTATTTAGGTTTAAAGACTTATTTTATATATTGGATATAATTGCATTTATTCCATTTAAGAAAAACTATAAGAGAATAAAGCAAAATTATTTACCATTATCAAAAAGGTTACTTACTTTTGCAGTAGTATTTGCAATAGGTATAGGGCTTAATGCACAAACTTTATATACAGTGTCTAAAGAGCAGCCAACTCTTTTAAGCTCAATGAGTAATAGAATATACCTTACGAAGATGATAGGAAATATAGATTTCCATGTGGTAGATGCATATAATTTTGTGAGCACAAATATTAAAAATGCTAAAAAGCTGCCGCAAGATAAGCAGGATGAAATTAAGAAGTATCTACAAAATAATACTGAAAATAGTGGACAGGTAAAACTTCAAGGAAAATATTCTGGAAAGAATTTAATAGTAATACAGGTGGAGGCACTTCAACAATTTGTAATAAATAAGCAGGTTAATGGACAGGAAATAACTCCAAACTTAAATAGATGGATTAAGAAGAGTATGTATTTTGATAATTATTTTTATCAGGTTGCAGGAGGAACTACATCAGATGCAGAATTTATGTCAAATAATTCGCTGTATCCAGCACAATCAGGCGCAGCTTATTATACCTACAGTGGAAATACATACAATTCTCTAGCAAACGCTTTGAAAAGCAAGAATTATTATACAGCTGCACTTCATGGAAATTCAGAGGGTTTCTGGAATAGGAATGTAATGTATAAGGCCGAAGGGTTTGACGACTTTTATGGACAGCATAGCTTTAATATAAATGAGGAAATAGGACTTGGGCTTAGTGATAAGTCATTCTTAAATCAATCTATTGAAAAAATAAAGAATTTTAAACAACCATATTATTCTTTTTTAGTAACGTTGACAAGCCATTATCCATATGATGCAGTGAGCAAGTATGGAGATTTTGATACAGGTGAGTATGAAGGAACTTTTATGGGCAACTATCTTAAAGCTATACATTATACAGATGCACAGCTTGGTACATTCTTGGATAATCTTGAAAAAGAAGGTATAATGCAAAATTCAGTAATAGCTTTATATGGAGATCATTTTGCTATACCTAAAGATAAAATCAATGAATTGTATAAATTTGAAAATGTAAGCAATGCCAATGACTATAACTGGTTTACGTATCAAAAGGTTCCACTTATAATGCATTTTCCAGACAATTATAATTCAAATGTAGTGAACCATAGTTATACAGGTCAGATGGATTTATATCCTACACTTGCAAATCTCATGGGAATCAAAAATCAATATATGTTTGGTAAGGATATGTTAAATAGTACAAATCAGAATGTTGTATTTAGAAATGGTTCTTTTATAGACGGCAAGAATTTATACGTGTCATGGACCAATACCTACTATGACCTGGCTACTGGAAAAGTTGTAAATGAAACTGAAGAGTTGAAGAAAGAAAAAAATAAAGCCAATGAGGAACTTGAGTATTCTGATGATTTATTGAATCATAATCTATTGAAAAATTTTTTGAATGGCAACTAAAAGTCAGTTATAAAAAAGATACTATCAAATTAAAATTCCATTGATAGTATCTTTTATTTTATATGGATTTTTATTTATTATATGATTCCAGTGCTTTTTCTAAAATTATCATTGAATTTTCAATATCTTCAATGTTGGTACAATAGGAAAATCTAGCTTCATTTTTCCCGAGTCCCGGAGTTGCATAAAAACCTGAACCTGGAGCAAACATTAGAGTTTCTTTGTTATAAGAAAAATCTGTAAGAAGCCATTTGGCAAATTTGTCAGAATCATCTATAGGAAGCTTTGCGAGCATATAAAAAGCGCCCTTAGGCTTGCTGCATATAATTCCAGGTATATTGGATAGCTTGTTATACATTACATCTCTTCTTTTTTTATACTCCATTTTGACTTCTGTAATGTAACTGTTCATTGTATTTATTAAATTTGAAGCTGCAAATTGTTCTATTGTGGAAACGCATAATCTTGATTGACATAATTTTAATATTTGATGCATAAGATCTTTATTTTTTGAAGCAACAAGACCTATTCTGGCACCACAGGCACTATAATGTTTTGATATACTATCTATAAGAATAACCCTGTCAAGTATATTAGTTAAGTGCATACACGAATTATAAGGAATATTGTCAAAAATAAATTGCCTGTATACTTCGTCTGATATGATGAACAAATCATGCTTCATTGCTATGTCTCCAAGCATTTTAAGTTCATCATAAGAATAAACTGTTCCTGTAGGATTACATGGATTTGATATAAGTATACATTTTGTTCTATCTGTGATTTTTTCTTCTATTTCTGACTTATCTGGAAGATGAAAATCATTTTCTATCTTTGTTTGAACAGGAACTATTCTTGCCCCTGATATTTTTGCAAAACTGCTGTAATTTGAATAGAAAGGTTCAGGGCACAGTACTTCATCTCCAGGATCACAGGTGGCCATAATTGCAAATTGGATTGCTTCACTTCCACCATGAGTTATCATTAATTCATTTTTATCAAAATATATATTTGAATCTGATAACGATTGTATAAAACTTTCTATCAATACATCTATACCCTGTGAATCAGAATATTTGACTATTTTTTCATTATAGTTTGTTACACCCTGAAAAAATGTATCAGGTGTTTTAACATCAGGTTGACCTATATTTAAGTGATATACTTTTATACCATTATTTTGTGCCTCTTTTGCATATGGAGTAAGTTTCCTTATAGGTGAAAAATCCATACCTAAAATTCTATTTGAAAAATTCAATTTTTACCCTCCTAGTTTTAAAGCTTTTATATGTTAAATTAATTGTGCCATAAATTCATGAATAAAAAAAGAACCACCATTGATATATTTTAAGGTGGTATTGGTCTAAAAATTAATAAATTATTAATACTTTATTATAAGTTATTGTATACCATTTTATTTAAAATTGTGTTATGATTAATTCATAATTTAATACAGGGAGGTTTTGAATATGAATTTTGCAAGTAAAGATTTATCTATAATATGGAAAGCAGGAATTGCTGTAATTGCAATTTTTATATTTATAAAAGTTCTGCCTTTAGCTGTAATGGCAGGAGTTATAATTTTTATTGCTTTAAAGTGTATAAACTATTTCAAGGGCAGGAAAAAGGTTAATAAAAGAAAAAAATATGAACAGCCATATAAAGAAAGTTACCATGATTTTTCAGGTAAAAAGGTTATAGATGTAGATTATGATGAAGTGTCTAAGTAAATGGAATTACATAAAAAGGATGCAGAGAGTATTTTAATTTCTGCATCCTTTTTAAAATTTAACTATGAATTTTTACATCTAATAAATCCAGAATAAACATAAATAATGGAATTCCAATCAAGAGACCCCACATACCCATCAAATGTTCAGAAACTATCAATACTACAAAGGTAAAGAATATTGGTATTTTTACTTTTGAAGACATAAGCTTTGGGTTTAATATGTAACTTTCTATACAATGTATTACAGCAACCATGATAAGTACATATAAGACTTTAGTCAAACCACCTATGTTGAAAGCTACCAGGCATAGAGGAATTAGAGATATTATAACTCCTGCAACAGGTATAAGGCTGAGTACAAATATCATGAAACCCAGAGTTAAAAGCTGAGGGAAACCAAGTATAGACAAAGTTATTACCGATAAAACAGTATTTACGCAGGCTATTAAGAGCTGTGCTTGAATTACCTTACCAAAAGAATTAAGAAAATTTTTGCCAAAGAATACAAGATAATTATATATGCTGGATACCTTGCTGTATTTAAATTTTCTTATAAACTTAAATATATCTTTTTTTTCAAGCATAAAAAATAAACTTAACATAATTGATATAAATATATTTATACTCCATTTTCCTACATCAGAGGCGAGCTCCAGTGATACTGTAAATCCTGATTTTATATAACTTTTTATATCTATCTGGCTTAAAGCACTTGATAAATATTTTTGAACTATATCTGAATTGGAACCCTGAGAAGATTGAAATCCAGAAAAATAATCTATAAGAGATTTTGTTTGAATTACGAGTTTAGGAATATATTTTACAATCACGAATACTATAAATGAAAATAATAATATATACAGTATTATAGTCACAATGTTTTCTTTAGTATGTGTTACAGTTTTAAATCTACTTAAAATTAACCCATGAAGACTGTTCATTATGTATGAAAATAAAAAAGTCAATAAGAATAGATCAAATATGGATTGAAATTTATAAAAAAATACTATAATCGCTGTAAATAATAAAACTCTTTTTGTAGAATCCTTGGAAAAAAAGTTTATGAAAAAATTCATAAGTAGCCCCTTTCGATTTTTAATTGTGTATTTATATAAATAATAACACTTATAAAGATATTATAATAAGTAAATTGTAAAGATTTCAAGAGAAAAAGAAAAATAGTTATAAAATATTAAACTATTGACTATTATACATATATACTGTACTATATATATAACACAGTAATTCAATTTTTTAAAAAACAAATTGATATATATTTTAAATTACAACAAATGGAGGTGTATTTATGAGTGTAGAATTTGACCAAAACGTACCAATTTATATACAAATAATGAATATAATAAAAAGAAGAATAATATCCAGCAAAATAATGCCAGGTGATAAGCTTCCGTCTATAAGGGAAATGTCTGTAAAACTTAAAGTAAATCCTAACACAATACAAAGGACTTATCAGGAACTGGAGAGAGAAGGAATAACTTATACTCAAAGGGGAACTGGAAATTTTGTCAAGGAGGATATAAAAATGGTAAAAAAATTGAAAGATCAAATGGCGGAACAGATCATAACAAACTTTATAGGCGGAATGAAAAGTTTGGGCTTTTCAAATTCTCAAATAATTGAAATAATTCAACGAAAAGTAGACAATGTAAATGTAAAAGAGGAGGGGGAAATATAGATGGACATATTGCTAAAAAGTTCAAATCTTAAAAAGACATATTTTAAGAAAAAAGCTCTAAACGGGATTGATCTGGAAATAAAGAAAGGAAAGATAACGGGACTTTTGGGACCTAATGGAAGTGGCAAGACTACATTTTTAAAAATTGCTGCAGGTATATTAAAGCAGACATCTGGAGAGATACTTATAGATGGAAATAAACCTGGAGTTATCACAAAAGGGGAAGTATCTTATCTCCCTGACAAGGATTATTTGTTCAAGTGGATGAAAATAAAAAATGCACTGGATTTTTTCAATGATATGTATAAGGATTTTGACTATGAGAAATCTTTAAAACTTCTTGAATTTATGGATTTAGATATAAATAGCAAGGTAAAAACACTTTCAAAAGGAATGAGTGAAAAATTATATTTGACATTAGTACTTTCAAGAAATGCAAAATTGTATATACTGGATGAACCTTTGGGAGGAGTAGATCCAACTACAAGGGAAAAAATACTTGATGTTATACTTGATAATTACAGTGAAGATAGTTCTATACTTATTACTACACATTTAGTAAGTGATATAGAAAGATTATTCAATGATGTAGCATTTATATCGGATGGTAAAATAATTCTGTCAGGTGATGCAGAAGAGCTGAGAATGGAAAAAGGAATGTCCATAGATGAGCTATACAGGGAGGTATTTAAGTAATGTTTAAATTGGTAAAATATGATCTTATGTCATATTATAAAGATTTTTTGATAATGGTTTGTTCTGTACTGCTTTTGAATCTTGCACTGTGTACACGAATAGGGGTATGGAAAAGTGATGCTATATTTAGTGTGAGTCTTTTGATAAGTTTTGCAGCATCAGTTGTAACTATTATATGGAATTTAAAAGTATTCAGTAGGGATATATATGAAGACAGCGGATATCTTCTTTTTACATTACCTAAAAGCGGATATTCAATACTTGCCAGCAAAATTATAACTTCCATTCTTCAATGTCTTATAGTAGCTGTTACTATGATTATTATAACGTTTTTGTGGGTTGAATTGTTGAAAGTTACATCAGGATTTGTACTTAATACTAGAGAAGTATTTAATTTTGTTATCAAAAATACCAGTATTAGTTTTTTAATATTTATAATTTTGGGGAGCTTGGTAAGCTATATATTATTTTTACTTACAGTTTATCTGGCAATAACTTTAAGTAAAGTAGCAATTAAGAATAGAAAGCTTGGTAAATTTGGAAGTTTTGTTATATTTGTAATATTAGTCATTATTCAAAGCAAACTGGCAGATAGTTTAGCAAACATTTTTCCACAAAGCTTTGTGTTACATGCAAGTTCCGGAAGAAATGCTATTGAGTATGCAAATTCTATAGTTAATATAAATATAGCAGTAGTAATTTTAGCAATAGCCTTTATGGCAGGTATGTTTTACGCAGCGTCTTATTTAATAGAAAACAAATTGGATTTATAATTTATAATATTGACCCATCCTTTTATTTTTTAAGGATGGGATTTTAATTTAAATTATATAATGTAGCCATGTTGATATATAATTCAAAAATGCTTATAATAATGTTTATATAACGGTGTTTTAATAAAAGACAACTTGCGGTTTCAAGGAGGAATAATTTTGGAAAAGATAGCTTTGCTAACTGATTCTACATGTGATTTACCAGATGATATTATAAAAGAATACAATATAAATGTAATGCATTACAGAATAATATATAAAGATAGGGAATATAAAGACAGAATAAATATAACTCCAGAATATGTTTATGAAAATTTAGATAAAGAAATACCAACATCCTCCATGCCAGCAGTGGATGAAATGGAAAATACATTTAATTCACTTGAAGATCAAGGATATACGCATGCTATAGTTGTGACATTATCAAGTGGTCTTACGGGATTTTATAATGGGGTGAAGCTTGTAGCTGAAAATCATCCTAAAATATCAACTTATATATTTGATTCCAAATCCATATCAATAGGAGAAGGAATAATAGTTATGGAATGTGGAAAGCTTATAAAGAGAGGTATGGCTTTTAGGGATATAGTAAAAAAAATACCGGATATAAAAAGTAGAGTTAATTTATTTTTTATAGTAGGAACTCTGGAATATTTAAAAAAAGGTGGAAGAATAGGAAAAGTAGCAGGTACTATAGGAGAACTTTTAAATATAAAACCTATTGTAGCAATAGATAACGACGATGGTAAGTATTATACATATGATAAGGTAAGGGGAAGAAAAAAATCTCTTAGCAGAATGATAGAGATAGCCAATAAAATTTTTGACCAAAAAAAGTGCCAGTTATATATGGTTCATGGTTACTGTCTTGAAGATACCAAGAAAATGTTTGATGAGTTAAAAAGACATAAAAATGTAACTATATCTAAATTTTGTGGTTCGATAAGTCCAGTGGCAGGAGTACACAGTGGCCCTGGTCTCGTTGGGCTTGTAATCTTTGAGGAAAATGATTAATTTAAAAAATATATTATAATACATAGAATAATAGTAATCCTGTGAAAATTAGGTTTAAATAAATAGGATTACTATTATTTTAATTTAGAGTTAATTATATTTATTTGGAATCTTCATTTTTGTATTCTTTGTACTTTTTGAAAGAATATAAAGTAGGTTTTTTTATTATATATAATCCGTATACTATAGTTAAAACTGCTGCACCATAAGATATTATGTTTACTATAACAGGAGAAAACAAATTTCTAGTTAAATTATCTTCGAAAAGCAATTTGAAAGATGTATGGGCGAGTATGGCAGCACCTATGTATGTTACTATAGGATATTTTTTCATGAGATTTGCTACAAACTGACTTCCAAAGAATATAATTGGTATATTTAGAATTAATCCAAATATTATCAACAGGTCATTTCCATCTGCAAGACTTGCTATTGCAAGTACATTGTCCAGACTCATAGTAGCATCTGCTGCGACTATGCTGATTACTGCTCCCATAAATTTATTTGAAGTATGTATGTTTATATCATCTTCTTTTGATTCTGGCTTTATAAAATCAAAAGTGATTTTTATCAATATAATACCACCTATAAGCCTTATTGGAAGCCAATCTATCATTAAAATGTAAGTTACAAGACATGCAAATATAATTCTTAATAGTACAGCAGCAAATACTCCTATCAAAGATGCAGATCTGGCATATTTTTCGGGTAACTTTCTGGTTGCCAGTGCAATAACTCCTATATTGTCACCACTTAATACTACATCTAAGAGGGTTATTTGAAGAGCTTGTATTATGAAAGCGGTCAAGTTTTCCATATATTTATCTCCTTTCCATATATAATTTGATTTTCTTAAAAGACATATATTATTTTATCATAAATTTATTAAAATATAAAGTATATTATCTTATAATACAGTTATTTATTATATTATATATGGTTTTTAACACCAGATTAATTAACATATCTACACTATATTTATAGTAAAAAAAATTAAAAAGTACTAAAATTTATTTTTGATGCATTGGAATTTGTATCCTTCTAATTTTATATGATATGTTCATTCCATTTATAACTCTTTATAGTATGCATTAGTGCTATTTGAGTAAATAATCAAAAACACAATTTTTTTTCTTTTATCAGTATAGAGTTTATAGCAAAAATCATCAATCAAAAATATGTATACGGGATATGCTATAGCACTTTTAAATATAGAGCAAATGTGATGCTAGAATAAAAATAATACAAGTGAAATTGAGAAAGTTCCTGACAAGTATTAGAATAAATATAAAAGATGGAGGAACTTAATCATGAGAAAACAACATGACAAACAGTTTAAAGAAGATGCTGTAAAATATTATATGGATCATAAAGAACTTGGAGTAAGAGGTTGTGCTAAAAACCTTGATATAGGTGGTAGCACCATGTCAAAGTGGATTAGAGACTCTAAAAGCGAAAATGGTATTCAGGTTCGTGGTTCAGGTAATTACTCTAGTGATGAACAAAAGGAGATTGCACAATTAAAACGTAAACTTCGTGATACAAATGATGCTCTTGATGTATTAAAAAAAGCTATAAGCATTCTGAAAAAGTGACAGAAACAATCTATCTTGAAGTCCAAAATAAATGTGAAGACATCAAGGAGAAGCGCCGGGTTTCTGTCAGTGGAATGCTTCATATATTAGGCGTTTCACGTTCAGGTTACAATTCATGGCTGTATCGATTACCCTCAAATCAGCAGAAGAGGAAAAAGATTGTAGAGGAAAAAATATCAGAACGCACTGTTGGAAAATATATGAAATAGCTTGGAATTAAAGCCCAATATATAAAACCTTATATTATTACTACAAAGAATTCTGATTTCAGCAGTGAACTTGAAAATATCTTAAATGAGCAATTTAATGCATCTGAGCCAAACGCAGTCAATATGTGTCAAAAGAATATAGAAAAGCTGCTTCAAAAATGATACTTAGTTATCCCAAGAAAGCCTTTCCTTGGGATAATGCATGTATAGAATCTTTCCACGCAATTATTAAATGTGAATGGATAAACCGTTTTAGAATTAGAAATTACCGCCATGCTTATATTCTTGTATTTGAATATATTGAAACATTTTATAATACTACAAGAATTCATAGTCATTGCAACTATATGTCACCAAATCAATTTGAAAAGCATATAAAAAATCTCAAAGAATTAGTATGCTAACAGCAAGTTAAAATATGGAACTTACTTAGAATTTTCTCATTTTAATTTGTACTTTTTCTTGACATAGTACCAATTTGCTTTAACCATATCAGCATTTAATATTTCTGCTAGTTTTTTCCCTATCCTTTCAGTATTACCATGATGTATGGATTCATAAATTATTAAAGTTTTCAAGATTATCTCTCCCGATACAGATTAATGTTTATACAATTAATATTGCTATGATGCAGAAATTCACAAGTGTCAACTAAATTATACCATTAATTTCAAGACAATATAATATTTTGCTTACCTTTAAGGTTTAAAGGAATGAAAAGCCTATAAATTTAGAACTCATGGATTTTTCTAAAGTTAGAGTAGACAATTTTGAAGCTGTATTTAAAAATAAAAAAATATATCTAAAAGTAACAGAGTAAACAAGGCAGCTTTTTTTAAAGTCTGCCTTGTTTACTCTATTTTTCCAATCATCATCATTATTGTTGCACTAACAATTGAGATTACAGCAGTGTTTAAAAATTTGTTTGGGATGAAATAACAGGCTATACTTAATAATAGGGTAACTATTATAGAAAGATGCTTGAGCTTTAATCTTCGTTCTTGGCTTTTTATTCTTTTGTTGATATTATCTACAGGAGAAAAAATACAAATAAGTACAAGAGAAGCAACTGTTAGTATTATTAAGAGGTTCTTAGCAATTGATATGTATTTACCTAATATAATTATTATTCCAAATATAATAAAACTAATAAAAAAACATCCCCAGTAAGTTTTTGCATGATATCCGCCTGAAAATAACCTTATAGGACAAAAAAACATAAGAGCAACCAGATAATATTTTTGAAGAGAGAACAGCCAAAATATAAAAAAATATGGAACAAACTTTGTAATTTCATCAAAAGTACAGACTAATCCATATTCCATTTTTTTTAATTCTAAATTTGAAAATTGAGGATTGGATTCAGAAATTTTTTTTACCAAACAGGTTATAAATTTATTCATATATTCATCTCCTCCGTTTCAAATTTAATCAAGAATTTAGTTATCTCTGATTTACTTTCTAGAGTTATGTACCCATTGTTTTGGTTAATTAATTGTTTAGTAATATATAGACCAAATCCATGGTCATCTGATTCTTTAGTTTTTGTAGAAAATCCCTTATTAAAAATTTTCTCCTGAATATTCTCAGGAATCATGTCTCCATTATTAGATATTTCAATATAAAAGTTTTTATCTTTAATAAAAGTATTAATAGATATTTTTTTATTTTCAATGTTAGATTTAAGTTTAAATGCTTCAAATGCATTATCTACAAGATTACTGATAATACTTATTAATTCATTTTCTTTAATTTTAATTGAGCTAAATGGTTCATCAATTGTGATATTAAAATCTATATTATTTTTCACAGCATAATTATTTTTTATAGATAATAATCCATCTAAATATTCATTTCCAGTATTAAAAAATTTAAATGCTGAATGTATGTCATCTGAAATTCCAGTTACATAATTTTTTATTCTTTCAACAGTATTTGGCTTATTTAACAGACACAAACCCCATATAACATTAACATGATTGGCAAAGTCATGCTTTTCCTGCCTGATTATGCTGATTATTTCCTGCATATTTTTAATTTGATTTCCTTGAATTTTATAACCAGATTCTATATTTTTAATTCTTCCCCATTCTCTTAATTCTTTAAATTCTATTATTAAAAGTATAAAATATAAAATAAAAATAAGTATATTAAATACCTCAGTATTTTTTATATTAAAAATACCGTAATTGACACTAAATATAAAAAGACTTAATATTCCAGCTTGAATTATCAAATTAGAAAAAAGAGTACTTTCTTGTTGAAATAATTTAAATTTAGCAAAATATTTACTAAATTTAAAAAGCAGTAATACAATAAGTATCTGTAACATTTTAGAAGCTATTAAAAAAGTTAGCAAGTATCTTAGATCTAAAAAAATTTGATTTAAATCTATATTAAATAAGAACATTTCAATGGTTTGAGTAGAATATTCTGTAACAGAAAGCATTATAATAAAGAAAGAAAATATAATTGCTGAAGTAAATATTTTTATTCTTGTAATATACGCTAATAATAAAATATCAAATACTGATATAAATAACGAATGATATGCATTAGGCAGATTAAATGTGCTCCAGTAAGTTACAAAAACAAATATTATGCAAAACAAAATTGATCTCAATTTGTTTTGCACTATAAATTTTTTTTCGTTGTACAATGCTTCAAAAATCCCTAAAAAAAGAAGAGATTCAATACAATCCAATATGATTTCTCTTAGAGCATTCATATATTGTCTCCTTTATCTCCAAATTCTTCACAAAGACTATAACAAGTACACATAGTTTAAATCTTTTTATAACACTTTTCTTCTATAGTCTCTGTGAAAAATATTCTAGTTTTATTACTTTAAAAGCTCATCAGGACATTTTGGCTGATATCCACCTAGTGTTGATGTTGGTACTATGACCAATGCTGCTAAAAGTAGGGATAAAGAACCTACCATTTTCATAGCTTTCTTTAGTAAATAATTCTTAGAAATTTTCATTTTGACAACCTCCTATAAAATTATATTTTTTTGTAATTAAATACTTTGTAATTAATTACATTATTTTATATATTCTATAATAGTTTGTTTTTTCCTGCACAATATGTAAAAAAATTAATTATAATTGAAAATATATTTTATTATAAAATTAGACTTTATTCTTTGGTGATTTGTAATAAAATACAATTAGCTTGTCCAATTGAACGCTTGTTTTTAATATTTCTTCTCTTGTATATTCATTTGAATCTAACATTTTATTTAATTTATCTCTTAATTCTTCTATAGTTTCATTCATATACATACACATATCCTTAATTTATTGATATTTTTTTACTAATTTTTATATTGTATAACATAAAAGTAAATTATTCAAATATTAATCTGTATGTTTTTAGATCAATAACTGTAATTTTGAAGAGAATCTAATAAATGATTTTTTAATATATTACTTTTATTTCATATTTAAAATTTTAACCCATAATAATAGCCAAATTCTAACCCGAATTATAACCAAATAATAAGTCTAATTTGTATTTTTAAAACTGAATTATACTTTAAATATACTTATTAGAAAGGAGTTGAGACTATGACAAGACAAAACAGAGGTAGTATGGGAAGTTTTTATACGTCTTCAAATGAAGATTTTATGTATGATTATAAGAATATGCTCATGAAAGGAAATCTTTATAAAAATGAGGAATCTGCACTATATGATATAGCCAGAGTGGTAAATCTTTTAATATATTTATCACTTGATAGACATACAGGGAAAAGGCATATAAAACAGGTATCTGAAGTAATATTTAAACCGGAAAATTACCAAAAACCTTATGAATTTACAGAGGAACATGAAATAAAATTGAACAAATTATATAAAAAAATGGGGATTTAAACCTTGCCTCCACCCTTTGATCTAAAGGGTGGAGATTAATTTTACGTAATATTTTTTTATTATTTAATTAAACAAATTGGAATTTATCGCTTTAGTTAAATACTATTACGTTTTAAAAAAGATTATGTAACAACAGTATACCTATTCTCTGACAGTACACCTTGCAGTAATTTCTTGTATTTCATATTACCTTAATGATGAAAAAGACGAATTCCTGTAAATGTCATAGCTATATCATATTTGTCACATACTTCCACTACATTATCATCTCTTATAGAGCCACCTGCTTGAGCTATATAAGAAACTCCACTTTTTTTAGCACGTTCTATGTTATCACCAAATGGGAAAAATGCATCTGAACCTAAAGCTACACCTGTTAATTTCTCTAACCATTCGTTCATTTCTCCTTTGGTTAATGGATATGGTTTTTCAGTAAAAATATCTTCCCATTGACCATCGGATAATATATCCATATAATCATCTGAAATATAAACATCTATAGCGTTATCTCTATCAGTTCGTTTCATTTCTTCTTTAAAAGGAAGATTCATAACTTTAGGATTTTGTCTTAAAAACCATACATCAGCTTTATTTCCAGCTAATCTAGTACAATGAACTCTAGATTGTTGTCCTGCACCGATTCCAATTGCTTGCCCATCCTTCACATAGCATACAGAATTTGATTGTGTATATTTTAATGTAATTAAAGATATAATTAAATCTCTTTTAGCACTATCAGGTATTGTTTTATTTTTTGTTGGTATATTATTAAATATATCTTTTGTTATTTTAACATCGTTACGTTTTTGTTCAAATGTTACTCCATAAACCTGTTTTGTCTCTATTTCTTCTGGGATATAGCTTATATCCATTTGTATTACTAAATAATTACCTTTTCTTTTATTTTTCAATATTTCTAAAGCTGCTTCGCAATAAGATGGTGCAATTATTCCATCTGAAACTTCATGTGATAAAAATTCTGCTGTTTGCTCATCACATTCATCAGATAAAGCTACAAAATCACCATAAGATGACATTCTATCTGCACCTCTTGCTCTTATATATGCAGTAGCAATGTCAGATAAATCTACATCTTCAACAAAATACATCTTTTTTAATGTTTCAGTTAATGGAACAGCTACAGCTGCCCCAGCAGGGCTAACATGTTTAAAAGAAGCTGCAGCTGCTAGTCCAGTAGCTTCTTTTAGTTCTTTTACAAGTTGCCAACTGTTAAATGCATCTAATAAGTTAATATACCCTGGGTTTCCATTCAGAACTTTTATAGGTAGTTCATCATTCTTCATAAAAATTCTAGCTGGTTTTTGATTTGAATTACATCCATACTTTAATTTTAATTCTTTCATTTAACATTTACACTCCTTACTTAAGCAATAAAAAAAGAACCCACTATCTGGACTCTTTTGCCCAGACGGTCGGCTCATTCTTGTTATACTTCATGTGGTTTATTCCACTTCCGTCAGTTGTATAACCTATATGTATAAAATATCATTGCTATATACATTTGTCAAATTACCATTTTTCTACTAAGTATATAAATATTCATCAATTCACAGTTATATGGTATTTACTATATCATATTAAATTCCGCTATTTACATAATACACCATATTATTCAATTTTTAAAGAATGATTTTGCTTCATTGATAAAATAGAAGTGGTCCAGTCAGCCAAATCTATAATTAAAGGAGGTTTGCCATGAATGATAATTAGGTTTATATTGACATTAAAACAATTAGATAGTATGCTAAAAAAGTAACTATTAAATAGTGCAGCCCAACAACAGTTAGTTTTAATTGATTGTTGTATTTTTTTGTTAGATATAAAAATATTTTATGCATTAATATTTTACAAACTAAAGGGGGAAATGGTTTTGAACTGGTTTAATAATTTAAAGATAAAGAAAAAACAGATCATGGGCTTTTTATTTATAGCCATGTTTATAGTAATAGTGGGTATCGTTGGCATTGTTAATATGGAAAGAATAGATTCAGGCTCTAATATGTTATATAATAACAATTTACAGACTATAAAAAATCTTGATGAATTCAATGCCAATTCAATGATTTTAAGATTGGATTTAATAAATTTAGTTGAAAGTAGAGATAGTAATGGCGTTCAAGATACATTAAATAAGATGAATGATCTTAGAGATAAGAACACAAAGATATTAAATACATATAAACAGGAAAATTTAAATTCTGACCAGAGGGCTTTAGCAGATAATTTAAGTAGTCAACTTATTAGCTGGAGAAAGATATGTGATAATATTGTTGATCTAATGAAGAATAGTAAATATGATGATGCTATGGTTTTGAATAAAAAGGCTGCTTCTTACAGAAACAAATTAACTGAAACTACTCAAAAGTTAATAAAAATAGAGTCTGGAAATGCTGATAGGAACAACGAAAACAATTATAATACATATAAAAGTTCTATGTATATAATAATTTTAATTATTATTATAGGAGCAATTGCAGCTATGCTTCTAGGAAATAAAATTGCATCAGTTATTTCAAAAGAAGTTAATAAAATTTTATTTTATGCAAATGCTTTAAGCAAAGGTGATTTAACAAAATCTATAGAAGTTTCTAGCAGAGATGAAATTGGCATGATAGCTCAAGAACTTAACAAAGCTAATGAAAATATAAAAAAGTTAATTTTAGAAATTATTCATGATACGGAGGAAATAAGTGCTTCAAGTGAAGAATTATCAGCTACAACCCAGGAAATTTCATCTATGATGTTATCTGTAAAAGAATCTACAGAACAGATAGCTAATGGTTCCCAAAACTTAAGTAGTGTTTCAGAAGAAATCAGTGCATCATCCGAAGAGATAAAAGCAAGTACAAATGAACTTTCTGGTAAAGCTGACAAATCAACAAAGTCTTCTTCTGAAATAAAAAATCGTGCTGTGAATGTAAAAAATAAGGCATCTAAAAGTATGAAACAAAGTGATGAGATATATGAAGAAAAGAGAAATAATATTATAAAAGCTATTGAAGACGGAAAGATTGTATCTGAAGTTAAAATTATGGCAGCATCTATTGGAGATATAGCAGAACAGACTAACCTTTTAGCATTAAATGCAGCTATTGAGGCTGCAAGAGCAGGCGAAGATGGAAAAGGATTTTCAGTAGTTTCAGATGAAGTTAAGAAACTAGCTGAACAATCATCTGCAGCAGTTGAAAATATTAATAAAATGGTTCTTAAAGTAGAAAATGCTTTTAAGAATATGTCTGAAAGCAGTAAGCAGATTCTTGATTATATAGTATCAAGTGTAAAACCTGATTATCAATTTATGATGGAAGTTGGAATTCAATATGAAAAAGATGCTGAATTTGTAAATAGTATTTCTAGAGAAATTGATGATTCGTCAAATCATATGAGTGAATTGATATCACAGATAAATAATGCAATTCAAAGTGCTGCATCTACAGCTGAAGAAGGAGCTTCAAACTCAGAGGAAATACTTGGCGGGGTTGAAGAAGTTACTAAGGCATCACAAGATGTGTCAACTTCTTCACAAAGTCAGTCAGAACTTGCTGAAAGGCTTGTGGATATGGTTAATAAATTTAAAATATAGAGATATATAGATTGAATGAATAAGTTATTGAAAAGACACGCATATATTTTTGTAGGTGTCTTTTTTTCTACACTTTTAGTGAAAATTGTGCTAAAATATTTCTAAATAAAATTATTGTGGAGTTGTTCTAAATGAGTTTGAAAGTTATGGAAAACATAGAAAATAAATTGGAAGTAAAAAAACCTAAGTTATATAAAGTTGTTATTTATAACGATGATTATACTACAATGGATTTTGTAGTTGAAATTTTAATGAAAATATTTAGAAAAGAAGAATTGGAAGCAACTAAGATAATGTATGATGTACATAGAAAAGGTATTGGAGTTGCAGGAGTGTATCCTTATGATATAGCCGCAACAAAGATGATTCAGGCAACAGGCATGGCAAAAAATAGTGGCTTTCCACTAAAATTTAGCATGGAAGAGGAATAACTATGAAACTGGATAAGATAGTAAATGAGATTATAAATGCTGCTTATGATGAAGCAAAATATTGCAAACATGAATATTTTACGCCGGAACATATTCTATATGCCTCATTGTTTTTTCTTGAAGGAATAGATATTATAGAAGGATGCGGTGGAAATGTCCAGGATGTAAAAAAGGATTTAATACAATATTTTAATGATCATATATCTATAAATGAAAATGTAGAACCTGTTGAAACCATATCACTGCAGAATATGCTGACTTCAGCAGGAGAACATGTACTTGCAGCAGAGAAACAAGTTATAAAATTGGGAGATATTTTTATCTCCATATATGATGAGGAAAAGAGCTTTGCCAGTTATTTTCTTAAAAAGCAGGGAATAAAAAGAATAGATATATTAAATTATATAACACATGGAATATCTCAGAAAAGTAATGAATATGATGAAGAAAATGAATCAAGCAATGTTTTTGAAAGCAGTCCGCAAAATACAAAAGTTAAGCTAAGTGATTTTGCAGAGGAACTAACTAAGAAAGCAAAAGATGGTAAGATTGATCCTTTGATTGGAAGAGAAGATATACTGGATAGAACCATGCAGGTTTTAACTAGAAGAACTAAAAACAATCCAATTCATGTTGGTGATCCTGGCGTTGGGAAAACTGCTATTACGGAAGGACTTGCCAGTTTGATTTCAGAAGATAAAGTACCATATAGACTTAAAAACAGCAAGATATATTCTTTAAATATGGGATCTATGCTTGCGGGAACTAAATATAGAGGAGATTTTGAAGAAAGGATAAAAAATATACTTAAAACTATAGAAAAAGAAGATAAACCAATAGTATACATAGATGAAATACATACAATAGTAGGTGCAGGATCTGTGTCCAGAAATTCTCTTGATGCTGCCAATATATTGAAGCCATTTTTGACAAGCGGAAAGATTAAATTCATAGGATCAACCACTTACGATGAATATAAAAAGATATTTGAAAAGGATAGAGCTCTTTCTAGAAGATTCCAAAAAATAGAGGTTCCAGAACCTTCTATGGAAGATACTTATAAGATATTAGAGGGTATTAAGGGACAATATGAAAAATTCCATAATGTTACATACAGTGATGGAGCACTAAAGGAAGCTGTTGAACTTTCGTCTAAATATATAAATGATAGATATCTGCCAGACAAAGCTATTGATGTAATTGATGAGACAGCAGCATATATGAGACTTCATTCAAAAAATGAAGACAATATATTTATTTCCAGGGAAAATATAGAAAAAACTATTTCATCAATGGCTAAAATTCCTGAAGAAAGTATATCTAAAGATGAAACTAATGTACTTAAAAATTTGATATCTGTGCTTGAAAGCAAGATATTTGGTCAGGATACGGCAATAGAGTCAGTGGTAAGAGCTATAAAGAGGTCAAGAGCTGGTTTTAATGAAGAAAATAAGACAATAGCAAATTTACTTTTTGTAGGTCCTACAGGAGTTGGAAAAACAGAAATAACAAAACAACTTGCAGAGAATATGGGTATTCCTCTTATAAGGTTTGACATGAGTGAATATCAGGAAAAACATACTGTAGCAAGGCTTATAGGTTCTCCTCCTGGATATGTAGGATATGAGGAGGGTGGACTTTTAACAGATTCAGTTAAAAAAACTCCATATTGTGTTCTTCTTCTGGATGAAATTGAAAAGGCTCACCCGGATGTATTGAATGTACTTCTTCAGTTAATGGATTATGCTACACTTACAGACAATACTGGAAGAAAGACAGATTTTAAAAATGTAATACTTATAATGACTTCAAATGCTGGTGCAAGATCAGTTGGAAAGTCACTTATGGGTTTTGGAAATAGAGTTATGGAGAAGGACGCCATAGATAGTGCAGTGGAAAGGACATTTTCACCTGAGTTTAGAAATAGGCTGGATGATATAATAATATTTAATTCTATGGATAAAAATATGGCAATTTTAGTAGCTGAAAAAGTTATAGGTGAATTTGAGAAAAAGCTTTCAGCAAAAAACATAAAGATTCATCTTACAGATGAATGTTATGATTTTCTTGCACAAAAGGGAATGTCTGAAGAATATGGTGCAAGGGAAATAATAAGAATAGTAGATCATGAAATAAAGCCTTATTTTGTAGATAAAGTATTATTTGATGAAAATACAGAAAATGCAGTAACTGTTATAGATGTGAAAGATGGTAAAATAGAATTTAAATAACTATCATAGTATTGATCAAGTTATGCTGCAGTTTAACAGCATGGCTTGATCAATTGTTTAATTGTACATATAAATTTAACAGAATGTTTATTGAACTTATGAAGATAAAATAATAATATTTAATGAGAATGAATTGAAATTGAGAAGGTGATGTAAAATATTTAAGATAAATAAGAAAAGTGAAGAAATTATTCTTATATTTTTAGTGATTGTTCTTTTGGGATTTATATTAAAAACGGGATTGAGTTCTAATTCTGGAAATAATGCAGTTCATGGAAAAGTAATCAAAATGAAAAATGCAGCTAATTCTACAAATAAAAATTCTATAAGATACTCATATGTAGATGTTAAGATAACATCAGGCACCATGAAAGGAAAAATAATAACTGTACAAAATTCTGTTAATGGAAATATAAATGATGAAAGTAGCAATACTCAAAATTTTGCAAGGGTAGGAGACGATGTCCTTGTAAATTTGGATCATTATAAGTCTGGAGATTCAAAGACTGCATATATATACGAAATTGTAAGGTATAAATATCTTTATGAACTTGGAGCGGTATTTATATTATTACTTATTATAATTGGAGGCTTAAAAGGATTAAAATCAGTTATAACTCTTGCAATAACTGGGTTTTGCATAATAAAGATACTAATTCCACTTATAATGAATGGATTTAATCCTATAACAGTTTCTGTTGCACTGTGTATTTTACTTACTGTAATAAATTTAACCATAATAAGCGGAAAAAATAATAAGACATTAGCGGCAATAATAGGTACATGCGGTGGAGTTATAATTGCAGGAGTTATAGCGATTATTTCAAATAAAATACTTAGGATAACAGGATTAACTGATGATGAAATGCAGACTATAATTTATACAGTAAAAAATTCGAATTTTAATTTTTCAGGACTTTTATTTGCAGAGATAATAATGGGAGCTCTAGGTGCTGTTATGGATACTGGTGTATCTATTGCGTCTTCTATAAGTGAAATTAAGTTTGCAAAACATGACATGAATATGAAGGAACTCTTTAAGTCTGGAATGAATGTAGGAAAGGATATTATGGGAAGTATGTCTAATACACTTATACTAGCTTATGTTGGAGGTGCCATGTATCTTATGATAATGATAGCATCGTCTGCGTATACTTCATCAATATCTAATGCTATAAATCAAGATATAATAGCAGCGGAAGTACTTAAGGCCCTTTCAGGAAGCATAGGACTTATTTTTACAATTCCAATTACTTCTTTTGCCGCAGCTTTTTTGATGACGAGGAAAAAGAAAGAGGATTATACTAAAGAGGAAGCACAGAATAAGATTGATGCATTATATAATAAATTTGAAAATATTCTTTCTCTAAACAGAAAATCGAAAAAATAGTTTATAATTTAGTAACACTTATACCTAAAATAAATATACTGAAATTGGATGAATCTATTTTTATGATAAAAATAAGTATAATTAGGGGGATAAGATAAGTGGATACTACAGTGAATTTTTATATTGTTACAGATGAACCTGCAGATGAATCTAAAAAATTGTATAAAAGTATAAAATCTAATGATCCTTTGTATTTAAACTTTAGATTAGGAGATACAGTGGTTTTAAATGAAAATGATATTGAGTATTCAATAGTTAAAACTACAAAAAATTTATATAATGGAGAAATAGATGTTTATATAACTAAATTAAAAACTAAGGCGGAAGTCATGAATGAAATAGAAGATCTAGCTAATAAAACTATGAAAACTGTACTCGATTCTATAAAGGATGCACTGGATTCAGACGAGGATATAAACAAATAGTTATTTGTATAAATAAAATAGCCATTAATTTGAGTAATGGCTATTTTTTAAAAGATAAATAGTATATGGATATTTGGAGGAAAAATTGGTTCTATGAATATAACATTAATTACAGTGGGTAAAATAAAAGAGAAATATTTAAAAGAGGCAATAGGTGAATACTCTAAAAGACTTTCAAGATATTGCAAGTTAAATATAGTAGAACTTCAGGACGAAAAAACTCCTGAAAATGCTTCAGAGAAAGATGAAAATATTATTAAAGAAAAAGAAGGAGAAAGAATATTAAAACATATAAATGACAGCATGTATGTAATAGCTTTAGATTTAAAAGGAAATATGCTAACTTCAAATGAGTTCTCTGATTTTATTGGAAATCTAGGACTTAGAGGAAACAGCAATTTGGCTTTTGTTATAGGAGGTTCACTTGGTATTTCCAGGGAAATTCTAAATAGAGCTAATTACAAACTTTGTTTTTCAAAGATGACATTTCCACATCAATTATTTAGGGTGATACTTCTAGAGCAAATTTATAGAGGGTTTAAGATAATGAAAGGTGAACCGTACCATAAATAAGGTAGCTTTTTGTATAATAGGTTTATATGAGCGGATTTGAGAGATTTGGTGGAAGTTAATTTGCACGAAAATTTTTATAAAAATATGATTTTAAATTATAAAATGTGTTATAATATAAATACAAAGAGAGAAAATAAAAACAGGATGCGGTCAACATCCTGTAGTATACAATCTAGTTGCTTAGGCAACTGGTATTACTATAAGTATTAAATAGTAGCAACCACTTGCCGGTAGGAGCTACTATTTTTTTGAGATTTTTTTTATGAGAATACTATTTAGAAAAGCTAGCGTATAATCTAAAAAACTTATTAGTAATGGCTAATGAAAAAATTGGAATATTTATTAAGCATAAGTAATAAATAACAAATATGTATTAAGATTTATCTAATAAATACGATACTATAATTGGATGTATAGTTATATTAATGTAAAATATGAAAGGAATGTTCTATATGAAAAAATTTTTAATTACTATATTAACTGTAAGTTTTGTTCTTTTATTTGGTAGTACGTCTTTCGCTGCTACAATAAATGAAACTGAACCTAATGACTTATCTAGCTAAGCCCAAAAAATACAAAGCAATAATGAGGATTATTCTAGTCCAATTAATGGACAGTATTATGGTCAGAATGTTGTAGTTGGAAATATTAAAGACACTACAGATCAAGATTGGTACAAGGTTTATTTACCTGCTGATAGTAATACTGTACTAGGTATTAATAGTACAGACCTTGATGGTACGGGCTATTTTGAAGTCTACGATGAAAATTTGAATCTTATCTCTAGAATTCAAAATTTAAAAGATTTTTCAGTTATGGGGGCTACTCCATTCAAAGTAAATATTCCAAAATCGGGTAATTATTATATTAAAGTATATTCTACTTCAAGAATAGGAGACTATAGATTTTTTATAGGTACACCTGATTATACAATAGACAGTTATACGTATCATCCTATAAATCCATTAACATTGACAACGGAATCAGATTCTGTACAGGATACTTATGATCTTAGAAATATTGATTCTGTTTCTGACAAAGCTGTAGTTTATTCTGTTTCTTCAACTTATCCAAGAATTAGTGATATATCAAATGATCAAATAAGTATTAAATTAGATAGTGATTATTCATGGATACCTATATATAGGTACTCAACTAATGAAAATAATGTATCTGTTTATGATAAAAAACCTTTAAAAAGTTTATGGACATATAAACTTGAAGGAAATGTATCAAAATATATGGAATTTACACCTGAAGTTACATTTAATTATGTATATCCTGTATTACCTAAGTAATTTATAAATTTATTTTTTAATAGAATATATTTTTATAACTATACATTCTTTATAATAAACAGAAAAATAAATTTATAGAGGGAGGAACATTTATGTTTAAACTAAATAATTATATGTATCCATTATTTAATAAAAATTCATATAACAATTTTACTAATTGGAAAATTGAATTAATGCAACTTAAAATGGATGCCTCTATCAAAAAATTAAATATATTATATTCTAACAATTCATCGGACAGCATTTCCATTAGCAATATAGCAAAACAGTATAGTTTAAATCAAAAGACACTTTCGTCTGCTACAGAAACAAATGGTAAACCATTAAAAGAACTGGTAGCAAATAATAATGTACTTGATATCAGTAAAGGTTCTTATTATAAATTTAAGACGGATTCTGGTAAAATAGTTGTGCTTACAAGTGAAGATGGTACTTTCCTACATACGCAAACATATTATAAAAATTGTGGGTTACAACAATCAGATGAACGTGAACTAGATGAGAAATTTAGACTTATATCAGAACTTGCAGATGATAAAACGGCTCTTTGTGCAAGTATAGATTCTAGTGATAGTGAAAATAAAAAAATATTAAACAATTTTGGAATTAAGCCAGGGTGGTTTGAAATTAAATATGGCGAAAAATCTAATAAATTTTATTTAACAGATGGTGGTCAGATATATCCAGAATATCAGATAAAAGACCAAACGGCTGCCTTTAAAACAGCTAACTGGTTCAAAGATGAGATAGGTTATTCAAGTAAGTCAAGATTTATAATAGATGGGAAAGAATATAAATTAGATAAGAATGGATATTTAAATCTTCCTGATGGAGTAGATTGTGTTATGGAAAATATTAAAATTATAAAATAAATATCTAAATAGAATAAATTAATATTAAATTTTTAAAATATTTGTATTAAATTCTTCTTACAATATATATTACAAAGAGGAAAAAGCTTCTGTTGATTTTAATTTCAATAGAGGTTTTATTTTTATATTTGGAGGATGATAATATGAGGATTATAAAAACACTAAAAGACATTGAATTACTAAAGGAGAAATCACAAATAAACAAAGAGGTGTTGATTGAGATTGAGGAGTATTTTAAAAATCTTTATAACAACATAGGTAAGCCAGAGGGAAAGACAATCAATGATTTTTCACTAAAAGACTGTGGCATAATTGTGTACCTGGAAGATGAAGACAATGTATGGAATTTGGAGGAAATAGGGTTGAATCCAGAAGGCAACGGACTTTTAGGAGCAATACCAGAATGGATTGATGAACAACTTATAGGAAAAAATGCTTTAGAAAGTATTTGTATAGTATGCAACAATGAATATGCTTTGAGCATATTTCTATTGAAAAATAATCTGGATAATGAAGTTAAAAAGTGGATAGAAGATAGCAGATAAACACCTAATCTAAAATGTAAAAAATGGATTAGGTGTTTATTTTTATATTTAAAAATAAGAAGTTAAAAAGCCTTAATTGCCAATATAGAGGTAATTAGGACTTTCACATTAATAAATGAAAAGGGGAGTAATATATGGCTAGAAAAGTAATAAAGGATACTAAATACTGCCGGATATTCAGTCAGGGGAAGATGTCAGGTGAAGAATACACATATTGTATTGAAAGGATATTTGTAAAAGCCAAGGACAGGGAAGAAATAAGATTCAGTCTGTACAAAGATACAATAATATCACTGCAAAGATATATTCCAAGGTCACTGGATGTAACGGAAGAAGAACTAATTGAATTAATAAAGCAAGCTATAGATAATTCGGTATTTTCAAAGGAATTCATAAAAAATTTGAACGAATTATTGAATCAGAAACAATCTAAAAGCCATGACAAAGGATAGCCGAAAGATGTTAAATAAAATTGATAAAAATATATCTAATATAGATAAGGTTGAAAATGTTCCCCGCAAAAGAATAGGCATAGTTTCAATAAAAATGGTAAGGGAGAAGAATATATTATTTGATATAAGAATTATAAAATCACCAAAGGATGCAGAAAAACTGGGGAGGATGTTCCTTGAAAATGTAGACAGAGAAAAGTTCATGATATGTTGTCTGGATACTAAAAGCAAGCCTACTTTGATTAATATTGTTTCTGTAGGTAGTCTTAATTTTTCTATTGTTCATCCAAGAGAAGTGTTCAAAGCTGCAATTCTTAGCAATGCAGCTTCCATAATGCTTTTTCATAATCATCCGTCAGGGGATTCGGAGCCATCTAATGAAGATATTAATATAACAGAAAGATTAAAAAAGTGTGGAAATATCATAGGTATCAATGTTATAGATCACATAATCATAGGAGATAGACAATACTATAGTTTTAAAGAAAAGGGGTTATTATAAATGTTTAATAACGAAAGATATATAACTAGAGGAATACATGAGAATATAGATGAGGAAATTCAAATAGAAATGTGGAATATGTTAGTAATAAAATAAACTAAAGAGCAATACATTAGAGGATGGTTTTCAGGAGGTTTCATATAAGTTTGTGAAGAGCATACTTTCGACCTTTGGTAAAATGCTTTCAGAGCAAACTACAAGAGAACAACAGAAAAGATTACTGCATATGCTAATTTCAAAAATAACTATTAATAAAGATAGGGATATAGACTCAATAGAGCTAAATATAAATGAAAACTTAATAATGTATCTAAATAATGGAGGAGAACTAAGCCCAGAAAAAGGCGGCGGTTCTCCTTCTTATTTTGTTGCTAGGAGTGTTATGATGATAAATCCTGTGGATATTAGGATATGTATTTAATAATTAATAGAGTTCAAATGGATAGTATTCTTATAATTTATGTTATACTTAATTTAAAATAACGGACATTTAATGGAGAAATTTAAGATGAAAAAAGATGAAATGATAGCTTCCATGAAAGAAAAAATAGATAAAAAAATATATTCCTTGGATATAGAAGATATAAAGACAACAGCACTATATAGTATTATTGATGAATTACTTTCTTATGAATTTTTAGTTGATATTAAATCAATGAATGAAATAGAGAAATTGAGAATCTACAAAATGTTTAATGGAAATATAGATTGTGATGTCTCTTTAAGAAGCATAATAATAGCTAAGCAAGCTTATTCATATCTATACGACTATGAAATTATGCCTCAATTTAACGGAGGTTATAGTCCATATAAGTTTTGTTTAAAAAGCAAAGAAAAAGATAAAGTTATAGAATATCGTGCTGATACAATGACCAGTGCATTTACTACATTTAAAGAATTTATAAGAAATGAATCTTTAGATGACAGCAGCATTCCTAAACCATGGATTGGGTGCAATAATAGAGATTATTGGTTATATTATGTTAGTGATAGAATTAATAAAGGCGAAAAATTACCAAACGAAATGAATGCTTTTTTGCGTCTTAACCATACTATTGGCAATATTATTCCAGTTCCTTGCAACTTTAATAAAGCAAGAAGTAGTAATCCTCTAAATAATGAAAATGATAAAAATAAAAGAAATAGAAGAAATGCCGAATGGGATTATTGGGATTTGACTTTGTGGGCAATTTACTGTTGGTTCGAGAATAATGGACTAAAAAATATACTTAGAACAACTAATGAAAAAATATTCAAGAAAAATGAAGATAAAATTAAAAAAAGATGGGAAAATATATTTAAAATGCCTACTGTAGAGGTATGGCTAAAGAGTTTCGGTCAAGAAAGAGAAGGATGGAATCAATTTGTAAGTCAAAATTATTTTCAAAATTACATTGAAGAAGATGGCAAACCTAGTATGTTTTGGGAAAATCATTCGTTTGCTAATCCGTTACCGCCAAAGACGTTAGATATTAAGCAAATACTAAGAGAAATTAATGATAGGATATGTTTTCGTAGTAATGCAATATCACAAAGCTTTCATAATAAAAACTTTGAAAAATAAGAATTAAATTAAAAAGATTATCCATTACAACCGATACGGAGAACCGTACCATAAATAAGGTAGCTTTTTGTATAATAGGTTTATATGAGCGGATTTGAGAGATTTGGTGGAAGTTAATTTGCACGAAAATTTTTATAAAAATATGATTTTAAATTATAAAATGTGTTATAATATAAATACAAAGAGAGAAAATAAAAACAGGATGCGGTCAACATCCTGTAGTATACAATCTAGTTGCTTAGGCAACTGGTATTACTATGTTTATTAAATAAAAAATAGTAGCGTCCAATTGCGAGTCGGGGCTACTATTTTTTTATTTCTTTAATAAGTAAAACTATAAATGTTAACAGTGAAATGAGGAATAATCCTGCTTCAAAAAGTAACATTAAGATGTCATTACTCATTGCATCACCTCCCTTCAACAGGGATGAGTGATACCAGTAGCCCACATGCAACGTATTCAATTGTACTAATAAATTATAGCATGTCTAGCAGGATAATTCTATAGTTAGCATTATCTGTTGATTTCAAATATATATTATAAAAAAGAAAAGCATTTGTTGATGTAGAGTCAATGAATGCTTTATTTTTATATTTGGAGGATGATAAAAATGAGGATTATCAAAACATTAAGAGATATTGAACTGTTAAAGGAGAAATCAAAAATAAACAAAAAAGTAATTCAGGAAATTGAAGAGTATTTTAAAAATTTTTATAACAACATAGGTAAGCCAGAGGGGAGAATAATCAAGGAATTTTCACTAAGAGACTGCGGCATAATTGTATATCCGGAAGATGGAAAGAATGTATGAGACTTGAAGAAAATAGGACTAAATCCAGAAGACAATGGACTCTTAGAAACAGTTCCAGAGTGGATTGATGAACAACCTATAGGAGAAAATACTTTAGAAAGCATTTGTATAGTGTGCAAAAACGAATGTGCTTTGAGTATATTTTTATATTCTAAAACCTTAACTGCTGTATTTGCAGTGGTTAAGGTGAGAATATAAATGTATTTTCCATGCTATTTTTTAAGCTAAAATTACTATTGAATTTTTGTTGACTTTTTATAGTTGGTCTATAACTTTTATTTAATTTATATATTTTTTTCACAGGCTTAAATCATCATATGATCATTTTTGTATATGTAATATTACATTCAGTCAATATTGGAATTTTGAATCTGATCCTTAGCATCTAACAATAGTTGAATTGCTAATTTTTCTTTTTCTTTGTTGATTCGAAAAGTTGGGATACTTATACTAAGTGCAGCGGTTGTGTTGTTTTTTAGTTGTATGGGTACAGCATAACAGCATATGAATTCGGTAACTTCCTCATATTCTTTTGCAACATTAGTTTTCCGTATAATGTCTAACTGTTTTTTTAAAGTATGGAAGTCTGTTATAGTATTCTTTGTTATAGGCTTAAGTCCGTTAGGATAGAGTGATTTTATTTTTTCGATATCATACTGGGCAAGTATTGCCTTTCCAAGAGCCGTACAGTAAGCTGGTATTCGTTTACCTATGTATGAAATTAGTCGTATATCCATATCTTTTTTAGGATCTTCTTTTAATATATATAGAACGTTGTTCCCATCAAGTATACCCATCTGACATGTTTCATTTATATTATTTACAATGTTTTTCATAACTTTTTGTATGAAATCAAGTATATATTTGTTTCTTGAGTAAGATGAACCTATTCTAAATGCAGAAATTCCAATTGAATATTTTAAAGTTCCCTTCTCAATTGATACAAAATTGGATTCAAGCATAGTCTGCATAATTGGATAAATGGTACTTTTTGGTATATCGAGTGTTTCAGAAATCTCTGTCAATGTAAGTCCATTTGGATTTGTAGACAAGAGATTTAATATATTTAATACTCTTTGTGTGGGTTTATGTTCCATATTTTACACCTGCCATTCAAATTTTTTATGAAAATCTATTTATAGAAATAATTATAAGTATTTTATTTAAACTATTCAATATGTACTTGAAATATAGATGTGTAAATTATTATTTTATATAAAAATAAAATAGTATATTGACATAGCAAAAAATTATGATATGATTTAAGTATGAAGTTTGTATAAACAAATCATATTCGTATATACGAATAAAGATAGTATTTTATTTTTTACTTTATATTAAAGGAGAGATTATATATGAAAAAAGCTAAATTTATAACACCTGTTGTTACTGCATTTGATTCAAATGGCAATTTAGATGTTCAAGCGAATAAAAATATTTATGACCATCTTATAAATGCAGGTATCGATGGAATGCTTATCATGGGTAGTGCAGGTGAATTTTATGCAATGTCCATGGAACAAAGAAAACGATTGATAGACATCATAATTCCATATGCTAATGAAAGGACTAAAGTTATTATTGGAACTGGCTGTATAACAGTTGAAGATACAATAGAACTTTCAAATTATGCTATTAATAATGGTGCAAAAGACATTATAATTATAAGTCCATATTATTTCAAATTAAATGATGATAGTCTGGAATATTATTATGACGAAATAGCTAATGCTGTGAAAGGGAATATTTATTTGTATAATTTCCCTGACAGAACAGGACATGATTTGTCACCTGAGCTTACTTTGAAATTACTTAGAAAACACAATAATATAGTTGGATACAAAGATACAGTTTCTGAAATGTCTCACACAAGGAAGTTAATTAAAACAGTAGAAAACGAATTCCCTAATTTTGAGATATATTCAGGATTTGATGAAAATTTTTCACGTAATGTTATTTCAGGTGGAAATGGTTGTATTGGCGCACTTTCAAATGTTTATCCAAAAGTATTTTCAGACTGGGTAGATTCATTTAATGAAAAAGATTTAAATAAGGTATCAAAAATCCAAAATTGTATCGATGAAATGGCTAAACTATACGATGTAAGTGAATGTTTCATTCCAATCATAAAAAAGGCAATGATATTAAAAGGTGTTGATATGAATGATTATTGTAAGACTCCTCTTTTGCAGGCTGACGAAAAGCAAACTGGTTTGATTGAGAAACTTATTAAACAGATAGACAGTATAACTCTAAAATAATATATTTTAGTTGTAAAACAAAAAGGCCATCACTTTATGACATATAGAATGTTTTTACCAAAATATCGATATCAGTAAATGATGACTTCAATATATTATATCATTAAATATTGATATATAAAACAATTATTACAAATAATATAAAACTATAAGATGAGAGGGATTAATTATGTCGTTAAAATCAATTTACAGTAAAGAAGATGAATCTTTATATAAGATTGAAACTCATTCAGAAGGACCAGAAGGATCACTTCCACTCACACCTGAATTGCTTAGAAATTTACCAAGTGGAAATATATTTGGAATGACTTTAAATGCTGGCATGGGCTGGAACCCCAATAAACTTTTAGGCGGTGATGTGCTTATACTTAGCACTCAGGGAGGAATACGTGATAATGACGGTACTTCTATTGCTGTAGGATTGCACACTGGACATTTTGAACTTGGAGTGCAGATGAGAGCAGCGGCTAGGGAGATTAAAGAACTTGGAGGAGTTCCTTATGCTGCATATGTAACAGATCCATGTGATGGAAGAAGCCAAGGCACAACAGGAATGTTTGATTCTTTGCCTTATCGTAATGATGCAGCTACTGTATTTAGACGTCTTATAAGATCACTTCCAACCCGACGTGCAATAATTGGAGTGGCATCATGTGATAAAGGACTTCCTGCAATGATGATAGCACTTGCATCTATGCATGACTTACCTATTATAATTGTTCCAGGTGGAGCAACTTTGCAACCTACAGAAGGTGAAGATGCAGGAACAGTACAAACAATTGGTGTAAGATTTGCAAACGATGAACTTTCTCTTGAAGATGCATGTAGATTTGGATGCAACGCATGTGCTTCTGCAGGAGGTGGATGCCAATTCCTTGGTACTGCTGGAACATCACAGGTTATTTCTGAAGCTCTTGGAATAGCACTTCCTCATTCTGCCTTAGCACCATCAGGCCAGCGTATATGGGAACACGTTGCAACTCAGTCTGCAAAAGCAGTTTTAGACATGGTGAAAGAAGGAATAACAGTAAAAGATATTATTACAGATAAAGCCATAGAAAATGCAATGGTCGTACATGCTGCATTCGGTGGATCTACAAATTTACTTCTACATCTTCCAGCAATTGCATATGCTGCTAATTGTAAAGTACCTACTGTAGAAGATTGGGCAAGAATAAACAAGAAAGTACCACGTCTTGTAAGTGTTCTTCCTATAGGACCGGTTAATTATCCGACAGTTAGTGCATTTTTGGCTGGAGGAGTTCCAGAAGTTATGTTACATTTAAGAAAGCTTGGATTACTTCATGAAGATGTTGTTACTGTTACAGGGCAAACTCTTGGTGAAAATCTTGATTGGTGGGAAAAGTCGGAAAGACGTTCGAGTTGTAGAAAACGTTTATTAGAAATAGATGGAATCAGTCCTGATGAAATTATAATGAGTCCACAACAGGCTAAAAAGAGAGGACTTACATCAACAGTAACTTTCCCTGTGGGAAATATTGCTCCAGAAGGATCTGTAGTAAAATCAACAGCTATTGACCCTTCAGTTATAGATGACGATGGTGTATTTAGACATACTGGAAAAGTTAAGGTTTTCACATCAGAAAAGGCTGCTATCAAAGCACTTAAAGAAGGTGGAAAGATAAAAGCAGGAGATATAATGGTTGTCATGGGTGGAGGCCCTATGGGAACAGGAATGGAAGAAACATATCAGTTGACTTCTGCACTTAAACATCTACCATTTGGTAAGCATGTATCATTGATTACAGATGCACGTTTTTCAGGTGTTTCAACAGGTGCATGTTTCGGACATATAGGACCTGAAGCATTGGCAGGTGGACCTATTGGAAAATTGAGGAATAATGATATTGTTGAAATCATAGTTGATACAAACAAGCTCGAAGGATCTATAAATTTTATAGGAACCGAAGACAATAAGATTTCATATGAAGAAGGAGCGAAAGTTTTAAAATCACGTGAGCCGCATCCAGATCTTAAAGCTGATCCTGATCTTCCTGATGATACAAAATTGTGGGCTGCACTTCAATCTGTGAGTGGTGGAACATGGAGAGGTAGTGTATACGACGTAGATAAAATTATTGAAGTAATCGAAGCAGGGAAAAAAGCATTAGACAAATAATAATTATTAAAATTTATAAAGAATTATGAAAACTAAATAGTCAGGAGGAATATGTTATGCCTTTGTTTATAGTAGGACTTGGTGTATTATTATTAATTGTATTAATTTCTAAATTTAAATTAAACACATTTCTTTCATTGTTGATTGTTTCTTTTGTTGTGGCAATTGGACTTGGAATGCAACTTGGAAAAATTGTTTCAACAATTGAATCTGGTATGGGCAGCACATTGGGGCACATAGCTTTAATATTTGGTCTTGGTGCTATGCTTGGTAGGTTAATTGCTGATTCAGGTGGAGCACATCGTATTGCAATGACGTTAATCAATAAATTTGGTGTGAAAAGAATTCAAATAGCTGTTATAATAGCTTCTTTTGTTGTTGGTATAGCAATGTTTTTTGAAGTAGGGTTGGTTTTATTACTTCCAATTATATTTTCTATTGCGAGGGAATTAAAAATTTCTCCAATAAATTTAGGAATTCCTATGCTTGCATCTCTACTTGTGACACATTGTTTCTTACCTCCACATCCGGGTCCAACAGTAATAGCAGGAGCATATGGAGCAGATATAGGAAAGGTATTGGTGTACGGCATTATCATAGCAATACCAACTGTTATTATATCAGGACTTATATTTACTAAGATAGACAAAAAAATTATACCAAGTGCTTTTATAAAAGATGGTGGAAGTATTGATGCTATAGGTCAACAAAAAGTATTTAAATTGGAAGATACGCCAAGTTTTGCTGTTAGCTTATTAACAGCAATGTTTCCTGTTATCTTGATGATGATATCTACGATACTCTCAATGATACAAGAAACAGCCGGAATAAAGAAAAATTCATTTTTTACAATAGTAAGCTTTATAGGTAATCCAGATACCGCAATGCTTATATCTCTTGTGTTTGCAATTTATACAATGGGAATAAAGAGAAAAATCCCAGTAAAAAAATTAGGAGATACTTGTACGGCAGCAGCTGCGTCAATTGGAATGATGATTTTAATTATTGGTGGTGGAGGTGCTTTTAAACAAGTTCTTATAGATGGGGGTGTAGGTAAGTATATAGCTTCTCTTTTTAATGGAACTTCCATCTCACCTATACTACTAGCATGGATAGTTGCAGCAATTTTACGTATTGCTCTGGGTTCTGCAACAGTTGCAGCACTGTCGACATCTGGTCTTGTTATTCCTATAATTGCTAGTTATGGTGATGCTAATTTAGCACTTATAACACTTGCAACGGGATGTGGAAGTGCTATATGTTCTCATGTAAACGATGCGAGCTTTTGGATAGTAAAAGAGTATTTTGGTTTTAGTATGAAAGAAACTTTTGCTACATGGACATTGATGTCAACAGTTTTATCTGTGACAGGATTAATATTTATATTGATATTGAATGCGTTTGTGTAATAAATAAAATATAAATGATATATAAATTGGGCTGTGGCATTAGCTTTGAAATGCTTCCTTCTAGGTAGACAAGTGAAATAATAAAAATTTGCTTACTTGGAAGGGAGCATTTTTATGTCAAAAAATAAAACAAGTCAAGATAAAAAGATTTATACAGTAAAACTTTTCTTGAATTGTATAAAATGATATAATCTACTTATATTTAAGTTGTTTAATTTTCATTATGATATTTTTAGTGAACAATTTAATATATTAAAACTTATTATTGATTTGGATTTATGTATTATAATTTGGTTACTAATATATTATATATTAGAAAAATATAAAAAAGCAAATAGTCATAAATTTATTATCATATATTGCAATAGTAATTTGTTGTGTACAAGCATAATTTATACGATTGGAGTGGAAGTCTTGGATATTGCTTAAGTATTTATGTAAGTTATTATTTAAGAAGTTCAGAAGTAAACAAATATATAAGAAACCTTGTCTTTTAGGAATAGCATTTTCATTGAGAAATATATTTGCACCTATAATAGTCTTAATTATTTGCATAGTATGTTATGGAATTAGAATAAAAATTGAGGAAAAAGCACTAAAAGAACAATTCAAAGAAGAATTTGAGAATTATCGTAAGAATACTTATTGCTTATTTCCATTTATATGGTAAGATAGTACAGCATAAGGCACACAATATTCTTATTTAACGTAACGATTAAAAAGTAAATGATTTACTTAAACGGTGTATTATTTAAAAATTTTACAACGTTTTTACGCTTGTAATACAAATGATTAAACCTAAAATTAAATATAGAAAAATTTTTATGCTAAATAGCCGCTACCTCAGTAATTAGGATAGCGGCTATTTAATCATATAGATTTTATAATTTCAGAAAGTAAGTTTTATTCAACTTAATATATTACCATAAAAAAGATAACAAAATATATGTTGTCCTCTTGTATTTATCTATAAACGTGATATAATATTCAATTATATATAAATATATAACAAATCATTTTAATATTATCATAAAAGGAGTCTCGTGTCAAGTAAATTAATTTAATTTTTAAGGGGGAAGAGTTATGAATTTGCCTAAAATATTTGATTACTTAAATCAAACAGCTAAATTAAATAGTATAGATGAAGTTCTCAAATTAAATTATAAATTGAAGGAACATAATCTTTGTATAAGCAAATTGCAAAGTCATATTATATAAAAAATTTCACATCAATGTTATTTACAATAATTTAATAGAAATGTGTTGATTAAGAAAATTTTTTAGAGTAAAATGTTTCATATATTAGAGTTCGTATACGAAATATTTTTATACGAAATATTTTTCAATCTAAATGTAAGGAGAATAATAATGATCAAGTTATTAAAACATTTAAAGCCATTTACTTTAATGATTTTTGCTGCAATACTGCTTTTATTTGTGCAAGCTATGTGTGATCTTGCATTGCCAGATTATACATCCAACATTGTAAATAAAGGTATACAACAAGGTGGTGTTGCAAATGCAGTTCCAGAAGCATTGAGACAAAGTAAGATGAATAAAATACAAATGTTTATGAATGAAAGTGACAAAAATGAAGTGTCGCAAGATTATATACTTGTAGATAAATCAAACAAAGACTATGATAGTTATTTAAAAAAGTACCCTGTTTTAAAAAATGAATCAATTTTTGTACTTAAAAATATTGATAAAACTGAAGCAGACAAATTGAATTCAATAATGGGGAAGGCAATACTTGATGTTTCAGGAGTTGAAAAGATTAAATCAAGTGCAAAAAATGGAGTAATTAATTTTAATGGAATGAAGATACCAGCAAAAGCAGATTTGTTTGCTATGCTTACAAAAATGCCTGATGTTCAAAGGTCTAAGTTAATTGATGAAATGAATAAAAAAAATTCAGGTTTAGGTGAAAGTATGATTACTCAATCTGCAACACCTTTAATTAAATCAGAGTATAAGGCACTTGGAATGAATACTGACAAAGTACAAAGTGGATATATAATGAAAACTGGAATAATCATGCTTTTGGTATCTTTACTTGGAGGCATATGTACTGTTGCGGTTGGATTTTTAGCATCTAGAACAGCAGCAGGCCTTGCAAAAAATCTGCGTAAGAATATATTTGAAAAAGTTGAAAATTTCTCAAATACGGAATTTGATAAATTTTCAACGGCATCACTTATAACAAGGAGTACAAATGATGTTACTCAAATACAAATGCTAATGGTAATTATGATAAGAATGATATTTTATGCACCTATCATGGGAATTGGAGGTGTAATAAGAGCTATGGGAAAAAGCCCCTCGATGTCATGGATTATAGCACTTGCAATTATAGTTTTGTTAGGATTAATTTTAGTGGTATTTGCAATTGCAATCCCAAAATTTAAAATAATACAAAAGCTTATAGATAAACTTAATCTTGTAACACGTGAAAGTCTCTCAGGTATGATGGTAATAAGAGCTTTCAATACGCAGGAATTTGAAGAAAAGCGTTTTGATAAGGCAAATAGGGATGTCACAAAAACAAATTTATTTGTAAATCGTGTAATGGTATCTATGATGCCATCTATGATGCTTATAATGAATGGAATTACCTTGCTTATAGTATGGGTTGGAGCACATCAAGTTGCAGATTCAACTATGCAGGTAGGCGATATGATGGCATTTATGCAATATGCAATGCAGATAATAATGGCATTTTTGATGTTAGCTGTAATGTTTATACTTGTACCAAGGGCATCTGTTTCTGCTGCACGTATTAGTGAAGTACTTGAAACTGATTTGTCAATTCTAGATAAACAAAATCCTGAAAGTTTTGATAAAAGCAAATGTGGAGTAGTTGAATTTAAAAATGTTTCATTTAAGTATCCAGGAGCTTCTGAATATGCGCTTAAAGGTATTAGTTTTAAAGCATCATCGCATAAGACAACAGCATTTATAGGATCTACTGGTTCAGGTAAAACTACTTTAGTAAATTTGATTATGCGTTTTTACGATGTAACAGATGGGGATGTATTGGTAGATGGTGTAAATGTAAAAAATGTATCTCAATATGAACTTAGGGACAAAATTGGATATGTTCCTCAAAAGGGTTATTTATTTAGCGGAACAATTGAGTCCAATCTTAAATATGCCAATAAAAATGCAAGTGAAAAAGATGCTTTGAATGCTGCAAAAATTTCACAATCTATTGATTTTATAGAGCAAAAATCTGAAAAATTTAAAACTAAAATTTCTCAAGGTGGATCGAATGTTTCAGGAGGACAAAAGCAAAGGCTTTCCATTGCGCGTGCTCTTGTGAAAAAACCTGAAATTTATATGTTTGATGATAGTTTTTCAGCTCTTGATTTTAAAACAGATGCTGCACTTAGAAAGGCTCTTAGAAAAGAAACTTCCTCAAGCACATTTCTTATTGTGGCACAGCGTATTTCAACAATTATGGATGCTGATCAAATAATAGTTCTTGATGATGGACATATAGTTGGAAGTGGAACTCATAAAGAACTTATGAAAAGTTGCAGCATTTACCAGGAAATTGCAATGTCACAATTTTCAAAGGAGGAATTGGCATGAGTGATAAGCATAAAGTAAGTAGAAGTAAAATGCATCATGGACCAGGTGCTATGATGCAAGGCGGCGAAAAAGCAAATGATTTTAAAAATACAATGAAAAAACTCATAAGGTACATGAGTGAGTATAGACTATCTATTATTGTTGTTCTCATATTTGCAGCTGCAAGTTCGGTATTCTCCATAGTAGGTCCTAAAATATTAGGTAATGCTACAACCAAGTTGTTTGAGGGAATTATGGGTAAGATTTCTGGAAATGGCAGTGGAATAGATTTCAATTATATTGGAAAAATAATAGTTTTGCTTGTTTTCTTATATCTTATAAGTTCACTTTTTAGCTATATTCAAGGCTGGATAATGTCGGGAGTCTCTATGAAAGTAAGTTATAAGATGAGAAAAGAGATCTCAGAGAAAATAAATAAAATGCCGCTTAAATATTTTGATACTACAAATCATGGTGAAGTACTGTCACGTGTCACAAATGATGTTGATACAATAAGTCAAACTTTAAATCAGAGTTTAACACAAATTATAACTTCAGTTACAACTGTGGTGGGAGTACTTATTATGATGTTTAGTATAAGTTTCACCATGACGCTTACAGCACTTTGTATAATTCCACTATCCTTTGGGATGATTATGCTTATAGTAAAACAATCCCAAAAATATTTTAAGGAGCAGCAGGATTATCTGGGCCATGTAAATGGGCATATAGAGGAAATGTATGGTGGACACATAGTTATGAGGGCTTTTAATGGTGAGAAAGACAGTGTTGAAAAGTTTGATAAATTAAATAATACACTTTATAAATCAGCCTGGAAGTCACAGTTTTTGTCTGGAATGATAATGCCAATTATGAACTTTGTAAGTAATCTTGGATATGTAGGAGTATGTGTGCTTGGAGGATGGCTTGCAGTAAAGAAAGCTATTGAAGTTGGAGATATTCAAGCATTTATACAATATGTAAGATCATTTACACAGCCAATTACTCAGATAGCCAATATATCAAATATACTTCAGCAAACAGCTGCTTCATCTGAACGTGTATTTGAATTTTTGGAAGAGGAAGAAGAAATCTCGGAAAATGATGATTATTTTGTAGACCTTCAAAAAGTAAAAGGTTATGTTGAGTTTAAACATGTTCATTTTGGATACAATCCTGAAAAAATTGTAATCAATGATTTTTCAACTAAGGTAAAACCAGGTCAAAAAATTGCTATTGTTGGACCAACAGGTGCGGGAAAGACTACTATGGTAAAACTTTTAATGCGTTTTTATGATGTAAATAGTGGCCGAATTCTTGTAGATGGTCATGATATAAAGGATTTTAAGAGAAAGGATTTAAGATCAATATTTGGAATGGTTCTTCAAGATACATGGCTATATAATGGAAGTATATTTGAAAATATAAGATATGGAAAACTTGATGCTTCTGATGAAGAAGTTAAAGTAGCAGCAAGAGCAGCACATGTTGAAGGTTTTGTACGTACACTTCCAGGAGGGTATGATATGATTTTAAACGAGGAAGCTTCTAATGTGTCACAAGGCCAAAAACAACTTATTACAATTGCAAGAGCAATACTTGCAAATCCCAAAATTTTAATTCTTGATGAAGCAACAAGTTCTGTAGATACGCGTACTGAGGTTATGATAAAAAAAGCCATGGATAACCTTATGAAGAATCGTACAAGTTTTATTATTGCACATAGGTTGTCTACAATAAAAGATGCTGATCTAATACTTGTAATGGATAATGGAGATATTGTGGAACAAGGGACCCATGAGGAATTGCTCAAGAAAAAAGGTTTCTATTCTAATCTCTATAATAGTCAATTTGAAGATTTAGCAGTAGTTTAATTTTTATACTACATTTTGTGTCCTTGTATTTTATATGTTAAATAAGCCGCTGGTGTAGATAAAATGATATATTCCTCTTATAGCAGACAGTTAAATAACTAAACAGTCTGCTATAGGGGAAATTTATTTAAGGATAGTATTGCTACAAGTGCGTTTATAAAATTCATTGAAATGTTGAAAGCTTAATATTATGTATCTTAGCTTTCCATTTTTGGGTTAGCCGTTAAAAAATTATATTGACATTTTATAATAATAAGTAGTATATTAATCATATAAGCATTTAATTATATACTTATAAATTAGGAGGATAATGATGGATAAAGAAGAATTAAGCGTTAAAGTTTTTAAAGCTTTAGGTCATCCTATAAGATATAAAATAGTTAAATTCTTATATAATGGACCAAAATGTGTATGTAAATTAAATGAAGATATAGAATTTAGTCAAGCTAATTTATCTCAGCATCTAAAAATACTTAAAGAAGCGGGTATTTTATCGTGTGAAAAAGTAGGCATGAATATGCACTATAGACTTAGCAGTGATGAAATCAAAAATATCATTGATAATGTGGATAAGTTTGTTGTGAGTTTTACTGATAATTCTAAATAAAAATATTATAAATTTTAGGAGGACAAAACCATGGAAATAAAAATTTTAGGAACAGGATGTTCAAATTGTAAGAAGCTTGAAGCAAATGCAAAGGAAGCTATTAAAGAGCTTAATGCAGATGCAAAAATCACAAAAGTAGAAGATATTAAAGAAATTATGAAATATGGAATTATGAGAACTCCTGCTATAGTTATTAATGAAAAAGTTAAGATGTTTGGTAAGGTCTGTACTGTTGACGAAATTAAAAAATACATTAATGATGAAAAATAAAAAAACTATTAAATGGACTTAATTCTATATTTATTTAGAAATAGAGTCCTTTAAGTTAAAACACTATATAAGTATTTAATTATAAAGTTATGCATTGAATGGAGGATTAATATGTTTACACCTATACAAATTTTTGCGGATTTCCTTATTTATAATGTCTTTAGCATTGCTAAAGAGAGTAAACTTGGAAGCGCTCTTAATTTTTTTGTATTTGATACTATAAAAATATTTATCTTATTACTGATAATAATTTATGCCATTACATTCATAAGGAGTTTTTTTCCACCAGAAAAAACCAGAAAAATCCTTGCTAAAAGCAAAGGAAGTACATTTATAGGTCATATTCTTGCTGCTTTACTTGGAATTGTTACTCCATTTTGTTCTTGTTCTGCAGTACCTTTATTTATTGGATTTGTAGAGGCAGGGGTACCACTTGGAGTTACATTTTCTTTTCTTATAGCTGCACCAATGGTAAATGAAGTTGCATTAGGACTTCTTTATGGTTTATTTGGATTTAAAATAGCTGTAATGTATGTTATATCTGGAGAAATAATAGCTATTGTAAGTGGAATAATAATAGGAAAATTAAAAATGGAGAAACATGTAGAAAGTTATGTTTATGAAATGCAGATGGGTTCAGATGTAGAAATTGCTGAACCAACGCTCAAAGAAAGATTATTGGATTCATGGACTTTTACAAAGGATTTAATAAAGAAAATATGGATATATGTAGTAATAGGTATTGCTATAGGCGGGATTATGCATGGATGGATTCCAGCAGGTGCACTTGCAAAATATGCAGGAAAAGATAATCCATTTGCAGTATTTGTAGCTGTAGTAATAGGAATTCCATTATATTCTAATGCAGCTGGCGTAATACCATTAGTTAGTGAACTTACAAGAGCAGGTGTTTCAATGGGTACTTCTCTAGCATTTATGATGGCTGTAACAGGTCTTAGCCTGCCAGAAGGAATTCTCTTAAGAAGAGTTCTAAAGCCTAAACTATTAGCAGTATTTTATTTTGTTGTAGGATTAGGAATTATATTCACTGGGTATGTGTTTAATTTTATAATATCGTAAATTGCATTATATAGATAAAGTACAATTCAGAAATTTTTAGGAGGTTTTTATATGTCAGAAAAATGGTACCCTGTTATTGATTATGAGATTTGTAAAGAGTGTGGAGCTTGCTTTAACAAGTGTAAACACGAAGTGTATAAAAAGGAAGGGAACAGACCAGTAGTAGTTTTTCCAGAAGGTTGTGTTCAAGGCTGTAAAGGCTGCCAATCATTATGTCCTTCTGGAGCTATTCAATATGTAGGTGATAATGGACAAACTGATAATTGTGCCTGTGGCTGTTGTAATAGTTAAATAAAATTAGAAAAACGTACATGACTAATTAATTTTAGAAGTGTGCGTTTTTTATATATAAAATTTAATATGTATGCTAAAAAATTAGTATTTTCACTAATTAAATAGAAATAATAATACTGCAATAAAAATATTAATTTTTAAGGTTGCAAATTTAATCTAAATGTCATATGATTATAATTGAATATATTCATATGAGGAGTGATAACGTGGATTTAATACAAGTGATGAAAGCATTATCAGATGAAACACGCATGAGAATATTAAATTTACTCAAAGATGGTGAAATGTGCGTTTGTGAAATAGAAGCTGTGCTTGATATAAGTCAATCTAATGCTTCACGCCACTTAACAAAGCTTACAGCTGCTAAAATTGTTGATTACTATAAGGTAAATAAGTATGTATATTACAAAATAAATAAGGATACTATTAAGGCGTTTCCATTTATAGATGAAATCATAAGAAAACATGCGATTAACTTAGAGCAGTGTAAAAAAGATTTATGGAGACTAAAAAAGTATAAAGAAAGTGGACTTGGTTGTGATGACTTAAAAGAAGGCAAAATATGTTTTAATAAGTGTAAGGATTAGGAGGAAATTAAATTGAATAAAATATCTAAATTATCTTGGCTTGATCGTTATTTAACGGTATGGATTTTTACAGCAATGGCAATTGGCATAATTTTAGGATGGGCTGCACCAGGTCTTTCTAATACACTATCAAACTTATCTGTAGGAACAACATCTATACCTATGGCAATAGGTCTTATAGTTATGCTTTATCCACCACTTGCTAAAGTTAACTATAAGGAGCTTGGCAAAGTTTTTAAAAATCCAAAGGTTTTAGGATTATCACTTTTACAAAATTGGATTGTGGGACCTATTTTAATGTTTATAATTGCAGTTATTTTTTTAAAGTCGTATCCAGCATTTATGACGGGACTTATATTAATTGGACTTGCAAGATGTATTGCTATGGTTATTGTTTGGAATGGTTTAGCTGATGGAGATACAGAATATGCCGCTGCTCTTGTGGCTTTTAATTCAATTTTTCAGGTTGTTTTTTACTCAGTCTATTGCTATATATTTATAACTGTTCTGCCAACAGTATTTGGACTTACTGGTTATAAGGTTGATATTTCTATGGGAAAAGTAGCTGGTTCTGTGGCAATTTATCTGGGTATCCCTTTTGCAGCAGGACTTCTTACAAGGTTAATTTTAGAACCTAAAATGGGAACAGATTGGTATATTAAAAAGTTTGTGCCTAAAATAAGCCCTCTAGCATTAATTGCTTTACTCTTTACTATAATAATTATGTTTACTTACAAGGGCAAATATATAGTTGAACTTCCAATGGATGTTGTAAGAATTGCAGTTCCGCTTTTAGTGTACTTTGTAATAATGTTTTCAGTATCATTTTTTATAAGTTATAAATCGGGTATAGATTATAAAAAAACAACTACACTTTCATTTACTGCAGCGAGTAACAATTTTGAACTTGCAATAGCTGTTGCAGTTGCAGTATTTGGAATAGAATCAAAAGAAGCATTTACAGCTGTTATAGGTCCGTTAGTTGAGGTACCTGTTATGATAGGCCTTGTAAATGTAGCACTCTACTTTCGAAAAAAATATTTTAATAACGGAGGAAGGGAGTTATGAAACCTAGAGTAGCATTTATATGTGTACACAATTCTTGCAGGTCTCAAATGGCAGAAGCTCTTTCCAAGTTATTTGCAGGTGATACCTTTGAAGCTTATTCTGCTGGAACAGAGTTAAGAGATACAATAAATCAAGATGCAGTAAGAATTATAAAAAATCTATATAATGTTGATATGAATGAAACACAGAAGTCAAAATTACTAAAGGATATTCCGAGTATTGATATAGCTGTAAAAATGGGCTGTAATGTAGTATGTCCTTTCTTACCTGCAAAGTATACAGAAGATTGGGGATTAGATGATCCTACAGGAAAAAGTGATGAAGAATTTATAAAAACAGCAAAAATTATTGAAGAAAAAGTTAAAGATTTAGCTAGACGAATTAAAAATAAATATCCACCAATTTAGCTGGTGGATATTTATTATCTAATTTTTGAAATCAAAGCTTTATCTTAATTATAATAAACATTTGTATATTTATGCATGAAAAGTTATTGTTAAATCTTCTATATAAAATTAATTATGTTGATGTTAAAATCCAAAATTCTTTTTTAATTTTAAGTTTGAGTTTGCAAGTATTTTCGGCCAGCATTTGATAAATTCTAATATTTGGTCTTGAGATAATGTTTGAGGAGCAGAATCAGCTATTTTCCCTAGCAAATATTTTTCTTCATATCCAGCTAGAGTTAACAATTCCTTTTCTGTAAATTCAATTATTTCATAACTATTTATCTTAGAAACCGAGATCAAATCGTAGTTAATCTTGTATAGCATATTAGGAATATGAATTATATTATTTCTAATATAATTCTTTTGCTCATCATCCACTCTGTTCCAATACTCTTCAGGATTAAGACTAACATCATCAGTAGCTTTCGATATTAATATGTAGTTATAATTAAAAGCTTTGGAAATTTCATCGATTTTCTCATTAAAAAATTCCTCTCTCATTAAATGACGGTAAAACTCATCCTCGTCAACATGGAGTCTTAATTGATCTTTAGGTGGAAGGTAAGACTGCTCCCATTTTTTTGAATTTGTCAATCTGCTCATTTCCAATATTGCTTCCATGGATCTTGATTCATGTTTGTAGCTGCTGATTTTCAAAAGTGCCCTTAACACGCCTCTATCTATTTGAGCTTCTCCTCTTTCATTTATAAGATGAGGTACTTTACGTTCCATAAGTGTTCTTAGAAGCATTGCCCTTCGGATGATGAATAATTGATCATTCTGTCCATCTGTCTGATTGAGTCCTAGAATATTTACGTATCCTCTTAATCTGCTTATAAAATCAGGACCTTTTACACTTTGAAATTCTCTGCTAAATTTTTTATATTCAGTTTCATCTGTTATGTTTTCTCCGCAAAATTCTTCAAATGTACTGCTGGTTCCTCCTGCGAATACAAAGATGGCTTTTCCGATAGGGTGGATTGAATTATCTTCCCTGAATATACCGTCCTGCATAGGAGCCAGAAAGTACTTCAACCAGCCAAGCTTTTTCTCAAAAGTTGAATCAAATTCATCGAAAAATACCAGAGGAATTTTACCAATAAGAGAAATGTCCCTTATTTTGTGGAAGCTTATAATTAAATCCGACAATGTTTGAAACTGGGACAGATTAAAATCCAGCTTTTCTATAAGATTTGGAGCTACACAAGAAGCAACTTCGGTTACTCCAAAGGATTTCCCTGAACCAGGTGTTCCAAATACGGCAATACAGAGAGGACGAACTACATTTTTTGAGAGAATGTATTCCGACATGAGGTTTTTAATACTCTTGTAAGCTTCAAATTCATCCCTGTCAACGGTTTTGAGTTTTCCAAATTGAGCTATTGGTATGTATTTAAGAGCACTTTCTTCTCCATTTTTAACGATATCGTAAGCTATTTGAACAAGATTAGTAGAGCTTTTGTCTTTTATAATATACCAGGAGGACTGATGTTTAGGATCATTTAAATTAGGTATTTCAACATCCTGTATATATTTTTTATATATAAATTCATTTTCTCCTTCACTGAAAATAGAAGAATTTGGGAAAATATCTTCAACAATATTTTTGCCAAAACCATGTCTGAAATATTTTTGTGTGGCTACAATTCCCTCTCGTATACCATCATCAATGGATTCGTCCATAGATTTATTTTTAAGCTTTCCCAAAACTATGGATTTTGACAATCCAGCGACAAAACAGGAAGTGAGTCCGTACATCTTGCCGTTGACCTGTTTTATTAAATCCCCCTCAAATGCGTATGTCAAAAAATACAGTTTGGATTTAGTTTTTCCGTCATTTCTATAATAAATAGCACCTTCCAAACCCAATGGAACAATAAGTTGGCTGCATTTTGATAAGAAAGTAAGGCTTGGATTATTTTTTATCTGCCATACAAAGTCCAGTGCCGTTTTTTCCCAGGAAAGATTCTTGCTTATATTAACTTCTTTGGAACGCAAGTCATCTCCATTTATAACTATTAAAGTATTTTTCATATGGAATTTCTCTAGATGCTTCCAGAGCTTAGTGGAGTTTGATGGATTGTCCATTTTATATATAATTGTGGGATGACTGTCAGGTTCTTTTAAAGCTGAAGGCCAGAAATCTTCATTGTTGTTGAAACCATTATTTTCATCGTCCAGTATAACCAGATCAGCATTTTTATTATCATTTATAACAGAAAATAATTTTGGACTCCCAAAAAGTATTTCTGTAAAGCCAAGAAATGTTTTTACTCTATATGTTCTGTTCTTATTTTTTCCATCAGATGTTGAAGAAAAGAGTCCCAATTCTATGGTGGATTTTAAAAGACCTTCGGGAAGATGATCTTTGTTACAGTTTACTTCGGGTGAAACAACATTTGCACCTGTAGATAGGGCTACAAGCTTTGCAAGAAGCAAAGCTTCCCCCTCACTTAATCTGCTGCATATATGAGGATAATGCTGCCAGCTTAAGTCGCTCATACATTCGTTGTTGATTTTCCAAAATAATAAATTGACACATACATCACCAGATACAACAATATTGAAATCATTGATTAGCATAATTTTAATCATTCCTTTTCCTACTAATATATATAAAAATAATAATTATATTATAACTCCAATTTTTTAAATTTTATATAGATTTTCACTTCTTAATTTATTTACTTTAAAAGAGCAAACGGCTGCTTTTAAGACAACAAACTGGTTCAAAGACGAGACAGGATATTCAAGTAAATCAAAATTTATAATAGATGGGAAAGAATATAAATTAGATCAAAATATATGGCATAAGAAGGCTAAAATTTGTCTGCTATTTCTTTCAGCTTATCGGGAGCTAGTCTATATATAGTCATTGTATCTACGCCAACAGCACCTATATTTTTATAAAACCTAACAGATGATTCATTCCAATCCAAACATCCCCATTCCACTCTCTTACATCCTCGTTCAATTGCAAGTTTAGACATAAAGGCCATCATAATTTTTCCTAGCCCTTTGAATCTCATATTTTCTTCTACAAAAAAACCATCTATATAAATGCCAGTTTGTCCTATAAATGCTGATGAATTATTAAAGAAATAAATGAAAGCCACTGTTTCTCCATCGTAGTCTCCAAAAATCACTTCTCCCTTATTCTCTGACAAAAGCTTATGTATCCCTTCTTCTGTTGCAGTAATTTTATCAAGCATTTTTTGATATGTTCCGAGCTTTCTCATATACTCTAAAACCAAGCCTGCATCTTCTGAAGTAGCAAATCTGATCATAAATCTTGGATCTTTTGTTTTTATTTTTTCCATTTTTTACACTTCCCTTATAGATTAATAAATATTATGATCTAATTATACATCTAGATTTCAAAAATAGATTGAATTGAAATTAAAAACTTTATCTTAATTATAATAAAGATTTGTATATTTACAACTTTAAATAAATTTTTACAAGTAATAAAGGGGGCATTCATATGGAAAAAGCTATTAAAGCAGCATTCCCAAATACAATACCAGTTATGCTGGGGTATATTTCAGTTGGTATGGCTTTTGGGCTGCTATTTGAAAAATCAGGATACAATTTGTTATGGGCAATTTTAATAAGTATAGTTGTATACGCAGGTTCCATGCAGTTTATAGCTATTAATTTATTAACAGGTGGGGCAGGTCTTATTGAAATAGCACTTATGACTTTGTTTGTAAACATTAGACATTTATTTTATGGTCTATCTTTCATAGATAAGTTTAAAAGTATGGGGAAGAAGAAAACATACATGATCTATTCTCTTACTGATGAAACTTACTCGTTATTATGTTCTGTAAAAGCACCTGAAGGAGTTAATAATAAATTATTTCTATTTTGTATATCATTTTTGAATCAGATGTATTGGATAATTGGAACAATCATTGGATCTGCTCTTGGTTCGCTTATTAAATTCAACACAAAAGGAATTGATTTTGCAATGACAGCCTTGTTTGTAGTTATTTTTATTGAGCAGTGGTCTTCATATAAAACTCATATTCCTGTTATAATTGGCATTTTATCAACTATTGTCTCTCTTTCAATTTTTGGACCTAATAATTTAGTTTTGCCATCAATGGTACTTATAGTTATAAATTTGATGATTTTTTCGAAACAAATAGAAAGGAAAAATTGCAGGGAAAGTAAGGGAGATGTTAATAATGCATGTTAATAATAGTTATACTCTAATTGCTATTCTAGTTATGGGAGCTGTTACATTTGGTATAAGAGTAGCACCATTTATTTTATTTGGAAATAAAAAAGCCACGCCTAAATATGTAGTGTACATAGGTAATTATTTGCCTCCTGCAGTAATGGCTATGCTCATAATTTATTGCTTAAGAAATGTTAAATTATATTCATTTCCATTTGGAATCCCTGAAGCAATTGGAATTATAACAGTAGCGGTCTTGCATATATGGAAGCATAATAATCTGATCAGCATAATAGGTGGAACAATTGTATACATGATTGAAGTACAGTTGATATTTGTGTAATTACTATGATGGCTATATGGAAAAATAATCTAAATTGAATAGTTTGTAAAATGTCGTATTATTCACTTGAATTTTACGGCATTTTTGTATTTAGAATACTATAGGCTTTGCCTGTTGAATTAATGAAACAAAAACAATCTAAAAATAAATTAAATTAAAGTAGAATTAAAAGATATCAAATAAAATTTATAAGAATATATTTATATAGATAGACTAAAAAATATTCCTCTAGTTCAGTTTTAAGGAAAAGGGGTTATTATATATGTTTGATAATAAAAGATATATAACAATAGGAATACGGAAAAATATAAATAAAAAAATACAGATGGAAATATGGAATATAATTGATAGATTAAAATCAAAAGATAATTTCCATTTGGATTATCTACAGGTATTTGAATTAAAGGAAATAGAAAATACTAGAGAACTTAATGAATTTTATAACCAGAAGATAGTTCATTTTCAAGAACAGCATGAATATAAAGAAAAAATATTTATAAAAGTAAATAATCCAGTCAATTCAAAGATATATGTCATAGATGACTCAAAGCACACCATAATGATGGAAGCTTCTGAATACTAAAAAAGCACAGAACATGATGGCTGATAATACGGCTATCATGTCTTGTTTATAATAGTAGAGTTATTATAGAATGGCAATATGTGATAAAATAAAGACAACTTAGTCATTAAAATAATATACTGCATATATTTGGAGGGTTACTATGGAGACAATTAATATTTTAGGTACAGGCTGCGCTATGGTTACAAAATGCTATAATACTTGTTTTACCATTTCAAATGGCCAGGAACATTTTTTAGTAGATACAGGCGGAGGAAATACTATACTTTCAAATCTTGAAAAATTACATATAAGTATTAGTGAAATTCACAATGTTTTTATATCTCATAGACATAATGATCATATTACTGGTATTGTATGGATTATTCGTGCGGTTGCACAGCGAATCATAGATGGGAAATACAATGACAACCTAACAATTTATTGCAATAAGGAAAATATTGAGGTAATAAATACTATAGCAAATTTACTATTACAAAAAAAATTTACAAAATATATTGGAAATAGAATAATGTTTAATGAAATTTATGATGGAGGTAAGTTTACTGTATTAGACTGGAATATAGAGACTTTTGATATTAAGAGTACAAAACAGCTTCAATTTGGTTTTAGCATGACTCTTACAAATGGGAAAAAGCTGACTTTTTTAGGTGACGAGCCATATAGAGATGAATTATTTAAGTATGCTAGCAATGCAGACTACCTTCTTCATGAAGCTTTTTGCTTATATTCACAAAAAGATATTTTTAAACCATATGAAAAACACCATGCTACAGTCAAGGACGCATGCGAAAATGCATCTAAATTAAATGTAAAAAATATAATTATGTATCATACTGAAGATAAAAATATATCAAATAGGAAAAAATTGTATACAGAGGAAGGCAGAAAATCTTTCAAAGGAAATATTATTGTCCCTGACGACCTGGATATTATAAAGTTATAAGCTGCTGCAATTATGCACAAATATTTTAAAATTGCCAATATGAGTATGCAGTTAGTGAAAATTTAATAAAAAGAATAAAAAATTCTTGACAAATACACATATACAGTTTAGAATTAAATTCATCAAAGAAAAGCGATAATGGAGACAAGTAAAAAAAATATTTCACCAAAAGTGAGCTGGGGACAGTGTGAACCCGACGGCAGAGTTTTTTTGAATAACACTCCGGAGTTGCAAACTGAAATATTTGCAGATCTGTAATTTAAACTAATTGTTTGAGACAGGCTCAGGTAAAGTAGGAGCGTCGTATTCCATGCGTTATTTGGATACCAGTAGTAGCTGGAAAGAGACCAATATGATTATGATATGGTAAATTAGGTGGCACCACGGATAAAAGCGTCAATTCGTCCTATTATTAAAGATGAATTGACGCTGCTTTTATGCCTAAGGAGGAATATTAATATGTGTACAATTATGTGTTATACAGGAACAGATATGAAACATGAAAAATTTGCAGGGGCACTTCAGAGAACTGAGTCTAGAGGACCGGATATGACTGAAATTCTTACTTTGCCATCTGGTATTTTGGGATTTCAAAGACTTTCCATTATGGATTTAAGTTTTAGCGGAATGCAGCCATTTACAAGGAAAACAGATGCAGCCATCTGTAATGGTGAAATTTATGGCTTTCGTGAAATAAAAAAAGAACTAATAAAAAAAGGACATAAGTTTATTTCTAATAGTGATTGTGAAATATTACTTCCAATGTATTATGAATATGGATTAGATATGTTTTCAAAATTAGATGCAGAATTTGCAGCTATTATATATGATGGAAAAAAGGACAGTTACATTGCAGCACGAGATCCAATTGGAATTCGTCCTCTATTTTATGGATATTCTCAATCGGGAAAAATCATATTTGCAAGTGAAGCTAAAAATTTAGTTGGTCTTACAGATAAGATTATGCCTTTCCCACCAGGATATTATTATGCTGACGGTAAATTCACATGTTATTGTGATATTGCAGCAACAGAGGGTGACTATTGCAAAGATGACTTAGAAGTTATTTGCAATAATATTCATGATAAATTGGTTACTGCTATAGAAAAACGTATGGATGCTGATGCTCCTGTAGGTTTTTTGTTAAGCGGCGGTTTAGACAGTTCACTTGTATGTGCAGTTGCTCAAAAAATGAATCCTGAAAAACCGATTAAAACATTTGCCATAGGTATGACTGAAGATGCAATTGATCTAAAATATGCAAAAGAAGTTGCAGACTATATTCATAGTGATCATACTGTTGTTTATATGACAAAAGAAGAAGTAATTGAATCACTTGATGAAGTTATTAAAATTCTTGGAACATATGATATTACGACAATAAGAGCAAGTATGGGAATGTATTTGCTTTGTAAAAAAATACATGAGATTTCTGATGTAAGAGTGCTTTTAACTGGTGAAATTTCTGATGAATTATTTGGATATAAATATACTGATTTTGCTCCAAATGCAGAAGAATTTCAAAAGGAATCACAGAAAAGGGTTAGAGAGCTTTATATGTATGATGTACTTCGTGCAGATCGCTGCATAAGCTCGAATTCTATAGAAGCAAGGGTACCATTTGGAGATTTAGATTTTGTAAAATATGTTATGGCTATCGATCCTGAAAAGAAATTAAACAAATACAACAAGGGTAAATATCTTTTGAGACATTCATTTGAAGGTGATTATTTGCCACAAGATATTTTGTATCGTGAAAAAGCAGCATTTAGTGATGCTGTAGGACATTCTATGGTTGATTATTTAAAGGAATATGCAGAAGCACATTATTCTGATGAAGAATTTGAAAAACTATGTGAAAACTATGAATATCAGTCTAAACCATTCACAAAAGAATCATTGTTATACAGGGAGATTTTTGAAAAATACTATCAAGGACAAGCAAAAATGGTAAAAGATTTTTGGATGCCAAATAAAGAATGGGAAGGCTGTAACGTAAATGATCCTAGTGCTAGAGTATTATCAAATTATGGTGCTAGTGGTAAATAGTTAAGAAAATTTAAGATAAGCAAGTGTGCTTTAGAAACATATATAAAAATATGTGTTCCTAAGGCACATTTTTTACTTTTAAAACACTTAGATACTTTAACTAGATTATAATAGTAAAACAAATTGACTTTCCATCATCACTTTTGACTGAAATCTTTCCGTGATGAGCTTGTACAATAGATTTGGCAATGGAAAGTCCTATTCCATATCCACCAGTTTCTCTGGATCTTGAGGAGTCCGAACGATAAAATCTGTCAAATAACTTGTCTAAGTTTTCTCTATCAATCTCATCTGCTGTATTATACACTTCTAGTTTTATTCCTTTTTTTGCAGCAGACAAAGAAATTTTAATGGTTCCCTCATCATTAGAATATTTTATGGCATTGTCAACGAGGGTAGAAATAAGTTGATTGATACTATTCTCATCTCCATGTAATTTAAGTCCTGGTTTAATATCCATTAGAAACTTTTTATTCTGTGTTTTTGCAATGGCCTCAAATGGATTTGTTGTTTTAAAAACTGCATCACTTAAATCAAAATCAGTAAATACCAATTTAATATTGCCCTCATCCATTTTTGAAAGAGTAAGTAGATTTTTTACAAGCTTATCAAGACGAATGATCTGATTTCGAGTGCTTGTAATCCATTCATTTTTGCCGTGAGTTAGCTCAAGCACATCTGCATTAGCTGAAATAATGGCAAGTGGAGTTTTAATCTCATGTCCTGCATCTGTAATGAACCTTTTTTGCTTCTCCATACTTTCGATAATTGGATTAATTGCTTTTTTAGAAAAAATTGATACAAGAATAAACATGAGCAAAAGAGTTATTATTGCAATTCCACATGAAGTTAGTAGAAATAAAGTAGCCATCTGAATTTGACTTCTACAATCCATGAAAACAATCATATAACCATTTGGCTTAGTTATTATTGTATATTTATAAATGTCTTTATATCCACTATTTTTACCACTGTTTTTACCACTGTTTAGTACTTTATTGGCATACTCTGCTGCATCCTTTGAAGAAACAGCAGCAATATGGGCTGTATCAATTTCTTGAATAGTATTGTCTTCATTGATTTTTACTACAAAATATCGTGTTTCAAAAGGTGTTTCCTCATTCATTTGAAAACCAAATTTTCGTTCACCGGATGGTGGCTTGCCTTTTTTATATATTGGAAATTTTCCATGATTTTCTGAAAGAATATTAATGGCACCATTTACTTTACGATTCATCTGGTAAATGTTAACTGCATTAATCGAACCGAGTAGAATCAATACTACTAAAGCTAGAGAACTCATTGTAATCATAATGAATTTTCTTTGTAATTTTTTAATCATTTAATCTCCTCCAATGTATAACCAATATCACCTTCCCTCTCAATTTTTATATTAGCGTTCAAGGATGCTAATTTTTTACGCAGATAGGAAATATATATCCATACTACATTGTTTTCATCTTCAGCACTATGCTTCCAAATTCGTTCCATGAATTGTTCTGTGGAAATCAAACATTTTGGGTTATTCATTAGCATCTCAAGCATTTGAAATTCTTTGTTTCCAAGTCTTAGAGAGGATTTTTCATTTGATAATTCATAGTTTTCTTTGTTAAGACTAATATTGCCTACTTTAATTAGGTTTGGTGTAAATTCAGACTTTCGTCTTGTGATGGCATGAACTCTAGCTAACAACTCTCCCATAGCAAAAGGCTTGCTTAAGTAATCATCTGCTCCTGTATCTAGTCCAAGTATTCTATCTTCAATTTCAGTCTTTGCAGTAAGCATCAAGATTGGCGTATATAGTCCTTTTTCCCTTAATGTTTTTAGTACTTCAAGTCCATTCATTTTTGGCATCATAATATCTAAAATAATCGCATCATAATTTTTTGATAATCCATATTCTAATGCAGCTGCTCCATCATACACGGGATCCACTGAATAACTGCTGTGTTTTAAAATGGCAACCAAGGCATTCGACAATTCTTTTTCATCTTCTGCAAGTAAAATTTTCATATATATCTACTCCATCCTCATATTGCATTTCTTTTATCATATCGGAAATAGTCTGCAAATTTAAATCTGTTGAAGCAATTTCATCTGCACATCGCTTTAATTCTTCAACAATCGTTTTGTCATTAGGAATGTTTTTTTTGTATTTTAATTGATGTTCCAGACTTGCCCATGAGTCCATTGCAATGGTACGTATTTGAACCTCACAGTATACCAATTTAACTTGATTTTCTAAATGTACTGGTACTTGTAAAATCATATGATAACTGCGATAGCCATTTGGTTTTGGATTGTGAATATAATCTTTTTCCTTAATAACATTAATATCCTGCTGATTTTTTAACATCTTTACAATCCAGTAAATATCGTCTAAGAATGGACAAATAACACGTATACCGGCCGCATCATGGATTTTATTTAAAGCACTCTCTACTGTAACAGGCAAATTTTTTCGCCTCAATTTTTCCTTCATACTATTAGCTGATTTAATTCTTGTTTTATAATGCTCAATTGGGTCTTTAAATTGTTGTGTTACTCTATATTTTTGAATAATATTCAATCTTGAAATAACTTCATTAATAGCTCCCTCTAAGAGGATATAAGATTCTTTATAAAATTTATGTTCAGGTGACAGTGTTTCATATTTAATGTCACATTTAGATTGCTGCATTAAGTATTCCTCCTCGCTAAAGTAATTGTTTTTAGCTTTTGATATAAAAATAGCAGTGTAACCTTAAATATAGGTTAAAATTGAATGATGTTAATAAATAATTTATCATATGAACTGGAAAAGCTTAAATTAGGTAGTGATTTTAATAGTAGCATGAAAGGTTAGTGTTGACTAAATATGACTTTATATTGTATTATATTAAGAAACAAATGGGGCAATTTTGTAAAATTTTAAATATATATTTATAAATATTAATGAATCAGTCATTAGGGGGCTTTACAAATGAAAGAAATTGAAATGAAATATGGTCGAGGTACCATGAAGGCTTTAATTGAAGAAAAAAATGTGATGGAGGTAATAAGAAGCAATACTGTTAAACAGGACAAGACAGAAGATGAAATTATATCGGATGCACTTCATAATCCTATTGATAGCAAGAGGCTCAAGGATATAGTGAATGAGGGTGAAACAGTTTGCGTAATAATTTCTGATGTCACAAGAAGCTGGCAAAAGCCGTACAAATTTTTGTATAAAATTGTTGAGGAACTAAATGCAGGTGGAGTTAAGGATGAGGATATCACATTTCTATCTGCTTTAGGTACTCATAGAAAACAAACGAAAGAAGAACATGAGAAACTTCTTGGGGGAGAACTATCAAAAAGGTTCAAAGTTTATGATCATGATTGTTTTGATGAAAAGGGTATGGTACACTTGGGCGATACAAGCCATGGAACACCTATTATAGTAAACAAAAAAGCTGTTGAGTGTGACCATGTAGTACTTACCGGAGCTATTATTTATCATTTTCTTGTTGGTTGGTCGGGAGGTAAAAAATCTATCCTTCCTGGTATTTCATCATTCAAGACTATATCGATGAATCATTCACTTTCTTTAAATGAGGGACTTGGAAGTGGAATGAGAGATAATGTACGTTCAGGAAATGTTGAAGGAAATATTGTACATGATGATATGATGCAGGCAGCTGCCATGGTAAAGCCTTCATTCATGTTTAATGTAATAATGGGACCAGATGGCAATATAGCCAATGCAGTTGCAGGAAATTATATAACAGCTCATGCAGCAGGAAGAAAATTAGTAGATAATATAGATGGTGTTAATATAAAAAAGAAAGCGGATATAGTTATTGCTACTGCAGGTGGATATCCTAAAGATATAAATCTTTATCAATCTATAAAAACTTTAATGAATGCAAAAGAAGCAATGGTGGATGGCGGCACAATGATAATTCTTACACAGTGCAGCGAAGGTATTGGAGAAATTAAAGATATTAAGGATATGATACTAAATTATGATAATATGCTTGATAGGGAAAAAGAACTTAGAGAAAGGTATACTATTTCAAAATATGTTGGATATTTTTTCTGTGATATAGCTGAAAAGTGTAAATTGATTTTAGTTTCTGAAATTAACCCTGATTTACTTAAAAAGACGAAAATTATTTTGTCTAAAACATTAGAAGAGGCACTTGAAATTGCATATGATGGAGATAAAAATCGTACAATTAGCCTTATGTATAATGGAGCAAATACGCTTCCAAGACTAGTTTAAAATTCATAAATAAAAATAGTAGCTGCCAATTGTCAGAGCGGCTACTATTTTTTATTTTAATAAGAATACTTTAAATGTTAAATTTTAAATTTGCAGAATTGATAATTGATTATAATATACTGGCTTAGGTTAATTAAGCTAGAAATAAATTAGCTTTAATTAGTCTCCTGCGAATTTGAGGACCTATTAAAATGACAATTAGCATTTTAGCAAGGTCTCCAGGTATAAAAGGAATTACACCAATAGCAATAGCTGCACTTGCTGATATATGAGTTTGATATGACAACCAGATAGTACCAAAGGTACAGCACACAATGGTACCTAGTACCATACCTATAAAGCATAAATACCATTTGTCAAAAAAAGTATCGATGAAAAATCCTGTAATTACTGCCATAAAGATAAATCCGATAAGGTATCCACCGGTTGGTCCCAGGAGTTTAGAAGGACCTCCAGTAAAACCGGAAAACACCGGAATGCCAACAAAACCAACTAACATATATACTATGTAGCTGACAGTGCCTTTTTTCATGCCAAGTGTGTAAAGTGCAAAATATATTGCTAGGTTTGTGAAAGAAATTGGCACCACGCCAATGGGAATTGATAAAGGTCCAAGAACACAGATGACTGCAGCCATGACACCGATAATTGCCATTTGATAGATATTAGATTTCTTTTTCATAATTTTCCTCCATTTTAATTTTGTTAATATTAAATGTTATTTTGAAATATCAAAGCCTAGATTGGTCAACATTTCTTTATCCTGTTTAGTGTTATTTCCTATAGTTGTAAGCATATCACCGGTGATTGTAGCATTAGCACCTGATAGGAATATCTTTGAGCCACCATTTTTAAAGTAGTTTCTACCTGCTGCCATACGAATATATGCAGTAGGATTGATATAACGAAAGATGGCAATAGTTTTTAAAATATCATCTTCAGAGATAGGTTTTAAATTTTCATAGGCTGTCCCTTTAATAGGAAGAAGTACATTGACAGGAATAGAAGTTACTTGTAATTCTGACAGGCTTACAGCCATATCGATGCGATCATTCCAGGTTTCTCCCATACCAATGATACCTCCGGAGCAAACTTTAAGACCTACTTTCTTTGCAAGCTTGATTTCTTGAATTTTATCTTCATATGTATGAGTGCTGCAAACATTAGGAAAGTTGCGCCTGGAAGTTTCTATATTTGCATGATACATTGAAACTCCAGAATTTTTTAAACGAATAAATTCTTCTTCAGTTAAAAGACCATGAGAGGCACAAAGATTAATGTCGCATTCCTCATGCATTTTTTTGTATGCTTCAATAGCCTTATCAAAATCCTTGCCTGTTAAGGATCTGCCGGCAGTAACAATAGAATATCGGTGTACGCCGCTTGTTTCGTTTCTCTTACAATCTTCTAAAATTACATCTGGATCTAAAAATTCATATTCTTTAATTCCAGTGTGATGATGAGCGGACTGGGCACAAAATTTGCAGTTTTCACTGCAGCGACCACTGCGGCCATTTATAATGGTGCAAAGGTCAACTTTATTGCCACATAATGTTTCACGAATCATATTTGCACCTTCAAGCAGTTCATCCTCAGCTGCAGTTAAAAAGAAACTGAAATCTTCTCCTCTTTTTAAACGTCTGCCTGCAATAATTTCTTTTGCTAAATCTTTTACTTTCATATTAAATGCCCCCATATAAATACTTGAATGTAAATAGAACATCCTGAGTTTAATTAAAACTACATGGACGTTGTTATTATAAATTATCAAAAATAGTGCTTGATATATATTGAAGTATATATGAACATAAGAGTATTGTCAACCATTTTTAGAATAATGATTAACAATATAAATACTTTAATATCATAATTTAGAAAATGACAAAGAAAGGAAAGAGCTTTAAAAGCATGATGCTTAATATTTATGCAGACTCAATAAAAAAGGCATAACTGCCTTTTTCATTTGATAAACAAAATAAAATACTTGTTTATCAATTAAAAAAATGTGAATAATATAATTAATATAGCCATAGGAATAAATGCAGCTAGAACTAAAAATACAGTAAATAGGTTACTTTCTTCTTTGGATTTATCATTGAGTTTATTTGATTCTTGATTTAAAGATTTTAAGTTTGCCATAGTATATCCCTCCTATATAATTTTATATTTTAATAAACATTTTAAGATTATTAAGTCTTGGCTAAGTATACGTTTACAGAAAGCTAATATCATAACTGTTTCTAATATCTTCCTTACATATATTATATTAAATTACTTCTATTTTGTGAACACTTTTTTAAATATTTATGCAATTTGATTTAGATATTGGATGATTGTTTATTGTTAACAAAAGTGAGGTTAGGTAAATTATTCTTAACGTGTACATAAATTTAAATTAATTTATCTGGAGTAGAATTTAAAAAGTAAACAAAAAGTGATGGAGGTATTTATTAAGATGGAAAAAACGGTAGAACAGCTGCGGGTAAGTAAAGAAGAAGTTTTTCAAAAAAAGAAAAAAAAGAAACTGATAAATTTATTAGAACCATATTTTTATATTGTTCCTTGTCTAATTATATTTATAGGTTTCACATATTTCCCATTTTTTAAAACTATATATTTGAGTTTATACAACACTAATGCACAGGGAGAAATGAGTTCTTTTGCAGGACTATCAAATTATATAGATTTATTTAAATCACACTCTTTTATAAATAGCATAATTGTTACTTTTAAGTTTGTTTTAGTAACTACAATACCATCTATAATAATTGGCTTGATGCTGGCACTTATCTGTAATACAAAATTAAAATTTAAAGGTATATTTAGCACAATGTATGCGATGCCTATGGCGGTATCTTCTGCATCAGCAGCTATAATATGGATGCTTTTATTTAATCCAGGCATAGGACTTGTAAATTTTATATTAAAGAAAAATATAGGGTGGCTTACTCAACCATTTTGGGGATTCATGGCAGTTTCAATAGTTGCCATATGGCTTAATATATGTGTAAACTTCATATTTATAACGGCAGGACTTCAAAACATTCCTAAAGAGTTAAAAGAAAGCGCATCTATAGATGGGGCAAATTATTTCCAGTGTCTTAAAAGTGTAATACTACCATGTCTTTCACCTACACTTTTCTTTGTTCTCGTAATAAATATCATAAATGGTTTTCAAACTTTTGGACAAATAAATATAATGACACTTGGAGGACCGGCAGAAGCTACTAATGTGCTTGTGTATTCCATTTATAGGGATGCGTTTTTCAACAATAGATTTGGCATGGCAAGTGCAGAGTCGGTAATTTTATTTTTGCTTATGCTGGTTATAACTCTTTTGCAATTTAGATATGAAAAGAAAAAAGTATTTTATAAATAAAAATTAAAATAGAAAGGAATAGATATATGAGAAAAAACATGAATAAAGCAGTTCTTTATGTTCTAAATATAGTGCTTGGATTGATAGCTATAGCACCTATTTTATATGCACTGGACATTAGCTTAATGCCACCAGAACAAATATTCTCCTATCCACCTAAGTTGATACCTGGGAGAATATATTTTCAAAATTATATAGAAGCATTGAATACGGCACCTATAATAAAATTTATAATAAATAGTTTTGTAGTTTCCTCAGCAGTAACTATAGGGCAGATTATTACTTCATGTACAGCAGCTTTCGCATTTTCATTTTTCAATTTCAGAAGTAAAAAAATATTATTTATACTAATGCTTGCTACCATGATGATTCCTGGTGAATCTATTATGATATCAAATTATTTAACTGTTGGTTCTTTTGGGTGGCTTGACAGTTATAAATCGCTTATTATACCTTATTTGAGTTCCGCCATGGGAATATTTATGATGAGGCAGTACTATCTCACTCTTCCTAAAGAACTTTATGAGGCTGCTAAAATAGATGGCTGCAATAATTTTAAATTTTTTACCAAAATAGTATTTCCAATGTCAAAACCTATGGTAGGTTCTCTTGGAATTTACACATTTTTGGTTACATGGAATCAATATTTGTGGCCGCTTCTTGTTACTAGTAAAGATAGCTCAAGAACAGTGCAAATAGGTATAAGTATGCTGCAATTTTCTGAGAATCAGTCTTTTGGACTTATAATGGCAGGTATTGTAATGGTACTTTTGCCATCAATCTTAATATTTATATTTGGTCAAAAACAGCTTATAGAAGGTATGACATCTGGTGCAGTTAAAGGCTAAATTTAATTATATAATACAGCATTAATTATAATAAAAATAAGCTTTGAGAGGAGAAAATTAATGAAGAAAAAGATTATAAGTGCACTTTTAACATCACTTTTAATAGGAGGTATTTTTACCGGATGTGGAAATAATACGAGCAAGTCATCTGGAGAAAATGGAAAGCCAGTACAAATTACATTCTGGCACTCAATGGCAGGAAAAAATGGTCAAGCACTTACTAAAATGGTGAATGATTTCAACAGTTCACATAAAAATATAAAGGTTAATGCTCAATTTCAAGGTAAATATGATGATGCAATAAATAAATTAAAGAGTGCTGAAAGAGCAAAAAATGGACCTGATGTCATGCAGGTATATGATATAGGTACAAGATTTATGATAGATAGTGGCTGGACAGTACCTGTTCAAAAATTTATAGACCAGGATAAATATGATACTTCAAGTTTAGAGCCAAACATATTAAGTTATTACACGGTTAATAATAAACTTAATTCTATGCCTTTTAATTCATCAACTCCTATAATGTACTATAATAAAAATGAATTTAAAGCAGCAGGATTAGATCCGAATAATCCACCAAAGACATTTTCTGAGCTTGAACAAGCAATTGCAAAGTTAACTAAGAAAGATGGATCTGGAAAAGTAACTCAGTATGGATATTCAATGGCCATATATGGATGGTTTTTTGAACAATTTATAGTTAAACAGGGACAAAATTATGCAAACAATGGTAATGGAAGAGAAAAAGCTCCTACAGCAGTTGAATTTGATAAAAATGGTGCAGGACTTAAGGTATTAAATGAATGGAAAAAGATAGTTGATTCCGGAAATGCAGGTAATTTTGGAAGAAATGAAGATGATACGGAAAACGCATTTATAGCAGGAAAAACAGCAATGTACATTGAATCTACAGCAGATTTATCGGCAGTGTTAAAAGGAGTCGGTGGAAAATTTGATGTAGGAACTGCGTATCTCCCATCTTTTGATGGCACACAAAATGGCGGCGTTTCAATTGGAGGAGCTTCATTATGGGCACTTGACAGCAAAGATACAGCAAAGGAAAAGGCAGTATGGGAATTTATGAAATACATGGTATCACCAGAGGAGCAGGCTTACTGGGCTTCACAGACAGGATATTTCCCTGTAACAAAGAAAGCTTATGATGTTCAGCTTATGAAAGACAATTTAAAGAAAAAACCACAATTCCAAACTGCTATAGACCAGCTTCATGCATCACCAAAAACTGCAAAAGGAGCACTTATGTCAGTATTCCCTGAAGCAAGACAGATTGTTGAAACTAATATAGAACAGATGCTTCAAAACAAGCAAACTCCAGATCAGACATTGAAAAATGCTGCAGACAGCATAAATGAATCAATTAAAAAATATAATGATGCAAATAAAAAATAAGAGTTTAAATAAAATTATAAGGAGATATAGAGCATGACCAAAAGTTTAAATATTGCACATAGAGGTTTTAGCGGAAAGTATCCTGAAAACACTATGATAGCTTTTAAAAAGGCAGTTGAAATTGGAAGTGATGGGATTGAAACGGATGTGCATATGACAAAAGATGGGGCTATTGTTATATGTCATGATGAAAAGCTGGATAGAACCACAAACGGGCAGGGCTTTATCAAAGATTTTACTTATGATGAGATAAAAAAATTAGATGCTGGTTTAAAATTTGGAGAAAGATTTAAAGGGGAAGCTATACCTGATATAGACGAGTTTTTAGATTATGTTAAAGATAAAAACATACTTGTGAATATTGAGCTTAAAAATGATATGATTCATTATAAAAATCTTGAGGAAAAAGTTGTAGAGAAAATATATGAGTATGGAATGAAAGATAAAGTTATACTATCATCTTTTAATCATTATGCTATGGTAAAGGTGAAAGATATAGACATCAGCATAAAAACAGGACTTTTATATGAAGCTGTACTTTATAAGGCTGAGGAATATGCAAAAATGGTTGGGTCGGATGCTCTCCACCCATATTTCCCGGCTGTTATGAATAAAACTGTAGTGGATAATATCAAAAAACAGGGTATAGCTATAAATACCTATACAGTAAATGAAGAAAAAGATATGGAGAAACTTATACAATTAGGCATAGATGGAATTATAACAAATTACCCTGATGTGCTCGGAAAATTAGTTAGATAATCAATATTTAATGGGAGTGATTGAAAATGTCAGATGTATCTTTAAGACATATATGTAAAAATTATTCGGATGATTTTCAAGCTGTTAAGGATTTTAATTTAAATATAGGAGATAAGGAATTTATTGTACTTGTAGGTCCATCGGGCTGTGGAAAATCTACAGTACTAAGAACTATTGCTGGACTTGAAGATATAACGAGCGGAGATGTTTATATAGGTGATACTTGTGTAAATGATATATCTTCTAAAGATAGGGATATTGCTATGGTATTTCAAAATTATGCACTTTATCCTCATATGACAGTATATGATAATATGGCATTTGGACTTAAATTGAGAAAACTTTCTAAAGCTGACATAGATAAAAAGGTTAAAGAAGCAGCTAAAATATTGAATATAGAACAACTTCTTGATAGAAAACCTAAAGAGCTATCTGGTGGTCAGAGACAGAGAGTTGCTATGGGACGTGCCATAGTTAGAAATCCTAAAATATTTTTGATGGATGAGCCATTATCAAATTTGGATGCAAAATTAAGAGTACAGATGAGAACGGAAATATCAAAGCTTTACAAGAAATTAAAAACTACTTTTATATATGTTACTCATGATCAAGTTGAAGCCATGACACTTGGTACAAGAATCGTAGTTATGAAAGATGGTATTATACAGCAGGTAGGTGTACCTCAGGATATATATACAAAACCTGCTAACATATTCGTTGCAGGATTTATAGGAAGTCCTCAGATGAATTTTATTAATGCAAAAATTGTGAAGGATGATAGTGGTAAAATTAAGGCTTTATTTGGAAATGAAACTTTGTCTTTAGAGGATGATATTTCAAATATTTTGAAAACAAAAAATTATGTTGGCAAGGAAGTTATACTTGGTGTAAGACCTGAAAATATAAGTATTTTAGAAAAGAATGGATATCAATTTAAAGTTGATATGACGGAAATAATGGGAGCAGAAACATATATTTATCTGTCAAATGCAGAAAATAATATAACAGCTAGAGTAAATGGCATATGTGATGCAAAATCAGGGGAAATTATGAATATAGGATTTGATTTAAATAAAATTCATATTTTTGATAGCAAAACCAAGTTGAATATCTTACTATAAATATAGAAGAAGCAAACAAAGCAATTTCTAAGATTGAAATGGTCTGTTTTTAGTGAAACAGACCATTTATGTTTTGCACACATTAAAGATATTTGTAAATATTCATGCTTCATTAATGTATTTTATTATAAGGTCAACTGCAGCTAATATTGAATCTATATGAGTTCTTTCATATCCATGAGATGCAAAAACACCTGGACCTATAAGTGCTGTTTTAACATCCCAACCAGCGGATAGTGCAGCAGAAGCATCTGAACTGTAATGAGGATATATATCAATTTTATATGGAATATTATTTTTCTTACATATATTTACTAACTTTTTCCTAAGGTTATAATCATAAGGACCAGAAGAATCCTTAGCGCAGATGCATACAGCATATTCTGATGAATTTTGTTCACAGCCAGGGGTACCCATATCAACAGCTATAAATTCTTTAGTATTTGGTGGAATGGCAGCACTTGCACCATGACCAACTTCTTCATAAGTACTCATGTAAAAGTTAGTTGTGCAGGGAGGTTTTATGTTGTTATCATGAAGATATTTAATTACATACATAACAGCAGACACGCTGGCTTTATCATCAAGATATCTGCTTTTAATAAATTCTTTTTGGGTGATAGTTGTTTCTGTATCTATGCATATGTAATCTCCTACATCAATGTCAAGTGTCTCTACATCAGCTTTAGAAAATACTTTCTCATCCAATATCACTTCCATATTTTCAGCAGTTCTTTTAAGATTACGAGCATCATCACCGCTTATATGAACGGAAGGCTTTGTAGTTTGAATGGTACCAGAATAACTCACACCATTTAGAGTTTCTATGGTACAATTTTCACCTTCAAGTGTTGACATCATATAGCCTCCAATAGGCAGCAGAGAAAGAGCACCGTTTGCTTTTATACTCTTAACCATTGCACCCAATGTATCAACATGGGCTGAAAAAGTCCTTTGATAATCATCATTTTTCCCAAGAAAAGATATGATAAGTCCACCTTTATTTGTAGTTTTATAAAAAATATTCATTTTATTAAGTTCATTTTTAAGATATTGTATTACAGATTCGGTATATCCTGTAGGACTTGGTATAGAAAGAATAGTTTTTAAACTATCTATAATGGTATTTTTGTCGTAGTTCATAATTTAAATCCTCCAAAGTGTAAAGATATTTTTATGATTATGATTAGCATAAATTGGCGTAAGTATGTAAAAGTTTTATGTGTATCCAATAGAAATATATTGTATAATGAAAAAAGAAATTTACAAGAGGAATAGGAAAGAATCTGAATAGGAGTAAAATATGTATAAAATTTTAATAGTTGAAGATGATATGGTAATTGCGAAGTCAATGAAAAATTGTCTGAGTGGGTGGAATTATGAAACTGAATTTATAACTGACTTTAAAGACATTACTGCAGAGTTTATTAAGTTTGGTCCACATCTTTTACTTTTGGATATATCACTGCCATTTTTCAATGGTTATCATTGGTGCAGCGAAATTCGCAGGATATCAAAGGTTCCTATTATTTTTGTTTCTTCTATGTCTGATAATATGAATATCATTATGGCTGTAAATATGGGCGGTGATGATTTTATTTCTAAACCTTTTGATTTAAATATTCTTGTGGCAAAAGTGCAGGCATTAATAAGAAGGACATATTCCTTTGGTGGGAAGATGGACATAATTGAGCATAATGGTGTAGTGTTAAACTTAAGTAATGCTGCTATTGAATATGAGAATAATAAGATTGAGCTTACAAAAAATGAATTTAAGATCCTTCAAATTTTACTTGAAAATGTTGGCAAGGTAATTCCAAGGGATGCTATTATGACAAGACTTTGGGAAAGTGACAGCTATATAGATGATAATACTTTAACTGTTAATGTCACTCGTCTTAGAAAAAAACTTTTAGATGCTGGCATTTGCGACTTTATTAAAACAAAAAAAGGTATTGGGTATATGGTGGAATAATATGAAAGAAAAATATTTTTTACAGATTCTATTATGGTATATTAAAGGACATAAGAAAACAATAATAATGGACAGCATTTTCGTTGCAATCTTTGCTGTGGTATTTTCATTATATTCTTTAGAACTTGAACCAGTTTTATATGCTTCGTTTTTATCAGCTATTGCAGCTGTTATTTTCATAGTTTATGATTTTATCAAGTGTTATAAAAAGCACAATAAACTATGTATTTTTGAAAAGCAGATAAACATAGGATTAGGTAAAATGCCAACCGCAGATAATTTTATTGAAGCTGACTATCAAAGTATTCTGCAGACACTCTATGAGCAAACTACGGAAATGATTTCAAAAACAGATATTAAGCAAACAGAAATGATAGATTATTACACTCTTTGGGCACATCAAATTAAAACACCAATTGCGGCAATGAGATTAATACTGCAAAGTGAGTATACTGAACAAAACAAGGAACTGCTGGAGCAAACCTTTAAAATTGAGCAGTATGTTGAAATGGTTTTGAGTTACTTGAAAATTGACAGTGATTCATCGGATCTGGTGCTTAAAAACTATAATTTGCTTCAAATTGTAAAACAAGTTATTAGAAAGTATGCCCATGTATTTGTTAGAAAAAATATAGCCCTTGATTTAAAAGAAATGGAGTGTACTGTACTGACAGATGAAAAGTGGCTGGTATTTGTAATTGAACAAATAGTATGGAATGCATTAAAGTATACAAGCAGCGGAAAAATATCAATATATATGGAAGATACTTCACAGAAGGTGCTTGTAATTGAAGATACAGGGGTAGGTATTGCAGATGAAGATTTACCAAGGGTATTTGAAAAAGGTTTTACTGGATATAATGGACGTGCCGATAAAAAGGCAACGGGAATAGGGCTTTATCTTTGCAAAAAGATATTAGACAAGCTTTCTCATACAATAACAATTACCTCTAAGGTTAACGTTGGAACAACAGTAAGGATAAATCTTTCTTCTGTGAAAACTATAATTGAATAATCCAACCTTACGAATATGTAAGATTTAAAGAAGAAATGTAAGCCAAAGTTATGGCTAGGCATTTCTCTTTTTTTTATAATTATAGTATAGTCAAAGTGAACAGGGAGGAAGAAAATGAAGTTATTAGAAGTAAATAATTTAAAGAAAATATATTCATCAAGATTTGGAGGAAACCAGGTTCAAGCCTTAAGCAATGTAACCTTTTCAGTAGAAAAAGGTGAATATGTAGCAATTATGGGAGAGTCGGGATCAGGAAAAACTACATTACTTAACATACTGGCATCTTTAGATAAACCAACCAGCGGTGAAGTTTTACTGCAGGGTAAGAATATTGTAGCAATTAAAGAAAGCGAAATTACTGCATTTCGCAGAGAAAATTTAGGTTTTGTATTTCAAGATTTTAACTTACTTGATACCTTTTCTTTAAAAGATAATATTTTTTTACCACTTGTTTTATCAAGAAAATCCTATGGAGAAATGGAAAAAAGATTGAAACCTATTGCAGAGAAATTGGGGATAGAGCATATACTGGAGAAATTTCCTTATGAGGTATCAGGAGGACAAAAGCAAAGGGCGGCAGTTGCCAGGGCTTTAATTACAGATCCACAGCTTATTTTAGCAGATGAGCCCACAGGAGCACTTGATTCAAAATCAACAGATCAGCTTTTAAAATTATTTTCAGAGATTAATAATGAAGGGCAGACAATTGTTATGGTTACCCATAGTACCAAGGCAGCAAGCCATGCAGGAAGAGTACTTTTTATAAAAGATGGCGAGGTGTTTCATCAGCTTTATAGAGGTTCAATGTCAAAAGAGGAGATGTTTGAAAAAATTTCAAATACACTTACAGTAATTACTACTGGAGGTGCGGCAAATGAATAAGCTGTTTTATCCGAGACTAGCAGTAATAAACATCAAAAAGAATAGCAAGACGTATTTTCCATTTATACTTACTTGCATATGTACAATTATGATGTTTTATATAATGCATGCAATTTCAATAAATAAGGGATTGGATGGAGCTAGTGGCTCTGAGACCCTAAAAACGCTTCTTTTTTTGGGAACAATAGTAATAGGAATATTTTCAGCTATATTTCTTTTTTATACAAATAGTTTTCTTATTAAAAGGCGTAAAAAAGAAATTGGGTTGTACAATGTGCTTGGTCTTGAAAAAAAGCATATTGCAAAAATACTATGCTTTGAATGTATTTTTACTTCAGCTATCAGTTTAACGGTTGGACTTATTGGTGGAATTATTTTAAATAAGCTTATGTTTCTTCTTCTGATAAAGATGCTTAATTTTAAAGTAACATTTGGATTTTCTATTTCGGTGCCGTCTATTATAAAAACCTTGATTGTTTTTTGCAGCATCTTTTTTGCAACATTATTATCAAATTTATTTCAGATTAAAATATTAAAGCCCATTGAACTTTTAAAAGGGTCCGAGCAGGGGGAAAAAGAGCCAAAAACAAAATGGATTATGACTATTATAGGATTGGCAGCTCTTTGCGGCGGATATGGAATAGCTTTAAATGTCAAATCACCTCTTGCTGCGCTTAACTTGTTCTTTGGTGCAGTTATTCTGGTTATGATAGGAACTTATGCACTCTTTACGGCAGGAAGCATTGCAGTATTAAAGTTTCTCAGGAAACAGAAGAACTTTTACTATAAGACAGGCCATTTTATATCTGTTTCAGGTATGATGTACAGAATGAAACAAAATGCAGTAGGACTTGCAAATATTTGTATTTTGAGTACTGCTGTGCTTGTCATGCTCTCAACTACAATTTCTTTATATGCAGGTATGGAAGATCTTCTAAAACTTTGCTACCCTAGAGATATAGTTGTAACTGCTAGAGAAACTAATAAAAATCAAATACAAAAACTGGATCAAACTTTAAATGCCGGATTAAAAAACGGTAAAATAGATATGAAAGATAAGCTTTACTATCTTGATAATAGTCTGGAAGTTGTAAAAAAAGACGGCAAATTTTTATCTGTCAAAAAAAATCCAGGAAAGACAAATATTTCTATGATAGAGGTTATTCCTATTTCAGATTATAATAGATTGGAAGGAAAGAATATTACTCTTCAAGATAATGAAGTAATTCTTTTCTCAAAAGTAAAAAATTATACTAGTGATACAATTAATATTGATAATAAAAGTTTTAAAGTTAAACAGAGATTGGATAAACCAGTATCTAGTTTAAATAATGCTATGACGGATATAGTAGATACCTATGTAATATTTGTAAATAATATAGATGCTGTAGGAAAAAATGGATTCAAGGAATACACAATTGGCTTTAATATTAATAGTACAAATAAAGATATCCTATCCACAGCTAATAAGTTAAATAAAAAATTTGTGGAAAATAAAATGAAAGCTAATGCTGAAAGTGCTGTATCTGGTAAGGAAGAATTTCTTTCCTTATATGGTGGATTGTTCTTCTTAGGCATATTTTTAGGCACACTATTTTTAATGGCAACGGTGCTCATTATCTATTACAAGCAGATATCAGAAGGATATGAAGATAAGGAACGTTTTGAGATTATGCAGAAAGTTGGAATGGACAAAAAAGAAATAAAGAAGACAATAAGAAGTCAAGTACTAATGGTATTTTTCCTACCTCTTGTTTTTACAGTAATCCATATTGCGTTTGCATTTCCAATAATTACAAAGATGCTTGCTGTTTTAGGCTTGAAAAATGTAAACTTATTTATACTCTCAACCGCAGGGACAATAATTGTTTTTGCAGCAATTTATACAATTGTATTTTCATTAACTGCCAGGGTATATTATAAAATTGTTGAATAATATAAAAAACGCCAATATGTATATTACCACTATGAATTGCAGCATATACAATTCATAGTGGTAAAAGCCATGTTTTTGCTGATTAAGAGACATTTTTATTGTCTGATTTCATTGTCTTTTCTTCTGTTAATAAAAATCCTGATTTTTTTAAAACCGGAAGTATGGCACTATAAATTAAACCTACCAATATTATAGATACTATTGCGTTGATAAGTGTAGTAACTGCATTAACTTGTGTTAAAATTAATGCAGCTTTTTGAGGTTGTCCCAGAATGTACTGTTTATAAAAGTATCCTGCAATAGGATCAAAAATTACATTAAATGCAAGTCCACAAGCTGAAGCAATAATGGCCCATTTAAGCACATAAGCCTTATCATTACTGTCATTTATTTTAGCGTATTTATGGGCAATTAACCCTGTTATAAGTCCAATACACAATTTTAATACAAAAGTTTTAGGTGCTCCTAAAATATATACAGGATCTAAAACATCCGATAGTGTCATTCCTATAGCTCCAGCAAGTCCGCCATACCATCCGCCAAGAAGCAAAGCAGCAAGTACACAAAAGGCATTGCCCACATGTAATGAAGTTGCATCTCCTCCTGGCACCGGAATTTTAATTTGAAGAAAAGTAAATGATACAAAACATAATGCTGCTAATAATGCAGTTTGAATTAATTTGAGTAGTATTGAATTTTTGTTTCTCATTATAATGTCCCCCTTGTAATAAATGGCATTTTGTCAAACATTACGGATATTATAGCATTAGAAGGATTATATAACTAATGTATCGGTACGCTTGTATAGATCTCAAGTTTAGCTAATTAAGAAAAGATAGTAGAATGGTCTCCAGAAATTAGGGCATATATGATTTGATGTGTAGCTACTAAGGAAATAGGATTCTTAATGGTATTAGATTTTATAGGAAATCACATTTCTTTTGCAGATTTTCATAATTTAAATCATCCAAAGTGTAAAGATATTTTTATGATTAGCATAAACTTAAGAAAATATAATTATTTTAAACTAGTTTTCTAATACTAAAATTATCTTCAAGCAAAGCAAAATTTATGGAAATATAGGGATAGTAGAATTTATTGTATGTATCTATAGAGAATAATGTATAAAATTGTATAGCAATTTATGTAAAGTTGCTATACAATTTTTATATATGTAGGAACTGCGTTAATTGTATGCCATAAAAGTTTTATGAAAGGGATGAGCAAATGAAACCGACAATTTTAGTATTTAATTTTGCGGATAAAACTCGATATAACAAATTTATAAAGGCGGTATTACCACTTAAGGCAAAAATTAAGAAAGTAGGCAGGGAGGATTACCTTCAGCCAATTGGATATTTAGTTGGTAATAAGGACATTGATCCTGTTGAGGAAAAGTATGAGGGGCCTGAACTTGGCGATGAAATGCTTCTTATTTCAGACTTTACAGATATGAAATTAAATCAATTATTGCTTTCTCTGAAAAAGTCAGCTGTCAGGATCAATCTTAAAGCTGTTTTGACTCAGAATAACCAAAAATGGAATCCAGTACAGTTATATGAGCAATTAGCAAAAGAACACGAACAATTGAATAAATAATGTGCTGCTGGAAAGTAGTATGTAAGAAACACAGAGATTTAGGTGCTAAATCTCTGTGTTTCTCTTTAAAAAATATCCAATATGTTATAAAATAATAGTATAATTTGAAATTTTATGTAAAAAGAGTAATTAATATGACTGTAATAAATAAATTTGAAAGTAAGTAAAACAATGAAAATAAGATCAGGCGGCTGCGTCGTGTAAAATATGTTTAAATTTATCTATATAAATATAATAAATAAATATAATAATATAGAATTATTTCAAAATATTATTAATTTTATGTATATTTTATTGTTAAAATAAGAAAAATAAGTTAATACTTTCTATAGAGGTGATTTGTTTATGGAGAAAGATTTTAAAATGGAAGAAACCACTCTATGGAGCTTTAAAAATAGGGGAAATTGGGCAAGTCATAAGGGAGACTATCCTGGTAATTGGAGCCCATATGTACCTAGAAATATAATCTTAAGATATAGTAACGAAGATGATTTGGTATTAGATCAGTTTTTAGGTAGTGGAACTACTGCAATAGAAGCACTATTACTAAAAAGGAGAATTATAGGTTTAGATATAAATGATAAAGCAATTGAAATATCAAAGAAAAGGAGTTTAGCATATATAGATAAAGAGTCTATAATTGCAATTGGAGATGCCAGAAAGCTAAAAAATATAAAAGATCAAACAATAGATTTAATATGTACTCATCCACCTTATTCAAATATAATAAGATATAGTAATGATAATAAAAATGACATTTCTCTTTTTACATTAGAAAATTATTATTATGCAATAAGCAGTGTGGCAAAAGAGTGTTATAGAGTATTAAAAATGGATTCATATTGTTGTATTATGTTAGGAGATACAAGAAGAAATGGTTATATTATACCTTTAGCTTTTAATGTAATGAATATATTTATAAAAAACGGTTTTAAATTAAAAGAAATAATTATAAAGGAACAACATAATTGTTCTTCAACAGAAAAGTGGAGAGAAATCAGTAAAAAGAAAAATTTTTATCTTATAGCTCATGAATATATTTTTGTATTAAAGAAATAGTAATTTACTAAATAAGAACAAACGTTTATAATTAAATTTGCATATTAACATAAGAGGAAGATATAAATGATTTGAAAAGGTGATAGAATGAAAAATAATTTAATACAACCTTTTGTAAAATGGGTTGGTGGAAAACGACAATTATTGAGCGAAATAAAAGAATATATACCTAAAGGAAATTTTAAATATTATGAGCCATTTGTTGGTGGAGGAGCAGTGTTTTTTAGCCTTCAACGGAAAAATGCCGTAATAAATGATTTGAATTCAGAACTTATAAATGTGTATGAAGTAATAAAGAATGATGTAGAAGGATTAATAAGAAGTTTAATGAATCATAAAATTACAGAAAAATATTATTATGAACTAAGATCAGAGGATAGAAGTGAAGAATATAAAACTTATAGTAAAGTTAAAAAAGCAAGTAGATTTATATACTTAAATAAAACCTGTTATAATGGATTATACAGAGTGAATTCATCTGGATACTTTAATACTCCTTTTGGTAAGTATAAGAACCCAAATGTTGTAAATGATACAGTATTGAGAACTGTACATAAATACTTAAATGAAAGCAGAATAGCAATACGGAATGTAGATTTTGAAGAAGCATTAAAAGGAATTAGAAAAAATTCATTTGTTTACTTTGATCCACCTTATGATCCTGTGAGTGATAGTTCTAATTTTACAGGATACACGGCAAGTGGATTTAATAGAGATGAGCAAATTAGACTAAAAAAGTTATGTGATAAACTGAATAAAAAAGGAGTTAAGTTTTTATTATCTAATAGTAATACTGAGTTTATTAGAGAACTCTATAAGGATTACAACGATAAAATTAAAGTTGTTGGGGCAACAAGGGCGATAAATAGTAAGGCTACTAAAAGAGGAGAAGTGGAAGAAGTGTTAATTAGAAATTATGATTTGGAATAGAAGGGAATATTATGGGGCGTAAAGGTAATGAAAATAAAACTAGAAAAATAGATAAATATTGGATAGAAATATTTAATGATATGAACATAGTTGAAGAAGTTGAAAGTAAAGGAAAATGTATAATATCCGCTAATGAAATAAAAAAGGTCTATGAGCCTAGACTGATGACAAAATTTGATTATAAGGACAGTTTACCAAGTATATTTGTTGAAAATTCATTAACTATTTTACCTATTACTAGGGGAAGTTATATTATTGGAAAATATAAAGCTTATGAAGATTTTGAAACAGTAAAAACAAATGTAAAAAAGATAGAATTCCCAGAATGGATAGAAGGAATTGATTATAAAAATCTTTATTCTGAAGCAAGTGCTATTAACTGTGCTTATGTATCCAAAATATTTGGTGATATTTTAGGAGATACAGAAATTTATCCAACTTTAAGTGGTAGAATGGGTTCTGGAGATTTTAGCTTTTATATTAATGATGTAAATAATAAAAATTGCAAAGTAGATGTGTCAAAAGCTCAATGCGAGATAGATGGTGCTTTTGAAAGCAGGGATAATATACTTTTATTGGAGGCTAAAAATAATATATTTGAAGATTTTATTGTGAGGCAGTTATACTATCCATATAGAGTAATTCAAAATAGAGTATCAAAGAAGGTAGTACCTGCATTTTTAACTTATTCTAATAACATATTTAGCTTTTACATTTATGAATTTAATGATATAAATCACTATAATTCTCTTGAGTTAAGAGAAGTTAAAAGGTATATGATTGATGATTTTAACATTACTGTTGATGATGTAAAAGACATATTATATAATATACAAATAGTTGAAGAGTCAATGGATGTTCCTTTTCCACAGGCAGATACATTTGAAAATATAATAAGTTTAATAAATAAGATGTATGATGATCCGGATTTCGATACAAAAGATCAGGTTACTATAGAGTTTGGATTTGATAAGAGACAAGCTGATTATTATACTAATGCTGCTGCTTATCTTGGATTGGTTGATAGACATAAGGGAAAGGGAAAAGTCACATTGTCGAATTTAGGTAAAAAAATTATTGGAATGAGAAGTAGCGAAAAATATTTAACTTTATTTAAGCTGATTTTATCGCATAAAGCTTTTAATGAAGCCATGAAAATGTTTTTGAAAAAATTAGATTTACCCTCAAGAGATGAAATAGTGCAAGTTATGAAAAGTTGTAAATTAAATCATGTTAACACAGAAGATATGTATAAAAGAAGATCTCAAACTATAAGAAAATGGATAAATTGGATAATGGAAATTGTAAGTATAAGTCAAAGCTAAATTAAAGCGTTACCACAAATATATATTGGTAACGCTTTAATTTTAAAGATTATTGCATGTGATGCCACCACTAGGTTTATTTGAAGGATTTCTACAAGGAACACAGTAGCTTTGAGGTCCTTCTGGATGATTTGAAGTTGCTCTAGCAGGAGTTGTACCAAATAATTGAGGGTATATATGGTATACATGATAAATTCCATTTGCTTCAGAGCATCTTGGACAAGATTTATACTGTATTCCATTTACAGTTTTATACTGAGCTTCACTTAGAGGCCTATTACAGTATTTGCATATTTTAGACAATATAATCACTCCTTTTGATTATATTTCAATAAAAAATTTAAAATTCCTGCTTTGATTATATTTTAAAAATTATCTTTATTTTTTCTTTAAAAAGTAATTAAAGGATGTTTTTACATATTGTTATTATTAAAAAATTCCCAAAAGAAGAGAAACGTTTTTCCACACCTAAAAAGTGTAAAAAATATCAGTCATTTATATAAAATTTTAATATTTTCTTTATTTAAATTTTTTATGACACCTGATCTGTACTCGAATTGATGAATACATATGGATATGGGTTAGATATAATAATCATATGGATGAGATAAGAAATATTAGGTAATGGTAGAAAGTATAATGCAGAATTTAGAACTGATGCTGTAAGTCTGTATTAGAAGAAGACAGGTCTATAATCAGTGTATCAAAGGATTTAGGGATAAATGCTCAAACTTTAAGAAAATGGATAAATAATAGAAAAAGAAAAAAAGATCCAGGAAAATCTAAAATAGATGAACTTGAAAAACAACTTAGGGAAAAACAACGAAAGATAAATGATCTAAAGAAATCGGTTGATATATTAAAAAATCTGTAACTATATTTATATTTAAGATTTGCCTATAATTATTAATGAATCGATTGATATAATAGTTTTAGGGAAAGGAGATGTAAAAGATGAAGGTAGAAAAAATCAAGTTTAATAATCATGAAATATTCAACAATTTAGAGATAGATTTTAAAGATAATAATGGAAAGATATTAGATACTATTGTTATTATTGGCGAAAATGGATCTGGAAAAACCACTTTATTAAAAAGTATATATGATGCTTTTGATATAGATGAACGTGGTTATAAAGAATTAGAAGATAATAAAGTAGAATTGACTCCTGCACTATATACAGCAACAGTTAAGTTAGAAAATAATGAAATTGGAATATTACAGCTAGAAGTTGTTTCTTTGGAAAAAAGATGTAGTATTAATGAATCTAAAGTTGTATATATGTCAACAGAAATTAATTTTGAAAAGATTAATAAGGTGGATAATACATTAAATTTTGTACCAGACTTTCGAAATATTATTGATCAAAGAATGACTCAAAATATACCTTCTTTTATAGCTACTAAAATAAATAAAGAAATATTTAAAAATAGAAACAAAACAATAGGAGAAGTTATAGATAAAGTTTGTGATGACATAAATAGCATATTTTCTGTTATGGATTTAGATGTTAAGTTAGTGGGACTTTCTGAAACTAGTGAAACAAAGCCTATATTTAGAAATAGCTTGGGCAAGGAATTTGATATTACAGGTTTATCATCGGGAGAAAAACAATTATTTTTAAGAGCATTATCACTGAAGTTTTTGGAAGTTAATAATTCAATAATATTAATTGATGAACCAGAAATATCACTTCATCCTGAGTGGCAAGGGAGGATAATTGATGTATATGAAAGTATAGGCGAGAATAATCAATTAATTATTGCAACTCATTCTCCACATATTATTGGAGATATTGAGTTAAAACAACTGCGTATAATAAAGAAAGAAAAAGATGGTATTAAGTTAGTTGATAATAGAGATTTAAATGAAACTTATGGTAAGAGCATTGGAGATATTTTAAGCACAACTATGAAACTTAATAGTCTAAGAAATGAGGATATTACAATTAAACTAAATAAAGTCTATGAATTATTAAATAAAAATTTATATGACACAAAAGAATTTGAAGATATATTTAACTATTTAAGAAAGTATTTGGGAGATTTAGACAAAGATATTATGAGGATAAGATTAGACATATCAGTTAGGAGAAAAAGGAATGCTCAAGGTTAATAAAGAACAGGAGCCAAAATTTTTACCTAAGGAAATAAATATAGTAGCTAAAATTGAAAATGATAAACACGAACTTATTAAGGGCATCATAGATTTAGCTTAATAAGTAAATGATGAAAGAAATTAGTGTTTTATTGCTTATAAGCTTCACCATTTTTGTATCAAGGATGAAGCATTTTTACATGAAGCTTTATTTTTCAACATCTTGTCCAATTATTCTGAGAATATTTCTTATGTTGTAGCCATCCATTCCAATAATATAGTCATACTTTTGATAATGGAATGGTTTCAGCATTAAGTTTTAATGCAGTTATGTGTCCGGAAATTGCTAAAAGAAGAAGCAGAAAAGTTTTACAGGAAGAAAGAAAATTTTATTATTCTCTTTGTCATTAATTTCTACGTGAATACCAAGAAACTTTATCTCAATAATTAACTTAGAAATAATTTAGTAATATGTTTAAAAATATTATTATGTGCTAGAATGTTTAACAAGAAGATAAACAGGAGTGAATAAATTTGTTTGAAATAAATGAAGATGCAATAAAAGACAGCTTAAATTTTGAAACGTACAAAAAAGGTGTTAGATGTTATGAAAATGATCAAGTGGAAAAGTTGAGTGTAAGTACTCAAGAAGAATTAGGATGGGAAGAAACTACTATTGAAGGAAAAGTGAAGTCTTCTTCACAAATGCCTATAAAGTATAATGTAAAAATAATATATCCAAATAGCAGTAAAAACATAAGCTGTTATTGTAATTGCAAAGCATATTATAATTATAATGCTCCATGTAAGCATATAGCTGCAGTGCTTATAAAATATGCTCGAGAAAAAGGAAAATCAGTAATAAAGAAAAATAGCAAATTAATTCAACAATTAAAGAAAAGTCTAATATCCACTAAGGCAAAGATGGAAACTAAGACTTTAAATCTACAGTATAAGCTTCAATTTAATATTAGCCGCAGAGAAAGTGAAGCTTTTCTAGAATTAAAGGTAGGGGAAGAAAAGCTTTATGTAGTAAAGAATATGAAGAACTTTTTAGAGGCAGTTATAGAACATAATGAGTTGGAGTTTGGTAAAAGCTTTACATATAATTCACATTTACACAGGTTCAAAGATGAGGATAAATTTATTCTGAGTATGCTCAAAGATCTATATGAAATAGACAGGGCCACAGAGGACATGGTAATGTATGGCTATCATTACAACAAAACAGCGAAATTTTTAAGTGGAAAAAAGGCAAGACTTACGGAGAGTAACTTAAAAAAATTTCTTGATAATATAGGGGAAATAGCTATAGATTTAGTCATAAATGATGATAACTACAGTGAAGTTAAAGTAGTAAGAGAAAATTTCCCTTTGGAATTTAAATTAGACAGCAAGGGGAATAATATAATTTTATCTCAAATTTCAAAGCTTCCTAAAGCTTTAGTCAAAAGCGGAAATTATTTTTATTATAATAACAAGATATATGTGCCAGCAAATGAACAAGTAAGAGTGTATAAAGCACTTTACAATACTTTTATTGAACGGAGAAGTTCTGAAATTACTTTTCAGCAAAGTGAAAGTGAAGAAATAGCTTCTTATATAATTCCAGCCTTAAAAAAGATAGGTACAAAGGTAACGGTGAATAACAGAATTAAAGAGAAATTTTCTGAAGAACCTTTAAAGGCTTGTCTCTATTTTGATAAGGATAAAGATGCTGTAGTTTGTGATGTAATATTTAAATATGGAAATATAGATATAAACCCCTTAAAGGATAATGAGACAAGGGAAGATGGAAAGGTATTAGTTAGAGATATTGAGGAAGAAGCAGCGATAGTAGATACCCTGACCGCTTTTCAATTTAAAAAGGGGAAATCTAATTTCATTTTAGAAGATGAGGATAAAATTTTAGATTTTGTAGGAGAAGGGCTTGAAAAACTTCAGGAATCCGCAGAAATTTACTATTCGGACGCATTTAAAGATATAAGAATTTATACATCTAAAAGCTATAAATCCAACATAAGATTAAATGATGAGGATCTTTTAGAATTTACTTTTAATATTGATGGGGTAAATAGGGAAGAATTAAAGCATATATTTGATGCATTAAAACAAAAGAAAAAATATTATAGACTTAAGAATGGAGGATTTATCCCTCTGCAGGCTGGCGAGCTTCAAAATATATCAGATATGATAGATTATTTAAATATTAACACTTCAGATCTTAAAAAGGATCAAATAGTTCTTTCTAAATATAATGCTGTTTACATAGATACAAGCCTTAAGGAAAATAATATAACTTTTGTACAAAGGAATAAGAAGTTTAGAGAACTGATAAATAATGTAAAGGATATTGGTGACATTGATTATACAATTCCAGAAAAACTGGATAATATTATGAGAGGTTATCAAAAATTTGGATTTAAGTGGTTTAAAACTCTTTCAAGCTGTGGTTTTGGAGGCATTTTAGCAGATGAAATGGGTCTTGGAAAAACTCTTCAGACTATAGCTTTTATAAAATCAGAGGTAGATGAAAATGAGGAAAAGCAACCTTCTTTGGTGGTGTGTCCTACATCCTTGGTTTACAATTGGGAAAGTGAAATAAATAAATTTCAATCGGATTTAAAATGCTTAGTTGTATCAGGTAGCAGGGATGTAAGAGAAAGTCAGTTAAAAGAGATGAATGAGGCGGACATAGTTATAACTTCCTATGCACTTATTAAAAGAGATATAGAAGAATATAAAGCTATAAAATTTAGACACTGCTTTTTAGATGAAGCTCAAAATATAAAAAATCCTAAATCTTTAAATGCCCAAAGTGTAAAATCCATTAAAGCTGGCAGCTATTTTGCACTAACAGGAACTCCTATTGAAAATTCTATTACAGAATTATGGTCAATTTTTGATTTTATTATGCCGGGATATTTATTGAGTAATAGAAAGTTTAGCCAAAAATATGAAACACCTATTATAAAAAATGGTGATAAAAAAGCTTTAGAGGAATTGAATAAGCATATTAAACCTTTTATTCTTAGAAGGCTTAAGAAGGATGTCATAAAAGAACTTCCACCTAAAATTGAACATAATATGGTGGTTGATATGACAGAGGATCAAAAGAAAGTATACGCAGCTTACCTTGAGCAAGCTAAAGAGGAATTAAATAATGAAATAAGAGATAAAGGCATTAATAAAAGTAAAATAAAAATACTTTCTATAATCACAAGACTCAGACAAATATGTTGTGATCCCTCTACTTTTATAGAAAACTATAAAAGTGATAACGGGAAAATGGAAGCTCTTAAGGATATAGTACAGAATAGTGTAAATGATGGGCATAAAATATTGTTATTTTCTCAATTTACTTCTGTGCTTAAAAATATTGGAGATATGTTCAAAAATGAAAATATAAAGTATATGTACCTTGATGGTAGCGTAAAAGCAGAAAACAGAGGGGAAATGGTCAGGAAGTTTAATGAAGGGAAAATTCCTATATTTTTAATATCTCTTAAAGCTGGTGGAACAGGACTAAATCTAACTTCTGCAGATATAGTTATTCATTATGACCCCTGGTGGAATCCAGCAGTAGAAAATCAGGCTTCGGACAGAGCTCATAGAATTGGACAGAAGAAAACTGTAGAGGTTATCAGACTTATTGCTAAAGGAACTATAGAAGAGAAAATACACAAAATACAGGAGAAAAAGAAGAAAATAATAAACAATGTTATAGAAAAAAATACTGGAGAGGAAATTTTGCTTTCCAATATGGAAGAGAAGGATATTGAGGAACTTTTCAGTTAAATAGTGAAAGAAAAGTTAACTAGGTAAGGACATCATAGATTTAGCTTAAGAAGTAAATTATGAAAGAAATCAATATTTTATTGCTTATAAGTTTCACCCTTGTTATATCAAGGATGAAGCTTTTTGTAGTGCGCCCAGCATGGGCGATAACTTGGCGGTGAAAGTCTGCTGTGGGCTTGATAGTGGGAACCACTAGCCGAAGACAAGGGTGTCCTCCGTGAGGAGGAATCTGAAGGAAGTCATAGGCAAAGTCTCGGTCTGAGGAATACAAATCACATATAAGGCTTACTTAGAAAGGACGAGTTTGCTACACAAAACAAAGTCCAACACTATCCGAATTTCTAAGGAGTAAATGTGGCAGATATATGAGATGAAGGTTATCGTTATTACCTGGGGAGGTCTGATAGATAAATCATCAAAGAATGAAATTTCTGTATGATAACCTGCATAGTGATATGTAGTTGAATTATCAGAAGTCAGCAGAAGTCATAGTACCAGTCCAGTCATGAATGAACCGGGAAGGACAGAACAATGGGAGGTCTTGGAAACTTGAAAAATTCGAGAGAAATGCAGAAATTGCAGACAACTTCGTATAAAGAAGGCTGGTCATATAAAATAGGAGTGGAACCCCAAAATAGTATGAGAGCGCATAGTATTTCTACGGCATTTAATAGAGGACAAGACGATGGAAAGCTATACGCCAATAATTTGCTAGAAAGGATACTCGATAGGAAAAACATGAATATTGCCTATAAAAGAGTAAAATCCAACAAAGGAAGCCATGGAGTAGATGGAATGAAAGTAGATGAACTTCTACAATACCTAAAACAAAATGGTAAAACTTTAATAGCAAGTATACTGGATGGGACTTATCGTCCCAAAGCCGTTAGGCGAGTAGAAATACCAAAGGAATTGTTGCCATGGAATTAAGCATTTCTCCTTTAGAGTTAGAGCCGGCTATATCGCGTGCACCTATGAGACCAATAGAGATGAAAGTTTTTGGAAATGAGAAAAAAGGAGGGAAATAACATGAAAAATTGTGCGGATGTAATAATTATTGGAAGTGGAGTAATAGGTAATGCTGCAGCATACTATTTATCAAAAAAGGGCTGTTCTGTTATTGTCCTCGATAAAGACTACAGTATCGGAAATGGCGGCTCATCAAGAAATGGCGGTGGAGTTCGTCAATCAGGGCGTGATAAGAGAGAACTTCCACTAGCTATGTATGGTATAGAAAATCTTTGGCCAACCTTATCGGAAGAATTAGGGGTAGACGTTGAATATTATAAAAAAGGTAATTTAAGACTTGGCAAGACAAAAGAACACATTAAGATATTGGAGAAGCTTGCAAACAATGCTAAAGAGTGCGGCCTTGATGTAAGAATGATTTCAGGTAATGAAGCTAGAAAAATTAATCCATATCTTTCAGAAGAAGTCATTGGTGCAAGCTGGTGTCCTACTGATGGGCATGCAAACCCATTAAAGACAACTTTAGGTTTTTATCGTAAAGCAAGGCAATTAGGCACCAGCTTTGTTACAGGAGAAGAAGTTATTGAGATAAAGAAAATAAATGGCAAAGCAAGACAAGTATTAACTAAAGAAAATATATATGAAGGAGAACATATTATTATTGCTGCCGGTTACGAAAGCCGCAGGATAGCTGCTACTGTTGGAATTGATATTCCAATGAACAAGGTTTTACTGGAGGCGCTTGTTACAGAAGCCCAGCCGTCAATGTTTTATCAAATGTTAGGTACTGCAGCCGCAGATTTTTATGGACACCAGACTAAACACGGTTCATTTGTATTTGGTGGTTCATCAGGTTATGAAGCTTTCAATAAAGATAATGGGACACCTACAACTTCAAGTATTACAGCATCATGTATCTGCCGTGGAATAATGAAATACTTTCCAATGTTAAAGGATGCAAAAATTGTTCGTACCTGGGCTGGTTGGATAGATGACTGTAAAGATCACATACCAGTTATAAGCTTTGTAGAAGAAATTCCGGGACTTATACTTGCATGCGCCTTTACTGGACATGGATTTGGAATTTCGCCAACGGTTGGTATGCTTTTATCAGAAATGGTAGAAGGAAGAGAAACTACTCTTGATATAAATGCTTTCCGTTATGATAGATTTAAGGCAAAAATATAAAATAATTATTTTAATTTGCTTATAAATATGATATATTCATAATAAAATATTATTAAATTTAAAAAGTGGTGAAAATATGATTCTAGAGAAGCAAAAAAAAATAATTTCTCCTAAGCAGCCTTATTTTGTAATGAATTCATCACGATATTATAAAGCTGTTGTGATGAATTATGGAATTTCTCATTTTTATGCTTTTTATAATGATGGAGCTATAGACAGTTCTGTTTTTGCAATACCGGATGGGTGCATTGACATATATTTTTGCTGTGATGAAGAAGAGCCTAATGCATATATTTGTGGGACTGTTTTTCATCCGGAAATTGCTTTTACTGAAAAAAACAAGTATTTATTTGGAGTGCGATTTTTACCGGGAAATAGTATTAGATTTAAGAATGCTGCTATGTCAAATTTCGTGGAGTCAAAAATCCCATTTTTAGATGTTATAGAAGATAGAGAATTGGTTGAAGGAATAACTTCTAGTAGAAATTTTAATTATCAAATAAAGTTATTTATGGATATGTATTTGAAATTATATTATAATTCTAAAGTGATAAATAAATATGAAAATTTAGATAAGTTTCTTATTGCCAATATAATAAAAAATGTAGGTCAAATAAAAATTAAAGAACTTGCAGATGAAACAAATTATTCTGTTAGATATATAAACAAAATATTTGTTCAAGAATTTGGGTTAACACCAAAAGTGTTTTCTAGAATGATGAGATTTCAAGATCTTTTAAGTAATTTAAATAATTTAGAATTGGACATATTTGATACTGATCTTACAGAAATAGCCATGAGATTAGGATATTATGATCAATCTCATATGATTAAGGATTTTAAAAAGTTTACAAATACTACTCCAAATAAATATATATATTCATTAAGAAAGGCTCAATACAATAAGAAACTGATCATAGTTTAGTAATGGAGAAAAATTAAAATAAAGATTTTTCTTAAAAATCAGGTAAATTATTATATGAAAAAATATACTCCAAAATATGGGGTATATTTTTTCAAGATATCTATTATTTTACTACATTATTTGCCGGCATTGTCGGTTGTTTCAGTAGTTGATGTGCTTGAACCTGAATTTCCGGTTGTTCCAGTAGTTGATGATTTTGTATTCGTATTTTGGGTTGTTCCACTAGTTGATGACTTTGTATCAGTATTTTGGGTTGTCCCACTGGTTGATGTTGATTGCTTTGAATTTGTATTATTAGTTGTTTGTCCAGTTGATGTATTTGAATTTGTGTTTTCAGTTGTTCCACTAGTTGATTGTTTTGTATCAGTATTTCTGTTTGTCCATCCAGTTGATGTATTTAAATTTGTATTTCCAGTTGAGCTTCTAGTTGGTGTTTTTGAACCTGAAGTTTTAGTTGTTCCTTTTGATGATCCTGTTGTATCAGTAGATTGTTTGTTAACATTAGTTTCTGAAGTTGGAACTGGTGTATTATTAGCCTTATTTTTAAAATAAGATTTTGCCAAAACTCCAGTACTTATAACCAAAACAATTGATACAGTAATTATAAGTGCTTTTTTACCTGTATTAACGCTACTATTTCTTCGGAGAGCTTTTCTGCTTCCATTATTTATTGCTTTTCTGGCACCAGGTGTTCTATTCATAACAAGTGTAAGATCATTTTTGTCACCAGTAGCTACTGTATTGTTATTTTTTGGTATACCTGAGACTGACTGACTTATATCTTTAGGTATATTAAATAGTGAAGTAAAAAATCCAACCTGCTTTGGAGAGTCTACTTCCTTAAAATTTTCAGGTGATCTGAGTACAACTGAAGGCTTATCATATACTCCGTATTGATTTTCTACATATATAGTAGCTGAAAATTCATCATCCTTACTTAAAAAAGGAATATCAATATCTAAAGCATTATCATTTATTGAAGAATCAAATTTTAAACCTTCTGTTATTCTAGCACGTGTAATCTTTAAGTTGCTTTGCAGGCTTTGTATATTTAGAGTTAATTCATGAACTATTTTATTTGATAGATTTCTAACAGTAATAGTACATGCATAAATTTTTTTGCCATTCTTTTTTATAAGCTTTCCATTTCCCATGGTACATAATATTTTAGGCGCTAGATTTTTAAAATACTCTAACAATAACCCAGATATAATTGATATTATTATAGTCACAATTGCAGTTTTAATAACATTCATCATATTAATTCGCTTCCTTATCCTTTCCGATTACTTAATAAATTATAAAGTAGATAAATACTTGTGTCAAACTTATTTAGCCATCAGATTTTGAATTTTATGTTAACTAAATTCTATAATGATTAAAATCCTATGATAGAATTAAATTATGAAGTTTTGAAAGAAATTATGATTTTAAAATTTTGATCAGAAAATTTTAAAATCTGGATTAAAAATGACTTGACAATTTATAAAAAGGTAGTATACTTAGTAGCATATTAACAATACAGGCTTTGATGGAGAAAGACATATTTAGTATATTAACTTAAGAGAGCCAACGTTTGGTGAAAGTTGGTGTTAATGAAAGTATGTAATATCACTCTGGAGCTTCCAAGTAGAAAGGTTTTTACCAAGTAAGCGAGGACGTATACCAACGATATATGGTTATGGTTCACAATGAATAAAGTTTTTTATTTAAAGTTGACCTGAATGAGAGGTAATTAGTTATCTAATTACAAGTAAGGTGGTACCACGGAAATCAATCTTTCGTCCTTATGAACATATAAAAATGTGTTTATAAGGATGGAAGATTTTTTTATTTACCAAAATATATACAAATCAAAATATGCAAATAAGAAAGGAGGGCAAATTAATATTAGAATATTTTAAAAATTGGGGCAAATTACAATGCAATAATATTATTTTGTAAAAGTAAAGAAGGGGGCTTAAAAAGTCATGACTATTAAAGGCAGTGTTACAAAAAGAAAGTATTTAAATGTTATTTTACCATTATTTATCGCATCTATGATAGCATATATTGACAGACTTAATATATCTTATGCAGCTTTGACAATGAATAAAGATCTTGGATTTACTGCTCAGATTTTTGGAATGGGAGCGGGAATTTTATTCTTTGGGTACGTAGTGTTTGAAGTACCTGGAACCGTATTTGCAGAGAAACGAAGTCCAAGTAAATGGGTTGTTAGAATCATGCTTACCTGGGGCATAGTTACTTCACTTATGTGCTTTGTGCATACGGAGCTTCAGTTTTATATTGTTCGTTTTTTGGTAGGAGCTGCAGAAGCAAGTTTTTATCCAGTTTGTTATTCAGCTATCGTTCCGCGCTGGTTTAATGCAAAGGAGAGACCTAAGGCACTTTCAATATTATTAACTTCTATGTTAGTTTCAAGTATTATTGGTTCTCCTCTAGCAGGAATGATCTTAGGTATTACAGCTTTTGGATTTAAAGGTTGGCAGATGTTATTTATTTTAGAAGGAACTATGGCATTTATATTTGGAATCATTCTTATATTTTGGCTCAAGGATTGGCCTGAAGATGTTAATTGGTTAACTCAAGAAGAGAAAAAGGCAATAAGAGCAGATTATGAAAGAGAAGTTGCTGCAAAAAATTCCGTAAAGAAGTATACATTATGGGAAGCACTTAGTGATAAAACAGTTCTCAAATTATGTTTTATATATTTTATGTGGGTTACAGGATTTTGGGGATTTGGTTTCTGGCTGCCAACAGTACTCAAATCGGTATCAGGATTGAGTAATTCTAGTGTCAGTTGGTTAATTATAATACCGATGTCTGCAGCACTTGTTGGTTTTGTAATTAATGGTAATTCTACGTCAAAGACAGGAGAAACAAGATGGCATATAGCTCTTCCACTGTTTATTGGTGCCGTAGGTATGGCTTTAGGAACCTTAGTATCTAATCCTGTATTAAGCTTTATATTTACTTGCGTTACTGCTATTGGTGTATATGTAGGAATGGGAGTATGGTGGACAGTACCTATATCATTCTTGTCAGGTCCTGCAGCAGCTGGTGCTACTGGTCTAATTAATTCTATAGGAAATTTAGGAGGTTTTACTGGACCTTATTTTGTTGGTTTTGTAAAAGGAAGTACAGGCTCTTATACAGCAGCATATATTTGCCTGGCTGTATCACTTGTAATTGCAGGTGTTACTATGCTTACACTTAAGAAAAAAGTCCATGCTGATGTGTCATGCGAGAAAGATGACAATAACTTAAATAAAGAATTAGGATAATAATTTCACAATAGTTTATTTTGACTGCAAACCCCCGGGAAACCTGGGGGTTATTTAAAGTAAATAGAACTTTTGCTTCTATGAATTTTATGTTGAAAATCATGGTATAATATTTAATACATAGTTAAATACAAAGGATACGTCATATAAGTGTTAAAAGTTTTAAGTGAAGGGATTATTTAAGATGAAAAAAGTGAAGGAAAAATGCAATGCTTTTAAATAGTAAATTAAAAAAAGAAATTATAGAAGCCAAATATTTATCTGTAGAAAATACCTGGCGGTATAGGGCAATAATAAGGATAATGTTTAAAAACTATGAAAAAATGAATTTTTGGCTGCTAAAAGAACAGATTTATGAAGAACTTATAAGATATGACGATTTTAAAGATTATGATATAGAAAGTTTAAAGCAGGATTTAGATGCTCTGGTGAATTGGAAAAATTTGATTACCATGTATGATACAAGAAAGATGAGAACGCTTGAGGAATTTAAAAATAAGCAATATAAATATCAGGTTTCACCGTATACTGTTGAAATAGAGAGAATGCTCATTAGACTTGAAAATCTAAAGGACGAAAGTAGAGGCTCACTGGAAGCTAGTTTGGTGGAAAGATTTAAAGAAGAAATTAAAGAGATAACGCTTATACCTTCAAAGAAAAATAATCAAGTCTACGATTGGTGGAAGAGATTAAACAGAGATTTTAAGATTCTTAACGAAAATTATCAAGATTATATAAGCAAATTTTATTCACCTAAGAATGAAGAACTTATGAAAACTACACAGTTTTTGATTTTCAAAGAGAGCTTTATATCCTATTTAAGAGATTTTATAAAGGGACTTCAAGTAAATGCAAGTGGTATTAAAAACTTTTTGCAGGAACTAGATGAAAATGTTGTAGATGCTGTAATTCAAAAGGCTCTGGAGCATGAAAAATCTTTGCCAAGGTTCGAAGAGAAATTAAATGAAGAAGTTTATGTTGAAAATAATAAAGGAAGATTTTATAGTATTAAACGTTGGTTCTTAGGGGAAAACCATAAAAGTTCTATGGTAGATCAGCTTTTAGACAGTACTAATGAAATAATAAGAAAAATAACAAGGTATGCCATGCAGCTTACAGAAATGAAATATGTAAGTGGTAACAGAAAAGAAGAGTACAAGAAAATTGCTGAGCTATTTTCTAAATGTATTACCATAGAAGATGCTCATAAACTTTCTTCAGTTGTATTTGGAGTTTTTAAACCAAGGCATATTAAAGGAAACCCTGTTAGGGAAACGGAAAGTATTACGAGTAGTATATATGAAGAAAAACCTTATTATGTTACAGTAAAACCTAGAATAAGGCAGTATAGAGAAAAGACTGCCAGCAGAGTTTCAGTAAAAGATAAAAGTCAAGAAAAAAGGATAAGAATCCAAAAGATAATGGCTAAAAGAGAAGAAGAGAGAAGTTTAGTTGAAAGTTTGATAAGAAATGAAAAAATTACTTTTTCGGAACTTGGGGTTATATCTAAAAATCAAAGGGGAATTTTGCTTAGATGGCTTTCTAAAGGAAAAAGTAATAAAGATGGTATTGGCAAGACAGAATATGGCAAGACTTACAATGTAGTAAAGTCTAAAAATGGAGAATACATAACGCTGCATTGTGAAGATGGTGAATTTAAAATGCCAAATTACACCCTTCTTTTTAATAAGTAGCTTGGGGGTGATATTTTGAAAGAACTTCTAGCGTTACTAGAAAATTATATTATTTTAAGAGAAAGAAATAGAGAACTTTATTATTCTATAAAAGATAACTATGAGAATTTTAATGATTTTTTAAATGAAAAGCTTGGTTACAATCTTATTTTCTATGAGGATTTTGTGAAACTTGAAAAGATACCTGGCAAGCCGGAAGACTGGATGGGTATAGAGGGTTTTACTGATGTAAAAGAATACATATTTTTTATGCTGCTTTTAATGTATCTTGAGGATAAAAATAAAGAAGAACAATTTGTGTTGTCTTTTGTAACAGAGTACATATCAAACCAATACCCAGGTGAAAAGATTGATTGGACAAAATACAGCAACAGAAGATCTTTGGTCAAAGTTATAAAGTTAGCTTTAAGTTTAGGCATTATGAAAAATAATGATGGTGATGAAGACGAATTTTCAAGTGATGAAAATGCAGATGTACTGTATGAAAGTACTGGTATTTCAAGATATATAGTGAGAGCTTTTTCAAAGGATATTATGGAATGTGAGAATGCCAAAGATCTTATGAAACTCAATTGGGAGGGAATAGAACAAGATAAAGGCGTAGTGAGAAGAAATAGGGTTTATAGAAGGATACTTTTGTCACCGGTCGTTTATAATGGAGGAATAGAAGACAGCGACTATGAGTACATAAAAAGGTTTAGAAGCAGTCTTCAACAAAATTTTGAAAATAATTTAGGCTGGGACTTGCATGTACATAAAAACGGTGCTCTTATAGTTTTAAGCGATGATAATAAAATAGGAAATGTATTTCCAAGCATGAAGGGGGAAAGTGAAGTTGTACTTCTGCTTGCAAAGCTCATAAGAGAAAAGCTTAAAGAAGGAAAGCTTTCTTTAAATATAGATGATGAAATAGTTTTGAGAAGGGAAGATTTTAATAAGCTTTTACTGGAGTTAAGAGATAAAAAAGGAAGCGGCTTTAAGAAGGAGCTCAGAGATAGTAAAAATGATTATTTTATAGATGTATTATTAAACTATATGAAACAATTTCTTATGCTTGAGCAAAGAGGAGACAGTATAGTCTTGAAGCCGGTTATAGGCAAGGTTGTAGGAGATTACCCTAAGGATTATTTAGCAAATGATAATTAGTAATATGGAGGAAATATGAAGGAAAGATGGATTGCAAATAAGTTTGGACTTTTTAATTTTTGGTATTATGACCAAGAAGAATTTCAACTTTTAAATGGAAAGATTCTTTTAAGAGGAAGTAATGGAAGCGGAAAATCTGTAACTACACAGAGTTTTATTCCACTGCTTTTGGATGGAAATAAATCACCAAGTAGGCTTGATCCATTTGGATCTACTGCAAGAAAGATGGAAAATTATCTTCTCTATGATGACTATGAGGACAGGATTGGATATTTATATATAGAATTTAAAAAGCCTCAAAGTAATTTATATATAACTATTGGTATGGGAATGAGAGCCCAAAAATCTAAGCCAATGAATTCATGGTACTTCATCTTAAAGGATGGAAGAAGAGTAAATAAGGACTTTAAGCTCTATAAAGATCTGGGAGGAAAATATCCTCTAACAAAGCAGCAGTTTAAAAATGCATTGGGCGATGGAAATTTCTTTACTGAAAGCCAAAAGGAGTATATGTATAAAGTAAATGAACATCTTTTTGGCTTTAGTGATATTGAAAATTATGAAGAACTTCTAAAGCTTTTAATTGAAATAAGAAGTCCCAAGCTTTCTAAAGAATTTAAGCCTACTAAAATATATAACATATTGAATAATTCTCAAAAGACTTTATCAGAGGATGATTTAAGACCTATGGCAGAAGCTATGGATAATATGGATTCTTTAAACATGAGACTTATGGCTTTTGAAAAAAGTTTAAAGGCAGCGGAAAATCTTAAGGAAAGCTTTCACAATTACAATAAGTATATACTTTTCTCAAAGTCTAAAGATTATTTGGAAAAGGGAACTTATGTAAGCAGCTTGAGAAAAGAAATAGAAAAATTACACTCAAGTATTGATGAACTCGAAAATGAAAAACAGGTAAAGAAAAGCGAATCGGATAATTTAAAAGAAAAATATGATAAAGCACGTGTGGAATATGAAAAGCTTATAAAAAATGATATTTTTAGTACCAAAAATGAGCTGGAAAATTTAAAAATAGAAGTAAAAGAAGAAGAACAAGAAGTTAATAAGTTAAAAGAAGATTTGGAAAAAAAAAATTTAGAGTTAAAGGAAAAGGAAAATAAATTAGATGAAATAAAAAAAGAAGAAGATTATATAAAAGAAAAGATAACAAGAAAGCTTAATGAATCAGAAGAATATAGTGGAGAATTTAATTTTGAGGAAGGCGCTTTATTAAGGAATGAACTGCTTCAAGATATAGAAAATTATGATTTTACATTTATAAAAGAGACTTTAAGTAAAGAAGAGGAAAAATTAAAAGATGGCTTTAATGTTATAAAAGAATATGAGGATGTAAAATTAAAAAAAGAAGAATGTGAATTAGAAAGAGATAAAGTAAATAAAATTGTAGAATGTTTAAATAGTGAGTTAAAGGAAAGTTATGAGTACTTTACACATATCAAAGAAGAATATATGGAAAAAATCAACATTTATAATAGCGGTAATAAGGAGTTTATTTTAAAAGACGAAGAAATCCAAAAGTTATTCAAGATAGTAAATGACGTAGAAAAAAAAGGCGATATTGAAAATTTAAAGCCAATAATAAGTGATGCTTACAATAATTTTAGAGGAAAATTTTTAATAGATAAAGCAAGTTTTGATGAAAAAAAGAAAAATTGTTTAAATAACATTAAAGAATTAGAGGAACATATAAAGATATTAAAAGAAAAAAAGAAAGCGCAGTTTGTATTAGATGAAGATGTAAGAAATAGCAGGCAAAGCCTTAAAGACAGAGGAATACCTTTCTTACCTTTTTACAAAGCTTTTGATTTTAAAGAATCTTTGTCAGAAGATGAAAAAAAGTTTATTGAAAGCTCATTAATAGATATGGGTATAATAAATGCACTTATAATTCCTAATAAGTATAAAAGTGAATTAATGAATGTAACCTGCAGGGACAAATATTTATTTGCAGATGACAAAAGCATAGAAAATAATCTCTCAGAGTTTTTAAAATTAGAAGATGAAGAAGTTACTTTACCATATAAAGATGAGCTTGAAGCTGTGCTGCGAAGCATATCTGTAGAAGAAGATAGAGAAACATCTACATATTTAAGTAATGATGGTAACTATAACATAGGTATTATAAAGGGAAAAGTATCATCTAATTATGAATTAAAATATATAGGAGAGCAAAGCAGAAAGAGACATAGAGAAACATTAATAAAGGAAAATCTTCAGGAAATTGAGAATATAAGGTTGCAAATAAATTCTATTGAAGAAGATTTAAAGTGTTTAGAAAAAAGAATGGCTGATCTTAAGAAAGAATATGAAGCTTTTCCTGGTACAGATGATTTAAAAACAAACTTAGAGATTATTGAAGAAAAAGAAGAGGAAGTTAAGAGACAAAGTAAAAGTTTGCTTATAATTAAGGAAAGATATTCTGAATTAAGCAAGAGTTTAGAACAGGTTAAAATAAAGGTTTTTGAAGAGACAGATGAGATAAATTTAGAAAAAAATTCTAAAGCATTTGAAGATGCTTTAGATGCACTGCGAGATTACAGGGAAGCTTTAATTGAAATACAGCTTAAGGTGGAAAAGTTGAAGAGCTGCAGTTTAAGAATACTATCAATGAATGAACAAATAGAATATTTGAGAGAAGATATAGATAGACTTTGGCAAAATATATCCAGTTTAAAAAAGAAGACAAATGATAAGGATGTTAAAATAAAAGGACTCAAGGAAGTTCTTGCTAAAAGCAGTTTAAATGAAATAGAAAGAGCGATAGAGGATTCTAAATATATAGTGGATAACTATCCAGAAAAGAGCACAAATATAAATAATGCAATAACTACTATAGGCAATAAAATTGAAAATAATATTGAAAAAGAAAAGGAAAAAGAGTTTAAGATTAAAAGAGAAGAAGAACTGCTTAAAATATTAGAGGAAAACTTGATAAAGGAAATTGAACTTAATTATGTAGAGATAAATACATCAGATAGTTTAAAGGAAAAAGCTAAGTATATATTGGAAAATTATAAGGAAGGTAAAAATAAGGATGCAGGAACTTATGGTGGAGAATTATTTGAGAGTATACAAAGGAATGAGGGAGACTTAAGAGAGTATAATTTAAAGCATATGGAAATTTTTAAACCAGAAGAAAATATAGAGGATGAAGAAAAAAAAAGACTTTATATGAAGGGCAAGAGATATGATATTGTGCTTAGGTTTAATGGAAGAGTGTCCATATACAATTTAACATATTTATTAAAGGAAGTTATAGAAGAGCAGAAACTAATTATTAGTGAGAAAGAAAGACAAATTTTTGAAGAAACTTTGATAAACACCATCAGTACTAAAATAACTGGAAAAATATATCAAACAAAGATATGGGTAGATCAGATGAATGATCTAATGGAGTCTATGAATACGTCAAGTGGACTTAAGTTCAGCTTAAAATGGATTCCTAGAAAAGCAGATAGTGAAAATCAAATGGATGTTTCAAGTTTAGTAAGTATTCTTGAAAGAGGAGCTATAGTAACAGAAGAGGATATAGATAAATTATCTAAACATTTTAAGGAAAAGCTTAAACAGCAAAAAAGAGATCTTGAAGCTAGCGGTGAGATAGTAAATTATCAGAGCATTATAAAAGATATTTTGGATTATAGGCAGTGGTATGAATTTAGACTTTATTTTACTAAGCCTTTAGAAGGAAAGAAAGAACTTACAGACAATGAATTCTTTAAGTTTTCTGGTGGAGAAAAGGCTATGGCTATGTATGTTCCACTTTTTGCAGCTGTGAATGCAAAATATAATGGAGCAGATAAAAAGGATTGTCCTAGGATTATAGCTCTAGATGAAGCTTTTGCAGGAGTTGATGAAAATAACATAAGTGATATGTTTAAGCTTTTAGAAAATATGAACTTAGATTATGTACTGAATTCACAGGTTCTCTGGGGAGACTATGAAACTGTAAAGGCATTGGCAATTTGTGAACTGACGAGAGATAAAGAAGATGATATTATTGTAGTTGAGAGATTTCAGTGGAATGGGAAAGAAAAGGTTGTAGTTTTGGAAGATGAAGATGTTGAGTAAAGAAATGGAAGCAATAAAATTTTTTCAAAGTAAAAATGAATATAAGAGGATACTTAGTGAAATATTTAAAAAGTATAAAAGGTTTGGCAAGTTTACTGGAATTTTTGAGTTGAAAGATTTAACTGAGGAGGAGAAAAGAATACTAGCCCCTCTTAATTATAAGTATTTTAATGCTAAGGAAGCTAAAATATCTGTAAAAAAATTTCTTGACTATTTTTGCAGTGGAAAATTTGAAGAACTGGATTTTGCTAAGGTTTTGGAAATATATTTTAAAGATGATTTGACAACTTATAGAGAAGAAAAAGAAGATGAACAGAGAAAAAAGGAAGAATTTTTTAAAGAGTTACTGAGTATAAATAAACGTACAATAGCAGTAGTATGGCTTCAAGAAGCATTGGAAGCCAAGAAATTCGGCTATAATATATTAATAAAAAACTATGAAGATTATAATAAAAACAACAAACTAGAGGATTTTAAGACATTTTTAAATAATGTTTTAAGTGGAATTGATTCACTTACTTTTAATGCTAATGATCTTGAAAGTTTACCCATATTTTCTTCTAGAATTACAAAAGATCCTCATTATTTTGATATAAATACTACTGCAGGGAAAATTTTAATACATGCAATATGTTATAGGTTAAGAATAGAATTTCCAAAAGATGCAGAAGAGACTGCAGAGGTATTGTACTCTGCTGGATTGTCGAAAGATGATGTTTCTAGTTATATTGCAACATTTGGTTTAAGAGCATATAGAGGAAAAATTGAGTTGAAGTTTATGTATGGTTTTACGGAAATTGGAGAGCCTCTTATTATTACTTTAGGAAATTTGTCTAAAATAGATAAAGTTATTTGTAATAAAAATAGACTGTTTATTTTCGAAAATCCATCATTATTTAGTGAAATTATAAAGAGAACAGGTGAGTTTAAGCCATCTATTTTGTGTACAAGTGGACAACTAAAGCTTGCCTCAGTAGTTTTATTAGATAAGATAGTTGAAAATGTAGAAGAAATTTATTACTCCGGGGATTTCGATCCAGAGGGAATTGCCATAGCTGATAAGTTAAAGATCAGGTATGGAGACAAATTAAAGTTTTGGAGATTTGATGTAGAGGATTACTTAAAGATTATATCAAATAAAGCTATATCAAGTATTAGAATGTCAAAGCTGCGTAATATTAAAAATGCAGAATTAGAACCTTTGATACAGGAGATTAAAAAGAATGGCATGGCTGGATATCAGGAATTATTAATTGAAGAGTATATTGAGGATATTTGGAATTAATGTGTATTAAATGGACTTAGCTAATACATAACATTATAATTGAGAAGATAAATTGATTTGGGGGATGTTGAAATGAAATTTTCTATTATAGATATTGAAAATTGGGAAAGGAAGACACATTTTGATTATTACAGAAATACTGTAAAGTGTGCTTACAGTTTGACTGCTTTTTTGAACATAACTAAATTTAAAAAGATGCTGGAGGTAAAAGGCATAAAATTTTTCCCTGCTTTTGTATATTGTGTGTCAAAATTAATAAAGCAAACAAAAGAATTTAGAATGGGACTAAATGAAGACGAGAAACCTGGATATTATGATTGTATGCATCCTAACTATACTATTTTTCATAAGGATGACAACACATTTTCAGATTTGTGGACGGAATATGATGATGAATTTAATGTGTTTTACCACAATATGTTATCAGATATATCAATTTATAAAAATGTAAAAGGTATTAAGGTGAAAGATGGGCAGCCAAAAAATTTCTATTGTATATCATGTGTTCCATGGTTGTCTTTCACAGGATATTCTACGTCAACACCTGCTGGGACACCAAATCTATTCCCAATAATTACTTATGGGAAGTATCAAAAAAAGGATGGAAAATTAATGATGCCATTTTCTGTGAATATATCACATGCTGCAGCAGATGGATATCATACATCGAAATTTATCAATGATTTGCAGATAATGTTAGACAAAATTATATTAGGTTAAGTTAATTTATAATATATTTCACATTTTGGAGGATTATTAATGGGCAAATTTAGCAGCTTATTGAAATTAATACCGTTTGTAAAAAAATATCGTACGATTTTTACTATAGGAATCATTGGCATTATTTTTAGCTCAATTATATCGAATCCTATTCCATATATAATAGGACGTATAATAGACAAAGTACTTATAGCTAAACGTGGTTATAGTGAATTTTATGAATTGATTTCTATAATAGCAGTATTATACATTTTAAGATATATTATTGCGGTTATTTCAAAATATATGTTTGTTAAAATTAGTAATTTAGTTGTTAATGAAATGAGATATTCTGTAATGGATAAGGTAGTGGATTTGCCAATGGATTATTTATCCTCTACACAAAAAGGATATATTCAAGCTAGAATATCAGAATGTAGTTCTGTGGGCAGTATTTTTTCGCCTCAAATTATAAGTATTTTTCTGAGTTTGATTGATACAGTGATGGCGTTAATCACTATGTTTGTTATAAATTATAAATTATCAATAGTAATTTTGCTTTTAACTCCAGTTTTTTTTATTACTTCTAAAAAATCTGCAAATGGGTTTATGAAAAATACACAAAAGATGATGGAATCTAATGCAATTTTAAATGGGGATACCTTTGAGATAATCAATGGAATTGAGGACATAAAAGTACTTAATGGCAAAAGTAGCAGCCTTTTAAAATTTAAAAATAAGCTTGATGAACTTATAAAGAATAGCACGAAGCAAAGCAATTCTATATTATTATTCATGGAAAATATAACACTTATTAATAATTTTGGAACACTCTTAATACTTTTAATTGCAGGTATAATGATTTTAAAAGGGCAGTTTACTGTAGGGTTATATACTTCTTTTTCATTATATATAGCTAAAGTTTTTAGTAGTACTCAGGCTTTAGCAACTATAGGGACTACAATAAAACCAGTATGCTTAAGTATTGAAAGAATATATCAACTTCTTGATATGCAAGATGAAAATTATGGAAGACATCAATATTTAAATGAAAAAATTGAATCTATAAAATTGAATAATATAAAATTTAAATATAATGGTTCTGAAAAATATATTTTTAAAAATCTAAGCTTTAAAATAAATAAAGGAGAAAAAATTCTTATTAAAGGTGAAAACGGATCTGGAAAAACAACTCTTATAAAACTTTTACTTGGATTATATACTCCTACAAGCGGTAAAATATTTTATAATAATTTAAATATGGAAAAGATTAATAATAAAAGTTTGAGAAACAGAGTGGGAATTGTATCTCAAAACATATTTTTATTTAGGGGAACGGTATTGGATAATATATTGTATGGTCAGACAAATAAAAATCGCGAAGATGTAGAAAAGCTTATTGATGAATTTATGTTGACTGGATATATTAATAGATTACCTAAAGGATTGGACACTGAGATAAGTCAAAACACAGAAGGAGTTTCAGGAGGACAGGCCCAGGTTATAGCTTTTATAAGAGCAATGCTTTCTGATAAAGATGTAATTATTTTAGATGAACCTATATCTAATGTGGACGCTGAAACAAAAGAAATCATGTTGAAAATTTTAAAAATTAGAAAAATTAATGCAATATTAATAATTATTTCTCATATTATAAATGAAATAAATTTTATTGATAAAATTGTTGAAATATAGAAGTAAAATTAATATTATTTTTTAAAATAAGCATACTAATAATATATTAAAATCTTTATATTAAAGGAGATGCTTAGATGAAAAATAAACTTTCATTAATTATTATAAGCCTGTTATTTATTATAAATTTAGGAGGCTGCGGGATTGGGAATAATGCAAATACAATCAAAAATAAAGTACAGAATGCACCAGAACAAACTAAAAACGATTTGATAAAAATTCCAAAAGATCTACAAGCAAATATGGGCACAGGAAGTTTTTATATATCCACACCATCTGGAACTTCACAAGATGGATCTGTTCCAGTCATATATGTTGCAAAAGATGTTCAAGTTGAGCAGATTGGAGTAAACACGAGTGATTTTGATGGAAAAAATTTAAGCTATATATTTATAGATGGTATATTTAATACTAAAGAACAATTATCAAATAGTCAATCAAGTATTAATCTAAAGGGTAATGCTCTTAAAGTGGGCAAACATAGAGTTGATATTGCTCAATTTAATAATAATAAAACAACTGACAAGGTTATTACACATAAAGTAGCTTATTATGAAGTTAAGTCTAAATAAAAAAGTACACAAAACAAGCACCATAGTATAATTGGTACTTGTTTTGTATTAAAAAATAAGGGGCATTGGCAGCAAAATTACCAATCATTTTGGTAAACTAAAAGAATATACAGCACCTTTTCCAACTTCACCTGTTATCCACGCTTTCCCATTATGTCTTTTTAATATTCTTTGGGTTATTGCAAGGCCAACTCCGGTGCCTTTAAATTCATTTTCAGAATGAAGTCTTTCAAATACACCGAATAATCTGGAGGAATATTTATTATCAAAACCAGCTCCATTGTCTTTTACTGAAATTATGTAATTATTTTTTGTCTCTTTTAGAGTAACATCAATAATGGCATGAGATTTTTTACTTGTATATTTTAAAGCGTTGGAAAGAATATTTTGAACTAAAACTCTTATCATTATAGAATCACCTTTTATAACTGGCAGTTCTTGAATATTAAAACTTATATTTCTTTCTGGTTCGAGATTCTTTAATTCAGCATAAACATCGAGAAATACCTGTTTTAAATTAATCTCTTCACTTTTCATTTCAAGCTTGCACATCCTGGAGAATTCTAAAAGACGGCTTATCATTTTTATTATTTCATCTGATTTTTCTTTTATGTTATTCAAAAGTTCCATACATTCAGGATTTAATGGATTAGAATAGTCTGAAAATATGAATTCAATTAATTTATTAATTGAAAATAAAGGTGCTTTTAGATCGTGGGATACTGAGTAACAGAAACTGTCAAGTTCTTTATAAGCCTCTTTTATTGCTTCGGTTTGTTGTTTTAGTTTTATATGGGTATTTATGCGGGCAAGTAATTCTTTTGAATTAAAGGGCTTAACTACATAATCTTGAGCACCCAGTTCAAAGCCCTTCTCTATGCTTTCTTCATCATTACTTGCAGTCAAAAATATTATGGGAATATCAGAATAAAAATTATCACTTTTAATTAATTTACAAACTTCAAAACCATTCATAACAGGCATATATACATCAAGTAAAATAAGATCAGGTCTATGTTGTTTTAGTAATTTTAAAGCAGTTTTTCCTTTGGTTGCAACTCTAATTTTAAAGTTGTATTCACTAAGTATGGAAACTATAAATTCAATATGTTCTGGTGTATCATCTACTAGCAATATCTCTTTTTGTCCCATTAATTGATAATAATTCAAAAACAACATCTCCATAATATTGGAATATTAAAATAATACATATATTATTGACAATTTGATTATATAGTAATTATAATTTAAATATCATGTTTATACAAGAGAATATAAAAAATAGTGTACTTTTTCTTTAATATTTCAAATGAGGAGATTATATGAGAAAAAAGATAGAAATCAGCCAAACTATAATTAGTATATTTACATTGTTTATTTTTCTTTTAATTGTGGTATTACTTGGTGAAAGTATTATTTACATGAAAAAGAGTATAGATGCAGAGCAAGCAGCAGTTGCAAGAAAAGAGAAGTTTAAACAGTTGGGTATAGATTTAGCGGATGCGTCAAGTTATCTTACAAATGAGGCTAGAAAATTTGTAGTAACTAAAAATTTGGTGTATTTAGACGAATACTGGAAAGAAATTAATGTTAAAAGGAGCAGGGACAAGGTTATCTACAAGATTCTTAAATTAAATACATCTACAGATGAATTATACCTTTTGTCAGAGGCCAAGAAAAATTCTGATGGACTTATAGAAACAGATAAAAGAGCTATGAAATTGGTATTAGAAGCAACTCAGGAGCCAGAAAACAATATATCGGCACAGGTTGCAGGATATGATTTAAGTGAATCTGATAAGAAGCTAAATAAGGATGAAAAATTAAAAAAAGCAATTGATATAATGTTTGATGCTAAATATGAATCAAATTTAAAAGCAATAATGGACCCTATTCAAAAATTCCAAATATCAATTAATAATACATCTGAAAGAGAATCTGATGCTGCTCGTGAGGCAAGGGTACAGGCTGAGATTTTGCAGATAGTTCTGGATTTTATAATTGTGATTGCTATTATAATTCTTTTGAGAATAATTTATACAGAACTTATAAATCCGGTTAAAAGTTATGCAGAAGCACTTTTGAATTTAAAATTTAGTAATAATTTCAAGCTTATTCCTAAAGGTTCTAAAGAGTTAAGGACACTTGCAGATAATTTTAATGAAATGTATCATTCATTGCAAAATGAGCTGGTTAAACGTAAAGAGGCTGAACAAAAAATGAAAATAGCAAAAAATGAAGCAGTAATGGCGAATAAGGCTAAAGGTGATTTCCTTGCAAATATGAGCCATGAAATAAGAACACCACTAAATGCCATAATAGGACATCAATATTTGCTTTCTAATGATACTGATATTACGGTTAAACAGAAAGTATATACCGATAAAATAGGGATCTCAGCTAAAAATCTCCTCGGTATTATAAATAATATTCTTGATTTTTCTAAGATAGAAGCTGAAAAACTTGTACTTGAATTTGTGACGTTTGATATTAATAATATGATTAATGAACTTTCTAGTATTCTATATTTTGAAATTCGAAGAAAAAAGATAAAATTTGATTTCTGCATATCATCAGATGTACCTGAGTACTTAAAAGGCGATCAAGTGAGAATTAAACAAATATTATTAAATCTTCTTTCAAATGCAATAAAATTTACAAAAAAAGGCGAAATAAATATTGATGTAAAATTGCTGGAAAAAATTAATGAAAAAGTAATTTTGGAATTTAGAGTTAAGGATACTGGTATAGGGATAACAGAAGAACAAAAGAGGTCTTTATTTGAGCCTTTTATTCAAGGCGATGCTTCTACAACGAGAAAATATGGTGGTACAGGGCTAGGATTAGCTATAAGTAAAAATCTTGTAGAATTAATGGGTGGCAAAATTGATGTGAAAAGTGAATTTGGGAAGGGCACTACTTTTATTTTTAATATAAAGCTTGAAATATCAAGCGAGGATGAAATTGATAAAGACGAAAAAAATGAAAAGATTATGTTTAAGAATAAAAGAGTATTGCTTGTCGAGGATGATGTGATTAATTTAGAAATGACAAAGGAAATTTTGCAGAACATAGGCCTTGAAACGGATGTTGCCAGAAATGGTATTTCTGCAATAAATAAAGTGATTAATAATTCTTATGATGTAGTATTAATGGATATACAAATGCCTGATATGGATGGATATGAAACTACAGCTAATATAAGAAAAATAAAAGGAGCGATTGAGCTGCCAATTATTGCATTGTCTGCAGAGATTGTAGATGGTGTAATTAATAAAACTAAAAGAGCTGGAATGAATGATTATTTAACTAAACCCATAGATATTAATAATTTAGTTACTGTTATAAAAAAGTATGTTAAAATTGATAAAATAATATTTAACAATACTGCGGAACCAAATAAAAATCATCAATGTTCCATAGATTACAATGGTGTAATTGAAAAGATTGGCGGCAAAAAAGAAAAGTATAAAAGTATACTGGAAAAATTTATAGTTAATCACAGTGAAGATGGTAGAAAACTATACAATTATATAATATCTAGGAAAATGGATCTTGCGAAAATACTTTTACACACGATGAAAGGGGTTTCTGGCAATATAGGTGCATATAAACTTATGAAACATTGTTTATTGATGGAGAAAGCTATTAAAAAAGAGGATAAAAAAAATTTGCTGATTTTTGAAAAGGACTTTGAAATATTACTTAAGCAGGTTATTGATGATGGGAATAGATTTATTGAAAATAATGATATAAAAGAAGATGATAATAAAAAAATATTCACAGCAGATAATAAAGAAAAATTATATGAATTGTCTAAGTTACTTGAAAGTGGGGATGTGAAAGCTAAGGAAACTTTTTATACATGCGGGGATTACTTGATAAAAAAATTTGGAGAAGATGTTTATAACAAATTAAATAAAAAAATTTACAATTATGAATTTGAAGATGCATGTAAAGATGTTATTGAACTTATTAATAAAAGAACAAGCTAATATACTAAATTTTAGAATTGCTATTATTTGTACGAGGAGTGATAGATATGTATAAGGTATTAATAGTTGACGATGATAAAGTATCAAGATATATTCTTAGAAGATATAAGAAATGGAATAAGTTTAATTTCTCTATTGAAGGTGAAGCTTGTGATGGAAAGGAAGCTTTAAAAAAACTTACAGTATTAAAAATCAATCTTGTGATTACTGATATTAGAATGCCGGGAATGAATGGAATAGAATTTCTTAGTGAAATTAAAAAAACAAAATATAATAATATATGTGTCATTTTATTAAGTACTTATAGTGATTTTGAATATGCTAAACAGGGAATTAGGTTGGGTGCTTTTGATTATATAACAAAGCCAATAAATGATAAAATGCTGGATGAAGCACTTAAAAGAGCAGAAATGTATTTAGATAAAAATGTTATAGAAGAAGAGAAAAAAAGTTTGGAGGAAAATATAACATCGTATTATTCTAAAAATAGTTTTAATGAATTGTTGTTATTAATAACCGCTGGAGATTATGAAGCTATAGTTGAAGGACAAAAATTATTTAAAAATATATCCTATATAAGAGATAATAATTTATTGAAAATAGAATTAGTATTTAATAATTTACTTTTAAGGCTGCAGGAAGAAATTTTTGAAATATGGCCATGGTTAAAATTTTTTCAAAATATAATAGTTGATGAAACAATTGTATCTTCAGAATCAATAGAGAAAATTGAAACTGGATTTATAGAAAATATAAAAAATATGGTGCAATTAGTGAGAAAATTTGAACTACATCAAACAGATAGTTTGATTAAAATTACTTGCGAATATATATTACAGCATATTGAAGAAAAAATAAGCCTTGAAAAAATATCAATTGAGACACATACCAGCAAGGATTACATTGGAAAACTTTTTAAACAAGCAACAGGATATAATTTAAAACAATACGTAATAAATGTAAAAATGGAACATGCAAAATATCTTATAAAACTTGGTTATTATAAGAATTATGAAGTATGTGACAAATTAGGTTATAGCAGTGTCGATTATTTTTGTCGGCTATTTAAGAATTACACTGGTTATACTCCTATGGAATTTAGAAAAGTTATATAGCATTATATGGACGATATGATAAAAATAGTTAGAATATTTGAAATTAAATATAATTTAATGCTTGACTATAAATTGTTAGATATTTTTATTAAATATTAATAATATGAAAAAAAATGCACTGAATTTTTAATAAAAAACTAAAAAAATCAGATATTTTACTTTTTTTTATAGTAAAATGTCTGCTTTTTTATGTATTCTTTTCTCTAGATAGAGTATAAAATTTTATACATAGATTAAAACATTTTATAGAAAGTCAACAAAAGAAAATCAATAATAGGAGGGGTTATTATGAGTAAAAAGCAGCCGCCAAACGCTTCTACATCACCCAGATTTTGTAACATGGGTAATTTTATGAGATTGGAAAAACAAGAAAACGCAAATGGATTAGACGTAGGGATTTTAGGAATACCATTTGATACTGGATCTTCATTCCGTACTGGTTCCAGATTTGGTCCAAGCAGTATTCGAAAAATTTCTGCAATGATTAAACCTAACAATGTAACAATGGAAGTAAATATCATGGACAGCTTAAGTGCAGCGGATTTGGGCGATGTTCCAATTATTCCAGGGTATATAAGAGAAAGCTATGATGCTATTGAAAAAAGTGTCTCTGAAATTTTGAATGCAGGAGCTGTACCATTGTCATTAGGTGGAGATCATTCGATTACTTTAGGTGAATTACGTGCTGTGGGAAAGAAATATGGAAAAGTTTCCTTGATACATTTTGATTCTCATTTAGACTTGAATGAAAGCGTATTTGGACAAGCATATAACCATGGAACGCCATTTCGAAGGGCTTTAGAAGAAGGGTTGATTGATCCATCTACATCAATTCAAATTGGTATGCGTGGTTCACTGTATGATCCAAATGACTTTAAAATAGCAGAAGATTTAGGATTTGAGGTTATTCCAGGATATAAATTACACAAGATGACAGCAGAAGAACTAGGACAGAAAATTAAAGAAAGAGTAGGGGATACAAAGGTATTTTTAACATTTGATATTGATTTTGTAGATCCGGCTTATGCTCCTGGTACTGGAACTCCTGAAGTTGGAGGCTTTACATCGTATGAGACATTATCATATATTCAACAACTAAAAGATATTAATTTTGTAGGATTTGACATTGTAGAGGTGGCACCGGATTATGACTGTAGTGAAATTACTGCATATTTAGCAGCAAATATTGGATTTGAATTCATGTCTATATTGGCATATAAAAAGAAAAAGAAAAACTTATAGAAAGGATGAAAAATTATGAGCAAAATTAAGAAATTAGTAACTATGTTTGTATTGGTAATTTTAGTAGTGGCAAGTTTTTCAGGATGTGGAAAATCTGAGAGCTCAACAGGTGATGCTGCAGTAAGTAATACTTCTAATAATGGAGCATTAACTATAGAAAAATTGAAAAAAGCAGGTAAATTAGTATCAGCTACAGAAGCTGCTAATGAACCATTTGAGTATTTAAATAATAATAAAATTGTCGGTTACGACGTAGATATTTTAAATTATATTTGCAAAGATATGGGAGTGAAATTACAGTTGATAGATTTACCATTTCAAGGAATTTTAGCAGGATTGGAAGCTAAAAAATATGATATGGTTTCAGCAGCTCTTGGTGTTACTAAGGAGAGAGGACAGAAGTACTTGTTAACTTATCCAATTCAAGAAGGTACAACTGTTTTAATTAAGAAAAAAGGTAATGACAAGATTAAAAGTGTAAAAGATATGGAAGGAAAAGTTGTTGCTACTCAAACAGCTTCTTACAGTGAAGCAGATGTTAATACCTATAATCAGTCATTAAAGAAAAATGGCGGAAAAGGATATACTAGTTTGAAATTGTATGCGACTTATCCAGAAGGTTACATGGAATTAAAAAATGGCAGAGTTGATTTGGTTGCGCAAAGTGTTGCTATTGCTAATGTATTAATTAAAGATCATCCAAATGACTATGAAATAGTAGGTGAAGTTGGAAATAAATGCTATACATCATGGGCATTTAGGAAGGAAGATAAAGAAGTATATGATTTCTTCAATAAAGAGATTCATAAGATGAAAGAAGACGGAACATTGAAAAAATTACAAATAAAATGGTTCGGTTCTGAAACAAAAGATTTACCAGAAAAAAATTATATTCCAGATAAATAATAGAAAAGGCAAAGAAGGATGTGATATTTTTGAAGACTTCAATAGATTTAGTTATGCAGTATATGCCTAATTTGTTAGAGGGACTTATGTACACAATTTTAGTTTCAGCACAAGCAATAGGGCTTGGGTTTACTGTAGGTATTGTTCTATCCATTCTTCGTATGGGGAAAAATAAAATTGTAGATTGGTTTGTGAATGTTTATATTAGTTTCGTAAGAGGTACACCAATTATAGTGCAAATTTTTATTATTTATTATGCATTAGCTATGATTCATTTAGATATTCCATCTTTTCAGTCTGGAGTTATTGCACTTAGTTTAAATAGTGGAGGTTTTATTGCGGAAATTATACGAGGAGGATTGAGTTCTGTTCCTAAAGGACAATACGAGGCAGCTAAAGCACTTAGAATAAATAAATTTCAAACATTAACAAGAATTATATTTCCACAGATATTTCGTATTATTTTACCGCAGCTATTAAGTGAATTTATTTCAGTTATTAAAATTTCTCCATTATTATCAATTATTGCAGTAGTGGAATTAACAAGATCAGCACAAAAGATTGCTAATACGACATATGTTTCTCTACCATTTTATATTACTATTGCGATTATGTATTTTATACTTAATTCAATACTGGAGTTCTTTGCAAATGTGTTAGAGAAAAAAGTAAATCTAGGAAAATGAGGAGGAATGATTTATGAGCATGCATATATTGGAAATAACATTTCCTCTTTTGTTAAAAGGGTTAAAATTAACAGTTTGTATTTCTGTATTAGCAATTTTATTTTCCCTCGTTGCAGGAAGTATTGTAGGGTCGTTGTATATATCTAAAAATAAACTTTTACATGGTATAGCTTATGCTTACGTTAAGATATTTCGTAATATTCCTTTTATGATACAAATATATTTGATTTATTATGCTCTTCCAGCATTAGGGTTGTATGTAAATGCATTTTGGACTGGTGTTATTGTACTGGCATTATATACAGGAGCATATATAGCCATCATTTTGGAAAGTGGATTGCGATCAGTATCAAAGGGACAATATGAAGCAAGCATTGCATTGAATATTCCGTATTTTACTATGCTTAGACGAATTATTTTACCACAGATATTTGGAGTAATTGTTCCACCTTTAACCAGTCAGTTTGCTACAACAGTAAAGGAATCTTCCGTATTGTCGGTTATTACTATTGCCGAACTTACTATGATGACAAATGAGGCAATTGGTATTACTTTTAGTCCTTTTGAAGTTTATGTTTTATCTGGAATATTGTATTGGGCTATTAATCTTTGTATCGAACGTATAGGCAAATACATTGAATATAAGACAGTTTTACAAAAGTAAATTTTGAAAATAAAGCGGAAGGGGATTAAGTTAATGAGTGAGGATATTTTGATTAATGTATGTAACTTAAGTAAGAAATTTGGCGATTTGGAAGTTTTAAAAGATATAAATATTAAAGTAACTTCAGGAGAGGTTGTATGTATAGTTGGTCCCAGCGGCTCAGGGAAAAGTACATTTTTACGTTGCTTGAATTATTTGGAAAATCCTACTGGAGGAGAGATCACCATTTTTGGTAATACTATAAAAGGTGAAGACAAGAAAAATAAGCAGGATATAAAAAATAATAAAGAACAAGCAAAAAGAATTTGTGAACATGTAGGTATGGTTTTTCAATCATTTAATTTATTCCCTCATAAAACTGTACTGCAAAATTTAATTGAAGCACCGATTTTAGTAAAAAAAGCAAAGAAAAAAGAAATAGAAAAAGCTGCTGATGGTTTGTTAAGCAAAGTAGGAATGTTAGAAAAAAGAGATTGCTATCCACATCAACTTTCAGGTGGACAGCAGCAGCGTGTAGCAATTGCAAGGGCACTGGCGATGCAGCCGGATATCATGTTATTTGATGAGCCAACTTCTGCTTTAGATCCCGAAATGGTTGCAGAAGTGCTGAATGTTATGAAGGAATTAGCAAAAGAAGGCATGACTATGATTATAGTTACACATGAGATGGGATTTGCAGCAGAAGTAGCAGATAAAGTTATTTTTATGGAAAAAGGCTATGTAGTAGAAGAGGGAACTCCAGATGAAGTAATTCATAATCCAAAAACAGAACGTGCAAAAAAGTTTTTCTCAAGTGTACTAAAATAGAAAAAATAATAGAAATTGATTTTAATTTTATGAATTGTTAAAAACATCATGAGTAATTAATTTTGCTCAGATGTTTTTTTATGCATTGAGTATTTTTCTTATGGAGGTTCTTTATGATATAATTTTTAAACAATCATAATCAATATTTAAGTTTGACTGAGAGGAGAACAAATTATGAATGCAGATAAAGTTCAAAAATTTGCAAAACAAATAATATATGAAATGTACAGACATTATGATTATATTATAGAAGACTTTAGTTTTATCAAAGAAAATTATATTCCCTGGGGACTTTCAAAAAAATTTAAAGATGGAAGTAAAACAATAATATGTTTTACTTATCAAGATAATGAAATTTCAGATGAGAGTGTAAAAAATAATATAAGTTTTAAATTTAACTGCCGCATGGAAGACATTATTACTGTAATAATAGGGAAAAATAAAAATATTAATGCATTTGGCAGCAATTTTGTTATTTTAGATTTAATAAATAGAGAAATAAAAATATCCGACATTAAAATGGAAACTATAGCAAATCAAATATCAAGTATTGTCTCTAATAATACTAGAATGCCAAATAATAAACAAAATGCTTTTTTAACATATGTGATAATTGGCATAAATATAATTATGTTCATTATTTCTGCTGTACTATCTAAAAACTTTATAGACATAGATACCCGGGTGCTTATTAATCTGGGTGCCAAATATAATCTGGCTATAGAACAAGGGCAGTGGTTTAGACTTATTACATGTATGTTTTTACATGGAGGGATTTTACATATTTCAGCTAATATGTATTCACTTTATGCTATAGGACCGTTCGTTGAACAGTTATATGGAAAGTACAGGTATATCATTATATATTTTGTTTCCGGTATAATTTCATCACTTTTTAGTTTCTGGTTTTCTGATTATGTTTCTATTGGTGCCTCTGGAGCTATATTTGGACTCCTGGGTGTTGTATTTGTACTTGCGATAAAAAAAAGAAAGACATTTGGAAAATCATTCCTTATAAATATTTTATCTGTAGTAATTATGAATTTAATAATGGGAATAAATCTGTCGGGAATTGATAATTTTGCACATTTGGGAGGATTGATAAGTGGAATTATTCTGGGAATATTTTTAGAAGTTTAGGTAATAATAATTTTAGTAATATTTTATGGAGTTGATGATAATGACAGTGGGTTCAAGAGTAAACCAAACATTAGCTAATTTAAAGGGAATTGAAAGCACATTAAAAATTTATTCATTACAAAGTAAGAATAACGAAGAAATCAAGGCTTACAAAGAAGCTTTCAAAACTACAGAAATAGTTACTAAAAATATACAGGACAGATTGAAAACAATAGAATTTGAAGAACCACAATACAAACGAAAATAGGAGAGAAAAGATAGTATGCAGAGCTGGATTATGTTAGTTTTAAGAACTGCAATTTTGTTTTTTTTAGTTTTGGCAATAGTTAAATTTATTGGAAATGTAAATTTGTCAAAATCCACGCCTTTCAAATTAATAAATTATATTGTAATTGCTATTATTACTGCATTTATTTCTTTAGGTTTAGTGGCAAATAGTGTATTTGCATTTATTGTATTAGGAATATGGACTTTACTTCCATTGGCACTGGATTATTTGTCAATAAAAAGCAAACTCATACATGATCTTATAAATGGCAAGGAAACTGTATTAATAAAAGATGGAAAGGTTATGGAAAAAAACTTAAGTAAAATAAGATATACAGGTGAAGACTTGTTGAGAGAATTACGATCAAAGAATGTTTTCAATCTATCAGATGTTCAATTTGCTGTAATGGAATCAAATGGAGATATAAATGTTTTATTGAAATCAGATAAAAAACCTATTAATCCTCATGATTTGAAGATAGAAGTTGCACCAGTATCTGAGCCGGAAACAGTAATATTAGATGGGAATATTCTAGATGGCGCTTTATCAAATAGAGGTTTGAATCGTGAATGGTTACAAGTTCAATTATCAAATTTGGGAGTAGTAATAGATAATGTATTTATCGGGCAGGTGGATTCTTCAGGTGATTTATTTATAGATACTTTTGATGATTCATTGGAGATCACACAACCAAAAGTTAAAGAATTGCTCTATGCGAGTATTTCAAAGGTTCAAGCTGATTTATTTGCTTTTTCTTTAGAAACGAATGATTCCAAAGCTAAAAAAATGTATTCAAATAATGCAAACACAATAAAGAGAATGATGGATAAATTAGAGCCATATTTATTACGTTCTTGAAGGGAGGTGAGAACTATGACAGTAGGAACACAGATGCAGCAAGCTATAGCTGGAGTCCAATCGGCAGCAGCTACAATGAAAACATTTGCATTGCAGACAGAAGATCAAAGTGCAAAAAAAGATTTTCAACAATTATCTAAAACTTTTGAGGATTCATTGCAAGTCCTAAATGGAAGATTAAAATATATTCAGGAACAGGAACCTCAATATAAGCAAGAATAAAAGTTAGATGAATTAGCTAATGAAATTATTTTATAGAGTTAAAAAGAGAGGATACTTAAACTATAGGTATTCTCTCTTTTTAATATTTTATAACAATTAGTCTAAAAAAAGATATTTAAATAAATGATACAATAAAATAAATTTATAGTAATAATAACAACATAGTAATGAAAACGATAGGTTAGTAAAAAATATTATATATTATTATTGAATTAGTAATTTCATGATGGTATTATTATATTATTAATTTATTACTTGAAGGGAGACATTACTATAATGGTTAAAAAAATAAAGAATGTATCAATTATTGGAATGGGTGCAATAGGTTGCGCATATGTAAGTGAAATTTCAAATAATATTGATGATGTAAATATAAGAATAATAGCAGAAGGTGAAAGAGCTGAAAGATATAAAAAAGATGGGTTTATAATAAATGGGAAAAAATATTTTTATCATGTTGTAGATCCAGATGAAAAATGTGAAGTTGCTGATTTATTGATTTTTTCTGTTAAGTTTGATCATTTGGATGAAGCCATACAGCAAGTAAAAAATCATGTTGGAAAAGATACGATTATATTGTCTTTATTAAATGGTATTACAAGCGAAGAAATAATTGGTAAAGTATATGGAATGGAAAAAGTTCTGTATTCAATTTCAGTAGGAGTAGGTGCAGTTAGAGAAAACAATGAAGTGATGTTTAAGACATTTGAAAATATTGGATGCATTTACTTTGGAGAAAAAAATAATGATGTGATTTCGGAAAAAGTTTTAGCAGCACAGGATTTTTTTGATAGAGCAAAAATAAAATATCAAGTTCCAAAAGATATGATTAAAATGTTATGGTGGAAGTTGATGGTAAATGTTGGCGTAAATCAAACTTCTGCTGTTCTAAAAGCAAATTATAGAGTATTTCAGGATCAAAGTGCTGCACGTGAAATTATGGAAGGTGCTATGCGGGAAGTTATCTTGATATCAAAAAAAGCAGAAGTTAATCTTGATGAACAGGACATGAATGATTGGATGAAAATTTTAAACAAGCTATCACCTATTGTAAAAACATCTATGTTTCAGGATGTACAGGCTAGAAGAAAAACAGAAATTGATATATTTGGTGGTGCGGTAGTAAAGCTTGGCAAAAAATATAATGTAGCGACACCAATAAATGCTACATTGTACAATATTATTAAAGTAATAGAAACTTTATATTAATCCTTAGTTTTATATAATGATTTTATTAATCATATAAAATAAAAACCCCTCCACATTAAGTATTATTTAATATGAAGGGGTCTTTAATATGTTGTTAAAAATAGTTATATTTATTTATAAATTATTGTATATTATTCAAATTGAAGCTCAAGATTAGATTGAAAACTATTTTGTATAGTATCTTCCTGTTCTTGAGTAATTGTACCGGCAGATACTAAAGTATCCAAAATATCTTTTAATCCGTTATCTTGGTTTTCTTGATTTGAATTTTCTTGAGATTTACTTGATTGAAAAGCAGATTGTATCGATGTTTTAATGGTATCTTCTTGATCTTTTGTAATTGTTCCAGCAGATACGAGGCTGTCAAGTGCAGTGCTTAAATCATCAGCCGCATCTTTTGGTGGCCTTGGTTGCTTTGAAGGTTTTAAAGCATTTTTTACAGCGGTCTCCTGATCTTTTGTAATTGTTCCGGCAGATACAAGACTATCAAGTGGATTAGTTACTTTGTTATATGTTCCTGTATTTGACTTATTGAACTGAAAAGCAGATTGAAAAGCCGTTTGTATAGCACTTTCCTGATCCTTCGTGATTGTTCCGGCAGATACAAGACTGTCCAAAGAATCAGTTATTTTGTTATCAATTGTATTTTGTGTTGATTGGATAGTATTAAAATTCTGAGATTGACTGTTAACTGCTGTTGTAGAAGTTTGTTCCTGCTGACTATTTCGTTGAATTCTAGCTTGTTCTTGAGCTTTTATAAGTTTTTCATACCAGGTAATTGTATCCTGATTGTTAGTTATAGTATTCATTAATTTCACCTCTCCAAATTTTGTTATATTTTTTTTATTATATAAATAATTCCTTAAAATTACCTTAAAATTTTTGAAATAAAATGTAAAATATAACATTATGATTGTAGAATAAACAATGCTTTTTTAGTTAAAATATATATATGCTGAAATATAAATAGGAGGCGGTTCTATAAGATGGATGATAGGATATTAGAAAATTTTAAAGACAAATTAAAATTAAAAAGAGATAAAGTATTTAATTTATTGGAGCAAATGGAGAAGAATGAAACAATAAAATCTAATTCTGAAATGTCCGGGGAATTATCTTTTTATGACAATCATCCAGCAGATAATGCTAGCAGCATATATGATAAGGAAAGAGGAATGGCTTTTCAAAAGAATGAAAGAATTATTATAGAAAAAATAGACGATGCGTTAAAAAGTATAGAGGATGGTACTTATGGAATATGCAAAAAATGTGGGAAAGAAATAGATATAGAAAGGTTGAAATATGTTCCATATGCGGAATACTGTATTGATTGTCAAGAAAGCATTGATAATTTAAAACCTGAAGAGAGAAAAAATAGATCTACAGAAGAAAGTGTTCTTAAAAATACTATGGAACATAGATATGACAGTCAAGCTGGTTTGGACTTTGATGACAGTTATCAGTCAGTTGAAAAATTCAATAGAAGGAAAAATATAGTTGAAGAATATATAGATGAAGATGAAGAATATTCTGATCCAATAGAAGGAATAAGCAATAATCAATATAAAAATCAATTGCCATAAAGTAATGAAGACTCAGATTCTAATAGCATGTTTTAGCAATAAGTATAATTTAACGGAAATTTTATAGGTGTTGACAAATATTCATTTAATTACTTGGAGTAATTTTTACAATAATGCATAAACTTTAATCGTAAGCAGTAAAGATTACTATAAAAAGGAGTGATTATTATGGCATACAGTAATAAACCAGTAGTTCCACAAGCCAAAGCAGCATTAAATCAGTTTAAAATGGAGTCAGCTAGAGAAGTTGGAGTAAACTTAAAAGAAGGCTATAATGGAGATTTAACTTCTAGAGAAGCTGGTTCTGTAGGTGGAAATATGGTTAAGAAAATGATTGAAGCCTATGAACAAAATTTAAAGTAGAGTAGATATGTAATAAAAAATCTGCACCTTAATTAAGAGTGCAGATTTTTTATTATGAGTTTGATTTATATAAAGTAATTATATGATAACAATAATATAGTAAATATAATATATGGTATAATAAATTTAAAAGATACAAAGGGGAATTAGTGATTAATGAAAATTTTAGTGTATAGTTATAGATCGGATGAAACTGAATATTTTAAAGAATTCAGCAAAAAGTATCAAGTAGAAATTAAATTATGTAATGATGCACCAACTATGGAAAATGCAGATTTATCAAAAGGATTTGATTGCATTAGCATTATTACAACTAAAATTAATGCTGAATTAATGGAAAAATTTCATGAAGTTGGAGTAAAATTTATATCGACTAGAACTATAGGGTATGATCATATAGACATAAAAAAAGCAAGGGAGTTAGGTATTCATGTAGGAAATGTAACTTACTCACCAAATAGTGTAGCCAACTATACAATTATGATGATTCTTATGGTAACACGAAAAATGAAAGCTATTATAGAACGAAGTAATGTACAGGATTATTCTTTAAAAGGTGTTCAGGGAAAAGAATTACAAAATTTAACTGTAGGAGTTATTGGTACGGGAAGAATTGGACAAACAGTGATTGAACATTTAAGTGGATTTGGCTGCAAAATATTAGCTTATGATTTATATGAAAATAAAGAAATGAAGAAATACGTTGAGTATGTTCCTCTTGAAAAACTTTTTAAAAATAGTGATATCATTACGATGCATGTACCTGCAACAAAAGATAATTATCATATAATTAATAAGAATTCCATAGCAATTATGAAAAATGGTGTATTTATTATCAATACAGCTAGAGGTACTCTTATTAATACTGATGATTTTATTGAGGGCATTGAGCAGAAGAAAATAGGTGGAGCAGCACTAGATGTTATTGAAAAGGAATCAAATATTTATTATAATGATTTAAAATGTCAGATATTAGACAATAGAGATTTGGCAATTTTAAAATCTTATCCTAATGTAATTGTAACACCACATACAGCTTTTTATACAGATCAGGCTGTAAGCGATATGGTAGAACATTCTATTCTAAGCTGCATTTTATTTAGTGAGGGTAAAGAAAATCCATGGGAAGTTAAATAAGCAAGTTTTTTTTGAAGGATATGTATCGTATAACAAGGATATATATCCTTTAATATTTATAGATAGTTATTAAAAGAAGGTATATTTTTATTATATCTGAGGAGATAAATAATGCTGTAAAAGTGTTGAAGAATAAAAAATGAAAAACATATTGACAAAGATGAAATAATTGCTAAAATAAAGTTAGCACTCAAGTAATATAAGTGCTAATAAAAATGATTCTTGAGTAACCACGTCAATTATAATGCTGGCTGTGGTTTTATTGAAGTGGTTTTATTAAAACATACTATAATATTGAATTATTGAAGAAAGGAAATGGTAAAAATGGCTACAAAAGAGTTTAAAGCAGAATCGAAGAGATTACTTAATTTAATGATTAATTCAATTTACACAAATAAAGAAATATTTTTAAGAGAGCTTATATCAAATGCAAGCGACGCAATTGACAAGAGTTATTATCGTTCGCTTGTCGATGAAAATGTTAGTTTCAACAAAGATGATTTTTATATTAGAATTACTGCAGATAAAGAAAAAAGAACACTTACAATTAATGATACAGGTATAGGCATGACAAAAGATGAACTTGAAAACAATCTTGGTATTATTGCAAAAAGCGGATCATTTGCATTTAAAAATGAAAATGAAGCAAAAGATGGAGTGGATATTATAGGCCAATTCGGAGTTGGCTTTTATTCTGCCTTTATGGTATCAGATTTAGTAACTGTGAAAAGTCGTGCTGTAAATTCAGATGAGGCATATAAATGGGAGTCAAAAGGTGTAGAAGGTTACAGCATAGAACCTTGTGAGAAAGAGAACACAGGAACTGAAATTATATTAAAAATTAAAGAAAGTACTGATGATGAAAAATATGATGAATTTTTGGATGAATATAAAATAAGATCCTTAATAAAAAAATACTCTGATTTTATAAAATATCCAATTAAAATGCTTGTAAAGAAAAGCAAATTAAAGGAAGGAAGCAAGGACGAATACGAAGACTATTTTGAAGATGAGACTTTAAATAGTATGGTACCAATTTGGAGAAAAAACAAGAATGAATTAAAACCTGAGGATTATAACCAATTCTATATGGATAAACATTTTGGATATGAAAAACCACTTAAAGTAATTCATTCAAAAGTTGAAGGAGTAGTAAGCTACAATACTTTACTCTTCATTCCTGCCAAGGCACCTTATGATTTTTATACAAAAGAATTTCAAAAGGGTCTTGAACTTTATTCAAATGGAGTACTTATAATGGAAAAGTGTGCTGATTTACTTCCAGATTATTTTAGCTTTGTACAGGGCTTGGTTGACTCAGCTGATCTTTCACTTAATATTTCAAGGGAACTTTTACAGCATGACAGACAGCTTAAATTTATTGCAAAGAAAATAAAGGAAAAAATAAAAAGTGAACTTCTGCTAATGCTTAAAAATGATAGAGATAAATATATTGAGTTTTATAAGAACTTTGGAAGACAGCTTAAATATGGTGTTTATTCTGATTTTGGCAGCAACAAAGATGTTCTGCAGGATTTACTTATGTTCTATTCATCAACGGAGAAAAAGCTCGTAAGTCTTGGCGAATATGTTTCACGTATGAAAGAAGACCAAAAGTTCATATATTATGCAACAGGTGAAAGCATAGAAAGAATAGAAAAATTACCACAGACTGAAGTAGTTAAAGACAAAGGTTTTGAAATATTGTACTTTAATGATGATGTTGATGAATTTGCAATTAAAATGCTTATGAAATACAATGAAAAGGAATTTAAATCAGTTTCAAGCAAGGATTTAGGCTTTGAATCCGATGAGAAAGAAGACAAGAAGGAAACAGAAGAAAACAAAGAATTATTTGATTTTATGAAAGAAGCTTTAAAGGGTAAGGTTAAAGAAGTAAGGGCATCAAAAAGACTTAAGAATCATCCTGTTTGCCTTGCAAATGATGGTGATCTGTCTATTGAAATGGAGAAAGTACTTAAGATGATGCCGGATAATAAAGACATAAAAGCTGATAAAATTTTGGAGATAAACACGAATCATCAAATGTTTGGTGCTATTAAAAAAGCATTTGCAGAGGATAAAGATAAGTTAAAAATGTTCTCAAATTTGCTTTATAATGAGGCACTTTTAATTGAGGGACTTCCAGTAGATGACCCTGTACAATTTGCAAATGATGTAAGCTGTTTGATTAAATAAAATATCATGAACTGCCGCACTAGCTTAGGACGGCAGTTTTTTATATGTAATTCCAAATTATACAATAATTTTACTGATTTTTTAAAATAGTGTAAAGAAATTCTTAAGGCAATGAAAGAAGATAAAATATAAAATTGCAAAAAGAATTGAATTATATAAAAATACCGATTATAATTCACTAGAGGGTAAAATTTAATTATGAAGCTTAAACGATTAGAGGAGAGAGTAAAAGTTGAGTAAAAAGAAAAGTTTTTCGTCGAGGAATAGGCTGCTTGCTATATTTTTTATATTTTTAATAGTACTAATTGTAATTATTGGCAGATTATCTTATATTGCCATAGCTCAAGGTGACTGGCTCAGGCTTTTGGCTGAAAAACAATGGACAGATAAAACTTTGATAAAGCCTGTTAGGGGACAAATTGTTGATAGAAATTATAATCAACTTGTAACTAATGAAAATGATTATAGAATTGATATCGATTTGAAAACATTAAAGCAATCTATAAAAACGAAAAAACTTACTATGGATGATGTTGAAAGTAAACTTTCCGGCATAATTGGAATGAATATAGAAAGTATCGATAAAATAATAAAAACCAGTGATTCATACAAAGTGCTTGAAAGGGGAATATCGAATGATCAGAAAAATAAAGTAGAAAAACTAGGCATTAATGGAATAATAATTTCACCGGATACTAAAAGATATTATGTAAATGGAAGTTTTTTATCTCAGGTTCTAGGCTATACTGATTCTGATGGAAAAGGAGTAAGTGGTGTTGAGCTCAGCTATGATAAGATACTTACAGGTACACCTGGTTTAAATATATCACAGGTGGACAGCAAGAGATCAGATCTTCCTTATCAGCAATCTGTGTATACAAAGCCTGTAGATGGAAAAGATCTGGCTTTAACTATAGATGCAAATTTGCAGCTCTTTGTTGAGAAAGAAGCGGAAAAAGCTCTTAAAAACAATAATGCTAAATCTGTAACAATTACAGTAATGAATCCCAAAAATGGTGAGATACTTGCCATGACAAATAAATCAGCTAAAAGTTCTAATTCTGCAAATAATTTGAATGATAAATGGTATAATAAAGCAATACAGGGAACTTTTGAACCTGGATCAATATTTAAGGCGATAACTTCAGAAATAGCGCTTGAAACTAAAACTTCTGATGAAAATCAATATTTCCTTTGTAATGACAGTATAACAATTAATGGCACAAAAATATATAATTGGGACAAAGCCAGCCATGGAATGCTGAGTTTTGTTGATATTCTCAAGACTTCAAATAATGTGGGATTTGCCCAGCTTGGACTTAAAATTGGGAAAGAAAATCTTTATAGTTATATAAATAAATTTGGATTTGGAAGTAAGACAGGCATAGATCTTCCGGGAGAAGCATCTGGAATAGTTAAAGATGTGAAATCTGTAGGGAATGTAGATCTTTCAAATACTGCTTTTGGACAAGGAATAGCTACCACTCAGATTCAATATATGACAGCCTTTAATGCAATAGCAAATGGAGGTATGTGGATAAGACCGCATATCATGAGTGAAGTTGGTCATATGGACAAAGATAACAAATTTATAGAGGATAGTAAATTTAATGACTTTAGTAAAAAAAGGATAATGGATGAGAATATGACAAAAAATTTAAGGGGTTATCTTGAAAAAGTTGTTTCAGATGGTGTAGGTAAAAATGCTTATATTAAAGGTTATGATATTGCTGGTAAAACAGGTACTGCACAGAAAGCAAATCCAGATGGTGGCGGATATGAACCCGGCAAGTATGTTTCGTCTTTTGCAGGAATGGCCCCATATGAAGACCCAAAGGTTACACTTATTGTGTCTATAGATGAACCTGATTCTTCAAATTATTATGCATCACAAACCTCAGCACCAGTAGCTAAAGAACTTTTTGATGAAATATATAATCACACTGATTTTATGAATAAATGACTTTTACTGCAAGCCGGTGATATTAAAGCTGTCACCGGCTTGTGTTATAATTAATTAAATACTGTAGTTTAATTTGTGGAGGTAAATAAATGAGAATTTTACACACTTCTGACTGGCATTTAGGCAAAAATTTGGAAGGCCACAGCCGCATGGACGAGCAAGAAGCTTTCCTCAATGATTTTGTAGATATTGTTTCAAAGAATAATATAGATATGACAATTATTGCAGGTGATATATATGATGGAGCTAATCCGCCGGCCAGAGCCGAAAAAATGTTTTATGATACACTTAAAAAATTATCATCAGATGGTGATAGAATAACTGTTGTTATAGCAGGAAATCATGACAACCCAGATAGATTGGTAGCAGCAGGACCTCTGGCAATGGAACATGGAATCATAATGGTTGGTACTCCAAAGTCAATAGTACCTGTAGGCAAATACGGAAAACATAGAGTTATAAATTCGGGAGAGGGTTTCATTGAACTTCAAATAAACGGAGAAAGAGCAGTAATTATAACAGTTCCATATCCAAGTGAGAAAAGATTGAATGAGGTATTGTATGGAGAAATGGATGAGGATTCAGCTAGAATTAAGTCATATAGTGAAAGGATAAAGAAGCTATTTGATAATTTGAGTAAAAATTATAGAGATGATACAATAAATATTCTTGTTTCGCATCTATTTACCATGGGAAATGAAGATACAGGTATCGATAAAAATTCTCAGCTTGGAGGAAGCTTTATAGTTGATAGCAGCTGTTTCCCCAAAAAAGCTCAGTATATAGCTCTTGGACATATACATAAGCCTCAGATAGTACCAGGAACAGATAAAAGAGCCAGGTATTCAGGATCACCACTTGAATACAACAAAAAAGAGATAAATTTTAAAAAGAAGTGCTTTATTGTAGATTTAAAAGTGGGAGAAAAATGCAAGGTTCAAGAGGTTGAGTTTAAAACGTATAAGCCAATAGAAGTATGGAGGTGTAAAAGCATTCAGGCTGCTATAGAAAAATGCATTGAGAACAAGGATAAAGATTGCTGGGTATACTTAGAAATAGAAACTGATACTTATATAGGTGAAGAAGATATAAAGAAAATGAAAGCTGCCAAAAAAGATATACTGGAAATTATGCCTAAAATTAAAGACAAAAATAATGAGGATATAGATATAAATAATTTTTCAAATAAATCCTTTGATGAAATCTTTAAAGAATTTTACTTAAAAGAAAGAGGTATGAACCCTGAGAGAGAACTAGTAGACTTGTTATTATCTGTTGTGAATGGAGATGATGGAGAAAATGAAACCAATTAAACTTAAGATAAAAGGACTAAACAGTTTTATAGAGCCACAGCAGATAGATTTTGAACAATTAACTGATAGAGGATTATTTGGTATATTTGGACCTACGGGAAGTGGTAAATCCACTATATTGGACGGGATTACTCTATCGCTATATGGAGAAGTGGCAAGGAAAAGTTCAAATTATATGAATACTAACTGCAAAACTTTGAATGTGAGTTTTGAGTTTCAGATATCTGGAAAAGAGATAAAAAGGTATAGGGCAGAAAGGGAATTCAAAAGGGATAATAAAACTGGAAGTGTTAGAAGTAAATCAGCTAAAATAACAGACATTACAAATGATGCTGAAGATATACTTGAAGAAGGCTCAAGGAATGTAACTGAAAAGTGTGAGGAGATAATTGGGCTTAAACTTGAAGACTTTACAAGAACAGTAGTCCTACCTCAGGGAAAGTTCAGTGAATTTTTAAAGCTCGAGGGAAAAGACAGGAGAACCATGCTTGAGAGGCTTTTCAATCTTCGAAAGTATGGAGATGAACTTTCTTTTAAGTTAGCAGGAGAAATTAAAAGAGAAAGGGAAAAGTCAAATTTACTTCAAGGTGAGCTAAAAGGTTATGAAAATATAAGTGAAGAAATTTTAGATGAGAAGAAAAAAGCGCTTGAAGAGATAAATGAAAATTATGATAAATGCAAAAAGAAACTTTCTGATTTAGAAATTGAGTTTAATAAATGTAGAGAATTAAGGAATCTTCAAAATGACCTGAAAGAACAATTACTTAAACAGGAAGAACTTAAGAAAAATGAAGATTCTATAATAAAAATCCAGAAAAAAGTATCTTTAGGAGAAAGTTCACTTAAGCTAAAACCATATATTGAAGGATATGAGAATACACTTTTAAAGATTAAAGTTGTTGAAAAGGAGCTTTCAAGTTTAAATGATAATATAGAGATTATAAATAAAAATAAGGACAAATTAGACAATTTATTAAATGATGCAAAAAGTAAAAATGACAGAGAATTACCTGAATTAAAGATAAAAGAACAAAAAGTTTTGGAGGCAATAAAAGAAGAATTAGTATTAAACAAATTAATTGATGATAAGAAAGTTATTGAGAAAAGTACTGCTGCATTAGAAAAAAGCCTCCAAAATAATAACGAGGATTTTAAAAATATTGAAATAAGTATTGATGAGATAAACAGTAAAATAAATGTTAAAGATAAAAAAGTGGAAGCTTTAAAAATATCAGAAGAATATAAGAAAAAAGTTAATAGAGGAATGCTACTTTCAAATAGCTTTGAAAGTCTTATGAAGCAGAAAAATGATGCAGACAAGAATATGGAAGCAGTAAAGTCGAGTATTGAAAATTCAGAAGAGAAAAGCGAAGTATTATCAAAAAAAATAGATGAAAGATCTGGAGTTATAGATGTCAAAAAAGATTCGTTAAGTAAATTAATAGATGAGTGTCCTGGGGATGAAAATTCACTTTTAGATTTACAGCAAAAGCTTACGGTATTAAAGGACAAATGGAAAAAATATAAGGATTATAGCAGTGCTTTAAATAAAGATAGAACAGAGATAGAGAACTTCAATAGTGAACTTAAAGATAGAAAAAATGAAAAATTGATTTTAAATCAGAAAATAGAGGATTTAAATAAAGAGATAAGTAAACTTCAAAAAGAACATTTAGCACAGGTTTTAAGAAATTCTCTTGTAGATGGAGAACCATGTCCTGTGTGTGGGGCAATTCATCATAATATAGAAAACATAGAAATTATAAGACAGGTGGATTCAGAAAAATTAAAACTCATTATAGATGATGAAACTCAAAAATATAAAAAACTAAATGATGAAATAATAAGAATAGAAATTAGTGTTAAAAACAGTAAAAGGGATGAGGCTGAAAATGTTCAAAAATTAAATGAGTTGGGTGATGATTTTAAAACTAATTCATTAAAGAGTATTGAAGATGAATTTGCAAATTTGAAACTGGATATAAACAAATTCAATAGTACAAAATCGGATTTGGAAAATAAGATCAAAGCTTTAACTCAAGATAAGAATGATTTAGAAATTGAATACAGCAAAGCAACTACAAGTAAAGTAGAAGGAAGCAGGCAGTTAAAAAAGCTTAAGCAGGACTTCGAAAAAATAAAATTTGAATTTGAGAAAACAAATAACGAACTTTTTATATTAAAAGAAGAGCTTGATATTGAAGATTTTATAAAGAAAAATGAGGAAATCATTGAAAAAGAGAGAGAAAAAGCAGCAATTGAAAGTAGTTTAAAAAAATTAAGATGTCAATTAGAACTAAAACAAAAAAATAAAGAAAATTTGAACAGCATGGCGTCAGAGTTAAGGGAAAATTTGAGTAAGAATAAAGCTGTTTTAATTGAAAAAAATAAGAATATAGAGGAAAAGAAACAAAGCATAAAAAGTAAAGCTTGTAATAGAGAAAACTTAGAGGATTTTAAAAAAGAAATATCGGGCTATATAGAAAAAATTGAAAAGGAATATGAGACAGCTGAAAATGAAAGCAAGGAAATACAAGACAGATATAATAAATGTAATAGGGATATAATAGCAGCACAGAGTAATTTAGTCAGCCTAAAGGAAAGATATATAGAAGACAAAGAAAAATTAATTAAAGCATTGTCAGAGGAAAATATTAAGGATATAGATGAAGCCAGAAAAAGTTATATGGATAAAAATCATATTTATGAATTAAAGCTTAAAGTAGAGGACTACAAAAATACTGTTTTCAAAATAACTGGAGCAATAGAAAATCTGAGCAATAAAATAGGAAATAGATATTTGAGTGAAGAAAGATGGCTTAAAATGCAGAGCACTACAGAAGATAATAAAGAATCTCTGGAAAAGTTTAAAAAGGATAAAATAGAGCTAGAAAAAGAAGTTTTGGATATGAGTAAAAAAATGCTTGAGTTAAAAGAAATTTTAAAACAGAAGGAAAAATCAGATCATAAATTAAGCCTTTTGGATGATCTTGAAAAATTATTTAAAGGAAAAAAATTTGTAGAATTTGTAGCTCTAAATCAGCTTAAGTATATATCTATAGAAGCAGATAAAAAACTCAAGGAGATTACCTGTGGAAATTATGGGTTGGAAGTAGATGAAGATGGAAAATTTATAATTAGGGACTATAAAAATGGAGGAGCTGAAAGAGATGCATCCACTTTATCTGGTGGAGAAACTTTTATAACATCTCTTGCGCTAGCTTTAGCACTATCAGCTCAGATACAATTGAAGGGGACTGCTCCCCTGGAATTATTTTTCCTGGATGAAGGTTTTGGTACACTTGACGATAACCTTCTTGAAATTGTAATGGATTCTCTAGAAAAAATTCAAAATAAGAGACTTTCTATAGGTATAATAAGCCATTTAGAGTCTATTAAAAACAGAGTACCTGTAAAACTTATAGTAACGCCTGCGGAAGCTGGAGTAGGTGGAAGCCATGTAAATATAGAGAGAAGCTAAAACGTATTATTTTTTAATAGAATTTTCTGAGCTGTTTAACCAATAACACGCCTACAATAGCTGGAATTATCTGTCCTATTGATAGACTAGAGGCAAGTATGATGTATTTAATATGGAGAAGGTAGGATAACCATATTGGTACTCCAAATCCAGGTATTAAGATAATTGGAATAACGATAAACCAATCATTTAATTTATATTTACTTATTAAATATACTAAAAATGAAGTTATCATACCTACAAGTGCTCCTCCGACCATATCGGGAATTCCAAGTCCGCCCATTAGAGTATTACTAATGAGATTGCTTATTCCCATTGGTATAATAAGAAATGGAAAAATAGCGGATAAAGAATATAGGGCTGTTGCTATTCTTATCTGAAATTGCATAAAAGCAAAGCTCTGTGTAAAATACATTATTATAACATACATTGCTATAACAATACCGGAAATAGCAATTTTATTTACATTTGACAAATTTTTTTTAACCATCATTTATTTTCTCCTTCATATTTTAATGGGTCTACATATCCGGCTTCTTTGAATGCTTTTAGCCTTAATTTGCAGCTGTCACAAACTCCGCAAGGAAGTTCTCCACCTTTATAACATGTCCATGTTTTGCCATAATCTACATGTAATTTCATACCAAGTTTAATTTCTTCTGATTTTGCCATGTTGATAAATGGTGCATGTATCTTTATTTTCTTTCCATCTTCTACAGCACATACAGTTCCTAAATTTATTGCTTTTTCCATAGAATCTATAAATTCATGTCTGCAATCCACATATCCTGAGTAATCAACTTCACTTACACCTATGAATATGTCTTGAGCTCCTATTGCCTCTGCATAGGAAGCTGCGTAAGATAAAAATATCATATTTCTTGCAGGAACATAAGTAACAGGTATTTTTTCATAGTTAGTGTTTGATTCAGGTACATTTATATTTTTATCTGTAAGTGCAGAACCACCCCAGGCATCCATATTTGTATTTACAAGGATAAAATTAGCTGCGCCTGCACTTTTTGCTGCATTTCTGGCACATTCAATTTCTTTTTTATGCCTTTGACCATAGTTAAAGCTCAGAGCATAAACTTCATAACCCTGACTTTTGGCTAAATACAAAGTCGTGGTGGAGTCAAGTCCACCTGACAATAAAACTACTGCTTTTTTCATTTTAAATCCATCCTTTCAGCGTAATAACAACATCCTAATGCTCCATTAAATTGGGCATCCTTTAAAACTATTATTTTTTCGTAATCATCCTTTAAATAATTGTTTATAGCTTCATTTCCAGCAACTCCACCTGATAAAATAAGATTTTTCCCGTGAAATCTAGTTAAAAATGGTTTGATTCTTTTGTAAAGTGAATAATTAACACCTGCACATAGCCTTTCAATTTCAATTCCCTCTGCTATTTTACCAATCAATTCTGATTCGGAGAAAACTGCACAGGTAGAATTTAATTCTACGGGATTTTTATAAAATGTGAATAATTTATCTAGAGGAACCTCCAATATGTTTGCCATATTTTCAAGATATCTTCCACTGGAAGCCGCACATTTTTCGTTAAGTTCAAGATCAACTATTAATCCTTTTTCTACTTTAACTACTTTAATATCTTGTCCACCTATATCAAGAAGTATAAAATTTTTTAAACCTGTTTGAAAAATTGCTCCATAAACATGTGCTTTTATTTCATTTATGGGTTTAAATAATTTTAGATTTATATTATTTCTACCATATCCTGTTGAAACTGATGAATCTATATTTTTAATGTTTAATTTTTTAAGGTTTACTATCATTTTGCCATCATAACTACAGAAATCTCTATAAAAACTCATTGTGCTTATTTTATTTTTAAATACAATTTTCCCATTTTCCATTAAAGCTATTTTTACTTCTCTACTGCCTAAATCGATGCCAAGTCTTCTCATAATGTCACCTGCTTATTCATGATAATTAGATCCTGCAGCATATCAAGAAATGCTTCCAATCTTATTTTTGTTCGGGCATCTAAAAAGTTCAACCTATCGCCCTCTATATTTAATACAGGTATATTTAATTCATTTTTTATAACTATATCCTCAATTTGTCTATGACAGAATGCTTGAGTGTAATGAATCAAAGCATCTATTTTTCTTTCTTTAATCTGCTTTTTTATTTCCTTAAGCCTAAATTTTATGTCATATGGGTAAGTATAGTCATAGTACTGCTCATAAATGTTTTTTGCCTGTAAAGCTCTTGGAAATGCAAATTCTCTTTGAACTTCATTATAAACGAAACGGGCATTAAATTTTTCAACATAGTCATATATATCACAGGGCATTGGAGGCACACCTATAAAACCAAGCCTTAATTGTTGGGTAAAAGGCTCTCTCTTTTTTACTTCTTCAATTTTATTTTTAATATCACTTTCAAATTTATAAATGTCACCATTAAAATCACTTGAACTTACCTGGTACAGATGGTTTTCAAAGCCAGAAACCTTGTTTTCTTTATAAGTAAGCTCATCTAAATACTTTACAAGACATCTTATTTTGTTTATTCTTTGTCTAACTTTTTCAACTTTATCAAAAGAGACATTAAAAGTATTCATAAAATTATCAATGGATAACTTTATATCTTGAATGTTATGACTCTGAGGGAAACTAAAAGGATATATTTTAATACCCTTCATATCCAGAACTTCTTCCAAAGCTTTAGTATTGGAACAATCACCTTCAGTAACACCTACAATTTCTTTGAAATTTTTATCAATACATGCTCCAAAAATCCCCTTTTGCCATGCACAGCAGCTTTTGGGAAATCCTTCTGTTTCTGCTATGTCAATAAACTTTTTATAATTTTCTGAAGTTACAAAAATATTATTTAAATCAACTACATTATATCCGGCAGCAATTAAAACTTCGCAGGGGATAGTAGTAGTTATTCCTACAGTTTTATTTTTCATTATGACCTCACTTTATTTCTAATTAAGTTTTAATATAGAAGCATATAAAAAAGGGCAGAGAAACCTCCACCCTTATAATTAGCAAACTATATAATCTATAGTTAATCCATAGTTTTGTTTATATAGACAGGATGGTTACGAACTGTCTTATGTAGTTTTACATGCCTTATTGTATACTATAAAGTGTTTAAAATCAAGGACTTTAATAAAAAAACAGAGATTTCGCATCTAAAGTATATACTCTAGCATTAAATTCATCTTTACCAATATATATTAATCTTCCAATTTGATTTTTTTCAATTTTATCAAAAGTTGGCAAGTTAAGTAGTTCAGATTTACTAGGTATTTTATTAATCGGCAACTTGTTAATGTGTATATTAGCTGCAACTGCTGTGGAATGGGCTCCTCCCACATCATGGTATATAACTATCATATTATTTTAGGCCTCCTTAAACTTTTGTAAGTACATTCATAGTATGGTCTATATTATAAAAAGTATAATTAAAACTCAAAGTAATAATATTTATACCATTTCGCTTTTTTCATCTAACTTTTGATACATTTTTTCCTGCTGTTTGGTTGTAAACTGAAAATATATTTCTGTATTTGAGACATCTTTATGTCCTAACCACCATTGGAGTTCTTTTATATCCATATCCGATTCTGCAAGATGAACGGCAGTTGTATGTTTAATAGTATGAAAATGATGTTTTGATTCATCTTCGATACCTGCAAGTGAACAATATTTTTTCATTAAATAATTTAAGGTTTGTCTAGAAATAGGGGCATTCTTTTGGCTTTTAAATAATATTTCTGAAGTTGAAGTTATATTATTTTGAGCTATGTATTTGTCTAAAACTGTTTTTGTTTTATAATCCAATCTTAAAGTATTGTTATTGCTTCCTTTAAGTCTTTTACAATATAGTTCACCTTTTGAAATATTATAATCTTGAAGTTTTATTAAAGGAATTTCTGAAACTCTTAAACCACATCTATAAGCAATTCTAAAAATCGCCAGATCTCTAAGAGAATGAGAAGTATAAGATTTCTTTATTGCATTAAAAAGATTTTTCGTTTCGGATTGAGTTAAATATTTAATTCTATTTTCATCGTTTTTTCCCATAGTTAATCTCCCTAAATAAAAAATTGTACAAAATAAATATTTTGTACAATTTTAGTATACTACAAATAGCATAATATGAAAATACTGCATAATAAATTGTAATATAAAGTCGTAATGAAAAATTTTATATATATTATTCTCCTATATATTATAAAAATTTGTATATTAAATGGAATTATTTATGAATATATTCCTATTTAACTGTACAAAATATTTATTTTGTCTTAACAACTATATAATTATCTTTATGTAAAGTCAAAATAACAATTTAAAATTCTTATATTATATAAATAAGTAAGTAAGAGGATGTAAAATCAAGCAATACAAAATTACTGTTAGATGGGATAAAAACTAATTAAGACATATTGGTAAGATACATTTATAAAAGATATGAGGTAGGTGTTTAATGGTTTATTTGAAAAACAAAATAGTAAGATAGAAATTATTATTTTTTAATGCAAAAAGGGAGGGTAACGTGTATAGAAAAAACAAATATAATTTAAAGAAAATAGAAACTGACAGGATATATAAACGTGTATTTAGTATGGATAATGTTGGAGTTTGGGAATGGAATATAAATAAAGATCAGATGTTCATTAGTGGTGTAAATATTGCACTAGATGACTTTGGAACGGGATATTCTTCTCTAAACTATTTAATTACTTTGCCAGTTAACACATTGAAAATAGATAAATCATTTATTGATAATATTAAAAGTGATAAAAATAAAGCTGTAATTAACAGTATAGTGCATTTATCAAAATCTTTAAAATATAAAATAATTACTGAAGGTGTAGAAACAAAAGAACAAATGGATTTACTTACTGGATTGGGATGCAATATAATTCAAGGTTATTATTTTAGTAAACCTCTTCCAGAAAACGAAATTGAAAACTTATTAAAAAGTCAAGGCGAAATTTTGAAAATTAGTTAAGTGTTGAAGGAATACAAGAAAGGCTTATGGAGTTTTAAAAACAAAAAATTAATTGCTTTTTAAAATATATGAGGGGGAAATTATAATGGGTTTTTTAAAAAACATAAAAGTTAGGATAAAATTAATTGTATCTTTTATTATTGTGGCTATATTAATTGGTATAGTTGGTGCTATTGGTATACTGTCATTAAAAACTGTAGATACAAATTCTGAAGAAATGTACAGCAATAAATTACAGATTATTTATGAGTTGACAGATATGAGACAAAATTTAACAGAAGCTAAAAGTGATCTGCTACAGTTGGCTTATGTAAGGGATAATTCTAAAAAAGCTGACTTAGAAAAAGATATTCAAGTAAACAAAGATGAAAGTAATAAATATATCATAGATTATGAAAAAATAACTATGACAGATACAGAAAAACAAATATGGTCAACATTCAAAAATCAGCTTGAGCAATACAGAACTTTAAGAGATAATGTTATTAAATTTGGTGATGCTGGAAACTTTAATGAAGCAGTTAATCAATATCAGAAAATACCTGCTGTAAGAGATGCAACATTTCAAAGTCTTGATAAACTAATTAATTTAAATCTTGATAGTGCAAAAACATTTAATATAGATAATCATTCAATATATATGGGTTCACATAGGATTATGATAATATTAATAATAGTAGGGTTATTAATTGCAATTGGACTTGGATTAATTATATCAAAAGATATAATTGATCCATTATTGAAAATACAATCTTTAGCAGAAAGACTTGAAAAATTTGATTTTTCATTACCAATAACTTTAACAAGAAAAGATGAATTTGGACGAACAGGAAATGCTTTAAATGCATCACTAAAAAACGTAAATAATTTAGTTAAGTTAATTACTGAAAATTCACAGGATATGAGTGCATCAAGTGAAGAACTTTCTGCAACTTCTGAAGAACTTACAGCAAAAGTTCAACAAATAGACAGTTCAGTAACAAACATAACATCTGGAATTATGGAAACAAGTGCATCATCCGAAGAAATAACTGCGTCTATAGAAGAAGTAGATTCCAGTATTAATGAACTATCCGGAAAAGCTATGGAAGGAAGCAATAATGCAAATAAATCTAAAGAAAGAGCCACAGATGTACAAAATAATGGGAAAGTTGCTATAGATAAAACACAAAATTTATATAAGGACAAAAGAGAAAAAATGTTAAAAGCTATTGAGGATGGAAAAGTAGTAAAAGATATAGGCGTAATGGCAAACACCATTGCAAGTATAGCTGATCAGACAAATCTTCTTGCCCTTAATGCAGCGATAGAAGCTGCAAGAGCAGGTGAACATGGAAAAGGATTTGCAGTAGTTGCAGAAGAAGTACGAAAGCTAGCAGAACAATCTGCTCAGGCAGTTACAGGTATACAGGACACCATTGATAAAGTAAATAATGCTTTTAAAAACCTTTCTGAAAATGGTAATGATGTATTAAAGTTTATAAATGAAAATGTACACCAACAGTTTGAGGACTTTGGAAATATGGGAAATCAATACTATAGTGATTCAGACTTTGTAAGCAGTATGTCACAAGAAATAGCATCAATGTCAGAAGAACTTACTGCCACAATTGCTCAAGTAAGCGAAGCAGTACAGAATATGTCTGGAGTTTCACAGAAATCTTCAGAACACGCAGAAATAATAAAAACAAGCGTAGATGAAACAACAAAAGCAATAGGACAAGTAGCCTTAACTGCACAAAGTCAGTCAGAACTTGCACAAAAGCTTAACGAAATGGTACACAAATTTAAGTTATAATTTAGTAATTAAGTAAATCTACATTAAATGCATTATAGGGCTTCAATAGACAGTTAAGAAAATTTACAAAAACAAGAACTGTTGATGAAGCCCTCTGAAGATATCCCAAATGCCATTCCAAGTGGAATATACCGAACATTATATTTAATATCATTATTTTTTAACATTAATTTCCTTGAAAATATGAATGAACATCTGCAATTCTAACAATTGATAAAAATATATTTATAATTTACGTAGAGAGTGGAAACACTAATACAATAATAAAAGTTGTTTTTATTATATTTTTATTATGGAGGAGAGATATAAATGGAAAATTCAATGTTTTGTTACCAATGTGAACAAACAGCTGGGGGCAAAGGCTGCACAAAAAGTGGGGTTTGTGGAAAGACGCCTGAAATTGCAAACTTACAAGATTTATTAATATATCAGCTAAAAGGAATCTCTTGCTATGCAAAGCCTCTTATTGAAAAAGGAAAAATCATTGATAAAGAAATAGTAAAATTTGTAGAAAATGCTCTGTTTACAACATTAACAAATGTAAATTTTGATGCTCAGGTTCATGTAAGATTATTAAAGGAATCACAAAAAATAAAAGAAATTTTAAGGGACCAGGCACCTGAAGGAGAATATACAGAAGCAGCTACATATAATCTAAGCGATACTAAAGAAACTATGCTAAAGGATTCAGTAAAAGCAGGTATTATGTATGATCAAAAGCTTGACGCTGATATTCGTTCTCTAAGATCAACTATATTATATGGATTAAAAGGCATAAGTGCTTATGGTCATCAGGCACGGTTTCTTGGATATAATAATGAACAAGTAGATAATATTTATTTCTTAGGACTTGAGGCTACCACAGATGACAAATTAACTCTTGAAGATATGATACGTATGACTATGAGAGTAGGGGATATGGCTGTACAGGTAATGCAAACTTTAGATGAAGCTAATACTACTACTTATAAAAATCCTTCACCTCATAAGGTAAATGTTAATATTAAAAAAGGTCCATTTATTATAGTATCTGGTCATGATTTGAAGGATTTAGAAATGCTTCTTCAGCAAACAGAAGGTAAAGGAATTAATATTTATACTCATGGAGAAATGTTGCCGTCGCATGGATATCCAGAATTAAAAAAATACAAACATTTAGTAGGTAACTTTGGTTCTGCATGGCAAAATCAACAAAAAGAATTTGATGGAATTCCAGGATGTATTTTAATGACTACTAACTGTTTAATGAGACCAAGAGAAACATATAAAGATAGAATATTTTCAACAAGTGTTGTAGGTTGGGACGGAGTAAAACATATAGATACTTTAGAAGATGGAACTAAGGATTTCAGTGAAATAATAAATAAAGCATTAGAATTAGGCGGCTTTAAAGAAGATGAAGAAGAAAAAGAAATACTAGTTGGCTTTGGACATAATGCAACGTTATCACATGCTGAAGCTATAGTAAAGGCGGTTAAAGAAGGAAAGATAAGACATTTCTTCTTGATAGGAGGTTGTGATGGTGCAAGACCAGGAAGAAGCTACTACACTGATTTTGCTAAAATGGTTCCACAAGATTGTATAATTCTTACTTTAGCTTGTGGTAAGTACAGATTTAACAAATTAGATTTTGGAACAGTAGCTGGATTGCCAAGGTTATTAGACGTAGGACAATGTAATGATGCCTATTCAGCAGTTAGAATAGCTACGGCACTGGCAGATGCATTTGAAACAGATGTTAATTCATTACCACTTACTATTGTACTTTCTTGGTATGAACAGAAGGCTGTTGCTGATTTATTAGCACTCTTATCACTTGGAATAAAAGGAATATACTTAGGACCAAGTCTGCCAGCTTTTATATCTCCAAATGTATTGCAATATCTAGTAGACACATTTAACATAAGACCTATAAGTACACCAGAGGATGATTTAAAGAGCTCACTTAAACAAATGAACTAATGAATATAAAGATCATTTGGTGTCTTATATCTTAAGCTTCAATGGATTCTTCTGGTGTTATATTGTTAAATTGATGATTAGAATAATGGAACACATAAAGAGAACAAATCAATGCTAAAATTGCCAGTATACTATAAGAAAATGCAGCAACAATTATACAAGTATTTCCAAAGAGAATAGGTTTCTTAGCACCTAGGATATTTAATATACGTCCGCTTACAGGTGCTAGAAAAGCCCCGATTAAGCAACCGGGTAGTAACAAGCAGCCTGCAATAAGCGGACTTTTACCTGATACCAATTGAGAATAATTTGGAATTAAAAAACCAAAACCTAAACATATAAATTGAATCAGGCTTATGACGAAAACACTAAAAGTGAATGGCTTAAATTTAAAAATAGACAAATGAATTATTCATTGACGTTTCAATGACAACTCCAGTAAAGGACATAAGTCCTGTTGCAATAATTGATAAAATTAGTTTTAAATCTATATTCCTTTCAAAATTATCTGTCATTTAATAGAACCCACCTATTCTTAATAAAATATAATTATTTAAATGTTTTTGTTATCTCAATTGGATGTGATTTCATAATCATATACATTTACTATATTGTTTGATGTGCAATGGTAAATTACTGTGTAGTTACTGATCATTATGCATGACGATAAACTATTAGATCTATTTCAGCAAGAGTACAGCCTGTATTACGATAACTATGTGGTTTGTCAGCTTTAAATCTAATAGAATCGCCATCTTTTATTATATACTTTTCGTCGTTTACTTTTATTGTAATTTCACCTCGGAATATAGTTAAAAACTCTTCAGTATTATCTATATGAGGATCAGCTTTTAAGTAACCACCTTTTTCAATTTCTAATGTGTAAAGTTCAAAACATCTACCGTCTTCATATGGAAAAAAAGGATAAAGCTTATATTTACCATCATCTTCTGTAAGAGGTTTAATATTAACTTTATGCATAACAGTAGTATTTGCCTTTTGTGTTGTAATAAGTTTAGCAACTTGAATTTTTAACCCGTATGCAATTTTACTTACTGTTGTAACTGTAGGATTTGATTTTCCTCTTTCAATTTGTCCAAGCAAGCTTTTGCTTATTCCTGTCAATTCTGATACTTTGTCAAGACTTAATTTTCTATCTTCACGAATTTTTTTAAAATTAGTGGCAATTAATGAATTTAAATCTTCCATAAAAATTCTCCTTTTCATTAAATACTATAATGTACATTTTGTGCAATATATATTATAATGTATAAGATGTACACTATATACTATAATATACCTGCATGCATTATAACATATTAGTAATTAATGTCAATATTATAAATTTAAATAAGGAATTTAATAAAAGGAGGTAATATTTTGAATATTACTATTATAAATCAGATCGTTATATTAACACTCATGATTATGGTAGGGGTTGTTTTAAGAAAAACAAAAATAGTTACAGATGAAGTTAATAAGGGGCTTTCAAATATATTGATGAATGTAACATTACCCTTTATGATTCTATATTCTTTTAATTTTAAGTTTTCAATGGATATGTTAAAAGAAGGCATTACAATATTTTTATATTCTGTTGGAATACATATTTTTTTAATAATTTTAAGTAAATTATTATATTTTAAATTTGAAAATTCTAAGAAAAGTGTATTTAAATTTGCAACAGTATTTTCAAATTGTGGTTTTGTAGGATTTCCTTTAGTCCAAGGTATGTTTGGAAATATAGGAGTATTTTATACGGCAATTTTTACAATTCCTTTTAATATTTTTATGTTTTCTTATGGAGTTATACTTTTTACAGGTAAAAGTGACATAAAAAGTATAAAGAAAAATCTTATAAACATGCCTCTTATGTGTACTGCTTTAGGTATCATAATATTTATTTTCTCTATAAAACTCCCATCACCATTACTTAAAACTATAGAAAGTATAGGAAATATGACAACTCCAATTTCAATGTTTATAATAGGAGTTATGCTTGCAGATGTTAAATTAAAAGATGTGTTTAAGGGTATTGATATTTACTATTTAAATTTTGTAAAACTTATAGTCGCTCCACTTCTAGTTTCTTTTATATTAAAGAGTTTAGGCAGTAATAAAACTCTTCTGTATATATGCGCAATTTTAGTAGCAATGCCAACTGCAAGTTTAATAGGGGTATTTGCCGAGAAATATAATGGGGATAAAATCAATGCTTCAAAATGTGCTTTTTTAACTACAGTTTTATCTATAATTACTATACCTTTTATTATGTCAATAATACAGCTAATAGTTTTTTATAAATGATATTTACAACTTTCATGTTTAATTTAACAATTTTGGATCTAAGTCAATAAAAATGTACTAAATTTATATTAGAGTGATGGTGGTACAAATGAGGAATATTGCAAACTTAATTACAATAACAAGAATATTAGGAACAACGGTTTTGGTGTTTATAAAACCATTTTCGGAACCATTCTTTATCATATATTCTATATGTGGTATCAGTGATATTTTAGATGGAATGATTGCACGAAAGATGAATTTAGCAAGTAAAAATGGGCAGATTCTTGATAGTATTGCAGACTTTTTTATGGTTATAGTTTTGGTGTTCATATTTATGCTTAATTTTAAATTCCCTTTATTTGGTACGCATTGGGTAATCATTATTTTAATTATTCGCTTGACATCGTTGAGTGTTGGCTTTATACGTTATAAACAGCTTACATTTTTACACACTTATGCTAATAAGTTAACGGGGATAGTTTTGTTTTGCTTCCCATTTATGTATATTGGATTAGGATTATACACAACAACTATTTTAGTTTGCTTTATTGCAAGCATTTCGGCGATGGAAGAATTAATTATTAATACTGTTTCTAAAAAGTTATGTAGAGATATTAAGTCCATATTTTCATTATGAAAATGCACGTAATTTACAAATTCCAATTTGTTGAATATATTAGGAAAGCAATCTCTTACATAACTTTCTTATGTTGTGAATTAGCCAGAAAAAAATGTTCTTTGAAAATTGAATAATATGATATATCATATAAATAAAAAGTGTAATTGTATTTGGAACTGTGGTTGAAGTTTTTGATGATGAAAAAAATACAGTTCTTTTAGAAATATTAAATAAATATTCGACAGATTATATTGAAAAAGGAAAGGAATATATTAAAAATGCAAGTAAAGCAACTAAAGTAATAAAAATTAATATTGAGCACATTTCCGGCAAAGCGAGGAAATAGTTAATACTAAAAAATAATTCATCAGATTTGCTGACACCTAGGTTAAGTCATATAAAGTGCTTTGCTATAACGTTATTCTATAGCTGGTGATTAATAAAATCAATTTTACTGTTTGTATTAGTAGTTTTTAATATAATATATAGAAAAACAAATTTATTGTAATTGTAAAAGGAGTAAAAAATGATAAGAGAAGCAAGTGAAAAAGATTTAAAGGGCATTTTAGAAATTTATAACGATGCTATATTGAGCACAACAGCGATCTATGCTTATAAAATTCAGACTCTTGAGGAGAAAAAACAATGGTATAAAGAAAAGAAACGAGATGGATATCCATTGTTAGTATTTGAAAAAAATAATACAGTTGTTGGATTTGCTACATTTGGACCTTTTAGGAACTGGCCAGCATATAAATATACAATAGAACATTCCATATATGTTCATAAGGATTATAGAAATCAAGGGATTGCAACAAAATTAATGAAAGAGATAATAAAAATTGCTAATGAAAGAGAATATGCAACGATTGTTGCTGGAATTGACGCATCAAATGAAATTAGTATAAAAATGCATGAGAAAATAGGATTTAAGTATTCAGGTACAGTAACAAAAGCAGGATTTAAATTTGGTAAATGGCTAGACCTTGCTTTTTATCAATTGAATTTAGCAGGACCTAAAATGCCTTTAGAAGGATAACTCAATAAATGAAGTATACTTTTTTAGTATCAGCATTATAAGATTTTGAGATTAGATTAATGTAATCAATGTTGTTGATATAAATTTTTGTTACTATTCAGGCATTCCTAAAAGGAATGCCTATATTATTAATTGAATATAGTTATATTTATTATAAAAATCTAATAACCAGGCCTCTAGCTTCACAATAACAGTGGCTTACTGACCCAGGTGGTTCTCCTTTAGCTCTATTTCATCCTGAATCTGCTTTATTTTCTTTAGGTCTAAGACGGCCAAAATCTCCTTTATCTTCTTTAATTCCATTTCATCCAATCCAGGGTCTCCTTTTGGACCTCTAGGTCCAGGACAACCAGGGTCTCCTTTTGGACCTCTAGGTCCAGGACAGCCTGTATCTCCATGGTGTCCTCTAGGTCCAGGACAACCAGAATCTCCTTTTGGACCTCTATCTCCAGTGCAACCGGGATCTCCCTTATCTCCTTTAAGTCCAGTGCAACCGGGATCTCCTTTATCTCCTTTAGGTCCAGTGCAACCGGGATCTCCCTTATCTCCTTTAAGTCCAGTGCAACCGGGATCTCCTTTATCTCCTTTAGGTCCAGTGCACCCAGGATCTCCTTTATCTCCTTTAGGTCCAGTGCAGCCAGGATCGCCTTTTGGACCTTCCTTACCACAAACTGTTATACACTTATGATAACAACCATCTTTTGATTTATCAGGGCATTCAGAACTCTCCATATTGTTTTTATTTGTCTCATCAAATTTCATTTCCTGTATCTCAACATCTTCACTTCCATTTTTATCAATAAATTCACGGCTACTTTTTGAGTGCCCCAATCTTCTATGCTTTGCCATATATTTATTTCCTCCTTTTTATAATAATTTAGATAACATATCTAAAGTCATATCAAATTAAAAATTAGTAGAAATAAGGATTACTTAATTTAAGGATTTCCTCCTTAATACATAATATGCTGATTTATTAATATTGCGACAAAATTCTAGAAAAATAAGAATCAGGCACATTTATTTGTATCAGTTCTGATATGTTTATATAAAAAGTGGACATTATAAATTATTTATAAAATTATATTGTAGGAAGAGACTTATTTGTAGGGCTTTGTATCCAATTCCCTTTATAATCATACCGTGAACCGTGGCAAGGACAATCTCAAGTTAATTCATCCTCGCCATGGCCTTTTTGAATATATTCAAGATTTTCGTCTGGAATATCAATCCTTTGTGCAATAAAGTTGTTTGCTGTTATTATAAGATCATTAGCAGCATTTTGATAGCTGTGGATATATTAAATCTTCCAGGTGAAAATATTTCTGAAAATTCATTTTCATTTTCAAGAATCATATCACTTATTATCATTGCAGCTGCCATTGAACTTGTCATTCTCCATTTTTTAAATCCTGTCTCAACATAAATATTAGGAGTTTTTGATGAGTAATGACCTATGTAAGGTATACTATCTAAAGTCATACAATCTTGTGCTGACCAATGATATTTTTCTACGGAATTTGGATAAAACTCTTTGGCTACTTTTCTTAATTTATTATAAGCTCCACCTTCTTCGTTTTCACCAGTTCTTTGAGCTATGCCTCCAAGTAATAATAAATTTTTATAATTTCTAAATGAATAGGAGTTTTTATCAACGCCTATATACATTCCATTTACATCTTGAGCATTTTCTAAAGCTATAACGTAAGATCTTTCTTGATGCATTTTCATAAAGTAATAGCCTGGAGTATTTAAAAATGGATAATGTTTTGCTACTACTATTTTATTTGCTTTAATTTCTATCCCATCTTTTGTAACTACAGAATTTTCTTCAGTAATATCAAGTGCTGTTGTATTTTCATAAATAGTCAATTTTTCTGAAATTGCTCTTAAAAATTTAAGTGGATTAAACTGTGCTTGATTTTTAAACTTTAACGCTTTTTTAATCTTAAAGGGAAAATTTACTTTATCTGCTAATTCTGCATCGATTCCTAATTTCTTAGCTGCATTATATTCATTTTCAAGACTTTGAGTATTATCTAAAGAATACACATATGCATCTTTGTATTCAAAATTACAATCAATGTTTTCTTTATTAATTATTTCCTTATATTTTTGTATTGCAAGTCCATTAGCCTTAGCATATTGCCTTGCTCCTTCTTCACCAAATTCTTTTATTAAATTAAGTCATGTTGGCATGTTATCTTTGCAGTTGTGTTTTTGTAACTCCGCCCGCAATACTTTTGGAATCAATAACAACAACGTCTCTTCCGACCTTATTAAGCATATATGCTGTTAGAAGACCAGCCATTCCAGCTCCTAGTTATAATAATATCACATTGTATATCCTTATTTAAGGATTCTCTTCTTCTAAAATTAGCCTCAGAATTCCATACACTTTCCATGTAAATCACCTCATGCTTAGTATTCCACTTTTTTTGTAATATACACGGATTTTTAGTATAAAATAGACTAATTTGGATTATAAATATTACTATTTATTTGTATACTATACAAATAATTTTTACTTAAAATTTTAATATCCCAATTCTTCTCCAACAAGAATTACCTTGATTCGCCCTGGAAACCTTCCAATACGCGTAATAACTGTATATGTACATATACAGTTAGTTCCTACACAGTCAGCACATTTTCCCGTAATAGAGCACGGAGTTTTGTAATTAAATCTGATGGTATTTTGTGGACACGCTATTAACTTAATTCTCTTATAAGCACTTTCTATATCAGAGCATACTTTGTTCATTCCTACAACTACAACGACATGTTTGGGTCCGTACATCATTGCAGCTAAACGGTTACCACTACCATCAATATTTACAAGTTCACCATTTATTGTGATAGCATTAGAACTTAAAAAATAGTAGTCACTTGTTACTATTTTACTATAGGTTTCATCTCCTTTATCTAATAGTTTTTCATTAAATAAATCTTCTACATCAGTGTATGAATATTTATCCGACTTTACTGCATCAAAAAAACCAATTTCTCTTAAAGTCTGAGAATCTCCCCAAGCTATTTTATCTTTATGAGATAAAAATGATATGGCTTTTTCTAAAGCTTCTTCTTTTGTACTGGTCCAAAAACCTTCCATCCCTCTATGTGAAAGATTGTTGATAATTGTATTTGCGAGTTTTTTATAATATTCTTTTTTGTTTGACATATAATATACCTCTTTTCTATAATAATTTATTATTAAAATAATGCACATAAAATTGGTACGGTAACAATGGAAAATATAGTGGATATAAATATAATGGCTGAAGCAAAAGCAGCATCACATTCATATTTATCAGCAAGTATTGCAGTTGTAGTACCTGCGGGCATTCCAGTCAATAAAGTTGAGATTCCTATAATAAGAGGGTCTATCTTTAATAATTTTAATAAAACAAAAACAAGTAAAGGAAAAGCAATCAAGCGAATAAATGTAAAATAAAATGTTGCTTTGTCAAAAATCTGACTTATTTTACATGCTGATAAAATACAACCTATTATTATCATTGATATTGGAATTGTGCACTGACTCATGAAAGTAATACTGCGATTTATAGAATCAGGTAGTTTTATACTAAAAGCCATAATGAGAAGGCCCAGAAATACCGCAATAATACACGGGTGAAAAATTAAATTTTTAATTGTCTGTTTTGTAAAAGCAAGTTGTTCTTTGCCATTTTCGTCCACTTTTCTACCTGTAAATTGAGTTAATCCAGATGTCCACATTGTAATTCTGATAGGTATTTGAAAAATGGAGGCATAAAGTACACCAGTAGAATTAAAAATATTATTTACAACAGGTAATCCAATAAAACTGGAATTGGAACATATAAGTCCATAATTCATAACAGGCTGCATCTTGTCTGAAAAACGTCTAAAAAGTAACTTTCCTAAAAATATAGAAATAATCTGAACAACGATGGAAATACAAAAAGCTGTAAGTGAATTTTTAATTAAATCAGGTGTTAGTTTTCCTTGAAATGAAACAATTATATTACATGGCAATATCAAATAAATTAATAAATTGGATAGACCTTTTTGAGCACTTACATTTATGACTCTATGCCTTCTTGAAATAATTCCAATAATAATCAAAATCAACATGGAAAGTTGTAAATTCAACATCTGTAAAAATAATTTCATTATAGTAAAGCTCCTTACAACTTATTTTTCTGCATCAATTACAGTAAAAAGATTATCTACGGCAGTGTTGCCAACTCGTTCCAGGCATTCTTTAGTATTGCCACCTATATGTGGTGTAGCAACAAAATTTTCAAGTAATACGAGGGGGTTGTCTTTTTTCGGTGGTTCAGATAAGAAAACATCTGAAGCAGCAGCCTTTATTTTACCATTGATTAAAGCATCATATAGAGCTTTTTCATCTACAATTCCGCCTCTTGAGGTATTAACCAGTATAAGGTTAGGGTTTGCTGCATCTAATGCATTTTTACCAATTAAATTTTTAGTTGAATCCGTCAGTGGAACACTGATATTTACATAATCTGAATTTGAAAATAATTTCTGAATGGTATTAATTTTTTTAATTCCAAGAGAAGATGCTTCATCCTTTGATACAAATGGATCATAACCTGTTAAATTTACATGGAATGCAGCACCCATCATTTCAGCAATACGCAAAGATATTTTTCCAATGCCAACCATTCCCAATGTTTTCCCATATATATCATTTCCAATTAGCTCTATTGGGCCATGAGAATTATAGCGATTTTGACATATTCCAATATTTGCTTTTTTTATGTTTCGGCTTAGAATCATTATCTGTGCAACAGCCAGTTCTGCAACAGATTCCATACTTTGATTTGGCACATTTGGTACTGGTATTCCATGTTCTCTTGCAGCTTCAACGTCGATGGTATCACGACCAATACCGTGCATGGAAATTACTTTTAGATTTACTGCTTTTTCAATGATTTCTCTTGTAACATGTACACGTCTTACCATTATTGCATCCAATTTCTCAGGATGTTTAAAATTCGTAACAATTTCTGCTCTTTCAGCTAATCTGTTGTAGGCAGATTTTGCGATATTTTCACTTAAGTATACTTTCATAAAAATCTTCCTCTTTAAATTATATTTTAATATAGTGCTATTTTATCTCACATAAAAATACTTGTAAAATGCTTTTAATTCATCTAATATATAAACTATAATGCATATTTATAGGAGATGAATATATGACGATTTTGGAAATAGATGCATTTCTTATGGTTGTAAAGATTGGAAGTATTACTGCTGCAGCTGAACAACTATATGTTACACAGCCTGCATTAAGTAGACGGATTGCAGCACTTGAAAAAGAACTTGGATACAGTCTTATGGAACGTGGAAAGGGAATCCGATCAATAAAACTTACAGAGAAAGGAAAAGCTTTTGTTGCCGTTGCACATAAATGGAAAATGCTGTGGGGCGAGACAGGTAGGATTTCAAAACTGGATGGTAATCTGAATCTGAACATATCTGCTATAGGAAGCCTGCTCACTTATATTTTCCCAGAAGTATTTCAAAAATTTTTAAATAAAAGCCAGGATTTAAGTCTATCTATCCAAAATCATCATTCTTATGAAGCATATAGCTTCATTGAAAGTGGGCTGGCAGATATTGCTTTTATTTCCGATGCCATGTATTCCAAAAATGTTGAAACAATTCCTGCATTTCGTGAACCCATGGTTTTTGTTGCGGGAAAGAATGTGTCAATTTCAGCTAAAATACATCCATCCAGACTGGATGTAGCTCATGAAATCAAGATACCCTGGAGTCCACAATTTGATATATGGCATGATTATTGGTTTAATACTTTTGCAAAACCGAGAGTAACACTTGATCAAATGTCCATGATGGAATATTTTTTAGATATTGAGAAAAACTGGGCAGTAGTACCTGTATCAGTAGCATTAAAAATTGCAAAGACAGTTGACATTGAAGTTTGCAAAATAGAAGATGGACCTCCAGATAGAATTATTTATTATATTTTAGGGAAACAACCAAAGAAATTAATAAAATTTTTGTTGCAATTACTTGATAAAAAAGTAAAAAACATAGAGGGTGTTAATTCTTACCTTTAACTATAGCAATACCTGAGAAATATATGATGAAGATTTATAAGAAAACATCACGGTGTTGTTTTAAAACATTCAAATTAATAAATAGAAAGATAAAATTTAAGTTTTAAAGGCAACAATTATTATCATTAAATTAAAAAGCAGTAAAAATTGCTAATACTAATGATATAATAATAGTAAAATAAATAAGCTTTGAGATAAAAACACTATTCGGTTGGTAGTCCGGATGCGTTTTATACGTAAGTAACCTACCCTCCTGGGGTTGTCCATTCTCTATATAAGCTTTGTGTATAAACAGGAGGAGAAAAATGATTAAATTGACGGTTTTTTTTGAAGATCCATTTTGGAAGGGAGTTTTCGAAAAAATTTGTAATGGCAAGCTTGAAATATGCAAAGTGGTTTTTGGGAAAGAACCCAAGGATTATGAAATATATGAGTTCGTTTTAAAAAATTATTATAAACTTGAATTCAGTAAACCATTATTGGTTGATGAAAAGCTTGAATTGAAATTAAACCCTAAGAAAATGCAGAGAAAAATTCGAAGAACGCTACAGAAAAAAGGAATTGGTACAAAATCTCAGCAAGCAATGAAACTTGATTATGAAAATAGAAAGATTGAAAGAAGGGTAATATATAAAGAAAAACGGGAAGAAATAGAAAAATTGGAATATCAAAAAAGACAGGAAAAGAAAAAACAGAAGAAAAGAGGACATTAATAAATAAAAAGTACTTAGTGGAGGAATCCTTAAGTACTTTTCGTATATTAACAAAAATATAAAGTAAATAAATAAATTTAATGAAAATTAAGTAAATTATAGGAAACTTATGGTATAATAATTTTATATTTAAGTATAAATTGAATTTATAAGTAAGCCTTTTAAATATATAGAATTAAATATTAAAATTTCCATATAGCATATAAAAAAGGACTCACTCGATTGAGATAATTAGATATAAGCCAAATTAATTTTAAATCCAGTATTAAGCTTTGTAAATGTGTAAAGGGGTGGGTATTCTTGGCTGGCAAAATAAAAAAAATTATCGATGATATTATTAAACGTAGGTCTAAGGGCAATCCGGCTATTGCAGAAATGACTAAAGCTAAATTTATTTTAAAAGGTATTAATCCAAATAAATTTGATAGTTACTCTGAGGATGACCCTGTAATTATAGAAAAACTTTTTAAAATTTCTAAACAAATGGATTCAAAAAATTCAAAATATGATGGAATCAATATAAAATATGCATTTTCAACTGAATTTTCAGAAAAAGAAGTTGCAGCAGATATTAAAAGTAAGTTAAATGTTTATAACGCTAAGATAATAATATATTTTGCTTCTTCTAATTTTGACCAATATAACCTTAGTAATTTAATGAAAGAAGCTTTTAAGGATTGTATAGTAGTTGGATGTTCTACTTCTGGTGAAATAGTAAGTGGTAAATTATTAAAAAACTCTGTTGTAGCAATGGCCTTAAATTCAAATATTGTTTCTGATGTAAAAGTGGAAGTAATTGAAAATATGAAAAAAAATTTAAACGTGGAGGCAGCATTTACTTCTTTTGAAGAATACTTTAACGAGAGTTCATATATGATGAATACAACAAAATTTGTAGGTATAATTCTAATAGATGGTGTGAGCAAGAAAGAAGAAAAAATTATGGACTTAATTGGCAATAGAACTAATGTTTTCTTTGTTGGCGGCTCTGCTGGAGATGATTGTAGATTTTTAAAGACATATGTTTGTGCAAATGGAAAAGCATATACTGATTCAGCAGTTCTTATAATGCTTAAGATAAATGATAATACTGAATTCAGCATTATTAAGACTCAAAGTTTTAAGTGCTTAGATACTGTATTGACTGCAAATGAGGTAAATGAAGAAAATAGAGAAGTTATTGAATTTAATAACAGACCAGCTATTTTGGCATATGCAGATGCTGTAGGAGCAGACTCAATTGAAGATGCAAAAAGACATTTTATGACCAATCCTGTAGGTTTATTAATAGGAAAAAATAATATATTTGTAAGGAGCCCACAGCAAGTAAAGGGTACAAGCATACTATTTTATTGCAATATACTAAAGGGGATGGAAGTTAGATTGCTTCAATCTACCAATATTATTGAGGATACTAAAAAAGCAATTAAAGATGAAGTTGATGAATTTGGAAAAATTGATGGAATTATAAATTTTAATTGTATAGAGCGTACACTTCAATTGGAGAAAAAAAATCTTGAAAAAGAATATGGCGAACTGTTTAGTGATATTCCTACCATTGGTTTTTCTTGTTATGGTGAAGAATTTATAGGTCATGTAAGTCAAACAGCTACTATGCTGGCCTTTAGATCAAAAACAAACATATAAAAGAAAATATTTACATAATTATTAAAAGAAAGTATAGATGAAATCTTGAATAAAATCTTGTGAAATGGGGAAATAAATCATGGATAGTGTACTTATTACTGATGATTCTTATTATAATACGGAAACGTTGATTAGTATCCTTAAACCAAATGGATATAAGGTAAGAAGTTCTCTAAGTTATGAAGCAGGGCTGAAATCTGCATTGGAAAATCCACCTGATATAATCTTACTTAAAACTAATATATGCAATATGGATGGATATAAAGCTTGTGAAATTTTAAAAGATTATGAGAATCTAAGGGAAATTCCAATTATTTTTATTATCAGTGAAAATGAAACTATTGACAAGAATAAGGTATTTACTTCTAAAGCTGTGGATTATATAACTATGCCATTTAATTGTAAAGAAGTTTTAGCTCGTATTAAAACTCATCTACAATTACGATTTATGAGTCTTAAAATGGAAAAATTGATGAAAATGAATAATGATATGCAAAAACAGGTTGAGGAAAGAAATAAGCAGCTGGAAGAAATAACTCAAGAACTTAGGGAATTTAATGTTGTATTAGATAAAGAAATTACTGAACGTACAAAAACTGAAGAAGCTCTGAGGGAAAGTGAGAAAAAATTCCGCTATTCTGTACAGGAAGCACCAGTACCTATAATGTTATATGCTGATGATGGTGAAGTGATAAAGGTCAATAGTGCATGGGCTGATATCACAGGATATACGATTAAAGATATTCCAACAACATCTGAGTGGGCGAAGGTATCTGATATATTTAAAGAGAATTTACAAAATGTTGAATTTAGTACATTTAGTTTGGATGAAAAGCAAAATAACGGGGAATATTCTGTGAAAACGAAAAATGAAGGTATAAGAATTTGGAACTTTTATTCAGCATGTATTGGAAGATTAGATGATGGACGTAATATGCTAGTTAAAGTGGCTATGGACATAACTGAAAAAAAGCGTATTGATGAATTAAAAAAGCGTATTGAAGAAGAAAAGGTTAAATTAAATGAGATTAAAGAGTATGATAGAATTAGAACGGATTTTTTTGCTAACATTTCTCATGAATTAAGAACTCCAATTAATGTTATTTTTTCTGCTATACAGGTGCATAATATCAAACTAAAAGATTGTATTTGGAAGGATGCTTCTATAGACAAATATAAATATACGAATATAATGAAGCAAAATTGTTATCGCCTTTTGAGGTTGGTTAATAATTTGATTGATATAACAAAGATAGATTCTGGATATTTTTCCATAAATGAAACTAATAATAATATAGTAAGTCTCATAGAGGATATAACTCTTTCTGTAGCTGATTATATAGAAAACAAAGGCTTATCTGTAGTATTTGATACAGATGTGGAGGAAAAAATTATTGCTTGTGATCCAGGAAAAATAGAACGAATTATTTTGAATTTATTATCAAATGCAATAAAGTTTACTCCTTGTGGAGGCAATATTATGGTTAATGTGGAAGATGGCGTTGAAAATATTTGTATAAAGGTAAAAGATACTGGAAAAGGCATTCCTAAAGAAAAATTGAATTTTATATTTGAACGCTTTATGCAGGTTGATAAATCTCTTACAAGAGAGCATGAAGGGAGTGGAATAGGACTTTCACTGGTAAAGGCATTAGTAGAACTACATGGTGGAGATATATCAGTAAAAAGCAAAGAAGGTTATGGAACTGAATTTATTGTACATATTCCATGTAAACTAGTAGATAGTGAAACTTCTAATGATAAATCATGTGATAATACAATAGATGAAAACCGTATTGAAAAAATTAAATTGGAATTCTCCGATATATACAATTAAAAATAATGGACTGATAATAGATTTATATAAAATAATAATCTATCATCAATCCAGTTATATTTGAAATTACTAAACTTTTATTATCTAACAGTTAAGGCCAATTTCGTTAGCACTCCAGATGGCATCCATTATATTAGCAGCTTGATATGCATCACCAATTATATATAAATCGGCAATTTTACCATGAAGTTTGTTGTACAATTCTCTATCAGATTTAAAACCAACAGCTATTGCAACTGTATCAGCGGACATACTTTGTTTTTTAAATTTATTGCTAATAAGTATGGCACCATCATCAGTTACTTCAAGTAAAGAGTTATTTGTAATAGTTTTTACATTATATTTCTTAAGGAGATCTATAAGCATGATCTTATTCATATGTGGAATTGGTTTTCCAGCACTCAATATGCTGTCCTTTGATTCAACAATTGTAACTTTTTTACCTTGTTTTGCAAGGTAAAGAGCTGTTTCACATCCGACAAGTCCGCCGCCTATCATGAGTATATTTTCGCCAGCTTTCTTTTTGCCATTTAAAATTTCAACTGCTGTTGCCACTTTATCTTTTTCTATACCTGGTAAGTTTAGCCTAATTTCTTTTGCACCTGTTGCAATAATAACAATATCGGGCTTTTCTTTTTCTACAAGTTCCTCTGTTACTTTTGTATTTAAAACCACTTCAATTTGAAGTTCTTTAATTTCATTTTTGTACCAGGCGATTAATCTTCTGTCATCTACTTTAAAATCAGGTACTGAACCCGGAATAACTTCGCCGCCAAGTTCATTTGTACTTTCATAAATTGTAACTTTATGTCCTCTCATTGAAGAAGTTATTGCAGCTTCCATTCCTGCAACTCCGCCACCTACTATCAATACTTTTTTTGATTTAAGAGCAGGTTTTATTTCATAATATCTTTCTCTTCCAGCAGCAGGGTTTACTGCGCAACTCAAAGGTTTTCCTTCAAATCCTCTTCCAAGGCACCCAGCATGGCAGGCAATACAAGGACGAATTCTTTCAGGATGATTTGTAAGAACTTTTTTAGGCCAGTATGGATCTGAAAGGAGCGGTCTTCCAAGTCCAATCATATCAGCAGCTTCATCATCAAGAGCTCTTTCAGCATCTTCAGGTATGCCTAGTTTTCCTGCAACTATAACAGGTATGTTTACAACTTTTTTCAATTCTTTAGTGTACGGAAGATATAACCCATTTTTTTGATAAACAGGTGGATGAGACCAGTACCATGCATCATATGTTCCTATATCTGTATTAAGTTCATCATATCCTGCTGCCTCAAGAATTTTTGCAGCTTCAAGTCCTTCCTTTAAATCACGACCTTTATCAATATAATCTTCGCCTGGAAGTCCGCCTTGTCTCCAATCCTTTATGCAACTTTTAACACTATATCTCAAGCCAACAGGAAAATCTTCTCCTACGGCGGCTTTAATTCCTTGTACTATTTCTATAGGAAGTTCAAGTCTTCCTCTTAAATCTCCGCCATATTTATCTGTTCTTCTATTGAATATTGAAAGTGTAAATTGGTCAAGTAAGTATCCCTCATGTACTGCATGTATTTCAACACCATCAAATCCAGCCTTTTTTGCAATAATGGCACTTTCGATAAATTTTGTAACTACCCATTCTACTTCTGAAGTTGTAAGTGCTCTACAGGTAACAGTTGGATCCCAATAATTTGGAATATCTGAAGCAGAAACAGGCTGAGACGTTAAAAGTGCTCCAGGTGCACCGCTTCGCCCAAAACCCATTGTTAACTGTAAAAATATTTTTGAACCGTAAGCATGAACCCGTTCTGTCATTTCTGAGGAGGTCATTAAAAATCTTCCTGGATTTATTGAGACAATTGGAATTATACCAGGTACAACTTTGTCTAGCTCGTTCTCAACTTTTGTAATACTCGTTATAATAAGTCCTGTACCACCTTTAGCTCTTTCCACGTAATAGTCAATAGCCCTTTGATTATAACATCCTTCATTATCGACAAGTCCAAAAGCTCCCATAGGTGCCATTGATATTTTGTTTTTTACTTCTACATTACCTATTTTGATAGGTTTAAACAAAGAATTATTTTTCATACTACTTACCTCCCTCATACATTTTTAAATTTAAACATTAGTATTTTTATATTTTACTTTACTGTTACATAAACGATTACATTACATAGAATAAAAATGTATCAGCAAAGTTAATAACATATTTTAAATAAACATAAATTACAGGGAAATAAAAATTTTGAAATTATGAAAGTAAAAAAGAAGTATTTACTATTTAAATTATACTACTTAAGATAAGGTAATGTTAATAGCATATAAATATCATATTTCAACAAATTTTACTATTTAAAAGCAAATAATAATAAATTCTAAGTAAATACCATAAAGTAAACGATTTTTCTAATGCTTATTTACCTATACTATATTTTAAAAACTAATATGAATTTTAGCATATATTATGGTAACATATGCTGTATAAACTTGAAAATAATTAAAAACATAATAAATAGTTAAAGTTGAGGAGGAAATAATGTAATGATGAGTAAAAACAATACAAAAATATTAAGCCCAATAATTCCAAAAGAATTATCTGTGCTCAAATTTCAAGAAGAAAATATATTAGATGAGATGTCATTTTCAGAAGTAATTTTAAATGATTGTCATATTGAAAATTGCAAAGCAGATAGAGTTTCTTTTGATAAAACAGTATTTAAGAATGTGAAATTTTCAAATACTTTACTTGAACACAGTGAGTTTATAAATGTAAGATTTGAAAATTGTGATTTATCAAATACAGATTTTATGGAGTCATCTATACATAGAGCAGAATTTATAAATTGTAAGCTTGTTGGTATTAATTTAAGTGAGTCTACACTTAGGAATGTTGTTTTTAATGGGTGTAGTGGCAGGTATGGTTCTTTTAGATTTACAGATTGTAGACAAGTGTTATTTAATAATTGTGATTTTGGTTTTTCTGATTTTCAGGATAGCAAATTTTTAAAAGTTGAGTTTAAAAATACAGATATGACCCAGTGTCAATTTTTTGGTATAGGTCTTGAAGGAATAGATTTTAGAAGCTGTAAAATTGATGGAATGTCAGCTAGAATTGAAGATGTAAAAGGAATCGTAGTAACACCTATACAGGCTATTTCAATTTCAAAGCTGCTTGGTATTATAATTAAAGAATAGCAGGAGGGTATATTGAATCAAGAAATGAGCTTGTACTTTTTAAGATGAGATAATATAATAATGATATATTTTAAATATATGAAATAAAGGAAAGGTATGTGATATTATGGTTAAAGTTGTAGCGAAGGCTCATGTTAAGACTGGACAAACAGAAAAATTTAAAGAATTATCTTCTGAAATGATTAAAAAGAGTAGAAAAGAAGAGGCAAATATAGCTTATGGTCTTTATCAAGATATTGAAGATAATCAAATACTAACTTTCATGGAAGAATGGAAGGACAAAGCTGGACTTGACAAGCACATGAAGACAGATCATTTTGTAAATACTATGGCAAAACTTGTAGATCTACAAGAAAACGATATGGAAATAAATATATATACTATCTGTTTATAGTATATTTAGTTACAAATGGTTTCTTAGAGAGATTGTTCTAAAAAAATTATAGGACAATCTCTTTTCTATTGTAGAATATTTTTTTATTTTTAAGAGACACTAATCTCAAGATTATATAACCTTGAGGTGATGCAATAATGAAAAACAAACGTAAAGGACTCTCAGCATGGCAAATTACAATGATGGCATTAGGAACCGTTATTGGAGGTTCTTTTTTTCTAGGATCATCTATAGCAATTCATGCTGCAGGACCTTCTGTAATAATTTCTTATATATTGGGTGGAATTTTAGTATATTTTATACTTCGTGCACTTTCAGAAATGACAGTATCTGATCCGTCACAGGATTCCTTTCGATCTTTTTCTGAAAAAGCTTTTGGACATAGAACAGGATTTGTTGTTGGATGGGTTTACTGGACTGGAATGACTTTGGCTATGTCAAGTGAAGCTGTAGCAGTATCAATTTTGATGCGCAAATGGTTTCCAGGCATATCTACAGCAGTGTTTGGAAGTATAACCATTATTAGTATTACTTTGCTTAATCTCCTGGGTGCCAGAAAATTAAGCAATCTGGAAAGTATTCTTGCAGCTTTTAAGCTTATGGCAATAATATTTTTTATAATTACTGGAGTACTTCTAGTTACAGGAGTTATAGGTAAAGTTCCGGTAATTACTTTTAGCAAAATAACACATCAGCCTTTATTTCCTTCAGGAATAAAAGGTATTGCAGGAAGTATGCTCATAGTTATGTTTGCATATGCTGGATTTGAAATAATTGGTCTAGCTTCTTCAGAGGCAGATGATCCGCAAAACACAATTCCGAAAGCTATTAGATATACCACATTTAGTCTTGTTGGACTTTATATAATTTCCACTATTGTACTTATACTTTTAATTCCTACTGCAGCTGTTAGTGAAAATGTCAGTCCAATGGTAATGGCTCTTAATAGTTGGGGAATAACTTGGGCAGGCAATGCTATGAATTTTGTTATGGTTACAGCCATACTTTCAACTATGCTTGCGGCCATGTTTGGACTTGGCAGAATGATTCGTTCCCTTGCAAATGAGAACTATGCTCCTGCTTGGTTAAAGGATAAAAAAGATGTACCTTATAGGGGAATGCTATTTTCAGGTTTTACAATGCTTTTAGGGCTTGTAATTAGCTTTTTATTTCCAAGAGCTTATGTATTCCTTGTAAGCTCTGGCGGTTTTGCAGTGATTTTTACATATATAATGATTGTTGCATCTGAAATTAAACTACGAAAGAATAATTTAAACATATATATTATTTCATGGATAACTTTAATAAGTCTGATTGTTATTCTTTTTAGTATGCCGTTTATTTCGGGACAGACATCAGGACTTATAGTAGGACTTATGATTATTGGCATATATTTACTGATATATACGATAATGAAACCATATAAAAAGATTAGTAAAACAGCCGTTGATTACAACAGATTAAACAGGATAAGGCATCAATTAGGCTTAAATACAGAGTTTTCCAAAGAGTTATCACATGGCAAGAAAAAATTGTATAAACGCAGAAATAAAAAACATCATGATAAAAATTAAAATTATATTAATAACTAGTTAAATTTATTATGTGAGCTGAAGGAATGTAATCATCTATTATTTTTTTAGCTATATTAAACCAACTTGTGCAGCTATCAAGTATAATAGAATCGCTTGTTACAATTCTTGGCATTTTAGAAAGAATGGAATCAACCTTAGAGGAGAGTTCAACTTCTACCGGGATATTCCATTCTTTCGAATGTTCCAGAATAAAGGCTCCAAGCCTGCCTGAATTTGAAACTGCAGAATCTAGAAAAAAATTAGCTTTAGGTACAGATAAATTACTAAATTCTTTTCCTATTATATTTAGAACTGCATCTGTCTTATCTATAATCTTATAAGTACCCCTAAGTCCTGCTATATCACGTATAGTGCCGTCATTACATAATAAAATTATTCCCCTGGAAATGGCAACTTCTAATGTTATGATTAGGTTAAAACCATCTATGTATAAGCAGTCTTTAGAAGCAGATACTGGGTGAAGGCATTTTAATAGTCTATTTCTGCACTTTGTTTTTGGTGAGGTAGCTCTCTGTAGTGCATTCCGTTGCCTTGTTGAAAATTGATAATGATTGCCAACAAGTTCTATAACTGAATGTATATTATAATCTCTGTTTAAAAGCCAGAGCAGCTCTTTTTGTGCTTTTTGAAGTTTTAAAACAGCTTCACTTGAAAACCATATATTATCCTTGGGGCTGCTTCCACGATTAACTGATTTTAAATTGTATTTCATTTCAAAACACTTCCATTTCTCTCAGTTCATTATTTACGCTATGTTTTTAATAACAATATCGTACTATTATGTCTTATTAATGTATAGGGGAACGATTAAAAAAATTAGGTGCTTTTTTATTTCGAAATAAAATGAGAATAATATTATAGAATTTTTGGCAAAATATTTTTGAAGGGAGAGATAGAACAATGGAGAAAATACAAAAAATTCTTTTTAGTAGATTATTGGTTGTATTTTTTACAATTACAATTTGTATGAATTGTGTGTTTGGCGTTAAAGCTTATGAGGCATCTTCAAGTAATAAAATGCTGCAGAATAAGTATAGTATGAAAAGTACATATAAACGTCAAGCTAAAGAAAATGAAACTGAAAATTCTACAGGAATGAATGTGGATGCTAGGTCAGCTTTGCTTATGGAGCCTGTATCAGGAAAAATAATATTCGAAAAAAATGCTCATGAAAAATTGGAACCGGCATCTGTTACTAAGATAATGACAATGCTTTTAACTATGGAAGCTGTAGATTCCGGGAAAATAAGCTTGAAAGATAAAGTAACTGTAAGTGAAAACGCAAAAAAGATGGGCGGAAGTTCAATGCTTTTGGATACAGGTGAGGTAAGAACGGTAGAAGAACTTATAAAGGGTATAGGAATAGCTTCAGGAAATGATGCGGCAGTTACCATGGCAGAATATTTAGGAGGCAGCGAATCTGCATTTGTAAGTTTAATGAATAAAAGAGCACAAGAACTCGGAATGAAGGATACAACTTTTAAAAACTGTACAGGACTTACAGCTCCAGGTCATGTTACATCTGCGTATGATATATCCATAATGTCAAGAGAACTGCTAAAGCATCCTAAAATACTGAAATATACAGGTACTTATATGGAGACAATATCAGAAGGCAGAAAATCACCTATAGAGCTTGTAAATCACAACAAGCTTGTTAGATTTTTCAAAGGTTGTGATGGACTTAAAACTGGATTTACAAATGCAGCTAAATATTGTATATCAGCTACTTCAACTAGAGACAATGTAAGGATGCTGGCGGTTATAATGGGATCTCCAAGTTATAAAATTAGAAATAAAGACGCAAGCACGATGATGAATTATGGCTTTTCTAAATATAAATCCTTAAAGGTACTTACTAAGGGAAAAGAAGTCAAGAAAATAAATATAAACAAAAAAGGAGATAAATTTTTCTATGCAGTAGCTAAAGATGATTTGAATGCTGTAGTTGAAAAAAGTAATAAAGATAGGGTTGTTTATGAATGTGTCTTGAATAAGAATAAGAAAAAATATAAAAAAGGTGATACAATAGGTTACTGTAATGTATATATAAATGGCAAAATAGTTGGTAAATCTCAGTTGTGCAGTGATAGAGATGTAAAATTGCCTGGAATTATGGAAAACTTAAAAAACAATTTTACAAGCATATTAAATAAAGGTGTTTGATATAAATTTATAATGGTATAATAAAGGCAGAAAAATTTCTGCCTTTAATTATGGCATGGAGAGATAAAATGAATATATTGAGTGGACTTAGTTATGAACAGATATATGTTATAAATTCTATAAAGAAAATTTGCATATTAAAAAATATAGATGCATATATAGTTGGGGGTGCGGTTAGAGATGCACTCCTTAATGCAAAAGTAAGAGATATAGATATATGTGTAACTAAAGATCCAAAATTAATTGTTGAAAGTTTGGAGGAGATTAAAGAATTCAAATATTATAGTGAATTTCAAACTGCTTCAGTAGAATTTAAAAGAGGCGTTAGTATAGACATTATAAGATGCAGAAGAGAATTTTATCCAGAGTATGGAACACTGCCTAAAATTATACCTTCTGATATAAATCACGATTTGTTTAGAAGGGATTTTACAATAAATGCGCTTGCATATGATTTGAAATACTATAAGTTAATAGATTTATATGGTGGAATAGGAGATATAAAAAATAAATTAATTAGGAAAATACATAGTAATAGTTATGAAGAAGATCCCACTAGAGTATTTAGAGCAATCAAATACAGCATACGGTATAAGTTTTTATTGTATGACAGAGATGAAATAATAAGCTGTGCAAGTAAAGGAATATTTAAAACCATAAGTAATGATAGGATTGCAAAAGAAATAAGTCTGCTTTGCACTGAAAAAAATTGGAAAGATGCTTTTTTATTATTTGCAAGGTTAAATATATTTGATTTAAACTGTAATCTTATAGGTAAATCTAATCCAGTAGTAAATTATGACCATGTAAATATAAGACTTTTAAATTTATTTTACTCATTTAAAGATAAAAGGGATGCAGATATTTTAGTGGATAATTCTATTATGGATAGTGACTTGAAAAAATCCATGATGCAATTAAAGAATATCGATGTGGAAAATTTCTTGAAAGAGACCATTGACAATTATGAAATTTTTAGACAGCTTAAAAATATGAGCAGATATGAGTTAGCTTATTTAAGCTGGAATTTTAAATTAACATATAAAATATACAATTACATATACAATTTGAAAGATTGTATATTATGTATAAATGGTAATAAGGTAAAAGATTTTGGTATAAAGGATGGAAAATCTGTTGGAAGTATATTAAGATATATTAAGAAATTAAAACTAAATACAGGTATAGAGAAAGATTTGAACAGGAGAGATATACAAAATGCCCTTGAATATAAAGATAGAAAATTTTGAAGGACCATTTGATTTGCTCCTCCATCTTATAAGAAAAAATAAAATGGACATATATGATGTAAAAATTCATGAAATTACATATCAATATTTGGAATATATACATAGAATAAGGGAAATGGATCTTGAAGTAACTTCTGAATTTATAGTAATGGCAGCATCACTTTTAGAAATAAAATCTAAAATGCTTTTACCAAAACAGCAGGTTCAGGACGAAGATGATGGTGAAGATCCAAGAAAAGAATTGATAGAAAAATTAGTAGAATATAATAAGTTTAAATCAGTTGCAGAACTTTTGAAAAACAAGGAGATTAAAACTGGAAAATGTTTTGGCAAAAAACCGGAAATAATAGTTAAAAAGATGGAAAACCTAAAGCCCAAGGATTTTTTAAAAGGTATGACAATGCTTAAACTTTATAATATTTATTCTAAACTTATAAATACATATATGGAAAAGATAAATGTTGAAAATAGAATTAATAGGGAAATACCAAAAGATAAATTTAAAATAGAAGATAAGATGGAGTATATTAAAAGCAGTGTAGATTTTGGACAAACATTTAAGTTTTCAAATATTTTAAATAAATGTTCATTTAAAATTGAAAAGATAGTTACTTTTATTGCACTTTTAGAACTTACAAGACTTGGTGTAGTTAGTGTAATTCAAAGTGGAAGCTTTAATGAAATTTATGTAGAAAGGTTAATTTTAAATGAAGCAGATTAGTATGAAATTAGGAGATAATAGCAAGTATTTTTCAGTAATTGAATCACTACTTTTTGCAGCTGGAGAACCGATAAAAATTAGTCAGATAGCTAAAATAATAGAATGCAGTTTTAATTTTACAAAAAGCATAATGGATGAAATGATAGAGATGTATGAAAATTCAGATAGAGGGATAAAAGTTATAAATATAGAAGACAAATATACTTTAGTGACTAAATCAGAAAACAGTGAGTACATTGAGAAACTTCTTGGGATAAACGCCCATCAGTCATTATCACAGGCATCTCTTGAAGCACTTTCTATAATTGCGTATAAACAGCCTATAACTAGAATAGATATAGATGAAATAAGAGGGGTAAAAAGTGACAGGGCAGTGTATAATTTATTGGAAAAAAATTTAATAAAAGAAAGTGGACGATTAAATGTACCTGGCAGACCAATACTTTACAGCACTACTGATGAATTCTTAAAGTATTTTGGACTTGAAAGTATGGAGGAACTACCTAGTTTAAATGAGATAGCATGTGACAATGAAGAGTTGAAAAAAGAAATTTAATTATTTATACTATAATTAATGGATAGAATACAATATATTATTTAATGGTTGGCATTTTTACGCCAACCATAATAAAATAAAAATATACTTACATTGGCAAATAACTATTTCCGTCAAGAGGAATAAGAACCTGCATTTTAGGAGGTTTTGTTTTATTGCCGACAGTATATATACTGTAAAATCTATTAGGTATAAGTCTTATATTTGGAATATTAAGCAGTTTTTTACCAGTTGCGCTTTCTGTAATGTACATTGTATATGTGCCTGGGTCTAATGGCCTATATGGAGATTGACCTTTATAAGGCATATTTTTAAATAAGGCATTTCCATTTTGAAGATATAAATTAAGTCTGTTTGAATCAGGTGATAAATTTATAAATCTAATTAAAGCTTTATGTGGAATTTTAGGCATTATGGTATCTTCTATAGGTAATATATTTATATTTGGATAATTGTCTATAATGGCTGTAGTCCATATTTTTTCTGGTGCTATAAATATATTGCTATTAAAAAGAGGTACGCTAGTAGTTCTTGCAGGAAATATCTTAATATTGTAAGTTCCGGCTGGGATTGATACATAGTCGGAAAATTTTTTGTAAGGCAAATTCCTAAATACTAGATTATTATTTAAGTACACATCCAATGGCTTTGAATTTGGACTTGAATTTAAAATTCTCATATAGGAAATTGGATTAGGCATCCTATAAAAATTGTTATAAGATAAACACGGATAAGTAAACATTAAGCTCCACCTTTTATTATATTTGTTCACATTATAATGTATGTTTACTAATGCAACTATGATACAATTATATATAGGATTAATTTAATGTTTGAAAATATAATTTCCAAGGTTATACAAATTCAATGATATTGGTATTTTACTTACGGATATGTAATCCATATTATAATCTCCATCCCATGGATATACAGATATATACTTTTCATTGTATATGTTAATAAGCAGTTTTTGATCATGGAATGAAAAAATTATTTTATATGTTGGTTTAGCAGGTAGATCTTTAGGAATATTTATAAAATTTGTATCGTCTAAAGATTTTAACATTTTTGTTATATCTGAAATATTGGTACTATCAAGCTGTTTTTCTTTATGAAAATTAGTTTCAATTATAGTGCATTTTTCAGGTTTTTTAGAAGTTAAATTTTTCAATAGAACTTCTGTGTAGTAAAAGTTGTTGGGCTTTTTTGAATTAAGCGGGATTATATTTAAATAATCAGTACATCCTGTAAATAAAAATATTATTATAAATATGATTGATAGTTTTTTCATTTTAACACCCTAATACATATTATTATAAATAAACATATGATTGGATGATGTATATTATTACATATATTAAACAAAGCAATTTTGTAGGAGGTATTTTAGTGAAATATAAACTTGTAGCTGTTGATTTAGACGGAACACTTTTAGATGATGAAAAAGCTATATGCGAATATAACATAGATAGGATAAGAAAAGCTATTTCCTTGGGAGTTAAATTTGTGCTGGCTTCAGGGAGGGTACCAACTGGAGTTAAAATTTACTCTGAGACAGTAGCTAAAAATCAGCCTGTAATTTGCTGCAATGGCTCTATACTTTTAGATAATAAAAGAAAGATAATATATTCAAGTCCTATAAATAAAAACAGTATATTTAAAGTTATAGATATACTTAGAGAAAATAAGGATACATATTATCATTTCTATGATGAAGATATAATGTACACTGAAAAATTTGCTATGTCTACTGAAAAATTCTATGAATTCAATAAAAAAATAGATAGAAATTATAGGATGGAAATAAGAATTATACCTGATTCCAAAGAATTTATAGAAAAATCATTGAAGTCCATAAATAAAATAGTAGTAGTAGATGATGACATAGACTATCTAAATGAGTTAAGAAAGAGCATAGAGAAGATAGAAGATTTAGAAGTTACTAGTTCAGATATAAGAAATATTGAAATAATGAATAAGGGAATATCTAAAGGAAGAGGATTAACTCTTCTTTCGAGGTATTATAATATACGAATGGAAGAATGTATAGCTGTTGGAAATGATGAAAATGATATAAGCATGATTAAAACTGCAGGACTCGGAGCTGCAGTAGCTAATGCTACGCAGAAAGTAAAGGAATATGCAGATTATATTACTTTAAAAGACAATAATGATGGAGCTATAGGTGAAATTATAGACAAATTTATATTAAATTAACAAAATGGGAAGTGGATATATTTGGATGGAAAAGTAGTAACAAAAAAAGATATTCAGGTTAGGCTGAGAAGGATAGAGGGGCAGATAAAAGGAATTGAAAAGATGATTGATTGCGAAACATGTTGTAAGGATGTACTTATACAAATTGCAGCAGTTAGAGCAGCTATAAATAAAGTGGGGGGATTAATGCTTCAAAATTATGCCAAATCATGTTTTATTAGTGAATGTGATAAAAGTTCTGAAGAAAAGAAAATAGAGGAACTGGTTTCGACCTTGACTATGTTCTTAAAATAGAAAATATATCTATAAAAGTGGATTTTGATAAAATAATTTTACAAATCCACTTTTATTTAATTTTCTTGATTTTTTGTTTAAAAAGCACTATAGACTTTGATATTGAGGATACGCTAAATATACCTACAGCAATAGTAGCAGCTATGATTATAGTATTGATTCCTGTATTTATGGATTTATCTATATTGCCTTGTACTGTTTCAAGCATAGTATTGTACATACCACTTCCGGGGACTAATGGTATTAGAACACCTATTATGAAAGTAGTTACAGGAGTCTTAAGCACCCTGGCCATAATTTCAGAATATATGGCACCGAACATGGAGGACAAAAAATAAGATAATATCATGGATATATGAATATAAGAAAAACAAAATAAGTATAAAAACCAGGTTAGACCGCCGCCTATAGAATAAAATATTAATTTTTTACCTCTTGTATTTAATAGTACACCAAAGCATAAAGTTGCTATAAGTGCATATATTGAATTAAGTATCATTTTTATGCCTCCTATAAAACAATCCATAATTTCATCACTACTCCGGTTCCTACTGCAATAGCGGATGCTACTAAAATAGCATCAACTGCACCTAGAATTCCTGACAATAAATCACCTGCTATAGTATCTCTTATAGAGTTTGTTATTGAAAGTCCAGGTACTAGTACCATAAGAGAACCTATTATTATAGTGCCCGAATGTACAGCTAGATTTAAACTTGTACTTAAAAGAGCTATAAATGCAACAAGAGCACCACAAATAGTATTTATAAAAAATTCATTAGACTGAAGATATTTGAGTAATATTGAAGTTAGGTTTACTAAACAACCTATTAAAAATGAAATAATGAAATCTCTTATATTTCCTCCAAATACCAGACAGAAAAAAGCGGAAGCACCGCCTGAAGAAAATATATTAGCTTTATAACTGTATGGTTTTAATTTTTCTACTTCTTTTAATTTGTTTTCCACATCTTCAAGTGTATACTTACAATCTAATATATGTCTTGATATATTGTTTACTTGAGATATTTTCTCAAGATTTTGAGTTCTGCCCTTTACTCTTTTTGTGATAGATGCAGATTCCCCGGACCCATTTTCGACACATATAATTATTACATTTATAGTTACAAAAGCATCTACTTTTGTAAAACCAAAAGAGTTACATATTCTGGTTATAGTTTCTTCTACCCTGTATATTTCAGCACCACTTTGTAAAATTATTTTTCCTGCGTAGGCAGCTACTTTTAATACACGATTGGCATCCATATTTTCTCCTCGAACAAATGCATATTTATAAATTATTATAATATAAGTTTAATATATTTACTATAATAAATTTAATAATTGCTTATGTTTAGTATAAGCTGTATAATAAATATTATAATTTTTATTGTATTCTAAGGAGGAATAATCATGGATTTTGATAATTTAAAAAACACTGATGAAAAAATTTATAATATTATCAATGATGAGGAAAACAGGCAGGAAGACGGAATAGAATTAATTGCTTCTGAAAATTTTACAAGTAAGGCAGTAATGGAAGCTATGGGATCTTTTTTAACTAATAAATATGCAGAGGGCTATCCTGGAAAAAGATATTATGGTGGATGTTATATTGTAGATAAAGCTGAAGATCTGGCAAGAGATAGAATGAAAAAGTTATTTGGAGCAGAACATGTAAATGTACAACCTCATTCAGGTTCCCAGGCAAATATGGCAGTTTATATGTCAGTACTTAAACTTGGAGATACAGTTATGGGAATGAGCTTAAGCCATGGAGGACATTTGACACATGGAAGTAAAGTAAGTTTCTCAGGAAAATTATATAATTTTGTTTCCTATGGAGTAAATGAAAAAACTGAAACAATTGACTATGATGAAATGAGAAAAATTGCTCTTGAATGCAAACCTAAGATGATAGTATCTGGAGCAAGTGCTTATCCAAGAGAAATAGATTTTAAAAAGATAAGAGAAATTTGTGACGAAGTAGGAGCATATATGATGGTAGATATGGCACATATTGCAGGACTAGTTGCAACAGGAGCACATATGTCACCAGTACCTTATGCTGATTTTGTAACTACTACCACCCACAAGACACTTAGAGGACCAAGAGGCGGAGCAATAATATGCAAAGAAAAATATGCAAAAGCATTAGATAAAACTGTATTTCCTGGAGTTCAGGGTGGACCTCTTATGCATATACTTGCTGCTAAAGCTGTATGTTTTGGTGAGGCACTTACAGATGAATACAAAGAGTACATAGACCAGATAGTAAAAAATGCCAAAGTATTGGCAGATGAGCTTAAAAATTATGGCTTTAGACTAGTAAGCGGTGGAACAGATAACCATCTGATTTTAATTGATTTAACAAATAAGAATATTACAGGAAAAGATGCAGAAAAATTATTAGAAGATGCAGGAATCACAGTAAATAAGAATACAATACCTTTTGATAAATTAGGTGCAAATACTGCAAGTGGAATTAGAATAGGAACTCCTGCAGTAACTACAAGAGGTTTTAAAGAAAATGAAATGAAAAAAATTGCATATTTCATAAATTATGTAGTTGAAAATAGGGACAAAGATTTATCAGGTTTAAGAGAAGAAGTAAAAAAACTTTGCAGCAAATTCCCTATTTACAAGTAATACGAATTAATTAAAAGTGATAGCATATGGATTATGCTATCACTTTTAATTAAATATAATTTATATAAACAGATTTACATTTGAATCTTCTGCCTCACCTAAATAGTACCCGACTCCGCCTATTTTTACGCCATCTATAAGCTCCTCTTTTTTGATTCCCATAACATCCATGGACATCTGGCAGGCAACTATTTGTATGCCGCTGTCTATAGCTGATTTAATTAAATCTTCAAGAGAGGTTACATTTTTGTTTTTCATAACCTTCCTCATCATTTTTGTACCCATTCCAAGCATATTCATCTTTGAAAGCTTTAATTTCTTGCTGCCCCTTGGCATCATAAAACCAAACATTGAGTCCATGAATCCTTTTTTTACAGATACTTTTTCGTGTTTTCTTAAAATGTTCAATCCCCAAAATGTAAAGAACATAGTAACTTTTTTACCCATTGAGGCAGCTCCATTTGCTATAATGAAGGAAGCTATAGCTTTATCCAAATCACCACTAAATACTACAATTGTTTTATTGTCTTTAGGCTCTACAACTGTATTTTTAACTGAGTTTTCTAATATTGAGGATTTACTATTTTTTTTTATAAAAGCTATTATATCCGCGCCATTTTTATTTAAATCAACAAGTTCATTATTTGTCCTTGTGCACCATGCTTTTACATCTTCATAAAATCCGGGATCTGATGCTGTTACTTTAAGGACTTTTCCTGTATCCAATTCATCAATGGATTTTTTAACTTGCATGAGTGGTCCTGGACAGCAAAGCCCACAGGCATCTAAGGATTCATCATAGGGAATATTAGCAGTATCTAATGCTGCCTCTGGCTGTGAAATAGGTGCTTTATGAGTAAATTTACCAGGCTTGAAATTTAAAATTGAGGCACTTTTATATCCTCCAGTTATGTTTTTAACTTTATATCCATTTTGTGAAAGTATTCTTGATGCAATGTATCCCCTTAAACCAACCTGGCAGTATTCAATAATTTCTTTGTTTTTATCCAATTCACCTATTCTTTCACGTAGAGCGTCTACAGGAATGTTTATAGCACCATCAATGTGACCATTGTTGTATTCTATAGGTGAACGTACATCCAAAAGTACAGTATTCTCTTTATCATAGTTCGTAAAAGCTTCAGGAGTAATAACTTCCATTTTTCCTGAAAGAACATTTTCAGCTACAAAACCAGCCATATTTACAGGATCTTTTGCAGATGAAAATGGAGGAGCATAGGAAAGCTCAAGTTCCGTTAAGTCATATACTGTACCGCCAAGTCTCATAGTTACTGCAATGACATCTATTCTTTTATCAACTCCATCATATCCTGTTGCCTGTGCGCCTAAAATTTTACCACTATCATCGAATATTAATTTTAAAGATAGAGGAGAGGATGATGGATAATAGGAAGCATGGGAAGAAGGATGAACATAAATAACTTTATATGGTATATTAAGCCTTTTTAAAGTCCTCTCGTTATTTCCCGTACTTGCAGCAGTTAATCCAAATACTTTGATTATTGCAGTACCCTGAGTGCCTTTGTATGTTGAATTCAATCCAGCAATATTATCAGCAGCTATTCTTCCTTGTTTATTTGCAGGTCCGGCCAGGGCAATTGCAGTAGTTTGATTGTTTACAAAATCAGTTACAGAAATAGCATCTCCTACAGCATATATATTTTGAGCACTTGTCTGAAGTCTGTCATTTACAATGATATGTCCTTTAACTCCGAGTTTTATTCCGCTGTTTTTTAAAAAATTAGTATCAGGAGACACTCCTATTGAAAGTATAACTAAGTCAGTAGTAATTTTTGTGCCACTGTTTAGAGTTATTTCAACATTATTTTTGTTATCATTGAAAAATTTTACACCATCATTTAAAATTAAATCTACGCTATTTTGTTCAAGTTCTTTTTCTACTGAAGCTACCATATCCGAATCAAAAGGTGCCAGAATATGAGGTGCAGCTTCAACCAGTGTAACATTAAGCCCTTTTTTCTTCAGGTTTTCAACCATTTCAATTCCAACATAACCGCCGCCTATAACTACAGCACTATTTACATCTTCTTTGTCAATAAATGTTTTTATACGATCTGTATCTGGAATATTTCTTAAAGTTAAAATTCTACTGCTTTCTATACCTGCAATACCTGGTCTTATGGCTTTTGCACCGGGTGATAGAATTAAATAATCATAGCTTTCCTCATAAGCACCTCTGTCACTGCTTTTTACCTGTATTGTTTTTTTGATTGAATTAACTGATATAACATCACTGTTAATTCTTACATCTATATTAAACCTTTTTTTCATAGCTTCTGGAGTTTGGACTAATAATTTATTTCTATCTTTAATTGTTTCACCTATATAATACGGAAGCCCGCAGTTCGCAAAAGATATGTAATTTCCTCTTTCAAACATTATTATCTCTGCATTTTCATCTAATCTTCTAAGTCTTGCAGCAGCAGATGCACCTCCTGCAACTCCTCCGACTATTAATACCTTTTTACCCATAAGAACGCCTCCTTAGTATTTTTTTATTCAAATAAAACATTAATTAATTTTATAACTGTTTCATTGCAGACAGTATAGTTAATTTCAAGACCATTTCTATTGCCTTGTATAATTCCTGTCATTCTCAGCTTTTGTAAATGCTGGGACAAGGTAGACTGTGGAATTTCAAGACAATTTTGCATATATGATACATTGCATTTGCCTTTATCTATAAGACCACGAACTATACATAGCCTTATAGGGTGTGAAAGAACTTTTAAAAGTTCAGCTGTATCGTTGTATTTTGTGTAATTTTTATCAATAAAATCCTTATTCATTAGCTTACCTCTTTTAATATTATTTAATACATCTCTATATCCATATATTACGATATAAAAATATAAAAGTCAATAACTTATTTAGATTTGCTTAAAACTAAATAAATCAGTTTTAAATACGAATATAATAATGTTAATATAAAATAAGGAAGAAGTGGATATTTATGAGCGTATTTTGCGGTTTTAGTAGATCAGATATTCCAGAAACTGCAATACATGAGACTACTAAGAATATAAGAGAAGCAGAACTAATAATTTATTTTAGCAAAGTGGGTTATTTTAAAGAAATAACTAAACTTTTAAGCTCTAAATTTAAAAATTCAGTTGTTATTGGATGTAGTTCTTCAGGAGAAATATCAAAAGGTGGAATAGATTATGGATTATCAATTATTGCATTTTCAAATCATGTCGAAGTAAAGACGCTTGTTATTGAAAATGTAAAAGAAGCACCTATAATTTATTTAAAAGAATTGAGGGAAATGTCAAAAAATTTTAATAAAACCAATACTGTAGCATTAGAAATGACAGATGGACTATCTAATGCAGAAGAGAAGGTTTTATCTGTACTAAGTGCTGTTTTTGAAAAGCAAAATATTCCTGTAGTTGGAGCTAGTGCAGCAGATGATTTAACTTTTACGAAAACTTATGTAGCTTGTAATGGAGAAGTATATACTAATGCTTCACTTGTAGCGTTAATACATAATAAAAATGGAAAAATAAATATATATAAGGAAAACATATACAAACCAACAAAAAGTGGATTTGTAGTAACCAAATCTGACTTTAAGGAGAGAAAGGTTTTTGAACTTGATAATAAACCAATAGCTAAAGTATATGCACAAGCACTTAATGTGCCGGAATCAGATATATCAGATTATTTTATGAGTAATCCAATAGGCAGGGTTATAGGTGATGATATATCTATATCATCTTTTAGAAGGGTTGAAAAGGACAACTCTATATCTTTTTATTGCAGGGTATATATAAATTCTTATGTAAATATATTGGAGCCTGAAGATCCTATGGTTGTTTTAAGTAATACTATAAGTAAAGTTAAGAATGAAATGCCATCTATATCAGGTACGATTGTAATTAATTGCATATTCAGAACTCTTTTATTCAAAAATAAAAAGTTGAATTCTAGCTTTGTATCAAAATTGTCAAACTTAGGGCAATTTGTAGGTTTAACGAGTTATGGTGAGCAATTTAATAATAGGCATTTTAATCAAACGATGCTTCTAATTTGTTTTGAATAGAGGGTGAAGGATATGATATTTTTTAAGAATAGTAAGAAAGAAAAAAATATACTTCGTGATGATTTTAAACAGGTGGATATTAAAGAAAAAAATTCAAATATTGAAGTTATTAACGAAGGCAATAAATTAGCAGAAGAGAAAGTTGACAAATTGATGGATAACGAAAGTGGATTTATAGAAAATATTAATAGAATTGAATTGTCGGTTCAATATATGAACAATAAATTGAATAATATATCTTCTGCTGTTCAGAAATTCAACAAAAATATATCCTGCACTGCAGAAAATTCTGAAGATATATTTAATAATTTAAATATGGGAAGTAAGATTATAAATGAAGGTGAGAAAAGTATAGGATCTGTTCAGCAGCAAATGGGCTTTATATCTGAGTCAGTAAAAGCATTCAAATCAAATTTTTCTGATTTGAAGAAAAGACTGGACATGATTAAGTCATTTTCTGGAGAGATAATTGATATATCTGATGAAACCAATATTCTTTCATTAAATGCAGGTATAGAAGCTTCACGTGCTGGAGAAGCGGGAAAAGGATTTTCTGTTGTAGCAAGTGAGGTAAAAAAGTTAGCAGATGAAACTAGAAAGTTATCACAGTCAATAGAAGATAGCTTGAGCAGTGTTGAGAAATCAGCAGATGAATTGAACGGAAGTGTGAATAGCATTTTTAAAAAATTGGAGGCTGGTATAGAAGAAACTAATAGATCTTTAGAATTATTTTCAAATATAAAAGAATCTAATGAAAATATTGATGAAAAAGTTAAAAATGTTAATGGTTCCATTAGTGAATCATCAGGATCTATGAATGAAATAACGGAAGCAGTTGAGTCTATTTCTGATAAAAGTTCTGAAAGTTTCAACTTGATAAAGGCTCTCCAAAAAAGAGAAAGTATGAAGATTGATTACTTTTCAGATATAATTAGTTTTCTGGAACAAATTGATTTATTAACAAATACAAAAAATGATAAAGAATAAATTAAATTAACTTTCAACAATATGGGACAATCTAAAAATAAGTTGCCCCATAATTAGTATTCTAATCCATAGCTCCAGTTAGCTAATTTTCCAAAATTATAAATCCTTTTAAAACCCCGGTTTTTTAATATATTATAAGCAATTAAAGAACTTTGACCGCTTGTACAATATAATATTATGAGAGAATCAAATTTTAAATTTAGTTTTTTTATATCATTCTCAAAGGTTTCAATAGGTATATTTTGACTATTAGGAATATGACCTTTTTGAAATTCTTCTTCAGGTCTAACATCTATTAAAAATAGAGGTACTTTAGCTTCAATTAAATTTTTTAATGTTTCATTAGAAATTGTTCTAAAAAATGCATTCATTGAAATTACCTTCTTTATAATTTCTTAACTTAATAAGTAAGAAAACATTAGATGAATGGTTTAAATATTCTATATATTGATTTAAATATATGTTTAAGTCAATATATTTCATTTAAGTTCAATACTATAATATAGTATATAAATAAACTATAATTTAGGACACAAAAGTAAAATATTATGGAGATTGTGTATGACAAATGGAGGGAGTAAAAAGATGAAACTAAAAGTTTTAGTAGATAACAACACATATATTGACCAGTATTATTATGGTGAACCTGCTGTTTCATATTATATTAAAGATGAAAATATTCAGCTGCTATTGGATGTAGGATATTCTGACCTATTTATTAAAAATTCAAATGCATTAGGCATAGATTTAAAAAATATAAATACTATTGTTATTTCACATGGACATGATGACCACACAGGAGGGTTAAAATATTATTTTAGACAAAATCATAAAAGTCACATTTCTATTATTGCGCATCCTGATGCATTTAAAGAAAAAGCAATAGGTAATTTAAAAATTTGCTCTCCTATCTTACAAGAAGATCTAAAAGAAAAATGCAATCTAATTCTTTCAAGAGAACCTATTAATATTAGTAAACATATAATTTTTTTAGGAGAAATACCACAAACAAATCATTTTGAGAGTAGAAAACCTATCGGAAAACAAATTGTTGGTAAAACTTCATTTGATGATTACGTAATAGATGATTCTGCACTTGCGTATAAAAGTGAAAAAGGTATTTATATCATTACAGGATGTTCTCACAGTGGGATATGCAATATAATAGAATATGCAAAAGAAGTATGTAAAGATAATAGAGTATTAGGAGTTATAGGGGGATTTCATTTATTTGAAGTAAATGAACAAGTTAAGAAAACTATTGATTATCTAAAACAGAATGACATAAAGGAGTTGTATCCCTGTCATTGTACTTCATTTGCTGTTAAAGCAGAAATACATAAAGTTTTACCTGTAAAAGAAGTTGGAGTAGGATTAGAAATAAACTGGTAAATGTATGAAAAGATAATTTTAATTAATTCATAAACTTTTTATATTGTTTATTAACTAAGGACAAATCATGGATATTAATTACAACATATGTTCTATTTTTATGCTTATGTAGTAGGATGTACCAGTATTATTCAAAAGAAATGACTTTTTGGTATAATTAAATGGTAGATTTAAAAAAGGAGAAAAATATGAATTATAATAAAATTGATGAAAATGCTATAAAATCGTGGATTATGGGAAGAACAATAGCCAGCATTATATTTGTAGCTATATATGTAGTAGGAGTTTATCTATTTTTAATGCCCAAAATTCAAGATATGGAATTATTAGAAAATATACTAAATATTTTAACTGCAATAATAATAATTGCCTCAACTTTAGATAGTTTTGTATGTCCATTTTTAGAATACAAACAGTGGAGATATGGTATATTTGAAGATAAAATTGAACTCATAAATGGCATAATCATAAGAAAGAAAACAATAATTCCAATTTCGAGAATTCAAAATTTGAAAATAGAACAGGGACCAATAGAGAGAATGAGTAATATAGCATCTGTGAATATCATAACAGCAGGGGGTAGACACAAGATACCTGCCATAACTATGGAAGATGCAGAAAAAATTACGGATAATCTTAAAAGAATTATAGAGTTCGGTGATAAAATTGGATAAAATAGAAAGAAATCATTTGTTTAAATTATTTTATAGCGTAGGTAAAACATTTAAAGAAATGATAGGGGTTGTTTTGGCATCAGGAGTTTTAGTTAAGTGGATTGGAATTAGACTGGGTGTATTAATTTCAGGAACTTTAATAATAATGCTTTTGATATATAGTATCTTAGAGTGGAAAAAAAATATTTTTATAGTAAGAGAAAATTCTATTTATCATAAAGAAGGAGTTTTTAATATAAAGAGGACTGAAATTCCACTAGAAAAAGTTAATACAGTAGATATTTCAGAAAGTTTTTTTGAACGAATTTTTAATGTAGCAACTATAAAGATTGATACAGGGGATGCAAAAGAAGATGGTAGTGACTTAAAATTTACTTTAAATAGAGAAAGAGCAGAAGAGCTTAGAGATACTTTAGTTAAAGGGAATGCTGATAATTATATTAAAATAGATACTTTAAAAAATGAACAAGCATATTATAAAATAGGATTAAAAGAGTTATTTATATATTCTATTATATCTAATTCAATATTTAAAGGACTAGCTATATTACTTGCCATGGAGCAATTTATTCAGGAAAAAATTAATAAAATTCTTAAATTTAATGTAAATACATCTAAATATATTGGAGAAATTAATCATATAACTTTTTATAGAAAAATTTATATGATTGTAACTATAGTATTTATTATACTATTTATAAGTGTATGTTTATCTATTATATATAATTTTATAAAGTACTACAATTTTAAGCTTTCGGCTGATAATAATAAAATTTGTATAGATTACGGAGCTTTAAATAAGAAACATTATAGTTTTGATAGAAAGAAGATTAAGGGAATACATCTTAAACAGAGTGTTTTAATGCAATTGTTTGATTATTTTACTATAGAAATAGAGAGTATTGGATATGGAGACGAGCATGGAGAAAAAGCTATGCTGTATCCTATTTGCAATAATCAATTGAAAGATAAAATACTGAAAAACTTGATTAATGAATTTGTATATGAAGGCAATTTTAGTAAACCCTTAAGCAGCGCATATCCTAGTTTTTTTTATAAGAAAATTATATTTTGGATAATTATAGTTTTTACAATTGAATTTATCAAACCAAAAATTATTTTAGTTAGTGCAGCGTTACTTATATTTTTATTTATTATAGGACATATGGAATTCAAAAATACAGCTTTGGGAATAAATAAAAATTTGGTTTATGTGTGTCATAATAGTTTTAACAAGACTCAATCTATTTTAAAGATGCAAGCTGTACAATCTGTGACTTTATCATATAATTATTTTCAACATATCAAAAGGTTTTGCAACTATAAAATTATCTTGTATAGTTCAGATTATGGAAAGGAATTGAAGGTTAAAAATTTAAAAGATAATATTATGGATGAGTTTTTTAGGTAATATTAAGATTGATGTATAGTTATATAAAAAAAGAAAAATACTAACTATATATAAAGGAGAAAATTAAAAATGGAGGAAGAGTATAAGAATCTTAAAATTGCAGAGAGAGGTGCACATATCAGCATCATAGCTTATATAATTTTGTCAATATTTAAGCTTAGTGTAGGATACTTTTATAATTCTAAGGCTCTTCTGGCAGATGGAATTAATAATTCTACAGATATAATTGCGTCTCTTGCTATTATTATAGGTCTTAAGATATCAAGAAAACCTGCGGATGAAGATCATGCTTATGGACATTTAAGAGCCCAGACAATATCTTCTCTTGTTGCATCTTTAATAATGATAGCTGTTGGAATAGATGTACTCTATAATGCAATATATTCTATTATTTTTTTAAAAGGTAAAAAACCAGATATTATATCAGCAGTAGTTGCTGTTATCTGTGCTGTATTAATATACATAGTATATAGATATAATAAAAAGATTGCGCTTAAAATTAATAGTTCAGCATTAATGGCTGCAGCTAAAGATAATCTTTCTGATGCATGGGTGAGCGTTGGAACTGCTGTAGGAGTTACAGCTTCTCAATTTGGTCTTAACTGGATAGATCCACTGGCAGCAGGTATAGTAGGAATTTTAATATGTAAAACTGGATTTGAAATTTTTAAAGAATCTGCGCATAGTTTAACAGATGGTTTTGACAGTAAAGAACTTTATGATATATGTAAAAAAATAAGACAAATAGATATGGTAAAAAGCATTATAGATATAAAAGCTAGAGTTCATGGTAGTACTATTTTACTTGATATTGTGATAGGAGTTAATCCTAAACTAACTGTAATGGAAAGCCATAAGATTACTAAAGAAATAGAAAATACGTTGTATGAATGTTTTAATATAAAGTATGTAATTATACATGTAGAACCGGATATAAAGTAAAGGTTATCCAATTTGTAAAGGGATATCACCTAATTAACTTTTGAATGTATAAAAGATAAAGCTAAATAAACATGTTTATTTAGCTTTATCAAGCGCGTTCTGTACTGCCTGAATAAGACCATTGCTGCTGTAAGTGGCTCCTGAGACGGTATCAACTGAAGTCGATTGATTTGATATTATTTCATTAGGTATTGTATTTTGGGCCTGCTGATAAAATTGTGGAGTATCTTCTGAAGATATTGTTTTAATGTCAGTAATTTTCCCACTTTTTATAGTAACAGAAACTGTTGTAGTACCTCCTCGGAAGCCTGTACCACTTCCTGAATAGGTTCCATCCTTGTATTTAGTCTGATTTTGATTATTTGAGCTTGAACTTGCAGCTGTACTAGAAGTTTTAGTGTTAAGTTCAATATTGTTTGATGTTGAAGCATTTTTGGAAGCTAAATTGCTTTGATTTAAAAATGAGCTTTCCAAATTACCAAGACTATAAATACACAGGAATAATACTATACCAAGTGAACTTATAAGTGCAGGATTGATATTTTTACCAAAAATATTTACATGTATATTTTTTCTAGGGCATACCTCTACACATTTTAGACAATTTATACATTCTGAATTATGGACACTATTTACTTTATAAAGTTGTAAGCCCATTGAACAATTATTTGTACAAACTCTGCATTTGCCGCATTTATCATTAGGTTTATTTATCTTAAATATATTTGTTTTAGAGAATATAGTAAATATGGCACCTAAAGGACACAAGTATCTACAGAAAAATCTTTCAATAAAAATATTGCCGATGGCTATTAAAATTAAAAGTATAAGACCTATAGTCAAATTTGATAGTACACTATAGAAATCTGTTATTTGTGCAAAAGCATCCCAGGGACTCTTATTTTCCAAAACATTAATCTTTTTATAGGTAAAAAATAAGATTAAAAGTAAAATTATATATTTTGTATATTTTAAAATTGAATCAATTTTTGGACTTACTTTAAAATTAATGTTTAAAAATTTCTTTGATGCAATGTGAATCCAGTCGTTGAATGCACCAAAAGCGCAAAACCATCCGCAAAAAAATCTTCCTGCAATAATAGTAAAAGCAAGTACTACTGCAAAGTCTACCAATCCTGAAAAAGCCTGAATAAAATTAAAATTACCACTAGTAATCATTTGAAAAATTGTCTTTACTCCATTAAATGCCATTATATATAAACCTGGCAATAAAAAGAACATGATTAATTGTACAATATGTCTAAAGATTTGTACCTTTTTTACTTTATTTGTCATCTTCTATATCTCCTTTATAATTGGAATCAATTCCTTATTAGTATAGATTCACTATAAAGGATAAACCTTAAAATTAGATTAAGATTATTGCCAAAAATATTAATAATATTTGAACAAAATTCGGTTAAACACGTTTTTCCAAAGTTATAAAGCTGTATTCCAAATCATTATCTTTTAGAGATTTCTCTTCAATTATATCGTAATCATTTATATCAAATTTAGGAAAGTAAGTATCTCCTTCTTGATTTGAGTGTATTTTAGTAAGATATAATCTTTTGCAATATGGAAGAAATTCGTTGTATATTTGTCCTCCGCCAATTATAAAAATTTCCTCTTTAGTATCTTTATACTTTAAAATATCATTCATATCATGTACTATATGTACATTTTCATCTTTTACTGTATAATTTTTATCTCTACTTAAAATTATATGTTTTCTATTTGGCAGTACACCAGGAAGAGATTCAAAAGTTTTTCTTCCCATAACTATAGTTTTGCCTGATGTTATTTTTTTAAATCTCTTTAAATCATCTGATATATGCCATATAAGATTGTTGTTTTTGCCTATTATATTATTTTCTCCAATAGCTACAATTATACTTAACATTAAACAGCTACCTCCATAGTAATTTTATCGTGATGTTTATAATCTATAAGTTTAATGTCATCTGGTGAAAAATTATAGAAACTTTCAATTTCAGGATTTATCCAGAGTTTTGGAGCAGTATAGTCTTTATCTTTTCTTGTAAGCTGCAGCTTCATACCTTCAACTTCATTTTCATATATATGTGCATTATTTATGATATGAGTAAATAATCCTGGTTTAAAACCCGTTACCTGTGCAATTAGATGAACTAGAACTGCATACTGGCACATATTAAATGGAACTCCAAGAGGGAAATCACCACTTCTTTGAACAAGCATACAGTTTAACCTATTACCTTGGACATCCCATAAAGTTTCATAACAACATGGTTGAAGGGCCATATCTGGCAGGTCTTCCATATTCCACATGGACATAATCATTCTTCTATTTTGTGGATCAGTTTTGATAGTATTTATTAATTTATCAATCTGCTTAAACTTTGCAATCTGATATCCATAAGCTTTTCCTATAGTACCATCTTTCATCATCCATTCATCCCATATGTGTACACTTTGTTCTTGAAGTTTTTTTACATCATTTGACTGATCTTTATATATCCATAGAAGTTCTTTAACAGCTGTTTTAAAAGCTACGAATTTTGTAGTAAGTATAGGAAATTCTTTTGATAAATCAAATTGCATAATTTGATGTGGAAGTTTAAATGTAGATATTCCAGTCCTATTTTGATCGTGATATCCATTTTTCAGGATATTTTCTATAATATTTAAATATTGTTTATCTGCGTTACTCAATTTTTATTCCTCCAGTTTTAATGTAATATTAGCTGTTTGTATTATATCATAATTATAATAACATATATATAGATTACCTATTATCGAAGATGGTGCATATAGGGAGCTGTGGATAGATGAAAAACCATCAAGGACTTTAAAATCAATGGATAAAAATGGCGATGTACTTTATATTGGTACAATGTCTAAAGTGTTTGCACCTGGTATCAGGATAGGATGGATCATAGGTCCAGAGACTGTAATTGAACGACTAGGAGACGTAAAAATGCAGACAGATTATGGAGCAAGTTCAATCTCTCAATTGATTACGGCTGAGTGGATTTCTAGTGGATTATATGATGAATATATGAAAAAACTTAGACATGATCTCAAAATAAGAAGAGATATAGCGTTAGATATGCTTGAAAAAAATTTTTGTGATATAGGAGCTTGGAATAAACCCAAAGGAGGGTTTTATATATGGCTCAGGATAATGAACAATATGTCAATTGAAAAATTGTTTCCTATGGCATATAAAGAAGGAATATTGATAAATCCAGGAAGTATATATGATTTTGAAAAAAATGAATATATAAGGTTATCTTATTCATATGCATCTATAGATGATCTTAAATATGGAATTAAAAAACTGGCTGATATAATAAAACAATAGTTACTTTTGGTTGGTATAAATTAAAAGATTATGGTTGAAGACAATGGCAGTCATATCAAATATAATTAAAGAAAATTAATTTACAGGAGATAATTTGATATGATGATAAGATATTTTATACAAGGTTTAATTCTAGGATTTGCTTATGTAGCCCCAATTGGTATGCAAAACATATACGTAATTAATTCAGCCATAAACAATAAGAAAATTAGAGTATATGAGACAACTGCTATAACTATATTATTTGATATTTCTTTAGGACTTGCTTGTTTTTTAGGTATTGGCTCTGTAATAAATAAATATATAATTTTTAAATATATTGTATTATTATTTGGATCTATTGCAGTAATATATATAGGAATCAAGCTTATAATTAGTGTTCCAGATGATTTTAAGAAAATAGATGTAAATAGAAGTTTAATAGATGTAGTTATTACGTGTTTTACAGTTACATGGATAAATCCACAGGCTATTATTGATGGTACATTGTTTCTTGGAGGCTTTAAGGCATCACTTTCATATGAAGCATCACATTTTTTTATATCAGGATTTTGCACTGCTTCATTTCTATGGTTTAATGGATTAACTATAATTGTACGTTTATTTAGAGATAATTTTAATAATAAAATGACAAGAAAAATTAATATAGTATGTGGCACAATCATAATATATTATGGACTAAAACTGGGATTTAATTTTATTTCAGGTAATGGGGGAGTAATTCAATTACAGATATTTAAATAAGTTTCTCAGGAATAAACTTAGAGGAAATCCTCTTTATCAATAAGTAATCAAGTATCAAAAAAACACCACCTGCTATAAGCATTACAAGTTTGCTGAGCAAAAGTACACCTGTCATTTGAGCAACTAATATAAGAATCACTGGAATGACAAGAAGGCCACTTACTTGTTGTGCTTCTTGGAATGTCTCTGACTTTGCTGACACCATCACAGTAAATATTAGTGATAATAAATTGATTGCAGGTGAAATCCAAAGTATGATTATAAGCGATTTTATATCTGGAAAAATAAGTCTTCCAAAATATATAAAACCACCTACATTACATATTATACCAAAGATTATAAATGAAACCAAAGTTATAATATAAGATGGTATGAAAACACCTAAAATCTTAGCTCTAAGGAGCTGCTCCATGGATATTGGTGTATAAAGCAAAGATTCTAGAGTTTTATGCTCCTTTTCTCCAACAAAACTACTGGCTCCAATAACTCCTGAACACATTATTGGAATTATGAGAAAGTATGATGGAAACATAAATTCTATTGATACTTTTATTAAAAGTTGGGCTGGAGTATATGTTTTATATTCAGAAGGTAGTTTTTTTAGAAGAGGAGCTATCTTTGCAAACATACTTGAATCATTCCCAATAAAGTTTGCAATTATTAATATTGCTATTGGGATAATTACAATCAAAATAATTGGTACAATAGTCATTGGCATGATAACCTGTTTTGAACTTGTTATTTCATTTATATCTTTATATATCAATGCTTTTTCATTTTTATTCATGTTCTAATCACTCCAGACTCATAATGTTACATCGCAAGATGTACCTTTTATATATTTAAAATAAAGCTCTTCCAAAGACCATTTTTGCTGTACCAACTCATAAATTTCGCCGCCATTTGCAAGTATACCGTGTACTAGAGTATTTACATCTTTATCTCCTAAAATGGATTTGCTATATATATCATTACTTTCGTGGACAAATCCAAGTTTCTTCGAAATATTTTTGCCTCTGATTTTTAATCTAAGAGTTGCATTTTTCCTTGAAGCAAGCTCATCAAATGTACCTAAACCAAGGATGCTGCCATTATTTATAAAACTATACAGTGTACAAATATCTTCAGCATATTTTAATTGATGTGTACAAAGAAAAATTGTAACCTCGTTTTCATCTGCAAGTTCTTTTATAAGTTTTGTAACATTCAATGCATTTTCTGGGTCTAAACCAGAAGTAGGCTCATCAAGGAATAAAATCTGAGGATTGTGAATTAATGCTACAGATAATGAAACTCTCTTTCTCATTCCTGTACTAAAAGATTTTACTTTCTTATCCTTTACATCTTGTAACTCCAACCTTTTCAATATAAAATCAGCACGTTCATTAAGTAATTTATCATCCATTTCATGCATTTTACCAAAGAATATTAGATTCTGCTTTGCAGTAAGATTTTCATAACAGGAAGAACTTTCGGTCATAACTCCACATAATTTATGAATTTCAAGATTATTTTCACCGACGATCATTCCTAAAATTTCAGCATTGCCTGATGTTTTTGAAAGAATTCCATTAAGAATTCTAACTGTAGTGGTTTTCCCTGAACCATTAGGTCCAAGAAAGCCAAATATCTCACCTTTTGGTATACTTAGACTTATATTGTTCAAAGCATTAGTCTGCCCATCATAGGATTTTTTTAGATTTTCTATATTTATAGCATTCACTTTTTTTCACCTAACTTTTCTTTCAGTCTTTTAACAAGCAACTTATACCGTTTATTTTCTCTTAATGGTGCAAATGCAGTATTCTCGGTAACTGTATTAATAAAATTTTTCTTGACTGTTGTCTCATCCATTGGAGTATTTGTTCCAATACAATTATTATCTTCAAACCATTTATCTACCTTATTAAAATATTGATTTCCCTTAAGACTAAGTGGAAATGAAATACTGCAAACAGTATCCACATATTGGTCTAATGCAACTATTGCTTTTTCTTTTTTTTGCTCCATTAAATATCCTTGTGCAGCGACGATGTGAATTCCAAAAATATCATTTGTCAAAAGCCCTTTGAGTTTAAAAGCATCAATGAGTTGAGTGCCCTGATAATAAATCTTTTCGAACAAAACTGGTTCCATCATGTTTAAAGAAAGATAATTATTTAAAAGTGTTAATGTGTTTATTACTCTGTTGTAAAGTAATATCTGATTTACTTCATTTGCCTTATCAGTTTTATCAAGCATCTTATATGCATTAATAAGTATGACATCGTCTCCACTATATGGAATTAATTTATTATCTAATAAACGAATGACTTTTTTGCTATTTCCAAGTGCCATTTCTGCCAATGCCTCCATAGTATTTGCATTTTTTATGTCAGAAATGCTTTCAGATTCTTCTTTTATTCTTTTACTTAGAAGTATACACTGCTTAAACATTTTTTCCCTTATTGTCTGAGTTTTTGCCAAGGTTGAATAGTTTAATAATAATTGAATCACAGAAAGTAAAAAAGGAAAACATGAATAGTATTTTTTTATTAGCTGCTTGCACTCTTCCATCACTTGATCGAATGGATCTGCAGTAAATTCATATGAAAGTTTATTGTAAATTTTTTTAATTTCTTCCTTTGTAAGTTGAGGAGAATATCCAATTAATTCATCGACTGAAATATTAAAGTAAGTTGCAAGTTCAGGAAGAAGTAAAATATCAGGATAGCTTAACCCAGATTCCCATTTGGAAACAGATGCTTTGGAAATTCCAATGTAATCTGCTAGTTGCTCCTGTGTTATTCCTTTTTCTTTTCTCTTATTGATAATACATTTACCTATATTTAATTTCTTCATATCTGCCACCTCTAATAATATTTTATGTGATTGACTATTCAGTGTAAATGGACTTGTAGTTGATCTTAGTTGAAAAAGTTAACCTACAGGAAACAAACAATAAAATATTTAACAAATTTATATTTTAAGGAAATTTTAATAATATGGATATAATATAATAAATATCCTAAGAAAATAAAAATTAAGTACTAATTATTTAGAGTGCTTATTTTTTATATTAGTAATTAAATATTTACTTTATTAATATAATATCTAATTGTAACATAATTTTTATAGAATAATATGAAAAAGGTGGATGATGAATATGAAATATGAGCATTTAGCTAGCAGAAATATTACAAAACCTCTTCAATATAATCTTAGATTTATAGATAAAATCAATATTAAAAAACAGTGCAATATATCCAAACAGAATTTATTAGTTAATGAAAAGCTTGAGAATGGAGGCCAGGATAAGTATGGAAAATAGATGCGTTCAAAATGTAGTTGTATCTGATGATTTAGGTGCTTTATTATATGAATTGGAAACTGAAATAAATAGAGCGGAAAATATATCATTTAATTGGGAAGAAAATCAAAATAGACTAAATAGATTGAAGATAATAACTGAAAAATTAAACAAATTTAGTGTAAATAAAATTTCGTTAAAAACTAAGATACAAAATTTAATGGATGAAGCATTAAAAATTCAAGTAATTTTGAGAAGAGATTTGGGATTGTTAGAATAAAAAAATATGTATGAATTGAGATAGGCATCCGTCATTTAGGGTGCTTATTTTGATATCAATAGCAATTATATTGATAGTATTCATTAATTCTAATTATATATTATATATGGAGACGTACATATTCTGAATAGTTTCCATCATCTGGCTTTAAAGAAGTAGAAGGACTATGCATTGAAAAAATTTTGGAATGATAAAAAATATGTTTTAACTTGAGTATTATTATTTTTTATAAATGTTTTTAACAATTATGACCAAATAACATTTTATTTTAATTAGAAATGAAAAAAATGTTGCAAATTTGTTAAATATATATTATGATATAATGGTTAAACTTAATAATTCAGATGAAGATAGTGGGAGAGTTATGGCTATTGCCATTCACCGAAGAAGTAAATCTTTCAGGTACCTATTTAATTAGAGATGACCGCTATTGGATGAATCCTTGGAGAGATTCTTAATGGACACCGAAGGAGCAAGCCATATGTATGGCAAAAACTCTCAGGTAAAAGGACAGGGGACGGGTAACATATCTTACAAAAGTAATATACATTTTATAAAGTAATATATTATTAATTACTTCATTCAGATTTTATCTATTCCCATTTGTATCTCCAATTAAAAATAATTATATAGGAAAAAGCATTTTTAGTACATGCTTTTGACTAAGATGGAGGGATAAAATGGATCAATTAACAAAAATACTTATTCAAACCGATTCTACAGCATGGAAGAGGCCAATTTTCAGCCCTACTAATGTGACCTGGAATCTATCTTATCGTATTTCTGAAATTACTTCAATTATTCAAATTGCCTCTTGATATAAAATTTATTTTTGAGAAAAAATGAAGAAGAGGATAAACGATAGCAATTATATTAATAATACTTTTTTGGACATCATTGAGATAGAAAAATCTATTTTAGTGACAAAATAATTTTAGAAAATTATGATCGTAGAAATACAGATTTAGAAACAGTAACATTTAGAAAGGCGGAATATATATGTCGGAAAATCAAAATTTATCAAGAGGATTAAAAAATCGTCATATTCAATTACTTGCAATTGGAGGTGCAATTGGCACTGGATTATTCCTTGGTTCAGGCAGGTCCATTCACTTGGCAGGTCCATCTATTTTATTTGCATATGCAATAACAGGAATAATGTTATTTTTTGTAATGCGTGCACTTGGGGAATTATTGCTTTCTAATTTAAACTACCATTCCTTTGTAGACTTTGTATATGATTATCTAGGAGAGGGAGCAGCATTTATTACTGGATGGACCTACTGGTTCTGCTGGATTTCACTTGCTATGGCTGACGTAGCTGCTACTGGACTTTATATACAATACTGGTTCCCAAATGTAGCAAGATGGGTTCCAAGCCTTATAGTTCTTGTAATTTTACTGATTATGAATCTTACTGCAGTAAAGTTATTCGGTGAAATGGAATTTTGGTTTGCATTAATTAAGGTTATTGCAATTTTAGCACTTATTGTAGTTGGTACAGTTATGATTATAAAGGGATTTTCTACAAATGCAGGTTCATCTAGCTTTGCAAACCTTTGGAACTATGGCGGTTGGTTGCCAAATGGAGTAAGTGGCTTTATACTTTCCTTCCAAATGGTTGTATTTGCTTTTACAGGAATCGAATTAGTTGGTATAACAGCTGGTGAAACTGAAAATCCAGAACATGTTATTCCAAGAGCTATTAACAATATTCCAATTAGAATTATTATTTTTTATATTGGAGCACTTGGTATTATTATGAGCATATACCCATGGAATTCAGTTAATCCAGGTAAAAGCCCATTTGTACAGGTATTTACTTCAATGGGAATCACAGCAGCAGCGAGTATTGTAAATTTTGTTGTATTAACATCAGCTGCATCTGCTTGTAACAGCGGTATTTTTAGTACAAGCCGTATGGTTTATTCGCTTGCTAAAGAAGATAATGCACCTAATTCAATGAAAAAATTAACTTCTAATCATATACCTTGTAATGCTGCAATATTTTCTGCAGCTGTTATCTTGATTGCAGTTATTTTGAACTACATTATGCCGGAAGGGGTATTTGTACTTATTACAAGTATATCAACATTTTGCTATATATACATTTGGGCAATTATAGTTATCTGTCATATAAAATATCACAGAACTAAGCCTGAACTTGCTGCTAAGAACAAATTCAAAATGCCGCTTTATCCAATTATAAACTATTTAATTTTAGCATTCTTTGCTTTTGTTATAGTTACATTGGCATTTAATAATGAAACTCGTGTAGCTCTATTTGTAACACCTGTATGGTTTATAATGCTCGGAGTTATTTACAATATACGTAAATCAAAAATAAAAAATGAAAATAAAGAAGATGTCAAAAGAGATTTAATATAGGTTAATAGCTAATATTAGAAAATTTATTTAACCACTGAAGAAATACAAGACTGCCTGCTCAATGGGCGGTCTTGTCTTATATTATTATTAAATGAACTAATTTTTTAGAAATTTAATTGATAATAAGTTCACTTTATAGATAAAAAGCTGTAAAATATAAATAGATTTATACTAATATTTGGAGGTAATCGATAATGGAAAAGATTGCAAGCTTTACAGTTAATCATTTAAAACTAAAACCAGGAGTATATGTGTCAAGGAAAGATAAATTTGGAGATGTAGTTTTAACTACTTTTGATATAAGAATGACAAGTCCTAATGATGAACCTGTTATGAATACAGCTGAGGTTCATACTATAGAACATTTAGGTGCTACTTTTCTTAGAAATCACAAAATTTATGGCTCAAAGACAGTATATTTTGGACCTATGGGCTGTAGGACAGGATTTTATTTGATTTTAGGAGGAAATTATGAGTCAAAGGATATTATAGGATTATTAAAAGAAATGTATAAATTTATTGCAGATTTTGAAGGTGATGTACCTGGTGCGGCTGCAAAAGATTGCGGAAACTATTTGGATATGAATCTTCCAATGGCAAAATATTTAGGAAATAAATTTTTAAATGAAGTTTTAATCAATATATCTGATGACAGACTTAATTATCCTAACTAATGTATAATTATTAATATATTAGTTAAAGTACAGTCAAAAAAATAACTATGTATTAGCTTATTCTTTTGACTATACTTTATGAAAATCATGCTAAGTGTACTACCTTAATATTATGCTATATAGTTTTAGGAGAGATAGATTAAATGAGATCATTAATATGGGTTGGAAATATTATATTAACTTTACTAGTTATATCATTATATATAGCAGTTTGGTATTATATAGGAGCAAAAGGAAAACGCATATTTTTAAATAAAAATAAGAGTTTAAAAATAAAAGTTTATTGGGCTTTATTTTGGTTTGTAGCTTTTTCATATATTCTAAGTGCAATATTTAGAAATATTTTATCAGTAAATAATAAGTTAGTTTCAGTGTTAACGGTGATAGGAGCAGTTTCATTAGCTATTTTAGCGTATTTAATTATAATCTTTCCTATTACAGACACTATAAAGTTTATTTTAAAAAGAATTGGATTCAAAGGAAAAGTTAAGAATTATTTAAGCATAATATATGGAGACGGAATTTCAATCTTTATTATAGTTATAATAATCTTTTGTCTTGGATTATTTAATGCAGAGCATCCTACTATTACTAATTATAATATAGGAATAAATAAAAGTGCTAAAGATATTAAATCATTAAATATAGTAATGGTTTCAGATGTTCATATTGGTATAATGATTAAGGAAAAAGGTATTTTAAAAATGGTAAATTCAATAAATAAATTGAATCCTGATATAGTTTTCTTCTGTGGAGATATGGTTGATGAAAGTACACCTACAAATTTAAAAGTATATTATAGCAAAGCATTTAAAAATATAAAATCAAAGTATGGAGTATATTCAATTATGGGAAATCATGAATATATGGAAAATGTATCCGAAACTATTTATTATATGAAAAAAGCTAATGTAAAGGTTCTACTGGATCAGTCAGTCAAAGTAGATAACAGTTTTTATGTAGTAGGTAGAAAAGATGCTGCTAGTAGAGAAAAAGGAAAATCATTAAATGAAATCTTAAAAAATACTGACAAATCGCTTCCAATTATAGAACTTAATCATAGACCAGTAGGTATTAATGAAGCTGAAAATTCAAAAGTGGATTTGCAACTTTCAGGACATACACATGATGGTCAATTTTTCCCTAATAATATTATTACAAGACTTATTTATGAAGACAGTTATGGATATCTTAAAAAAGGAAATTTTAATTTAATTGTAAGTTCTGGATATGGAACATGGGGACCTCCAATAAGAATTGGAACAAAAGGTGAGATTGTTCACATTAATCTTAAGTTTAAGTGAAAATTATTTTATTGTATTAAAAATTAAAATATATTTGTTAAATAGTTAAAATGATGATAATATACTAACTGTATGCTTATTTAAAGTAATGTTTGGGAGGAATAGATATGAAAATTATTCAAATGAGTGATGAAGCTTATACAGAATTTAAAAGTTTGTTGGACGAGAATAATGTAAATAATTATAATTTAAGAATAAACTATGCAGGAAAAAATTGCAGTGGAGCAATTTTTAATATTAGTTTTGGAGAAGAGAGTACAGAAGATTTTTCAGAAAAGATAAAAGATATAAACTTTATTGTAGAAAGAAATCTCATAAATGAGTATGTAGGATTTAAATTTTTATCTAATAATGAAAGTGGCGGAAATGGATTAAAATTAGAACCAGTTTTGTCACCTAAAACTTGTGAAGGATGCTCGGGATGCATGTAAAATTTTATATAATAAAAATACCGGCAGTTCAAAAGAAACTGCCAGTATTTATATATTGATTTTATTAGAAATTAGACTAAGTATATAAACCTAAAATTTGAACTTTAATATAATCATAAATAGCTTAATTAATTAAGTATATATACGGTGACAGATCTTACTCCCCAACTCTCAGCCTCGGCTTCAGACGGGAAAAACACATCTATTCTATTTCCTTTAATAGCACCACCTGTATCGTCAGCTACGGCATAACCATATCCTTCTACATAAACTCTGGATCCAAGCGGTATAACTCTAGGATCTACAGCTATAGTACTGTAGCCGCCAGAATTTCTTACCGTAGATGTACCTGATGCTGTAATTCCATCTCCTGAATATGCAGTCGCATTCACGGTTATTGATTTTGAGGCAGAAACAGAACCTGACGTACCACGTGATAATGTTGCATTATTACTATTATAAGCCAGTTCAGCCTTGGAACTATTAGAATTACTTGAATTTTGGGCAGCACTTAATTCACTCTCTTTTTCAGTTGCACTTGCAAGGAGAGATTTTTGTTCCTGTATATCCTTATTTAGTTTTGATAAAGTATTTTCGTTACTGCTTTTTAAAGCTTGCAAGCTATTATTTTCTTGTACTAAATTTTCTTTCTGACTTGATATAGCTTGTCTATCTTGTTTCAATTTAGCCATAATATTTTTATCAAATCTTATTACTTTTGATATTGTATCCATTCTTGACATAAAATCACTTAAATTATTTGAGCTTAAAAGTACATTGAGATACCCATCCATACCACTCATGTACATTGCACGTACTCTTTTGTTGAACAATACATCCTGAGATTTTGATTTATTCTCTATTGTATCCAATTTTGATTGAGTGCTTTTAATATTACGTGCTAAATTATTCATGTACTTTTTATTACTGTCAATTTTATTAATTACTTCGTTAATTTGTGAATTTAATGTATCAACTTTTTTTTGCAATTGTACTTTGTTATCTTGTGCTTGTTTTAATGCATCAGATGAACTACTTGATGGTGCAGCAAAAACATTGCCATTTATCATGACGGTTAATGCCAGTGTCATAATTGCAGATAACGTTTTTTTATTCAAATTGTTTTCCTCCCTAAAAATAGATTATCAAACTATTTTATATATTAAAGTTATATTGTTTACTATTATAACATCAAAACATACCAAAACTCAAGTTTATATACTATATTTATATTTTATTACTTTAAATGGAAATAAATTCATGAGCTTTTCAAGAATGATTTAAAAAAATAAGAGAGCACTAAACTTATTGATTTATAAGGGATGACAGATTTAGAAAACAAAAAATATGAATAAAGGCAAAGACAAAGAAAAAAAATAAAAATTTATATGAACTTGTAAAGAAAAATGATAAATCGTATAATATGAAATATATGTTCTAATGGTAAAACTATAAACTTATTATATATTGTACTTAACAATTAATGAAATGAAAGGAAATAAATATGAGCAAAGTATTAGTATTAGCTGAAAAGCCTTCTGTAGGAAAAGATTTAGCTAGAGTACTTCACTGCAGCAAAAAGGGCGGGGGATATATTGAAGGCGATAAATATGTAGTAACCTGGGCTCTTGGACATTTAGTTACACTAGCAGACCCTGAAGCCTATGATGATAAATATAAAACATGGAATTTAGAGCAGTTGCCAATGCTCCCTAAATATTTGAAACTTGTAGTTATAAAACAAAGTGGGAAGCAGTTTAATATAGTTAAATCACAAATGAATAGAAAAGATATTAATGAAATTGTAATTGCTACAGATGCAGGTAGAGAAGGAGAACTTGTAGCAAGATGGATAATAGAAAAAGCACATATAAAAAAGCCTTTAAAAAGACTCTGGATTTCTTCTCAAACTACAAAAGCTATAAATGATGGGTTTAAAAATTTAAAACCTGCGTCAAAATATGACAATTTATATGTGGCTGCAAAATGCAGGGCAGAGGCGGATTGGATAATTGGACTCAATGTAACACGTGCCCTAACCTGTAAATACAATGCACAACTTACAGCAGGAAGAGTGCAGTCTCCAACTCTTGCTATGATAATTAATCGTGAAGATGAAATAAAAAATTTTAAACCTAAAGCGTATTACAATATACATGCAAAAACCAAAAATTTTACTTTGAAGTGGATAAATAATAAGGGAAATAGCAGTTTATTTGATGAAGAAATAGCAAATAAGATAGTATCTAAGTTAAATAACAAAAAAGGAAAAATAATTGACGTAACTACTAGTCAAAAGAAACAGATGCCACAAAAGCTTTATGATTTGACTGAGCTTCAAAGAGATGCTAACAGACTATTTTCATATTCTGCAAAACAGACATTATCTATAATGCAAAGACTTTATGAAAACTATAAAATGCTTACATATCCTAGAACAGATTCAAGGTATATTTCGACTGATATAGTTCCTACACTTAAAGAACGTTTGAAAGCTATATCTTTAAATGAGTATAGAAGTTTTATAAATGAAGTTATTAAAACAGGAATTAAACCAAATAAAAACTTTGTAGACAATACAAAAATAGGAGATCATCATGCTATAATACCTACCGAGGAAAGCATTCCAATATCTCGTCTTAGTTTAGAGGAAAGAAATATATACGACTTAGTTATAAAAAGGTTTATATCAGTTATGATGCCACCATATGAATATGTTGAAACTTCGATAAAGGTTGATATTTCAGGTGAGACTCTGATATATAAGGGAAACAATTTAAAAAGTTCTGGATGGAAGAAAATTTATAAAAATGAGAACTTAAAAAATGAAGTCAAATTCTCTGATATTAAAAAAGATGATAACATAGATATAATTTCTATAGATATTGAAAAACTTTATACTAAAGCACCTGAGAGGTTTACTGAAGGGACCTTGCTATCTGCTATGGAAAATCCACAAAAATATGTTAAAATGGATAAAACGTATGCCAAGACTCTTGGCGAAACTGGAGGAATTGGAACAGTTGCTACCAGGGCAGATATAATCGAAAAAATATTTAATATGTTTTATGTAGAGAAAAATGGAAAAGAAATAGTTCCGACTTCGAAGGGAAGGCAGCTTATCAATTTAGTGCCAGAAGGACTAAAATCTCCATTATTAACAGCTGAATGGGAGAAAACATTAGATGAAATTAGCAGGGGCAAAAAGAATTCAAAAGCATTTTTAAATGACATGAGAGAATATGCAACTGAGCTTGTAAAAGATGTAAAAGTTAGTAGCAGTAAATTTAAATATGATAATTTGTCAGGAAAAAAATGTCCGAACTGTGGAAAATATATGTTGGAGGTTAAAGGCAAACATGGAAAAATGCTGGTTTGTCAGGATAGAAGTTGCGGGTATAGAGAAAATATTGCAAAATTTACTAATGCAAGATGTCCTGAGTGCCATAAAAAACTTGAATTAAGAGGTCATGGTGAAGGACAAATTTATGTATGTCCTAATTGCAGCTTTAGGGAGAAATTATCTTCATTTAAAAAAAGATTTGACAAAAATAATAAATTGAATAAAAGAGATGTGGCAAGATATATGAAAAAAGTAAATAAAGAAAATGAAGCTCCAGTAAATTCTGCACTAGCAGATGCTCTAGCTAAGTTAAATTTAAAATAAGAAAAATAAAGTACCGTTAAGTTTTATAAAGGGATATTTTAAAACTAAGTAATTGGTTTTGAAATATCCCTTTTATATATAAACTATTTTATCTAAAATTTAATATTAATTTAATAGTATTTCTAATAAAAAATACTTGACTTGGAGTTAACTCTAAGTGCTAGACTGAATTTTAAGAAGGTGAAATAAAACAACAATCAAATGTTACACAATATAGAGTTTAAAATTCAAATTATGATAAGGAGGGATGAACATGAAGATTTTATATTATGATTGTTTCTGTGGAATAAGTGGAGATATGAACTTAGCAGCACTTATAGATTTAGGAGTTCCCAAAGAATATTTAGTGGAGGAACTTTTAAAGCTCAACTTAGATTCTGAATATAAGCTAGTAATTGATAATTCTACTAAGCTTGGAATAACAGGAACCAGGGTAGATGTTATATTAAAAAATAAATTAGAGGATAATACACATATTTCAGGACAAGTTTTACATGAACGAGTTAACAAACATTCTCATAATAGTGATGAAGAGCATGTACATAGTCATGAGCATCATCATAGAAATTTGATGGATATAGAGAAAATAATAAATTCAAGTGATTTAAGTGATAAAGTTAAAAAGCTTAGTTTAGACATGTTTATGAAGGTTGCAGAAGCAGAGGCAAAGGTACATGGAAAAGATTTATATGAAGTACATTTTCATGAAGTAGGAGCCGTTGATTCGATTGTGGATATAGTAGGAGCAGCTATTTGTTTAGATTATTTGAATGTTGATAAAATTATTGCATCAACTGTTCAAGTTGGAGGAGGATTTGTTGAATGTGCCCATGGTATTATGCCGGTACCAGCGCCTGCAACAACAGAAATACTTAAAGATATTCCAATAAGTACAGGAATAGTACAGTTTGAAACAACTACTCCGACGGGAGCAGCGATACTTGCAGTAAATGCTCAGGAATTTAGTCAAAAAATTGATTTCTCAATTAAAAAGGTTGCTTATGGTATAGGTCATAAGGACTTAAAAATTCCAAATGTTTTAAGAGTTTATATAGGAGAAAAGGAAAGTACTGAAAAGGTGGAAGAGCAGCATATTTTAGAAACTAATATAGATGATATGAATCCAGAGTTTTATGGATATGTGGAGGAAAAACTTTTTGAAGCAGGAGCTTTAGACGTATTTAAAACGCCTATATTTATGAAAAAGGGAAGGCCAGGAATAAAATTAAGTGTATTAGTTAATGAGAAAAATGAAAAAAATGTTTTAGATGTTATTTTTGAAGAAACTACTTCAATAGGTATTAGAAAATATAAAGTTGAAAAGATAATGCTAAATAGAGAAATTTCAAAAGTAAAAACAGAATACGGAGATATTACAGTAAAAAAATCTTATTATAGAGGAAAATTAGTCAAATGTAAACCAGAATATGAAGAATGCAGGGCTATAGCAAAAGAAAGAAATATATCTATAGATAAGGTATATAAAGCAATTTATAAACAGGATTTGGATTAATGCTAAATATAATTTATTTGATTAAAAAGATAGAAACTATTAATTTTAAGCAAATTTTAGGTGTTACAATGTCAAAAAAGGAGGTAAATTCATATGAAGATTGCAGAAGTAAGTAAAAAATGTGGAGTTTCAACAGATACACTTCGGTATTATGAACGTGTTGGTCTAATTCCTAAAGTAAATCGCAATAAAAGTGGAATAAGAGACTATACAGAAGAAGATTGTGGATGGGTTGAATTTATCAAATGTATGAGAGGTGCAGGTCTTCCAATTGAAGTACTAATTGAGTATGTTGCGCTGTTTCAGCAAGGTGATGAAACTATTGATGCAAGAAAAAATCTGTTAATTGAACAGCGTAAACACTTAGCAGAGAAAATGAAGGATATAAAAAAAACAATAGAACGTTTGGATTATAAAATAGAAAGATATGAAGCAGTAGCTATGAAGGAAAATAAATTAAAAAGAACAGATGTTTAGTACTTCTGCATATGCTTCAAGAGCAGGCTTGTAATATCAGCTTTAAATTAATTATTGACCTAAAGTTAGGTTTAGGGATTATTATATATCTATAACAGTTATGACTATTAGTGCATGTACTAGTGAACATTCCATGGAGCATGCAATGAGTGCTTATCATCACATCAAAACCTTCCACATGGAGCAGGACTTATAATGATTAGTAAAGAGTATTATCAGTATTTTATAGATAAACATGCATGTGATGATAGATTTATTCGTATGGCAAAGACATTAGGTATGCAGGATGCAAAAAAGCCGCAGGATTTTATTACAATGTTAGTAAAACTGCAGGAGACATGCCGAGTAGCTGATCTCAAAATGTCAGGCTATGGAATACAAAAGAGTGAATTAGAGAAGATGGCGACAAATGCGAGGAAAACGATGGGAGGATTATTTATGTGTGACCCATGTCCGTTGTCCCATGAAGATTGTGTAAAAATTTATGAAAAATCATATAAATAAGAAAAGAAGGAGAAAGAAATATGGACGTAAAAGAATTGGAAAAGGTATCTGACTTTTTACTAGGAGAAGAAAATACTGATTATGCAGATTATTTTATTGGAAAAAGCTATTTAAGTGTTTTAAATACTAAAGAAGCAGTTATTTGTAATGTTACATTTGAACCAGGATGCAGAAATAACTGGCATATTCATCATGGTGCTGGACAGATGTTAATCTGTGTCGGTGGTCATGGATGGTATCAGGAAATTGGCAAGGAACCACAGCTTCTAAAGAGTGGAGATGTTGTATATATTGCTCCAGAAATCAAACATTGGCACGGTGCTGTAGCAGATGAGGCTTTTGCACATCTAGCTTTAGCTGTTCCAGTAGATGGTGCCTCAAATGAATGGTGTGAACCAGTTACAGATGAAGAATATAAGAAATTAAGATAAGTTTGTATTGCCAGGCAGAATAAGAATTCTGTCTGATAGGAAGGAGATAGTTATGAAAAAGCAGACAGCAGTAAGAGATGCACTTGGAACATTTGCACCTAAATTTGCAGAATTAAATGATGATATTTTATTTGGTGAGGTATGGTCGCGGGAGGATAAATTATCACTCAGGGATCGAAGTTTAATTACGGTAACTGCATTAATGACAAAAGGAATTTTTGATAACTCTTTAAAATATCATATGACAAATGCAAAAAACAATGGAGTTACTGCAGAGGAAATTGCTGAGATTATCACACATTTAGCATTTTATGTGGGATGGCCTAATGCATGGGCAGCATTTACACTAGCAAAGGAAGTTTGGGAGGAATAGATTGTATGGGAAAAACGTTAATTGTGTATTATTCGTATACAAATAATACAAAGAAAATTGCAGAGCAGATTCAGAAGGCTACTGGTGCAGATATCTATAAAATTGAAACAGTAAAGCCTTATATAGGTGATTACAATTCAGTAGTTGACCAAGGAAAACAGGAAGTAGACTGTGGATTTAAACCGGAAATAAAACCTCTTTCAGTAAGTCTGGAAGATTATGATACGATTATTATAGGTACTCCTGTGTGGTGGTATACTTATGCTCCAGCAGTTGCAACTTTTTTATCTGAATATGACTTGTCAGGTAAGACGATAATTCCATTTGCAACGAATGGAGGATGGATTGGACATACATTAAAGGATATAGAAAAGGCTTGTAAGAATGCCGTTATTACAAATGCGATTGATATTAAATTTGATACAGACAAAATGGTAATGCCTGAAAGCAAGCTTGAGAAATGGATTGCTAATTTGTAAGAATTTGTTTAAGAGTGAATGTAGTATTACAGGTTGTCAGTTCATATTTGATTTCAGATATGAACTGATTTTTTGTATAACGAATGCTTATAGCTATGATTAGTTCGTAGTGCTCACTTTGAAAATATTTTATAAAAATCATTAGAAATGGTAGGTGATATCTAACTTTAGCTGTGATGTATTATCATTTTATACATTACAGCTTTTTATTTTTATATAATGTATTTTTATTCAAAAGCAATGAAATTTATGTATGTTATAAGTTGGTATAATTACGAAGTGACCTTTAGTTAGGAGGAGTTTTTTATATGAGTAAGAAAGGAACTTTGATTGTAACACTGGCGCTGTTATTGTCAAATGCAATGGCAGGTTTAGATGGAACAATCATTAATACTGCCTTACCATCAATCATAAGTGATTTACATGGAATTCAATATATGGGGTGGATAGTAGCTGCTTTTTGGGGGATTGATATGCTTGAGACGAATGCTCAGGATATTATAAAAAGTATTGACTTAGAGTTAACTCAAAGGATTATTCTTATATAGAGAAGTATTTAAATTTTTAATAAAATTTATGAAAGAATTGAGGAGGACTTATTATGAATTTAATGAAAGAAAAAAAATTTGGCTTTGGATGTATGAGATTGCCTGTATTAGATAAGGGAGATCCTACATCTTTTGACTATGAGTTAATTAACAAGTTATTTGATGCATATTTAGAAAGAGGGTTCAATTTCTTTGATACTGCTTATACATATCATGGATATCAAGCAGAAAAAGCAATATGTAAGGCATTGGTAGAGCGTCACCCTAGAAATTCATTCCAACTAGCTACAAAATTGCCATTACGTGATTTCAAAGATAGTGATGATATAGAACGTATTTTTAATGAACAGCTAACTAACTGCGGTGTTGATTTCTTTGATTACTATCTGTTACACAACATAGGTTCTAACGTTTTTGTAAAATGCGAAAACTATGGTGCTTTTGATTTTGTTGCTAAAAAGAAAGCTGAAGGTAAAATCAAAGTTGTTGGAATGTCTTTCCACGATACACCAGAATTATTAGATGAAATTTTGTCAAAATATGCTGATAGATTGGATTTCGTTCAACTGCAAATTAACTATATTGACTGGGAGCAGCCAAATGTTCAAGCACGTCGTTGTCTGGAAATTGCCAATAAGTACAGCAAACCAGTAAGTGTTATGGAGCCTTGCAAGGGTGGAACTCTTGTAAATGTACCAAAAGAAGCTGAAAAACTAATGAAAGATTATAATCCTAATGCTTCTACTGCAAGCTGGGCACTGCGCTATGCAGCTAGCCAGAAGGGAGTATTTCGTGTATTAAGTGGAATGAACACTATAGAACAAGTAGAAGATAATACTTCATTTATGGCTGATTTTAAGCCTTTAAATGAGGAGGAAATAGCTATCGTTGAAAAGGTTACTAAAATAATTAATGATAAGACAGCTATACAATGCACTGGTTGTGAGTACTGTACACATGGATGCCCAAAGAACATAGCTATTCCAAAAAATTTTGCATTATATAATAGCATTATGCGTACTACTGGTAGCTTTTCAAGTCAGATGGTATATTATAATAATATTGCTATTAACCATGGAAAAGCTAGTGAATGTATTGGATGTAAACAATGTGAGCGTGCATGCCCACAACATTTATCAATTACAACATATTTGAAAGATGTTGTAGAAAAATTTGAAAAGAATAGTATTATTCCTACCAGAAAATAATTGTTTTAACATTAAATAAAGTACAATATGACACTTTCAACCAGGACTCTACTCACGCGAAAAGGAGGCTCTATATCATGAAAAAATTTTTATCAATTATTATAGTTGCATCAATGATTTTGACATTAGTGGCATGTGGAAATAGCAATGGGAAACTGAACAATGTAAGTCAGAGCAAATCAGAGACAGCGAGAACATCTGCAAGTGGAAATACACAGAATGCTAAAACAGATGGATCACATTCAAATATTCTAATTGTATATTTCTCAAGAGTTGGCGTTACTAAATTTAGTAATGATGTTGATGTGGTATCATCAGCGAGTCTGAATGCTGGTAAGGATGGTTTGCTTGGTAATGCACAAATTATTGCCAATATCATTAAAGAACAAACAAATGGAGATGTTTTTCAAATTAAAACAGTAGATTCTTATCCATCTGGATATAGAGATACTACTAATAAGGCAGCAGATGAAAAGAAAGCTAATGCAAGACCAAAGCTTGCTTCACATGTAGATAATATGGCTGCTTATAAAACTATTTTTTTAGTATACCCAATCTGGTGGGGAACTATGCCAATGCCAGTGTATTCATTTTTAGAAGAATATAATTTATCTAGGAAAACAATAATTCCTTGCAGTACTCATGAAGGAAGTGCTATGGGAGACAGTAAAAAGGATATTGCATCAGTTTGTCCAAATGCTAAATTGTTAGATGGACTTGCAATTAGAGGAGGAGACGTTAATTCAGAAGGTGCAAAAAAATCTATAACTGATTGGGTAAAAAAATCAAGAATTTAAGATTAAACTAAGGATTATTTTGAGCAAGCTGATATAAACAAATAAAATATTTTGTTACAGTAATTAAATATAATAAGAAAATGAAATGTTAACTACAGCTGTTTCAAATAAGACAACATTTTAAATTATGTAAAAAATAAATTTCCTAATAAATTTAGAATGGAACCTCATCCTTTGTTCTATTTTATTCATGTCTATATAATAAGGCAAAGAATGGGGCTTTTATACCTATTTATTAAAAAACTATTGACTTAGAGTTTACTTCAAGGAGTAATGATTTCACAATTGTAGGCAGAGATGATATAGGCTTTTCGCATGAAAGACAACGCGAAAGTGGAAGAAATCTGATTGCGGGGTTGGATTTACACAAATTCATATTATTATTGGATCATCAGCCTTTTGAACTTCAAAAAAATGATGAATTAGGATATGATCTTCAATTAAGTGGACATACACATGCAGGACAAATATGGCCAGTAGGGCTGCTTAGTGACATATTAAGAACTAATGAATTGAATTATGGATACAAGAAGTTATCAAATATGCAAGCAATAGTTTCCTCAGGAATGGCAGGATGGGGCTACCCAATCAGGACAGAGGCTAATTCAGAATACGTAATAATTGATATTAAACCCAAATAAATAAATCCGGTGGCATTTTTTAATTAATAACAATGGAGTGTTACTAAGTGATAAAGAATCATCTTTTGAAAAAGCATTGACACATATTTAAAGTTTAAAGGTAGATGATTTAAAGTATATGAAAAAATTAAAATTAATAGTGCCAATAATATTATTAGTATCAATTTTATCATCGATAATATATATTAGAGTGGCTTCGGTAGAAAATTATAAGTTTAAACAAGAAGAGCTTATAGACGAGAAAAAAACAGAGAATAATACTTTAAAATTTGCTGTTTTAGGTGATGTACATGGAGATATCAAAAAATTACAAAAAGCTATTAATGATTTACATAGTATAGATGGAAACATGGACACTTTAATATTAAATGGTGATAGTGTGGATCAAGGAATAAAATTACAGTATTATGCTTTAGAAGCTGTACTATGGAAAAATAAAAATATTATTCCTAAAAGGATAATTAAAAACATTGGTAACCATGATTATTTTGATTATGATAAAGGCACAAATAAGCCAGAAGATGTTCAACATTTTATAAAAATGTATTTGGATTTTGCAGGCGAAAAATCTGTATATCATGACACTTGGATTAAAGGATATCATTTTATATCACTAGGTTCTGAATCTGGAAATACGAAAAAGTTAGGATCAGTGGATGCTTTTTTATCAGAAAATCAATTGAATTGGCTGAAACAAAAATTAAATGAAAAATATAAAAAAAATAGACCTATTTTTGTATTTTTACATCAAAACCTAAATAGCAGTATAAATGGTTGGAAAGGATTAAAAGAAGATCAAGAAAAAGAACTTAGAGATATTTTATCATCATATCCAGAAGTTATTTTGTTCACCTCCCATACTCATATTCTATTGAGTATGGAGAATGTAAAAACAAATTTGCCTTTTACTACAGCACACACAGGAGCAGTTCGCTATGCTATAATGCCAGAAGGAAATGGTATAAAAAACCTTTATGATGAAAGTCAAGGTTTATATGTACAAGTAAATGGAAATAAAGTCTTAATTAGAGGAAGAGATTTTGCAAAAAAAGACTGGATATTTTCGAAAGAAGTTATACATTAAATGGCTATTTTAATCAAGTAAGATGAGAGAAATGTTCATTTAATATATATGAATTTTTTAACTGAATAATCTTATTTTTATAATATCTACCATTTTTGAGGATTTGTATCATCTGGTATAATACGATTGATAATATCAAGGTAATGATTTGCTTTATTTTCCATATATTTTGCTCTTATTTTCGCTTCCTCAAGTTGAGCCTGAGCAGCGATCTTTTGCTTTAGGATAATTTCATAACGTTCTTGAATGGTAGAGTCTCCTTTCAGACACAGGTCTACATAGTTTTTGATATCTTCAACTGACATTCCACAATGTCTTAAATATTTTACACCTGTAAGCCAGTTAATGGATTCGTCATCAAAAATACGATTATTATTTTTATCACGCTGTATACTGGGAACTAGTCCCCTATCTGTATAGTATCGAATTGTATGTTCGGTTAGATTAAGCAGCCTGGACACTTCTTTTACATAATACATTAAAAACCTCCTTGAAAAAATATATAAAGTTATTTAAAACCACTTGACTTCGTGTTACTCGAAGATACTAAACTTAGTTTAACATAAGGGTACAGTAATTACAAATCTCAATAATAGTGATATGAATGAGATAAAAAGTTAATGACTATACACTTAATATATTTATAATTAGGAGGCTTTTATATGAAAAATGTAATTTTAAATAATGGTGTTGAAATGCCTATCTTAGGATTTGGAGTTTATCAAATTGATGATGCTGCTCAGTGTGAGGATGCTGTTTATAATGCTATTATGGCAGGTTATCGGTTGATTGATACTGCAGCTGCCTATATGAATGAGGAAGCAGTTGGTCGTGCTATCAAAAGGAGTCTAATACCTCGTGAGAAATTATTTATTACTACAAAGCTTTGGATTCAGGATGCGGGATATGAAAGTGCAAAGAAAGCATTTGAGAAGTCATTGAAAAGATTACAATTGGATTATTTGGATCTGTATTTGATTCATCAGCCATTCAATGATTATTATGGTGCATGGCGTGCCATGGAGGAAATGTATAAAAAAGGCAAAATCCGTGCAATAGGGGTTTGTAATTTTATGCCTGACCGACTGGTAGACTTGGTTGCTCACAATGAAATTGTTCCAGCTGTTAATCAGGTGGAAACAAATCCAGTCTGCCAACGTGTAGATGACCAGAAACTTATGCAGGATAAGAATATTCAAATGGAATCCTGGGCTCCATTCGCTGAAGGACGGAACAATTTTTTTCAGAATGATATATTGAAAGCTGTTGGAGGAAAATATGGAAAATCTGTTGCACAGGTGGTATTACGTTGGCTGATTCAGCGTGGAATCGTCGCAATTCCGAAATCTGTTCATAAAGAGCGTATTAAAGAAAATTTTAATGTTTTTGATTTTGAATTAAACAGTGAGGATATGAAGAAGATTGCTGAACTTGACACAAAGGCAAGTACTTTCTTCTCACATTATGATCCGAAAATTGTAAGTTGGCTTGGTACAGTTAAATATGATATTTAATATTTAGCGTAAATAAATGTTGTGATAATGCACTTCTGTACAGAATAGTTAATTTATATTATGGAATTAGTTAGTTTATACATATTTTGGTGTTATTCAATATTTATGAGAAAATTCATGAGTTTGGTTAATACCAATTTATATATTACAGATTTCATTTTTGAGGATATCGCAAAAAATTGAATAATTAGTTGATTTATTTGGCAATTAAATAATTCTATATATTACTAAACTAAAAGTAAAAAACACTTGACTTGAAGTTAACTCTAAGTGGTAAAGTAAATTATAAAGGGTTTGACATATTTACTTAAGGCAAACAATAGGAGGAGTATAAAATGACAAAAAGTTTAATTGCATATTTTTCGCATTCTGGAAATACAGAAGTAATTGCAAATATGATAAAAGAAAATGTAGGCTGTGATCTGTTCAAAATTGAGACAGTAGAAAAATATCCATCAAATTATAATGATGTGGTTAATGTTGCAAGAAAAGAGCAGAACGCTGACAGTAGACCAAAATTGGCAAGAAAAGTAGAAAATATGGATTCATATAATGTAATTTATATTGGTTTTCCTAATTGGTGGGGTACAATTCCAATGTGTGTATTTACATTTTTTGAGTCATATGATTTTTCAGGCAAAACTATCATCCCATTTTGTACAAATGAAGGAAGTGGAATGGGGCGAAGTGAGCATGATATTAAGAAACTTTGTCCAAAATCTAATGTTTTAAGTGGTCTACCAATTAGAGGCAGTAGTGTACATGGCTCAGAAAAAGAAGTATCACGTTGGCTTAAAGGAATGGAGGTTTAAGAAATGAAAAAATTAGGATTTGGATTTATGCGTTTACCAATTATAGATAAGGAAGATCAATCAAGTATTGATTTTGAACAACTAAATAAAATGGTGGATACTTTTTTAGAAAGAGGATTTACTTATTTTGATACGGCTTATATGTATCATAATTTCACAAGTGAAACGGCATTGAGAGAAGCATTGGTAAAACGTCATCCAAGAAATTCATTTACTGTAGCTACAAAAATGCCAACCATGTTCTTAAAAAAGAAAGAAGATCTGGATAAAATTTTCAATGAACAGTTGGAAAAAATTGGAGTAGATTATTTTGATTACTATTTACTTCATAATTTGGGTGTATCCAATTATGAAACTGCAAAAAAATTAGATGCATTTTCATTTATCCAAAAAAAGAAAGAAGAAGGAAAAATCAGAAATATTGGTTTCTCTTTTCATGATACAGCAGACCTATTAGATGAAATATTAACGACACATCCTGAAGTGGATTTTGTTCAGCTGCAGTTAAATTATCTGGATTGGGAAAATGAAAGTATTCAATCTGGAAAATGTTACGAAGTAGCCAAGAAACACAATAAGCCAGTTGTCGTTATGGAACCAATTAAAGGTGGAACGTTAGCAAAAGTACCTGCTAAAGCAGAAAAGTTGTTTAAAGAATATCATACAGATATGTCTGTGGCATCTTGGGCAATTCGATTTGCAGCTAGTCATAAAAATGTAATGATGGTATTAAGCGGAATGTCTTCTATGGAACAGTTATTAGATAATGCCGGATATATGGATGAATTTAAATCTTTTACTTCAGAAGAATATGATATTGTAAATAGAGCAGTCAAGATTATTAATGAAGCTATTGCAATACCATGTACAGCATGTCAATACTGTGTTGATGGATGCCCGAAGAAGATTGCAATACCAAAATACTTTGCTTTATATAATTCAGAAAAACAGTCACTAAATCAAGGATTTTCAACACAGAACGTATATTATGATAATTATACCAAAACATATGGCAAAGCGTCCGATTGTATTGAATGTAAAAAATGCGAGAAAAGCTGCCCACAGCATATTGAGATTACAAAATACTTAAAACAGGTAGCAGATACATTTGAAAAATAGCAATTAAATTTCATATGCTACATCAAAAAGATGGACCAGACATTAAAATATAAGATAAAAGAGGAATAAATAATGGTAGTATAAAAAGGAAGGTGTGCCTTCCTTTTTTTGCATAATAAAATAAGAAGACAGCACAGACATAGATATAAGGTATTTTATATTTATATTATACTAAGTAACAATTATCATATAAATAGTAGTGATTATTATTTATATGTGATAATATATAATTGGTTATAAACAAAATACAGCATAAGTGTTCTTTAATTTTAGTTTTAGGGAAAAGATATCATCATTAAAAAAAGAAAATATAGAATAACAAGGTGAGATGGAATGGTAATATTAAATGCAGTTGGCAGTGTGCTCAGTATAGTTATTATGATATGTGTAGGATATATACTTACTAAATGTAAGTGGTTAAATGAGGGAATATCAAAAGTATTTTCAAAATTAGTATGTAATATAGCGCTTCCATGTTTGATGATTTTTAATTTGATGGATAATTTCAATAAAAGTAAATTAGATCATATTGGTAAAGGGCTTATTATACCTGTTTTATCTATGGCTATAGGTTATGTAATAGCCATAATTGTATCTAAAATTATAAAAGTTGAAAAGGAAAGAATTGGGACATTTAGATCGATGTTTTTTGTATCAAATTCTATATTTATTGGACTTCCAATAAACTTGGCTTTATTTGGATCTAAAAGTGTTCCTTATGTGCTTTTGTATTATATAGCAAATACTACATTTTTTTGGACAATAGGAGCTTACGGTATAAGTTCAGATGGACAAGCTGACAAAAAAACAAGTATATTTTCTATGGAAACTTTAAAGAGAATATTTTCTCCACCACTTATGGGATTTATTTTGGCAATAATATTTATAATGTGTGAGATTAAGCTTCCACAATTTGTAATGGACACATGTAAATACTTTGGAGAGATGACAACACCACTTTCTATGTTATTTATAGGAATAACAATTTATTATGTTGATTTGAGAAAAATAAAAATAAGCAGAGATATTATATTTGTTTTAATAGGAAGATTTTTAATTTCTCCATTTTTAATAATAATTTTGGCAAGATACTTCCCTGTACCTGAACTAATGAAAAAAGTATTTATAATACAGGCAGCTATGCCGGTAATGACTAATACTTCAGTAGTTGCTAAGGCTTATGGAGCGGATTATGAATATGCAGCAGTAGTTACATCACTTACTACTATAATGAGTTTGATTGTTATACCGATATATATGTCCTTAATATGATAATATTAAGGACATTAACATTAATTTATAAATTTTAAAAAAATATACAACACTAAATAAAATATTAAAAAGTTAAATAAATAATAAAAGATAATATTTATTAGCATAACTATAGATATATTTCAAATAATTCAGAAAAATAAATATAGATACAATATTATTAAATTTTAATATGATACATAAAACAATATATACACACTAATATTAAATAAAAAAAATTAAAAATAAATAATTAATTAAAGTAAAATAGAGTATAAAAAAGACAGACATCCATCCCCAATGGGGCGAAGGTCTGTCGCGGTACCACCCAAATTACTACTTATATAAATAACGGCTGTGCCGGCATAACTTACTAATTTCAGTTTGCAACTTAGGAGTGATTTTCAACAATTTTAGTTTATGGATTCTCACCAAAACATCCACTCTCTGAAAACATATTTTTGTTTACTCTTCTCCGTCATCGTTTTTTTATTTGAGCTAACTATACTATAAAAAAATCTCTATGTCAACTTTGATTTTTAAAAATATATAAGGAAAGTGAAGCACTTAATATGATTTTAATAAAATAAATACAAAAAATTTAATGATTTATAATAAATAATTAAATATCGTATTTATTTTTTAAAATTAATCAATATATTTTAATATATTTTAAAATCATAGTTTAATTAAATACAATTGCATTTATAATATTTATACTGTAATCATTAGTTATTAGGGAAGTATAGATACGAATTCATAAATTTGAGTCAAAAAATTATAAAATGAATAGCATTATTTTTACTTATATAATGTAGAAAAAAATAATAAATAAAAAAATCCAAAAAACTATTGACATTATCATTATAAGGTATTAATATATAGTACATACACTAAATATTAATAAATTAATTGTTAAAAGTAATGAATGATTTTAAGTAATGACATTTCACTAAAAAAGTATTTTATCTTATACAAAAGTATAGAATTGATGTATTATGTCGGTTGTATATTTATAAGATAATTTGTGAAATTAATTTAATTAGCATAAATCTAGAGTATAAAGACAATGATAAGGAAGAGTAAATAGTAGATATTTTTTAGAGAGTGAGATTTTGGTGGGAACTCATAAATATAACTATTGAAGGTAGCCTGGGAGTCATTAAGCTGAAAATAAGTAGGCTTTATCGGTAGAACCGTTATTACTTTAAGTAAAAAATTTGGGTGGTACCGCGCGACCAAACCTTCTCGCCCCAAGCAGAGAATGTTGGTTGCTTTTTTTATACAAAATTTTATAACATTTATTTGAAAGCAGATTTTAAATAGGTAGTAAATCAATATATTTATAAAATATAATGTATTTAGGGTATGTTTATACATAATAGTTGTAAAATTTTAAATTGTCGTAATCTTCAAATTAGTTAATTAAATTTATTGTTTAAATTATGAATTGAATTTAGAGATTCAATGTAAATTAGTGAAAAAGTAAAAACAAAAATTTTAGGAGGAAAGTATTATGGAAAAATTAAAAGTTTATTATGATGAGGATGCAAATTTAGATCTTTTGAAAGGAAAGAAGATAGCTATACTTGGCTTTGGAAGTCAGGGACATGCACATGCTTTGAATTTAAAAGAAAGTGGACTTGATGTAATTGTTGGTTTATATAAAGGTAGTAAATCATGGAAAAAAGCTGAGGACTATGGATTTAAAGTATATGAAACAGCAGAAGCTGTTAAACAGGCAGATATCATAACAGTACTTCTTCCAGATGAAAAACAGAAAGAAGTTTATGAAGAGAGCATAAAAGATAATTTATCAGAAGGAAATGCATTATTCTTTGCACATGGATTCAACATTCATTTTAATCAGATAGTACCACCTAAGAACATAGATGTATTGATGATTGCTCCTAAAGGACCTGGACATATAGTTAGAAGAGAATATACATTAGGTAATGGAGTTCCTTGTCTCTATGCAGTATATCAGGATTACAGTGGAAAAGGAAAAGAAATTGCTTTAGCTTATGGAAAGGGAATTGGCGGAACTAGAGCAGGAGTTATGACTACAACATTTAAAGTTGAAACTGAAACTGATTTATTTGGTGAACAGGTAGTACTTTGTGGAGGAGTTGCAGAACTTATAAAAGCAGGCTTTGATACATTAGTTGAGGCTGGATATGCTCCTGAAAATGCATATTTTGAATGCTTACATGAGATGAAGATGATAGTTGATTTAATATATGAAGGCGGATTAGCCAGAATGAGATATTCTATAAGTGATACTGCTGAATATGGAGATTACAAGATAGGTAAGAGAATAATAAATGAAAATACAAGAGCTGAAATGAAAAAGGCTCTTCATGAAATTCAAGATGGAACATTTGCAAGAGAATGGCTTCTTGAGAATAAAACTGGAAGACCAGGATTTACAGCAAGAAGAAGAATTGAACAAGATGCTTTAATTGAAAAAGTTGGTAAAGAGCTTAGATCAATGATGTCATGGATAGATCCAAATCCTTCAAATGAATAAATTTATTCTATAAAATAAGGAGGCTGTGATACTATGAATGGGGCTATGATGCTTTTAAAATGTTTGGTAAAGCATGAAGTTGATACTATATTTGGGTATCCAGGTGGAGCAGTTTTACCTATATATGATGCATTGTATGATATGAAAGATAAAATAAATCATATAATAACTGCGCATGAGCAAGGGGCTGCTCATGCTGCAGATGGATATGCTAGGTCTACTGGAAAGGTTGGGGTTGTTCTTGCAACCTCAGGACCTGGTGCTACAAATACTGTTACTGGAATTGCCACAGCATATATGGATTCTGTACCAATTATAGTGTTTACAGGTCAGGTACCTGTAAATTTGATAGGAAAAGATTCATTTCAAGAAGTTAATATAAGAGATATAACTAAAACAATAACAAAAAAGAATTTTACTATTGATAAATTAGAAGATATTGAAAGTACTGTAGATGAAGCTTTTAGAATAGCAGTTAGTGGGAGACCAGGACCTGTAGTTGTAGAAATACCAAAAAATGTTCAAAATTCACAAGCTAAAGATTGTTGTTTAAATATTACAAGTGTTTCTCATTTTAAAAAAGAATTTAAATACGATTTATTTTCAAATAATCATGAAAATAATATTAATGAAGCTGTTAAAATTATAAAAAATAGTGAAAAACCTATGGTTTATGTAGGCGGTGGGGTAATTTCATCTTGTGCTGAAAATGAACTTATGGAGTTTGTTGATAAGCTTAATGCACCTGTTGCTTGTTCACTTATGGGAACTGGGGCGTTCCCAGGTGATAGGAAAAATTATACTGGTATGGTTGGAATGCATGGAACTCACTGCTCAAATAATGCGATAACAAATTGTGATTTATTAATTGCTATAGGAGCTAGATTTAGTGACAGGGTTATAAGCAAAGTAAGCACTTTTGCAAAAAAGGCTAAAATAATTCATATAGACATAGATGAAAAAGAATTTAATAAAAATGTAAATATTGATTTACCTCTAAAAGGAGACGTAAGGAATATTTTAAATGAATTAAATACAAAGCTTGAAAAGCAATATCATAAAGATTGGATGGAAAAAGTACTGGATGAAAAAGAAAAGGAATTGAAAAAATTAGATTCTAGTTCGGATTATGACAAAAGTAAACACTTGAGTCCTAAACATATAATGGATAGCTTGTATAAGCTAACTGGTGGAGATTGTATAATAACTACAGAAGTTGGACAAAATCAGATTTGGACAGCACAATACTTTAAATTTTTAAATCCAAGAACATTTATTTCATCAGGAGGACTTGGAACAATGGGATTTGGGCTTGGAGCTGCAATTGGGGCATGCATTGGAAATCCAGGCAAAACAGTGATAAATATAGCTGGAGATGGCAGCTTTAAAATGAATTGTAATGAGCTTGCTACAATTTCCAAATATAGATTACCTATAATTCAAATTGTTTTAAATAATTCTTCACTTGGAATGGTACATCAATGGCAGGAGATGTTTTATAATAAAAGATACTGTTTTACAGAATTGACCAATGATGTTGATTTTCTAAAATTAGGAGAAGCTTATGGAATAAATACTTTAAAAATAAAGAATAATAATGAGATAGAAGATTGCTTGAAATTTGCACTTGAAAAAAAGCAGCCTATTATAATAGAATGTAACATTGATAGGCTTGAAAAAGTATTCCCTATAGTTCCACCTGGGGCATCAATAAGTGAAAGTATAGGTTAATATTTTCAAGCGAAATTTAAGTTTATAAATAAAAAAGGGGCTTATAAATATAAATCGGTTATAGAATGATATTTAAAATGAATATGAAATTGGTAAGCTATGCTGGTGCTGTTGATATTTTAATTTAGAAAAAATTAGGCGGCACTGCAAATCTTCTTGCCTCAGGCAGGGAGAAGCTTATTTTTTTTCTAAAAAATTCTATTGAGGAGGGTATTCAAAATGAGGAGTGATTTAGTAAAAAAAGGAGTTAAAGCAGCTCCAGCAAGGGCACTTATGTATGGAATGGGATATACTAAAGAGGAAATTGAAAGACCTCTTATAGGAATAGTAAATTCGCAAAATGAAGTAGTTGCAGGCCATATGCACCTTGATGAAATAGCAAAAGCTGCAAAGATGGGTGTAGCTATGGCTGGAGGAACCCCTATGGAATTCCCTGCAATTGCAGTTTGTGATGGAATTGCAATGGGGCATGTAGGAATGAAATATTCTCTTGCTTCTAGAGAGTTAATAGCAGATTCTATTGAAGCTATGGCAATGGCTCATGGATTTGACGGATTAGTCTTAATACCAAACTGCGACAAAATAGTTCCTGGAATGCTCATGGCGGCCGCAAGACTTAATATACCAGCTGTTGTAGTAAGTGGAGGACCTATGAGGGCAGGCAAATTAAACAATAAAGCACTTGATTTTAGTACCTGCATTGAAAAGGTAGGAGCTTGTAGCGATGGCAAAGTAACAATAGAAGAACTTGAAGAGGAAACAAGGAAAGCCTGTCCTGGTTGTGGTTCATGCTCGGGATTATTTACGGCAAATAGTATGAATAGCCTTACAGAAGTACTTGGAATGGGACTTCCTTTAAATGGGACTGCACTTGCACAGACTGGAGAGAGAAATCAGCTTGCAAAATATGCAGGTATGTATGTAATGGACTGTGTAAAAAATAACAGGCGTCCGTTAGATATATTAACTTTAGATGCTTTTAAAAATGCAATAACAGTAGATATGGCTATGGCAGGTTCTACAAATACAGTACTTCATCTTCCGGCAATTGCTCATGAAGCAGGCTTAGAGCTTAATCTTGATCTATTTCATGAAATAAGCAAGAAGACGCCATGTCTTACAAAATTGAGCCCAAGCGGCAAACACCATATGGAAGATCTTCATCTGGCAGGAGGAATACCGGCTCTTATGAATGAGCTTTCAAAGAAAGGATTAATAAATGAAAATGCCTTGACTGTTACAGGAAAAACAATAGGAGAGAGTATAAAGAACTGCAAAGTTTTGGATTATGAAGTTATAAGAAGTGTGGATAATGCTTATAGCAGCGAGGGCGGAATAGCAATACTTAGAGGAAATCTGGCACCAGATGGTGCTGTAGTTAAAGAATCAGCAGTTGCAAAGGAAATGATGGTTCATGAGGGACCTGCCAGAGTTTATAATTCTGAGGAAGAGGCAGTTAAAGCTATATTTGGAAATGAAATAAATAAGGGTGACGTAATTGTAATAAGATATGAAGGACCAAAAGGAGGTCCTGGAATGAGAGAAATGCTATCACCTACTTCTGCAATAGCAGGTATGGGGCTTGATAAGGATGTAGCACTTCTTACAGATGGAAGATTTTCAGGAGCAACTAGAGGAGCATCTATAGGCCATGTATCACCAGAAGCTATGGAAGGCGGATTAATAGGACTTGTAGAAGAAGGAGACACTATACTTGTAGATATAACAAATAAAAAATTAGAACTAAAGGTAAGCGAAAAAGAAATCGAAAAAAGAAGAAGAAATTATGTAAAACCTGAACCAAAAATAAAAAAAGGATATTTGTCAAGATATGCAAAATTAGTTACTTCTGCAAATACAGGTGCAGTACTTAAATAAAATGTTTATATAATTTTAATTATGTTAGAATATATATTAGTAATAATTTTTATTACTAATATATATTATGAAGGGAATTAAAATTATATGCATATAATTAAAGTTAATATATATGGACAAAAAGATAAAATTATGCCTGTGGGGTGCAGCAGCAAAAAATGCAGTTGTAATTTGTGTTCAAGTAAAGAAGGATGTTCAGATTGTAATTCAGCTGCATCACGAAATACAGTTAGAGATTTATACAACAAATTAAGCGATTTTTTAAATACTACAGATTTAGCAAAATATGTGGAAATAAATTTCATAGAACTAAATTATAAAAATATTAACTATGATAAAAGCATGAATTCTGATGAGATATCAAGAGTTGTTGATGTTATAGAGAGGGGATTTGAACCTCCTATAACTGTAATTGATGGAATTATAAGATATTGTGGAGGAATATCAAATGTTCTTGTATATAAAGATGTAAAGGAGCTGCTTAGTTAATAGTTTTATATCAATTTCAGATTATATTTGTAAAAGATCCTGGATATTATTTAATATTTAGGATCTTTTTTAAAATAATAGTTCAAATGACAATATTGACTTTAACTTTATTTAGTATTAATATTTCTATATGTATTGAATTAACAAGATTGTAAAAATTCATTTGAAATTATTTATAGTAATTTGGAATTAGTAGTGCAACTGATCAGCAATTAGAAATTATAATATAGATTACTAATTGCTGATTTTTTAAGCTTATATTGAAGGGAAGTAGAAATTATTATGATAAAAATTTTAATTGTAGATGATTCAATTTTTTCTCAGAAAATAAATGCCAATTTGATAAAAAAGTTTTTAAATAAAGTTGAAATATTTTTTGCAAATGATGGACAGGATGGATTTATAAAATATAAAAAAATCAGACCTGATTATATATTTCTGGACTTGCTGATGCCAAAATTAAATGGCAAGGAATTGATAAGATTAATAAAAAATTATGATAAAGATGCGAAAATAATTGTAATTTCTGCAGATGTACAAAAAAATGTAAGAGAAGAAATAGATACATATAATATATTATCATTTATTAATAAACCATTTAATGAATCAAAGGCTAAGTGCATATGTGAAATGATAAAGGATGATGAAAATGAATGAAAGAAAATTAAAATATGATATATTAAAGGAATTATTCAATATAAGTGTGGGAAAGGCTGCCAGCTTACTTTCAGAAATAATAAATAGAAAAATATTATTAGATGTTCCAGATATCAAAATTTTAAATATTAAAAATAAAGAACTAAATTTAGATGATTATCTTCCAAAAGTAATAGATGGGACGCTAATGGCATCTTCTATCTCTTTTGAGAAAAAGTTAACGGGAAAAGCAAATCTCATTTTCCCGGCTGAAAAAATGAGAACTTTTATAAATCTTTGTTTAAATGAAAAAGAAACAGATAAATATTATGAAATGAATTTTACAGATATTGATTTTGATACTATTAAAGAGATTGGAAATATAATTTTAAATTCTATTGTGGGTGAAGTTGGAAACTATTTAGACATTAGTTTAAATTATACTTTGCCCGAAGTAAAAATATTCAATAAAATAGATTTTACTAAGGATATAGAAAATAATGAGTATACATATATATTAATATTATATATAACATTTATAATAGATGATACGGAAATTGAAGGTGCAGTATTAGTAGATTTAACATTTAAATCATTAACTGAGTTAATGAAAAAAATAGCTAAGATTGAAGATGATCTTTGTGAATAGAATTTTATATGACATATTAAATGATGTTAGTGAAGGAATAATAATTTTAAATGAAAAATTGGAAGTTTGCCTTTGGAATAATTACATGGAGCGTATAACAGGAATAAGTAAAGAGAAGGCTAGTAAAAATAATATATATACAGTATTACCAAACTTTAATGTGAATTATTTTAATAAAGCTATAATTGATTCAATAAATAATGGACGTAAGATATTTTTTTCGGCAGCTATGCATTCAGGAATGGTAAATAGTAAAAAAAATTTAAATTTAAAGATAAGTAGATTTGAAAAAGATGAATGCAAATTTTTGCTTTTAGAATTTATTGATGTTACTAACCAATTTATACAAATTAATAAATTAAAAAGTTATGTTCATGAATTATATAAGGTAAATAAACAATTAAGAGAAAAAGAGAAAATTATTAAAAATCTGGCTTATTACGATAAATTAACAGGAATTGCAAATAGAACTTTATTTTATGAATTTGCGGAAAAATTTTTAAATAGTGCAAAAAGAAAGAATACTTTATTGGGTTTAATGTTTATAGATGTTGATAAATTCAAAATTATAAATGATACTTATGGACATAAAATAGGAGATAGAGTTCTTATAAAAGTAGCAAATATATTGGAGAAGGCTACAAGAAAAAATGATATTGTTGCGAGATATGGAGGAGATGAATTTTTAATATTATTACCTGATGTAAAAGATTTTAGCAATCTTGAAATTATAGTTTCCAGAATTATTAATAATAAAAATAAAATTATAAATTTCAATAGAAAAAAAGTCAATATATCATTGAGCATGGGAACTAGCTTTTATCCTGACGATGGAGATAGTATAGATAAATTAATGGCAAAAGCTGACAAAGCTATGTATATAGCTAAAAATAAAAAGGGGCAAGATTGTAGTGAATGTAACTTGTGGCAGAATTAGAGTCGAAAATTTTTTGATTATTTAATTGAATAATTCACTCTAATGTTATATAATGTAAAAGTTGATAAAAATTAGTAAGGAAATTAGTCATATGAAAAAAATATTAGAGGAAACTAGAAACAAGTTAAATGCAATGTTAGATTCTAACAAATATACGAGTGAAGAAATATTAAAAGTAAGTCAGCAATTGGACAGGCTCATTGTATACTACTATAAAGCTATAAAATGTGAAAGAGTTGAACTTAATTTAAAATAAAGTATATTTTAAATTAGGTTAACTTTTTTGCAAATTATGCAGGAAAAAACAAGCTACTGTAGAATGTATAAAATAACGTGATTAATTATGAATAATTACGTTATTACAAATTTTATAGGAGGTTGTTAAAAATGAAATTTTCTAAGAAGTATATATTAAAAAAAGCAATGAAGATGATAGGTTCTTTGGCATTATTTTTAGGAACAATAGTTATAGTACCAACGTCAATTATTGGATCATATCAACCAAAATGTGCTGACGAACTTCTAAAGTAATAATTAGGTTTTCTCATAAACAAAAATGTTTATGAGAAAACCTAAAATAAAGGAGGAAATATATGGACGTTATAAGAGAAATAGTATTAGATGGTATTGAAGCTTTACTTCTTTTAACGGTTTTTGAAATATTGTATAATGAAAAAAAGTTTATGATACAAAATAAAGGTAAAACAGCATTATTTTGTATATTATATATTTTTGCTAATTATTTAGGAGAATTCTATATTACTAAATCTTATCATACATTTGTTATTTCAATATTTTGTATTTTATTATTAGCATATATTACAAAGATAAAAGTATTTTCATCAATAGTTGTGTTTTTTTCATTTCTTATAATAATTTCTGTTACAGAGTGTTTTACTCAAATTGTTGAGATGCTTGTATTTCAAATAAGTTTAAATCAAATTTATTTGAATAATGAATATTTGTGGCTTTTTTTAATAATTGCCAAAACGTTACAAATAGTTACTGTAGCGATATTTTTTAAATATAGTGAATATTTTACTAGATTTAAATTATTTAAACAGGAAGGTGCTTTTTTTTCTAATTTGATAATTCAAGTTGGAATTTTCGGAGTTCTTATATTTAGTATCAATTTTGGCATTTTTAATATAAAAAATATTGAGATGTATAATGTATTTATTTTTATTATATATTTTATACTTTTGATATTGGAATTAAAAGAATTAAAAGAATATAGGAGATTTATAAATATAGAAGCCGGATATAAAGTTCAAGAAAATCAAATTAAAAATATGAAAGAAATAATAAGTATAATCAGACAGGAAAAACATGATTTTGCTAATCATATTAATGTAATATGGGGATTATGCTTATTAAATAAAGCAAATACTGTTGAACGAATAAGAAATTATGTAGTTGGAATTTCAGATAATATGCATTCATCATTTAAGTATTTAAATACCGGTAACGATTATTTAGACGGGTTATTATCTATAAAAAATAATTATGCTATCAAAAATAACATAAATTTTGAGGTAAATATAGATGAACCATTTAGTTCAATAAAAATTAAAGAAAATGAATTGATAAGCATTATTAGTAATCTTGTTGATAATGCATTTGAATCATTTCAAGTTAAATCCAATATGGAAAATAAACAAATATCTATTTCTACTTTTATTGAGAATAAGAAATTTTGTGTTGAAGTAGCTAATAATGGAGATATGATTCCTGAAAATATTCAGGAAAAAGTTTTTGAGAAAGGATTTTCGACAAAAACAAAGAAATCCAGTGACCATGGATTTGGATTATATATAATTAAACAACTAATTGAACAAAATAGAGGATGTATATCCTTAGAAAGCACTCATGAGGAAACCAAATTCTTAATTGAATTTAAAATGAAGGAGGCAACTGAATGAATAAAATTATAAAATGTTTAGTAAATAAAATTTCTGAATATAACCCTGAATTTTCAGATCTAGAATTAAAGAAAATGGAATATGGATTAATTTGTACTTTTAGCGAGATTACAAAATTCGTTCCATATTTCATTATATTTTGGATATTTTCTCTTCATAAATACTATATAGTTAGTATTATATTTTTTTGCCCTATAAGATTATTTTCAGGTGGGTATCATGCAAAAACTTATTGGGGATGTTTTTTTATTAGTCTGGCTGTATTTGCTGGAATAGCTATTATAGGTAAATATATAATCCTTAATAAATATATTTTAATGTTATTATTAATCTTTTCTTTTGCAATCGTTTGTATTTTTTCTCCTGTAGATAATGTAAACAAAAGAATAAAAAGTAAGGAGAGAAGGTTGAAACTTAGAAATTGTTCTATAATAATCACACTATGTTTGAGTATATTATGCTATTTTATTCAAGGTGAATTTTTTAATACTGCTGCAATTTCAATTGTGAGCGCAGTAATAATGATGATGGTTGGTAAAATAAATAATATATTTTCTTTTCAGTTAACATCTGATTTCAACAATAAAAAAATTTAAAAGGAGCTCAATGATTTTGTGAAATCTTTGTTAATTAGGCATAATCATATTGAAAATTAAGTCTTACAAGAATACAATATCCTTATTGTGTATTTTAAGAAAAAAAGAGGAGATTGATTTTATTGAATTTACTTAAAGCCATAGATGAAATTTGCATTAAATATAATGAACGAATTTGTGAAATATATAGAGATTCAAAACTTACTTATGGCAATTTAAAAAAATATTCAGATGCACTTTCAAAGTATATAATATTGAAATATGGAAAAGATAAATCACCAATTGTTATTTATGGTCATAAAGAACATGAAATGTTAATATCATTCTTGGCATGTAGTAAGTCTGGACATGCATATATTCCAATAGATACTACATTCCCAAAAGATAGAATAAATGATATTATTGAAAGTTCTAGTCCAAAATTATTTATTAATATAGGAAATATTAATATTGACAAATTTGATGGTGAAATGTTATTACAGCAGGATTTGAAATATATTTTTAATAAATTTTCTAGCTCAAAATTTGATGAATCATTTTATATTAAAGAAAATGATGTTTATTATATGCTATATACTTCAGGGAGTACTGGCAAACCAAAAGGTGTTCAAATTACATATAAAGCGCTGAAAACATTTATTGAATGGTTTATGCCATACTGCAAAACTAGAGAGGATGAAAGTGTTTTTTTAAATCAGGTTTCTTATTCTTTTGATGTATCGGTAATCAGTGTTTATATTGGGCTTCTTCTTGGCAAAACATTATATGTTATAGATAAAGAAATGACTTCAAATTTTAAAGATTTATTTAAAAACTTAAATATATCTAAAATAGCTATGTGGATATCTACACCTTCCTTTGCCGAAATGTGTGTTATTGATAACAGCTTTAATAAACTTTTACTCCCAAAGCTTGAAAAGATGTTTTTTGCTGGAGAGGTATTATCAAAAAAGCTGGTTTCAACTTTGTATGAAAGGTTTGATAATATTTCTATAATAAATGGGTATGGTCCAACAGAGACTACAGTTTTAGTAACTGCTATAGAAATAAATAAAAATATGCTCCATAGTGAAGAACCTATTCCTATAGGTTATAGTATGAATAATTCTAAAATAATGCTGGTAGATGATGCTGGTATGGAAATTAAAAATGGTGAAAAGGGGGAAGTTTATATAATAGGTGATAATGTAAGTATTGGTTACTATAAAAATGAAGAAATGAATAAAAAACATTTTTTTACTATTGAAAGTAGTGAAGGCGTTAAATTTGGTTATAAAACTGGTGATTTAGCATACAAAAAAGATGGCATATTTTATTATTGTGGAAGGAAGGACTTCCAAATTAAATTAAATGGATTTAGAATTGAATTGGAAGATATCGAAAATAATTTAAGAAAGCTAGATTATGTAAGTAATGATGTTGTCCTACCAGTTAAACATAATGAAAAAATTTCGTATATTGCAGCATTAGTTAAATTGAATAAGAGTATTGATGAAAAAGAGTTTAAGATAGCTATGAAAATAAAAAATGATCTTGGAAAATTATTACCTACATATATGATACCAAGAAAAATTAAATTAGTAGATAAATTCCCTATTAACACAAATGGTAAAATAGATAGAAAAGCACTTCAGGAGGACTTGAAATGACACCTTTTGATAGTAGTATGTTCTTTTATATTCTTTTTCTTTCTTTAATTCCTGCAATATTTTTAGGATTATTGGAAAAAAAGTTAAAATACTATGGAACTATATTGAGTTTATTTATGATTGTGCTTTTTATAGGAATAAACAAATTTCAATTAATAAGTTTTTTTTCTTTTTACATCTGGCAAGTAATTTTAATTGAAGGTTATTTAAAATTAAGAAAAAAAATAAATAATATATGGGTAATGAGGCTATTTGTTTTCTTAAGTATATTGCCATTATGCTTAGTTAAATTTAGCCACTTTTATACCACCTCTACTTTAGGATTTATCGGTATTTCATATGTTACTTTTAGAACAGTTCAGATAGTAATTGAAACGCATGATGGTCTTATAAAAAAAATAAATTTATTGGATTTAACTTATTTTATTATTTTTTTCCCGAGTATTAGTTCAGGACCTATAGATAGGAGCAGAAGATTTGAGGAAGATATAAACAGAATTATAAAAAAGCAAGAATATCTAAATTATATGGGAACTGGTATTTTTAAAATTTTCAAGGGAGTTGCTTATAAATTTATTTTATCAAGTATTATTTATAATTATTGGCTTTGTAAAATACCGTCGTCTTTTAGTGCGATTAACATACTTCAATATATGTATGCATATAGTTTATACCTTTTCTTTGACTTTGCAGGTTACAGCTGCATTGCTATTGGTACAGGATATTTTTGGGGAGTTAAACTTCCAGAAAACTTTAACTTGCCTTTTTTAAGTAAAAGTATGAAAGAATTTTGGAATAGATGGCATATGTCTCTGTCTTTTTGGTTTAGAGATTTCATCTACACGAGATTTGTGATGAATTCTATGAGACACAAGTGGTTTAAGAATAGGTACACTTCATCATATTTAGGATTTATGGTGACAATGGTCACTATGGGTATATGGCATGGTACCTATCTATATTACATAATATATGGATTTTACGAAGGTATTTTACTTGTTGCAACTGATTATTATCAGCGAAAAAGTAAATTTTATAAAGCTCATAAAAAAGAAAAATGGTTTATGGCTTTATCAATTTTTATAACATTTAATTTAGCTTGTTTTGGATTATTATTATTTTCAGGACGTTTATTGATCTATTTTAAATAATTGGAGGGATTTTAAATGCAAGAAAAATTATTAGAAATTCTTGAAGGAGTATGCGGAACTGATGAGGTAAGAAATGATCTTGATTTGGATTTATTTGAAGATGGTCTTTTGGATTCACTTGGAGTTATAGAACTTTTATTATCAATTGAAGACAACTTAAAAATATCTATACAGCCAACAGAAGTGACCCGTGAACAAATTTCAACACCTAGAAAGATAATAAACTATTTAGAGACTAAAAAAGGTGAGTAAAATGAACAAATTAAAGTCATTTGTTTTAGCACTTATAATTATTATTGCTTTAATATTTTGTATAAATATATACTGCCAGAGTTATATAAAAAGTAATATCTCAAGCAGTTTTAGGTTATATAATGATATAAAAAATGAAAGTACATTTATCCAGAAAAATGAAGCAAATAGTAAAAATCTTCTCATGCTCTATGGATCTTCTGAGCTAGGAACTACAAATATACCATCTAATCCAATGAAATATTTTCCTAAAAAAGGAGATGATTTTAATGTATCTCCTATTGGAAAAGGATATATGCAGGATTTAGCACATGTTATAAAATTTGCAGCTAATCCAGCTTTAAAGGGAAAAAAAGTTGCTTTTATAGTATCAATGCAGTGGTTTTTATATAAAGATGGTGTACCAACTGATGATTTTCAAATGAACTTTTCTGAAGTTCAATTCTATGAAGCTATGAAAAATCCATTGATTTCAGAAGACATAAAAAATCAGATTTGTAAAAGAGTATATTCACTTGTATCTAATAATACTTTTTATTCAGATGTATCGGTATATGCAAAACTTTATAATAGCAATAACTTTATACAAAAATTAGAATTTGCAATGCTTAAACCTTATTTTGATATAAGATGCAGTTTACTTGAATTTTCAAATACCATAAAATCTTATAGGCTTATACAGAAATATAAAATTAATACTAATTTAAATACGCATAAGCTATCTGAAATTGATGAAAAGAAATCTTTTGCTGATGCAGAAAAACTTGGAAGTACACTTGCCAATAATAATTCTTTTTATATGCTCAATAGTTATTATGATAGTTTTATAAAAAATAATTTAAGTAAAATTAAAAATGTGAATAAAAATGTAAAACTTACAGATTCAAAAGAATATGAAGATCTAGAAACTCTTTTAAAAGTATGCAAAGCTCAAGGAATTAAACCATTATTTATATTAATGCCAGTTAATGCAAAATATTATGACTTTAATGGAATAAATAGGTCTACTAGAACTGCATATTTTAATAAAACAAAAAATCTTATATCAAGTTATGGTTTTGATGTAGCGGAATTTCAAAATCATGAATATGAAAAATATCTTATGGAAGATGGAATGCACCTTGGTTGGAAAGGATGGTTATATGTTGATAAAGAAATTGATGAATACTATCATAAATAATTATATACTTTTTTATCTAATTGTAATGATTGGATTGCTTATCATGTTTGTTTTTACACCTTCTAGTAATATACCATATGTTTATAGTAATTTCTAAAATATAAAAGAATAATTAAAAGCTGTATTTTAAACTTTTAATTATTCTTTTATATTTGATATTTAAATTTAAATTTACAAAGTTTTATTTACAAACTGAAGAAGGTTTTTTAAAATAGTTGAATTACTTTTGCTGTATATAGGAAAATATAGTTCTGGAGTATCACTTGTAATAATTTTAAACTCATATCCATTATCCTTATAGAATTTGATGATTTTAGGCAGTGCCTTACATGTATTTTTATGCATATAATCGCAATGCATAAGCAATATAATAGGATTAACTTTATTTTTATTTGATATAGCCTCATTAAAAAGTTTTTGTGGCGGGGTTTTTGCTCTCAGTCCATCAGAAGTTACTATATTCCAATCATACACTTTATAATTATTCTTATGCAAATTTTTAAGCAGGTTTTCACTTAAATGTTTTCTGCTTCCTCCAGGAAATCTTAGTATATCAGGTTTTATTCCAACCACTCTATTTATTTCTTCACGTGTATTATTCATCTCTTTCATGAAATTATTTTCACTAGAATATATTTTTCTATTTTTGTGAGTATATGTATGAAGCCCTATACTGTTCCCTTCATTATATATTCTTTTTACAGTTGACTCATTTTCTTTAATTTGATTTCCTATCAAAAAAAATGTTGCTTTTACACCATTTTCTTTTAATATATCAAGAACTTTATCTGTAAGTGGACTGGGTCCATCATCGAAAGTAAGATATATAATTTTTTTATTAGGGTCTATTTCTGACGCAGATACAGTATTTAATTTAAAGTTCTGTTTAAAATCTATACAATTCATTATAAAAAAGATAATGATAAATATTAAACAAAATGTGGAACAATGTCTCTTAACTCTCACTTTATACACCTCTGAATTTATTAATTTATACATAAACGTACATGAACTATTATCAACAAAAAAATCAATATAATAACTGGTAATATATTCATAGACATGATTTTATGATATTTTTTATTAACAATTTGTGCTTTTTATGTTATAAAGTCTATTTTTAATATTATTTACGCTTCATACTTCGAATGAGAGTTTTTGCATTTGAAGCTATCTTTAGCAAGCGTTCTTAATAGAGTCAGTCTAATTCCTACGAAAAATACTTCTAAAAAATCATAAAAACATATTGACATATAAATCATTTTATAGTACAATAAGTTCATATTTAAACAATAAAAACTATGACAGGGATTATTAGATATGAAAGTGATTTTAAAGAGAGTGGGGAAAGGTGAAAACCCATAAATTATTTTGTATTGAACTCACCTTTGAGTTGCAGGCTGAAATAATAGTAAGCTGAGCCGATGCGAATCGTTATCTAATTAAGTAATAAATTTGGGTGGTACCGCGAATAGACTCGCCTCATAGGCATATAAGCAGTCTGTTTTTTTTATGCTAATTTTTAGTGGTATAGTGTTTTGATTATTATTTAGATTTAATATTTAGTGTGTAGTGTAAGTGTATATGAAATTTTTTAATTATTTCAAACTTTTAAACAATTTAATTTTGATATTATAGTGTATTTAAAATTTAAAAACATTGTAGTATTACAGTCATCTAAAAATATGGGATTTTATTGCGAAACAGGCTTCTCGCCCCGTAAAAAGAAGTCTGTTTCCTATACATAAAAACGTTTAAATTCATAAATATTAAAGTTATGGGGGAGATAGTATGAAAGCTTCAGAAGCAGTTATCCAGTGTTTGAAAAAAGAAAATGTAAAAATAGTATTTGGGTATCCTGGTGCTGCAGTGGTTCCCATATATGAAGCTTTGAGAAAATCAGACATTAAACATATATTGGTCAGGCAGGAAGAAGCAGCTGGACATTCTGCAAGTGGTTATGCAAGATCTACAGGTGAAGTAGGCGTCTGCGTCGTTACGTCAGGTCCTGGTGCAACTAATCTTATTACAGGTATTGCTTCGGCGTATATGGATTCGATTCCACTTGTAATAATTACGGGACAGGTTAAGTCTACATTAATTGGAAGGGATGTATTTCAAGAATTTGATATTACAGGAACTACTGAGTCTTTTACTAAGTATAATTTTCTTGTAAGGGATGCAAAATCCATACCTAAAATTATAAAGGAAGCATTTTATATAGCGAACACAGGGAGAAAAGGCCCTGTACTTGTGGATATACCTGTAGATATAATGGAAGAAAATATTGAATTTGAATATCCGGAAACTGTTAATATAAGGGGATATAAGCCAACAACAAAAGGGCACATTGGGCAGATAAAGAAAATAATAGAAAGAATTAGAGTAAGCAAAAGACCTGTTATTTGTGCAGGTGGTGGGGTTATTCTTGCAAAAGCAGAAAATGAAATTAGAGAATTTGCTGAAAAATTCAGAATACCTGTTGTAAATACTCTCATGGGAAAAGGAAGTATAAATGAAGATAATAATTATTATGTAGGCTTAATAGGAACCCACGGTTTTAGCTATGCCAATAAGGTAGTAGAAAATTCTGATGTTTTAATATTAATAGGAGCAAGAGCTGCAGAAAGAACTATTTGCGGACTCAAACATTTCCCAAAAAATGCTGACATAATTCACATAGATATTGACCCGGCTGAAATAGGCAAAAATTTAAAAACTCGCATCCCTGTTGTTGGGGACTGCAGAAATATCTTATTAAAGTTAATAAAAGAAACAATTCCACTTGAAACTACGGATTGGCTTAATGAAATAAATGAGTGGAAAGAGAATTCAAAAATGAAGAGAGAAGCTACAGGTAAAGTAAATCCTAAATATGTACTTGATGTTATATCTGAAATGTTAGGCAAAGATGCCATTTTAACGGCAGACGTTGGCCAAAATCAGATATGGTGTGCTAGAAATTTCAATATGGTGGAAAATAGAAAATTTTTAACTTCTGGAGGGCTTGGCACAATGGGATATTCACTTCCTGCGGCTGTAGGAGCAAAAATAGGCTGCCCTGATAAAAGGGTAGTAGCTTGTATGGGAGATGGTGGATTCCAAATGAGTATGTTTGAACTTGGCACTATTTCTGAGAATAATATAAATATAATAATACTATTATTCAACAATTCAGGCTTGGGTATGGTAAGAGAAATTCAGGATAAGAAATATGAAGGTGAATACGAAGTTAATTTTAAAACTAATCCGGATTTTATAAAGCTTGCAGCAGCCTATGGTATTCCGGCAAAGAGAGTTACAAAAGATGATGAATTTAAAGGTGTATTTAATGAAGCTTTAAATTGCAATACAGCATTTTTAATAGAATGTATTGTAGATCCTCATGAAAGTACTTTCTAGGAAGGGGTGAGCACTATTAAAAAATATGTATTATCAGTATTGGTAGAAAACCATTTCGGAGTTTTAAGCAAAGTAGCCGGACTTTTTAGCAGGAGGGGATATAACATTCACAGTCTTACTGTTGGAATTACGGAAGATCCTGAAATATCCAGAATGACTATTGTCTCGATTGGAGACGATTATATGTTTGAACAAATAAACAAACAGCTTAATAAATTAATTGAAGTTATAAAAGTAATAGATCTTACCAATTGTCAGGCAGTTTATAGAGAACTATCATTGATAAAAGTATGCGCAAGTCCCAATAATAAATTACTTATTATGCAGATAGCAAATACATTTAGGGCAAACATAGTGGATATGGATGAAAAAAGCATGATAATTGAAATAACTGGCAATGAAGATAAAGTGTCATCTTTTATTGAGCTCATGAGATCTTATGGTATTAATGAAATTGTTCGTACTGGTATTACAGCTCTTAACAGAGGAAACAAGCTTGAAAATTAATTAAATTTTAAAGATCTGATAATAGTGGACAGAGTTTATTTTATCATATATAATATATTGATAATGAATATGATCTTTATGAAAAATTTAATATAAAGGTAGCAGAGTAAATATTATGCGTTAAGTGTTAGAGGATGGGAAGTTGCCTCTAAACGAAAAGTTCATTTATGATCTTACGATGTAATATTGCTTCCGCTGTTACATTAAAGGGATGTCGTATTTACTACCTCTTTTCTCTTTAGTGTGACTTACATTAAAGAGAAAAGAGGCGTTTTTTGTAATTAATTATCATAATTTAAAAGACGGAGGAATAATATGAAAAATCAAATAAATACTAAATCCCTTATTACAACAGCACTATTTGTAGCTATTGCACTTGTTATGAGAGCTTTTTCAATAAACATAGTAGCAGGTGGTGTGCTGACTATGAAAATAAATTTTTCAGCTATATTCTATATACTACCTGGTTTTTTATTTGGACCACTTTATGGAGGAATAGCAGGTGGGCTGATAGATATACTTGGTTATTTTATAACACCAATAGGTGCATATATACCACTTATAACATTAACAAATGTAATAGCAGGTTTTTTGCCTGCAGTTTTATTAGGAGTTTTAAAAAGAATAGATTCTGATAAAATAAGAAAATTTTATGGAACATTTTTTATTTTAATGTTTTTAGTTGGACTAATAAATTTTATAAGTGTAAAGTTTATGCCATTAAATCCTCTAGGCAAAATGTTTATAGCATTAGGTAAAAAATCACAGTATTTAGGTACAGGCCTTATGCTTATAGCTTCAATAGGTATTTTAATTTTATTGGTAAGCATGGTGATAAACAAGAGCAGAAGTGGAAGACTTTATGAATATATAAATAGTAGATATTTTAAGTTTGTAGTTGTTATTGGAATATCTGGAGCTATAGTAACTACGTTAAATACGTATATTTTATTAATATTTACACCTTCACTTATTACAAAAGGTTTTATGGTTCTATGGATTCCTAGAATGTTTGAATCGCTATTTATTACTCTTATAAATTCTTATATAGTTTGTATGCTTATGTATTATTATGAATTACTTGAGAAAAAGGTATTAGAAAAAGCTTAGATTAAAAAATGTTAATTATCTATTTATATGGTGATTGACATTTTATTTTTGTTTTGTTATATATAACTTACATATATTATGAGGAGAGATTTTTTTATGTATTCATGGCTTTGGTTGGTAATTGCATCTGGTATTTTACTTGGTTTTTCAGATATAACTAAAAAAGAAACATTCAAAAAAAATTCTGTAATAACTGTTCTTGCATTATATTCTATTTTTAGCTTTTTATTTGTATCTTTTGAATTTAGCAATGCTATTAATTTAGGCAGTGATAAAATTCTTATAATCCTTTTCAAGACTTTTATTGTATTTCTAGTATGGATACTAAGTTTTACTGCAATTAAAAATTTGCCTATAAGTGTTATAACTCCTTTTGATACTTTAAATCCTATGTTTTCAATCATTTTTGGTGTGGTTCTTTTAAATGAGAAGCTTGCACTATTTCAATTTTTAGGTATTTTTGTTATGCTTCTATCTTATTATTTTATTGGAAAAGTAGGTTCAAAAGAAGTAACAAGAATTTTTAGAAATAAATATTTCTATTTTATGATAATATCAGCAGTTTTGAATGCGGTGAGTGCTACTATAGATAAAATAGTTTTAAAAACTGTAAATCCTGGACAAATGCAATTCTGGTTCTCACTTTTTATGGCAATATTTTATATAGTGTCACTCATATTTATGAGATGTGCCGGCAAAGATAAAAGCAGTATAAAATTCGATTATCATATACCAGTTCTAAGTATGCTTATGATTCTTTCAGACAGGGTATATTTTATGGCACTTAACATTCCGTCAAGTGAGATATCCATAGTTATGCCGCTAAGAAAAGTGTCAATTTTTGTTTCTGTAATTATTGGAGGTCTAATATTTAAAGAAAAAAATTTAAAACAGAAGTTTTGGTGCATATGTCTTTTGATTTTTGGTATCTTACTGCTCTTTGCATGAAAGTAATATTTAGATTATAAGAAAAAATTTAAAATATATACCACTTTAATTATCATATAAATTTTTAGAATGAAGAGATAATATATATAGCTATTGTTTCATATCGATTTAAATATTTATATTATAAATGTTGAGGTGATATATAATGAAAAAAAGGACTATGATATTATCTATGTTCTTTTCAATTATGTTTTGTACTACAGTTTTTGCACAAGATTTAATTTATACAGTTAGGCCAGGAGATACACTTTGGAAAATAGCTGTAGCCAATGAAACAGGTGTAAGTGAATTAATAGCTAAAAATCCACAGCTTTCCAATCCAAACTTAATTTACCCAGGTAACAAAATAAATGTACCTAATATAAATGATATAAAGGCAAGCGAAACAGAAGTTGTAAGACTTGTGAACATACAAAGAACTAGTAGGGGTTTAAAACCTTTGTCTAATAACTGGGAATTGGAAAGAATAGCTAGATATAAATCACAGGATATGGCTAATAAGAAGTACTTTTCTCATACGTCACCTACTTATGGTTCTCCTTTTACTATGATGCAAAATTTTGGAGTAAAATTTTCAGCTGCTGGAGAAAACATTGCCATGGGACAAAAAACTCCTGCTGAAGTTGTAAATGCGTGGATGAATTCACCAGGACATAGGGCCAATATACTTGGTACATCATATACACAAATAGGTGTTGGCCTTGCAAAAAATAATAATGGAGTATGCTACTGGACTCAGATGTTTATAAGACCGTAGATAGTTAAGATTAAATTTAGTTTGTAATAAAAAGGAATGCTTTATTGTACAGTTATTGTACGATGAAGCATTCCTTCTTATTTATGCTCCTAATCCCTCAAATTGCATATTATAGTAGTAAGCGTATAATCCTTGTTTTTCAAGAAGTTCTTCGTGATTTCCTCTTTCCTGAATTCCTTCATTATTTATAACTATAATTTCATCTGCATTTCTAATTGTGCTTAATCTATGAGCTATAACTATAGTTGTTCTGTTCTTTGAAAGATCTTCAAGTGATTTTTGTATAAATCTTTCGCTTTCATTGTCAAGAGCTGAAGTTGCTTCATCTAATATTAATATTGGAGGATTTTTAAGGAAAACTCTAGCTATTGAAATTCTCTGTTTTTGTCCTCCAGAAAGCTTAACTCCTCTTTCTCCAACGTATGTTTCATATCCATCTTCAAGGCTCATTATATAATCATGTATATTTGCCATTTGGGCTGCTTCTATAATTTCTTCATCAGTTGCCTCAGGTTTTCCATAACCTATATTTTCTTTAATTGTTCCAGAAAACATATAAACATCCTGCTGAACCACTCCGATGAAGCTTCTAAGTGATTCAAGAGTTATATCCCTTATGTCCTTTCCATCAATGGTAATTGATCCTTCTGTAACATCATAAAACCTAGGTAAAAGAGAGCATAAAGTTGTTTTTCCTCCACCAGATGGTCCAACCAGTGCAATATTCTCTCCAGCTTTTATATTTATACTCAAATCTTTTAATACATAATTTTCATTATCATAACTGAAGGATACATTTTTATATTCTATATTACCCTTTACATCAGTTATAATTTCTGCATTTTTTCTGCTTTCTATTTCAGGGTCTGTTTCCATAACATCTATAAATCTTTTAAAGCTTGCATATCCCTTTTGAAATTGTTCTGTGAAATTTATAAGAACATCAATAGGGTTTATAAATATATTTATATACAGAACATATATTGCCAGATCAGTAGGCTTTACAGTACCATGACTTATGAATATTGTACCTGAAATTACTACTGATACATACAAAATTCCCTCAAAAAACGAGTTCCCTGCTATAAATCTCCCCATTGCCATATATGTGCTAATTTTAGATCGAAGATAATTTTTATTTGCTTTTCCAAACTTTCTTTTCTCAAGTTTTTCATTAGCAAAAGATTTTACGACTCTTATTCCAAGAAGAGTATCTTGAACCATAGAATTTACATTTGCTATCTTTTTTCTATTATCCATAAAAATTCTCTGCATTTTTTTATTTTGAATAAAAGAAAATATAATCATAACAATAGTAACTCCGCACAATATCAATGTCATTTTAACATTAATTGTGAGGAGTATTAAAAAGGATCCTATTATCTTAAGCGTCGATATAAATATATTTTCAGGTCCATGGTGGGCGAGTTCAGAAATGTCAAATAAATCTGATACAAGCTTTGACATCATTTCACCAGTATTATTTTCATCATAATAAGAAAATGGAAGCATTTGAAGATGGTCAAATAAATCCCTTCTCATATTGTTTTCCATTCGAGCTCCCATAATATGTCCCCAAGAAGCTATAAAGTACTGGCAAAAATACTTTACTATGTACATAATTAAAAGACCTATTCCTATATAAACTATCATTTTCATTATATATTCTTTATCTCGTACAAAAAGGTATTTTGAGAGAAAGTTAAGAATAACGGGAAAAGATAAGTCAATTAAAGATACAATAAGTGCGCAAAACATATCGGCAAAAAAAAGAAACCTATACGGTTCATAATACTTTATGAATTTTTTCCAAACTTTCATATTTATTACCATCCTTTAATAACATAACATAAAAATAATTATAACATAAAAATTTTATATTCATAAGAAAGATAATAGACTTTTTACACATTTATGGAGAATTTGCAGAACTTGTACTATAATAAGAATATAAATTGGATATTATATGTTGTATAGTAGATTATGTCTATATCCAGTAGGATAATAACAAGAAGTTAAAGTATATAAAATTTTATTAAGAAGTGTTGCCAATTGTTAATAACTGCTAAGTAAAGAACATTTATATACTCTGTAGACAAATAGTAATTTGAAGAATGTATGCAACTGCTGGTAGCATAATTGCATATTGTAAGTTGGTAGTAGTATACCTCATTTATATATATCATTATTCTAGGAGGTGTTGACGATGAGTATTGCAGAAAATATACAGATGTTACGAAAAAAAAATAGTCTTTCACAAGAGGAACTGTCGGTAATATTGAAGGTTTCTAGGCAGGCAGTAGGAAAATGGGAAAATGGAACAGCTTATCCTGATTTAGAAAGATTGATTCAGCTAAGCGACTATTTTAAAATTTCATTAGATCGTTTAGTTAAGGAAACTGAAAATTGTGATTTACATGTAAAGAATAAAGAGAATCCAGACAAGAGCCAATTTATTCAGTTTCTTCTCAGGGCTAAGAAAGCAACATATGCAGGTCATGGAGAAGAAACAAAAGCAAGTAGGATTGCTTCACATGATTTGGAATATAAAGAGGGTGAACTCTATTATTATGATACTTATATTGGTGGAGAATTTTTTGGGGGTGAAGAGGCAATATGGATAAAGAATGAACCATATTGGTGTATGAATTACTATGGAAGAGTTATAGGAGATCATTTCAATGGAGACTTCTTAAAAGATGCTCTGTCAAATGTATCATACGATTCACCATATAGAGGACCAGCATTATATCAAAATGGAGAGTATACATACCACTGTAAAACAGAAGGAAGTTTCGAATTCTATCAGGGATATGAGGAAATTCTTTATGATGGGAAAAAGATGTATGAGTGTATTTTTAATGGTGGAATAGTTAGATAAATTTATAATAGTAAGTAAAGCTATTTATATAATAAATAGATAAATAGTAAATTTGTATATTAGATTATAAGTATAATTTAATGTTGGGTTTTATCATTTTCTTGTTAAATTATAACATAACTTCTAAATGCATAATGGGATTAGAAAAGCATAATACAACTTCATAGTATCCATATAATCAGATTTTTTAACCTTTAGAATAGGACAATTCAGAAGGAGCTATGAAACAATACATTTCTCAAATTAAAGGTAGTATGAATTGTGGAACATACGGGATTATATTATGACGTAATTAACGATAATGTGTTACATTTAAGTATAATATATATGCCTAATAGAATTAACACATATGGGAAACAAGCATTTCCATATGTTCTAAATATAATACCGGTAAGTTTATTGTTTACAAAGAAAATTACTAGATAGCACCAAACAACAACCATTATTAAAAATATAATTATAGTAAATATTAATTCATTCAAATTAAGTGAAGCAAACAATGGCATATAAACACCTATATTATCTCCTCCATTTGAAAACGTAACTATTAGCACAAAAGAAACCTTTGAATTTATTATGTTTTGTATAATATTAGTCTTTTTTAGGGGCTGTTCTTCGGGGTTTTTTATGAGTATTTCCTCAGAACCCGATGTCTCATTGCTAATTCCATTTTTCTTATTTTTTACATACTTAAATAAATGTCTACTTCCAATTATAATAGGTAGTAGCCCCATTATCCCAATCCATTGAATAGGTAATAGCAACTTAAAAGCGAATCCAACACAACTAATTAAAATTAAAACAGATATTCCTATATATTGGCCTAGTATAACTGTTTTCTTATTATATGAATTATCAGAAAAAAAAGCAGTTAATACAAAGAAATCATCAACATTTGTGCTTATAAATGCTATAATTGCAATACCTAATAGTTGAAAAATATGTTCCATATTATAATCCCCCAAAACATTTGTTAAGATTATTTTATAATAAATTTCAAATAATGTTACAGGTTAATCAATATTTAGATATTAAAATTCGTATAAATTTACTTCTATTATTAAGCATGGATTTTTTGATTATAGAATTATACCTGATTAATAATAAAATAAAAATCTACGTTATACCTGTTGCGGAGAACTGTACCATAAATGAAGGAAATTTTTGACTTTAAGTGTTAATGTGAGCAGCTTTAAAATGTATATCTAAAATAATATGGACATGAAAAATTTTATAAAAAATATGATTTTAAATTATAAAATGTGTTATAATATAAATACAAAGAGAGAAAATAAAAACAGGATGCGGTCAACATCCTGTAGTATACAATCTAGTTGCTTAGGCAACTGGTATCACTAATTATTAGATAAAATAGTAGCATCCATTTGCAGACGGGGCTACTATTTTTTGTGCGTCCAGAAAAGCTAGGCTATGCTAACTGGTGAAAGTCCAGTCAAGGTAATCGTCAAGGAGCCTTGTAGTTAATCACCATGCGTAGTAGAAATGCTGGGTATGAAGCGTGAGGATAATGTAACTCGAAAGAGTGCTAACAAGAATACAGGTTGTAATATAAAATGAACTCTGCCGTATCGTTAAGTAGCACCTCTTAAAATGTGAATAGGGTATAAGATTGTTAGGAGATATTATATGAATTAACTAATTATTTGAGTATAACACAACTTCTTAGTATCCATATAATAAGATTTTTTAATTAATGACGAATTCTAGGATTTTTTACTAATGGAGCACCTAACTTATTTCTTAAAATAATTACTGATATAATTCCAAATACTAACATAGAAGTTGATAACTCAAAAGAATGTCCAAAACGAACTTGTGCTGGCATATAAGCGTTAGGAAATATTAATGGAGTAGTTATTAATATACTAAAAAGCAGTCCTGTTGTTATATAAGTTACCAAATTATCAATACCTAATGAATCAATTATTACAACAGCTAAAATAGACCATAAAAATCCTCTAAAGAACTGAAATAAAATTAACACTGGGTCCTGTCTAAATTGATTTGACATATGCTGGAATATATTAACAATATGTGTGCTTCCAGTATAATAATATCTCAAATCAGCAAATTGCCATGCAACAAAATATCCAAATATAAAATAAATGATAACATAAATAAGTGATAAGATTATCATATTAGGAATTACATTTATAATAGAGGCTTTTATCTTAACATTATTATGTGGAAAATTTGTTTCTTTTTTAAATTTTCCAAGAATCAAAACTGCCAGCAGCGAAAATATAGAAGTATATATGGCACCAGAAGTTACATCTTTTATTAATTCTGACAAAGGCATTTTTAAAGTACTATTGAAATACAGAGTTTCTATTTGGGTCATAAAATATTGTGTTCCCCAGAAAACAATAAAACTAGCTACTGCAAGTTTATAACCTCTTAACTTAGATTTAACAATGAACAAAGTTAATATCAATGTATTTAAAATACAATAAATTAATAATGGTATAACCGAATCAACTGAAGATTTAGAAGCATGTTGAACTCCTACAACTCTAGAAGAAACTGCCATAGATATAAACATTATTATAATTAATAAAATAAATTTCAATGTTAAGGTTATAAATTTTTTCATTACAGCCCCATCCTTTCTTTATAAAGATTTAGCCATTGAATATCCACTTGAAAATGCATAATTGAGGCTTCCAAAAGTACACCCATAAAATTGTTTTTACTATCCTTATTAGTACTTTTTATTTTATTAAATTCATTTAGTTGTTTTTCTATAATATCTACCTGTTTGTCTATATATTTTTTTGCATCCTCCTTTTTGGTCTGTGTAAGGAACATCATTTTTAAATAAAATTCATCTTTAGTTTGTCTCATTACAACGGGCTCTGACAGCCATTTCTGAAGCGTGATCCTACCCTTGTCTGCAATTTTATAAACAAGTTTATCTGGTTTATTTTCCTGAGGTACTACCTTTTTTACTATTTTATTTTCTTTTTCCATTTTTTTTAATAAAGTATAAAGTTGACCTATATTGATAGACCAAATATAGCTTACTGATTTTTCAAATTCCTTTTTAATCTCATAACCATGCATGGGTCTTTGGTTAAGTAAACCTAAAATAGCATGTTCTGTTGACATTAACATTACCTCCCTAAAAAATAAAATATATATTACTACTATACTATATTATATATAATATAGTATAGTAGTAATATAGTGCAAGTCAAAAAAATTATATGAATCAATCTATAAATCTAAATATATGGATGTTCTTTGACAAATGCACCTCCATAAGTACCTGTATAGAATATTTTATATGATATAAGTATAAAATATAGAGTAATCGGATAGCGGAAAGTTTATAACATGATTAGGAGGTAATATAAGTGAATAATTTACTGAAATGCCGTATTATTTAAAAAATTTTATGGCGTCTTTTATTTTAGAAAATCAACTATTTGACGTGTAACTAATTAAAGATGCTATTTGAAAATTGAATAATGTGGTATTATACTTAAAATAAAAAATTAATGCTTATTAGGAGGTCTATTATGTTAGAAGAAAATAAGGTAGTAACTATTAAAAACTACAATTTCTTATGTGAGGAAGAAAGATATATTAGGAAAGAAGTGTTTATGAAAGAGCAGGGATTTAAAAATGAATTTGATGAATTGGATAATAAGGTGTCGCATGTAGTATTATTTTTAGGGGAAAAACCAATTGGCACAGGAAGGTTATTACCAGGAAAAAACAACATGACATTTGTTATAGGCAGGGTAGCAGTATTAAAACAATATAGAAAATTGCATCTTGGAAGTAAAATTATTAATTCACTGGAGGAAAAAGCCAAAGAACTTGATGGGACAAGTATTGAACTATCCGCACAATGTAGTGCTCAATGGTTTTATGAAAAACTGGGATATACTACAAGTGGAGAAGCATATTTAGATGAATCCTGTGAACATATTCATATGGAAAAACAATTATAAAATCAAATAACAGATGAATTCATAAAATATTATCTAGTGCTTGATATTATTCTTTATCAATTCCATAAATGCTTCAGGAGTAACTACTTTTACGTTAGGATTTTGTCTTAATTTATTTATAACGTCTTCAACATTTTGGACATTTTTACTCCAAGCATGAACATAGACAAAAGTATATGATAAAGGATCACATGCATTTACTTGGCCTAAATTAACCCTATCATTAATGTTTCTTACTAATTCATCTTCCTCTTCAATGTTATTCCAAAGTAAATCTCTGCAAGATACTATTGGTTTATTATTTGACCATAAAATTTTGCCTTGAAACTTATTATGTTTATCATAATCAAGATAAAATAGTCCTTGAATATTATTCTTTTTAGTAAATTTATTCCAGAGATTAATGTTATTAAAAGCCAGTTTATCTATAATTGATACATACTTTTCATTTACATTTTGCATATAATCATTTAATGTATCAATATATGTATTTAATTTACCTTTATCAAATTTACTTGGATATATATATCCGTTTCCAGAAGGTGCTACAATAAAATTATTATAGGTCTTCTCGTTACTTATACTTTTATAATATAGGTTAAAGACAGTAGGTGCCAAATAATATAAGGATGGACTCATAGACCAACCTAAATTGAGTTTATCTCTACCTGGATGTCCGAACCATTTGGTAGAATTGTAGTTAGTTCCAAGAGTCCATTGCTGATTATCACCATCAGACATTAAAAAAGTAACATAATGAAAATTGCCTTTTTGAGGAATTGTTAAAGAAGGCTCTTTAATTATCTTTTGTGATGGAAAAGCACTTAAAGTAGTTAAATTATAAGACCAATCTGAAGCAACCATACTTATACCATATTTTGAAGCTGTACTTACATTAAAAAACTCATCTGGTCCCCAACCTAAACAAATAGCATTGTTATCCATAGAAGAAAATATTTTATCTCTAAGAGTTGTCTTATTAATACTATCCTCATAAAAGACTAGTGACTTTGTCATTATAGCATAATCTCTTAATGGACCGGATTTATCAGGAGAAAGTTGAATTACTAAAGAATGATTTAATCCATTGTTCCATAAATTATTATAAGCCCAGTTTTCATCTGTGTTCCTGCAATCTCCTTTAATTTTTGTAATACCACTAATTCTTACCTTAGATTCTATTGATTCATCAACAACTATGGATTTATTTAAGGATGCAAGAGAACAAGCATTATTTATTGAAGGATCTTTAGGTGTTTTATTACTATAGAGAACATATCCATCTATGTAATTTTTATAAATATTTAATAACTGCCAGGGATTTGAAATAATTTTATAAGAAATTTTGTAATTCCTATTTAAATCATCCAACCATACCTTATAATTAGGTTGTTTAGAATCAAGTGTATATATTTGAGAAAAAGAGCGGCTATTAACTATCCCTTGAAGGCTAGCTATCATTGCTTTCTCCGAAGGTGTCATTGAATCTTTGGAAACTACATATAATTTTTTAGGAACTACTGGATTTTTTATATAAGAAGTACTAGATGTTTTTTTCCACTCACTCCATTTCAAATTAAGAGATTCTCCATTTTCTTTGCAATATTCATAAAAACTTTTTAAAAAACGCATTCTTTCATTATTATAAAAGGATTTAATTTGATGCTCATCATAATTTCCAAGTGCTAATTGTCTTTTTATAATATCATCTGAACTAACTTCATTATAATTTTTGATCATATCATACATAATCATAAAAGTAACAGTTCTTCCTATACCATACTTACAGTGAAAATGTATCCATGAATTTTTTGGCTTGTTTTTTACAAAATCTATAAAATAATCAACCATGTCATCTGCAGGTATTCCACCATCTCTAACTGGTATCCTGCTATAAGATAAATAATTTGACTTAACAAATTCATTTTCATCTTGTATTTTGGTTGGAAGTATAACTTTTTTAGGATGATTATAAAAAGTAATTGGAGAGTTTAGTTTGATATTTTTTAATTTAGCAGCTTCATCTAGTAAAACCTGATTCTTTGTTAAACCTGCATTAGCATTATTTTTTTCATCAGCCCAGCTAACTGCAAATTCATTAATAAAACCATGAGCTTCCTGTCTTAAATCTACAACAGTTATAGGTAAAGATGTTCCTATAGATTTTATCAAAGTAGGAAGATTGTTTACAGAAAACTGTTGACTTCCAGATATATTTAATTTATTCAATCCATTGATATTTAAACTCTTATCGTTTTTTATAGCAGTTAAATCTGTAGTCTTGCGAAAATTTTTTGGCAAAGTATTGCTAGTTCTAGATGAGTCCAAAACAATATTTACATTATTTCTTTTAAAACATTCTATAGAATTAGTTCTGTTTATTAATGATGAAAATAATATAATAATTAATATAAATGGTACTAAAATAAATGTTGATGATTTCAATTTCTTATGCAATTATAATCACTTCTTTCATATAAAATAAAGTTGGATTAGGTTTTATAAAATTAGTATAGGATAATAAAAATGTTTCTATACTAATTTAATACAGTGATATATAGTTTCCCTTATTTGTAAAATTTATATAAGAAATTAATGATGGAGAAAAAAAATACGATAATACCCGAAATGGATAATATCGTATTTTAAATCAATTTTTTAAAAGCTTACATAGATATTTTTAATAGTCATCGTCTTCAAAAAAATCACTATCAAATGGAATCACAATTGGAAATATGAATGGCATCATATGTCTTCTTCTACGCCTACGTCTTCTTCTACGTCTGCGCCTTTTTGGTCTGCCTCCCTGTCTATAAGCTGAATCAATACTAGCATCTTCGATGTCTTCATTATCTTCATCATCTTCGTCATCTCCATATGAATAATCATAGTCATATGGATTTTCAATTGACTGGTTAAAAAACATAGGACATCCATATAAAGGATAAAACATTGGACAATTGGAAGAATTCATCATTTTAGTATCATTAAAATCCTCCATCTTTTCCTGTGAATTATTGTCCATATTATTAACGTTGTCCATTAAGTACCTCCAAAAATTTGTTATAGTATATACTATGAATAAAATAACATATTGTTAATGAAATATATAAAAATTATAATTTAAATTAAATTAATGAATCTTTAGAATAAAAAATAGTTATTTGTAAAAAATAATGTTGTAGGTGGTGATACTATGAAAAATGGATTAATTACAACAGCATTAGGAGCAGCAGTTGCAACAGGTTCAGCTGCACTCAGAGCAAATGACATGAAAAATAGGGGAATAAGGAAAAGAGATATTCTTCCTATGGTCGAAACTGCTGCATTAGGGTTTGGTTTAGCACATATTGTTTTAGGTACAATTGATTTGATGCAAGGTAGAAGATAATATAAAAAGAAGCTGATAAGATGATATCAGCTTCTTTTTAAGTAATAAATTATTTTATAGAGCATCATTAATAATATCAACTTTTAGATTTTTTTCTACATACAGACTGTCAAAATCTATTCCTTCATCTGTAACAATGAATTCACCCAATTTATGTATTGTGGTGTCTCCATACATAGGCACGTTTTCTTCACTCTCTAAAAGATATTTTATGCTTTTAGTAACTGGATTTATGAATTTTTTAGTTTCCCAAATCTTGCAATAATTTTTAGTATTTTTATTTTGTATTATTTCGGTATTTTTACTCTCATGGTCATAAGTGAAATTGTGATCATGGTCTGATATCTTTATTTTCATCTGGTATTTCCCCCTTTTATATATTATTATATATATTATTTCATACTAAGCAATATATATTATAAAAAATTGACTTGGTTTTAACTTAATATTTAGATATTTAAATTATATATAATTGTAGCACTATTTGACCTTATTTAGTATAATAATATTATACTAAGATGAATGCAAGCTAAAGAATAAAATTGGATTACAATGTGATTAAATCATAGTAAATTGCTCTGATTTATATGAGTAATTGCTAATTTATAGGGGCGATAAATATGGAAAGAGAAGTTTATATGGATTATTCCGCTACTACTTTTGTTAAACCAGAAGTACTTGAGGCAATGAATCCATATTTTACTGAGTATTTTGGAAATCCATCGTCTATTTACCATATATCTAGAATGAACAAGGTGATTATAAACAAGTCAAAACAAAAAATAGCAGATGTAATAAATTCAAGAAGAGATGAAATATTTTTTACGAGTGGTGGCTCCGAAGCTGATAACTGGGCACTTAAAGGGGTTGCTTTTGCAAATAAAGATAAGGGAAAACACATAATTACAACAACGATTGAACACCATGCTATTTTAAACACATGTAAGTATCTTGAAAAACAGGGCTTTGATATAACTTATCTTAAGGTAGATAAAGATGGTTTTATTGATATAAATGAATTAAGAGACTCAATTAGAGAAGACACAATACTTGTATCTATAATGTTTGCCAATAATGAAATTGGAACGATAGAACCTATATCTGAAATAGGGAAACTTTTAAATGAGAAAAATATACTGTTTCATACAGATGCAGTTCAGGCTATTACTCATATGCCTATTGATGTAAAAAAAATGAATATAGATATGCTTTCTATGTCATCACATAAATTTTACGGACCTAAAGGAATGGGAGCTTTATATATAAAAAAGGGCACAAATATAGATAACTTGATCCATGGTGGTGGTCAGGAGAGAGGACTCAGAGCTGGTACGGAAAATGTTCCTGGAATAGTTGGAATGGGTTTTGCAATTGATATTGCAAATAAAACTATGAATGAGGAGAATAAGAGACTTGTAATTCTTAGAGACAAATTAATCGACGGACTTTTGAAAATACCGGACAGCAAGCTGAATGGACCGCGTAAAAACAGACTTCCTGGTAATGTAAATGTATCTTTTGGTGGAATAGATGGAGATATACTTCTTGTAATTCTAGATGATATTGGTATATGTGCATCGAGTGGAAGTGCATGCTCAGCGGGAGCAATTGAACCATCACATGTTTTAACATCAATAGGAGTAAAAAGTGATTATGCAAAAAGTTCTCTTAGGCTCACACTAGGTGCAAATACTACAGATGATGAAGTGAAGTTCGTAATTGATAAAATAACGGATACTGTTGAAAAGTTAAGAAAAAATAAAGTGGAAAATTAGACACGAAGAATTTACAATAGATAAATAGAATAGGTGATAAAATGAAGGAAAAAGTAGTAATAGGTATGAGCGGTGGAGTTGACAGCTCTGTTGCAGCATATCTTCTTAAAAAACAGGGATATGATGTCATAGGAATAACTATGCAGGTATGGCAGGATGATGAATATTATAAGAATATGGAGAGCGGGTGCTGTTCTTTAAGTGCGGTAGATGATGCTAGAATGGTTGCATATGATCTTGGCATACCTTATTATGTTATTGATTTTAAACATCCATTTAAGGCAAAGGTTATAGATTACTTCATAGATGAATACATGAAGGGAAGAACTCCTAATCCATGTATTGCCTGCAACAAATTTTTAAAGTTCGATGAGCTTTTGAAAAAGGCTTTAGAACTTGGTGCTAGTTATGTAGCTACAGGACATTATGCTACTGTAGACAAAATAAATGACAGATATGTGCTTAGAAAATCTGAAGATGATAGAAAAGATCAAACTTATGCGTTATATAGCTTAAATCAATATCAACTTGCCCATACGCTTATGCCATGCGGAGAGTACAAGAAGACTGAAATACGTGAAATAGCAAAAAAGATAGGACTTTCAGTTCACAATAAAAAAGACAGCGAGGAAATATGTTTTATACCGGACAATAATCATGGTGCTTATATAAATAGACAGGTGAAGGGTAAAATAAAGAGCGGTAATTTTGTGGATAAGAATGGAAAGATACTTGGAAAACACAAAGGAATAACTTATTATACTATAGGTCAGAGAAAGGGACTTGGAATTGCGTTTGGGACTCCAATGTATGTAGTTGATATAAATCCGCTTGAAAATACAGTAGTACTTGGATGCGAGGAAGATATATTTAAGAAAGAATTTATCATAAAAGATGTAAATTTCATGCCATTTGAAATTCTTGAAGAACCTCTTGAAGTTAAGTGCAAGATAAGATATTCTGCAAAACCTAAAAGCGCTGTAATAAGTCCTTATGGAAATGGAGAAGTAAAAGTAGCTTTTCATGAAAAAGAAAGGGCAATAACAAAGGGACAATCGGCAGTGTTTTACAAAGGAGATATTATGGTTGGTGGAGGAACTATTGACCGATTACTTTAAAAATAACTCATCAGTTTATAAAAGCTGATGGGTTATTTTAGCACCTAGCATATATCCTGTAACTCCAAGTACAATTGTAAATACTATATATATAATACCACTCAATTTTTTATTTGAACTAAAAAGTTTGATTCCATCAAACATAAAAGTTGAGAATGTAGTATAAGCTCCTAAAAAGCCATCGCATAAAAGTGTTGAATAGCTTTTATCTAAATTTAAAGAAGTAAGTATACCAAGCAGAAGTGCTCCAGTTATATTTATAATTGCAGTTCCTATAGGGAAATATATTCCTGAACGTTTTTGTATATATTGTCCAAGTGAAAATCTAGTTAAACTTCCTGCAATTCCTCCGATTCCAACCAATAAAAAGTCCATTTAATCAGCCTCCAATTAATTATTGTCAAAACCTTGTTTTCTAAAATTATCTTTTATTTTTTTTATTGAAAAATTGCCTACAAGAACTCCAAACAAGGAAAATAGAAGTCCTAAAACTAAAGACATTAGAGCATAAAATATAGCTAAAGAGAAATGTCCATTTGAAAAAATCAGTGAGGTTTCCTTGCAGAGTGTAGAAAAAGTAGTAAATGCCCCTAAAAACCCGGTACATAGCATTAATTGAATATTCAAATGCCTGTTTAAAATATTAAGAAATATAGTACTTATAAAAGCAAGAAGAAAGCTTCCTGATATATTTATGACAAGTGTTTTTATCGGAATAATTCCAGTATAATCATATAAATTTATGTTTTCAATAACAAATCTTAGGATGGCACCGACAAAACCTCCTATAGATATATAGATATATTTTTTCATATAAAATCCTCCCTAAAATAAAAAACTCCTACTTTACAATATAAAAGTAGGGGACATCAGCATTTGCACTTAAAGGTGAGCTCCATCACCTGAATATATAAATTAAAAGATATTAACATTATATAAAAATAAATATATGTCTTCAATCAAGCATAAACATCAAATTAAGCTATGTATACATTTAAATAATATAAATTCTAAACTATGCTTTAATTTAAAAGGTTATTTGATTATACTTATAGATAGAGAAATAAATTTATAGTTGATTATGAATATTACAGATAAATATGGTAAAATCTAAATATAGCTTTTAAAAATTACAATAGATTTTTGTTATATTAATACAAGGAGGAAGTTATTGTGCGGACGCCCTATAAAAAGTTAAATAAAGAAAACTATGGAGAAATATTATTAAAAAAAGTTAGCGTGAATGGAAATTTATGTGCTGGATATGGAGAAATATTTATAACACAGCTATATCAAAATATTGGCAGGGATGATATTGAAGGAGCATATGTTTTTCCTATTCCAGATACAGCCGTTATATCAGGGTTTGAAGCAGAAATAGGTGGTAGAACCTTAAAAGCTTCAGTAGAAGATAAATTCAAAGCAAATAAAATTTATGAAAATGCAGAAGAAGTTGGAGATAGCACATTCTCATTAGAAGAACTAAGTCCCCATTTTTTTAGGATAAGTATAGGTAAGATAATTTCAGGTGAGACTGTAAAAATAAAATTTTCATATATAGATGAACTTGATTATGAAGACAATGTTTTTAAATTAACCATACCGGCTGTTTCTGAACCTAAAATACTTAAAAATACATCCAGGATGAATTTAATTAAAGATAAGATAATTGGTGCAGCCGTCAGAAAAAAATATAAAAATGACGATTTTGAATTTAAGGCAAACATAATAGTTGAGTCGTTAGATAATTTAAGCTTCAAATCTCCAAATCATGATATAAAAATAGAAAGAGAAGGGGATACAGTAGCTAGAATAAGTCTTAATGAGGGATACGAGTTAATTGACAGGGATTTTGTACTTTATATGGAAGAAAAAGAACATTTAGAAGCAGATGGAATGATATATGAGTATAAGAAAGATGATATAAAAAATGGAATAGTATATATGAGAATAATTCCCAAACTGGATAGTTTTGAAATAGACAAAGTGAGAAGTTATGTTTTTTTGATTGATATTTCTTATACTATGGAAGGAGAAAAATTTGAACAGGCAAAAGATGCACTTCAATTATGCTTGAGAAATCTATCAGAAGGAGATAGCTTCGATATAATAGCAATGGGAGATACCTTGATAAATTTTTCTAATGGAAATATGGTAAAGTTTAATGCAGATTCTCTAAGGCAATCTTCAGAGTGGATAGACAGATTAGAGATACAGTCAGATGCAGATATATTTTCAGGGATAAGATACAGCCTTGAAAAGGAAGAAGGAGAAAACACCATACTTATATTTACAGATGACCAGGTAGATGAAGAAGAAGAGATACTTTCATATGTGAAGGAAAACATAGGAAACAACAGAATATTTACTTTTGGAGTAGGCGATTTTGCAAATAATTATTTCTTGAATAAACTTGCACATGAAAGCCTTGGAAAAGCTGAATTCATAGATAAAAATGAAAGAATTGAAGATGTAGTTCTAAGACAATTTACAAGAATCCAGAATCCTCAAGTAAAAGATATAAATATAAACTGGGGTAAGCTTAAAGTTAATTCTACATATCCAAGGACTATCGAGTATATGTATGATAGAGAAATTTTCTCGATATTTGCCAGCGTAACTGGAGACGTTGAAGGAAAAGTAGTATTAAATGGCTATGTAAATGGAGAACAGTACGTAAAAGAAATTGATATGGATAATTTTAGTACGGAAGAAAATGCAAGTCTTTTAAGAAAAGTATGGGCGAGAAAAAGGATAAAGTCCATTGAAACAGGTATGAAGATGGAACGTGGAGAAAAAAGGGAGTCCATGAGAAGAAAGGTAATTGAAATATCAAAAGATAATGGACTTATAAGTCCTGAAACTACATTTATACTTATGGAAGTTAGAGAGGAACCTGTACTTGGAATTCAACTTAAAAATATAATTCCTATAAAAGTTAATGAAAAAACATTAGGAGAAAAATTAGATTCTAAAAGTAAAACTGGCTTTTATTATAGAACTTTTCAAAATGATGTGTACAATAATAGCAATAATTCATACTTAAATAAAAAATATCCTAGAGAGAGACTGCTTAGAATAATTGCAAAAAATCAATTCGCTGATGGTTCTTTTGTAGATTATGAAGATAGCAGCATAGAGGATAAAATTGAAACTACAGCTATGGTTATATTGTCATTTTTAATGGGAAAAGAAAATATAGACATATATTTGAATCAATTGAATAAGGCAGCAGTATTTTTATGCAAAAATTATAATAGTATTGATTTTAATTTAAAATTTGATATTGTAAAATTGACTATTTTATCATTAAGTAAAATTAAAAAGAAAAAAATAATTAAAGATAAATATATAGGCGATGTAGAAAAAGCTATGAACCATATATGTGATATCATGGGCTCAAAAGATAACACAAAAAATGTTTTAAAATCGCTTACAGATAATTCTTTTAATAAAAATGTAGCACAATTATTTAATTTGAGTGAAGATGGAAAATATATAAATGAAAAAATAGTTATTGATGATGAAAGGAATTCTATTTTTAATATGGCAAAATTATCTGTACTTATGACATTTAATAATTAAAATTTTAAAATAAAAGAATAGAAGATTAAAAAAAGTCAATATTTTATAAGACATATGTTTCACTATTGTTGGCAAAGTATTGTTATAATAAACAATTAATACAACAAAATGTTAACATTGTCTTTATTTTTTTATAATACAGATAAATTATAGATAAATAATGAAACTTTTTTGTTGAAAAATTTCATTAATAAATATATAATTTAAACTAAACTGAAAACTAAAGGAGGCAATTACATGAAATCAATTGGGGGGCTACCACCAAAACAGGGACTGTATAATCCGGAATTTGAAAAAGATAATTGTGGAGTTGGCTTTGTAGCTAATATAAAAGGTGAAAAATCACATGATGTTGTAAAAAAAGGACTTAAAGTATTAGTCAATTTAACTCATAGAGGTGCTGTTGGTGCAGATCCTAAAACTGGAGATGGGGCAGGAATACTGGTTCAAATACCTGATGAATTTTTTAGAATTTGCTGTGATAATTTAGGAATAATATTGCCTGAATGTGGGCGTTATGCAGTAGGTATGATTTTTTTACCAAAAGAGCCTGCAATCAGATATCAATGTGAAGGTATATTAGAAAGAATAATAAAAGAAGAAGGACAAAAATTACTAGGATGGAGGAATGTTCCTACAGACGACAGAGGAATAGGAGAGACTGCACGTGGAACTGAACCTATAATAAGACAGATTTTTATAGAAAATTGTTCAGAAAATCAAGTAGAATTTGAACGTAAATTGTATATTATAAGAAAAAGAGCAGAAAATGAAGTTAAAAAATTGGTGGAAAGAAATGCTGAATATTTTTATGTGTGTTCGTTGTCCAGTAAGACTATAGTTTATAAAGGACTGCTTCTAGCAGATCAAATAACTGGATATTACCTTGACTTGAATGACATTAATTTTAAAAGCGCTATAGCATTAGTACATCAAAGATTCAGTACAAATACATTCCCAACATGGGATCTTGCACAACCTTTCAGATATCTAGGACATAATGGTGAGATTAATACAATAAGAGGTAATAGAAATTGGATGAATGCAAGAGAAGGTGTTTTAAAATCCAGCAGCTTTAAAAAAGATATAAATAAATTGTTTCCTATTATAACACCTAATGGAAGTGATTCGGCATCACTTGATAATATGTTTGAATTGTTAGTTGCAGATGGAAGAAGTATTGCACACTCTATGATGATGCTTATCCCAGAAGCATGGGAAAAGAACGAAGATATGCCATCATATAAGAGGGCATTTTATGAATATCATGGCTCATTAATAGAACCTTGGGATGGACCTGCAGCTGTATTTTTTACAGATGGAACTCAGGTAGGTGCTACTCTCGATAGAAATGGCCTTAGACCTGCTAAATACATAATAACTAAAAATGGCCAGGTGGTAATGGCTTCTGAGCTTGGAGTTATTGAATTTCAGCCGGATGAAGTAATTGAAAAGGGCAGATTAAATCCTGGAAAAATGTTCCTCGTTGATACAAAAGAGGGAAGAATTATAGATGATGCCGAGCTTAAAAAGAGAATATGCGAAGATAAGCCTTATGAAGAATATATAAAAGAAAGCAAAAAGACTCTTGATGATTTTGAAGATGCTTCTGAAAATAATGAAATAACCGCTGAAAGATTAAGGGAAAATCAGCAGGCTTTTGGTTATACTAAAGAAGATCTTAAATTTATACTTAAGTTTATGGCTGAAAATGGCAAAGAACCTCTTGGATCTATGGGAAATGATACCCCGCTTGCAGTTTTATCTAATAGACCGCAGCTTCTATTTTCATACTTCAGGCAGCTGTTTGCCCAGGTTACCAATCCTCCAATTGATCCTATAAGAGAAGGAATAGTAATGTCTCTTATGAATTATATAGGATCACAGGATAATATACTAAGTAAAGGGAAAATACAGAATCCTTTTATAGAACTTGAAAAGCCTATTTTGACGGATAATGAAATGATCAAAATAAAGCGAATGAGTGATATGAACTTCAAATCAACTACTGTACCTATAACTTTTAAATATGACAGTGGTATCTCAGGGTTCAAAGAGGCATTAAAATTAATTTGTGATAGAGTATCTAAAAAGGTTGAGGAAGGTTATAATATAATAATCTTAAGCGATAAAAAAATAGATGGATATGAGGCTACTATACCAAGTTTACTTGCAGTTTCTGCGGTTCATCACTATTTAATAAAGAAAAAGACCAGAACTAAAGTTTCTATTATAGTAGAAACAGGTGAAGCTAGAGAAACAACTCATTTTGCTCTTCTTATTGGATATGGAGCTAGTGCAGTTTGTCCATATTTAGCTTATAGATCTATAGAAAATATGGTAGATACCGGGAACATAAAAAAAATATCCAAAGAAAAGGCAGTTTCAAATTACAGAGATGCAATTTGCGGAGGACTGCTAAAGATATTGTCTAAGATGGGTATATGTACAATTCAAAGTTATCATGGAGCTCAGATATTTGAAGCTTTAGGGTTAAGTGAGGAATTTGTAGATAAATATTTTAAAGGAACCACTACAAGTATAGGTGGAGTAGGAATAGATGTTATAGCTAAAGAAGTTTTACTTAGACATGAAAAAGCATTTAACAGATTTAGAAATCCTTCACTTGGATTGGACGTAGGCGGTCTGTATTCATGGAGAAAAGAAGGAGAATTCCATTTATTCAATCCTATGAGTATTCATAAATTACAAATGGCAGCAAGAAATAATGACTACAAAATATATAAAGAATATGCAAATTTGATAAATGATCAAAGTAAAAATTTATGTACAATAAGATCGCTTTTTGAATTTAATATAAATAAAGATAGAGAAATACCTATTGATGAAGTTGAGCCTGTAAGTGAAATAATTAAAAGATTTTGCTCAGGAGCAATGTCACTTGGGGCACTTAGCAAGGAAGCACATGAAACTATTGCCATTGCAATGAACAGGATTGGTGCAAAGAGCAATTCAGGAGAAGGCGGAGAAGACGACAGAAGATTTAAAATAGATAGCGATGGAAAAAATAAAAGAGGTGCTATAAAGCAGGTGGCATCTGCTAGATTTGGTGTTACTACAAATTATCTTGTTAATGCAGATGAAATTCAGATAAAGGTGGCACAGGGTGCTAAACCTGGTGAAGGAGGTCATCTTCCAGGACCAAAGGTTGACCACTATATTGCAGAAGTTAGACATTCAACTCCTGGTATAGCTTTAATATCACCACCACCACATCATGATATTTACTCTATAGAGGATTTAGCACAGCTTATATATGATTTAAAAAGTGTAAATCCTAACAGCAGAATCAGTGTAAAACTTGTATCAGAAGTTGGAGTAGGTGTTATTGCAGCAGGTGTAGCTAAAGCACATGCAGACTTAATACTTATAAGCGGCCATGATGGAGGTACTGGTGCTTCACCATTGTCTTCTATGAGATATGCAGGTACTCCATGGGAAATAGGACTTTCTGAAACTCATCAGGTACTTCTTTTAAATAATTTAAGAAGTAGGGTAAGACTTCAAACTGATGGTCAGCTTAAAACTGGAAGGGATGTAATTGTAGCAGCACTTCTTGGAGCTGAAGAATTTGGATTTGCAACTACACTCCTTGTAACACTTGGATGCACTTTGCTGAGAAACTGTCACTGCAATATGTGTTCTATGGGAATTGCTACACAGGATGATGAACTTAGAAAGAATTTTAAAGGAAAGCCTGAACACATAATAAACTTTCTAACTTTTATAGCTAAAGATGTAAGGGAATATATGGCTAAATTAGGATTTAGAACTATGAATGAAATGATTGGCCGAATAGATAAATTAAAGGTAAAGGATAAATCGGCTATTGATAACTGGAAAATTAAAGGACTGGATTTTTCAAATATATTGTATAAACCAGATGTACCTGAGAGGATTAAGCCATATTGTACTATATCACAAAATCACGGAATAGACACTGCACTTGACCACACTTTAATACAAATTGCTTATCCTGCACTAAATGATAAGAAAGAAGTAAGAGGAAATTTTGAAATAAAGAATGTAAACAGAAGTGTAGGAACCATGCTAAGCGGAAAAATGGCTAAGATTTTTGGCAAAGAAGGTCTTTCTGAGGATACTATAATATTTAATTTTAAGGGATCTGCAGGACAGAGTTTCGGAGCTTTCGGCATGAAAGGACTTACATTGAAGCTTGAAGGAGATGCCAATGATTACGTAGGAAAGGGTCTATCTGGAGCTAAACTTATAATAAAAACTCCTGAAAATGCAGCTTATAAAGCTGAAGAAAGTTTTGTAGCTGGAAATACCATATTATATGGAGCTACTAGTGGTAAATTATTTGTGAATGGTATGGCAGGAGAGAGGTTTGGAGTTAGAAACAGTGGAGCTTTTGCTGTTGCAGAAGGAGTAGGAGATCACTGCTGTGAGTATATGACTGGTGGAACTGTAGTAATTATAGGCAAGACGGGCAGAAACTTTGGAGCAGGTATGAGCGGCGGAATAGCATATGTATTAGATGAAGATGGCGATTTTTATAAAAATTGCAATATGGATATGATAGAGATAAATGAGCTTGATGAAGATGATGAAACCTTGGTTAACGAATTGATAAAAGAACATTATCTAAATACAAACAGTGTAAAGGCAAAGTCTATTTTGGATAATTGGGATGATTATAAAATTAAATTTAAGAAAGTTATCCCTACTGCATATAAACTTATATTACAAAAATATAAGAAAGTTAATAAGGTGTCTTAGTAAAGGGGGATATAAGTAATGGGTAAATTAGCTGGATTTAAGGAATTTGAACGTAAAGATTTTAGCACAAGACCTGTAGATAAAAGGATTAAGGATTATAAGGAGGTACATACTCCTCTATCATTACATGAAATGGAAAACCAGGCTGCAAGATGTATGAATTGTGGTACTCCATTTTGTAATTGGGGATGTCCACTTGGAAATTTAATCCCAGACTGGAATGATTTTACGTACAATGGAGATTGGAAAAAAGCTTATGAAGAACTTTCATTTACTAATAATTTCCCTGAGTTTACAGGAAGAATATGTCCTGCACTTTGTGAAGCTTCATGTACTTTAGGGGTAAATTATAATCCAGTATCTATAAGAGAAATAGAGTATATGGTTATTGAGAGAGCATTTAAAGAAGGATTTATAAAACCTAACATACCAAAAAACAGAACTGGTAAGAAAGTGGCTGTTATAGGATCAGGTCCGTCAGGACTTTCTACAGCTGTTCAGCTTAATTCTGTTGGACACAATGTGGTTATTTTTGAAAGGCATGATGAGATCGGAGGCCTTTTGAGATATGGTATACCTGATTTTAAACTCGACAAGAAAGTAATTCAAAGAAGAGTTGAACTTATGAAACAAGAGGGAATTGAGTTTAAAACAAACATAAATGTTGGAGTAGATGTAAGTTACCAAGATATATTGAATGAATTTGATGCCGTTGTATTAACAGGCGGATCAACCATTCCAAGAGATTTAAAAGTTCCAGGAAGAGAGCTTGAGGGAATTTATTTTGCAGTAGATTATCTATCTGCTCAAAATAGAAAAGTGGCAGGCAAAAATGCAGAGAAATATATTACAGCAAAAGATAAATCCGTAGTTGTAATTGGAGGAGGAGATACTGGTTCAGATTGTATAGGTACTGCTATAAGGCAGGGCGCAAAAAAAGTATATCAGATTGAAATAATGCCAAAGCCTCCAGTATACAGGGATGATACTATGCCATGGCCAACATATCCTAAGATATTAAAAACTACAACTTCTCATGAAGAGGGATGCGAACGTAAATGGAATGTATCTACAAAACAATTTGTAGGAAAAGATGGAAAAGTTAATAAACTTCATTGTACTGAAGTAGAATGGTATAAAGATAAAGATGGAGCTATGAAGTTTAATGAAGTTAAAGGCAGTGAATTTGATATAGATGCAGACTTAGTGCTTATAGCTATGGGATTTTTACATCCACAACATGAAGGATTGTTAAATGATTTATCACTGGAATTTGACGGAAGAGGCAATGTATTAACCTCGGATAATCATATGACTAACATTAAAGGAGTATTTTCAGCAGGTGATATGAGAACTGGCCAGTCTCTGGTTGTAAAAGCTATCAGTGATGGAAGAATTACAGCAAAATATGTAGATGAATATTTGATGGGAGATACTTTTCTTTAAATAAAATATCTGTAAAAAAAATAAAATAAAGAAAAATAAAGCTGTTAGATTTTATAAACTAATTTATAAAATCTAACAGCTTATTTATTTTTAGTTACTGTTTATTCATGTATTATATATCAAGCAGATTTTTCTTGTATTCAGAATATAGTTCTCTAAGTTGTGACATTTTGTTTTCTATGTCTATCTGCATATCTGATGCTTTTTCATAGTCTCCATGTTCAGTTGCTTCTTTTATTTTAGTAAACAGGCTCTTTTCTGAATAAGAATCTTTCATCAAGTAATGCTTGATGTCATCTATCTTCATCCAGTTTGCTACATCTATATCAAGAGCTTTGTCACTGCAGTGGAGTTTTTTGAAGCTTCTTATTTCATCTGAATATTGATTTATAACTCTGTGATTTAACTCAACTATCCATTTTTCAAGGAAAGCTTCTTTGAAACTGCTTATTAATTTATCAGTTAATACTCCGCCCTTAGTAAGTACTGCTTTTTTATCAGGATACTTATCAAGTGCTGATAAATTTTCATATACAGTGGCAGGTGCCTTGCCAAATAAGATTTCTCTTTCTTCATCTGAGAAGGATTCAAATACATCAATTTCACTTCTGTAAGCTCTTCCTTTTTCAAGGTAATCTGCTGCATCCTCCTGTTTTT
>NZ_JAGGLM010000003.1 GCF_017874415.1 Clostridium algifaecis
ATAGTACCATTCCTAAATACTTTATTTTTTATAGTAGTTTTTATTATATCTTTGCTGATATTTTTTAAACCATCAAAATCAAAATTATCTAAACAGCGCCTGACGGCATCAATGCGTAGCATTTTAGTATTTTTAGGTAGTACCTTTTTAAATTTATTCTTTTCAATCCAATGTTCTAATCTATTGAAACTTCTTATTTGAAGCATAAAACTAAATAAAACACAGAAAGTAATTGTTGAAATTTTTACTGGAGATTTTATCCTTTTATCTTTTAAGGTATTGATTTTTTCACCTATATCATATACCCTATTAATGTAGGTGAGTAACTGTTTCAAATAACTTTTGCTCATTTTATCAGCATCCTTTTTTTGATTTTTTAGCAAAACCATTATAAAAAGGATGCTTTTATTATGCAAATTTTTTCTATATAATTTCCAGTAAAAATCGGAATTTATTAATTCTACTAAAAATGCTCATAAACCTTTATAATCTAGAGGACTACCGTCCTAAAAATTTTTTAAGTGCTAAACTTCTGCTAAATTCAGGATTATTGGTTATCTTGACTTCCCTAATAACTAAATCCGAGAAGTTATCAAATATGCGTTTTATAGCTATTTTATTGTTTTGTAATATATGTGAAGCTTTAACGTTTTTATAATCATATGTATTAGTATTTTTATTTGAATCAATTTTGTTGTTATTTTTATCACTTAGTGAAAAAATATTTTTTAGTGAATCAAACATTAAATCACCTTCTCTAAATTTTATTATGCGGCATAATAAAATAATTATTCACTACTGGTAGAGAAGGCGTTACTCAATTAATTCTCTGTTTTTCTATGAATATTAAATCCCTGTCCTAAAACCTCATGTGTATCGCTTATTATTACAAATGCATTACTATCAATATTCTTTACTAAACTTTTAAACCTATTTATTTCTGATTGATCCATAACAACCATTAGAACTGTACATTCCTTTCCACTGTATCCACCAAAGCCTGATAACTTTGTAAGCCCTCTATCCAAATCTTTAAGAACAGTATCTTTTATAATTTCTGATTTATCAGAAACTACGAAAACAACCTTTGATCCACTGAATCCTAATTGTATTAAATCAACAGCCTTGGTAGTTATAAATAAAGATATAATAGCATATAGTGCCTTCTCTGGATTAAAAATAAATGCAGCAGCAATAATTACAGTACCATCTATTATTCCCTGAGAATTTCCAATGCTTATTCCACTATATTTATTAATAACACTAGCTATTATTGAGGTACCCCCTGTAGAACCATTGTTTTTAAAGACTATACCAAGTCCTAATCCTGAAAGTAATCCTCCATATATGGAAGCTAACAATAAATTTGATGTAAGTGAATGTATATTTGTTGTTAAAAGTATAAATAGCGGTAAAACTAGAGAACCAAAAATAGTTCTTAGTGTGAATTTCCTTCCCATTAAAATTAATCCAACAAAAATCAATGGAATATTTCCACCCCATTGCAAAATAGCAGGTTCTATATTAAATAATCTATTTACTAATAATGATATACCTACCATTCCGCCAGATGCTATTTGATTTGGCCTTAAAAATAAATTAAAACCTAAAGCAGCTATTGCACATCCAATTGTCAAGTTGAAATATTGCATTACATAATTATACTTAGAATTATTTCTTATAAAAAATTTATTACCGATCATTTTAAGATCTCCTTCGTTGCAGAATGATTAAACACTATATTTAAAATTCTAAAAAAGTATAACATATAGATAATTAAGTTACAATATGACATCTATTAACATATATTGCTTTAAGCATCATAAAATATATAGTATAAAAATTAAACTCTTAATTATGGAGGTGATATAATTGCAATCAACTATTATTTTAATAGCTATACTAGCAGCTGCCGTTTTAGGAAAAGCTGATTCTGTAGCTCTAGCTGTATGCATACTCTTAATGTTAAAACTCACACATATAGATAAATTCATATTCCCTACCCTTCAACAAAATGGAGTATTTTTAGGTGTAGTAATACTCGTGGCTTCAATTTTAATTCCTATTGCAAATGGAAGTGTAGAATATACAAGTATTAGAAAAATCTTTACATCATGGCTTGGATTATTTGCCCTGTTAATTTCACTTTTCACTACTTATCTAAGCGGACTCGGAATGCAGTACCTAACTGTTCAAGGACACAGTGAAATTATGCCAGCATTAATTTTAGGTGCAGTAATTGCTGCTGCTTTTTTAGGTGGAGTTCCTGTAGGTCCTATGATAACTTCTGGAATGATTGCTCTTGGATTGAAACTATTTCATAAAATAGGTCTATAAAACTTTTTCTATTAACATAAAAATACTTGTATATGAAAAAGTATTATTCTATACTTTTTCATATACAAGTATTTAAATTATCATAAATTTTGAAGTTACATTAGAAAAACGGGAGAAAAAAATAATATGAAAAAGAAAAATAGGTTTTTAATTATATTAGGCATAATTGGTCCCGGGCTTATTACTGTAAATGCAGGTAATGACGCTGGTGGAATTGCAACTTATGCTACCGTAGGTGCATCTTATGGCTACAGTATGCTGTGGGGACTATTATTAATAACATTCAGTTTGGCAGTCATACAGGAAATGAATGCACGAATGGCTGTGGTAACAGGAAAAGGTCTTTCTGATTTAATCAGAGAGCAATTTAGCATTAAGCTTGCCTTTTTTGCAATGATTGTTTTATTTATTGCAAATTTTGGTGTTTGTATAGGAGACTTTGCCGGAATAGCTGCTAGTATGGAGTTATTTGGCATAAATAAATATATTTCAGTTCCAATAATGGCATTTGCAGTCTGGCTGCTCATTATAAAAGGCTCATACTCGAAAACTGAAAAAATATTCTTAGGGTTTACATTTGTATTCTTTTCATATATAATAACTTGCTTTATAGGAAAGCCCAACTGGAATACTGTGTTAAGATCATCTTTTACACCTACATTAAGATTTGATAAAGGCTTTATTTTAACATTCATAGGAATGATTGGAACTACAATTACTCCATATATGCAATTTTACCTTCAATCTTCTGTAGTAGATAAAGGTCTAAAAATAAAAGATTACAAATATGAAAAGTTAGATGTATACTTAAGTTCAATTTGGGGAAATTTAGTTGCATTTTTCATAATAGTATGTACTGCTGTTACATTATACAAAGCGGGAATAAAAATAGATAGTGCGGAACAGGCAGCTGCATCATTAAAACCACTTGCCGGCAATTATGCTTCAATACTCTTTGGAATTGGACTTTTTGGTGCATCTGTACTTGCAACAATGATTATTCCATTATCAACTGCATATGCCATATGTGAATCTTTTGGTTTTGAAAGCGGACTTAATCACAAGTATAAAGATTCACCCGTTTTTTATGGAATCTTTACATTCATTATACTATTCAGTTCAATACTCGTATTAATACCTGATGTATCATTAGTAGGTGTTATGATTGTTACACAGCAGCTTGCCGGAATTCTGTGTCCCATTATACTGATATTCATGGTACTCCTTACTAATAATAAAGAAGTTATGGGTGAATATGTGAATAATGGTCTGCAAAATATTATAATATGGATAACAGTAATATTTATAATTACACTTTCGTTAATTATTTTTATTTCCCCATTGTTTAAACTCATTGCTTAAAAATAAAAAAAATAGCCAATCTCTAGAAAAAATTCTTATCTATAGATTGACTGTCTAATTATGAGGGGACTACTATATTAAGCTTCTCTGTGTATAAGCTTTATTTATTATGCTTTTATAATACCTCTTAATTGTCACAGTATTGTGACATAACTATTACTGTGATGTGTATTTTTTGAATTTTTTGTTAACAAAAATGCAATAATATTATTGCAAATTTTATTTCATATAGTAAAATTAATAGGGAAATATTGTACATATATAATTTTTAAAGTGTATTGTTTCTTTTCAATACACTTTTTATTTTAAGTTTATATACGAAAATAAAGGAGCTTGGCATTAGAAACGTACTTATAAAATGCGGACATAGCTTAATTTAAATTAAATGGAGGCAATAAAAAAATGAATACTTTAAATGAAGTTTCAAATGTTTTAACAAAAATTAGAGAGAAAAATCCACTTGTTCATTGTATTACAAATCATGTAACAATTAATGACTGTGCAAATATACTTCTTGCCTATGGTGCTTCTCCTGCCATGTGTGAAGCCTATGACGAGGTATTTGATTTCGTTAAAATATCAAATGCTTTATACATAAATTTGGGAACATTAAATAAAGAACAGGAAACCTCCGTGATACTTGCTGCAGAATCTGCAAAAATACATAGTATTCCTGTAATACTTGATCCTGTAGCCTGTGCTGCAATTCCAAGAAAAATAGATGTTATAAATAGAATATTTCAAGTTGGTAAAGTCGACATTATAAAAGGCAATACAGGAGAAATAAACTTTCTAGCAGGAAAAAATGCTGATGTTAAAGGTGTGGATTCCTTAGATGGTTCAGAAGGAGCACTGGACAGCTGTATAACCCTAGCTAAAAAATATAATTGTACTGTTGCAGCAAGTGGAGAAGAAGACTTTATAACAGATGGCAAAAACAGTGCTATAATACAAAATAACACAAAAATGCTTACCAAGGTAACAGGTGCCGGATGTATGCTTGGTGCTCTATGCGGTGCTGCGGCAGGTGCTTTTGAAAATAAATTTATAGCAACCGTTGCTGCCATACTTTCAATGAATATAGCAGGAGAAGAAGCTTTTAAAGAAGCAAAAGCACCCGGAAGCTTTAGAGTTAAGCTTATTGATTCTATTTATGAATTAACAGAAGAAAAATTGAGAAAAGGTGGAAAAATAATATGGAAATAGATTATAGCTTATATCTTGTTACAGATAGAAGATTTCTTGGAAATAAAACTTTAAAAAAAGCAGTGGAGGAAGCCATATTAGGTGGAGTGACTTTAGTACAGATAAGAGAAAAATCAGCCTCTACAAGAGAATTTTATAATGTTGCCCTTGATGTCAAACAGGTAACAGACCACTATAAAATTCCAATTATAATTGATGATAGAATAGATATAGCCCAAGCTATGAATGCTGACGGTGTCCATCTAGGACAAAGTGATATGCCTATTTCTATAGCAAGAAAAATACTCGGTAAAGATAAGATAATAGGAATATCTGCTGGAAACACAAAAGAGGCATTGGATGCACAAAAGGGAGGGGCAGATTATATTGGAATAGGTACCTTATTCAATACAGGAACCAAAAAGGATATAGATAATCCTATAGGAATAAAAGGACTTAAAGAAATTTATGACAGCATAAATATACCTGCTGTAGCCATAGGCGGCATAAATCAAAATAATTTCAGAGATGTTCTTTCTACTGGCATAGATGGAATTTCAGTTGTAACAGCAATACTTAAAAGTAGTGATATAACCGCCAGTGCAAAAGCCTTAAAACTAAAATAAATTTTACGGAGCAAGGTAGCATTTTTTTAATTATAAAATCTGCTATCCTGCTCCTTTATTTTGTTTGATTGATTTACAAATTTAATTTGCTAAAGTATAATATTCATGTAAGTTTAAAATTAATTAGAAATTATTTGGAGGTTACTTATATGAAAAAAAGAATTGTATTTTTAACTACTTTAATATTTTTAGTAGGAATAATATTCTCAGGATGTGGACAAAGCAAAAATGGTTCCGATTCTTCATGGAATGACATAAAACAAAAAGGTGAATTTGTAGTTGGTCTTGACGACAGTTTTCCACCTATGGGTTTCAGAGATACTAAAGGCAACATAGTTGGGTTTGACATAGATATGGCAAAAGAAGCCGCAAAAAGAATGGGTGTAAAAGTAAAATTCAAGCCTGTAGATTGGGATGGAGTTACACTAAGTTTGAAAAATAAGGATATAGATGTTATATGGAACGGTCTTACAATTACAGACAAGAGAAAACAGCAAATTGCCTTTTCAAATGTATATCTTCAAAACAGACAGATAATAGTTGCACGAAAAGATTCCAATATAAAAACCAAAAAAGATCTATCTGGTAAAGTTGTAGGACTTCAACTTGGAAGCAGCAGTGAAATAGCACTTAACTCTGACAGTTCTACTAAAAAATCTATAAAAGAAGTTAAAAAATATTCAAATAATACAGAAGCACTGCTTGATTTAAAAGAAGCACGTATAGATGCAGTAGTAGTAGATGAAGTAGTTGGAAGATATTATGCTTCCAAAAAAGCTGGAGTTTATAGTATATTAAATGATAACTTTGGAAAAGAAGACTATGGTGTAGGTATAAGAAAAAATGATATAAGTTTTAAGAACAAGTTAAATGCTGCTCTTGACTCCATTAAAAAAGACGGTACTGAAAAAAAGATATCTGAAAAATGGTTTGGTCAGGATGTAACTTCAGAAAAATAGTTATTTAGGAGTTGATTTAATTGCCTTACTCTGCTGACATTATAGGGCTTATACTAAAAGGCAGTATAATATCTATAGAATTATTCTTAATATCAATAGTGTTTTCAATACCTCTTGGTATAATATGTGCATTGGGTAAAATATCAAAAATAAAAATATTAAAAGCTATACTCAGTTTATATACCTGGATATTTAGAGGTACTCCCCTATTATTACAATTATTTTTTATATATTTTGGACTGCCTGTACTTGGTATAAAATTAAATCCATTTGCTGCTGCAAGCTTTGCATTTATTATAAATTATGCAGCATATTTTACAGAAGTATTTAGAGCTGGCATAGAATCTGTTGATGTAGGCCAATACGAAGCTGGAAAAGCCCTCGGAATGAATTATGTTCAAATAATGATAAAAATTATAATTCCACAGGCTATACCTGTAGTGCTTCCATCTTTATGCAATGAAAACATAAACCTAATAAAGGATACTTCATTAATAGCTTCCATAGGTATAGGAGATCTTTTGAGAGCTTCAAAAGAAATTGTAACTAGTGATTTTACAATTTTTCCATTTATAATATCAGGTGTGATTTATTTAATTATATCAACCTTTCTGGTTGCTATATTTAGAAAGTTGGAGAAAAAATTTTTTATACAATAAATACAAAACAGATTAGGATCATAAATAATATCTTAATCTGTTTTATATTTTTGGCTTATTTTCTATTATCATAACTGGCTGTAAATTTCACTATATTTACTATAACCTGAACAGCCTTTTCCATCGCAAATACCGGAATATATTCATACCTGCCGTGAAAATTGTGCCCTCCTGTAAATATATTTGGTGTTGGCAAGCCTTTAAAGGATAGCATAGCTCCATCAGTACCGCCTCTTATAGGAACACATTCAGGCTTTAAATCAGCATTTGAAATAGCCTTATAAGCTATATCGACTATATATTTAACAGGTTCTATTTTTTCCTTCATATTTCTATACTGATCCTTTATATCAACTTCAATTGTACACTTTCCATACTTCTCATTAATAATTTCAGCACATTTTAAGATAAACTCTTTTCTTTCCTGAAATTTATCACTTTCAAAGTCTCTTATTATATACTGAAGTTCAGTTTCTTCTACCCCACCGTTCATTGAAACAATATGATAAAATCCTTCATATCCCTCCGTAGTACCTGGTGTCTCATCTTTAGGAAGCATATCTATAAACTCGCTTGCTATAAGCATTGAATTTATCATTTTGTGTTTTGCATATCCCGGATGCACATTTCTTCCTCTAATTTTAATTTTAGCAGAAGCAGCATTAAAATTTTCAAATTCAAGCTCCCCTACAGTGCCTCCATCCATAGTATATGCAAAATTAGCATTAAATTTTTTAACATCAAAATTATCCGATCCCCTGCCAACTTCCTCATCTGGAGTAAAAGCTACTTTAACATCTCCATGTTTTATTTCAGGGTGATTTGCCAGATACTCTACAGCTGTCATTATTTCAGCTATACCAGCTTTATCATCTGCTCCAAGCAAAGTAGTTCCGTCTGTAGTAATAAGTGTTTTTCCAATATAATCTTTTAATTCTGGAAAATCCTTTGGAGAAAGAATTATATTTTTTTCTTCATTTAAAACTATATCCTTACCATCATAATTTTCAATAAATTTAGGATTTACATTCATTCCTGAAATTTCTGGACTTGTATCCATATGTGCAATAAACCCTATTCTAGGAATTTCCTTATTAACATTGGATGGTACTGATGCCATTACGTATCCATTTTCATCTATTGAAGCTTCTTTTATTCCTATTTCTTTTAATTCTTTTACTAATTCTTTTGCAAGTACCAGCTGTCCTGAAGTAGTAGGACTTGTATTTCCTTCTTCATTCGATCTAGTATTAATTTTTGCATATTTTATAAACTTATCTACAACCTTAGACATAATTAATTTCTCCTTAAAATAAAATTATTACAAATGCAATACACCTAAAGTATGATTATACATGTAGGATAATTTTATTATATCAAAAGATTCTATATTCCAGTCTAATACAATAAATTGTTAGATTTTCATAAATTATAGTTATTTAATTTTTAATTATCTTAGTTATTTTACTAACCACCACACACATAAATATTGTTATTGCCATATCAGGTAAAGTATTTCCAATAACTATATCCACATGCATCAATATTCTATATAATATAAAGCCAAGCAGCCAGATAATAAGGTTCTTAATATTGAATTTTGCCTTGATGCAATCTTTTTTCAGTATAAAATAATCTGCTATTTGTATTGCAATCATAGGTGCGAATACGGAACCTATTAGATATAAAAAGTTGGTAATATCATCCATTGGGTAAATCATGGCTGCAATCGTTCCTATTATTGTTATGATTATTGCCACCCATTTGCTATTCAGTTTATTTAATATGGCTTCTGTAGAAACTCCAGCTGAAAATGCATCCATAAATGTAGTAGTCACTGTAGAAAATACTATGATAAGCAGTCCTATAATTCCTGACCCTGCTTTAACTATTATCTGTGAAATATCACTCTTACCTGTATAAATCACTGCTCCCATTCCTATAATGTACATCCATGAACTTACTATACCATACACTATTACACTGACTAAGGTTGCCTTAAATGGTTTTTCTGCCTCTCTTGTATAATCACTTATAAGTGGCAGCCATGACAGCGGCATTGCAACCGCAAGCTCTACTGCAGCACCAAATGTAAGGGTGCTTTTTGATACAATTGAAACTGAATTTCCAAAAAATATACACTTGCATAGCCAAAGCGTCAATATGAATAAAGCAGTCATGGCAACATAATTTAATTTTTCAAGATTATTTATGCCAATCCATATCCAGACAATAATCAGAAGTCCAATAACAATACACCATACCCATGCGCCTGCTCCTATAATTCCATTGGTTGCAATAGCACTGTCATATATCATAATTGCAGTCCACCCAGCCAATTGTATTACATTCAATACCGAAAATAGTATGCTTCCCTTTTGTCCAAAGCTCATTTTAACAGTTTCCATTGAGCTTTTTCTTGTTTTTCCACCAATAATTCCTGCTAAAAAAAGCATGACACAGCCAATAATATGTCCAATTATAATTGCAGCTATGCCTTTTTTTAATCCAAGTGGTGCAAAATATGTACCTGTAAGTATTTCTGCAATAGAGACACCGGCACCAAACCAAATCAGTCCGTTGTTTAATAAAGAAGTTTTTTCATTTTTCATATTGGTGCCTCCTAATACTCGCCTTTAACGGCAAATGCATGATTCATAGGTCCACTGCCTTTACCAAGGTCAAGCATTGCTTCAAGTGCTCCCGAGATGTATCTTTTTGCTTTTTCAATTGCAGTATCAAGGTCATACCCCTTTGCCAGATTCGATGCTATAGCACTAGATAAAGTACATCCTGTTCCATGAGTATTAGGATTGTTAATGCGTTTTCCATTAAACCATTTGAAGCTTCCATCGCTGTATAGAAGATCATTTGCATCATTTAACTTATGCCCGCCCTTGCATAATACTGCACAATGATATGTATCACTTATGCTCCCAGCAGCCTCTATCATGTCATCAGTTGTTTTTACTAACATTCCTGACAAGACTTCCGTTTCTGGAATATTAGGTGTAAGCACGGTGGACATAGGCAATAGATATTCCTTAAGAGTACTTATGGCCTCATCACTAATAAGCTTTGAGCCGCTAGTAGCAACCATAACAGGGTCAATTACAATATTTTTTGCTTCAAATTTTTTCAATTTTTTGGCTATGGTCTTTATAAGTTCACTTGATGATACCATGCCTATCTTTACTGCATCCGGATAAATGTCCGTAAACACAGCCTCTAACTGCTTACCTAAAAATTCAGAAGTAACCTCCATAATTCCAGTAACGCCGGTAGTATTCTGCGCAGTAAGCGCCGTTATCGCACTCATGGCATACACGCCATTTGTGGTCATGGTCTTAATATCTGCTTGGATGCCAGCGCCTCCACAGGAATCACTGCCTGCGATTGTTAATGTTGTTTTCATATTTCCTCCATTCCACCGCACTTAATGCGGCAATCAATACATTAATTTTGTATAGCGGCAAAAGGTGGTGCCCCCAATCTTCCGCTTATAATATCTCATTTTATAAATACAAACTGAAAGGTATGTCAATCGCACGCTGCAGAATTAAATAATAAAAAAGCCGCATACATACGAAAGTATATATGCAGCTTGGCAATCCTTCTGCGAACTATATCCCTACGTTGGCATTATCCAAATCAGGTTATGGGTCTAAGCAAAACAGCTTACTCTCAGCTCGCTTTTTACGAGCCCCCCTTTGTACTTAAAAATGCATCACTCTAATAGTTATTATACTATATCAAATTTAAAAATCAAAGTTTACTATAACACAAACAGGGCTGCGTCCTTATAAAATGAGTATAAATATTTTTCTTTTACTTTCATACCTGTCATTCTCTCAAGCGCCTGTGAATAATAATAAATTTGAATTTTATATTTATGTTCAAGCTCATCAATATCATCTACATAATCCGTCTTGTAATCTATGAGAACCAACCCATCATCTTCTTCAAAATAGCAGTCAATTATACCTTGAATAAGTACGTATTCATCCTTTATTGATAAATTTTTATATAAATCACTGCTGTTTACTTTCATGTAAAATGGAACTTCTCTTGATATTTTTCTTGACTTCTCCATCCTTTTGCCAAGACTGGACTTGAAAAATTTTAATATTTTATATGGAGAAATTACCATACTTTCTTCTTCTGTAATAAATTCTTTTATTACTAAACTTTTTATCTGTTCATCTATACTATCTACGGATTCTACATTTTTAATATCAATATGCTGCATGGCAAGATGCATAAGAGTACCTTTCTCTGAAGCTGAAAAATTTTTCTTTTGTTTTATAAAATTAGGTCTCTTTAAATTTACCTTTTCTATAAAATGTGCACTATCTTCCATATCAATAAGATTGAATCTTCTTTTTAATTCTGACACAGAAAATTTAGCAGGTATCCTTGAAATCTCATCATATTTATACTTCCAGTCTAATCTCCTGTTTATTTCTTCATAATACTTACTTTTATCCTCATTTAAATATTTACGTTCAATTTCTTCAACTACATCAATTTTTTCTTCTTTTTCTAACGTTTTAAAGAAATCTTCCCTCTTCCAGAACTTAATACTCCACTTTGAACTGTCATTTATAAGATTGCTATTGTATTCCTCATTTTCACAATCTCTGATAATTTTACCATCTCTATGTCTTGCCAATGCTTCACCTATCCAGTCAATATAGTTTTTTGCATTCATTATACTGTATTTTGGTATCTTTTTATCATGAACAAGTGCATCTTCACACCACTTTTTACATGTTTTTTCAATATCATTTACCATGCCCGTTATAATAAGTTTTTCCTTTGCCCTTGTAAAAGCTACATATAATATTCTCATTTCTTCTGATAATGTTTCAACCTTAGCCTTGTTTTTCATTATCTGTTTTATAATAGTCGGATACCGTATACGTCTTTTGACATCTACATAGTCAGGTCCAAGTCCAAACTCTTCATTAAAAAGTATAGGTTTATTCATGTCCATAAAATTAAAATTTTTCCCCGATGCTGCCAGTATAACAACAGGAAATTCCAGACCTTTACTCTTGTGTATACTCATTATTCTAACTACATTTTCATTCTCGCCAAGTATTTTAGCACTTCCCATGTCACCACTGCTGCTTTTCAATTTATTCATAAAATTTATAAAGTTAAAAAGACCCTTATAGCTGCTTTTTTCGTACTGCTCTGCCTTTTCAAACAGCATTCTCAAATTTGCCTGCCTTTGAGTACCACCTGACATGGCACCTACAAAACCATAATAACCTGTTTCAATGTATAAGTACCATATAAACTCATCTATAGACATATATGAAACCTTATGTCTCCAATTATTTAATCTCTTCAAGAAATTATTTACTTTGTTTTTCAAATGATCATCTGAATCAACGCTGCATATCTTTAATGCTTCATAAAAAGGTATATCCTTATTTACAAGTCTTATATCAATAAGTTCCTCAGGAGAAAAGGATTCTATAGGTGAACGAAGGACTGATATAAGTGGTATGTCCTGAATTGGATTATCTATTATTTTAAGAAGACTCATAATTGTTTTTATCTCAGTAGTTTCAAAATAACCTATGGATGTATCCGCAAAGACAGGTATATGTAAATTATTTAGTTCTTCTACAACATCTGGTGCTGCATTTCTAGTAGCACGCATTAATATTACTATATCTTTATACATTAAATGTCTGTATCCATTTATATTCTTATCATATATACATATGGTATTTCCATTTTTGGGATTTACTAAGTCATTTATTTTATTTGCTATAAGTCTGGCTTCTACCTGAATGTTATCTAAATTTTCTTCTTCCTCATCCTCAGTAATTTTGTCTATTAAGTTCAACTCTATAGCACTATCATTAAAGATTTTTATATTTTTTTCAATTTGTAGATTAGTGAGTTCTGGATAAGAAGCTCCGCTCTCAAGCTCTTCATTTTCATCATAATTGAGTTCACCAATTTCTTCTGACATTATTTGTTTAAATAAATAATTGACTCCCCCTATTATGTTAAATCTACTTCTAAAATTTTTAAATAATTTTATTCTTCTATTGCTTTTTCCCTTTTCATCTGAGTAACTTTTATACTTTTCAAGAAATAATTCAGGTTTTGCCTGCCTGAACCTGTATATACTCTGTTTTACATCTCCAACCATGAAAAGATTTGAATCTTCATATTTTCTACTTATCATATTTATTATAACTTCCTGAACTCCATTAATATCCTGATATTCATCTATCAATATTTCCCTAAAAATCTTTCTATAATAAAGAGCAGTACTTGAAGGTATGATTTTACCATGTTCATCTGAAGCTGTGAGTATATCGAGGCATAAATGCTCTATATCATTAAAATCTACTATATCTCTTTCTCTTTTCTTTGAAGAATACCTTTCATTAAAATCCATTACAATTTTCACAAGGCACTTCATGACTGGATACATATCTCTTATACTCTTTGCAGCATCATCAGTATATCCAAAAATCTTTTCTGACATACTTTTTAAACTATCCTTAACATTTTTTCTTATTTTGGTTACTCTGCTTTTAATGTTGTTATCACATTGATCATTTTTTACAGAAGTAAGTTTTTGAAATTTAAAATTTAAAATTTCATCTCTAACTTTATTCCAATCATCTAATTTTAATAAATCATCAAATTTACTTATATCATCATAAAATGCAGTTTTATATGCCTCAATGCCAGAACCAGCATATATTAAACCCACTGCTTTCTCAAGGTTATCCTTTAATGCCTTAATTTCAATTTTAATGCTCAATATAATAATTTTTGCCCATTTAGAAGTTTCAAATTTAAAATTTTCACCTAAATTAAAACTTTCAGCTGCCCCAGCAAGCCATTTTTTAGGCCAGGGAATGCTCTGAACAAAATCATAAAGAGATAATACAATATTTTGAACCGTAGAATCATTTTTATCACCATAAGAATCAATTAAGTTTAAGAAATCATTATCCTCTTTGTCATACTTTTCCTCAAATAATTCCTGCACCGCATCTTGTTTTAAAAGTATATTTTCCTGATTATCTGATACTCTAAAATTAGGATCTAAATCTACCATGTGAAAATTATCCCTTATAACTTTAAGACAAAAAGAATGCATGGTCATTATATTAGCCTGATTTAAAAGAGTAAGCTGTCTTTGGAGTCTCCTGGATTCAATTTTTTCTTCTAGGTTCTTTTGAAGCTCATCACCAATTCTCTCTTTCATCTCTGACGCTGCCGCATTTGTATACGTAACTACAAGCAATTTATCTATATCAATATCTAAATCTTCGTCTGTTATTTTTCTTATTATTCTCTGAACAAGTACTGCAGTTTTGCCAGCTCCTGCTCCAGCCGCAACTAAAAGATTGGAACCTTCTTCAAATATAGACTCCTTTTGTTCTTCAGTCCATTTTGTACTCATAACTTATCACCTAATCTTATATTAATAAATCACACTATCTTTTCCCAAACCTTTTCCTTTATACAAATTAACATCTGCTTTTCTTATTAATTCTTCTATATTGTCACTATTTTTTTCAGATACTGCTATTCCAATAGAAACAGTTACACTGGAAGAAATATTGCCATAATTTATAGATGTATCCCTTATCATATTTTTAATTTTTAGCATTCTATAATATACATCCTTTACATTTTTTATATTATACATATAAACTATTATTTCTTCCCCACCATATCTTGCCACTAAATCTTCACATCTTAAATTATTTTTTATTATATTACTCACACGTCTTAAAACTTTATCACCGTATTGATGTCCAAAAGTGTCATTACACAATTTAAAATCGTCTATATCTATCATTACAATAGAACAGCCATTTCCTGAATTCTTAATTTTCTCATCTATCACAGAAAAAAAGTAATTTCTATTAAAAAGTCCTGTCAAAAAATCTCTTTGTGAATTTTCTTTTATTTTATTATAAAGTTTATTATTTTCTATACAAATAGCAATTTGATTTATGAGGGCTGTCAATAATTTTATATGTTCTTCATTCAAATAATTATATATATTATGCTCAACTACAATAGCCCCCAAAAGTTCTTCCTTTAAATATATTGGCATAAATATAGAAGAATGAATTTCTATATTCTGCCTGCCAGTATATACATTACTTTTTGAATTTAATAGATGTGTGTGCAGTTCTTCTATCTTTCCTGAATTAAATTCATATATATTATTATGATGATTTATATTTTTTAAATTGGAACCTTTCAATTTAAGTTTTCTATTTTCAACTAAGTAGACACTTGAATAAGTTACTCCTAGAATACCAATCATTATATCATTAATAGTAGATACTATCTCTTTACTTCCTATATTCTTATTAATATATTCGCTTATCTCTACTATTAATGACATCATGTCAAGTTTTTTGTCTAATTTTATAATTTGAGTGTTTTGATTTTGCATCGTATATTCAGCCATTTTTTGATACTCTTCGTAATCTTTTTTAAGTTGATTATACTTTTTCCATAATAACATTGACATAAACTTTTCCCCTATTTAAAAACAATATTTTATATTATATTAACATACTTAAAATTTAAAATTAACTTCATATTATAGAATAACATAAATAGACTTATCTTTTCTATAATTAATGGCAAAAAAAGTATTTAATATTTTTTGTATAAATAGCATAAAACTTTAATTAAAGGGAATTATACACATCTTTTATATTAATTATTTATTCATAATAAACTTAATTACTTCTGTTTTCATTTCCTGTTTTTTACATATAGTTTTATGTATAATAGAATTTATTTTTAGTTTTTCAACAGCTTCTGGAATTTTAAGTCCTGATACTCTACTCATAATATCTACAAGTTCCATATCATCATAATTAATATATTTTTCATCAAGTGCTCTCATAACAGATTTTGTGAATTTAAATGGACTTGCAGTTGACACTATTATAGTCTTTGTTTTATCCCCTGTATCCTTAACATACTTTTCATATACTGCATCAGCCACTGCCGTATGAGTATCAATTAAATAATTGTAATTTTCAAAATTATGTTTTATAGAATCAAGTGTTTCTTCTTCATTTGCAAATCCACCATAAAATAAATTAAGTTCCTTTTTCATATCATCTGTTATTGTATATTTTCCCTCTTTATTTAAATTATCCATAAACATTCTAACCAAATCTGTATTTTTAGAACTTATATCATATATTAATCTTTCAAGATTGCTTGAAACAAGTATATCCATAGAAGGTGATATAGTTACTATAAAATTTCTTTCTTTATCATAAGTTCCAGTAGATAAAAAATCAAATAAAACTTTATTATCATTTGAAGAACATATAAGCTTATTTATAGGTAAACCCATTTTTCTAGCATAATAAGCAGCCAATATATTTCCAAAATTTCCCGTTGGTACATCAAAATTTATTTTTTCTCCAAAATCTATTTCTCCTCTTCTAACAAGTTCCATATATCCATGAAAATAATAAACTACCTGTGGAACAAGTCTTCCTATATTTATTGAATTTGCAGAAGAAAACATATATCCATTTTCATCAAGCTGATCCTTTAAAGTAGCATCATTAAAAATATTTTTTACTTCACTTTGTGCATCATCAAAATTTCCATCTATGCCAATTACCTTAGTATTATTTCCTACCTGAGTTATCATCTGTCTTCTCTGTATCTCGCTTACTCCATTTTTAGGGAAAAATACAATTATTTTTGTTCCCTCTACATTTGCAAAACCTTCAAGGGCAGCTTTTCCTGTATCACCTGATGTAGCCGTAAGTATAACTATCTGTTTTTTTAAATTTTGTATTTTTGCCGAAGTCTTCATTAAATGTGGAAGAAGACATAATGCCATATCCTTAAAAGCAAGAGTTGGTCCATGATATAATTCCAAATAAAACGCTTTTTTAGTCTTTTTAAGTGGGACAATCTCATCTGAATCAAACTTATTATCATAAGCTAAATCTATACATTCATCTAATTCTTTTTTGTCTATATCTGTGAAAAATTTGCTTATAATAAATGAAGCTAATTCTTTATAATTCATGTCAATACAATTTTTTAATTCATTTCCTACGAAAGGTATTTCATCTGGTACAAAAAGTCCTCCATCATTTGCTATCCCCTTTAAAATTGCAGCTGATGCAGGTAATTTCTCCATTTTATTTCCTCTTGTACTGTTATAATAAATATTATTCAAGCATATCACTCCTTATATTATTAAAGCCTGTATTTTATTTAAATATATAATACCATAGTAATATTAAACTTGAAAATAAAAAATTTATTAAAAAATTATTTACCAGAATCAATTTTAAAAGAATTTCCTAATAATACAAATATACTATATAGTTATATATTTGTAAAATATGTACATTAAAATATAATAAATACATTAGCATTCGGTTTTTGACAATTTAACTTATATTCCCTTAGTTTTATAATCTGTTTTTTATATCTAAATTTATCAGTAAATGAATTAATTTTTTCTTTTATAAGTATAATGTCAATAGTCGTATAATATTTCTAAAAATATTATACAAAGTCATATGATTATATTTTTATTGCTTATATGACTTTAATAATCCAAATATAATAAAATAATCATAAATTTAAACAAAATAGATATTTTGTATGATTATTTATAACATAATATAGATATAAACCCAATATATATATTACTATATATATTATATTACTTTTATATTATAAAAAAAACATATATTTGTTTAATAAAGTCTAAATTTTATATGAAATTTAGATTCTATAATCATAAATTTGGACAAAATATCTATTTTGTATAGTTATTTTGGAAAATATATTAAATATCTTTTCGATTTCTTTCAAAATCCCCATCAATTTAACAAATTGATAAACAGTTAAATTTAAAATTAATAATAAGAATTGGTAATACCATCATAATTATTACATACTTGTAATTAACTTTTACATCTATAAATATTATCTTGATTTATATATTTTCATTATACTTTGTATGTTCTTTGCCATTTTAAAGATATTTTAATCCCATTGAAATTTAATCTATTATGATTTAAAATAATATCATTATTTTACGTAGGAAGTGATTAAATTGGGTATTTATTTAGATAATGCAGCTACATCATATCCAAAGCCAGCTGAAGTTATAGATAAAATGACTTATTTCATGAAAAACATAGGTGCTACCTGCGGCAGGGGAGCTTATAGATCTGAAATAGAATCAGATAAATTGGTATACAATTGCAGGAAAAATATATGTAATCTTTTCAATTTCAATAAACCATCAAATGTAGTCTTTACATATAATATTACAGAAGCATTAAACTTAGCTATAAATGGCATTTTAGAAAAAGGAGATCATGTAATTACAAGTAGTATAGAGCATAATTCAGTCATACGTCCATTAAAAATTTTGCAAAGGGATAAAGAGATACAAATATCAGAAGTTCCTTGTGATAAAAATGGTATAACTAAAGCTTCTGACGTAGAACACCTTATAAGGTCAAATACAAAATTAATCATATTTACTCACGCATCAAACGTTCTTGGCACAATTCAGCCAATAAAAGAAGTAGGAGCTTTAGCTAGAAAAAATAATATAATATTTTTGGTAGATAGTGCCCAGACAGCAGGTGGTTATCCTATAGATGTAAAAAATGATAATATTGACTTGCTTGCTTTTACCGGCCATAAAGGTCTCCTTGGTCCAACAGGTACAGGAGGTCTTCTAATAAACTGTGACAAAAATATAAATCCTCTTAAAGCTGGAGGAACAGGTGTTGACTCCAAATATCCATATCAGCCTGATTATCTTCCAAATAAATTTGAAGCAGGTACATTAAATGTAGTGGGACTTGTTGGATTGTCAGAAGGAATTAATTTCATTAATAATATAGGTGTAAATTCAATTAGAGAAAAAGAAAATATACTTATAGATTATGCTCTAAAAAAATTAGGACAGATACCTGGTATAAAAATATATGGTCCAAAAGTTTCAAGTAAGATAGTAGGCGTCATTTCATTTAATATAGAAGGGATTCCATGTGACGAAATAGGCTTTGAACTCAGTAAAAAATATGACATCATGGTAAGGGTAGGATTTCACTGTGCTCCTACAGCACACAAGATCATGGGTACTTATAACACAGGGTGTGTGAGAATAGGACTTGGATATTTCAATAAAAAATCTGATATTGATGCTCTTGTAGATGCACTAGTTCAGTTAAAAATTAATAGTTAAGAATTAATAGCTAAAAGTTAAAAGTTAAAAAATCAGTTTACAGTTAAATATATTAGCTGTAAACTGATTTTATTTTAACTGGTCTTTTTTTTCATATTTTTCATAATAGAAGAAACCAATTTGAATACTATAAGTATGATTGCAACTCCACCTACAGCTGATATAATATATCCTACCACATCATTCATACCTGCTACTGAGTAATCTGATGCTGCGGCATTGTACTTAAATCCATGCTGAAATGCCTTAGGTATATACCCTACAAGATTTTTTATTTCTTCTCCATCCCATTCACCCCATGCACTTCCTGCTGCCAGTAAACCAATAGGACAAAGTACTATGAGTATCAATAGAAGTCCATACAATGGCTTTTTATTGGTTCTTTTATCCTCATAAATTATACCTGGTGATACATTTCTAACATAAGCAAGTACAGCTGCTGTAATCCCTCCTTCAATCAGTCCTATCAAAAGATGTGTAAGTACCATTGCAGGTATGGCCACCTTTAAACCATAAGGACAATATATAGCGGCACCATTTGAGTCCTTAAACAAAAGCGGTTGAATTCCAAATTCTATGGATGCCGCAAAAGCAGCTGCCACTATACCTACATAAGCTCCAATAAAAGCTGCTATGTATTCACCTTTTCTTCCCTTGAGTCTTGATCTTATCATATTATATAATGTATATCCTACAAATGGCATTATAAAGGCCATATTAAATGTATTTGCACCAAATGCCAGTATCCCACCATCTCCAAAGAAAAGTGCCTGAATCAAAAGCGCTATTGTAATACAGATTGTGGCCGCATATGGTCCAAGCAATATAGCTGCCAGAGTTCCTCCTACAGCATGAGCTGTTGTTCCTCCTGGTATAGGGACATTGAACATCATTATAAGAAATGAAAAAGCTGAACATACCCCCAATATAGGGATTTTCTTCTTACTCACTTCTTTTTTTACCTTCTTAGAAGCTTTTATCCATATGGGAAGCATTATTATTCCCATAACCGCACAAGTAGATGGACTTAAATAATTATCTGGAATGTGCATTATAATTCCCCCTCAAACAATCTGAAACCTTTTATAACATATTCAAGCAATAATCGTGCCATCCTAAACAATTGCCTTAACTCATCAATAAGATAAAAAATGATTATCAAAATGATAAAATTCAGTCTCATTTTGATAGTCATTTTATCTAAAGTTTCATATTGAAACTTTACTCTCATTTATCCTGATTGATTTTTTCCAGTATTCCATTAGCTATACCCTGGGCCGCCTTATTTTGAAAACTGTCGCTATTTAAAAGCTTTTCCTCCTCCAGATTACTTATAAAACCTACTTCCACAAGTACAGCCGGTGCTGCTGTATTTTTTATAACATAATAATTCGCAGTTTTTATACCTCTATCGGTTAAATCTATTGCATTTACAAGAGAAGACTGTATATCACTTGCAAGTTCTTTTCCATCAGTACTTGAACTATAATAATAAGTCTCAGTTCCGCTTGCAGCTTCAGCATCTGCACTGTTCATGTGGATAGCTACAAAATAGTCAGAACCTGCTGCATCGGATATTTCACATCTCTTCTGTAAGTCTTCATTTACATCAGCCGGCCATGACACATTATCGCTTGTCCTTGTATATACTACGTTAATACCATTTTGCTTAAGTATTTCACCTATTTTTAGTGTAACCGCAAGATTTACATTCTTTTCAAGAACGCCTGTAGGCCCCACAGCTCCAGAATCATATCCACCGTGACCTGCATCAAGAGTTACAGTTTTTGATTTAACTGTAGACCCGTTTAAAAGACTATTTACTACAGCATCCGTAACAACTCCAGTACCACCTATAATTTTTACAGAAGATACAGAAGATATATTGTTTTTTACTATAGATTGCTGACTCATATTATTATTGTCTACAAGGACAATAGGTGAATTGGTTTTAGCTGCAGCTGAAGAGCTGGAAAGAGCATCTGCAAATCCATTTCCACCAGCTACATAAACTGTATTCATGCTTATAAATCCGCTTTTCAAGAATTCATTTATTACAGCAGAATTAGTTTCATACCTATTGCTTCCAGAAAGCCTCTTGGAATTTCCTGTATAGTTTGCAATTGTATCTGAAACTGCTCCCTCGCCTCCAATGATATAACTTGTTTTACTCTTGTTATTATCTACAAACTGTTTAACAGAAGCTTCCATATAATCTTTCTCCGTAAGAATTATTGGCATCTGTTTTGAAGCTGCTATAGATGCTGCAGAAAGTGCATCAGGAAAATTCTGTCCGGATGCTAGGAAATATCCATTACTCGTACCTATATTTTTTGCTACCTCAATACTAGTGTCATATCTAGTTTGTCCAGAAAATCTACTTATAGAAGTGCCCATAATGCCTATATTTTTTAATTCACTTTCTACATTACTTGATACAGCTCCTTCTCCTCCAACTATCAAGACATTTTTAGCACCAAGTCTTTTTATTTCAGATATTGCATCATCCCTAAGTCCATTCTGTTCTGTTATTAATATGGGTGCATTATATTTTTTTGCAAGAGGTGCAGCACATAGTGCATCGGGAAAATTTTCTCCAGATGCTATTACAACATAATTTGAACTTGTAAAATTAGCTTCAGATATTTTCACGGATGTATCATATCTATCTTTTCCGCCAGTTCGTGATATATTCGGACTTGAGGCATACACTTTAAAATTAAATGCAAAAATCACACATAAAAATGCAAATAATACAAACATAATATTCTTTCTTAAATTCATTATTCTATCCCCCAGTTTAAATCTTTTTAAAATACTTTATTAATAATATAGTATGTAAATTATATATTTATTTACAATTTCATTTTTCGACCATATAATTAGACGTTATAAAATTAAATGTTGTTTCAAAAATTATACTATATTAATCAAATCATAATTGAATATGTATGTTATAATATACTAATAATATATTAAGTTTTTATACTAACAAGGGGGAATTTTTATATGGACAGTGGTCCGAGTAGCGTTTTGTTTGATCTTTTTTTTATCTTTATACTTATAATATTAAATGCATTTTTCTCAGCAGCAGAAATTGCCATAGTTTCAATGAACAAATCTAAAATAAAAATTATTGCGGATAAAGGTAATAAAAAAGCTCAATTGCTGCTTAATCTTATAAAAGAGCCAAATAAATTTTTAGCAACTATTCAGGATGTAATAACTCTGGCTGGTTTTCTTGCCAGTGCACTTTCTGCTACTTCGCTTTCAAAGCCATTAGCCAAAGTGCTTGAAAATTTAAATGTGCCATCAAGCAATGAAATATCAATAATACTTGGCACCATAATTTTATCATACTTTACACTGGTTTTAGGAGAGCTTTTTCCTAAAAAAGTAGCTCTTCAGAATTCTGAGAAAGTAGCATTATTTGTGGTAAAACCTCTTTTATTTACATCAAAGATAACTTTTTTATTTGATAAAATATTAACTCTATCGGTTAATGCATTATCTAAAGCAGCTAAAATAAAATATACAAGTAAAAATAACAATATATCTATAGAAGAAATACAGCTTATGATAGATGCAGGAGAAGAAACTGGAATAATAAATGAAACAGAAAAAGAAATGATAAATGGAGTATTTAAATTTGATGATACTCTTGCCAAAAATATAATGACACCAAAAGTAAATGTATTCGCCCTAGATGTAAATACACCACTTGACGAAATTTTAAGAGAATTGGCAAAGCAGCAGTATTCAAGGATACCTATATACGAAGATGTTATTGACAACATAATTGGTATTTTATATATGAAGGATTTATTTATAGAATTCCATAATGGAACTTTGGATCACAAATCTGCAAGAGACATTATACGAACTGCCTATTTTGTTCCTGAAACAAAAAATATAGATGAATTATTTGAAGAAATGCAAAGTACAAATAATCATATGGCAGTTTTAATAGATGAATATGGCGATTTCACAGGTATAGTAACTATAGATGACCTAATAGAAGAAGTTATGGGAAACATTCCTGATGAGCATGATAAATATGATGATATGGATCCTATAAAAAAATTGAATTCTAATACTTATATAGTAGATGGTCTTGTACCAATAGATGATGTGAATGAAGAATTAAACATAAATCTTCCATGCGATGTGTTTGACACCTTAGGAGGCTTTGTAATAGATTTATTGGGCCATATTCCAAAACATAATGAATATAAATCCTTAAGGTACAATAATCTAATTTTTAAAATAGAAAGTGTAAAAGAAAGAAGAATAGATAAAGTTAAAATACTTATAGAAAATGACAATTAATTAATAAAATAATTTTATAAAACTGGTATAGTTATAAAACTATATCAGTTTTAATATAACTATTGTATAGAAATCATACAAAATATAGAAACGACATAAAATATTGATTATTAATATGTGGTAATATGAAATGTATTATTTTTTTTAATTTCTGCATGGGAAATCATTTCATGTACAATATCCAAATACTTTTGTGACACATCTGGACATATTTTTAATATGCTGTCAATTATAAAATTGATGTTATTATCATCAATTTTTTTTGCCATTATATCTTCATCTCCATCTCCATCTCCATCTCCATCTTCACAATCTATAGAGATTTCCTCACCTTCCAGAGAATCATATATATTGCATGCCTTATCCGGCATCATAACATTTTCTGTACTTACAAAATTTTTAGAAAAATATAACTCATCATCTTTTACTATAAAACATCCATATACATATTCTTTTTCAGCAACTTTAGCTGTATTTTCTGTAGTACATGCATACTTGATATGTTCTACATGTTTTATATCAAGCATATAGCTTTTATCTTTTCTTGTTAAAACACACCTAATTTCTAAATCCATAAGCCTGTTTTTTATATATTCTGAAAAATTTTGACCTAATTCTGAAATAAACATTTTTACAGATATAGTTCTTTTCATCCTATAATTTTTTCTCACTATAAAAACTCCTTTTAATAATATTATTTTATTTTTATTTCAGTAATGAAAATCTAGATTTATATAAAAAACCACCTTTTAAAAGGTGGTAAAACATTTAATGTTTATATTAAAATCCAATTTATTAACGTTAAAAACTATGAAAGTTTAACAACATTAGCAGCTTGAAGTCCTTTTGGTCCTTCTTCTACATCAAATTGAACTTTTTGTCCTTCTTCAAGATTCTTTCTTGGTTCATCACTTTTTATTGCAGTGAAATGTACGAATACATCATTTTCTCCTTCAACTTCGATAAATCCGAATCCTTTTTCTGAATTAAACCATTTTACTGTTCCTATTTTCATTTATTATCCTCCTAAAGATAAAACACTTATAATTGATATATCTTGATTTTGTATATCGGTGTTTCTAATTATATTATTATATCACAAAAAGATAAAATTAACAAATTTTAAGCTTTGTTTCATTAAATCAATTTGTCTTCTATTTTATTATACAATAGTTTATAGTAATAAGTAAAGTTTTTTGAAATTTATTATATACAAGATGAACATGGAGAGCTATACTCAAGTTTCAAATGTTTTATTTTAAAATCGCATTCATTAAGCACACATTCACATGGAAATTTATGCTGGAATCCATTTCTGAATTTAACCTTGTCACCCTGGAATTCAATTCTTAATGGAATAATATCCATGCTGTTTTCATCAATTATACTTCTTTTTAATAATGGCCTGTATACTTGTTTTTCACCACTTTTTCTATTTAAAACTTCTATTCTATCCGTTGAAGTTACAATTGAGCTTATCTCACCTTCTTTAGAAAATACCAGGGAATTAGAATCACCATGAATTCCTAATGCCTCTGTATCAAAAGCCCTTATAACTCCTATCTTCGTATTTACATCCATATTTTTTTTAGGTTCAAATGACTTAAGCTTTCCATCAGGATAAAAAGCTGTACCTATTCGTGCAAAGGCATCACCTATCGGAGTACGTATAATTACACTGTTTTTCCTCCAGAAAGTTATGCTCTTTATATTACCACCTTCATAGAAATATATACTTATGACTTTTTCCTTTATTTTCCCTATGGCAAGATTAAATTCTATTCCTTCAGCCATTTTATATTCATCTTGTTCCGTCCAATAAGCAGTTATTTTTCCGTTTAACGGAAAGAGTCTCTTTATATCGCCATTATCATAAAATGTAATAAATTCTGCAGGTAAAATTCCAATAGAAGTTTTGATCTTAATTTGATTTTCCAAATAAATACTTTTTAGATTGCCATTTTCATAAAATGAAACAGACACAGTATTCTTGCTTCTTGATATGCCATAATTATATTTTGGTATTAAAACACCATATGGACTTTTTAATTTGTTAATAGTATTTAATGTACATTCTTTCACACTTCCCCCACTATAATACTCTATACTAGATATTCCTCTTAGTATTCCATATTTAGTATTTACTTGTTTCATAGCCTTTACCCCCATGATTAATTTCTATTTTATAATCACAACACATATTAATCATAATTAATTATATTTCTTATAGTTTCTTCCATCTCAATTAAATCACTAAAATTTCTAGAATATGTTCCTTTATCATACAACTTATTCATTACTTCCACAAACTTTATAAAATCACAATTACCAGCTCGCTCACCCATGCCGGTAATTGTGCAATTTACAAATTTTGCACCAGCTTCTACTGCTCCAAAAGAATTTGGAAGTGCCATACCAAAATCATTATGAGCATGAATTTCTACTTCCAATGGCACTTCCTTCATAAGCTTTTTTATATTGTAAAATATCTTTCTAGGGTATAGAATTCCTACAGTATCTGCATATCTAACTCTTTTTACTCCAATTTCAAAAACAACTGTACACAATTCAATTAAAAAATTTATATCTGCCCTGCTTGCATCCTCAAGTCCTACAGTTACTTCATACCCTTTATCAATTGCATATGTGATGCAGTTTCTCATATTATTTATAACCCATTCTCTATCCTTTCCTAATTTCGATCTAATCTGTATATCTGATGACGGAATTGATATATGAATTATATCAACGCCGCAATCTACAGAATCATCTATGTCTTTAATACTCATTCTATTCCATGATGATATCTTGCTTTTCAAGTCAAGGCTCATAATCTTTTCTATACTTTTTTTTTCATCTCCGCCCATAGCGGGTACACCTGCTTCTATCTGATCAATACCCATATCATCTATAATTTTAGCAATTTTTACTTTCTGCTCTACATTCAAAGCTATACAAGCCTTCTGCTCCCCATCCCGTAAAGTAGTATCTACAAAATTAATGCCCATTATGAATCACCTCATTTCAAACAAGTATCTTTTAAATCATTACAAATTTGAATTAATTCATCATCAAAAACATTTCTATTTAATTTAATACTGGTTTCTCTTACCTTCTTTAAAATCTCATTTACATTTATGTTTCTATAATCTATATTTAACTTTTTAAGCTTTATCATTACACTTTTTTTACCGGAATGTTTTCCAATGTAGACAGTCCTTATCGATCCTATATCATATGGATTATAAGGTTCATAGGTATTTGGATCCTTTTCCATTCCATCTACATGAATACCTGATTCACATTTGAAAATATCTTCTCCTATTACAGGTTTCATACAATATATTTTCTCATAGGATAATTTTTCATACACTTTTGTCAATTTCTTGATTACTTTTAAGTCTCCAGATAACTTCCCATTTTTTATAACTTTAAGTCCCAAAATAACCTCTTCAAGTGCTGCAAGTCCATAAATCTGTCCATTAAAAGCTGCCGTTATTGAATCTGCTCCATCCATACAGGCTTCAATGCTTATTGCCGTTGCCATATAAAATCCGCTGTCTGCACACAAATCCACATTTGAAGAAAAATATCTTCTTATATTTTCTATCAATCTATCCAAACCATAAATATCATATTTTATAACGCCTTTTATTCTGACACATTCAACATCCAATTTATTGAAAATTTCAATATTTTTCTCCAAGCACAATTGATCTATGGCTTTAATATCAACTTCAATCATTATCCTACTGTTTCTCAATCTATTTAAAATTTCTTTATTTAAATTCAGTAACTCCTTATAATCTATAACTAAACATTTAAAATTCATCTTATATCTATCTATAAAATGTAGATTTGAAATATTATCAATTCTATATATATAGTCTAAATTTTCAGGTAAATTTTTTACCTTGTTTAGCACAACATCATTGATTTCTATTATATCTACCCCAAGATCTTTAAGAAGCATAAGAAATTCTCTTGAAACATCGCTATTAATTTCTTTTAATTTATTTGTAACCTCAAGCAAACTTCTATCTATAATAATTTTTCTGCTATTCCTCAGTACAATTGACATATATATCACCTTCTCAATCTCGCAGAATATGAAAATCAACTTTACTATTTGATGTTTTATTTTTTATAATTTCATTAACAGCCCTAACAATTCCTTTATTTATAGAATCATACATTTCTATTAACTTAATTCCTTTTGCCTCCAATCTTTCTCTTGGTTCAAATCCTGCCCTTAATGCAAGAACTGCATCGCAATCCCCTATAATTTTAATGGTTTTTGAAATTTTATCTTCATGTTCATCACACTCATCAGATCCAGTACAATATTTATCCACATTTCTTTTTTCCAAGAATCTTATATTTCCAGAATCATATGAATAAATATAAAACTCAGTAGAATGTCCGAAATGCTGATCTATATTGATACCTGATTTTGATGAAATTGCAAACTTATATTTTCCACTCTCAGATACATTTTTTTCTACATTGCTTGAACATTTATCAAAGCAACTGCCACATCCAATATTTCTGAAATCTATAGAACAATCCTGTGCCAAAGTTCCTATAGCATCTGCCCTGCATTGCCTGCAGTTATACATCTGTTTTATGTTCACTTCACAATCTTTTCTCATTTGATTTAACTCTATATTGGAGACAAGCGGTAATTTTTCAAATTTACTTCCCTGAACTGGTATCATGTGCATTATATTAGTCATATATGCCCCACATTGTTTAACCTTTTTTACCACATCTTTGATATGTTTATCATTTATTCCTTTTAGCATAACTATATTAACTTTACAGATTGTGCCTTTAGAACATAGATACCTAAGTCCTGTAAGCTGATTATTCAAAAGTATTTCAGCTCCTTCTTCGCCATAATATTTATGTCCCAAATAATTAACTTCTCTATATATTTTTGCACCTATTTTCTTATCCACTGCATTTATAGTTACAGTTATATGTGATACCCCGAGTTCTACAAGTTGATTTGCATAGAAGGGAAGCATAAGTCCATTAGTTGACAAGCAAAATGTAGTTTCTGGTGAATCTTTTCTTATAAGTTCAAGTGATTCCTTTACTTCACTAAAATTTGCCAGCGCATCACCTGGTCCTGCTATACCTACAACAGTCAAATTCTTCATTTTACTTTTAACTAATTTAAATTTTTCAAGTGCTTGTTTAGGACTTAGAATTTCACTAGTAACTCCAGGCCTGCTTTCATTTGCGCAATCATATTTTCTACTACAGTAATTACAACTTATATTACATTTTGGTGCTATAGGTATATGCATTCTTGCAAACTTATGGGCATTATCACCAAAACACGGATGAGTAGAGGTTTTGTTACAACTTAATTCCATATTATCTTTCATCTTAGCCATAGGTGCATAAAAATCATTATATGCTTTCTCCCTATAGGTATCCTGTACATGCTCAAGCATAGCATTTGCCACACTGTCTATTAAAAATGATGAGCCATTATATCCTGTTATTATTTGCCTTTGTCCTCCAACTCTATCATGAATAGGAAATCCAATTCTTATTATTTTGATTCCAATTCTTTTAGCCATTCTTCTTCCATCAGAATTTCCTATCAAAAGATTTATTTTTAACTTTTTAGCATAACTTTCCATAGTACCAAAATCAGTGTCATCTAAAACAATAGAATCCTCCTTCTGAACTTTAAGTTCTTCCTTAAGTCTTTTTCTCAAAGCTTCATTTTTAGATCCCATACCAACCATCTTTATAAGTATTCCATTCTCCAGACACAGTCTTGCAGTTGCATATACAAGTTCTGGTTCACCATACAGTATTACTCTGGCTTCACCAGTATATTTATGGTTGTCTATCATGGCATCTAAATATCTGCCTCTTTGAGTTATATAATCTTCAGGTATAGAAAAACCTGTTATTTTCGATATTAATGAGATAAATTCATTTGTATTTCTAAGACCTATTGGTATATTGCATTTATAAAGTGGTACTCCAAATTTATCTCTCAAATATATTCCCGGTGAATTTTCATCTGATACCGTTCTTCCCATTTCAATTGTAGCTATAGAACCCGGCATCTTTTTTATATCATCTATCTTGGTGCCTCCTTTAGGCACTCTTCTATACTTTTCATTATGCGGTGAATCAAGTGTATTTGATACATCCGGCAAAATAGTATATCCTATTTCAAAAGAGTTCAATATTTCCTTTATATTTCTCACATCTCCTGGATTTAAATTGGCACATATAATATTTAACTTTCCAGTTTTTTCTGATTTTTCACAAACTTGTTCTACAATTTTTCTAAGTACAACAAAATATCCTTCAGCTTGTGTAGCACCATATCCGGGAGTAGATGCAGTTATTATCTTTATATTCTTAATTTCTTCATTATTTTTTTCTTCTTCATAAAATTCCTCTACTATTCTTCTAGTATCCTCTCCAATAGTCTCTGCCAAACATGTAGTAAGCACCCCAATAGTAGTAGGATTGTACATCTTAATCATGTTTTTTAATCCCTTTTTAAGATTCTTAGTTCCACCATATACAGTACCTTGTTCAGTAAGAGCAGACGATGCTATATCCACAGGCTCATTGTAATGCGTAGCCATATGTCTTCTAATATAAGTACTGCAGCCTTGAGATCCATGTAATATGACCATATTGTTTTCTATCCCCTTAAACGCCATAACCCCACCCATTGGCATACACATCTTACATGGATTTATATCTACATTTACCAGTTTCTTATTGCTCATCATCAATCATCTCCTCAAAATTTCTTTTATACATAATTCCAAACAGGACTATTTACCGTAAGGTCTATCTCTTTTGCAAAATTTATCGCACCTTGAAATCCACCAAGTATATGTTTTCTCTCATGATTATGGTCACAAAATGCAACTCCAAGTTTATATGCAAGTGGTCTTTCTTTAACTCCACCTACTAATATATCCGCTCCTTTTTCAACCATGAATTTTTCAAGTTCATAAGGATTGGCATCATCCAGTATTACAGTTCCCTCATTTGTAATCTTCTCGATTATATCGTAATCCTCAGGTTTACCTGTCTGAGTTCCAACCATAATAGTTTCTATACCAAGATCTCTAAACTGTTTTATAAGTGATATTGCTTTATATCCTCCCCCTACATATATAGCAGCTTTTTTACCAGTCAATCTTCTCCTATAATAATCTAATTCAGGTTGAATTTTTTCTTCTTCTTGCCTTATAAAATCTTCAGCTTTCTGTATCGTCTCTTCATTTCCCATAATATTAGCAATTTGAAGCAATGAATTTTCTGTGTCCTCCAATCCTACAAAACTTGTTTTTATAAATGGAATGTCATATAAACTTTCCATCTTTTTAGCTAAGTATCCCATAGAGCCTGCACATTGAACTATATTCAGCTTGGCTTCGGGGGCCTTTATTATCTCATCATATTTTCCATCACCTGTTAATTTGGAAACAATATCTATTCCTATTCTTTTCAAATAATTTTCTACCACCCAAACTTCACCTGCTAGATTGAAGTCGCCAAGATAATTGATTCCATTTACCTTCTTTTTGCTTTTTTTCTCGCCTATAAGTTTTATTATTGCATCACAGGCAGCTCTGTACCCCATTGATTTATTTCCAGAAAATCCAGGAGATTTTACCGGTATAACTCTTATCGAATACTTTTTCTCCGCCATTTTACAAACGGCATCTATATCATCACCAATAACCCCAACTATACAAGTTGCATATACAAAAATAACTTTGGGATGGAACTTCTCAACAATTTCATCAAGAGAATCCTTTAACTTTCTCTCTCCTCCAAATATGACATCTGTTTCGCTTAAGTCTGTAGAAAAACTATTTCTGAACAATTCAGAGCCACTACTCAAACTACCTCTAAGATCCCACGTATAAGCTGCACATCCTATAGGTCCATGAATCAAATGAAAGGCATCAGTTATAGGATTTAAGACTACTCTAGCTCCACAATACACACAGGCTCTCTGGCTGACTGCGCCCGATACACTGTTTTGATCACATTTAAGTTTGTTTTCATTATTTTTAGAATTGTAACATACAAATTCTTTTCTATCTTCTATAATTTCAGCTTTTCTATTTTCCATAAACTCGCCTCCAAAAGCCTTATTTAAAGTGGATGTCACACTAAGCATAATTTCTAAAAATTCTTAATGCGACATCCACAACAATTAGTTTTTATCTTACTACTTCAAAATCTTCTTCCGCACACTCTCTTTCTACCTTGTCAAGCATAACATTGCACATTGACTCAACAAGCTTTATTGCACCACAGTATCCAACCTTCGGAGTATATTGATGTCCATATCTGTCCATTACAGGAAATCCAAATCTAACGAATGGGATATCCTCTTCTCTTGCTATAAATTTACCATAAGTATTGGATATGAGCAGATCCACACCTTCATTTTTTATGAGCTGATGCATCTCAAAGAAATCACTATCAGCCTTAACAACTCCACCATCTATACCAGCATCGTCCATCATACTTTTGATTTTCTTTTCAAATATTGATCCCGGGGTACCTGTTATTACATATTTCGGTATCATACCTAAAGTTATAACAAACTGGGTAAGTGAAATAACCACATCAGGATCACCAACTATAGCTACTTTTTTACCATTGAAATATTGTGCACTATCAAGCATTAAATCAAGCAGTTGACCTCTTTCCTCCTCAAGTTCTTCGGGTACCTCCTTGCCGGTTAATTTAACTAACGTCATCAATAAATCATCCATAGCATCAATCCCTATAGGAGCTTCCAATGTCTCAAAAGGTACTTTGCACTTGGTTTCCAGTTTCTTAGCTGCATCCCCTGAAGCAAAACTTCCAAAGGCTATAGTTGCATCTGAATTTCCTGCATCTACTATATCTTCAATTTTTGTTCCACCTTTAGGGAATATTTTATAATCTCCTGTATTTGGAACATCAAATACTCCATTTGTATCAGGAAATATTATATATGGGATATCCATAAGTTTGAATATTCTCTTCATCTCTTTCATATCAGCAGGTCCAACAAATCCTGGTATTATATTGATCTTGTCGTTCTTCTTTCCGCTGTTAACTGAAAGATATTCAACCATACTTCTTACCATATTTGAAAATCCGGTAACATGTGATCCAACATAACTTGGAGTATTAGTATGAATAACTAATTTTCCTTCAGGTATTTCCATCTCTCTTATATAACTAGGCAAATCATCTCCTATAGTCTCTGACAAACAAGTTGTATGAATAGCTATTATATCTGGATTATACATTGCAAATATATTTTTAACAGCAGCTTTTACATTTGCCCCACCACCAAATACACAAGCACCTTCTGTAAATGAACTGGAGGAAGCCATTGCTGGTTCCTTGAAATGTCTTGAAAGTACCGTCCTGTGATAAGAACAACATCCCTGCGATCCATGACTGTGTGGCAAGCAATTGTGGATACCAAAAGCTGCATACATAGCTCCAACCGGCTGGCAAGTCTTGGCTGGATTTATTCTCAAAGCTTTTCTTTTAACTAATTCTTTTGGTGTTGCATCTAACATTATTTTTCACCTCCTGAAACTGCTACTTTTCCATCTAATAATGGCTGCTTTTTCCAAGGTGGAGTTAAATACTTCCATGCCGGAGTATATACTCCTCTTGCAAGTTCTCTAGCAAATATTACTGCTCCTTTAAATCCTGCATATGGTCCTGTATAGTCATAAGAATGAAGCTGTCTTGATAGAACTCCCATTTTTTCAATAACATATTTTTCTTTTACACCTGTCAAAAACATATCCGGATGTAATCTTTTTATAAAGCTTTCCAACTCATGTCCATTTATGTCATCTATTATTACAGTATTATTATCCATTTGCTTTTCAAGACCACCATAATAATTTAATGGCACACCTTCTGATTTAAGTACTTCTGCCCTCTCTTCAGGTATTATGACACGGTATTTTTCTTCATCTTTATGAACTGTTATTTCAGGTATATTTTTAGTATCTGCATCCATTTTTATTGTTGGAATAACTTCACTTCCTTCATAATCATCACGATGTCCAAATTCATGACCTGCAAGAATAGTCTTTATTCCAAGATCTTCAAGTAATACTTGATATGTTTGAGCTCTTGATCCTCCAACATACAAACAAGCCACTTTTCCCTCAAGTCTCTCCCTATAGTAATTTATATCATCTTCAATTTCTCCAATCTCTTCTGCAATGACAGCCTCTGTTCTTTTATACAAATCCGGATCATCAAAAACTTTAGCTAATTCTCTTAAAGTATCAATAGTTCCTTGTATGCCTATAAAGTTACATTTAATCCATGGAATTCCATACTTAGTTTCCATCATATTAGCTATATAGTTAATCGATCTATAACACTGTACTAAATTTACATCTGCCAAATTAGAATTTTGAATGTCTCCATAACTTGCATCACCAGTAAGAGTAGCGCTAACAGTATATCCTATTTTATTGAGAATTCTTTCAATTTCCCAGGAATCACCACCAATATTGTACTCACCAAGTAAATTAATAGAATACTTCTTGTGCTCACCTTTTCCAGTTCCAATTATGTCATTCATAACAGTATTATTTGCTATATGGTGTCCTGCTGATTGTGTTACACCTTTATATCCTTCGCAGTTGAATGCAAGTATTGGTATACCATATTTTTTTCTTGATGCAGCTGCAACTGCCTGTATATCATCACCAATAAGCCCAACAGGACATGTTGCATATACACCTACGGCCTTAGGATGGAAAATTTCAATTGCTTCATCTATCGCTTTCTGCAATTTATCAGCTCCACCAAAAACTATATTTTTTTCCTGCAGGTCAGTGCCAAAAACATATTCATTGAAATTTTGACCGCCTTCCTTAGGTTTTGATTTAAATCTTCTTCCACCCCAAGTATAAAAAGCGCATCCTACAGGTCCATGAGTTATATGAACCATATCTTTAATAGGTCCCATAACAACACCTTTACACCCAGCATAACAACAACCTCTAGATGTAATTACACCTGGTACAGTTCTTACATTCGCTGTAATAACTGGATTAGGATCTTCTTCTGTCTTTATGACAATGTGTTCTTTTCTCTTTTTATATGTTTTAGCAGGATATGGTTCTAAAACTTCATCAACAATTTTACTTAATTCATTTTTCATAAAATCATCCTTTCATAAAAACTAAATAGCTGCATCTCCAGTTTCTTCCGTTCTTATTCTTATAGCATCAGTAATCTTAGACACAAATATTTTTCCATCTCCAGGATTTCCAGTTTTATTTATTCCAATTATAGTATCTACAACTTCTTTTACATTTTCATCTTTGGCTAATATAATAATCATCCTCTTGGAAATCAATCTGTGAACTTCAGATATCTGCTCCATAATTTTTTTATTCGATACATCTGATATATCTTCCTCAGATATATAATCCTTGATTAAAGAAAAATCCACCTTTTTTTTACCCCGTCCAAGAACATCTTTACATGTAATAGAAGAAAAACTAGCTTTAGCAAGAGCATCTTTTGTTTTGCCTACCATATTCATCCTAATAATAGCAATAACTTCTTTCATTATGCATTCCTCCCTCTTCTACAATTCATTTGTACCTGAACTTATTGTATATGCTTCTTCTACAGGAGTTATAAATATCTTTCCATCACCAAAAGCTCCTTTATTACCAGTTTTTGCATTCTTGGTAATAATTTTTACAATATCATCCTTGTCATCATCTTTTATTACTATCAGAAGCATTTGTTTTGGTATCTCATCATAAAATATTTCTCCAACTTTTACTCCCCTTTGTTTGCCCCTGCCAACTACATCAAATTTAGTAACTGCAGGAAACCCAGCATCACACAATTCGGAAAGTACAGTTGTAACCTTTTCTGGTCTTATAATAGCTTTTACCATTAACATTTATTGAACACTCCCCTTTTTTATGTTAAACTATACATGGTTAAAATTTAATTATTAAATATTTTATATATATCTCTTTAATTGGCTCAAAATTAAAGGGATATTTATTTCTAGTTTATATTTTATAAATTTCATATTCATTTTTAATCCATAAGACCATGTTCCATTAATATGGCTTCTAGATCATCCTGTGCCATTGGTTTCGGTACTACAAACATGTCATTTCCATCTATAGCCTTGGCTAATGCTCTGTATTCGTCTGCTTGTTTAGCTTTTGGATCATACTGTATAACAGTTTGCTTGTTTATTTCTGCTTTTGTAACCTCTGGACTTCTTGGTACAAAATATATCAGCTGACTTCCCAGCTTTTTTGCAAATGCATCAAGTAACTCATATTCATTTTCAACTTTTCTGCTGTTGCATATTATACCGCCTAATCTAACTCCACCTGTATTTGCAAATTTAGCTATACCTTTTGATATATTATTTGCTGCATACATTGCCATCATTTCACCACTGGCTACTATATATATTTCCTGAGCTTTTCCTTCACGTATTGGCATTGCAAAACCTCCGCAAACAACATCACCTAATACATCATAAAAAACATAATCCAAATCATCAGTATATGCGCCTAATTGTTCAAGCATATTAATTGAAGTTATTATACCTCTTCCTGCACAGCCAACTCCTGGTTCCGGTCCACCAGATTCAACACACTTTATTTTTCCAAACCCACTCTTTAATATTGAATCCAGATCAACATCTTCACCTTCTTCTCTTAAGGTATCCAAAACTGTCTTCTGAGCTAGTCCACCTAAAAGCAATCTAGTTGAATCTGCCTTTGGGTCACATCCTACTACCATTATGTGCTTACCCATTTCTGCCAATCCTGCAGTAAGATTTTGCGTTGTAGTAGATTTTCCAATTCCACCTTTTCCATAAATAGCTACTTGTCTCATTTTCAACTCTCCTTACATTAATTAGATTTTTAAAATTTAATTTTGTAATTCAATTATTGTTTAATAATTTATAACAAAATATATCACACATATTTTAAAAATGCAATAGATTTTTGATAATTTATTAAAAATATACGCTATAAATAATTACATTGTTAAATTAGGCTCTTTTAATTGTTATTTTGTTAATTAGTCACTTATAATTTATTAAAAAATGTACTTTTTAAATTTTGTTTTGTTAAGTTTTATCTATTTATATAACGTTATATAACTACATATATATATGTAGTTACGTTTTGATTATTTTTATAACTATATATAAATTTAGTTTCATATTAAATAAAGTTGTATTTTTATTAGATATGTATTAAAATCATTATAATATTATACATATTTATAATTTATATAGTATTTTATTGACTATTTATTATATTTCTTATAAAAGGAGGTATTTTATGTTAGAGAACACAGCTTTAACACCACAAGAAGTAGCGGAAATGTTGAAAGTAGCTAAAAACACAGTTTATGAATTAATTAAAAGAGGGGAATTAAATGGTTATAAAGTTGGTAAAAAAATTAGAGTTGATTTAAAGGATGTGGAAAATTATAAAAATAAGACCAAGAATAATAAAACAATCCAATCTATTCCTATTAAAAATGACAGTTTACCATCTACAAATATTTTTTCTCAACAAGATTCAGGCAATGTTAACAATTTTATAATATGTGGTCAAGATGTACTTCTTGATATTCTATCCCGCTATATAGAACTTTATTCTCCTAATATTAGAACTTTCCGTTCATACGTTGGAAGTTACAATGGACTACTGGCTCTTTATCTTGGTAAAATACAAGTAGCTACTGCTCATTTGTGGGATGGAGACTCCGGACAGTATAATATACCTTTTGTAAGAAGATTGGTTCCCGGGATTCCAACAATAATAATTCATTTAGCCTGCAGAATGCAAGGTTTTTATGTCGCTAAAGGAAATCCTAAAAAAATTCAAGGCTGGGAAGATTTAAAAAGACATGATATAAACATAATAAATAGAGAAAAGGGATGTGGTACTAGAATTCTCCTGGATGAACACCTTCGTTTACTCAACATAGATGGAAAATCTATAAAAGGATATAATAAAGAATGTTTTTCCCACCTCGCAGTAGCAAGTACTGTAGCAAGAGGTGGTGCAAATTTGGCTTTGGGTAACGAAAAAACAAGTCTTCAAGTTAAAAATATAGATTTTATACCACTTCAAAAAGAAAGATATGAATTAGTTATAAAAAAAGAAGACCTTGATAAATCTCCATTTAAAACAATAATAAGTATATTGCGCTCAGATGAATTCAAATCTGAACTATTAGGAATAGGAGGATATGATCTCACAGAAACAGGTAATATTATAGCTGAATTGTAATTTGCAGCTATTAAAAATATTCTATAGTTTATCTGACCAATAATAAAATTTTTTCTGGAGGAATTTTTATATTCCACGGTTGATTTTTCTTTTTCAATCGATTCCAGGTTTCCTTTTCAATTTCAAGGTGTAAACTCTTAGTTCTAGTATAAGTTTTGTCACCCAGAATATCTAAATATACGGAAACAGTAAACGGACTTTCGATTACATGATTAAGGCAGCATTTAAAAGTATTTTCCAGATCACCTTTATCATCAAAGCTTATGTAATGTGCTCTAATAGCTGCATAAGATCTAACATCTTTTATTTTTTCAGCAACTTTGAGTGTACATCCCCAATCTAAAGCCTCTATTGTAGTATCATCTATTATTTTTATTTTTGATATATTTTTGCATCCGGTAAGTACAGCAGTTGAAAGAGTTTGTGGAGTTTTAAATATATATTCTCTATCACCATAGACATCTACAGATCCATTATTGATTACCGCAATATCTTCGCATATACGATATATCTCATCCCTATTATGAGATACAAATACTGTTGAGCCTGAATAATTATCCAGTATATTCACAAGTTGTTCTTCCATCTTGTTTCTTAAGTGGCTATCTAAAGCTGAAAAGGGTTCATCTAATAATAATATTTCAGGCTCTACAGCCAATGCTCTTGCAATAGCTGTCCTCTGCTGCTGACCTCCTGACAGCTGACTTGGAAATCTATTTTCAAGACCTGAAAGGTTCATCATGCTTATTTTTTCACTTACTATTTTCATCTTTTTATTATTATCCATATTATCTAGTGCAAAACCTATATTTTGACTTACAGTCATATTTGGAAACAATGCATAATTTTGAAATAAAAATCCCACTTTTCTATTTCTAATTGGCATGTTTATTCTCTTTTTAGAATCAAATAGAATTTTTTCATTCACAACTATTTTACCTGTATCAGGTGTTACAAGACCTGCTATGCATCTAAGTATCATACTTTTTCCTGATCCTGAAGCCCCAAGCAATCCCAAAATATTATCTTTTGTACAAAATTTAACTTTTAGATTAAATCCATTCAATTTTTTTTCAATATCAACATAAAGCCCCATTTTACCTTCTCCTGAATCCATACATATTTTCCTGTTGATGAGTATTCCAATAATTCATTAAAAACATTACTAAAGTAGAAATTATTACAATCAATATAACCCACATAAGAGCTATGTTCATGTCCCCATTTTCAGCTGCAAAATAAATGGCTAATGGAATTGTCTGAGTTTTATTTGGTATATTTCCGGCTACCATAAGTGTAGCTCCAAATTCACCAAGAGCTCTTGCAAAAGAAAGGACTGTAGCTGCTGCAATTCCGGGACGTGCCATCGGAATCATAACTTTCCAAAATATCTTCCACTCGGATACGCCCAGCGTCCTTGCAGCATTTATTACATTATTATCTATCTGTTCAAAAGCACCTTTAGTTGTCCTGTACATTAAAGGAAATGCTACAACAACAGCTGCCAAAACTGCTGCAGGCCAAGAAAAAATTAATGTAGTTCCAATCTTTAAAAGAAGTTTCCCAATAGGTCCATTTTTACCCAGAATGAGCAGCAGGAAAAATCCAGCTACTGTAGGTGGGAGTACAAGAGGCAATGTAAATATAGTATCCAGTATACTCTTGAACCTACCATTGTAAGTTGTCATCCAGTAAGCAGTCACAATCCCTATAAAAAATACTATTACAACAGCCGTAAAAACAGTTTTCAATGAAATCCATGCTGGTGAAACATCAAATACCATTCTATACTCCCCCTATTGATTAAATGGACTAAATAGTTAGTTATTTTCCAACATTAAATCCATACTTTTCAAATACTTTTTTTGCTTCATCTCCTGATAAATAATTAATAAATTCCTTAGCTTCATCCATATTTTTACTGCCTTTAATTACTGCTGCAGGATATATCACATCTTTATGTGAATCCTTAGGTGCAGAAGCAACAACTTTTACTTTGTCTGATACAAGTGCATCTGTCTTATATACTATTCCTGCATCTACATCACCAGTTTCGACCCATGTTAAAACCTCTTTTACGTCCTTTCCATACACAGCTTTTGATTTAACATTGTCAAGAATTTTTAAATTTTTAAGTACATCCTGCGAATATTCTCCAACAGGTACACTTTTAGGTTCACCAAGCGCTACTTTTTTAACATTATCGTCTGTCAAATCATCAAAATTTTTAACTTTGGTCGAATTCTTAGGAACAATAAGCACTATATCATTCTTCAACAAATTTTTAACCGTAGTATTTACAAGTAGATTTTTATCTTTGAGTAAATTCATCTGCTTTACTGCAGCAGATATAAATATATCCACAGGAGCTCCCTGTTCAATTTGTTGTTGAAGTGTTCCCGATGCTCCAAAATTATAAGTAATAGTTACATTAGAATGTTTCTTGATATAAAGTTGTTTTATCTCATTCATAGAATCTTTTAAACTAGCTGCAGCAGATACAGTCAACTTAATAGATTTTTGTGTTGATTGTCCTGAACTTTCATTTTTTGAATTTTGATTTGTACTTCCACATCCAACTGATAAAATAATTGTAATAGTCAAAAGCAAAGCAGTAAATAAACCTCTTTTAAATTTGTTCACTATAATTCCTCCCTATTTTAATTTTATTCAGATTTTTAAGTATAATATAAGATGACATAATGATATATAAACAAATCAATTTTCATTTATAATATTGTTATGTCACATATTATAAATGAAAATTGATAATATATCAAGCTATTTTTTGATAATTGTGTAATTAACATATGATATATTTATCGAAATAATAATATACTTTTTGTTAATATTATTTTCTTTTAATTTTTATTAATATTATCTTCTAGCATAACTTGCTATAACTACAATAACTATAGTAAATATAATCATTCCTATATATATAGCCATTCCAAGTGGTCTCCCCGCATTTATAGTCCACCCTACTCCAAATCTTTTTTCTATAAAAAGTGATGGATCGTCCGGATTATAATAAATAGTATTAGCAACTTTCCAATATCTATCATCATCTCTGGAACTACTATCAAATTTGCTATTTTCATCTTCACCTTTAAGCTTTATATTACTTCCACCTTGACCTAACTTTATAGAAAGTAATATTGTACTAGTTAACGTAATAACTAAAAATCCAATAATAATTACATTTATAATTTTATTATTTATATCAACTACTCTAAATATTTGAAGAGTACCCACAGTAAGAATTAGATTAGTTAATATTGAAAAAATAGCTATATATTTTGACCATGCTCTTCTAAAAATTCTATTTTTCTTTACAGAACCTTCTGGATCTTGATGATTTATCTGCTGTTTTGACCAACCTATACTTTTATATACTATAAAAAATAGAATAGTAGTAAAAATTTCAGTTCCAGGCATTTCCCAAATTAACATTTTAGATTTAATTTGGTAGCCTGTTATATTTCCTGATAAATCCCAGTGAGTAGGAACTTTATTTGGTAATAAATTATAGTATTTATAGCTTAAAACTATATTTATAATAATGATAATTACTGAAATCAAGAAAATCCATGGTGTTACCAAGTTTTTGTTTTTTTCTTTTGAAAAATTAGTATCAATAATTACAGATTGTTTATTTCCCTTAAGCCATCCTTTTTCAATCTTAAGTTTTTTTACAGCTTTGTTTGATATCATATACACTAAAAACATAACAAATATAAATGCAAATGTTGTAAAAAGAATCATAATTACATTAGGAAACATATAATTTAAAATGCTAAATATTACTATAACAGGAATCCCTATTATTAAATTATTTGTTATAAATTTTTTTTCTATATCCTTGATTTCTGAAGAATTTACCTCATTTTCCGGTATCCTTATTCCAAATTTAATTTCCTTTCTGGTAAACTTTGGGGTAAAAATCCCCATTATAAGCATTACTATAAATATAAAGAATAAATATATACTCATAAATAAATTTTCATTCATAATAATTCACCTACCTACTTTCATCATATTTATTAAATATACTACTGCATAAATTTAAAATATCTTCAATTTTGTTTCCTCTTAAATAAGCTTCTGATATTAAATAAGTCAATTCATCTTTAAATTTTTTATTAAATTCTTCAGTACTTTCAGGAAGAATGTCTCTAACTACTGCTCCAGTTCTCCTGTCTATATTCAAATATCCATCTGTCTTTAAGGCATTATACGTTTTATTTACTGTATGAAGATTTATACCTATATCTTCTGCCATTTGTCTTACAGACGGAAGACTTTCTCCTAATTTTAAACTGCCAGAAGCTATTCCTTCTATTATTTGTCTTCTAAGTTGCTCATATATCGGCATCTCAGACTCGAAATCTATTTCTATTATCATAAAGTACCTCCTTTTCTACTTGTTATATATAATATATAACAAGTATTATAAAATAGCAACAGATTTATAAAAAAAATCTGCAAATAACTTTATAAAAAGTATCTACAGATTTAAAAACATTATTAGCAATTTAACTTTTCAATTTTAGCCGGAAATTCCACTTGAAAGACCAGCTGACAATACCATTATCATTAAAATAGGCAAACTGTCACATATAACCCAAAGTACTATGAGAAGTGCCATGGTTAACTTCTTATACCTATTATATATATGTAAAATAACATTGTATATAAAAAATAAGTTAGTAAGTATAAATGTCAAAAATATTGGAACAGGACTGGCTAATCCATATACAATCACCACATGAAGTATAATTATTAAAAATAAAATAGTAATTAAAAAAGCACTTATTTTTAATCCATCCCTATTCTTGATATTTTTAAATATGATAAATCCATCATATATACACATTAATATAGGTATAATTGCAATAAATTGAAGTTTATTAATAAAAAAATAAGCCGAAGTTATAAATGCTGAAAAACATAATAATTTTATGTTAAAATTTAAATTAGTATTTTTAAGTTTCATCATGATATCTCCTATAATTATTTTAATTTATATTTTGAAATTACTTTATAATAGTATATCACAAATCAACCATCATAAAAATTTACATACAGTAAAAATTTTTTTCTATTTTATTAGTTTATACAGGGAGAGTACTTCCTCCATATGGCATAAGCACTACATTTGGATTTTCACCTGCTAATTTATATGCTGTCTTAACAGCTTCATCTAATGATTTTACAGGAGTAAATCCAAATTTTTTAACTACATCATCATCAAGAGAAGATAAAAGTAATACTTTTCTCGTTTTAGCTGCATACAATGTTTTATAAGCAGCATAACCTGGTACAGTAAAATTTTGTTTTAATGCTGTTTCCATGTCATCTAATGTTTCATATTTAAACCACTGCATGAATTCATCTGCTCCAAGTCCTTCGACACATTGTGATAATAATATAAGAACACTTCCATCTTTACCTGAATAAAGGCTATTATCAATAGTTTTCACAGATTGATATAAGTTTATATCCTTTGGATATCCACCAGCTGATGCAATAGTAATATCTGACCTATTTTCTAATTTTATGCCATATAAATCTCTAGTAGTATTGCACCCTTCAAGCCATGCTTTTTCAAAATCACCTGCTGCAAATTGTATAAAGTTTCCGTCTGAGTCAAGTACAGCATTTATCAGGAAGTCTGGAGAAACTTTTCTACATATTTCTGTAATATCCTCTCGCATAGGGTTTCCCTTAATTTTATTTGCTCTAGCATTTAAATTTAATCCTGAATGTTCTCCTTTATTAAAAACCAATCTATGGTTATGCTGAACAGTTTCAATGCCAGCTACTCCTGGAACTACACTTTTGGCTCCTCCTCCAAAGCCAGCAAATAAGTGAAATGTAATTCCACCTACAAGTATTACCCTATCAGAGTTAATAACCGCCTTATTTATATATGCAGGAGTGCCTAAACTTGATGTCCCTATGTACTCCAATTCATCATTATTTCTGCTGTCATGATTGAATACTTTTATTCTAGTATAAAGTTCTTCCCCTACAATAATCTTCTTTTCTTCTTCTGTAGCAGGTCTATGAGTTCCTACTGCAACTATAGCAGAAATATCCTCATCCTTAACCCCTATTGAATTTAAATAATCAACTATATGTATCAAAAACTTACCCGTTTTAACCCATGCTCTAGTAATATCCGAAACTACAAATAATACCTTTTCGCCAGGTTTGATTATATCCTTTAAAGGTTTTGTACCTGTAGGATTTTCAATAGATTTAATAATTTCGCTTTTTACATCTTTAATATAATCTGATTTATTGGGAAGAACATTATTTATCCTTCCTTCCAAATCTATTTCAATTTCATCTTTTCCATATTTAAAATTATATTTACTCAATTTTATTCCTCCTGTTTATACTGCTAGAATACTGCTATAACCGATCCTTTAAAATGTTCATTTATAAATTTCTTAACTTCATCCGATTGATATATTTTAATTAATTTTTTTACATTTTCAGCATTTTTATTATCCTGTCTTGCAGCTATAATATTAACCCATGGTGAATCCTTTGGTTCCTTGAATATTGCATCTTTATTTGGATCCAATTTAGCCTCTATCGCATAATTAGTATTTATTACTGCAACTGCAACATCATTTAATGAACGTGGAACCATTGGTGCTTCAAGCTCTAGAAATTGAATTTTTTTAGGATTTTGTACTATATCTTTTTTTGTTGCTTTTAAGCCAACTCCACTTTTCAATTTTATAACCTTACCTTTTTCCAAAAGTGCAAGCGCTCTAGCTTCATTAGTAGGATCATTTGGTAGAGAAATTTTGTCTCCTTCTTTAAGTTTATCCAAAGATTTTATCTTGCTTGAATATACTCCCATTGGAAAAGTTACAGCATTTGCAACCTTAACCAAATTCATATTATGATCCTTGTTAAATTGTTTTAGATATGGTTCATGTTGAAATATATTAACATCTATCTGTTTTTCATTTAGCTGCGTATTTGGCTGAACATAATCATTAAAGCTAGTATATTCTACATCCAATCCCTGTTTTTTTGCAACCTCTTTAACCTTTTGTATTATCTCTTCGTGAGGGCCTGCTGTAACTCCCACTTTAATTGTATCTGATTTAGCATCAGATTTTCCAGAGGTGCTTCCGCATCCTGCAAATATACCTAATGCTAAAGTTAATGATAATAAAACTCCGCCTATTCTTTTCATAATATAGTCATCTCCTTATTTTGTATAACTCTTTATATTAATAATACTTTAGTGAATATAATGAATATTAAAAAAATAATAAAATTAATGATTTATCGAACTATTAATCAATTCTTATTCTTATTCTTTATAAAACTTAGCTTTTTCCTTGAGTGTCTTTAATCTTTCAATAGCTTTTAAAAGAGTTTCATCTTTCTTTGCAAAATGAAATCTTATCAAATAATTTATATCTTCTTTAAAGAAACTTGAACCTGGAACAGCTCCTACTCCTACTTCTTTTGCAAGCCATTCGCAGAATTTCAAATCATTTTTTACATTAAATTCTGAAACATCCACTATAACATAGTAGGCTCCCTGAGGTTTAACATATTTAAGACCAGCTTCATCCAATCCTTTAAGGAATAAATCTCTTTTCCTTGTATAAAGATTTTTAAGTTTTTCATAGTACTCATCAGGCAGCTTAAGTCCTGTTACAGCTGCTTCTTGAAGTGGTGCTGCCGCTCCTACTGTTAAAAAGTCATGAACTTTTCTTATATTTTCTATTATTCTCTTGTTTCCTATAACATACCCAAGTCTCCAACCTGTTATAGAATAAGTTTTCGAAAGAGAACTACAGCTTAAGGTTCTATCAAACATACCTGGAAGTGATGCAAAATAAATATGCTTGTACGGATCCATTACTATATGCTCGTACACTTCATCTGTTATTACAAAAGTATCATATTTTTCAGCTAAACTTGCAATATATTTAAGCTCTTCCAAAGTAAATACTTTTCCTGTTGGATTAGATGGATTACAAAGTATAAGAGCCTTTGGTTTTTGTTTAAAAGCATCTTCAAGTTGTTCTTTATCAAAAGAAAACTCAGGTGGATTAAGTGGTACATATATAGGAACAGCTCCGCTTAATATTGCATCTGCTGCATAGTTTTCATAAAAAGGAGAAAAAACTATAACCTTATCTCCCGGGTCACAAACTGTCATGACACATGCCATCATAGCTTCAGTGCTTCCACAAGTAACTGCTATTTGAGTTTCCGGATCAATGTCAATTCCCATAAATCTTTTCTGCTTTTCTGCAAGAGCTTCTCTAAAATTTTGTGCACCCCAGGTAATCGAATACTGGTGTGGTCCTTTATCTGCTGCAACTTTAAGTGCCTCTCTTATTTCTTTTGGAGGATCAAAATCAGGAAAACCCTGAGATAAATTAATAGCTCCATATTTATTAGATATTCTTGTCATTCTCCTTATAACAGAATCCGTAAAATTAATCAATTTACTACTTAATTCAGGCAAAATAAACGCATCCTTTCAAAAATTGTTTTAATATGTAAAAAACCCTCTTTACGATAAAAGAGGGTCACGCTCTCTTATCTCTCAGTTTAAAACTGCAGGAATTAGCACCTGGCAAATAACTTTGCTGGTTGCTGGGTTTCATAGGGCCTTTCCCTCCACCTCTCTGGATAAGAATAAATCTATTTAATTTTAATATTATAGTTACGTTTTATATGCATATTATTATATTCTTTGTATATAATAAAGTCAACAGTCTTTTACATTTGAAATCATATTTAAAAAATTCTTTCCAGCAGTAGACATATATCTGTTTTTTTCACATATTGCAGCTATACAAGTTTCCAAAGTCGGCTCATTAATTATTTTATAAATAAGCCCTGGAGCCTTTATAAGTTCAATAGCCGTTTTAGGGACCATTGCAATTCCAATGCCTGATTCTGCCCACAAAAGAGTTGTTCTTGCATCATCACATTTGCATATTATTTCTGGTACAAAATTATTATCATAACAACATTTAAATATAATTTTTTCAAACCGTCTATATATAATAAGCGGTTTACTTTTAAGGTCTTTTAAGCATATGAACTTTTTACCATCAAACCAGCCAGAGTCATCTTTAAAAACAGCTATCATAGGCTCCTTTGAAAAATATTCTATGCTTAATCCCTGAGAATTAAATGGAGTCCTGACTATACCGATTTGTATTATTCCCCTGTTTAACATTTCCAGTATATTATATGTATTTCCTTCCCATATTTCAAAATTTATATTTGGGTACTTTTTGTTAAAATTCTCTATTATATCCGGTAAAAGTGCAGCTCCCGAAGATGACACAGTACCAATAGATAGTGTTCCACGTGCTCCTTTATTAAAATCTTTTAGCTCTTTTGTCGCAGTATCCACAAGCTCAAGTATTTGCTCTGCTCTATTTTTTAATATCTCTCCCGCATCTGTTAGATGAATTTTTCTGCTTCCCCTGTCCATAAGTTTTATTCCAAGCTCTTTTTCAAGGAGCTTCAAATGATAACTTAAAGGCGGCTGAGCTATATTAAGTTTTTTAGCTGCACCTGTTATTTTTCCTTCTTCTGCAATTGCAAGAAAATACTTAAGCTGTTTAATATCCATTTTAATATCACCTTTCAAATTTTAATAAACAACAAATTTAATATACAATTTTTATATATTATCGATATATATTTAATATTTTTAATATACATACATACTTGATATAATAATAATTGAAAGTTAGAATTTATTCAATGTAAAGGAGATGACATTTTGTCAATATTCGCTATAAAAATACTGCTAATATCTATTGTAGCAGGCATAGCAGGGTCTATTCTCGGCCTTGGTGGGGGAACTGTGGTAACTCCCGCTTTAACTCTCCTATTTGGAGTTGATATAAAATATGCCATAGGAGCCAGTATAATTTCAGTAATCGCCACATCAAGTGGTGCGGCTGTTGCTTACGTAAGAGACGAAATGACAAATATAAGGGCTGCCATGTTTCTTGAAATAGCAACAACCGTAGGTGCTATAACAGGAGCATTTTTAGGAAGTCTGGTAAATGCAAATTATTTATATGTAGTATTTGGAATATTTCTTTTATATTCTGCATATGCCATGTTTAAAAAAGGGAAAAGCGAACTTCCTGAAAATGTTGTAGAACATCCACTGGCAAAAAAGTTGAATTTAAATGGTAAATACTATGACATTGCCCTAAAGAAAACTGTTGAATACAAGGTAGCTAATATTCCAGCCGGTTTCAGCGTAATGTACGGTGCCGGAATTATGTCTGGACTATTGGGTATAGGAAGTGGAAGTTTTAAAGTTATGGCTCTTGATTTATTTATGAAGCTTCCAATGAAAGTATCAAGTGCTACAAGTAATTTTATGATGGGAGTTACTGCTGCTGCCAGTGCCGGAGTATACTTTTTAAGGGGTACCATAGATCCAAAAATTGCGGCTCCTGTTGCTCTTGGAGTTCTTATAGGTGCTACTGTAGGTGCAAGAATTATGCAGCATATGAATAGTAAAACCATAAGAAGAATATTTATACCTTTTCTGGTATACATAGCACTTCAAATGGCTTATAAAGGAGTGATGGGATTATAATGGATGAAGGTAAACTTTCAAAAATTGAAGAAAATGTAAAAGAAATGGATCTTGTAATAAGCACATTTTTAAGAATAGGCATTTTAACCAGTTCCGTAATTATACTCACCGGACTCTTAATGTTTTTGATTTCAGGGAAAAGCGGTTATCCTGGAACTTCATATCCAACCCACCCCATGGATGTATTTAAAGGATGCTTGAATCTTAAACCATATGCCATCATAATGTTAGGACTAATGGTATTGATAGCGATACCTGTACTCAGAGTTGCTGTTTCCATAATAGTGTTCTTCAAAGAAAAGGATTTCTTATACGTAAAAATCACAACTGCCGTACTTATCATACTAATTATAAGTTTTTTTATGAGCAAAGTTTAATACAAAAATGGATGCTTTTCAATATATGCATCCATTTTCTTCTTACAAATTTCTATTACATATCATCCCAGGTAATCTTCTCCTGATCTTCATCTACTACAGCAGATTTATCAAATAATTTTATAAGTATAACTGCTATTATAAATGCAGCTGCACCTCCTATAACCTCTGAAACTTTAATAGATAACCCAGCCGATTTTCCAATATACCAACCTAAAAATGTTCCTATAAATACAGAAAGTATAGGTAAAATAAAAAGCATAAATGCCGCAGCAAGCATATTGGTTTGTTTTTTATCCGAACCTTTTTTAGTCATTTCCACTCACTCCTTGTAAATTGATGCTTAACTTTTTAGTTAATAGTTAAAAGTGAAGAATTAATAGTTAATGTATATAAAAATTGTATAGTAATTCAAGATAAATTACCATACAATTTTCAAACTTTATATTAAATAAATATTTTTATGTTTATTTATAAGATATATAATTATATTAATAAAAGTAAAACAACTTTAGGAATATTAAAAAAGGAGACTTGAAGTAATGAAAAATAATTTTCCACTTTCAGAATTGTGTAAGTAAAATATTTTTAGGCAAAAAATAAGGAAGGCCCACCAGCAATTACCTCGCCGGTAGGCCTTTAATTCATACTAAAATCCTTTTATAATAGTTTTACCATAAAAAAACATAAAGAAAGGAGTATTAGTATGAATAATATTATTTTAAATCATGATAGAGTAAATTTCAATGAAATTGAGAAGGTAGTTTTTGGAATCGTTTGTGAAGCAGGCTTATCAATTGTTAAAGGGCTAATGGAAAATTTAGATGAAGAGTTATTCAACAGCAGAGATAAAAAGAAATATAGATATAAATTTAAAACACAAAAGACTATTCAAACTGTTATGGGAGATTTAACTTTTCAAAGAAGATATTATATAGACAAGCATACAAGAGAAGGAATATGTCTTTTGGACAATATTTTAGATTTAGACACTATAGGAAGAACAAGTTTAAATCTTGTTGAAAGAATTATTGACAATGCAGTTGACAATTCTTATAGAGAAAGTGCTAGAAAAATAGAAAATACAACAGTAACTAAAGTAAGCCATCAAACTATAAAAAATAAAGTAGATTTTGTAGGAACAGCCATTGAAAAGCTTGAAAATGTAAGGGTTGAAAAATATCTGAATAATGAACTTAAAGGAGAGAAAGAATCTAAAATACTTTTTGAAGAAAAAGACGGAGTCTTCTTGAGAATACAGGGAAAGAAACATAAGCAGGAACTTAAGCTAGCAAAGGTATATGAGGGTTGGCGTAAATATAATGAATCATATCATACTGTAGGTACCTGTTATTATGCAGGATATGAAGGCACTGAAGCTTTTGATAGCATTATTAATAGTGGCATAGCTGAAGTATATAATGAAGATGGAATTCAATATATAATATTAAATGGAGATGGAGCATCCTGGATTAGTGCTGAAACAGAAAATAGCTTAAATAAGATCTATCAATTAGATTTGTTTCATATATATCAAAAAGCTAATCGAAAGATAAAAAATAAAGAAGCTAGAAAGAAAATTAAAAAACTATTAAAGAAAAAGAAATATGCTGAAACTATAGAAAAACTCAAAGAATTTATAGATAAAGAAACTGATGAAAAAGCTAAGGAAGAATTAAAAGAAGTATTTAACTATTATAATAATAACTTTGATGCACTGATCAGATATCAAGATAAAAAGGATATTTTCTTACCTCAACCCCCTGACGGGATAGAATTTAAAGGATTAGGTACAATGGAGAGTAGTATAAGAAATGTGCTAGTTTTAAGAATGAAAAACAATGGAACTGCTTGGTCTATAAGTGGTGCAAATCATATGAGCAAACTTCTTTGTCTTAAACATTCTGGAGATTTACATGAACAGCTTAAGAAAATACTAAAAAATAGCAAAGTCGTAGACTTCATAGATATAAATAAAATGATTATAGATAAGTTAAATGAGTCTAAAAGAACCATAAGTGACGAAGTTAAAATACTTTTAAAGCAGCAGAAAAAGCCTACAAAGTATAATGAAAATATACAAAGCAGTATACTATATGGACAAGGCAAAGTTACAAGAATGCAACAAATATTAAAGGGTCTATCGACCTTTGATTTTATGAGTAAAATACTATAAATGTAATAATTTATTAAAAAAGCACTTAAAATACAATAGTATAAGTCTGCCAAAAATAAAAAAGGCAAAATATTGGTAATGAAGAAAAATTTGCGCCATATAAATTTTTACTGTGACGACGAACTCCATTTTATGCCTGCCAGTATGATCAACGATTTTCATACTGTCTATATGTACCTCGTAATTATGATGAAAATAAAAAATATCCACTTGTTGTAATTATACATGGAACCGAAAGAGCTTCTCAGCAATATAGAGACAAGTTTATTGACTTTGCAAAATCAACAAATACAATAATTTTAGCACCCCTTTTTCCATGCGGTGTAATAGAACCTGCTGATATGGATAATTACAAATTCATAAAATTTCATGATATTCGTTTTGATATGGTTCTGCTTTCCATGATAGATGATGTTGCTTTAAGATATTCAATTATAAAAGAAAAATTCTTAATGCATGGTTTCTCAGGCGGCGGACAATTTGCCCATCGTTTTTTCTATCTCCACCCTGATCGCTTGCTTGGTGTATCCATAGGATCGCCTGGTAGAATAACATATCTTGACACATCAAAAGCCTGGTTTAATGGAATTGCGGATTTTGAAGAACAGTTTGGCAGGCCCATAAACATAAATAAATTGAAAAAAGTACCTGTCCAAATGGTAGTAGGAAGCAAAGACATTGAATATTTAAGTGATTATAGTCCATATGGGGATAACCGTATAGAAAGGTTAAAATCACTCAGGAATAACTTCGAAGAAAATGGTATACATGTCCAATATGATGAAGTTGCAGGAGCAGCTCATGAAGGTTTTAAGATTTTACCTCCTGTAAAAAATTTTTTTATAAGTATATTACAAAATGAATAGGCTGCTTAATTACACTAGAGCTAACAAAAAATACAAAAAGAACTTATTAATGCTTTTTGTATTTTTTATTAATATCATGTATTAGTTATCAGCATTTTTATTTAAACCAAAAATATAGTAAATAGCAATTAAAGCAATAATCCATAATGGTCCTAAGACAACAACAATTACTGTATCTTTATTAAATGCCATCATTATAAACACAAATACTAAATATGCAAGACTAATATAATTTACATAAGGATAGCCCTTGACTTTGAATCTTAAATTTTTGATCTTGTCCTCTGTAAGAGTCTTCCTATATTTTATATGAACAAGTAAAATCATAAACCATGCAAAAATTCCTGCAAAAGTTGCAACTGCTACCACATAGGTGAATACTTTATTTGGTACAAAATAATTAAGCGCAACACCAATAAACATACAGGCCGAAGAAGCCAAAATAGCATTTCTAGGCACTTTTGAAGCATTAACCTTTTTGAATACTTTCGGTGCAGAACCCTGAAGTGCTAGATTATAGACCATTCGTCCTGTTGTATATATACCGCTATTACAGGAAGACAGTGCTGCTGTAAGCACAACAAAATTTATAATTCCAGCTGCAACTTTTATTCCAAGTTTGCTAAAAGTTAAAACAAAAGGACTTCCTATTACTCCTATTTTGTTCCATGGATAAATGGACATTATTATTGTAAGTGATCCTATGTAAAATATACATATTCTCCAAAATACTTTATTTATAGCTGATGGTATTGTTTTTTGAGGATTTTTAGCTTCACCCGCTGTAATACCTATAAGTTCAGTTCCAAAAAAAGAAAAAGTAACCATAGGAAGAGCCTTAATTGTACCTTTTATTCCATTGGGAAAAAAGCCCCCATTAGTCCATAGATTTGATAATCCAACGATAACTCCCTTATTTCCAATTCCTGTTGTAATCATAATGGTACCAATTACTATCATACCAACAATAGTTACAACCTTTATAATAGAAAACCAAAATTCAAATTCTCCATAGGCTTTTACATTAATTAAATTTATAATTATCATAATAATAAGAGCTGTAAAGGCAGATACCCACTTTGGAACAGATGGATACCAAAAATCAATATATATACCTATTGCTGTAACTTCCGCCATACATATTGAAATCCAGTTCAACCAGTAAGTCCATCCTGTCAAATATCCTGCAAGTGGTCCTATATATTTATTGGCATATGCGCTAAACGAACCTGATAATGGTTCTTCAACTGCAATTTCACCAAGTGAACGCATTATAAAAAATAAAATAAATCCACCTAAAAGATATGACAATAAAATTGACGGTCCTGCTATTTTTATAGTATCTGCTGATCCTAAGAATAGTCCGACACCAATTGCACCACCAAGTGCTATCAATTGAATATGTCTTTCTTCCAGTCCTCTCTCAAGGTTCTCGCCTATATCAGCATTATTTTTATGCATAAAAAAACCCCTTTCATAATTTTATATAATCCGTAGTTTTTCGTTTAAAATTTACAAGAAATAATTTATTGATGACGCATAATATATATTTTATCCTATATTTAAACTATAATCTACATAGTATTTATTCATTAATTTTAAATTATGAATAAAATATTACATATTTTTATTTGCAAAAAAATAGATAGAGCATTTTTCATCTCTATCTACTTAATATATTTCTTTGCTTGATATACTTATTTTACTCTATTTTTAGATCCTAACAATGTCATCTTTGCCCTAACAACATCCTTCATTGCCTCTAATGGTTTAGCATAGGCTGTGGATGGCCATATAGCCATATGTTCCTTGCTATTCAGTAATTCCTTTAGTGAAGTGAAGAATCCTGTAAGCATCTCTGAAAATATATTTATTTTACAAATTCCAAGTTCAATTGATTTTTTTAGTGCTTCATCCGGTGTTCCGGAACCGCCGTGCATTACCATTGGAACTGTTGAAATTTTATTTAAAGTATCCAGTCTGTCAAAATGCAGTTTTGGCTCATGTACATATACGCCATGTGCAGTACCAATTGCAACAGCCAATGCATCAATATTAGTACTATCGATGAAATGTTTCATTTCTTTTGGATCTGTTAAAAAATCATCAGGGTTATCATATCCGTCTTTGTCATCCTTTTTTGCTCCCGTCTCTGAATTTCCAACAATTCCATCACCAACATGCCCTAATTCTGCTTCTACTGATACATTAAATTTATGTGCATATTCTACAACTTCTTTTGTGATTTTTATATTTTCTTCAATTGGTAGTACAGATCCATCAAACATTACCGATGTAAATCCACTGTCTATTGATTTCTTTATAAAATCTACATCTGTTGCATGATCTAAATGCAAACATACAGGTATACTAGCTTTTTTTGCCATATCCCTTAGTGAATCTGTCCAGTATTTTAATTTATCTCCTTGTAAATCAATTGTTAATCCCATCAAAATTACTGGTGATTTTAGTTCCTCAGCCACTTCAATAACTGCCATTGCCATATCATTATTGCTTACATCAAAAGCACCTACTGCATATTTATTTTTTCTAGCATCGCCTAATATAGTTTCTAAATTTACTAATGACATTTTAATTCCTCCCCTTATTTTTTATTATCAGATAAATTTATTTACATTATTCATAAAAAAATTCGACTAAAGGCTATTATAAACAATAGTCTCCAGTCGAATTCAATTTCACTATTCAACTAATTTATTTTGTTTTTATATTCCATAAAGATTTACAGCTTGTAGTAACTCCTCTAAATCCAGCCTCTTTCGCTTTATAAATCATATCTTCATTATCAATGAAACCACCTAATAAAAGTGGAACATTTTTTACCTTTTTTATTTCATCACCAAACTTCAGTCCGTATATACATGGTCTTATCTCTATAGCATCACATTTGGAGTTTGAAATAAGTCTTAAAGATGTATCAAAAGCTTTTGAATCCATCAATGTAATCCTCTGGATTGTCATTAATCCAATTTCCTTCATCATATTCATTTTAGGAGTATTGGCACCAATTACTCCATCAACCTTATACAGCTGTTTCAAAAGGTTAATCCCTATTTTGTCCAGGTTCAAACCTCCTATTAATTCGGCATTAACTATTGCCTTTTTATTAGCTTTATGACACTTATCAACAAGACATTTCAAATTTCCTATATGTGTCTCACTAAGCAGTATATACTCATTATCAAGCGAAAGTGCATATGAAACATTCTTGTTCATCCTTACCGATGGAATTATTAGAAATCTGTTATCTTCACTATTCATCAAATTTTCTCCAATTCTCTGAATTTTTATTATATTATAACTACATAATATATACCCATCGGCTATTTGTCAATATTAGCTTAATACAATGTTTTACAATTTAATTACGCACATTTTTCATTGGCAATCCCTGTAAATAGTTCTTAATATCTTCAAAACCTATTTCTACAGAATTACGCATAGTATCACATGAAGTTCCTGCAAGATGTGATGTAAGCGTAACATTATCAAGTTTTAAGAATGGACTATCAGCTGGAAGTGGTTCCTCATCAAATACATCTATTGCAGCACCACCTATAGATTTAGTCTGCAAAGCATGAATGAGGGCATCTGTGTCAACTATTCCAGCACGTGCTGTATTTATAAAATATGCAGTAGGTTTCATCTTTTCAAATTGTTCTGTTCCAATAAACTTATTGGTCTTCTCTGAAAGACGGATGTGTATTGTAATAAAATCAGATTGTTCGAGCAATTCTTCAAGTGTTACAGCTGTGCATCCAGCTTCTTCTATAACTTTAGGATCTAAAAATGGATCATATACAACAATATTAGAACCAAAGCCCTTCAATCTTTCAACAACACGTCTGCCTATATATCCAAATCCAATTATTCCTACAGTACATGCACGCATATCATGAATGTATTCCTGATTTACAAACTTTTTGCACCATTTTCCTTCACAAATAAGTTTATGACTTCGTGCAATATTTTTATTTTCAGCAATCATCATACCAACGGTAAAATCAGCTACAGCATGAGCACTACGCCATGGTGCATTTATAAGCTTGATTCCTCGTTTAGTTAATTCTTTTACATCAGCATTTTCATAGCCACCACGCAATACAGCAGCAACCTTTAAATTTTCACAAGCATCAATAATTTCTTTATTTATAGAAGCAACATGAACTACTATAATATCTTTATCCTTGCAGTTATCCAGCAGAGGTTTGTACGTAGGTGCAGCATCAACGCCGCCTAACTCAATTTGAAGCATACGATCAGTAATTGGACCCATAGCGTACATATCTTTATCTTCTATCATAGTAACCTCTTCACCATACTGTTCAAGTTCAAACATTTTTTGCATCAATTCAGAAGTAACTCCACCATCGGATACAAGTAAAATCTTTGTCTTTTTCATAATAATTCATTCCCCTTTTCTTTTTAATAATAAAAAAATCGACCCAAGACTATTATTGACAATAGTCTTAAGTCGAATTCATTTTCACCATTCAACTAACTTTATTTTGTTTTATAAAAAAACGTATACAATAAAAATTAACTTATTTTTTACTTTAATTATACTTGATTATTATTCATTTGTCAATTATATTCGTTTACATTTTTGTTAACTTATTCTTATTATAGTTATAATTTTAAAATTCCGGGTTTATACCATTTACAATCGGTAAATTTTCATTTTTGTCTAACGCTCTCGCTAAAATATCTCTCATGAATTTCGGACTATTAATAAATGCATCTCTTGTAGAACCTGCCATATGTGGTGTAATTGTTATATTATCAAGTTGTAGTATTTTATCATTTTTCACTATAGGTTCAACATCAAAAACATCTATTGCCGCCCCTGAGATTTTACCTTCGTCAAGAGCTTCTACTATACTCTTCTCATCAACTAACCCTGAACGTGCTGTATTTACAATAACAGATGTCGATTTCATTAATGATATTTCTTTTTTACCAATCATATGATAAGTATCATCTGTAAGTCTTGCATGAATAGAAATTATATCTGAATTCTTAAGTAAATATTCTAGATCAACAATTTCTATATAATCTATATTACCTTTAAAAAACGGATCATAAACTAATATTTTGCATCCAAAAGCATTTAAATAACTTGCTACAAGTTTTCCAACGGAACCAAATCCAACAAGTCCAACAATCTTTCCATTTAGTTCTGGCACAAAACCACTATTAGGAAATTTTTTTCTCCATTCCCCATTCTTTAAAGCAGCATGGGATCTTGCTATATTCCTAATTTCAGAAAGTATCATACCAATAGTAAATTCAGCTACTGCTCTTGCATTACGCCCCGGTGTATTCATAACCGATATTTCCTTCGCTGCTGCATATTCACAATCTATATTCTCCGCTCCTCCTCTTAATACCCCTATAAGCTTTAAATTTTTAGCTTTTTCTATCAATTTTTTAGACACAGGTGTAAATTGTACTATTAAAATATCATAATCTTCAATGTCCCAAATAAGTTCTTCAGATAATTCTACTGCCTCAGGTCCATTTTGTTCTATGAGAAGATTATCTTTCTGAAGCATTTCAAGATTTTTATGTTCCCATTCTCTTACTGTTATTTCAATTCCGTAACCTTTTAATTCTTTTAATCCTTCTTCCATAACTTCTTTACCTATAAAATTATCTCCAATCGCAAGTAACCTCATAGTACCATCTCCCTATATAATAATTATATTCTAATTATTCTTATTTTCATCAATATTCTTATATATGTTCTGAAATATACCCCAAAACTCATCCCAATTCAAACCAATCTCTTTACAAATTTCTACATCACAAAAACCTTCGTTCAATAATTGTTTTACCTTTTCTTTTTCTGCATTTTTATCTATCAATCTCACCCCCGCAGCTTTAAAACATAGTTTGACTTAACTGCTTTGATTTATTATGTTAATAAATTCCGTGGATGTTCCCGCATTTTTCAAGCTATCCAATATTTCATTATTCTTCAGTATTTTGAATAATTCAGTTACTGTATTAAGGTCATTGTCACTAATTACAAGCATACATACCAGAACAACTTTTCTCCCGCCATTATCCCATTCAATAGGCTTCTTAAGTCTCAAAAATACTATACAGGAATTATTCACATAAGCAGATAATCCATGTGGAATAGCTATATCGCCTTTAAAATATGTAGTATTCATTTTTTCTCTTTCTACAACTGAATTGAGATATTCCTTTTTAACATATCCTTCATTAAATACAATAGCACACATTGTTTCCAGTATTTCCTGCTTTGTATTCAAATCAGAATCCAGCAAGACAAATTTCTCCTTTATTATACTTTTTAGTCCATTATAACGATTTTGTTTCATAATATAATCAAGAAATATTTTCTTGTTGTTTACAAAGTTGTTTTCAAAAGGAATAAATTTTATTCCCTCTATTCCAGGATTTATTGTTCCAACTATAGCCACAATATTGTACTCCAGTTTTAAACATTCTATTCTCTTCTTTAAGTTTTCATCAATAAGTCCCAACGTAAATATCTTTACATTTTTATAATTATGCATTAATGTATCTCTTATACTCTCAGCTGTTCCATGACCTGTAAGACACATGGATATTATTGCTGGCGGTTTTTTTGAATGGCTAACCGAGACCATCTGAAATTTATATTTTGAGTTAATTAATTCATAATATATATCATCTAGATCTTTTTCTTCCACATATACCTTTCTAACTGCCTCAAATGCTGTAAGAAGATCAATTCTATCAATAGTACGGGTTTTTATTCCTGTCCTCTTATTTATGATATCTCCAATATTAACCAAAGACCCCATGTCAACAAGAAATAATATGCCTTTCCCTGTATTCAATATTTTTGATATTTCTATAGTTTTTTCAAATATCTTGGAAGGATTAACATCAAGCGGCATATCTATAGCTATTGGAAAATTTATATTCATAAGTTCATTTACTACCTTAACCATTTCAGTAGCTACTCTTCCATGACACATTATTACAATTCCTATTTTATCTTTCTTGATCTTAGTCTCAAGAAGTTTTCTTATATACATTGCTATAAATCCTATTTCATCTTCAGGTATTTGAATTTTCTCCTCATTTTCAATCTTTGAAGATAAGCTGCAAGCTAGACTATACTCTTCCTTCATATTATTCTTTATATACATAATATTTGGATTTATTATATCGATTTTAAAACGTATTCTCTTTATTGCTTCATTTATGTGTATAGCAAGATATACTATTATATTTTCACTTATATTTTGTTCATGATATTTTGATTTTAAATTTGTTACAAATTCTTTTAAGATAGAAATGATTGTATCTTTTACAATATATTTTAGATTATCAAGACAGCTAATGCCTTTACTGTTATTCAAGTCAAAATCTATATTGTTAAAATTTTTAATTATAAATGTCCATAGTATCTTTTCCATTTCATCTGATGATAGATTCAACTTCTTAAGCTCATGATATTTTTTCTCTATTTTTTCATATATATCTTCCGGCAGTGAATATTTTGTTTCTTCATCAATACTATTATCAACAATCGTATTATTGTCAGCATCGCCCTTAGGAATAAAAAGTTTATCTTTTATAATCATATTAAGTTCAGACATATCATGATTGTTTATACTTACATCTTCGCTGAAAAAATTATTGTATAATATTTCATTTAATCCTATATCTATTTCATCTTTTTCTGCATTTATTTTATCTATATAAGCATTAGCACAAGTAACCTGTATCTCACTTTTAATCTGTCCTATGTTTCCCTGGTAATTTTTTAAAGCAAAAGATTTGATTATTTTTTCATTTACAAAAATCTTGGAATTAGTTCTATTTGACTCCGTCTGAAAAAAATTATATATGAGTTTAGCTTTTTCTCTAACTGACCTTTCTTTAAGCGGCGGTATAGAAATAAGCATTGGAATCCTTCTTCTAAAACTTGTAAGCAGCATTGATTCTATATCTTCAGTAGTTGCGCCTATAAAAAAACCCTTGCTTTTCTATCATTAGATGTTTCTCCAAGCCTCTTAAATGTTCCCTTGTCAAGTAATGAAAAAAGTATTTCCTGTCCTTTTGGAGGTAATCTGTGTATTTCATCTAAAAAAAGTATCCCATTATTCGCTTTTTCCACAAGTCCTTCCGTATCATTATCTGCTCCAGTAAAAGAACCTTTTTTATAACCATATAATATTGAAAGCAGCAGCTGTGGATTATCACCATAATCTGCACAATTTAACGATATAAAAGGAGCATTCTTGTGAATAATTTGCTGCTGGACAGCATATTTATGCATATATTCTACAAAAAGTGTCTTACCTGTACCACTTTCTCCAATTATAAGCGTTGAAAGACCAAATGGAGGATAACGCACTGCTGCTTTCGCTTGTTTTATACACTTTTTAAGACTTCCATCATAACCAACCAAACTACTGAAAATATCTACATTGTTATTTTGTTTTAACGATTCTTTTAATTGAGGCGATTTTTTATAATTTTCATAGTTATCAAGCAGCTTACTTACATAACCTTGAGACACATCAAAACCAAGCTTAACAAGTTCGATATTAATCTGCCTGTAATTAATATCCGGATTTTTGCTTTTAATAGCTTCTATAGCTTTGATTATTCTAAATTTTTTTCGTTCTCTTGAATTTGGTATATTTAATTCATGCCTGATATTTGTAACTGTCTCCCTCAATATAGAAAGTTTTTGTGATATTTCTTCATCACTCAATGGTTTCTTGACATCTTCTGATTCAATGATTTCCTTAACTTTTTTTAAATTGCCATCACTCAAATATATTCACCTCCAAATATATCATTTGAAGTAGCAAAAATACTATTTGCTTTCTATTTAAATTTAGAAAGCAAATAGTTTATTTTAATCAAATTTTAATATCTGCGACATGAAAATTTTATAAGCCTCATCTTTGGATTCAGCATAATATAGCTTTTTTAAATTTTCCTCATCCTTACAATAGTTTACTATATTTCTTAAATAATTGAGGTGACTATTTTCTCCTTTAAGGGCAAGTAAAAATACTACACCTACATTTATTTTAGATTTACTGTCTTCCATTTTACAAAATTCAATCGGTTTTTTTAAGATACCCATTATAACAGCAGGTTCTATCACATTTTCACGTTCCGAATGAGGAACAGCTATGCCTATAGGCTTTGTTGCAAGTCCAGTTGGATATACATGTTCTCTTTTTATAGTGGCATTAACATATTGTTCATTTACATATCCTTTGTTTTCTAAATAATTTGATATATATTTTATAGCATCTTCTTTTGTTTTTATATTATCCATTATCAGCATATCATAATATATACCGTCAATTGTATTATTCATGTAGCTCCTCCTTTTATGTTTAATTAAAATCCGAATATAAGACTAAATGCTTTGTAAACTATTACAACCAAAGGTGTACCTGTGGCATCCCATGCTGATATAGCTCCTTTTGCGACATTATAATTCATAGTTCCAGCAAGTGCCGTCATAGGTCCTGCCATAAGGCTTGCACCCCAACAGAAAAGGCATACTATAATGGATTCAATAATTATATTATGAAATATGTTTCCTCCAGTTATTGCATTTACAGCTGCACTTTCCCACAATACTATTATTAAACTTACAGAAGCTATCATTGTATTTCCAGGAAGTACAAGAGAAATAAGTAATGCTATAGGATACATTAGCAATGTGGTTGGAGTAACTGCTGGATGACCTATTACAGTAGAACAATCAAGTGCTATACGAACATCATCTCTATGCAATTTGGATGTAAGCATTTTCCTTGCAGCTTTAATAACAGGGAACCATCCTTCTACAAGTATTGCTGCCATTCTCGGAAGAAGTAAAAATGCTGCTGACATCTCAACTCCTAGTAAAAATGCTGGCATAATACCTATCTGGCTTAAAAGTCCAATAAGTATTCCAACCAAAGCTCCCATAACTGTAGTCTCACCAAATATTCCAAATTTCTCTTCTATAGTTTCAGCTTTTATAGTAACATCTTTTATAACAGGTATTCTTCTTAAAACCCATTCAAGTGGTATTGCTATACATGCCTGAAAAGAGAAGTGGCTTCCATGAGGCCATGAACCTCCTGGTGGAAAATTATTTATTTTTTCTATATAAGGTGCAGCAATATCTGCTGCTTTTACATCAATCATCAAAAATATAATAACTGATAATGTAGCTATCCAAAAGTTGTGCGAAGCTACTCCAATCATACCTCCAAGAAGCATAGGTCTCCACGTATTAAATATATCTACATATAAAGTTTTAGTATACCTTATATATACCAGGAAAACATTCAATATCAAAAACAACAGTACACCAAAATATCCATACGTATTTCCAAAAGCATAAGTTAAACATCCCCATCCAATATCTACAACACTTTTGTGAAATCCATATATTTTAACTATATTATTTACAGGCTGAGACATCGCTGTTTGTATAAGATTAACTATAAGCATTATACCTTGAAGCCCTATAGATACTTTCAGTGAACCAAGTATAGCTTTTTTAATTGGTACACGTATTGCCAAACAAATTATAAGAAATAAACCTACTATTGTTACACTAGAACTAAATCCAAAGAAAGCATGCAATGCACTGGTTATTTGACTTATTATTCCCATATTTTTTCCTCCATTCTAAGTGATTTTAAACGTTTACTTATCTCACATACTTTAATAGCGCTATTAACTTTAAAACTTATAGTCCTTTGACAATTGCTGTAATTTCATCTAATGCTTTTTTTGCCGCATTATCATCAAGCATTATACCAAGTGCCCTTACCATCGGAACATCAGATGGATTTTTCAATTCAACTGTAGTTGCAATTAAGTCTGCACTTCCAACTTGTTCTTCAAGATCTGTAACCCTGCATATAACAACTTTTACATTTTTAATTTTTTCCTGTTTCATTCTATCTTCTATTTCTTCTTTTAAATAATTGGATGTACATATTCCTGCACCACAGCAGCATAATATTTTAATATTGTCTTTCATGTTCTCATCTCCTTTTTAATTCTTATACCTTTTATATAAGCAAAACCCATGCCAATTACAATTTTTATAATCGTAATTCCCTTAAACACTAATGTTACAATTATTTAATCTGTGTTTACAATTACAAAAGTCATATTATAATCTTTTTTATTACAAATAAATAGTTTTTCGTAATGCTTCTTATTTTATTCATAAAGATAAAAATGCCATTTCAGAATAATCTTTTTTAATCATTTTGAAATGGCATTTTTAAAAATTCATATACTAATATAATCTTTCATATATTCCACGAATTTCTTCTCTTGATAGTGGGACATAATTGTTTGCAAGAAGTCTCTGCTGTCCAGCTATTACACTATCAGTAAACTCATCTATTTCTTCTTCCTTCATTCCATATTCTTTAAGAGGTTTTCTGGCAAGTAACTTATCAAGAACCCCAGATAAATCATCATATACACTGCTAACATCCTTTGTTCCAAGTATATCTGCTAAAATTTTATTTACCTCTTTTATCTTTCCATCTGGATCTAATCTGTTATAAGTTTTGAATACTTCAGTAAAAAACTGATAGTTTGCTTCTCCATGTGGAACATGATATCCTCCACCTAGTGGATAAGAAAGTGCATGTACTGCTCCGACACCTGCATTTCCAAAAGCTATGCCTGCATAATTGCTTCCAATTAAGAAATCTTCAATTATATCCAATCTATAATCCTGTCCCTTTTCAATTATATCCATGTAGCCCTTAAGTATTAAATTTATAGCTTGTACACTAAATAATTGAGTAAAAGAATTAGCTTTTGGAGAAACATAAGATTCAACCGCATGTATTAAAGCATCCACCGAACTTGTAACGAAAAATTTATAAGGAAGTCCCTTAACTAATTGTGGGATAAATACTGCATAATCGGGATATAATTCATCAACTGCAAGTCCCATTTTAGTATGTTTTGATTTTATCTCAGCTATAGATACATTTGTAACTTCACTTCCTGTTCCACAGGTAGTTGGAATTGCAATAAGTTCCTTGTCTTTTATTATAGGCATTTTCTTCTCAAATAAATCAACAGAGTTATCTACATCTTTTATAGTCAAAAGTTTGCATATATCTATTATAGAACCACCGCCTATTGCAATAATTCTTTTAAAATTTTTACCTTTCATATCATTTATAATAGAATTTATCATATCATCCGATGGTTCACCTTTACCATAACTTTCTCTAAAAACAATTTCTGCATCAAGATTTAATTCTTTCATAAATGGTTCATATAGGTATTTATTTGTCAGAACAAAATCACCTTTTCCTATTTTGAACTCCTCAGCAAATTCACCGAACTTATTAAATTTGTAAACTTTAGGTACAACACTAAATAATTTCATAAACTATGCCCCTCTTTTTATACTATTTGATATTTTTTATTTATAATTTTAATTATATCATCATACCTTATAAATTTACCACCATAAAATTCATTTTTTTTACTTTATAATATCTTTTTTACTTTATAATATTATTAATTGCATAAGCTATTCCAGAATCATCACAGGATTTGGTTACATATTTTGCTGCTGACCTGGCATCCTCTACCGCATTTTCCATAGCTATTGGCATACCAACTATTTTCAGCATATCAATATCATTATAGTTGTCTCCAAATGCAATTACCCTGCTTAAACTTACATTTAACTTTTTAGATAAAATTTCAAGTGCATTCCCCTTGGAAATATTTGATGCCATAATATCCACCAAAGTTTCGCCAGAGCTTACCACCGTCAGGCCATTATATTTTGAAAAATTTCGTTCAAGTTCTATAACCTCAGCCCTTTCATCACAAACCAGCAAAATCTTTAAAACTCCCATACCATCTATTGAATCCATCAATTTGTCATCTACAAAATTTATAGGTATTTTACTATCTTTATCAAACGTTTTATTAAGTCTTCTATACTTTTCTCCTATTCGATTTCCTTCATTTGAATACACCTGATCGACAGTATATACAAGAAAGCTCAAATTATCACGAAAACATTGTGTCAGAACCCTCCTGACATCATCTTTGTTAATTATTTTAGAATAAAGTATTTTCCCTGTTCTTATATTCTTGATTAATCCACCATTGCAGCATATTATATATCCATTTAAACTCAATTCTTTTATATATAACTTCAATAAAGTATCCACTCTTCCTGATGCAATCATTACTTCCACTCCATCATTTTGAAGTTTTTTAAGTGCTTTTTTATCTTCTTGTGATATTTCTTTTTCTGAATTCAATAAAGTACCATCCATATCACATACACACCATTTGTAATCATTCATTAATAGCTTCTCCTCCCATTATTAAATGCTCTTAAAACCAACGTCTTAATTATTTTATCATTAATTTAAGATTTTTTCTTCAACGCCCTCAATACTTCACATATATTATTTACATCTTCATTAGATAATCTATCAAAGTTATCAAGTTTTTTCTTTATGCCTCTAATAACTTCACTCTTAAAATCTCCCTGAAGATTATTAAGCTTCTTGTCAATAAAATATGAAGAAATTGTACTTGTTAATATACCTATAAATCCTATTCCTGTAATCATTAAAATTGAAGCTATTATTCTCCCAAGTGTAGTTGATGGAGAAATGTCACCATATCCTACAGTAGTAGTGGTTACAAAGCTCCACCATATAGCATCACCAAAGCTCCTGCCCTCCGTAAGATGGAGACCTATTGCACCAATGAATATAATTAAAACAGTAGCTTGAAGTGCATAATTAAAATTGTTTGTTTTCATAAACTTGCCAGCATATTTTTGAAATTTCAAAAAGAAAGCCAGTGCCTTTATGGATCTTAGAATATTTAATATTTTTATAAGTTTAAACAATCTTACCGATTCAAATATCCTAAAGCTTTGAAATATAATATTAAAAGGCATTATTGCAATTAAGTCTATGATGTTTTTCTTAACAAAAGTTTTTTTGTCACGTGAAATGACAAACCTCGTAAAATAATCAATTGTAAAAATAGTCCATATGGTATCATCAATATAAGCCAATATATGTACTTCCATATATGAAGGTTTACTTGCCGATTGTAATATAAGTACTGCAATAGCTAAAAATGCCAATATGCTCATAAATACATCATAAATTAATTCAAAATTTCTATGTTGAATTTTTGTAATCATGTTTATCCCCCCAGATAAAACCCATAAAAATTAAATCATCAATAATCATAATATTACATTTTTGTGATTAAAAATACAATGAATAAATTATAGTTTTACTTGTAGTAAATAATCATATTTTAGAGTATAATGTCATTACCTGTAAAAACACTAACTAATAAGTTAATGCAATTAAGGAGGGTTTTATGTATGGACAATATTATAAAGGAACTTACAGATAAATATTATAACGAAATAGTAGGATTAAGAAGATATTTTCATAAAAATCCTGAAATCAGCAAAAAAGAATTTAATACTCAAAAGAAAATCATAGAAATATTAAGTACTCTGGATTTAAATATCAGAAAAGCTGCCGGAACCGGAGTCATAGCTGAATTAAATGGAAAATATCCAGGTAAAACTATAGCAATTCGTGCAGATATAGATGCTCTGGCTATAGATGATGATTGTGGCAAACCCTACCAATCTCAAAACAAGGGTGCCTGCCATGCATGCGGACATGACGGACATACAGCTATGCTCATTGGAACTGCAAAGGTTCTATGCAATATGAAAGATAAAATCAATGGAAATATAAGATTTATATTCCAGCCAAGTGAAGAAGAAGTAGCTGACGGATCAGGTGCAGATTCAATTATAAAAGATGGTGGTCTGGAAAATGTATCTGCAATTATAGGTTCTCACCTGTGGCAGCCTGTAGAATTTGGAACTGTAGGAATATCCGAAGGTCCTGTTATGGCGGCAAGTGACGAATTTTCCATATTTATCAAAGGAAAAGCAGGACACGCATCAATGCCGCATCAAACAATAGATTCCATACTGACAGCATCTCAAATAGTAGTAGCATTAAACACAATTGTAGGGCGAGATGTAGATCCTATGAAACAGGCTGTTGTTTCAGTCGGAGTACTAAAATCCGGTAAAGTGTATAATTCTATAGCAGGTACTGCAATGCTGAAAGGAACTATAAGATCTCTTGATGAAAATGTTCGAAAAGATGTATTCGATCATATAAAAAAAATTGTAGAAGATATCTGCGATATGGTTGGAGCCCATTGTAAAATTGAAAGAAACACATGTACTTACGTTCTTTCAAATGATCCAAAAGTTACAAGTATAGTCCTTGAAGCAGGAAAAGAAGTACTTGGAGAAAATGCCCATGAGATAAAACCTTTTATGAGCAGCGAAGATTTTTCATATTACCTGAAAAAAGTTCCGGGATGCTTCATATTCATAGGTGTAGGAAATATTGAAAAAGGAATTATATACCCACAGCACCATCCTAAATACGATATTGACGAGAGGGCTTTGTCCTATGGTGTTCAAATCATGAGCAGTGCAGCTTTAAAACTCTTATCAAAGATTTAAAACTTAAATTTTGCTAAATCCTACCTGTAACATATGATAGCTTGTTTCATAAAATATAATTGATTGGGATTTTAATCCATAGCAAAATTTAAGGAGTATTAAATGTATAATAATGAATTTTTTTATTGTCCATTTTTAAATGAGCAAATGAGAAGTAATAGAGTAGTTATTCCACCTACTCGTGACAGATGGAGTAGATGGGAAAATCTTGGTGGAGTATTAGCTGCGGCACCAGCAGCTTCATCCTGGGCACCAAACAGGCTGGATACCTTTGTAACCGGCACTGATAATGCTCTATGGCATAAATGGTGGAATGGCTCCAGGTGGAGTAATTGGGAAAGCCTTGGTGGAATATTGACTTCCGCTCCAGCAGCTGTATCCTGGGGAAACAACAGAATTGATGTTTTTGCCAGAGGCAGAGATAATGCTATGTGGCATATTTGGTGGAATGGTTCTAGATGGAGTAATTGGGAAAGCCTTGGTGGAAGGTTAAGTTCTTCACCGGCAGTTTCTTCATGGGCATCTAATAGATTAGATACTTTTGTAAGGGGAACCGACAATGCCCTATGGCATAAATGGTGGAATGGCTCCAGGTGGAGTGATTGGGAAAGTCTTGGTGGAATATTGACTTCATCACCAGCAGCTGTATCCTGGGGAAATAATAGAATTGATGTACTTGCTAGAGGTCAGAGAAATAGAGTAATGCATTTATTCTGGAATGGTTCCAGATGGAGCAGATGGCAGGATCTTGGTGGATTAATAAACTCTTCACCAGCAGTCTCTTCTAGAGCTGCAAACAGGCTGGAGGTATTTGCCAGAGGCTTAAATAACCAATTGATCACCATGTCATGGAATGGTTCTAGGTGGAGTCCTTGGACAAGTATCGGTGGAATTATAACGTCAGCACCGGCAGCTGTATCCTGGGGACGAAATAGAACTGATGTATTTGCCAGGGGCAGAGACAATGCAATGTGGCATATTTGGAAAAATTAAAAAACACTTTTCATATATTATGATATTAGCCGCTTGAGAAATTTTTCAAGCGGCTAGTTAAATTATTGTGGTAACATTTCATCCTAACTTGTCTCATTAAAGTATTAATAGTAAAATAATTATATTAACTTTTATTTTGTTAAAATTTATGTAGAAAGAAGAGACGATTTTGTTTAGGAAGTTGAAAAACATTTTATTTCTTGCAGGAATGGTTACAATTTTACAGCTAGCTCCTCATAATCTAGTCCTAGCCAGTACAGTTTCCACTCCATCTAGCACAGTTAAAACTACTTCAGCTCAGGATTATTCCAATCCCAAAACACAAAAAACACAAAATGATACATCTACTACTACTGCTACTACTGATGCATCTCCACAAACTTCATCTCAAGCTCAATCTAAAAAAAATACTGTATCATCTGAAACTGAAACAGTAAAAAACGACTTTGTTTATTCATCAATAAATGAAGATAATTTTCAAAATGTAGCTTTGGATAAAATATGGACAATAGAACTTAATCAACCTGTAGAATTATCATCAGCCAAAAATAGTATAAAGATAGTAAACCAGAGTACCAAAGCTGAAATACCTATAAATGTATCTTTAAGTGAATATAATATGTACATAAATGTAGCTGCACTATCTAACTATGACCCTGACACTTATTATACTCTAACTATAGACGGCAGCCTTACATCAAAACGTAATGAGCATTTAAAAGATTCTATCACTTTAAATTTCAAAACTGCTCCTAAAATAGTTTCAGTAAATACTATAACTACATCCATCGGACAAGGTGACAGCTACACACTTCCATCAACGGTAACTGCAAACCTTTCAAATGGTTCTACGGAACAGGTAAGCATAACTTGGGACAAGCCTGTTGATACATCGGAAGCTCCTGGAGATTATGCTTATGAGGGAACTGTGAAAGGCTATGATGGCAAGGTTAATCTGGACCTAACTATAAAAGCTAAATCCAGCTCTTCTTCATCTAATACATCTATCTGGATATGGGAACTCCAAAAACAAGTAGATAAATATGGTGGTATAGACAATTTAATATCAGAATTAAAATCACTTGGTATAAATGATGTATGCATTAAATATCATGATGGTACAGACACAGCTGCTGATGGAGCAGATTTTAAAGGTGACTTTTTAAAATATGTAGGTGATTTCAAAAATGCAGGCTTCAAAGTCGGAACCTGGGGATATAATCGTTTTAATGATCCATCAACTGAAGTTAATATAATAATGGATGCAATTAAAAATAGTGATTATTATGTTTTTGATGCAGAAGACGATGTAGTTAATAAGACATCTCAAACAGAAAGTGTACTTAAAACTATAAGACAATATATTCCTAATGCTGTTTTAGGATATACTTCATTTCCTATAGAAAGTTATCACCAAGATGTACCTTATGCTATTTTTAATGAATATTGTGATTTTACAGCACCTCAACTTTATTGGGGAGAACTGCAGTGGTCTGTTACAAAAGCTACAGATAAAATGATTCAGGATTATAAAAATGCTGGTTTGGACAAGCCTCTGTATCCATTGATACAAACTTATGCTGTACCAGAGAGCGACTATCAAACATACTCTAATTATAACTTCAATCAAACCGGACTTTGGTCACTTGATGATATGCAAAGTACCTGTGTTGATTATTTAACCAATAATCATGGAAAATTAACAGATGCTTGATCATTTAATCTAAAAAAAGATTCTACCTAAAGTGTAAGTAAAATATTTTTAGGCAAAAAATAAGGAAGGCCCACCAGCAATTACCTCGCCGGTAGGCCTTTAATTCATACTAAAATCCTTTTATAATAGTTTTACCATAAAAAAACATAAAGAAAGGAGTATTAGTATGAATAATATTATTTTAAATCATGATAGAGTAAATTTCAATGAAATTGAGAAGGTAGTTTTTGGAATCGTTTGTGAAGCAGGCTTATCAATTGTTAAAGGGCTAATGGAAAATTTAGATGAAGAGTTATTCAACAGCAGAGATAAAAAGAAATATAGATATAAATTTAAAACACAAAAGACTATTCAAACTGTTATGGGAGATTTAACTTTTCAAAGAAGATATTATATAGACAAGCATACAAGAGAAGGAATATGTCTTTTGGACAATATTTTAGATTTAGACACTATAGGAAGAACAAGTTTAAATCTTGTTGAAAGAATTATTGACAATGCAGTTGACAATTCTTATAGAGAAAGTGCTAGAAAAATAGAAAATACAACAGTAACTAAAGTAAGCCATCAAACTATAAAAAATAAAGTAGATTTTGTAGGAACAGCCATTGAAAAGCTTGAAAATGTAAGGGTTGAAAAATATCTGAATAATGAACTTAAAGGAGAGAAAGAATCTAAAATACATTTTGAAGAAAAAGACGGAGTCTTCTTGAGAATACAGGGATAGAAACATAAGCAGGAACTTAAGCTAGCAAAGGTATATGAGGGTTGGCGTAAATATAATGAATCATATCATACTGTAGGTACCTGTTATTATGCAGGATATGAAGGCACTGAAGCTTTTGATAGCATTATTAATAGTGGCATAGCTGAAGTATATAATGAAGATGGAATTCAATATATAATATTAAATGGAGATGGAGCATCCTGGATTAGTGCTGAAACAGAAAATAGCTTAAATAAGATCTATCAATTAGATTTGTTTCATATATATCAAAAAGCTAATCGAAAGATAAAAAATAAAGAAGCTAGAAAGAAAATTAAAAAACTATTAAAGAAAAAGAAATATGCTGAAACTATAGAAAAACTCAAAGAATTTATAGATAAAGAAACTGATGAAAAAGCTAAGGAAGAATTAAAAGAAGTATTTAACTATTATAATAATAACTTTGATGCACTGATCAGATATCAAGATAAAAAGGATATTTTCTTACCTCAACCCCCTGACGGGATAGAATTTAAAGGATTAGGTACAATGGAGAGTAGTATAAGAAATGTGCTAGTTTTAAGAATGAAAAACAATGGAACTGCTTGGTCTATAAGTGGTGCAAATCATATGAGCAAACTTCTTTGTCTTAAACATTCTGGAGATTTACATGAACAGCTTAAGAAAATACTAAAAAATAGCAAAGTCGTAGACTTCATAGATATAAATAAAATGATTATAGATAAGTTAAATGAGTCTAAAAGAACCATAAGTGACGAAGTTAAAATACTTTTAAAGCAGCAGAAAAAGCCTACAAAGTATAATGAAAATATACAAAGCAGTATACTATATGGACAAGGCAAAGTTACAAGAATGCAACAAATATTAAAGGGTCTATCGACCTTTGATTTTATGAGTAAAATACTATAAATGTAATAATTTATTAAAAAAGCACTTAAAATACAATAGTATAAGTCTGCCAAAAATAAAAAAGGCAAAATATTGGTAATGAAGAAAAATTTGCGCCATATAAATTTTTACTGTGACCTACCTAAATAAAGTAGAATCTTTTTTTTATATTTGTGGTAAAATAATAATAAGGGGAGCCAATAAAGGCTGAGAGTAAGATATATTTCTTAGACCCATAAAAACTGATCTGGATAATACCAGCGTAGGAAAGGAAGTAATTTCATGAAAGTAAAAAATCTAACTGTGTCATCCCTTTTTATAGCTCTGGGGGTTTTAGGTGGTACCTCCATATATATCCCTGTAGGAGTATCCAAATGCTATCCAATACAACATGCAATTAACGTTATAGCTTCAATTATACTTGGACCATTTTATTCAGTGTCCATAGCATTTTGTATATCTCTCATAAGAAATTTTTTAGGCACAGGTTCTCTGCTTGCATTTCCAGGAAGCATGATAGGTGCATTTTTTGCAGGTATATTATATAAAAAGTTTAGTAAACCTATAACAGCTCTCATAGGTGAGATTTTTGGGACTGGAATACTTGGTTCATTATTGGCTGTTCCAATAGCAAATCTAATAATGGGACAAAGTGTTGGAGCAACTGTCTACATAATTCCATTTTTACTAAGCACAACTGGCGGAAGTATAATAGGATATGCAATTATAAAAGTTCTTCAAACTAAAATCAGTACAGTTTTAATTAAATAGCACAGAAATGGAAAAGAGGCAGTTCAATTGAGCCGTCTCTTTTATTTTTTAACAATTAGAGAAATTAATTTAAGAGAAATAGCAAATACACCTATTGTCAATATAGTTATGCCAAAAATTTTCAGATTTTGACGATTAAGCTTGAATCTTTTTTGAGGAGAAGTATTATGTATTTCATCATACTCAAATGTATCTTCTTCTTCGTTATTTTTCTCCTGCTTTGCTCCGCAATAAATACAAAACTTATCATTTTCATTTAATTCCGTTCCACATTCTCTGCACTTAGGCAATTAAAATCACTTCCTTCTCCCTCCATTTATAAGCTTATATTTGTATAAAAGCCATAAAAAAGGATCTTCCACCCTATGTGGTGTAATTTCTGAAATTCTATTATCACATGGAGAAGAACCAAGGGCAGTCAATGCAAAATAAGCATGATTCTTAAAATTAGAATTGAGCTGATTTACAAAATTTTCACCACCCCAGCTTCTAAGTAAAGCTTCCACCGTCTCACTTATATCTTCAAAATCAGACAAATCAAAATATCCTTTGTTGACACGTCCGCCAGAATAATTTATAAATTTTGACTGATCTATAAGCGGCTTGATTGTATCAATTTTTGACAGAGCTACTGCCACAGGTATGTCTATAGGTTTATCAATTTTTATACCGTTCCCTTTTCTAATGAGATTTACCGTTCTTGACAGTAAATCCTCTATCTCTCTATCTTCATCCACAGCCTCAATATCCTTGGAAAGCTTCTGCCTTACACTTCTCATTTGAAGTGGATCAATCAAAAATATTATTCCTGATGAACTATATATATATTTGTCAAAAGTTTTCATAGCTTCTTCAGAATTAAGATCCTCCCCGGATGTATCAAAGAAAGCAATAGTTGCAGCATTATTTTTCAGCTTGCTTTTTACAAAACTTTCAATTATGTTGTTCCCCTTAAAGGTAAAGTTATATATAAGAGGTTGTTTTACACATGGTTCTATTTTTGCAGATCGTGTGGAATCTATTGTTTCACCTTTCCTAAAAATAGCATTGAAAAAATCTCTCCTGTATTTGCTTATCGTTTCATCGTTAGCTGCTGAAAAACTATAATTAAAATTTGAAGATATTTCATTCATCAATTTATTAATCAAAACTGCAATATAATGACTTTTACCTGCTCCTCTGTCACCCACTACTGTAAAAATCAAATTGTCATATTCTCCAATCGAATTAGGGAGCTCCGACTTGCAACTTGGACATATTTTTATGTTTGTTTCCTTACCACATTCATTACAAAATACAAGATCCAGCATTTTATTCTTATTATCATCAATTCTAGGTTTAATTGGTATACGATTTTTAGCATTGCTGCAAACTTCCGGATCATTTGCACAAAGAAAATTAACTTCATTTAAATCGTGCTTTGAAAAACAATATGGACATATATAATAATCTTTTTTTCTAAAGTTAAATTTCATATTAAATCCCTCCGCATACTAATTATGCTTCTTTAATTTTGTTAGAAACATATAATACAATTTATTATAACAGACTGCAGTATTTAATATATGAAGAATTTTTTAAATTTATAATTCCAAAATATTATAAATACCAGTTTAAGATATTCTGACCTAACAGCACCGTTATAACAGATGCCGCCGCAATAAATGGTCCAAAAGGTATATAATCTTTTCTTGATTTTTTACCTGATAAAATAAGTATTACAGCTGCAATTGCTCCTATAACAAAAGATAAAAACAACATGACAAAAGTAAGCTCAAGCCCGAGGAACATTCCACATACAAAGCAGATCTCCATATCACCCCATCCCATTCCACCTTTTGTTATGACAATAATTAGCGACAAAAGCCCTCCGCCTAATATACCTCCATAAACATATGTCTTTACAGGAAACCCGATATAATAATATGATGCTAAAAATATAATAGATGAAATTAAACCCACTATTGTAGTTTCAAAATAAACATTTGTCGTATTAAAATCTATTATACCTACCACAATCAAAATACTTATAAATGTTATGTATTTTACAATACTTATGCTAATTCCAAATTTAACGTAAAGCATGAGATATAAAATACCAGTAACAAATTCCACAATAGGGTATTTTTTAGATATCTTCTCTCCACAATATCTGCATTTTCCTTTCAAAACAATGTAACTTGCTACAGGAATTAAATCATACCATTTAATTTTTCTTCCACAGCTTGTGCAGTGAGAAGGTGTATATACAACAGATTCCTGCAGCGGTATTCTATATATACATACATTCAAAAAACTTCCAATTATAGTTCCAAAAATAAATATAATAATTCCATAGTAAATATACATATACAAATCTCCGCATTTCTTAGTATTTTTGTTATTATTATCATTTACAAAAGGAAATATTTTATACATTTTTCCATAAAAATAGTACAATTCCAGACAATTACTTAAAACTTTAAAATTTTTTTAATATGTTGTATTATTAGAATAAACACTTTATATACAGAATAATTTATATGAATTGAAGGAAAGTGAGCTTTATTTTAAAAATGCTTGATGATAAAACTTATAATTTAAATGTTTTAAAAAATGTTTTAAAAGATATTGCTGATATAATAGGAGTATTTGACCTAGATAAGACAATTTTATTTCTAAACGATGCTGCATATAATTTCTATAAAAAAAATCCTGAGCAGATTAGAAATAAAAAATGTTTTGAAATGTTAAATAAAAAAGAGCTTTGTAAAGGCTGCGGCATCGAAAAAGCCATTAAAACCAAAAAAGTTATAAGATATAAAAAGTATATTCCAGAATTAAATAAATTTGTGGAATGTACTTATAACCCTGTGTTAAATAGTTCAAAAGAGGTAATGTTCGTTGTTGAAAATTTAAAAGATATTACTACAATTAACATTCTTGTAAATACCCTTAAAGAAAGTGAGGAAAGATATCGTAAAATCATTGATCTTTCTCCAGAGGCAATTGTTATCATAGTAGATAATAAAATTGTTTTAGCAAATAATAAAGCTTGCACATTATTAGGCAGCGATTGTACTGAAATTATGGGAAACAGTATATACAAATATATACATCCACAATTTGCAAAAATAGCTCGTAAAAGAATAAAAAAACATCTAAAAGAAAAAAAATCAAAAGCTATTTTTGATTATAAAATTGTACGTTATGATAATAGCATAGTTGAAGTTGAGATATCCTCAAGCTATCTAACTTACATAGGTAGTCCTGCAATTCAGGCAATTATTAGAAACATTACTCAGATGAAAAAAAATTTGAATGAAGCTGCTAAATTTCAACAAAAATATATCGAAGGTACATCTCCTTTTCCTGAAAAACTTGAAATGGAGAGTCTTTACATGCCAGCTAGAACCGTAAGTGGAGATTTTTTCAAGCTTTACAAAGTCAATCAAGACTTGGTGATTGGAATAATTGGGGATGTCAGCGGTAAAGGTATCAGGGCAGCACTTAACGTATCAGCATTTTTTGTTCTATTTCGTGAAGCAATCCTAATCAGTGATACTCCTTCCCAAATAGTTAAATTTTTAAATAAAAAAATTGTCGATTATTTAGGTGATAATCATTATATTGCAGCTTGTTGTTTTAGTCTGGATTTTAAAGAAAATAAAGCAAAAATAATAGGTGCAGGAATAAATCAATTTATGTTCCAGAGAAGCAAGCATTCTGCAGAAGAGATTATTGTAAAGGGACCTTTTTTAGGTATGTTCGAAAACGGAATATTTGATGAGAAAACAATCCACTTTGAAGAAGGTGATAAATTTTATTTTCCTACTGATGGATTGGAATTCATATTTGATGATAATGAACTCAAGCAAAATTATCTTAAATCACATACAATCCCTGAATTTATAACCTATTTAAAAAATACTTTAAACAACACAATTAATGACGGTGATGCTTTAAAAGATGACAGCACAATAATTGCACTAGAAATCAAATAACTTTGGAGGACTGTGAATGAAAAATAAGGAATTTATCCTTTATGGATTATCTAAATACAAACAAACTATAGACGAAATTATCACAGAATTGAATGCAGCTAATAATGATTTTGATATTAGGTTAATACTTACGGAAGCTCTAACAAATGCTTTTAAACATGGTAATAAAATGAACGTGAACAAGCCTATTTATTTAAAATATTATTACGATGGTTCCAATGTAAAATTTGAAATTAAAGATTGTGGAACCGGACTTAAAAATGTAAAAATTAATGAGGAATTGAATGATAAAAACATATTAAAAAATGAAGGAAGAGGATTATTTCTTATTAAAAATCTTTCAGATAATGTTAAATTAAAACAAAACACTCTAATTATACAAAAATCTCTGGCTTCATAAATCACAACAATATATAAACTTTAATTTGGAGGTATTTTAATGAAAACAAGTTTAAAGAATAAATTGGGACTGATGTTTTTTGTATTTATAGCAGTTCCGCTTGTCATTTTAGGAATTTTTTCTTATACTATGGCATCCAGAGCACTACAAAATTCAACAGAACTTCAATTAAGAGAAACTACCAACCAAACTGTCAAAAGTATAAATTCAACCATAGATTCGACAGATAAATATATTAAAATTTTAAGTTCTGACGAAAGAATGGCAAAAGTTGCTTCAGGCGATAATAGCTATACTGCTGATGTTTATAACTATTTACAAAAAATACAGAAAGAAAACAGCAATATAGTAGAAACTTTGTCTATAGCAAATACATCAGCTAAAGGAATTGTAAGCAACTCAAGTGAAAATTACAATGTTGACTATAGTGATAGAGACTTTGTCATGGATGCCCTAAAAGGTACTCCAGGTGCACATAAAAAAACTGTCTTGATATCAAGAATTACCGGCAAACCAATAGTAGGAGTTGCATATCCTTTAAAAATTAATAATAAAGTTGTAGGTGCAATAGTCGGAATTATGTCCTTTGATAGTATTTCCAATGTAGTGTCCAATATCAAAATAAGCAACTATGGATATTCATATATGGTTAATAAAGATGGACTTGTTATCTCTCATCCAAGCACCAGCAAAATATTCAAAGAAAATATTTTAAACAGCAATAATGACCAGCTGAAAGCTTTAATAAATAAGGCTAAATCAAATGGAAGTTCTGAGGGCTACTACACTTATGATGGAGTCCGCAAATTTGGGAAGTTTGTTTCAAACAATAATTGGATTATAGCAGTAGGAGCTGACTATAACAAATATATGTCTTCCGCTATAGATATTAGAAATTTTACAATTATAATTTCTATATTATCCATATTAATTGCAGTACTTTTAGCATATAAACTTTCTAATAGAAATATAATAAATCCTATTAAGAACTTAGAAGCTTTAATGGAGCAAGCTGGTAATGGTGATTTAACAGTAAAATCTAAAATAAATACACAGGATGAAATACAAACCTTGGGTGAATATTTTAATAAGATGCTTGAACATCAGCAAAATACAATACTTGACGTTAAAAATAGTTCTGAAAACCTGGCTTCTGCTTCACAAGAATTAGCTACTTCCAATGAAGAGATAAGTTCATCTACTGAACAGATAAGTAAAACTATACAAAGAGTTGCAAAGGATTCTGAAACTCAAAATGATTCAATTGTAGAAGTATCACAGGTTCTTGTTCAACTTTCAAGCCTTGTTCAAATATCTCAAAGCAGGGCTCTTACAGCCAAAAAAAATTCTGATAATACTATGGATACGGCAGAAGAAGGAAGAAGTAAAATTGAAAAAACAGTCTCTGCTATTGAAAATATTCGTAAATCATCAAATAAGACAGAGAATACACTTAAAGTATTACAGGAGCTTTCAAAGAAAGTCAGTGGGATTATTGATACCATAAATGATATTTCATCTCAAACCAATTTGCTAGCATTAAATGCAGCTATTGAAGCAGCAAGGGCTGGTGAGCATGGAAAAGGCTTTACCGTAGTTGCTGATGAAGTTCGTAAGCTTTCAGAACAAACTAATGTAGGTGCAAATGAAATATCCTCATTAATAAATGAAATGGTAGCTGAAATAGACAGGGCTGTAGAAAATATGTCTTCAAGCAAAGGTGCTGTAGAAGATGGAGTAGTCATAGTAAAAAATACAGACAAGTCCTTTGTCAGTATTATAGATGCAGTAAATTTAATAGCAAGTGATATAGAACAAATAGCAGATGTTACAAAAAATGAAGTAGCTACTTCCGATAAAATAATAGGTCTTATCAATAAAGTAGCAACTATAACTGAAGATAATGCAGCTAGCAGTGAAGAAGTTGCTGCATCTACTGAAGAACAAAATTCAGCAATTGAAAATGTGACAGCAAGTGCAGAGGAAACAAGTGCTCTTGCAGAATCACTAAACAATCTTGTAGAAAAATTTAAAATTTAAGGTGGGTGATCTAAATGAGTGAATTAAATATTGAAATACCAGAAAATTTTGCTGTTGATGAGGCTGACGAGCTTAGAAAAAAACTTGATTACTTATTAGATAAAAATGAAAAAAGTTTTGTACTTGATTTCAGCAAATGTACTTTTATTGACAGCACAGGCCTTGGAGTCTTAGTATCAGCTTACAAAAAGTGCAAAAATGTAAATGGCACCTTCAAACTTCATTCTGTCAATGACCAGGTCATGAAAATTTTTAAAATGACCAGATTAGACAAAGTATTTGACATAGAATAGAAAAAACAGTAACACATCCTCCTTAGTGATATAATGTAATAAATAATAAAACTAAGGAGGTTTAAAATGATTTTTTCTAAAAAAATGGAAAAGCTTGCTTCTTCTATATTTTCACAACTCAACTATAGAAAGGACAAGCTTATATCTGAAGGTAGAGAAGTAATTGACTTTAGCATTGGTACTCCAGACATACCACCTGCACCTCATATTGTTAAAACACTGGTAGAGGAATCGGGGAAAATAGAAAATTACATATACGCTGTAAACGATACAAGTGAATTGACAAATTCAGTAAAAAATTGGTATGATAGACGATATGGAGTAAAACTCAAAAATGATGAAATAGTCTCTCTTCTTGGATCTCAAAGTGGTTTTGCAGAATTATCGCTGTCTCTTATAGATGCTGGTGATATAGTATTAACACCTGATCCAGGATATCCTATTTTTACTGTAGGCCCCTATCTTGCTGGTGCAAAAATAGTTAAAATGCCCCTGTTAAAAGAAAACAATTATCTTGTCGATTTTGATGCAATAGATGAGGAGACAGCAAAAAAAGCAAAACTCATGGTAATATCATATCCAAATAATCCAACTACCGCCACAGCTCCAAGGGATTTTTACATAAGGCTTGTTGCATTTGCAAAAAAGTACAATATAATAGTACTTCATGACAATGCATACAGTGAACTTGTATTTGATGGCACCACAGGAGACAGTTTTCTATCCATACCCGGAGCTAAAGATATTGGAATTGAATTCAATTCTCTATCAAAGACTTACAGCATACCTGGTTGCAGAATTGCCTTTGCTGTTGGCAATAAGGACGTTATAAATCAGCTAAGGATATTAAAATCCCATGTTGACTACGGCATGTTTCTTCCATTTCAAAAAGCCGCTGCTGCAGCTTTAAACGGTCCACAGGACTATGTTCAATTTGTAAAAAATACTTACAAAAAAAGAAGAGATCTGTTAATTGAAGGATTATCTAAAATTGGCTGGAATATTGATAGCACTGGAGGCAGTATGTTTGTATGGGCTGCTATTCCTAAAAAATATAAATCCTCCCTGCAATTTACCTTCGATCTTATGGACAAGACTGGAGTTATTGTAGTACCTGGCAGCAGCTTTGGTAAACATGGAGAAGGCTTCGTACGTTTCGCCCTCGTACAAAATGAGGAAAAGATAGCCATGGCAATACACTCAATTGAAGCCAGTAAAATATTAATATAAAATTAAAACCACCAATTAGCTATAATATAAACTAATTGGTGGTTAAGCAACACCTAACTCATTTGAGTACCCTGTTTCTACTTGAATATTGATCACCCTTCTTCAATTACCTTCTACAATGTATTAATACACCATAAAAATTAAAATTTCCATATTAATAATTTTATCTATAATAGATTTAGCCAATCTCTCCTGTTGTATAATATTCTAATAATAGTAATTGTTTTACTTTCATCATTAGCACTATAAAATACAATTCTGCATATCAGCCAATGCTTCTTTAAATGGTCTCACTTTTTTCTTTTGCATTGCATCTACACCCTCATTAATATATTAAAAATATTTTTCTAAATCTTCTATACTATCCATATCAAATATATCTGTAGCAATAACTTCAAGACTATCACTTGAAAGTGTCTTTATTTTTTCAGCATAGCCATCAGGTAATTTTTTAAATTTCTTTATCAATTGTTTTATAATTAATTCTGATTTTCCCTCTGATCTACCTTCTTCTCTACCTTCATCTCTTATCATTCTTCCTATCTCAGTCATAGAAATCCTCTCCTTTAATTTTTTCTTGATGGATAAATCTCCAAACTTATCCAATAATACATAAAGCATGCTCATGCAATCTAGTCTAGACTGTCTATCTTTTATATTTTCTGCTAAATCTAAACTTTTTATTGCTCTTTCACTTTTACTCCCTTCACCATTCATAAGCGGCAAAAATGTTATGCTTAATATATCATCTTTAGTTAATTTTTCTTTATTACATATCTTATTGTTTAAATATTCTAGTTTTTCATCGCCATTTATATTTTTCATATAAAATGGCTCTACTCTATACTTTATGGTTCCTGCATCTACACATTCATCTGAATTTTCTATATCTGAGGAATATATTACAATAGTTCTTATTTTCCTCTTTTCCCTATAGAATAATGAAGCATCATAGTAAAGAAATCTTTTAATATCGTCTTTTTTATTTGTAGTTTGAAATTCAAAGTGAAGATAGTTACCGTCTTCTGTATAAAACAAGTAATCCATATATTTTGTTTTTATTTCTATGTTTTTTATTTCTATTTCAGCAGGAGCTATTATTTTTGTGTTTATATTGAAAAAATCAACTGCACTCTGCTGAAATATCTCCATAGCTTTTTTAAATACTGTGTCCTCATATTTATTATAGTCCATTTTAGTTATCCCTTTCCAGAAAATTTTATTTTTATTTCTATCTTTATTATTTTCATATAGGGATAATTTTATACAAACACTTGTTCTTTTATATTGTAAAATTAAAACCACCAATTAGCTATAATATAAACTAATTGGTGGTTAAGCAACACCTAACTCATTTGAGTACCCTGTTTCTACTTGAATATTGATCACCCTTCTTCAATTACCTTCTACAATGTATTAATACACCATAAAAATTTATTCTATACTTAATAATTAACCATCTAACAAATGATTTAATTGTAAAACCAACTTGCTCATTTCATGGGACTTGTAAATGTTATTCGTTTTTCTTGAACATTTTCATAAATCAAACTTTCATAAGCATTCCCTTAGATATCTTTTTATAACTTACTTCAGTGAATATTAAATTATATTTACTTTTTTAAAATAAGTGTATTAATATCTGATTCACTTAGACTTTTTATTTCCTTAAAACACTTTCTTAAGTACTTTTCGTGAGTTAGGGCTGCCAGAAGAAGTTCTATCCTTCTTCTTAATTCTATTGTATAGTAAACGTTTAAATAAGTCAACTGTTTTTTATTATTTTTAATTTCCTCCTTAAGTAATAATATACAAAAAAGACTAGTAAATATATACTAGACTAATATTATCAATTAAGAGATTTTTATGATGAAAAATAAAACTTTAAAATATAAGATTAGAACAGTACTAGTTTGTATTATTATACTAGCAATTGTAATCATGCTTCAGCCGCATTTATTTAGGAATACTTACACAGTAATCATTTCAAGTAAACAAATAGAACATAAATCTGATAAAAAAAATTTATATTTAATTTATGCACAGCTAAATGACGGTACCGTAAGGGTTTTTAAGGATACAAACAGTTTATTGGAATTTAAATTTAACTCTTTGGATATTTATGGTGGATTAAGAATCAACAGAAAATATGAAATTAAAGTATATGGTCTGAGAATACCATTCCTATCATCTTATCAAAATATTGTAGAAGTTAAGGCTGTAAAACCATATAATGAGTGGCAATAACATAGCTTAAAAGGGGCTGTCGCATTAATAAATTTACATACAATATGTTGTTAGGTTTATTCTTAGTGCGACAGTTCCATAATTAAAACGATATTTTTGAATCTTTAAGCTTAGGCCACAATTTGTCCTTTCCAGAAAAGATAATATTATCTATGCCATCAAGCGGCCATTTTACATTTATATCAGGATCATTCCAGATAAGACCGCCTTCAACTTCAGGATGGTAGAAATCTGTACATTTGTAGCAAAACTCAGCTTCATCTGAAAGTACTAAAAATCCATGTGCAAAACCTTCCGGTATGTAAAACTGTTTCTTGTTTTCTTCTGATAAAGTAACCCCTACCCATTTGCCATAGGTTTCAGAACCTTTTCTTAAATCAACAGCCACATCAAAAACTTCACCTTTTACAACTCTAACCAGTTTACCCTGTGAATATTCTCTCTGGAAATGAAGCCCCCTGAGCACTCCCTTTTTAGATTTGGACTGGTTGTCCTGAACAAAAACCATATCAAGTCCAGCTTCTTTAAAATCATTATAATTATAAGTTTCCATGAAATAACCCCTGTTATCTCCGAAAACACCTATTTCTATTATATATACACCTTTAATATTCGTTTTATTAAATTTAAATTTACCCGTTTTAATCAATTCCTTCCTTACAACAATTAGTTTAACTGTTTTTCAATAAATGATTTTAGTGCATCCTGCCACTGCCTCATATCATCACCAACAGTACACCTTAGCATCATATTATCAAGCGATGAAAATTCCGGCCTTTTAGCTGCCCTGTTAAGTTTTTCAGAAGTCATAGGAGACACGCTGCAAGCTATACCTGCATATTCTACAATTTTTGACGCAAAATCGTACCAGCTGCACTCCCCTTTTCCAGTACAGTGGTATATCCCATATTCATTTGTAAGTGGCAACTTTAAAATATGGTAGGCTAAATCCTCTGCATTAGTTGGATTGCCTCTCTGGTCATTTACCACATCCAGATGTCCTTTTTCCTTTGCAGCTTTGAGTATAGTATACACAAAGTTCTTCCCATATAAGCCATAAAGCCAGGCTGTCCTTACTATAAAATATCTGCTGCAATTTTCTCTCACATACTGCTCCCCTAAAAGCTTTGTCTTGCCATAAACACTTACAGGAGCAGGCAGATCATATTCTCTAAATGGAATAGAACCTTTGCCGCCAAAAACATAGTCTGTCGAAATATGTATTAGTTTTGCCTTAACATTTTCAGCAGCTATGGCAAGATTTCTTGAACCGATTGAATTTACTTTAAAAGCATTTTCAAAATCGGTTTCACATTTATCAACATTTGTATAAGCCGCACAATTTATTATAATATCAGGCTCATATTCCCGGACAAAATCAATAACATCATTTATCCTTGATATATCAAGTTCTTCTCTCGTTACATACTTAATTTCAGAACCTGAATAAATCTTATCAAGAGCTCCAAGCTCAGACTTGCCACTCTCAAGAATACTGCGGAGTTGTGAAGCAAGTTGTCCTCCAGCTCCCGTAATCAATATTTTCAATAAAATCACTTCCTCTTAGATGTATTAATCAAACTCAAAATATATTTTCCATAATCAACTTTTTTGAGTGGTTCAGCAAGTTTTAAAAGCTGGGCATCATTTATGTACCCTTTTCTATATGCAATTTCCTCTATACAAGCGACATAAAGCCCCTGCCTTGTCTGAACAGCTTCTACAAAATTTGCTGCATTTAAAAGTCCGGCTGCAGTCCCTGTATCAAGCCATGCCATTCCACGTCCAAACAACTCTACTTTGAGCTTCCTTCTCTTTAAATATTCATTGTTTACATCCGTAATTTCAAGCTCTCCCCTTGCCGAAGGCTTGATATTCTTTGCAATTTCTACTACATCATTGGTATAAAAATATAGTCCCGGCACTGCATAATTGGATTTTGGATTTGATGGCTTTTCCTCTATGGAAATTACATTGAAATCACTGTCAAATTCCACTACACCAAAAGCTTTTGGATCACTCACATGGTATCCAAATATTGTCGAACAATCATGATTGTTTGAAGCAGTTTCAAGTCTCTCCGTAAAACCATATCCATGAAACACATTATCTCCAAGTACAAGCGCCACATCATCCTTGCCTATAAACTTTTCCCCAACTATAAAAGCCTCTGCAAGTCCCCCCGGTTCATATTGAATTTTATACTCAAAATTAAGTCCAAGCTGGCTTCCATCACCAAAAAGCTCTTTGAAAGTATCTATATCTCTCGGAGTGGAAATAATTAGAATATCACGTATCCCCGCAAGCATGAGAACAGACAATGGATAGTAAATCATTGGCTTGTCATATATCGGTATGATTTGCTTGGATATTGCCTTGGTCATCGGGTAAAGTCTTGTACCAGAACCACCTGCCAGTATTATGCCTTTTCGCATTGGTTACACCCCTTTTTTATAAGTACATCTTTTTGTAGTAGTTCTGATAATCTCCGCTGGTTACATTCTCCATCCAGTCTTTATTATCCAGGTACCATTTTATAGTCTTTATTATTCCATCTTCAAACCTGGTCTCAGGATACCAGCCAAGCTCAGTTTTGATCTTTTCAGGGTCAATGCCATATCTCCTGTCATGTCCTTTTCTGTCTTCAACATATCTTATAAGACTTTCATCAACAGAGGAATCCACATTGTCATGTATATAAGAAATTATTGTTTTCACTATATGTATGTTTGTTCTCTCATTATGGCCGCCTATATTGTATACTTGTCCAACTTTTCCATTTTCCATAACCATGTCTATAGCCTTGCAGTGATCCTCTACATAGAGCCAGTCTCTTATATTAAGTCCATCTCCATATATAGGAAGTTCTCTTTTATTAAGACAATTATTTATAATAAGAGGTATTAATTTCTCGGGAAATTGATAAGCTCCGTAATTGTTGGAACACCTTGTAATATTTAATGGCATTTTGTATGTATCATAATATGCCTTCACCATTAAATCTGCAGAAGCCTTGCTGGAGGAATAAGGACTGTGAGAATCAAGTGGAGTTTTCTCTGTAAAATATCCATCTTTTCCAAGTGAGCCATACACCTCATCTGTGGAAACCTGAAGATATTTCTTTCCACTTTTAAAACCATCTCCTAAAATCCAATCATTTTTTGCAGCATTTAAAAGAGTTACAGTACCCAAGACATTGGTCTTCACAAAGGTTTCAGGCTCCCTTATACTCCTGTCCACATGAGACTCTGCTGCAAAGTTAACCACATAGTCTATGTCATGCTTTTCAAATACCTGCTGTAGTTTGTCCTTATCACATATATCTCCCTGTATAAAGAGATAATTAGAGTTGTTCTCTACAGATTTTAGATTTTCAAGATTTCCTGCATAAGTTAATTTATCATAATTTATAATTTTTATATTCTCATGCTTTTTAAACATGTAATGAATAAAATTAGAGCCTATAAAACCTGCTCCTCCTGTTACTAGATAAGTTTTCATGAATATCACCTTTCAAATAAGTATGACTATTAAAATAAATTTAAATATAGTATTATTATACAATGCTTAAACTCTAAGTAAAAGCATTATTTATACTTCCCCTCAACATAAAAAACAGGGTAAATCACTCTACCCTGTTTACTACCTTCTTTACATATCCAATATCAATTGCTATATTTCAATTGCCTTATCATATTCATAACTTTTAATATACAGAGTGTCCCTGCTCAAATCAGCTCCACATTCCCAACATACTGTTCCAAACTCAATATATATTTTTTTAAATTCATTTAAATTATTTATAGGCTTAAAAACCTCATATTGAAGATATGGTTTAACATCAAATATTTTTTGTTCATTTGTTTCAAATTTTAATAACAATTTGTAATCTTTAAGAACATTAACCTCAATAACTTTTGGACTCATTTTATTCATTATAACACCTCTTTATAAATTTATTTTAGGTGGTATTTTTTCAAAGTTTTTTCCTGAAACTGCTTTATTCCATCTATCCCATAATTCTTCCTTATGGATAAGAATCCAAGCAGTAATTATTTTATGAGTTCTATTATCAATTCTGCCTGCTAATATCTTCCCTGTCGCTATTGAAATGGACGCTTCTTTTCCATCAGACAATTCTATATGAAATTGTGGTTCCTGATGCCTATCAGTATCCATATAATTCATATATATTCTTACATTATCAAATCTAGTTAACTCGCCCATTTAATCACCTACATTATATTAATAATATTATTATATCATACTACATTCGCTTATAGAATACTTCCTTATTGACTTTAACAATAGATACTGTATAATTAAATTAACAAATTGAAATAATAAAAACAGGGTGTTGTAGCACCCTGTAGTATACAATTATAGTTATTCAGGCAACTAGCTTAGCTAATTAATTATTTAAAAAAGTAGCCATAACCATTGCATCGGTGGGCTACTTTTTTATTTTATCTATAAGTACGATAACTAAATTTATCAAAGCTACCAAAAATGATAGAGCAGCAAAAACTACTATAAACATTTCGTACATATGTATCACCTCCCTCCTAAAAGGGATAGCAATACCAGTGGCCCACACACAACTATATTAAATTGTATGTAGATAGTTTATCATACCATGATATTTAGAGCAACTATTAAAATCAATCAATCCACAGTTAGAAATTCTTCTGAAAATTAATATTATAATTATCGCCTAAATTGGCAAACTATAAGTAAATCTATTTCGGGAGGAAAATAAAATGTTAAAAAGAAATATTAAAATAATAGCTGCTTTAACTATTTTAACTTCATTAAATATGAATTTCACGATTGTGCATGCTTCATCAGTCAAGATTAGCTCTACAATCAGTGAAACTACATTTAAAAACAATAATCACAGACATCATGATTACAAGCCACGTCTTGATAAACTGGTACATGATGGTGTTATAACTGAAAAGCAAGAAAATGCTGCACTAAATTTAATAAAATCCGATGAATTCCACGAATTTATGAAAAAGAATCATAAATGTTCAAGAAATAATTTAGATGCTCTTGTTAAAAATGGAACTATAACGAGCAATCAGGAAACTTCCATTAAAAAAGCATTTTTATCTTCAAAAAAACAGGGTAAAAAATTTAAAACTTCTTTTAACAATGAGCTTGATGCCCTTGTAAATAAAAAGATCATAAATGAGAAACAAAAGACAGCAGTACAAAATTCATTTATTGCTTGCAGGAAGGAACATATCAATAATTTAACTGTATTTTTTAAACATAAATTTGACACTCTTGTGAATAATGGCACAATAACACAAAAGCAAGAGGACGCCATAATCAAAAGCTTAATAACTTTTAAACATAAATAATAATATTAAATCCCCTTAATTATGATGATGTTAAGGGGATTATATTTTTTGAAAATTTTGTAGAATAAAGCATTAACCTATGTTAATATATTATTCATAAAATAAAAATTAATTCTAAGATCAAGTATAAGGGGGCATTAATAAATTGAAATTTTGTGTTAAATGCGGAAATAAATTGGAAGATACTGATATGTTCTGTCCAAAATGCGGACAAAAATGTGGTGGACAAGTAAAAGAACAAAAGGATAGCAAGAGTGTAGAAGACACTCAAAGAATTAATACCAAACTTATAAATTCAAAAAGTACTGATTCTGAATTTGAAGAGGAATTTGATGATGAACCACTGGATGATGATATTTTTGATAAAATTAGGAGAAAATTAACTTCTTCAAAAAAGGTAATAGGAATTTCAATAGCAGGAGTTTTATTCGCTTTTTTAATTGTATTTTTTTTAATAGGCAATTCAATGAGCAAACCTTCTGATGTGGTTTCAAAATTTCAAAAAGCAATTTCATCGGATAATAAAGCACAATTAGTTGATATGCTTTATTGTACTGACAGCAGGTTAAAAATAGATGAAAACAGTGTACAACCTCTGATTACTTATTTTAAGGACAATCCTTCTTATTTAAATAAAGTTGTAAGTCAGTTAAATAATGAAGCAGCTAACTCAAATGAAATTTTTGATTCAAAGGCAAAATTTGATATAGTTTATACAGGAAAAAAGTATTTGTTTTTTAAAAATTATAAATTAGCAATAAAGCCTTCTTTTATATCAGTAAGAACAGGAGCAAAAGATGTAGAATTTTCTTTAAATGGTACTCAAATAGCAAAGAGTGATTCAAAGAATTTTTCTAAACAGCTTGGACCTTTTATTCCGGGGAAATATAAACTTAATGCAAATTATAAAAATAGCTTTCAAGCTTTAAATGAATCCCGTGATATAGACTTTATAAACTCAAATGAGGATAGCGTAAATGTAGAAGTGTTTACAGATCTTTCTTATGTGAATATAAATAGCGACTATGAAAATGCAGAGATATTTTTGAACAATAAGGACACTGGAATCAAAGCAAAAGATGCAACTAATTTTGGACCACTTTCTAGTAATTCAGTTATATATGGCGTTGCTTCTGTAAATGGTCAAAAGTTAAGAAGCAGTGATTATGTAGTAAAACCAGGTGATAATTACGCAAAACTCGATTTTACCCAGTCTGAAAATAACATGGCAATGGATCAGTATAAAATGAGGAATTTAATATACTGGTATACATATTATTTTACAGAAGCTGTAAACAGCGGTGATTTTGAAATAATTGAAAATTACCTGTATCCTGGAAGCTCCCTTTACAATGAGCAAAAAAGTTATGTTGCAACTACTTATGAAAAGGGCATAAAGGAAGATATAAAATCTTTCAACGTAACTTCTTACAACATAAGTGATGATAAAAGGTCAGGAACTGTAAGTACAGAAGAAGTTTATAATATATATCAAAAGGACAGCACAGAACCTAGCACCAAGACATTTCACTACACCTACACATTTATGTATAATGAAGAGTTTTCTGGATATCAACTTTCTGGTATAAAGGTTAACTAATAACGTAAGTGGTGAATTACCCGATGTATATCTGGAAAATAAACAAGTTATAGCCATTTGTTAGAATCGCCATAACTTGTTTATTCTATAATCTTACTTTGTTTTTTGTATATTAATCTAAGATAAAATACATATCTTTAATTTTACTCCAAAATTTAAATTACCTACAAAGCATCCATCACTCGATAGTATTTTCGTTCTAATACTCAATTATGAATTTTTTTATATTTATTACCTGTAATACAAAAACTAAGGACTTTAATTTTTGACGCAATACATATAGTTATATACGACATTATGAAAACAAATACAGGAGAAATAATTAAATACAAGTATGGATTTACAGGATATTTTTGAAAAATAATTAATCCAACATTTCTAAATAAAAAATGTACTAAATAAATCCCAAATGATAAATACGAAAGATTTAAAATAATAGGTTTAATTTTTGCTGATAATTTATGCTTTTGTAATAATTGCTTAATAAAAATAAATAAAGTAATTGACATAACAACTACATTTGGAGTTAAAAAGTCTTGGAAAAAAATATTTTTATTTCCTAATAAATTTTGATATTCATATCCACCTATTGCAGTTATCATCCATCCTATAATAAAGAGAATAACTAAACTAATTGTATTAAAAGTTCTTTTACTATTTGCTAATTTATATCCTAGAATGAAATATCCAAGATATCCCGCAAGAATATTTAAATCTGCATAATTAGCAAATTGTACTTTTGGTATAAATTGATGAATAAAAGGCATAAAAATACTGAAAAATGTCCAAATCAAGAGTGCATAATTAATAAGAGCTTTATTAGTTCTAGAAATAAAGCACCTAACAATTGGTAATATTAAATAAATAGCAATTAATGCATATAAATACCACAAATGTTCTGCATATCCTCTTGTTGAAAATATTGAAGCAATAAACTCTCTAATAATAGAATGTCCACCTTTAACACGACAATATGCAATAATATAAATTATATTCCATACTAAAAATGGTATAAGAACTCTTGGTATTCTTTTTTTGAACAGATATTTTAATGAAATATTTTTATCATTTTTCAATAACAAAGCTCCTGATATCATAAAAAAAATAGGAACGTTGAACCTAGTGAAAGTATTTAAAATATTATCTATGTGCCAAAGCAATGTACCTTGATATTTTAAATATTCATCTACACTAAAATGTCCAAATGAATGATTTAATATAACTGCAAGCATTGCTATGACACGTAGAACATCAAAATATTCAATTCTTTGAGTTTCTTTTGCCTTAAATTTATTTGCTATTTCCAACAAAATCATCTCCTATATGTATATGATATATAAAATTAATTTAATATTTGCTAATAAATTAGCTATATCATTAGTATTTTGTCCATTATCCCATAATTTTTTTGCAAACCGCCAGATCCTAGAAAAATGCTATGCATTTATTTTTTCCGCTGTCTATTTGACAGGGAGCAGTTCATTCATTTTGAGACAGCTCATTTTTAATTACACGAAATTTTTCAATTTCAATATTTAATATAATAAAGTTTTAGCAATAAGATTTTATTTATTCTTTAAATAGTTATACCTTATTATATAATCTGATGCATTCAGCTGATTTTTTGCTTCATTTATTTTTTTCAAATCATTGGATAATATTTTTCCGCTATCTAAATTATAAGTAGTATTATTCTTTTTGTCATAAAAATTTCTTCCATAAACATAACTGCCATCTCTTAAAACTACTAAATGATTTTTATTATCTAGAACACTACTTCCAAAGTGTTTAATTCCATTTATATCATATAAATCAAATACTGTTGGCATAACATCAACTTCTCCAACACTATTATGATTTATTCCCTTCATCTTAGTATCAGATAATCTCATTATTAAAGGTACTTTTTGATAATCTTGCCACTGATAATCCTTATTCAAATCTTTTTTAATTGTTTTTTCAATATTGTCTTTATCACTTATTGTCATAGCATTATGATCACCATAAATCATAAGAATACTGTTATCCAGTACACCACTAGTTTGCAACTTTTGTTTATAAAATTTCCAAGTTGTTTATCTGTATAATTTATAGCATTATAATAAGCTAATGTAGAATATCTGGATTACAAAAGTCATTGTTAACTTTAAATGGAGAATGGCTGGTTAAAGTTATAGTAAAATCATAAAATGGTTTCTTATTTTTCTTAATAATATCAACATTTTGATTAAAAAGACTTTTATCTGATAAACCCATATCTATCATGTCATCGTTTTTTAACTTCTCTACTGAATAAAATTTATTAAATCCATATTTATTGTAAACACTATTTCTATTCCAAAACGAAGCTTTATTTCCATGGACAGCAAAAGTATTATATTCCATTGAATCCATTACCTTTGGAAGCGCCTCAAATTCATTATTATACTTAGTCATATATACAGAACTATTTTCTAGTGGATATAAAGAAGTATTTGTAAGTAATTCTGCATCAGATGTATGTCCCAAAGATATTTGATAATAACAATTATCAAAATATAAACTCTGTGAAATAAGTTTATTTAAATTAGGGGTTATTTCCTTTCCATTATATTTTCTATTTATTACAAACTGCTGAAGTGATTCTACTTGAATAATTATAAGATTTTTTCCTTTATATTGACTATTACTATAATTGCTTGTCTTAAAATTATTGTCTATCATTTGCTTATCATAACTTGTTAATTTAGTAAAATTAGTATTATTTTTAACATAATTAAAATCATCAATAAACGTAGAAGCTATAAATCCAAATGATTAATAATATTATCATCTGCACTGCTATAAAGATAATCTATATTGTTTTTAATAAATTTTATATCAATTTTACTAAAGTCTAATTTTAACATTTTATCTATAGTATCTTTATTAAATCTATATTTAACAACTTTTGCTGGATTTCCACAAACTATTGCATAAGGGGGAACATCTTTAGTAACAACACTTCCTGCACCTATTATGGCACCTTGTCCTATTGTAACATTACTTAAAATTATAGAATTCATTCCAATCCAAACATCATCTTTTACAACTATTTTACCTTTAGAATAAGCTTCAATTGTGTTCTCTTTTAATGCCATTACCTTAAAAGGATATGTAGAAAAATATCTATAATTATGATTTCCACCTAAAATAAATCTTACATTTGAAGCAATAGATACAAAATTTCCAATTTCTAATCCTTCATTTTTACTTTTCCATGCTTCAACTATTATAGGACCATATGACATTTTCCCAATTTTCACACTCTTAATTGGAAAAATATTGGATGCATTAATAAAATTGTGTTTATTCATTGCTCTAAACTTTTTTTTAAAAAAATATAGCTTAAAATAATATTTTAGAAAACCAAACATAAAATTTCTCCTTTTATTCTAATGTATAATCTATTTTTCATTTAACTGTTTAAGTATTTTATTACAAATATTAGGCCAATAAAATTTATTATATGCATATTCCTGTACTGCATAACAATTTTTGTTTAATTTATTAACATTATTACAATTTTTTACCAAATAATTTCCTAATTCGTCAGCATTATCAATTGCAAATATGCTGCCATAAGTTTCAGAATCTGTTATATCCCTAGCAGCTTCAACATTTGATGAAATTATATAGCAACCATTCTTCATTGCTTCTAGAAATACTAATCCAAAGCTTTCATATCGTGATGTCAAACAAAATATTTTTGATTTTCTATATTCTTCATTTAACTTATTTCTATCATAAATTGGTCCTGTAAATGTTATTTTTTCTTTCAATTGAGGATTTTCTTTATAAAATTTTTTTATATAATTCCTAAAATCATTTTCGATAGGACCAACTATTTTTAATTTCCAATTTTCAATTTTACTTTCAGCTAACTTAAATCCTTCCAATAAAACTTCTGTAGCTTTTTCATATGTTCCTATCCTTCCAACAGTACATATTATATTTTCTTTTTCATCATATTTAATCAATTCTCTATTTTCATAATCGTAGAATCCATTAGGAATATACTTTACATTTACTTTCCAATTATTTCTTAAATAATTATATATATTTAACGTTTCAATACTTAAAAGATCAAGTTTATTAAAAATTAATCTTTTAAGTTTAGCTTTTATTCCATTTGAACAAGGGTTAGTACTATTTTTTATGCGATAGTCAGCATCTAATTTTAAATACACTTTTCCTTTTTTATTTAAAAATTTATATACATATATCCATAAAGCTGTTCTTTTAGAAAAATGAAATAGATGTAAAATATCTATTTTTCTTGAATTTTTAAACAAATAAATTACTCCATCTAGAATAGATTTACCTGTATATTTTTTTATAAAATCTATTTTTAAACCTTTAACTTCATTATTTAAATAAGGATATTCTCCATTTTTATAACAAACTATGGTAGAATTAATTCCAAATTTTTGATACATAATATATGGAATCATTCCTACATCCTTAATTAAATGTACATTTTCTGTTTCTGGAAATATGGTAACAAAATTCATCATTTTATTCTTCCTTTGTTAACAAATTTGACTTCAATTCACTTATCGTAACAGTTTTGCTCATAAATAATAATATAATATAAATTATAACACCTATTATAGATAGAATTACAGCATTAGACGTTAATTGCTTAAAATAGTATATAAATACACACATAATTATTGAGTTAAAAATTATTTTAATTATAAAATAATTCTCATATTTAAATTTAATCTTAATTCTACTTGCCTTATACATTAATATTAGATTTATAAATTCACTTATTAATAAGTTTATAGAAGCACCCTCAATTCCCCATTTTCTTATAAATATTAAATTTGAAATAATATTATAAGTAGAAGATATAAAAACTACATTCATATATTTTTTTTGTAAATTCCATGCACTTAATCCATATCCATATATTTCTCTTATATATAATGCTGCAACATATATCATTAATATAGTAAAAATTTTATACGCCGATAAATATCTATTTCCATATAAAGTTATAATAATTTCTTTATTTAAAACTAAAGATACAGCTATTAATGGTATTATCATTATGTATATATATTTTCGTATATTATTAAATAATTTTGACAACAAATCATATTTTTTATCATTATAATATTTGACAAATAATGGGTATATTGGTGTAAATAAAATACCTACTATCATTATAAATGCACTTACTATTTTATAAACAGAATTATACAAACCTATTTCGTAATCAGATCTCATAAATCCAAGCATTAATGTAGCTATACTAGAATTTATTGCAGCAAAAACTCCGGAAAAAAAGAATGGCCATGCACTTTTTATAAGATATTTATAACTTTTTATATCAAATATAAATTTAATTTTTAGATTATAATATTTTTTCATTATATTAATTAAATATACACTGCTCAATAATGTTGCTATAAACATATATAAAGCTACATAGTATATGTTACTAATCTTTAATACTATTATTGATATAATTACTAATAATGAATATATAAGATTCTTAATTATTATAGATCTAGAATTATATTGCATTTCTTCATTAGCATTAAAAATCCAATCCACATATATAGCAATTGGGAAAACCGTCAAACCGTAGAATAATATATTTAATTTATAAATCATGCTTTTATGTATAAATATAACTAATATAATTATTAATATGTATGATATAGAAGCTAAAATTAGCCTTAAGCTCAATATAGTATTTATTTTTAAATTATTATTATCATTTGACCTAGCTATTTCAATAGTTCCAAAAGTTTGCAATCCAAAACTAGCCAATGTTATAAAATAAGATACTATAATATTTGAAAAATTTATTATTCCAAAATTACTAGGTCCAAAATAACGTGCTATATATACAGTAGCAACAAACATCATAAGTTGACCAACAATATTTGCACAAGTTAATGATATAAAATTTTTTACTACCTTATTTAATTTCAAATTAAGCCTACTTAACATATAATAATCCACCTTAAAATTTAAATTAACCCGTAATGACAGCATTTACCTTATCTATTTTTTCATTTAAAATGTACTCAAAATATCTAACAAATCTATTATCCCATTCGATTAAAAAATCTAATTTTATAATAACTTTCTCTTATTTTTAATGATATTTCTATATATTTCCATATGTTTTTCAACTATATTTTCCCAGCTAAATTTAAAATCTGAATTAACTTTATAGTTTTTAATACCTTCTTGTTGATTTAATTCTATAATGTTTTTTAAAGTTTGTATATCATCATAGCTATTCAAATAAGTAATATTTAAACCGTTAAATACTTTTCTTCCATTTCTCATTGTTGTAACAATATGTTTTCCTTCTTGTATAGATGCAAGAAAGCTTCCATTTTTACTTGATAGTCCATTTACAAATGGTAAAACCATAAAATCTGAAGCATTAATATATTTTCCAACATCTTGTGATTTAAGATAGCCTGTAATATAAATATAATCATTTAAATCAAGTTTATTTATTAAATTAATTATAGAATTGTGATATTCATCATCTTTTTTTAATTCTCCAATTATTAAAAACATAGTCTTTAATTTATTTTGCTCTTTTAAATTATTAATGGCATAAAGTATAGATTCAATACCTTTTGTTCTATTTATAAATCCGAAATACCCTAATATTCTATTGCAATTGTTTTTTAATATTTCATTTCTTATTACATCTCTATCTTTTTTGTCAATATTAGATTTGGGTATATTAGAACCAATGTTTACATAATAAAAATCTCTTTTTCTTAAAAACTTTACTTTTTTTATATCGGATATATAATGTTTATCAACAACTATTATAGCATCAGACAAAAATATATTAGGCCATATTCTTAGCTTTCCTAAGGTGCTGTTGTCACTATATTCATGAATTGTAGTGATAATCTTATATTTTTTATGCAAAAAATATGGTAACATATTTATCATTATATTTTTCTTATAAGCTAGAGTCGGATATTGAATGTGTACAATATCAGGATTTATGTCATTAATCTTATTTATTATCTTCTTTAATTCACTATTATCCCAATTTTTAACTATATCATAAATTTTATATTTATTATTTTTATCTATTCCCTTTGTAGTTATAACACTTAAATTAATTTCTTCAACTTGACTTAAATAATTACATAATATATTACTATAATCACCCACGCCACATTTTATAGGTGGAAATGTTCCTGTTATCATACATACTTTCATAATTTTGCTACTCCCATAATATTATTCTTAATACTATAAAAAGTATATTTAATAATTTTCTTTTTTTCGTTATCTCTTTCTATAATAGCTTTTATAAATTTCAAGAATAATCTAAGTCTAATATAAAAATACATAAATATTTTATTTAATAATCTAAAATTTTTTGTTATAAGATAATTTCTATTTCTATCATAATAATAGCCAACTACATTATTTATTTGCTTAGTTGACGAAGATACTTTATGATATATTTTTGCATACGGTGTATATACAATTTTAAATCCTTTACTCTTTATTTTTATATTCCAATCAGTTTCTTCATAATATAAAAAATATTTTTCGTCCATTAATCCTGCAAGTTCTATAGCTCTTCTGCTAACAAGCATCATACATCCTGTAACATATTGAGTCTTCGCTATTACATCATATTGTCCATTGTCTATTTCATTAACTCCTATATGCTTCGTTCTTCCTGTATAACTATTTAATTTTCCTCCTGCATACCATATTAACCTTGGATTATAATAATAGTATATTTTTCCTCCAACTATTCCTATGTTTTTATCACTTTTAGCACACTTAACCAAATTGTCTAAAAAATCATATTCTACTAAAGTATCATTATTTAACAATAATACATAATCTGCTTTATTATTTAATGCATACTTTATTCCTAAATTGTTTCCCCCAGCAAATCCTAAATTCTTTTTTGACTCTATAATTTTACAATCATTTAATTTCTTTTTTAAGATTTCAACTGAATTATCAGAAGATGCATTATCAACTATTATGATTTTATAATTAGAATAATTTACTTTTTTTAAACTATCCACACATTCTATTGTATCTTTATATCCATTATAATTAACTAAAATTACGTATACTAATGGCATTAAAATCAATCCCTTAATGTTTATTTTCACAAGTTGTTTTTTGTTTATAATTTCTATTTTAATAAGAAAACAAGTTCCTTAATTTTTTAATTATTTATACACTATAATATATCTTAAAAGTTTTATCACATGTTTTTTCCCAATTAAATAATTTTGATCTTTCAATTAATTTTTGTTTATCACAACTTTTATCCAAAACTTTTTTAATTAATTCCGCCAACTTTTCATAATCTTCCGCTTCAAATTTTTCTCCAGCATCTCCAACAACTTCCGGTAAAGAACTTGTATTAGAAACAATAACGGGACATCCACAAGCCATAGCTTCAAGAGGTGGTAAGCCAAATCCTTCATAAAGTGATGGGAATATAAAAACATTTGCCAGATTATATAATATAGGTAAATCTTCATCATCCACATATCCTATAAATCTAATCTTACTTTTTAAATTATATGTATTTATTACTTCCATAAGTGGTTCATTAATTTTACCATTTATAACAAGTTTAATATCATTGTCTACTAAACTCATAGCCCTTATCAAAGTTCTAACATTTTTATGAGGTTTTAAATTCCCTATATACAATATAAATTTATTTGGTAAATTATATTTATTTTTTACTTTTATTAATTTGTCATTATCATCAATATATTTAAATCTATTATCTACACCATTATATGTAACAACTACTTTATCCCTATCACACTTAAGCCAATCTACAATCTCATTTTTAGAAAACTCTGATACTGTTAGTATCTTCTTGCACTTTAAAGCTGATGGCTTAACTATATATTTATAATAATATTTGTGAAATGGACTATAATACTTAGGAAATCTAAGATGATTTAAATCATGTATAGTCATTATCATCTTAGTTTTTATAAATGGACTAGCTACAAAAGATGGAGAATGAAATATAGATTTGCCGTTATACTTATTTACTACTAAGGGTAGTTCTATCTGCTCACTTAAAGATAAGAATTTAGATTTCATTTTTATAAATTCTATGTTATTGAATTGTCCAAAAATTTCTTTTGATAAATTCAAGTTATTAACAAGAAGCATCATATGTACTTTATCTTCAAATGACATATTCTTAATAATTTCATAAGTATATCTAGCAATTCCATGTAAATGCCTATCAACCATTCTTGCATCTATTATTACATTTAATTTTTGAGAATCCATTACAGTACCTTCCACTTCTTAGTATTTAAAAATTCATTATACTTTTCATCAATAAAACTTTTTATTTTCTTTTTAAATATTTCCTCATCAAAATTTTCTGCATGTTTTCTTATAAATGCTTTATCAAAATTTAAACTTTCAAACTTTATTACTGCACCTTTTAAAGCTTCTACAGTTTGTTCCTTAAAGAAAACGCCTGTTTGTCCATCAATTACAGTTTCAAGTGCTCCACCTTTTCCAAAGGCTATAACAGGTCTTCCACTTGCCTGTGCTTCCAGTGGAGTTATTCCAAAGTCTTCTTCTCCCGGAAATATAAAAGCTCTACATTTAGAATAATATTCTTTTATAACATTATCAGGCTGTCTGCCTAAAAATTTTATATTATCTTTAGCCTTAGATTCAAGTTCTTGTCTCTCAGCACCATCGCCTATAATAACTAAAGGCAAACCTAATTCATTGAAAACTTCCACAGCTAAATCTATCTTTTTATATTCTACAAGTCTCGATACAATTAAAAAATAATCTTCATCCTGTTCACTTATATTAAACAAACTACATCTAACAGCAGGATGAATGACTACACTTTCGCGTCTATAATGTTTCCATATTCTTTTTGCTACATTTTCAGAATTAGCTATAAAATAATCCACTCTATTAGATGAAACATTATCCCAAACTCTCATATAATTCATAAAATATTTTAAAAAATTCTTTTTTAGCTTTTTCATATTAGAGGTATTGGCATACTCATAATAAAACTCCCATCCGTACCTCATAGGTGAATGACAATAGCAAACATGCATAGCATTTGGGTTTGTTATAATTCCTTTAGCACAAGATGAACTGCTACTTAAAACTACATCATATTCATTCAAATCAAAGCTTTCAAATGCCATCGGCATAAATGGAAAATATTTTTGATGATTTTCTTTTGCGCCTTTTTTATTTTGCAAAAAAGATGTTCTTACATCTATATTTTTTAATTCATTATCCAAATTATCTGGATTATATATAGTTGTATATATAGGAGCATTTTTATAAATTTCTTTGAAATTTATAACTACTCTCTCTGCTCCTCCCATATTAGTAAGCCAATCATGTACTAATGCTACATTCATTGATAATACCTCATTTTTAAATTTATTTAACTACATTCTTTTTTATTTCCTTTATCCTATCAATATCCTTCTTCTTACCAACAAAAATAATATCATAACATCCAAAATTTACTGGCATAAAATAACCGGTATATGCTTTCTACCTTATTCCATAGCCTACCGAAATGTTATCTACCTATGTGGATAGTTTTTACTTTATTAAAATCAAAAGAATTACAAACCATGTAAGATGGTGATTTAAATTATGATTGCTTGTAGCAAACCACAAAACATGCAATAATCCAACATTACATATCGTACTATACAATTTATAAGTAAAATTATCACTAACATTTGATACTTTACTATAAATTTTCTTAAGATTTATAGTAAACATTACTATGCTGCATATAATAACTAAAGTACCAAGTATTCCATTTTCAAACAATATTTGAAGATATGTATTATGCATCATAGCTTCTCTACCAAATCCAACTCCTAAAAACGGATTTTTAATAAATAGCGAATATGCCCCTTGCCATGCTTTCATTCTTTCATTAAAACTTCCATTATTATTAATAACTGATTGTATTTGAACATTAAATAAACCAATCAAATTAAAAAACTTTACCTGAATTATACTAATTACAATAAAAAAGATTATCGTAATAGGGATCAATACCTTAAACATTTTTTTACTTCTATATTTAAAAATAATATAAATAATAGAAGCTATAAATGCTATATATGCAGCTCTAGTTGTTGATAAAAATAACGCTACAAATGTTGCTACATAAATTAATACAAACACAGGTATATTAATTTTAGAATATATTTTCTCTACATTTTTTTTATTTATAATTATTATAGTTAGCACTGATAATACAAAACTAGAAACTATTCCATATTCATTAGGATAAGATCCTGGTGAAAATCTCAACATACCATATCCATACTGAATCAACACATAAAACCTAGATATACTATTTGCACTAAATTTTCCAAAATGACATCCTATTAAAAATATATATCCAAAAAATAAAGAAATAATATAACCATATATATATAATTTAATATAATTTAATTTTTTTATAATTGGCTTATCTTTTAAATATTGTGCAGATAATATAGTAAATAATATACATGTTATCAATAATAAAAGTCTAAATATTGGATTTTCATAAACATTATATTTACTATTATAAGTAAATATTAATGAAACTGAAGCATATAAAATTATAGGTAATGGAAATAGCATATACTTAATATTTATATTTTTATAATAGAATATAAAAAATAATAAAATACCTATTACCATTAAAAAATAATATGGTCTAAAAGAATATATATTAGGCGGTACTGGTATAAGTCTGCCAATTGGTCCTAAAAAAACATATAATCCTATTATAATATTAAACATCTTATTAGTGGTTAATTTATCAATCATTAAAATACCTCATACTTTATAATATTTATTTAGTTACATTTTTTTTTATTTCCTTAATCCTATCAATATCCTTCTTCTTACCAACAAAAATAATATCATCACTTTCAACTACAAAAACGTCATTAAGTCCTACAACTACAATTGGCTTGTCCTTGGAAAAAACAATGTTGTTGCTGCCATTTAAATTCTTAGTATCACCTACACATACATTGTTGTTAATATCCTTTTCCCTGTACCTTTCAACTGCATACCAAGTACCTATATCATCCCATCCAAAATCCGCCGGTATGACATAAATATTATCTGCCTTTTCCATTATTCCATAGTCAACTGAAATGTTATCAACATGTTGATAACTTTCTTCAAGTACTTTATTGAAATCAGATGTTTCTGTATTAAAAATGCCGTTTAAAATCTTATATGTATTGTTTAAATACTTTTCTGTAAGTTTAAGTATGGTATCACAGTTCCATATAAACATTCCACAGTTCCAAAGGAAATTCCCTTTCTCAAGGTAATCCTTTGCCTGCTTCTCATCAGGCTTTTCCACAAATCTTTCCACTTTATATGTATTAAAATAACCAGTAAATGCAGCTTCATTTGTGTATTGCTGTATATTTTTTATATATTTGATATATCCGTAACCTGTCTCAGGTCTATCCGGTTTCATCCCAAGTGTAACTATTGAATCACTGTTATCTTCTACAAATTCATAACCTGATTTAACAGTTTGTCTAAACTTGTCTTCGTCAACTATAAGGTGATCTGATGGAAGTACTACAATTGCTGCATCTTCATAATACTTTTTTATAGTAAAAGCTGAAAGTGCTATGCAGGGTGCTGTATTTCTTCCAATCGGTTCTACTATTATATTTCTTTCAGGTAAATCCGGCAGCTGACCTTTCACTAAATCAACATACCTTTTAGCTGTTACCACAAATACTCTTTCTATTGGAATAAGTGGAGTAAGCCTTCCTATAGTCATCTGAATCATTGTATCATTGCCTAGAAGATTTAAAAACTGCTTTGGCTTTTCATCTGTGGAAAGAGGCCAGAATCTTTCACCTTTTCCTCCTGCCATTACAAGTGCACATAGCATAAAACAAATCACCTGCCTAAACTTTAATATGCATTTTTATTTATAAAGCCCTTAAAGAAAGTTAAAAATACTATTTTTAAATCTAGAATAAAGCTCCAATTTTCAATATAATATATATCACATTGAATTCTTTTATCTATAGATGTATCACCTCTCCATCCATTTACCTGTGCCCAACCTGTAATTCCAGGTCTTACTTGATGTTTCACCATATATTTAGGAACCTCATCCTTAAACTTGTCTACAAAGTATGGTCTTTCAGGTCTTGGCCCTATCATGCTCATATCACCTTTTAGCACATTAAAAAACTGCGGCAGCTCATCAATACTTGTCTTTCTAATAAAAGAACCAAATTTTGTTTTTCTAGGATCATTTTCAGTTGTCCATTCAACTTTTTCTTCGGAAGCTTTTTGAACATGCATTGATCTAAATTTATACATGGTAAATACCTTTTTGTTTAATCCAACTCTCTCCTGTTTAAATATAACATGACCAGGAGAAGTAACTTTTATAATTAATACAGTTAAAAGCATTATTGGTGATGTAATTAGTATAGCAATACTGGATAGTATAATATCAAAAGTCCTTTTTATCATTCTATTGAAGAGATTATCAAGTGGAACGTATCTCATTCCTATCATTGGAATATTACCTATTTCCTCTATGTACGGCTTTGAAGACACCATATTTAAAAAATCCGGTATTACATTAGATGGAACTCCAGCCTTTTCACAGATATGAATTATCTTATTAATTTTATCATAGTGACTAAAAGGCAATGTTATAAAAACTTCATCTATATCTGGGCTTAGAAGATACTTTTCAAGTATATCCATATTATCTATAATACAATTTTTATACTCTATACCAACTTTAGTTGTTGAATCTGATGCTATTTCTTCAAAAGATTTTTCCAATTCTTTATCATATAATATCCCCTTAATGTCATAACCCCAATGTTTATTTTGTTGTATTTGTTTTATCAATTTACAAGTCATATTATTTATTCCTATAAACAATATATGTTTTACATTATACCCTTTTCTTCTTATACTTCTTAAAATTGATCTTAAGCATACTCTCTCAATACACATAAATGAGGTTGCCAATAAAAAAAATATAACTATAAGAAATCTAGAATAATTGATCCTTTTTAAAAAATATAACATTACTACAAATATAACTATCCCACAAATATTGCATTTAACTATATCGCTAACTTCACTTAAAATACTTTTTAGCCTGTGTGTTGAATATAAATCCATCATATTAAATATAACAATATATATAGGTATCATTAGTATAAGCGGTAAAATATAATAATTAAAAGAATATACGTCATCAATCAATCCATTATTAATATAATTAAATCTTATATAACAAGCTGCGTTTATAGCTAAAAAGATAACTACAACATCTATGCCTACAAGCAACTTGTTAAGGTGTTTTTGATTTTCCTTTATCAATTTAAAACACCTACATCCTGCATTTCAGTCAAAATAATCCCCCCTATTTTAACTAGCCATTTTATCAACTAAATTATAGTAGTCAAAGTTCTAATGAAGTTTTTTCATTAATTCATTTTTTGTATTTTCATCCAGGCTTGAACTTATAGCAGATTGAACTTCTGCTTTTTGTTCTGGTGATAGTTTGTTATACTCAGCTTGCATATGTGATATTGAAGTTTCATCATGGTTGTTTATAGCAGATTTTATGTTAGATATAACCTTCTGTTTGTCTCCTGCACTAATGCTTCCAAGATTGTTTAAACTTCCTTGACCTGTTTCTATATTTATAACAAGTTTACTATCTTTAATTTCTATGGATTTCATACTCACCGGGACACGATTTGCATCTATGCTCAAAGTATTATCCTGCGTTTTAAGCATACCGTTAAATTTTCCATTCAGCTTTTTTAAAACATATGATTCTGGAATTTTTATTTTTCCAAGTTCGAAATAATCTGGTTCATATACAATATTCTTATCTTTTAAGTAAACTTTTCCTTCAGTTGTCATAAGGAAATTAAATCCCTTATAAGTAATCGGTGCATAAAACTTCAAGGCGTTGTCAGTAATATCAGCATTCATGCCTTTTACAGTGATACTACCTACAGTTTTATTTTTTTTGAAAGCAGGTGACAGTGCCTCATTTAATTCATCAGCATTAATTTCTACAGTACCTCCACCCTTCTGTGCACTTATAACTTTATTCAATACATCAGCAGAGAATTCATAGCTCTTTGCACTGTAGGATGAATTATCAAAAAGCATTACAAAAAAAATGACGACTGCCAGTATAATTAAAGCAATAACTGATACTACTATTTTCCTGATATTTGTTCCGTGTTTTTCCATAATATATCTCCTATTGTCATAAATATGATTAAATTATAACATTTTTTAAAATATAATTAAATATGTAAATTCTATGAGCCTATAGATGATAATCCAAATTTATCACTCAAATCGGATATTTTGTCAAATAATCCTGGTTCAGTAGAAATTTTATTGCTAAAATCATTTTTATCTGAATCCGTAAGTTTATTGTACATATCTTCAGCTTCATTAAAATCAGAATCAAAATTAGAATCAACACTCTTTGAATTCAAAACATCATCAATGGAACTTGCGATTTTTAGCATAAGTTGTCTTTCATCCTCACTTTTTGTGGAACTTGCCATAATCTTAAACTGCTGTGAAATTGAAGTCAATTCTTCAACTTCAGTTTTAAGTGCACTATCAGAGCTTTCACTTACCACATTCTTTATATAATTCAGTAAATCATCCGATACAGATGCCTGTCCACCTACAGCTACAACTTTTGTAGTATTTTTTATATTGGTTCTTATAAAATTTTCAGTTTTGGGATTAAGACTGTCACAGGTAAGAACTACAGGTGAAAAATTCTTTGCTGCCAAACTTGATACTGAAAGAGCATCTGCAAATTCATTGCCATTAGGCCCATCGCCTCTTACTATATATAAATCATTGAAAGCCATGCTGGATTTAAAATAGCTCATTACATTTACATTGGTTTTGTACCTGTCACTGCCGCTAATTCTAAGTAAAGTTGGCAGGTCTTTAATGGCACTGTCCGGTATGACACCGGTTCCACCTATAACATATGATTCACTTATATACGCCTTATTATCATCTATATACGATTTAACCGACTGTGGAAGTTCTGCATCTGATGACGTCAGAAGTATAGGCATAGAAGAATTTGCAGCTATTGGTGCTATAGAAAGTGCATCTGCATAGCCAAGTCCTGAGGTTATAATTATTTTATGTGGAATCCCAACCTCTTTAGCTGCAGCTACAGAAGTTTCATACCTGTCCTGGCCTCCCAGCCGCTCTACTTCGAGATTCATTGATTTCAATTCATCTTCTACAGAGTTAGAAATTGAAGCTGTTCCACCCATCTCTATTACATATCTTGCTTTTAACCTTACTATTTCATCTTTCACGTCCTGGCTTAAGGTCTCGCCATCTGTCAAAAGTATTGGTGCATCATGCTTCTTTGCAACAGGTGCTGCACAGAGAGCATCCGCATATCCTGTCCCGCTGGCCAATATTACATAGTCAGAAGTCGTCCATCCATTTTGTGATACCTTAATTGAAGTTTCATATCTGTCTGATCCACCCAGCCTTGTACTAGTATCATCTGCAAATACTTTTTGTGATTGTACAAAGTTTAGAGATGATGCAAGAAAAATTCCAAGTATTATTTTTGAAAATATCTTTTTTCTCCTTATCATAAATTAAATAATCACTTCCTTATTAAGCTATATATACATATATTATAAATCAAAAATTTATCAAAATGTGTACATCAAGATAAAACAATCATAAAAAATGCCTGAAGCCAAAAGGCCATAGGCATTTTTTATCTTATAGTCCAAACTTATTTTTAAGAGTCATAGCTGCACTGTAGCTCATTCCAGAATTCATTATAGCTGTTTTGAAGCTTGTTTTATCGTCACTTGAAAGTGCACTGTACTGAGTTTTTACTGATGCAACCTGAGAATCACTGCTGTAATCATAGTTTGCATCTGATGAATGTTTGTCAATAACAGACACTACAGAATCAACTATTGACTGCTGTGCACTATTTAGTCCTTTTATAGTTTTAAGTGAGTTTGCAGCTGAAATCAAATCAGCATCTGCACTACTGCTTGAGCTTGAGTCTGACCCAGAGCTTACATCCTGTTGTATAGTACTCATTACACTATCAGGTACAGCTGCAGTTCCACCTACGGCTACTATATTTGAAGAGCTTTTTATGTTGATCTTTACAAAATCACTGTCAGCCTTGCTTATATCTCCATAAGTAAGCATAACTGCAGATGAATTCTTTGCAGCTAATGCAGCAGCTGAAAGTGCATCTGCAAATTCATTGCCTTTTGGTCCAACGCCTCTAACTATGTATAAGTTGTCAAATTTCAAATTTGAAGCAAAATAAGCCATTATACTTACGTTAGTATCAAATCTATCTTTACCATTAATTCTAAATGAAATAGGTAAACTGCTTGAAACATTATCAGATATGGCGCCAGTTCCACCTATAACATAAGTTTTACCTATATTTGCCTTATTCGAAGCTATATAAGATTTAACAGAATCCGGAACTGCATCTTTAGAAGTCAAAAGTATTGGCATACCTTTAATTGCGGCTACAGGTGCTATAGATAAAGCATCCGCATATCCTTGTCCTGAAGCTACTACTATCTCTTTAGCTGATGCTAATAATTTTGATGCAACAATTGCTGAAGTTTCATATCTGTCTTTGCCGCCAAAACGCTGCACATCAAGTGACATTCCACTTAATTGTTTTTCTATGGCATCTGAAACGGAAGCATTTCCTCCTATTATTATAACGTGAGTTGCCTTAAGTCTTGCTATTTCACTCTTAATTTGTCCACTTAAAGTACCACTTGGTGTGAGAAGTATAGGTGCATTGAATTTCTTTGCAACCGGTGCCGCACAGAGAGCATCTGCATAGCCCTGTCCGCTTGCAAGGACTACATAGTCAGAAGTTGTCCAACCATTTTGTGATACTTTTGTGGATGTATCATACCTGTCTGTTCCCCCAAGTCTTGAAGATGCTGCAAAAACGCTCTGAGGTACTGATACGCTTAAAGATGCAGCAAGGAAAATTCCAAGCACAAGTTTTGAAAATATTTTATTTCTTCTTATCATAAGTTTCTTCCTCCTTTTAATGTGTCTGAAAAATATTACTTCAATTTTCAATTATTAACTAAATTGCACTTTTATTAATAGAACTCAGGGGATTAGCCTGAGTTCTAAGAAAATATTTTATTTTGGGAAATATTAATTTGCTGTAAGTGCCTTATTTAACATTAACAACAATATAATCTCTATTATCAAATGTAACTTTGTAAGTTCCTACTGCGCTTATAGAATCAGTAGGGGTATCAGCAGCAGTAGTAGGTGCTGGGAATAAATTTTCAACCAAAGCATTTACATTAACTTCAACAGTATTGTTTTTTGAATATAATGTAGTAGTACTATTAGAAGCATTTGTAAAACTTAAGCCACTAACATTTTCAGAATAATCACCAATAGTACAAGTTAAAGTAGGTGTTGAAGTAGCTAAAGTTTTATTATTATTAAAGTAACTATCTTTTTGTCCATTTAAATCATTGTAAAAAGCACTATAACTTCCTATTGCATCATTTGGATTAGCTTCTATTTCCTTTTCTATAGCTGTATAATCTAAATATCCTTCAGGTGTAAAATATTTAGAACCTAAGCTGCCTAATATTGCCTTTAGGCCTCCTGTTACTCCATTCATTTTAAAATTATTATCTAACATATCGATTCTTGCATTTACTCTACCTACATCATTTTTTAATGAGATACCTTCTGCATTAGGAGTATCTACATAAGTCAATTTGCCAGTAGTATCTACATAACCATATCTAGTTTTTGCATTTGCAAATATTCCTTCTAATGTGTCTACTTTATCATTAGCAGAAGTATTCTTCAAAGTTACATCTATACTATCATTATTAGCTCCTGAAGCAACTGTATAGTATTGCTTATTTTTACCTAAAGTTGTATAAAAATTAGAACTTAGAGCTTGGCTAGTAATATTTTTAGTCTCACCTGTGCTGCTTCCACCGCCGCCGGAAGTTGAACCAGTATTAGTTACTGCACTTTTAAGCTGTGATAATATTGAATCAGATATATTAGCTGTTCCACCAAGTACAGTTATTGTACTGCTTGTAGTAAGCTTATCTGACAATAATTGTGTAGTATAAGAACTTAAAGGATTTGAAGTTATTACTAAAGCATTTTTATTCTTTCCTGCTAAAGCTGCACCTGTAAGTGCATCTGCAAATTCATTTCCATTAGGTCCTACTCCAAGAGCAACATAAACGTTGTTAAAATTGAAGTCGCTTGAAAGTCCTTCTATTACAGCCTTATTTGTAGCAAATCTATCTGATCCGCCAAATCTCTGACCGCCTGGAACCTGTGATAAAACTGAATCACTTACTGATGCAGTTCCACCTATTACATAAGTCTTAGTTATTCCAGAATTAGCCTTTATGTAATTAGCTGATGTCTGTGGAAGAGAGTTAGCCTGAGTTAATATTATAGGAACTCCTTCGATTGATGCTGCTGGTGCTGCGGATAATGCATCTGCAAATCCCTGTCCACTTGCAAGAACTACCTTGCTTGTAGTTCCAATTGCTGCTGCAATCTTAGTGGAAGTTTCATATCTGTCTGTTCCACCATATCTTGTAATGTCTGCACCTGTCTGGGACTTTATAGTATCTTCAATATTTGATTTAACTACTCCAGTTCCACCTACTATTATGACATGTTTAGCATTTAATCTTTTTATTTCAGCTATTGTACTTGAACTTAAAGAATCACTTTGAGTTAAAAGTACTGGTGCATTTTTAGCTTTTGCTAATGGATCTGCACACAGTGCATCTGCATATCCCTGTCCATTTGCAATTACTACATAGTCAGAACTTGTCCATCCTGTTTTTGAAACCTGAACAGCTGTTTCATATCTGTCAGCTCCTGAAATTCTTGTACTGCTTGGTTGTGAGCTTGCTGCTTTTACTCCAGTAGAAACTACTGAACTTGAAATTACAAGTGAAGCTAAGCTGCAAACTGACAAAATCTTCTTATTCCTTTTTTGCATAGTCAACCCTCCAATTAAATTAATTCAATAATATTAAATAATATTAAAATATAATAATATTAAGTAAACAATATATTAACATAAAACTAATCTTATTATACTACAATACAACAATATTTCCAAATATGTGAATATACTTTTATATAATTATACTACAATGTAATAATATTTCCAAATATGTGAATATGTCTTCATATAATTATATCATAGATTGTTATTTAAATATAAAATTCATCTCATTTTTTAAGCTTTTTTCTCAATTTATCCAGTGCATTTCTTTTTCTGTATACTGCATTTCTATATGTCATCTTATTTTTCTTCACATAATCCTTAAGTGTAATTCCCATAAAATAATAACTCACTATGATATCCTTTTCTTTTTGAGATAGCTTGTCCATAGATTCTATTACATCTCTGTAACTTTCTCTCTGAATATATTCTTCCTCTATATCTACATCTGAAACCAAAGTATCTATAAACTCTTCCCCTTTTATATTCGAATTATACAAACTAAAACTGAATGGATTCTTCAAATTAGTTCTCAGTATACCGTTGAGTTCATTTATTATAGATTTTGCTGCATAGGCTGCAAATACATGCCTTTCTGTTATTTTATACATTTTTACGGCTTTTATAAGCCCTATATTTGCTATCTGAATCAAATCATTCATTTCATAGTTCTTTATATAAATTTTATTGCAGTTTTTTATTATAAACCATTTAAAATTTCTGCAAACCAATTCAAGTGCTTCTTTATCCCCTTCTTGTGATTTTTTAACAAGGCTCTCAAGTTCAATTTTATCAACCATACAATTAATCCCCCTCAATTTATAAAAATAATTCATCATATCCGTCATTCAGTTTTTTTCTAACTTTTAATCTGATCCTGTATAATGTCTGCTTCATGGCATTATAATTACATTTATTCAATTTTTTATAATTTTTTAAACTTCCATAAATTCTGATTTTATTTATTACATTCATTTCTCTTTTAGAAAAATTCATCTCTTTTATAAAGTTTTCATACATTATTTTATTGATTACGATATTTTCTGTACTCAAATTATTGCTGCATTTGTTTATTAGATATTCCATGGTTTCTTCATTTTCATAACTTACAAATTCAAGCTTTGTTGTTTTGATCTCATCTCTCATATAATTTAAAATAGTGGATTTTATAATTTTTATGCTGTAACACTTAAATTCCTCAAAGCTTTCACCTTTAAATTTTTGAATTGACATCATAATCTTTTCCATACAGTTGTTTACCAGGTGTTCTTCATATAAATGTCCATACCTTTCAAGCAAATATTTCCTGTAGATTGCTCTGGCTGTATCTTCAAAGTAAATCCTGATATTTTCCATGCCTTCCTCTTTATAATTTAGAATATCTCCTATAAAGTCATTGAAAACCATTTATTTGCAGCCTCCCCGTTTTTATATAATCAAGTTCAGTAAATTATGATATTTGATTTTAATATGTGGTTGTAGAATAAAAAGATTTAAATCGACTTGCTTTGTATTTGAATTTATTTAGATATATTTATTATAAAAGTATTATTATATATTTTATTACATTTAATTACTTTTACAATATATAAGACACGAAAAACTACAATTTAGTAACGGTTTTTTGTTAAACTTTTCAAAAGAATGTATAAAAGGCAGGATACCGTGAGCATCCTGCCTTTTGTTTATTTAACGGTAAGCTCTGTTATTTCATCATCTAAAATATGTGCAGAATCTATGCTCTTTAAATCTCCACCTTTAGTTTGAAATATATTATTCGTAATTATGGCCTCCATGGCAGCTTTAGCTTCGGCATCGGTTATGCCATCTTTTACATTCAAAATTTTAATTGAATTTTTCTGTCCTGCCTCATTTAAAAAATTCATAACAAGTGATTTACTCATACAAAATCCCCCTTTTTATTTAATTTTCAGTTCACTTCAATAAATTTTTATGCATTGGTTATATCATTTTCATCTGTCTTTATAAGCTCTACAAGAGATTTTCCAAGAAGCTTTTCAATTTCCTTTGCAGTATTATAAATGCTGTCATCGGATGCGGTAACTTTGACTTTGGAAAACTTCTGTAACTTTATTACATCCTTTCCGCTTTCATTTACACCATCCTTATATTTTATTGTTACTGATGTCTGCAATTTATTTGATTTAGCAGCCATTTTATCATCTCCTTTCACATAATATATACGGGGACTGTATGATGATAGGAAAAATTTTTTTAAAAAAAGATGCACAGAGAAATAAAAAATTCTCCATGCACCTTTTTATATAAAGCTATGCGTACTATTTAGCAAGCTCCAATATGTTTAAAACATCCTGTTTTTTAATTTTCACAAACTGACCTACAGCTCTGGTATCACTTGTTGTACATTTGTCAGCCATTTCCTCGAATCTGTCATATCCGATATTTCCTTCTTTTAAAGTAGTAGGAAGTCCTATTTCCTTGAAAAATTCAGTAAGCCTCCTGATTCCCTCAAGGGCAATTTCTTCATACGAGTTGAATGAAAGTTCTACATTCCACACTCTCACTGCAAACTGTACAAATCTATTTATGTCATGTTTGTATACATATTTCATCCATGCAGGAATTATAATTGCAAGACCTGCTCCATGTGCAATGTCATAGATTGCACTCAATTCATGCTCAATTTTATGTGAAGCCCAGTCCCCTATTCTTCCTGTACTCAAAAGGTCATTGTGTGCTATAGTTCCTGCCCACATTATTTCCGCCCTGGCATCATAATTTTCAGGTTCTTCAAGTACAATTTTCACATTATTTATAATAGTCTTCAGTGTTGCCTCACACAACCTGTCTGTAAAGTCCACATATTTTACATTGGTAAAGTATCTTTCCATTACATGTGCCATAATATCTGCTGCACCACAGGCTGTCTGATATGCAGGAAGTGTAAATGTAAGTTCTGGATTCATTATGGAGAAGAGTGGTCTTATATACTCGGAGCTCAATCCTTTTTTTAACCATCCGTCTTCATTTGTGATAACAGAACTATTGCTGGATTCGCTGCCTGTGGCTGGAATTGTCAGTATAACTGCTGTGGGTAGTGCTTCTTTTACTATCCTTTTTCCAATGTAGAAGTTCCATACATCTTTAGCATAAGGTACGCCAACTGAAATAGCTTTTCCAGTATCAACCACACTGCCGCCGCCTACTGCAAGAATAAATTTTATATTATTTTCACGGCACAATTTTATGCCTTCCCTTACAAGTGAAAGCCTTGGATTTGGTTTTATACCGGAAAGTTCTACAAATTCAATATTATTTTCCTTTAAAGCTTTTACAACCTTTTCATATAGGCCTGATTTTTTTATACTTCCGCCGCCATAGCAAAATAAAACCTTGTCCGCATACCCTTTAATCTCAGTACCAATAGAAGTTTCAGTACCTCTTCCAAAAATAATTTTTGTAGGATTTTTGAATGTAAAATTTTCCATATACACACTCCCTTTTTAATATATTTTAAATATTAGTTGCCTAAATCTTGTATTATTTTACTTAAATTTTGGCAAACTAAGTTTATTATAAAATCAATAATATTGCAAAGTCAAAATAAGTTTAAAGGGATGAAATTTAGCTGTATGAGTAATATTTTTCGCATATATAAAAGAGATATAATAAACATAGTCACCAACTGGGCTGCACTTATAGTTATAATTGCACTTATAATTCTTCCCGCACTCTATGCCTGGTTTAATATAAAAGCATTATGGAATCCTTACGGAAATACCAGTGGTATACTGGTTGCAGTTGTAAATGAAGATTCAGGTGCAAGTATAAATGGTGAGAAAATAAATATAGGAAATGAACTTGTACAGAAACTCCACAAAAATAAAAATATAGGATGGAAATTTGTGAGTTACGAAGAAGCAGATTACGGGGTAAGATACGGAAAATATTATGCCAGTATAGTAATACCACAAAATTTTTCACAGAAAATTACATCCCTTGTAAATCCAAATCCTAAAAAGGCAGAGCTCATATACTCCGTAAATGAAAAGTTAAATGCAGTAGCACCAAAGATAACTGAAAGTGGGGTAACCAGGATACAGCAGGAGATAACCAATGCTTTTGTAAAAACTGTAGATGATGTTATATTCAGCGTATTTAACAAACTTGGAGTCGAGCTTTCAAAGGAGAAGCCATTTCTAAAGCAATTTACGGATATAATAATGGACCTGGACAGCAGGATACCACAGATAAATAAAACTGTAGATGATGTATACAACCAGGCTGAAAGTTTAAGCGGTTTCATATCAAAAGTGCAGGGACAGATGCCTTTAATTGAAGATACTATAGACAGGACACAAAACGTTGTAAGCAGCGGCGAAAACTTTCTGGTCAGGGCAAGAGATGCAATGACGGATGTCTCTCCATTTATAAAATCGGAGCTTGTATCTTTAAGGGATATTTCACAGGGTTCCCAAGGCTTCGCAGACAATATAATGGACTTGATAGACAAAAATCCTGAAGAGGCACGTTCCCTCCTTGTAAAACTAAAGGATAGATATGCAACTTCTGCAGTTAGGCTTGGAAACATAATACAATTTATGGATTCCTTCAACAAATCAGACAACAAAACAATATTAAATTTTTCAAACAAACTGAATACTCTGGTATCCTTAATTCAGAACCAGGTAAAGTACATAGACACCATAATAACTGCTATAGACAGCGGCAGAACTTCATCCATTGACATTTTAAACAAGTTGAAGGAAAACGGTGAATCCATAACAAGTTTTCTGAACTCACTGGTAAATGATTATGACGGTTCAATAGCACCTGCCGTAGCTGGCATAATGAAAGAATCCATTGCTGCTTTGAACAATGCACTTGCTTTACTCGCAAATGCCAAAAGCAGCATACCTGATGCAAATAATATACTAAAAAATGCTTTTAACGACACTAAAATAACCATAGATGTTATAAAAAACATAAAACAGGTACTTCCCGGTGTGGAAAACAAAATACATGATATAGCAAGTAAATTAAAAAATCTGGATAGCAGCAGTCAGCTTGACGAGCTTATAAGAATTTTGACGCTTGATGCCGAAAAGGAAAGTGAATTTATAGCAAATCCGGTGGATATAAAGATGAACAGAATATATCCCATACCAAATTACGGTTCTGCCATGAGTCCGTTTTTTACAGCATTGTCCTTATGGGTTGGAGGTCTTATACTGGTTTCAATACTTTCTACAGAAGTCATTCCTTTTAAGAAAATGGCCGGCAAGAATTTAATCCAGCCAAAGCTTCATCAGATGTTTCTTGGCAGATACTTAACTCTTTTAACTATAGCTGTATGCCAGGCTTTAGTGGTTACACTGGGTGATATATTCATGCTTAAAGTTTATATAGTTAATCCTGCAGCTTTTGTCTTATTCTCAATATTTATAAGTACCGTATTCATGATGATAATTTACTCGCTTGTGTCTGTGCTTGGAAATGTAGGCAAAGCCCTTGCCATGATACTTTTAGTGCTTCAAATTTCTGCCTCAGGTGGAACTTTCCCTATACAGGTAACCCCAAAATTCTTCCAGGTAATAAATCCCCTGCTTCCTTTTACTTATGCAGTTTCTGGAATGAGAGAAACTGTAGGTGGAATTTTATGGGGTATATTTTTAAAAGACATTTTTATACTCTGCTTATACTTAATATTATTTTTAATAATAGGGCTGTCCTGGAAAAAGATATTTAAAAATATCTCTGGTAAATTCAACAAAGAATTTAAAAAAAGCGGACTTTCCTCCGAGGGCAATTAAAGTTTCTCTTTTTTCTCTTTTCTCATTTTATCCAATTTTTCGATTAATCCCGGCACCAATTCCATAAGTCTGTCAAGATTTCCTTTATTTTTTATTGGAATCATCTGAGTCATATCACCTTTTATAACAAGTACAGCATCTGGAGTTATTCGCGCACCTGCTCCAAGTCCTCCACCTGTTCCTTCCTGGTTTTTCCCAGAATCAGTTCCTTCCCCTCCTCCTGTTCCACAGCCAAATGTTATAGTTATAAATGGTACAAGAATGATATCATCTATTTTTATTGGTTTACCTACAACAGTTTCAGTTTTAAAAAAGTTTTCCAGTTTTGAAAAAAGCACTTCTGCATTTTGTTTAATATCCATAATATACCTCCATAATAATTTAATTTTCGTTTGTCTTTAATTTTGTCTTCAATTTAAATGATTTTTTCTCTCTATTTTTTATTGTATGTTTTAAAATACCAAAAATCGTTAAAATTAGTGATGAAATTCTTATTTTCCCTTTAATGTGTAACTTTATGTTTAAAACCTCATTTAAAAAATCCGGCTGCAAAACAATTACAGCTTTTTTAAAAATGCCCTTTATCATGTATATAAATCCTGTAAGCATACCCGTTATGCACGGATCACAAAAGCCATATATTCCTTCTATTTTCAAATATTCAGGTTTTAACTTGTTTAAAATCTTCATAAAGTAGTTTTTATAATTTTTTAATTCTTTTCCATGACTTTTTTTATTCATTTTACTTTTGCGTGAGTTGTTATTTTTGTGATTAAGCTTTAATTTTATTTTTAAGAATAATATCTTTATTGTAAAATTTATATCTTCATTTATCCCATGTACTTGTATTAAAATACAGTGAAATAGCATCATAATTTTAAAATCATAGTTTATATTTTCATCTTTTAAAAAAATTTCCGCATTATATTTTACCGGTACTATAATTAGAAGTATAATTACAGCCGCTATAATTAAAAATATTCCTATTATCGTATTTAAAATTATCATACATTAATCCCCCTGTATTAACTATACACAATTTTTACAAAAATTTCATTACAAATATATATTTTATCTAATTTTTCTGATAAAATTTATATATAGGACTGTATATCAAATATGTATTGAGGCGTTTTTATGAAAAAACATAAATTTATTAAAATTTTCGTGTTAGTTTTAAGTATTATACTTGTATATTCAAGTTACAGAATTTACTCAGCTAAAAATAATTTCAGTGTTATTTACAAATATAATGAAATCAAGATACCAATAAATAAAAAAATAATATGGGACAACAACTCAATTAAAAGTGTATCCGTAAAAAATCAAAATGGACAACCAATTAAAGTATATGCTTTTCCAGCTTTGGATAAAAAAAGTATAATTATAAACCCTCCAATAGAAGGTTTTAATGAAAATAGTTTGTATTCTGTTACAGTTTCAACAGGGATTCATTTAAAAGATTACAAAATGGATAAAGACAAAATTGTAAAATTTAAAGTTAAAAATGAAAACCTTCCTGCTCCTAAAAAAGTAAAAAGGCAGCCAAAATATGGTGACATAATAGGAATATCCGATGAATACATGGGTTATAAATATGATCACTACGGTATATATGTCGGAAATAACAGAGTAATACATTATTGCAGCAGCAACTGGAAGGTATCGAACACACAAATACAGGAGACAAGTATCTATCCTTATTTCAATAAAAACAAATTTTTTGTTTTAGATCTTGGAAATGCAGCTAAATTCAGTTCATATAAAACTGTAAAAATGGCAAGATCAAGACTTGGAGAAAAAAATTATAACCTTCTTCAAAACAATTGTGAACATTTTGCCGTGTGGTGCAAAACCGGAAATTCAAAATCTTATCAGCTTGACAATCTAACCAGCAGTGAAATAGCTCAAATCAGGCTATTTATGTCAATGGGCATAAATCTTCAGTAAACCTAAATAAGCAGGCAATTTCTATTTCGAAATTGCCTGCTTTTATCAATCCATTTTAATTGTCATCAATACATGCCCTTGCTTGACATATAATTGTATATGGATTCTCCATGCTGCTGTTCTTCCTTCTGTATGTGATTTAACACATCTCTGGCATTTGAATCCCTAAACTCAAATATTGTAGTATCATAAGCTCCAGATATATATTTTTCTGTCATAAGCATATCTTTGCATAATTCTGAATCACAAACATTGCTCATGCCGGATTGTGCATTTGTACTATTTGCAGCTGGAGCTGCTGCAGCATTACTGCTCATGCTTCCTGCAGAACCACCTGCATTCATCTGTGGTACCTGGCCGCTTAAAATAGAATTAATGCTGTTCAAGTGCTGCTGTTCAGAATTAGCATTTTTATCAAAAAGCTGTTTTAATTGTGGATCTTTTGCCTGATTTGAATAATTAGTGTATTTTTCCACACACATCTGTTCATGAGTTTTTTGATCCTCAAGTAACATTTTTTCTTTATTGCTTAAAGTAATTGACATAAAAACACCTCCAGAAACTATTATTTGCAGATGAATATTTATTTATTCTCATTTTAAAAATTTTAAAAATAAAAAATGCCCCAAACATTGTTTTGAAGCATCCTAACCATATGAATCATATAATATATAAGATATATAAGAAAGATTCATGTAAACTCCCGAATCTATAGAAATATATAATTGGAGGGTATACAAATTATATAATACCACCTGGAGTTTACATAAATTTAACTACAATAATATCTACTTAAATAATACATTATATATTATACCATTAAATTTCAACTTATTAAACCCCTATTTTTGGGTTACAGTCACATATCAAAGCTTTATGAATATATTGACATTGTAAGTAACTTTAAGAGGTGAAAATATTGTATACAAAATTTGTCCCCTATGTAAATCCAGGTTATATGCCTTCTCCAGCTATGCTTCCAAGAATGAATCTACAGTTAGCAAGAGCATATATTCTTCCTCAGCCCTTTGTAGGACTTTTGCCTTTGGACAAAGCTTTAAAAAGCGGAACTATATTTCCAAATCTGGTTAAACCATATATGAAAAACAGGAATTAAAATTGTTGAGGAGGAAATTACACTATGAAAAACAAGAAAAAATTATTAGATGATATAAGAAAACTGAAATTTGCTACTGTAGATTTAAATCTATATTTAGACAATTTTCCTGATAATCAAAAAGCTTTATGTGCTTATAATGATTATACAAATCAATTAATATTATTAAAAAAAGAATATGAAAAGAGATATGGCATACTAACTAATTTTGGCACCAGTGCAAGTGATTATCCATGGAGTTTTATAAATGAACCTTGGCCATGGGAATCTGGAGAATAGGAGGATATATATTTTATGTGGAACTACGAAAAACAGTTAGAATACCCCGTTAATTTAAGAAAAAAAGATATAAAAATGGCAAAATATCTCGTAACACAGTTCGGTGGGCCTGATGGTGAACTAAGTGCCGCCATGAGATATTTAACCCAGCGTTATACCATGCCTACCGGCAAGACCAAAGGCTTGCTTACAGATATAGGGACAGAAGAACTTGCACATGTAGAGATAATATGTGCTATGGTTTATCAATTATTAAAAGACGCTTCTCCAAAAGAACTAGAAGCTGCAGGCTTGGGCGGACAATATGCCCAGCATGGTCATTCACCTTTCCTGCAAGATGCAAATGGAGTACCCTGGTCTGCAACTTATATAGGAGTCACCGGAGACCATATAACAGATTTATATGAAGACCTGGCTGCAGAAGAAAAAGCTAGGGCAACTTACGAACATTTAATTAATCTTACAGATGATCCAGACATTATGGATGTACTGAGATTTTTACGTCAGAGAGAGGTTGTACATTTTCAACGTTTCGGAGAAGCACTTAACGGATTACAAAATGGTGAAGGCATGAAAAAAATATACCATATGCCAGGCTGTACTGACAATTTGCCAATGGACGATTGTAGAAAACCAATGCAATAAAGCATTCAATAACACAGAAAAGATATTTTAGGTGACAGTCACCTAAAATATCTTTTTTACTTCATTTAATATTTGATAATTTGTTAAATCGTAGTGGAGAGGTGTCAAAGTCACGTATCCCCTCTTTATATAATATAAATCTGTCTCTTCCACATCATATCCTGTTAATTTACCCTGCTGATAATATCTAATCTTGTTATCGTCATCATGTTTTTCCATATAGGTATCATCATACATTTTAAAACCGGTTTTACATACTTTAATTCCTTTAAGTTCTTCTCTTTTCAAGTTTGGCACATTAAGGTTCAGTACCACATCATCTTTTAAATATTTGTCTCTGGCAGTATTTAAAATTTTTTCTGCAAAATCTGCCGGTATATTATAATCACATTCCTCATCTACTACACCAAGAGATACTGCAATAGATGGAATTTTACAGATTGCCGCTTCAATAGCTGCAGATACCGTACCTGAATAAACTACATCAATACCAACATTATATCCCTGATTTATTCCTGACATTACCAAATCGACTTTTCCACCTACCAATCTATCCACCGCTAGTCTCACACAATCCGCCGGTGTACCTCCTATGCTGTATGCTCTTGACTTTATTCCATCAATTTTTTCTTCTTTTACAAAAATACCTGTTCTCACTGTTATTGAATGACTGCTGGCACTCCTCTGTTCACTAGGTGCGGCAATTATAACCTCGTTATCTTTTTCAAGGTGTCTTGCCAGTACCTGAATTCCTTCAGCATTTATTCCATCGTCATTAGTCAATAATATTCTCATATCTTACCTCCATTTTAATTAAATTCTACAAGCTTTTATTCTATATCTACAGTTTTTACATATTCTATTTTTAGAAGACTTGTCATAATTTTATTTATTTCGTCTTGATTTCTAGTATAAATTCTGAATACAAGTTTTGCTTCTGAAGCATTAAATTTAAGATGTCTGTTAACCTGAATATTGGACACTTTAACCTTGGAAGCCTTAAGTACGTCCAGTGCAGGATTGATTCCTTCTATTTCCAAGCTTATTTTCCCGGTTGAATATAAGGTGGCCTTTTCCATTTTATTGAATATCTCAAGCCCTATAAGTATAAGTATTGTTGCACTTACACCTGGTATATACATGCCTGCTCCAATTGCTATACCAATACCTGCAGTAGCCCACAATCCAGCTGCCGTGGTAAGTCCCTTTACAGACTGATGTTCCACAATTATAGTACCTGCTCCAAGAAAACCAATTCCACTTACCACCTGGGCAGCGACTCTGCTTGGATCAAGTGAAACGGACTGGCTTCCAACTAAATCCTCGAAGCCATATTTAGATACCAGCATAATTAGCGCACTGCCTAATGCCACAACGAAGTGAGTTCTAAGTCCCGCCTCCTTAAAATGGCTCCTTCTTTCAAAACCGATAAGAGCTCCAAGTACTCCAGAAAGTATCAGCCTTAATATCATCTCCCATTGACTCATAATAATCTCCCCTTTTAGTAATTTCCATTTATTTACTGGTGCCTGTCACCTCTTCTTAGTCACCTCTTCTATTTCTTTCCATATATCATCTGCACTTTTCTTTTTAAGTAAGTTGTAACCATTGCCATTAACTGAAGTATCAAATTCACATATAGATGAATAAATGCAAAAATCACAGCCTTTTTTATTTTCTTGTTTATATGGAGAAATATCTATATTTCCCTCAAGTATTTTTTCACAAAGTTCAGCCATAGTAACCCTGACATATTTTCTAAGCATATTAAACTGCTCCATTGTAGCAACTGAAGAATTTTTCGATAGCTCTCCATCCTTTTTTACAGCCGCAGGTATTATGTCGGAGGAGCCTTCAATCTCACTGTCCATATCTCTTATTATATCAACATTGTTTAAAAGCAGTCCATTCATTTTTAGGCTCTTGTTTATCCTCTTCTCTATTTCATCGTAAGTTATATTTTCTTTTCCATCTATTATGGGATCGTCCAATTTAAAGTACAGAATTCCACCAGGAATAGCCTGTTTATTCATCCTTTTTTCAAGTTCCTGAAGTATTACATCCAGATAAACCAGAAGTTGTATTTGAATTCCATAATATACGTCGGATATGTCAAATTGCTTTACACCTGATTTATAATCTATTACTCTCAAATAAGTAGACTCGTCTTTCTGCATTATATCTATCCTGTCTACCCTTCCAGATAGGCTGATTTCCTCGCCTGAATGAAGTTTTACTGAAATTGGTGGAAAATCTCCGGATTTTCCAAAGGAAAGTTCATATCCTGCCGGATCAAACTCGCTTCTTTTCATATGTTCTGTTATAAGCCATACTGCCCTTGTTAAAACTCTATTCACCCTGGACGCAATATGCAGATATCTCTTCGAACTGTTCAATACAGAATTAGGCCTATCCTGTAAAGTGTTTTTAATTATATCAGATACATTTTTCCTGCACCAATCCCTGTCGATATCCCTCCACGTAAGATTGCTCTCTCTTAATTTTGTTGAAAATACTTCGAGTATGCTATGCATGAAGCTTCCAAGATCAGGTGCTGTTAAATTATAAATTTTTCTCTCCCTCGCCCTTAGCCCATATTGCACAAAATATGCAAAAGGGCACTGAACAAACTTTTCAAGCTTTGATACACTCATATTCATATGCTTTCCGTAGAGATTTCTAACCTTGGTTGTATCTAAAATTTCTGTTTCATTTGTATAATAAAATCCTTTTAATACTGTATTCAACCTCTTGTTCCAGTCTTCATTTTTTCTGTACCATCCATACACATCCATCCACAGAGGATTTATATCATTTTCATTTGAATTATAATTCATGTTTTCGATAAGCTTGTTAAAGGTAGCACCAGGCACACTTACCTGCTCCATTTCCTCATTTTTTGAAATCAGTGACCTGTCAATTACATCACTTTCTTCTATAACTTTCGGAAAAAGCTTCTTTATCCTGGATATTATTATAGAAGGCCTTTTAGTCTTGCCATCATCATCTGCCATTTTATAGCTAAGCCTCAAGTAGCTGTTCATTATAGTAAGCGTGGTATATGTAAGAAATTGCTCCTCAAAAGCCCTTACCCTGCTATTTTCTGCAAGCTCCACGCCTCTTTCCTTAAGCTCATCCCTGTCTCCATCTGTAAGTATTCCCTGAGACAATATAGCTGCCGGAAAAATTCCATCATTAACACCTATTATATAAAGTGCTTTAACATTATGGCTCTTAAGCCTTGTAACTTTTCCCACCAGAACCTGGTCAAGCGACGGTGGTATCACTCCTATTTCATATTCCCTGAAGCCTGAAGTCAAAACCTGACTGAAGGTATTCAAGCCAAATGTATCATCGCCTATAGTATCCACTATTTGATCCAGAATATCTATAATAATGTCCCATATCCTGCTGTATTCATTTGCCCTGTCCAGTCTGGACTCATCTTTAAATTTTTGGATGATCTCTTCAACCTTTTCAGGCAATTTAATTTCACATAAAAAGTCGTAAAGCCCCCTGCACTTATCCTTTCCATTTTTCTTTCCTTTTATAGCCTTTGATAATTTTAAAATAGGCTCCCTTACCCTGTCTCTTATGGAATTTATTCTATCTATGAGCTCATTTTCAAAAGCTTCATCCCTATTTTCATTTATGCTGTAACTTGTTTTAAACTTCCAGGGTTCACCGGTCAGCCACTTTGAACCTTTTATTCCATTTTCAAGCACGTAGTTTTCAAGTATGTCTATATCTTCATTTTCGAAATCCAGAAGACCTGTTTTCAAATATCTGAATACAGCTTCGTAAGACCAGTTTTTAACAAGTATTTCTACAGCCGATATTATTAAAACTACAATAGGATTGTTATAAATTTCTCTTTTTTTGTCCATGAAATATGGTATATTGTACTCTCCAAACACTGCCTTCACCACATTTTCATATTCATCAAGAGATCCACTCACAACTGCAATATCCCTAAATCTAAAACCCTTGTCCCTGCATATTCTTATTATATCTGCCGCCGTATTTTCTACTTCTGTATACTTGTTAAGCGCCTTGAAAATTTTTATATTCTCAGTTCTATCTTTGTATACTTTATAAGGATATGAAGATAAATAGTGTTCCATGTGTGAAAAATCTTTTTTGTTTCTAAATTTATAACATGGACTGCTGTTTAAAACAATTGGTTTTTCATAGGATATGTTGCTGCGTGAAGCTATCTCCAAAAGCTTTTGCTCGGTAATTTTAGTTTGATAAAAAAGATCTGTAAGATCCATACACAGTGTAAAATTAATTTTATATGCTTTATTCATAATCTTTTCCAGAATTCTATATTCCTGTGGAGTAAAACTTGAAAATTCGTCCACCCACACCTCTGCATTATCAAACATTTTGGATTTATCCAATTTTTCAGCCAGCACACTTAGTGTATCTTCTTCATCCATATAAGTTTCTGCAAGCCTGTTTTGAAATTCCGAAAAAATTATTATTATGTCCTGAAGTTTATTTTTCAAGCTTGTGTTTTCTATTCTGTCCATGCTATCTTTTAAAATGTCTATGGTTATGTCATATTTTTTAAACTCTCTTATAGTATCACTTATATTTGAAAGGATTCCCTGTTTACCCGAAATTTTTTTGAATACCTTGAGTTTATCTTTATTTTCTTCTATTATCTTATAAAGAAGAATGCTCTTTCCTGAATCATTAATATACTTATTTGTTGCTCCACCTACTTCATCTGAAACCTTATCCGCCATCCTTTTAAAACTTAAAACACTTGCCTTTAAAAGCCCCCTGTCACCTACTGTATCAAGCAAATTTTTTTCAGATTGAAATGAAAATTGCTCAGGTACAAGCATTATCAAAGGCCTGTTTGTATCATTTCGGATTATATTTTTTATACTTTTCAGACAATAATGGGTTTTTCCGCTTCCCGCTCTGCCGTATATAAATTTTATGCTCAATTAAACACCACCTTTTCAGTTGAAAATTTACAATTTATTATGTATATAATATTAATTAAAGCCCTGCATTTATGCAAGGCTTTTTGTTCAATATATTCAAAATTTTACTAGATTTTGTGGTTCTCCATCCAGCCATTTTATTATGTTATCAAAGGTTATATGTGCCCTTCTAACCATTGCTTCTTTAGTAGCAAATCCTACATGTGGGGTAACTACTGTGTTTTTAGTCTTCAAAAGTGGATAGTTAGTATCAAGCGGTGGTTCACCATCAAATACATCTATACCTGCTCCACCTATTTTTCCTTCATTTAGTGCTTCAGCTAATGCATTGTTGTCAATAATAGGTCCCCTTGCTGCATTTATAAGCAGTGCTGAAGGTTTCATAAGTGATATTTTTTCCTTGCTTATCAAGCCTTTAGTATATTTATTGTTTGGCAGATGTATTGATACCACATCGCTCTTTGAAAGCAATTCATCCAGACTGACATATTCAACACCTATTTTTTTGAGGTCTTCTTTTTCACTTCTATTATATGCAATTACATTGCAGCCAAAAGCTTTTGCTATTTTGCAAACCTGACTGCCTATAGTACCAGTGCCGATAACGCCAAAAGTTTTACCACTTAAATCATTTTGACTGTATCCATCCTTTGTTTTACCTTCTCTTGTCACTTTGTCAAGAGAAACTATATTTCTAAGAAGTGAAAAAATGAAGCCAAATGTTAATTCTGTAACGGATTCTGTACTGTAACCCGCTGCATTTGAAACAGTTATATTTTTTCCCCTGCATGCCGAAAGCTCAACATGATCTACACCCGTAAAAGCTATAGACATCATTTTAAGTTTTTCATCTGAAGATATTACTTCTGCCTTAAGCGGCATATTTGCAAGTACAATAACCTCTGAATCCTTTACCCTTTTTTTCAAGCTTTCAGTATCTGTAACTTTATCATTGTATATTACAATTTCATGACCTCTATCTGTAATAGGTTTTGCAATATCTCTAAGTTCATCTTCAGAAAGTCCAAGTGGTTCTATAACAGAAATTTTCATACATAAACCTCCCCATTTGAGTTTGTATATCATTATCTTTACAAGTTTATAATATTACATATGTTAAATGATTACAATATCGAATTTAATTTCTTATAAATTACAGTCTATCTTTTTATAACATTATAGCTGTCACTTGTTATAGGTCTGAATTGATATCCCTGACTTTTTAATATAGCAATAACCTGAGGCAGTGCATCCGCAGTTGTACTTTTGGTTGCTGCATCATGCATAAGTATAACAACCTTCTTCTGCCCTGCAATTTCTTTTCTCAATGTAGTAAGAAGAAAATCTACTGACGCATGCTGACGTTCTGCATCTCCAGTTTCAGCATTCCAGTCTATATAATGATATCCTGCTGCAGTAGCCGCTCTCTGAAAAGAAGTCAATTTAAAAGAACCACCAGGAAATCTTATAAGTGTTTTGTCATGGTCTCCTATAATTGAACTTATAATAGTTTCATTTTTCTTTAAATCATTTATGAAATTATCTGTACTTGAATATAAATACTTGTATTCATGACTGTAAGTATGATTTCCAATAGTATGTCCTGCTGCTTTTTCCTGCTTTAAAAGTCCTGGATTTTGTTGTGCCATACTTCCAAGTATAAAAAACGTGGCTTTAATATTATTCTGCTTTAATGTATTTAATATCCTTGGAGTTACATTTGCACTTGGCCCGTCATCAAATGTCAAATAAGCAACTTTGGCATTAGGCGGTAATTTTTCTTCTGCTTCTTTTGCTTCTTTCTTAGCCTTGTCTTTAGCTGCATCGTTACTGGCTGCAGCTATTTTTTCAGCCCTGGAATTGCTTTGTTTTTCTGCAAATTCAAATCCACCAAAAGATGATAAAAATAACGCAGCAATAATAATAACTATAAAGCCTACTACTCTTCCGTTTTTACTTCTTTTTTTACTCATAATATATTCCTGTTCCCCCTCATGCTTGTACAATTTGCACTTTAATTTTAACATATTGAAATGTATAAATATGTACAATACTACAACAAAAGGTTACAAAAAAGTTACAAAAAAATACCTCATGTTAATTTTAACATGAGGTATTTTTTATGGTTTCAAAACATTATAGCTATCACTTGTAATAGGTCTAAACTGATATCCATCATCCTTCAAAATCTTAATAATTTGAGGGAGTGCCTCAGCTGTAGTTTCCTTGGTTGCTGCATCATGCATAAGTATAACAATTTTTTTCTGTCCAAGGAAAGTCTGCCTAAACCTGCTTACCAATCTATCTACCGATGAGTGCTGAACTTCAGCATCTCCATTTAAAACATTCCAGTCTATATAATGATATCCAGCTGCCTCTGCAGCCCTCTGAAACGATGTATGTCCAAAAGATCCTCCTGGAAATCTTACAAGAGTTTTATCATGGTCTCCTATTATTGAATGTATCACATCTTCATTTTTCTTTAAATCATTCAAGAAATTATCTGTACTTGAATATAAATATCTATAATCATGACAATAAGTGTGGTTTCCAATAGAATCTCCTGCTTCTTTCTCTTGTTTCAAAAGTCCTGGATTCTGCTTTGCACTGCTTCCTATTATAAAGAAAGTTGCTCTAATATCATTTTCCTTTAATATCTCTAATACTTTTGGAGTTACATTTGCACTTGGTCCATCATCAAATGTCAAATAAGCTACTTTAGCATTAGGCGGCAACTTAGCATCTTTTTTTGTTGAATCATCACTTTGTTTGGCTTTTGCCTTATCCTTAGATGTATTTTCATTGGTTACAGCCAATTTTTTAGCATGCGAATTATTATTTTTCGCCGCCAGCTCAAATCCACCAAAAGATGATAAAAATAGTACAGCGATAACAATAACAATAAATCCTGCTATTCTTCCTTTTTTATTTCTGTTCCTTCTCATAATATACCTTTGTCCCCCTTATGCTTGTACATATTAACTGTATTTTATCACAATAAAATACATCAATATGTACAAATCTACAACAAAAGGTTACAAAGTAGTTACAATATTACCTATTTAACTATTTTTTGGTATATTTAAGGGCAGCTTTGCCTTCATCTCCAGTACTTATACGTATAACGTTTTGGACATCATAAACAAATATTTTTCCATCGCCCATTTCTCCAGTATGAAGAACCTTCTTTGCAGTTTCAACTACAAGTTCTACAGGTACCTCGCAAACTATTATTTCTACCTTTACCTTAGGCAGGACATTGATGTCCATAGTAAGTCCACGATAGTATTCCTTATGTCCTTTTTGCATTCCGCAGCCAAGAACATTTGTAACAGTCATACCTGCTATCCCAATTTCACCTAAAGCGTTTTTAAGTTCTTCAAATTTACCCTGAGAAGTAATGATATCAATTTTAGTAATTTTATCACCCATAATTCTACCTCCTCCTAAACATATATTTATATTTTCTATATAATTTTATGCTATTTTATCGAAAAATATCAACTATTAAAAAATATTTTTAAATAAACTATTAATTATCAACTATAAACTATTAACTGTTAAGTCCGCCGTAAGCTTCTTCACCATGTTCTGTAACATCCAATCCTGTCTGTTCAGCCTTTTCAGTTGCTCTTATGCCACTTACAGCTTTAATTACTTTAATTATGATAAATGTAACTATAGCAGAATATACAATAGTTGCCACAATACCTGTAAGTTGAATTAAAACCAACTTAGGATTTCCATGTATTAAACCACTTGCACCTGCAGAGTTTATTGCCTTCCATGCAAATATTCCAGTTGCAATTCCTCCCCAGATTCCTCCAACACCGTGGCATCCAAAAGCATCGAGTGCATCATCATATCCAAATTTAGCTTTCATAAATGTAACACTTGAATAACATATAGCTCCACCTATTAATCCAATAAGTATTGAAGCAAGAGGACTTACAAAACCTGCACCAGGAGTTATAGCAACAAGACCTGCAACTATTCCACTGGCAACTCCAAGAGAAGTTACTTTCCTTCTATATAAATATTCACAAGTTGCCCAGCTTAAAGCTGATGCAGCTGCAGAAGTATTAGTAGTAATAAAAGCATTTATTGCTACATCATTTATAGCAAGTGCACTTCCTGCATTAAATCCATACCATCCAAACCATAGTACTGCAGCGCCAAGACATGTCATTGGAAGGTTACTAGGCTTGCCCACACTTTTTCTTTTGCCAAGCATTAATGCTGCAACAAGTGCTGATATACCAGAACTTATGTGTACTACATCTCCACCTGCAAAGTCCAGTGCACCAAGATTTTTAAGCCATCCACCTGCACCCCATACCCAGTGTGCAATAGGATCATAAACGAGTGTTGTCCAAAGTATAATAAATGCAACCCATGGAAGAAATTTCATTCTCTCTGCAATAGACCCTGATATAAGTGCTGGAGTTATTATTGCAAACATAAGTTGAAACAACATATATACCTGCTGTGGAATTGTACCAGCATAATCTGCATTTGGTGCAAATCCAACTCCTTTTAAACCTGCAAAATTAAAACCACCTATAATTCCACCAATGTCTGTACCAAAACATAAGGTATATCCTACTAATATCCATTGAATAGATATTATTGCTAGAGCTGAATAACTGTGAAGAGTACTATTCAGTGTATTTTTACCTCTAACCATTCCTGCGTAAAATAATGCCAATCCCGGGGTCATTATCATTACTAATGCCGCTGAAATAAGTACGAATACGGTATCTGCCCCATTTACTCCATTCATAAAAATACCTCCTTAAAAATAAATATTTTAAATATTTTATAAGTCCATTAAAATGAATTTAAGAAATTCATTTTAAAAGCTTATTTATATAATACTAATTTTTAAGTAAATTATCAATAGAAATGCATAATTTTTATTATTTTTTTATTTTTATTGTAATTAAAGTATTAATTTAATTTTTAAATGAATACGTTTATTCTGCTTAATTCTATTTTTTGAATAGTTTACTCCAGACATTTACATAGCTTCCCGTAGTCCATTCAGACATAACTGCTTTTTCACCAGGTTTCAATTTAAAAGTAGTCTCTAATTTTAAATTTGTTCTATTGCTCAGCTTAAATATTTTCAATTCAGTTTCCGTAAGTACAACTACAAAGTCTTTATTTGGAGATGTATATGTATCAACCATATCTGGAACTTCTTTTTTTATTACATCAAATGAAGGATATAAATCATCATACATAGTAAGTATCTTATTTGGTGCTGCATAAACTATGTCAAAGTCTCCATAATTAATTCTTCCCCTGAGTATCCATCTTCCATTTCTTCTTGTTACAGCCCAATTCGTATTTAAATCATTTAAATTGACATTTCCCCAGGACTTATTCAATTTTTTAAGGTACTTTTCAGTACTTATTTGGAGCATATTTAAAGCTTTCACATTAAAAGCCTTTGAAAATTCCATGCTTTTGCCATTCAGATTGTCAAGCGGCAGCATACTAAAATAACTATTTTTAGTTTTTTGTTCATCATCTTCGTAGTAAACCTCCTGATTGTCCAGTGAAATATAATCAGTACCAACAAACAATATCTGGCTGGTTGTATTTTTTATATTTCTAACTACAGTATTAGAATTATGCTTTTCAGAGTTGTTTTTCATAAGTGGTGCACCCCAAATTAAATCCCTGTCAAGATTATTATCATATTTTTTATTTATTCCAATCTCCCAGAATCCATTTTTTCTTGGCACAAGTATATTTTTTCTTTGCAGTACAGGTGATATCTTATTATAGGAGCTGCTTATCCATAGAGTCCTGTAACTATACTCCCCCGTATCTTCGTCTTTATATTTGAGTCCAAGCAAAAGACCTGATTTATATGTACTATCGTTTTGTTTTCTTGAAGTTATTATTTTAGAATCTTTTTCATTTATGTTATTAAGTACAGACTTATCATTTTCTGCACCATCTCTAGTAAAAAACAAGATCAGACCATCATTGTACCTCATAATTAAATTATCGTTAATCTGTATGAAATCATCAAAAAAATTGTTGTTTGATGATACTGTGATTACTTTTACCTGTTTTTGATTTATGCCAAGTGAATCAGGATTAATTTTATAATTGTTTTCAAAATAAACATCGCTATCTACAACTTTTACTTTAAAATTTGGGTTTTTACAAGTCACACCATTGAATATAACCCTGTCACCTTGAAAAACTGCTTTTTTATTTACCATTCCCCTGGCTTCCTCCATAGATATACTTGAATCTCCTGCAAATACATATCTATTTACAGTCCAGTCCCCTTTTATTGGTAAATCTATTGTCGCCCTTGTAATTATACTTGGATTTAAAGGAGAATTTACATTTTTATAAACTACAAGGATTAAAATAGCAGATAAAATCGATACTAAAATACATATTTTTTTCATCAAAATCACCTTTTCTCAGATAATTGATTAAATTTATTCATTTTCAAATGGAATAGAAACTTTTACTTCTGTTCCATTTCCAACTTCACTATTTATTACAAGTTTTCCGTTATGCATTTCCACTATTTCCTTGCATATTGAAAGTCCTATTCCATTACTCGATTTGTCGCTTTTACCTTTAAAAAATTTTTCAGTAACTCTTGGCAGTTCATCTTTTGGTATTCCTATTCCATCATCTTTTACAATTATTATAAGCTCCTCGTTTTCCGACCAAACTTTTAATTTTACATGCCCGCCTTCTTTTGTAAATTTAAAAGCATTGTCAAGTAAATTAGTTAAAAGCTGTTTTATTCTATCCTCATCCATCAAGATAATAGGTATATCATCAACCACGTCAACTTCAAAATTTAATTTATTCCTGCTGGCCCTAAACGACATCTGTTTTTGTATATATCCTATAGTATTTTTGACATGTATATAGTCTCTTTTCAACGTTATTTTTCCAGATATGAATTTCGAAAAGTCTAAAAGCTCCTCCACCATTTTGGTAAGTCTGTCGCTTTCTTTTTCTATTATTTCAAGTCCATCCATTATTTCCTGCTTGTCATCAAGGCTTCCTGTACGCATTGTAGTTGCCCAACCTTTTATTGATGTAAGCGGAGTTCTGAGTTCGTGTGATATGGAAGCTATAAATTCATTTTTTAATTTCTCATTTTTAATTATCTCATCTGCCATAAAATTTAATGCATCAAGCAAATGTCCTATTTCATCATCTCTTTGTTTTTTGACTCTTTCATTAAATCTCCCTTTTGCCATCTTTTTAGCCATATCTGTAACTTCTCTTATAGGCCTTGTTATAGTATTTGATATGCCTATACTTATCAGTCCTGCTATTAATATTACAATAAGCCCTATGAATATAAGCATAATTGCTATTTTTTTTATTATTGAATCTACACCGGAAAGAGATGTTACAAATCTGATTACACCTTCTATATTTCCTGAAGATGCAAGCGGACTTGATACACATAAAAGCTTTTCTCCTGTTTTTTTATCAACCTCTATATAAGACGCGGTTTCACCTTTCAATGCCATGTCTATATCATCTCCAGATATTTTTCCAGGTATATAATTTCCTATTGAATCCATAAGCATCTTATGTGAATTATCTATTATTTGAACCTCTGCAGAAGTATTTTTCCAGAATATATCCGCATTATCCTGTATATTTTTTTCTAAGCTTGAGGATGCCAGATAACTATTATAAAAGTCTACTGAAACTCTAATTTGATTTTCTACCACATTCTCCATGTTTTTGTAGTACCTTCTTTTTATAGACAATATCAAAAATGTCTCAAGCACAAAAACTGTCATTATAATTATAATAAGGTAGCTTCCTACCATTCTCTGTTTTATTCCTCTTAACATATTATTTTTTTCTCCATCTATATCCTACTCCCCAAACAGTTTCAATAACTTTGGGGCTGGATGAATTTTCTTCAATTTTCTCTCTGAGTCTTCTTACATTTACATCTACTACTTTAGTATCTCCTATATAATTATATCCCCACACCATGTTCAAAAGTTCATCCCTGCTGAGTGCTTTGCCTGAATTTTCCATAAAAATTTTCATAAGTATATATTCTTTTGGAGTAAGTTCAAGTTCTTTGTCTCCTTTGTATGCTTTCATTGCTTTATCATCTATTTTATAATCTCCAGATACAATAAGATTATTTTCGTATTCTCCGTCATTTACCACTATTCTCCTCAGCAGTGAATTGACTCTAGCTATAAGTTCCAGTGGGTTAAATGGTTTTATCATATAATCGTCAGCTCCAAATTCCAGCCCCATTATCTTGTCCATATCCTGACTTCTAGCTGTAAGCATTATTATGCCCATTTTAGGAAATTCCTTTCTTAAAATTTCGCAGGTTTTAAATCCATCAATTCCAGGAAGCATTATATCCAAAATAGTAATTATAGGATTTTCTATTCTGGCTTTTTCTATACCTTTTTCGCCAGATTCAGCCTCAATTACTACAAAATTATTTCTTTTGAAATTTATCTTTAAAAATCCCCTTATAGAATTTTCATCTTCTATTATAAGAACTTTCTTCATTTACAGCCCCCCAATTCCACTATTATTTCTGTGGTAATTATAGCACAATTGAAATAATAATAAATAACATTTCAGATATATTTTAATTAATTGAGCAAAGAATAATATTACATAATTTCACACAATATAAATTAACAAAATATTATACAAGGTTATAGTAACTTATAATAGTGGAGGATTTTTATGGATAAGAAAAATATTCAACGTATGGAGATAGAAAGAATTTATGGGAAAATAAGCCCTTTTGAATTAAGAAATAATTTAATTCAGCTTGCTAATGATGAAAATAAGAAGAGCACTCATACCCTTTTAGATGCAGGTAGAGGAAATCCAAACTGGATAGCAGCTTCGCCTAGAGAAGCATTTTTTGCTTTTGGTGAATTTTCAGTATATTCAGCAAAAAAAACATGGAATGATCATCATTTAGCGGGTACGCCTAAAAAAGAAGGCATAGCAGCCGAATTTAAAAAATATGTACAAAAACATGCTGATATGTGTGGAATAGATCTTTTGATTAAAATTATAAATTACGGAATAGAACAGAAGAACTTTAATCCAGACGAATGGATTTATGAACTAGCAGATGGGATTATAGGAGATAACTATCCTACACCTATGAGAATGTTACCGCATATTGAAATTGTAATTCAGGATTATTTAAAAGAAGAAATATATTCTAAAGATTTTTCTTCGAAATTTGATTCATTTGCAGTAGAAGGAGCAACTGCTGGAATGTGCTATATATTTGACTCTCTAATTGCAAATAACTTATTAAAATCATGTGATACCATTGCAATCATGACACCTATTTTTACTCCTTATTTAGAAATTCCACTGATACCACGCTATAATTTCAATGTCATTAATATTCATGCTTCAGAATTTTCTAAAGACAGTAGAAGCAATTGGCAATACCCAAATGAAGAAATTGAAAAATTAAGTGACCCTAAAATTAAAGCTCTATTTTTAGTAAATCCAAGCAATCCCCCTTCTGTTGCCATGAAGCCTGAATCCATAAAGATGTTAATAAACATAGTAAAAAAGCATAATCCAAATCTTATGATAATATCCGACGATGTCTATGGTACCTTCGTAGATAATTTTAAGTCATTAGTATCATATCTTCCATTTAACTCTATAGGAGTCTATTCCTTTTCAAAGTATTTTGGAGTTACCGGTTGGCGTCTTGGTACCATCTCTCTAGCAAAGGAAAATGTATTTGATCACCTGCTAAATACATTGCCAGAACACGAAAAACAATTAGCTAGAAGACGTTACGAGGCACTGTCTACTAATCCTGAAAGCATAAAATTTATCGACAGAATAGCTGCCGATAGCAGACAGGTAGCCCTTAACCATACTGCTGGTTTATCTACGCCTCAGCAGGTTCAAATGGCTTTTTTTGCTATATTTTCTCTTCTCGATAAAGAACATAGCTATAAAGAGCTTATACAAAATATTTGTAGGAGACGTAAAAAACTACTTTTTCAAAGTCTTGGATTGGATTTAATAGAAGATCCTTATAGTGCTTCATATTATACAGAATTTGATATACTCGAATTATCAAAAACCTTTTATGGTGATGAATTTACAAGATACCTGGAAAACAATTACGAGCCTGTAGAAATATTATTTTCTCTTGCAGAAAAATCTTCAATAGTATTATTAAGCGGTGCTGGATTCAAAGGAACCAAATGGTCCATAAGAATATCTCTTTCCAATCTTAATGATGAAGATTATACTACAATAGGTAAAGTCATACACAATATACTTGAAGATTATATGAAAAAGTGGGAAGAAGTTAAACAGACCGGCTTGCCTTAAAGCCGGTCTGTTATTTTCATATTTTATTTTTTGAGAACTGCCCCTGAAGAAGGATTCTTCTGCAGCATATCTGCTATAGCTGCTATATTTCCAAGAGAAGATACAGCTTCATTTGGAAGTATAAGTTTGTTTGCAGGATTCTTTGCCATTTCTTTCAATGCCTCTACCTGTTTAAGTGCAATTACTTTTTCATCTGTGCCTGAATCTATTATAGCCCTGTTTACCATGTGAATGGCTTTTGCATTAGCCTCTGCCACAGATTCAATTGCCTGCGCCTTACCTTCTGCTTCAAGCATTTGAGATTGTCTCATTCCTTCTGCATGCCTTATATTTGCCTCTTTTTCTGCTTCCGCCTGAAGTATCTTAGCTTGTTTTTCACCTTCTGCTCTTGCTATATCACTTTGTTTCTGACCTTCAGCCTGTAGTATAACCGCCCTCTTGTCTCTCTCCGCTCTCATCTGTTTTTCCATAGCCTGTTGTATTTCAGCTGGAGGTATTATATTTTTTATTTCAACTGAAAGTATCTTGATCCCATAAGCATCCGTTATATCATCTACCACTTTCAAAAGTTCGGCATTTATCTTATCTCTTCCAGATAGCACTTCATCAAGCGTCATATCTCCAACTATATTTCTCATATTTGTTATAGTAGAGAATACTATTCCTGCTTTATAATCTTCTATATTATATATGACATCTTTTGCATTCAGTATCCTGTAAAAAATTACATTGTCTATAGATATCTTTACGTTGTCTTTGGTTATAACGCTCTGTGGTTCAATATCAAGTATCTGCTGCTTGGTAGATACCTTTCTTCTCATATAATCGGCAAAAGGAATCAAAAAATGCCATCCTGGTTCCAGTATTCTATGAAATTGTCCAAATCTTTCTATTATACTAACATACCCTGTATTTACAACTTTAATACATGACATAATTATCATAATTACAATTATAAGTACAACTAATAAGAAAATACTTTTTATCATTTAAAACATCTCCTTTTTATATATAATTTAATAATCGCATTTCTTTACTAAAACCCTGTTTCCATCAATCCCTGTTATTTCTATCTTATCCCCTTCCTTGAGAACTATGTCATCATTTTTAATGTTCCATAAAACTCCATCCAGTTTCACAGCATTATTATCCTGCATTTCCCTGTCTATAATTATCTTTTTTCCTTTATATGTGCTTTCTCTGAGAGCAGTAGGCTTTATATTCTTCTTGATGTTCTTTTTTATAAGTGGATAGCAAACTGCAACAAGTATTACACTTACAATGACGAATACACTAAATTGAACCACTATGGAATACTTTAAAGTATATGCTATAAGTGCAAAAATAGCACCAACAGTAAACCAAACAAACAAGAACGCACTGGTTAATATGTCCGCTACCAGACAAACAATTCCAATGATAATCCATAAGATTAAACTAGATGACATCCTCTTCACTTCCCCTCATACTTATTTTACATTATTTATCCACAAATTCATACCTGCATCTGACGGCATTCTCCAATCGCCTCTTGGAGACAAGCTGACTGTTCCAACTTTAGGCCCATCTGGAATAGCCGATCGTTTAAACTGCTGAATAAAAAATCTTTTTATAAATAGTTTAAGCCACTTCTTTATGGTATTTTCATCATAGCAATCATAAAAAGCTGCCTTTGCAAGAAATAATATTTTTTCCGGAGAAAAATTATTTCTTACAAAGTAGTAAAGAAAAAAGTCATGCAGCTCATATGGTCCGACTATGTCCTCTGTTTTTTGTGCTATCTTCCCCTCACTGTCTTTTGGCAGAAGTTCAGGACTAACCGGAGTTTCAAGTATATCTATTAAAATGCTTGATATTTCCCGGGACACTTCCCTCTGGGCTACATACCCAACCAGATATCTAACAAGAGTTTTAGGTACAGAACAATTTACTCCATACATTGACATATGATCTCCATTATAAGTACACCATCCAAGGGCAAGTTCTGAAAGATCACCTGTTCCTATTACAAGGCCGCCTTCTTTATTTGCAATATCCATAAGTATCTGCGTTCTTTCCCTCGCCTGAACATTTTCATAAGTTACATCGTGAATTTCCCTATCATGTCCTATGTCTTTGAAATGCTGCAGGCAGGCATCTACTATGTTTATCTCCCTGAAATCAGTATCAAGATTTCTGCATAAGTTGACTGCATTATTATAAGTTCTATCTGTAGTTCCAAATCCAGGCAGTGTAACAGTTATTATATTTTTTCTGGAAATTTTCAGCATATCAAAGGTTTTTACTGTAACTAAAAGTGCCAGTGTGGAATCAAGTCCTCCTGAAATGCCTATAACTGCTTTCTTAAGTCCTGTATGCTCTACCCTTTTTCCAAGTCCTGATGTTTGAAGATTAAATATCTCCCTGCACCTTTCTTCTCTTTGATTTTCATCCGATGGTACAAAAGGATGCTTTGAAACAAGTTTATCAAATTTTCCGTAATCTAAATTTTTAAACTTGAACTCAATATTTGAAATTTTAAATGGAACTGTATTCTCTGCATCCCTGAAGCTTATATTTTTAATTCTCTGCATATTCAATCTTTCTAAATCAACTATAGATGTTATGACTTCATTTTCTCTCTGGAATCTATCATTACATTTAATCAAGCTTCCATTTTCAGAAATAATCATTTCACCGCCAAATACCAGATCAGTTGAAGATTCAAATACTCCACAAGATGCATATACATAGGCACACATACATCTGGCACTTTGAGATGAAACCAGATTTCTTCTGTAATCCGATTTACTTACAATATCATTGGATGCAGATAAATTTCCTATAATGTTTGCTCCACAAAGGCTTAAATAACTACTTGGAGGAACTACACTCCATAAATCCTCACATATTTCAAAACCAAATTTAAAATCTCCACTGGAAAAAATAATGTTTACTCCAAAAGGTATATTCTTTTGAAAATATAAATCCACCTTTTCATCTACAATGTTAAGCCCGGAAGTAAACCATCTTCTTTCATAAAATTCCTCATAATTGGGGATATAACTTTTAGGTACAATTCCTAAAATGCTTCCGTTAAATATTATATAAGCACAATTGTAAATACATGAATTGTAGTTAAGTGGTGCCCCTACTGCGATAAGTATATCCTTGTCTATAGAATATTTGCATATATCCTCCACAGCTTTATTTGACTTATCCAGAAGCAATTTTTGAAGAAAAAGATCTGCACAAGTGTATGAAGTTACGGCAAGTTCAGGGAAAACCACCAATTTTGAACATTCGTTTAAAGCTTTATCTATACAAATTTTTATATTTTTTAAATTGAAATCCACATCTGCCACATTAGTTACTGGACATGCTGCAGATAATCTTATAAAATCCATTGATGACATGAAAACTCCTCCATTTTTTTTACCTCATGAATTGTTCTCTTTTTTAGGATGAGCCATGAGATAATTTTTAAGTAATGATTCATATATAGGTTTTGATCCAAGCATATCTGCTGTCAGATATGCAATTATAGATACCATGCTTATTGAAAGAAAATGATTAAAAGAACCTGTCATTTCTGTAATAAGTATAATTCCTGTAATAGGTGACTTGACTACAGCTGCAAAATATCCTGCCATACCCATGATTATAAAATTGTTTATATACAAATTGTTTAAATTTAACAGATTGACAAACAAGTTTCCATAACCGCAGCCAATTAAGGCACCTATAGTCAAAAGAGGCAGAAAAATCCCTCCTGGTGCTCCAGATCCATAACATATCATAGTAAACATAAATTTTAGAACAATCAAAATTAAAATAAACATCAAAGAAAAGTGACTCAATGTCAATGACATTATAAGGTCATTTCCGCCGCCTAATATTTGAGGTAAAAATAGTCCAAATATTATAGAAACTAAAAGCGGAATAACTGGATTAAACTCTTTAGGTAAAATTTTTTGTTTGGAATACAATTTTTGGGTATTTAAAAGTACAATATTAAAAAATACACCTGCAAAACCTATTATAACTCCAAATAAAGCTATATATAAATAATATTTTAATGGTATAGCATATACATAGTTAAAATTAAAAACAGGTTTAAGTCCCAAAAATTCACTAGTTATAAAATCTGCCGAAAGTGCTGAAGACAGTGATACCACCAAAACCATAGGTGAAAAATTTTTATGTACTTCCTCAAGAGAAAACATTGTTCCTGCAAGAGGTGCATTAAATGCAGCTGAAAGGCCTGCACTGGCTCCACCTGTAATTAAATATTTTTCTTCTATCTTCACCCTTTTTAAAATTCTGCTAACTCCTTGTCCAACAGCAGCACCGAGCTGAACAGAAGGGCCTTCCCTTCCGAGGGAAAGTCCTAATCCAATAGCAGTAATTCCTCCAATGAGTTTCCCTAAAATAATTCTATACCATTTCATTTTAAGTTTTTTTGAAATAACACCTTCAACCTGGGGTATACCACTTCCTCCTAGCATGGGTTCTTTCTTAGTCATAACTCCCAATATGTAACCTGCTGCTATTAATAAAACTATCCATAAAGGTATCAGCCACAGCTTCAATAAAAATATTTGATAAATTTTAATTACCTCATGTCCAAGTTTTTCTATACACAATCTAAATAATACTATTACAAATCCTGTCAATATACCTGTAACTATTCCTTCTGCTGCCAACTTCAACTTCAAGTCACTAAGCTTAAACCGATAACTTTTATTACTTTCATTAAATGTAACTTTCATTCGAATTCCTCTTTTGTAATATAATTTATCATATAATTATTATACAATGTTATTTACGCAATTCAAAGATGTACTAAAAGTTACAGTTTTTTTTATTCCTGATGTTAAATATAGTAAAAGCTAAAATTGGAATTATAAAATATATAACAATACATAAATATATATATATATTTAAAAATTTAAACAATGTAATTAGATTTTTAGAAATCAAATAAGAAGAAATATATACAATAAAAGATATTACAATTAAAAAAACTTTTGATTTAAATAGCTTCTTGAATTTTAATTCCTTCATTAATAGTAAAATTGCAAATAATGAAGTTATATATTTTGCAAACCATGATGATATAACCTGAAATATTACGTAAAATTCCCCATTAGCTATAAATCCAAAATAAGATATAAGCTGACATTCAACAATTTTGGGATAAACTAAATCATTAAGCCTTTTAACATTGAAAGTGGCAATTACTCCAATTGTTGCTACTATAATCATCTGAACAACAAATAAATTTGAAAACAAAGCATATTTTCTTATGCTTTTACTGCTTTTAAGCTGAGATAAATATGGAAGCACTATTGAAATAGAGGAATACAATCCTATAATCTTAATAATACATATTAAAAAATCACTGTTTACTCCATATTTAAAAACAGGAAATAACATTCTATAATCTTTAAAATGCTCTGTAAGTATGGATAAATTTATACCATTAAATATGGATATAATTATACATATCATAATAACAATCATAAGTGAGTATCTGCCATTTTTGACCACATATAAAGCTGGGATAACTATAAACAATAATATATACCATGTAGGACTTTCCAAAAATAAATTTGTGTGTATAACATCTGATTCTATAGATGCACACTCAAATAACGATAAAGTCAATCCAAAAATGAATATCCATAAAAAAACTTTTCCAAATATATTTCCAAAAGCTGTAGTAAATATTTTTACAATACTATAGCAGTTATTTTTAACACATATATTTATTATATAATCAAAATATGCAATTGCAATTAAGGATGCAATTATTGTACATATCCAGCTGTCTCTGCCTGAAACATTTATAAATATTTCAGGATAAGTTTTAAATGATGCTATGGCAACAGAACATATTAAAAAAAATATATGTTTAAAGCTGAACTTATCCATAAACTCTCTCCATTTACATTTATTTATACTAATATTGTTTACTAAAAAACGAATTTTATCCATATTAAATACAGATAATAATATAGGGTGATGATAAATGAATGCTTATTTGGATTATGTTTGCACTAAGCTTAAGAATAATTCTGATTTTAAAAAACGAACTGTAAATTCAGCATATGGAAAAATTTATATTTTGTTCATAGATAATTTATGTGATTCAAAATTTATAAGTCAATATATAATAGCTCCCCTTGTTAATATGAACACTAAAACTATAAATTCGGATATCATAAAAAATAAAGTACTATATGGCAATTCCATAGGTGATGTTAAATCAAATGATGATGCCATTATACATATTTTATCGGGCGATGTCCTTATAATATTCGAAAATATGTCAAATGTTATTTTTTGTGAAGCGAAGGGTTTTTTAAAAAGATCTTCTGAAATTCCCATAACTGAAACTGTAATAAAAGGCCCTAGAGAAGGCTTCAATGAGATTCTAAATGATAATATCTCAATGATAAGGAGAAGGGTTAAAAATTCTGATTTAAAAATAGAACTAAATATTTTAGGAAAGGAGTCCAATACTTCTGTAGTACTTGTTTATATTAAAAGTAAAGCTCCAATTGAACTTATTTTAAAGTTAAAACATACCCTTAAAAATATGAAACCAAACTTTATGCTTGACACAAATTATATAGAAGAGCAATTAAAGTCAAATAATACTCTCTTTGATACAATAGGTTATACAGAAAAGCCTGATGTTGCTGCATCAAGGTTGTTTCAGGGAAGAGCCCTAATATTTGTAGATGGTACTCCTTTTGTAATAAGTGCACCTTATTTCTTTTTAGAAAATTTTCAAATGGCAGATGATTATTATTTAAATAAAATCTACTCTAATATATCAAGATTACTCAGATTTATAGCCTTTGGAATCTCTGTATTGCTTCCAGGCTTATATATTGCACTTACTACTTATCATTTTTCATTTATACCAGTAGAATTCATATTAAGGTTGTCTAATTCAAGGGCTAGTGTCCCTTTTCCAACTATATTAGAAGTTTTTCTGATGCTTTTTTTCTTTCAGCTTTTAAGAGAGGCAAGTATAAGACTTCCCCATCCTATAGGACAGTCCATGAGTATAGTTGGTGCTTTAATACTTGGTCAAACAGCTGTAAGTGCAGGACTTACTTCACAAAGTACTGTAATAATAATAGCTCTTTCATCCATATCTTCTTTCTTGATTCCAAAATTATATGGAGCTATATTAGTTTGGTCTTCAATTATATTATTTTTATCTTCATTAATTGGAATAAATGGTTTTTATATGGGATTGTTTATGTTATCTTCACATATAGCTTCACTGGATTCATGCGGTTATCCTTTTCTCATGCCTCTTGGGACGTGTGAAAATTTCAATTATGATGATTTGCTCTATAGAAGCAACCTTTATTCAATATCAGATAATAATTTAGATAAGGATGATACCAAATGAAAAATTTTTTTTGTATATTCCTTTTAATAGCTACTTGCTTTCTTTCAGGATGTTTTAACTATAATGATATAGATAAAGTTACTTTTGCTACCTCTGTCATAGTAGATACAAATTTAAATAAAAATGCAATAGTATACGTCGAAGCATTTAAGTCTGAAAAATCTGGCGGCACTTCTTCTGGAACAGGTAAAAAAATTACATTCAAATCTTCTGGTAAAACATTATTTGAAGCTTTAAGAAACATGAATATGTCCGCCGGCAATAAAATAAATTTCACACAGGTAAAAAGCATAATATTTACACAAAAAGCAGCAGAAGAAGGTTTATACAATTTTGTAGATTTTTTTGGCAGAGATCAAGAGTTTATGATAAGGAGCAATATTGCAATATTAAATGGAGACCCCGAAAAATTTATAAAATTAAATTTAAGTGAAAATAAATACATAGGACTTTTTATTTATGATTTGATACACAATATTCCTGCATCTTCAAGAACAGTAATTACTACATTAAATGATTTTTTAAATAAAGCTTATACAAAACAAGGTACTGCTGTAATAACCATGATAGAGCAAAAAAAAGATCAGCCGGAACCAAAAATTGAAGTAATAAATGGTGCTGTAATCAAAAAAGGTAAAATGGTAGATATAATTAATGGAAGATATGGTGAGGGATATAACTTTTTAATAGATAATATAAAAGGCGGTTCACTTGAAGTTACAAATCCATACTCTGCCAATAACTTCATAACCCTTGAAATACTTAAAAGTAAAACTAAAACTAAAATTTATTATGAAGACAATAGAATATTGGTAAAAAAAATAATTAAAGTTAAAACGACTATAGCAGAAGTGCAAAATTATATAGATTTAAATAATGCTACAAGGGAGAAAATAGAACAATATGCGCAAAAAAATATTGCAAATGCATGTAATAATGTATTTAAAACATATAAATCCAAAAACCTTGATATTTTTAATATAGATGAGGATTTCGAAAGAAAATATCCTAAAATAAATATAAAAGATCCAATTAAAAAAAGTACTTTACAGGTAGAAGTTGATGTAAACTTAGAAGGTTCCTCAACAAAAACTAATTTTAGAGAGTGAATTATACTCAAGCTTAGTATATAATTAGTTGTACAAAGTTTAAAATAGAATCAAACAGGGAGTTGAAATTAATTGATAAAAATAGGTGAATTTAATAAACTAACTGTAATTAGAAAGGCTGATTTCGGTTATTATTTAGATGCAAAAACAGGAAATACAGATGATGATATACTACTTCCAAATGGAAGTGCTGCAGCAGATGACATTAAAATTGGAGATGAACTTCAAGTATTCATATACAGGGATTCAAAAGATAGATTAATAGCTACAATGAAAACTCCTATTGCAAAAGTAGGAGATATTGCATATTTAAGAGTAGCTTCAAATGCAAGCTTTGGAAGTTTTATAGACATAGGCCTTGAAAGAGACGTATTTGTACCAATGGCAGAACAAAAGTATACATTAATTCAAGAAGCAAAATATTTGTTTTATATATATATAGATAGGACAAATAGATTAGCAGCCACAACAAATATCGATAAATATCTTTCATGTCTGGATACTGAAAATCAGGATGAAATTATAGAAAATCACTGTAGGATAGGCGATGAAGTGACAGGAATAGTATATGGATTTCAAACCAACGGCAGTGTAATGATAGCTATCAACAATAAATATAGAGGAATTATCCTAAAAAATGAATATTTCACAGAAATTAATCCAGGTGAAAAAATAAAACTTAGAATAAAGAAATTTTATGAGGATGGCAAGATGGTTTTGACTCCTAGAGAAAGAGCTTCAAGGGAAAGGCTCTCTCTAGAGGATACTATAATTAAATATTTAAAAGAACACAATGGCACTATGCCATATAATGATAAAAGCTCTCCTGATGATATACGAAAAACCTTCCATGAAAGCAAGAACTATTTTAAAAATGCACTTGGGGGACTTATGAAAAGAAAATTGATAGTTCAAGACAAAAATGGAACAAAATTAGTCTAGAAATTTTTCATTACTCCAAAATTAATAAGAATATTTAAATCTATATTACAAAAAATATAGTTAAATCTTATTTACGAGGAGAAATGAAAAATGAAAAAAAAGGCAATATTACTGATAACATTACTATTAGTCATATGCATGAATACTATTACCTTTGCAAAGTACCGCGATACAGAGGTTCACTTTTTAGATACAGGTCAAAGTGACTGTATACTTATAAAGACAAATAATAGAAATTATTTAATAGATTCAGGGGCAGCCTACTATGCTCCAAGAATCATGAATTACCTTCATTTAAACAAAATAAATAAAATTGATGGGATAATACTAACTCATTATCATGACGATCACTATGAAGGAATTATAAAGATGGCAAGACTCATGAATGTATCCAAAGTATACCTTCCAAATAATAAAAATGCCATGAAAGCTGCTTTATCCAAACAACTTTCAAAATCAAATACTCCAGTTGAGTATATAGATAAAGACTGGAGTATTAAATTTGGCAAAATGGAGCTTCATGCAATTGCTCCAATTCACAAAGATGTTAAATCAAAAAACAGCAATTCAGATGAAAATAACAATTCAATAGTACTTCAAGGTAAAATAGGAAATTTAACATACCTATTTCCGGGAGATTGTGAGGAACGTGAAGAAGAGGACATGATAAAATACAATAAACTTAAAAAATGTAATATTTTAAAAGTTCCACACCATGGGCTTTATACAAGTACATCGCAAAAATTCTTAAATAAAGTAAAACCCAAATTAGCTATTGTAACAAGTAATGGAATTGGATCTCCCAATAATTCTACCATAAAAAGGCTTCTTAAGAATTCTATAGTAGTTTTGAGGACAGACGACCAGGGCAATATAATAATTAAGAATACCAGTGTTTACTGTGATAAAAGCAACATAAAGATTAAAATCGAATAGATTTAAATATTTCATTTAGTACAAGTGGTATGAATGAAAGTAAAATTACAAAAAACCAATCACTTATTGTGAGCATATACACCTTAAAAACATCTGCCAGGAAAGGTACTGAGATTACTATATTCTGAAGAAATATTCCAATTACTATTGCTCCAATTAAATACTTGTTTTTGAAAATTCCGATCTTAAATATTGACTTTTTATTGTGCCTTACACTCAAAGTATAAAATAACTGGGATACGCTAAGCACTACAAATGCCATTGTCTGAGCATGCATAAGGGAATCCTTGTATATTTTATTTCCAATATAAAATGCTGTAAGTGTAGTTATACCTATAATCATTCCATTTATCAATAAGAATACACCTGTTTTTCCTGGAAATATACCTGATTTAGGATCCCTTGGCTTTTCTTTCATTACATCTGGATCATCAGGGTCTACTCCAAGCGCCAGTGCTGGCAAACTATCTGTTATCAAATTAACCCACAAAAGATGTATTGGTCGTAGAACCGGCTGCCATCCAAGAAGTATTCCTATAAAAATCGCCACAATCTCTCCTATGTTGCAGGAAAGTAAAAATATTATGGACTTTTTTATATTGTTATATATATTTCTTCCTTCTTTTATTGCAGCTACAATTGTAGAAAAATTATCATCTGTAAGTATCATATCAGAAGCACCTTTAGCTACATCCGTGCCTGTGATTCCCATGGCAACTCCTATATCCGCAGCCTTTAAAGAAGGCGCATCATTTACCCCATCTCCTGTCATCGACACTATATTTCCCTTGTTCTTGAGTGCTTTTACTATTTTAACCTTGTGTTCAGGCGATACTCTTGCAAACACTCTCAAATTATCAATTCTCTCAGATATGTCATCTTCACTCATAGTATCAAATTCAGCACCCAGTATAGCTTGTGATTCACTTTGGGCTATGCCGAGCTCCTTTGCTATTGCAAAAGCTGTATTTTTATGATCACCTGTAATCATTATAGTTCTGATACCTGACGCACTACACTCTTCTATAGAATCTTTTACATTTTCTCTTGGTGGATCTATCATTCCATAAAGACCTATAAATATTAAATCTTCTTCAAGAGAATTTATTTTTACATCAGGAGATTCAATCTCTTTAAAAGCTGATGCCAGAACTCTTAAAGCTTCATCCGACATGGCATCTGAACCTACAAGTATATCTGACTTTATTTTGTCAGTAATAGGCAATATATTACCATCTATATACACTTTCGTACAGATTTTGAGTAGATTGTCTACTGCACCTTTTGTTATAGCATAGTATTTGTCTTCGTGCTTATTTAAGGTAGTCATTAATTTTCTCTCAGAATCAAAAGGTATTTCATTAACTCTTTTATTCAAATCTTCAAGATTATTTTTAAATATATTAAATTTACTTCCCACTTCAAGCAAAGCTATTTCTGTAGGATCACCGGTTTTTGAATTTTCAGAGTAAGTGGCATCATTACAGAGCATCATGCTATTCATAAGCAATTTTTGTGTGGGATTCTTTAAATTAAAAGATGATATATCCTCCAATTTATTATTTGCATAAAATTTTGTAACTGTCATTTTATTTTGAGTCAATGTACCTGTTTTATCAGAACATATTATATTTACAGCTCCCAGAGTTTCAACTGCTGGAAGTTTTCTGACTATAGCATTCTTTTTTATCATTCTCTGGACACCCATAGCTAAAACTATAGTAACTACAGCAGGCAATCCTTCTGGAATGGCAGCCACAGCAAGACTTATTGCAGTTAAAAACATTTCAAATAAATCCCTTTTCTGAATTACTGCAATTATAAACATGAGCACACATATAAAGAGTGCTGCAAATCCAAGAATTTTGCCAAGCTGCGCCAGTTTTTTCTGAAGTGGTGTAAGATTTTTTTCATCTGTATTCAACATTTTAGCTATTTTACCTATTTCAGTATCCATTCCTGAAGCTACAGCTACACCTGTTCCTCTGCCATAGGTAACCAGAGTAGACATGAATGCCATGTTTTTTTGATCCCCAAGTGCTGCATCGTTAGTTTTTTCAATTTTTTCATAAGATTTATCAGAAGGTACCGATTCCCCTGTAAGTGCTGATTCTTCTATTTTAAGATTTGCAGTTTCTATTAATCTTAAATCACATGGGACATATCTGCCTGCATCTAAAATGACTATGTCTCCAACTACAAGCTCTTCTGACGAAATTTCTACAAGCTCACCATTTCTCCTTACTATAGCCTTAGGTGTTGAAAGCTTTTTAAGCGATTCCAGTGCTTTTTCCGCTTTTGATTCCTGAACCACACCTACAATTGAATTTATTATTATTACAACTGCTATAATAACAGCATCACTTATTTCTTTTAATAGTGCTGAAACTAGAGCTGCTGCGAGTAATATATATATAAGAGGATCATTTATTTGTTCAAATAATAGCCATAAAATGGATTTTTTCTTTTTATCTTTCAATTTATTCGGTCCGAATTTCTGGAGCCTTATAGAAACCTCATCAGAAGTCAAACCATTTTCAGCATCTGATTTTAGTTCTTCAATTACCTGCTCTCCAGATTTATAAAACCACATAAAATCACCCTTTCCTCACTCTAATTTTTAATATAAAATCCACTACTTTTATATTTTCTATAATAAGTTCAATCTTATGCATAGATTAATTATTTCATTTTAATTAAATTATATTCTTTGTACATAATATGCCTAAAAGTTTTATACAACTTAACTATATTTTTATACAAATATACTATATAATAGAAATATAATTTAATTTAAAAATTAATTAAATGTAAATTTTACTATAAATAAAACTTGGAGGCAAATTATGGAGATATCTAGAGTAAGCGCACCATCTACACCTTCTTCCAAAAGTAGAAACATAAGTGTAAAAAAAGATTTTTCACAGAGTTTTAATTCTCAAATGGAGAAAAAGTCTGAACAGCAGTTGAAAAATATGTTTGATGATATCAAGAAAAAAGGAAACAGACTATCTATAACCAAATGTTATGCTGATGTTAAAGCATACAAAAAAATGATACAGGAATATCTTAAATCTGTATTGAATTATATGTATAGTGTAAAAAAAGACATAAGCTTCTGGCAAACTCAATATTTTATAACGGTTGATACCATAGATGACAAACTTGAAAAACTTACAAACATGCTTATGAGTGAACAAAAAGAAAACCTAAATGTAGCCGCTACCATAGATGATATAAGTGGTCTCCTGGTTGACATATACAAGTAATCCAATACACCATACAGGATTTAATTGTACTCTTTAGATTCTTTTACATAAGATTCTGCTGTACGTTTAAGGCCCTTTTTTTCTTCTTCTGTAAGTTTTCTAACAACTTTTGCAGGTGAACCCATGCACAGAACTCCGGATGGAATATTTTTGTTTTCAGTTACAAGACTTCCAGCACCTATTATGGTTTCACTACCTATAGTTGCACCATTCATAATAATTGAACCCATACCTATCAAAGTGCAGTCACCTATTGTGCATCCATGAATTACAGAATTATGACCAATAGTTACATAGTTACCTATATGCACAGAACTATCTGTATCAACATGAACTGTACAATTGTCCTGTATATTGCTGCTTTTTCCTACATATATACTATTTGTATCACTTCTAAGTACTGCTCCAAACCATATATTTGCATCTTCACATATTTTAACCTGTCCAATAACATATGCATTATCTGCAATAAAACATCCATTTTTTATATCTGGATTGTATTTCTTAAATTTCATTATCAAATTAAGCACTTCCTTCTCATAAGTATTAAAAATTTATTATCTATATGTATTATAACAAAAATATTAAATTATTTAAGTATTCCAAGTTCATTTGATATTTGAATAGTACTAAATCCTACTTTTTCTGTTAAGTCCTCTATCTTCAAACCCTGTGTCTGTTCACTCAAATAATTATATATCTTATTAATTCTTTTCATAAATAAATCTCTATACCTCTCAACTCTTTTAAATATAATGATACACCTTTTGATACACCTTGATTATACGAATAAAAATTTCAAATAACAAGGCTTCTAAATAATAGAAAAAAATAATAATTCATATTGAATATTATTTATCTATAATCTATAATAATAAAAGCACCATTGTTCTATATATTGTATTTATATTTATTTAAAATACAACATATAGATATTTATTAATACAATTGAACTATACAAGGAGGATACACTTTGAACTCTATAAAGGATATATTCAAAAGATACTATACCAAAATACTGGAAAAAGATAAATCCAAAACAGTATATGATCTTTTTAAGTGGAAAAAAGTAGATGTATTTTTAAAAGATCAAAAGTCAAATAAAGTTCTCGTTGATATTAAAGATCTGGAGTTTCCCGAAAATTACTCTCAAAATGCCTGCGATATAATAGCTTCAAAATATTTTAGAAAAGCAGGCGTTCCTGGAAAATTAGGTTATGAAAACAGCATGAAATCTGCCGCAAACAGACTTGTAAACTTTTGGTGCCAGTCTTTAAAAGATGAAGGACTCATAAATACTGAAGAAGATGCACAAATATTTTATGATGAATGCGTATATGCACTTTTAAATCAAATGTATGCACCCAATTCTCCTCAGTGGTTCAACACAGGACTTAAATTATCCTATGGAATAAAAGGAACCAAACAGGGAAACTATTATTTTGACGAAAAGAAAGGTAAAGTAGTCGAATGTGAAGATAATTATACAAGAACACAGGCATCAGCTTGCTTCATACTTTCGATACAGGATAAACTTTTAGGTCCTCATTCCATATCAGACCAGTTTATCACAGAAACAAAGCTCTTCAAGGGAGGTTCCGGAACAGGAAGCAATTTTTCATCCATAAGGGCAAAAGGTGAAAAGCTTTCAGGCGGCGGTGCATCTTCCGGTCTTATGAGCTTTTTAAAAGCACTTGACAGAAATGCAGGTGCAATTAAATCAGGAGGTACTACAAGAAGAGCTGCAAAAATGGTATGTCTTGATGTAAACCATCCCGAAGTATTGGACTTCATTACCTGGAAATCACGAGAGGAAGACAAGGTAAGGGCTCTCGGGAAAATGGGCTATGACATGGACATTGACGGAGAGGCTTATGAAACTGTATCAGGACAAAACAGCAATAATTCAATTAGATTCTCTGACAACTTTATGCATAAAGTTGAGAACTTAAAGAATAATCCGGAAGGCACAATTTATCTTACAGGTAGAGTGGATTCAAATTTCACAAAGAAGGAAAAAGTAAAGGACATATGGGAGGCATTTAATGTTTCCGCATGGAAGTGTGCAGACCCTGCTCCTCAATTCAATGATACTTTCAATGCATGGCATACATGTCCTGCTGGAGAAGATGGAAATGTCAATGCTCCATACAATAAAATTAATTCCACTAATCCCTGCGGAGAATATGCATTTTTAGATGATACTTCCTGTAATTTAGCTTCTATAAATATATATAAGTTTTACAATTCGGAAACATCACATTTTGATATTGAGGGATACCTGCATATAATACATCTAGTGCAATTAATCCTTGAATCCTCTATACATTGGGGACAATTTCCTACAAAGGATATAGCAAGAAAAACCTATCTTTTCAGAACTACAGGACTTGGTATATCAAATATATCTTCTCTTTTTATGGTTATGGGATACCCTTATGACTCAGAAGAAGCCAGGGCACTTGCATCTTCACTTATAGGAATTCTTACTGGTGAATCATATTACACTTCAGCACTTATGGCAAAAGAAATAGGTTCATTTAACAAATTTCACATAAATAAGCCTTATATGATGAAAGTCATAAGAAATCATTCAAGAGTTGCCGGAGTGGACTTAAAGGAAATTACAAAAGATCAGGATGTGCAATATGGAAATGAATTTGAAGAATTAAACTATACACCTCTAAAAGTAAATCATAAACTTTTAGAAAATCAGGGTTTGGACTATATAAGCACACAATTAAAGGACAGTTTTACTAATGCCCTAAAAAGCGGAGAAAAATTTGGTTATAGAAATGCCCAGGTTACAGTGCTTGCACCTACAGGTACCATATCATTTGCAATGGACTGCGGTGCTACATCAATTGAACCTTTTTTCAGTCATATTGTTTATAAAAAGCTTTCAGGCGGCGGATTTATGACAATAATGAATCCTGTAATAAATATAGCTCTTAAAAAACTGGGATATAACAAAGACCAAATAGATGATATATTAGAATATGTTCTTGAAAAAGAGAAGGTAACCGAAAATGGATTTACTTATGAAAAAATACTTGACGGCAAAATAGAAGGTGCTCCCCATCTAAGAGATGAACATTTGCCAATATTTGATACTTCCAATAAGTGTGGAAGCGGAGAAAGATATATTGCTCCTATGGGACATGTAAAAATGGTAGCAGCTATAACTCCATTAATATCCGGAGCAGTATCGAAAACAGTCAATCTTCCAAAAGAGGCTACTGTTGAGGATTTCAAAGATGTAGTTTTATCTTCCTGGAAACTTGGAGTTAAAGGTATAACCCTCTACAGAGATTCTTCAAAAGCAGCACAGCCTTTAAATACAACTCTTTCAGATGATGAGGATATAAAATTGGAAGATTTAACTTATAAGCAGCTTTTAAATAAGGTAAGGGAACTCCAAAGTGGAATTAAATATTCAAAACGTGAAAAACCCATTGGCATAAGAACTGGAACAACTCATCCTGCACAAATAGATGATGTTAAAGTATACACCACAGTAAACAGGCGCCAAAATGGAGAAATATCAGAAGTCTATATAACTACAGACAGAGAAGGTACAATAATCACAGGACTTTTAAATTCTCTTTCAAAGTCAATATCCGTAATGCTGCAGTACCACGTTCCTGCCCAGGACATTGCAAGAATGCTCAGGGGACAAAAATATGAGCCTTATGGTTTTGTTAAAAAACATCCTTATATAAAATATGTATCTTCTATATCAGATCTCATAAGTAAAGTAATTGATATAGAACTGGGGGATTTTTCAAGATGCGAGATTAAGCCTGAAAATTATGACAAAGAGACTACAAATATGAACTATTCACAAGTTAATACAAAGCAAGTAACTGGAGAAAGACTGTATGGTTCCATATGTCCTAATTGTTCAAGTACAAGAATGGTTAGAAATGGTACCTGCATGGTTTGCCTTGATTGCGGTTCTACCACAGGATGCAGTTAGTTGAGTTAAGAATTAATAGTTAATAATTGAGAATTAACTATTAATTCTTAATTATTAACTATCAAATAAAAAAAGCCTACATGGGGGAGCATGCGGCTAAATAGGGGATATTATTTAATGAAACAATGTTTCATTACTTTAATATAGTAACATCTTTTCACAAATAAGTCAATGTATTTTTCTTATAAATTAATTTTCGACTTATTTTTTATTTTTATGTACTCTATTTGGCTTTGCTTTAGGTCTTATTTTTATATTTTTGTTGCTGCCTTTTGTATACATAACCCCATTATGCAAATCCAAAAACCATAAAAACAGAACTACAAATACAGCTGAACATATATATTGAAGTATTGAATTTGCCATATTTCGTTTTAAAGCTCCACCTACAATAGTAGGTATAAAAAAAGCAATTACAGATGCTATGAGTACTATAGTACGGTTTGGATGAAATTTTACCAGAACATATTTTTTTAGTAAATTATATACAACTATAAATATTACCGTAATAAATAATAATTGAAATATTAATGTTTTCCAGGACATTTTTTTCCTCCTATAAAATTATTAAATCTGTTACTTCTATTATATATTATCATACATTTCATATTATGTATCAATACCTATAGAAAACATTCCAAATATAATAAAATGCAGGCATTAGTTTTACTGTATACCTGCATTTTATTATGTAATTATTTATTTTTTTCTACAGCATGCCCTCCAAATTCATTTCTAAGAGCAGCTACAACTTTGCCGGTAAAAGTATCATCCTCCTGTGATCTGTACCTCATAAATAATGATAGTGCAATTACAGGAGTTGGAATTCCAAGGTTCATTGCTGTTTCTACCGTCCATTTTCCCTCACCTGAAGAGTTCATTATACCCTTGATTTCTCCTAAATCGCTGTCTTTCGTAAAGGCATCTTCCATAAGTTCCATAAGCCAGCCCCTTATAACGGAACCATGATTCCATACCTTTGCTATTTCTTTATAATTTATATCATAATCACATTTATTTAATACTTCAAACCCTTCTGCAATAGATTGCATCATCCCATATTCTATTCCATTGTGAACCATCTTTACAAAATGTCCGCTTCCAGCAGCTCCAGCATATACATATCCGTCTTTTACCGATATATCCTTAAATATCTTTTCACAATAGTCAAATACTTCTTTATCGCCGCCTATCATGGTACATGCTCCTTCCAGAGCACCACTTGTTCCACCGCTTGTTCCACAATCCAAAAAATCTATTCCCTTTTCTTTAAGCTTATTGTATCTTCTTATAGAATCTTTATAATTTGAATTTCCTCCATCTATAACTATATCATGAGCTTTTAAATATTTTGTAACTTCTTCTATAACACTTTCCGTTATATTTCCTGATGGGACCATGAGCCATACTACTTTCTTATCCGGTAATTTGCCTATCAATTCCTCTATACTGCAAGCAGGTAACGCACCCTCTTGTGCTATTTTGTCTACTGAATCAGAATTTACATCATATGCTGCTACTTCATTCCCATTTTTAATAAGGTTTAAAGCTAAATTATATCCCATTTTTCCGAGTCCAACTATTCCAATCTTCATTTTATCACTCCTAATATTTTACTGTATTTAAACAAATGTATTTAAAATTAATACTCCAGCAAGTCCCATTACTGATATTATAGTTTCCATAGTTGACCATGAAGCCATAGTTTCACCTATTGTTAAATTAAAATATTCTTTAAATATCCAGAATCCAGGATCATTTACATGAGAAAATATCAAGCTTCCTGCTCCTGTTGCCAGAACCATAAGACATGGATTCACTCCAGTAGTTGCAATCATTGGAAGAACTATGCCTGCTGTAGTCATAGCTGCCACTGTGGCAGAGCCAAGTGCAAGTCTTAAAACCGCTGCTATAAGCCATGCCATAATTAATGGCGAAAGACTTGAGCCCTGCATAACTCCGGCTATATACTTGCTGACTCCACTATCTACAAGTACCTGTTTTAAGGCACCACCACCACCAATTATAAGAAGTATCATTGCTATACTGCTTATTGAATTTTCAATTATTTTCATAATGTCCTTCATTTTTGTACCTTTTGACAATCCAAGAGTATAAATTGCAACAAATACCGCTATCAGCATTGCCATGGCTGGATCACCTATAAAATCAAATATTATTCTCAAAGATGATGTCTTTGGCAGAGTCATATTTACAACAGCTGCAAATGCCATAAGTATAACAGGTACTATAGCAGTAAACAAGCTTATCCCAAAACCCGGCATTTCTTCATCTTTAAATATAGTCGGATTATATAATCCCTTTGGTGGTTCATGTTCAAATTTCTTTAAAAGTCTTGAAAACAAAGGTCCTGCTACTATAACTGTTGGAATAGCCAATATAAGTCCATATACCAGAGTCATTCCTATATCAGCCTTATAAACAACTGCTATGGCAGTTGGTCCTGGATGAGGAGGCAGAAATCCATGAGTTACAGACAATGCTGCTGCCATAGGAACACCTATGTACAAAAGAGGAATATCTGCTTCAGCTGCTATAGTGAATACAAGTGGTATCAAAAGAACAAATCCCACTTCATAAAACATTGCAATTCCCACTACAAAACCTGTTATAACTACAGCCCATTGTATTCTACTTTTTCCAAATTTATTTATAAGAGTTTCAGCTATTCTCTGTGCCGCACCACTATCTGCTATAAGTCTTCCAAGCATGGCACCAAATCCAAGTATAAGTGCTAAATTCCCAAGAGTACCTCCAACTCCACTTTCTACAGACTTGATTACATTTGCAATCGGCATACCTTCAGCTACGCCTACAATTAAAGCTACTACAATTAAAGATAGAAATCCATTTAATTTAAATCCTATCATAAAAAGTAATAAAAGTAATACTCCTACTAAAACAATAAATAATGGCATACTATACTCCCCCTTATTGAATCTTTGTTATTTCTTTAAATTCATCCTTCAATTTTTCATACAACCTATCGAATATTTTATAATTTTTCATGTATATATCATGATTTTTCTCATCCGGGTAAAATTCTTTTGATATAGGTACAAGATTTTCAACTTCTTCTATATTATCTATAACACCAAGAGCTTTCATACCAATCACAGCAGCTCCAAGACCTGAACTTTCGTAGCTCTCAGCTATAACAACTTTTTTGTTAAATATATCAGCTAGCATTTGAACCCACATCTTGGATCTTGCAAATCCACCTGTTGCATATATTGTATTTATTTTTCCTGTAGTTTCCTCCAATGCTCTGCCTACACTATAAATTCCAAATATTATTCCTTCCAAAAGAGCTCTTATAAAATGATCTCTTGTATGTTTTATATTTATTCCAAAATACACTCCACGCATATTTGCGTCCCAATGAGGTGCCCTCTCTCCCAAAAGATAAGGAAGAAAGATAAGTCCGTCTGAACCTGCCGGCACACTCATCGCTTTATCTGTAAGCAGCACATATGGATCAATATTCAAATCTTTTGCTTCCTGGATTTCCATTGGAGAAAAATTATCCCTGAACCATCTGAATATAACCCCTCCATTATTTACAGGTCCGCCTAATACATAATGGTTTTCAGTAAGTATGTAACTAAATATCCTTTCTTTTTCATCATTTTTAGGTTTATTTGAAATAACTCTTACAGCACCACTAGTTCCAATAGTAATAGCTGCATCCCCCTGTTTTATAGCATTAGCTCCAAGATTTGCAAGGCATCCATCACTACCACCAAGTACAAATGGAGTATCTGAATCTATTTCCATAAAGCTTGCATATCCATTTAATATACCTTTCATAACATAAGTTGGTGAAACCGGTGTTGATAGCTTATCTTCATTGATATTCAAAATAGCAAGTGCATCTTTATTCCACTTTAAATCGTATATATCAAACATTCCAGTCGCAGATGCAATGGAATAATCTATCACATACTTTCCAAACAGTTTGAAGAATACATATTCCTTCATTGAAATAAATTTGTATGTTTTATTCACAATATCCTTCATATTGTCCTGCATCCATGCCAGTTTTGAAAGCGGTGACATTGGATGTATAGGTGTCCCTGTTCTCATGTATATTTCATGTCCAACTTTACTATTTTTTATTTTTTCTGCGTATTCATTGCTTCTGGTATCAGCCCATATTATACAATTGGTAAGTGGTATACCATCCTTATCTACAGCAATTACACTGTGCATAGCTGCACTAAAACTAACTCCAATAGGTTTTTTATAAACGTTTTCTATTATTACAGATTTTATTGAATTTAGCACTGCAGTAAATATTTCTTCTGGATCCTGTTCACTATAAGATGGCTTTGGATTTAATATTGGATATTCTATACTTTTCTTGCATAGTATTTTTCCATTTAAATCAAAAGCAATTGCCTTAGTACTCGTAGTACCTATATCTATTCCTATAATATAATCCACAACATCACCCCTATATAAAAAATATTTTTTTCTACGTTTACATTTAGAATATATTATATATTAATAAAAAATATTTTTTTCATTTTTATTATAACATATTGCTTTTGAAAAGCAAGTGCAAAAAAAATTTTCATTATGTATTATAAAAATAATGAAAAAAATTAGCACCGAAAATAAAAATTATTTCAGTACTAAATCTTTTATATCTCTAATATCTCTTTTCCGCTATACCCTCTCTTATTTTCTCCAAATTTTCAAGGGTTTCCTTCTTTCGTTTAATAGCAACTCCAACATACAATGCATCTATTAGCATAAGTGCACTCAATCTTGATTCCATTGCCTCACTTCTAAAATTTGATTCTTTTCCATAAGATACAAGCACTACATCTGATACTTTGCTTATAGGAGATTTCGCATTTCCTGTAATAGATATAACCTTTACGCCATTTTTTATCCCTATTTTCATAGATTCTATGAGTTCCTTATTGCTGCCTGAATTTGAAAATGCTATTATAACATCATTTTTTTTTGCCATAGACGATATCATGGCCTGCCAATGAGAATCCGTATTAACTACACACCTTATACCTGTTCTCACAAATTTATGATATGCATCATAGGCAAGACTGCCGGAGCCACCCATTCCATAGAAGATAATTTCTCCAGAATTTAAAATAAGATTAACAGCTTTTTCGAGATTTTCATCACTATTTATCTTTACCGTATTTTCAAGACTGAATTCATTTGCAGTCAAAAGCTTTTGTATTATTATATACATATTATCATTTTCATTTATTTCTTCGTGAATATTTTCCATTGGCTTTACAACTGCACAGGCTAAATTTATTTTTAAATCCTGATATCCCTTATATCCAAGCTTATTACACAACCTAAATACAGTAGCGTCACTTACAGAACTACAATCTGCCAATTCTGTTATAGAAAAATGTACAATATCCTCAGTGTTATCGAGTATGTATTTGGCCACTTTTTGTTCTTTAGCATTAAGTGATGAATATACTTCCCTAATTCTCTCCAAACAACTTTTGTTATCAAGCACAATAATTCCCCCCAATAAAGATACTTATATAATTAATTATAAACTGAATTTTTGCTAAAATACAGTCCCTGTATTTTTATCCTTCAATGAAGGGACAGCAGATAAAAGCATACCTGCAAACATCAGTATACATCCCGCTATTTCCTTGCACCCAAAATATTCTCCAAGAATTAAAAACCCCCCGAGAGATGCAAATACTGATTCCATGCTCATAATAATAGATGCATGGGCAGGTTCTGAAAATTTCTGTCCAATAATCTGCAGGGTATATGCAACACCTACTGACATTATTCCACCATATAGTATAGGTGCAGACGACAGAATTATATTGTGAAAATTTATATTTTCTTTAAAAATCGCTATTATAAAACTTAGTATAGTACAGGTCATAAATTGACAGAATGCAAGCTTAATGCTGTCTACTTTATTGACAAAATGACCTATTAAAATTATTTGTCCCGAGAACATAAAAGCTGAAACCAATTCAAGTGAATCACTATATGATATATTGAATCCACCATTAACGCATAACAAGTACAAACCTATGACAGCTGCAACTGCACCAATCCATGAATTTATATTGATATGTTGTTTTAAAAATATTCCTATAATAGGCACAATTACAATATACAGCCCTGTTATAAACGCTGCCTTTCCTGCAGTAGCTCCCTGTAATCCCACCTGCTGAAATGATGATCCTAAAAATAAAAAAATTCCGCAAATTATTCCAGCTGAAATAGTGCTCTTTAAATTTTTAACATTATTTTTATTTCCAGTTTCATTTTTATAAAATATTATTATTGGAATAATCGAAATACTTCCAAGTAAAAATCTTACTGCATTAAATGTAAATGGTCCTAAAAATTTCATTCCAACTCTCTGTGCTACAAATGCAAATCCCCATATAACAGCTGTAAGTAAGAGAAAAATATTGGATTTTACTACCTGTTTTCTCATGTGCAGGCTCCTTTCATAAATATAAAATCTAAAAAATAAATAATAGGCTGAATTACCGTCCTCAGCCTATTATAATTTACAATTAGAATATATAAGTTTCTCCTGGTTTTCTTGTAAATACTGTAACATCATCTATCTGTTTTTGCTGACATACAAATCTAGTCATTCTTTCAACTCCGAAGCCGGCACCTGCAGTCTTTGGAAGTTTTCCGTCCTTTGCAAGCTGGATATAGTTTCTAAGTGAATTTTCATCTGCATCAAGTTCTCTCATTCTCTCAAGAATTCTATCATATTTGTATTCTCTCTCTCCACCGCTCAATCCTTCAACATATCCCATTGGCCAGATTAAGTCATAATTTCTATAAGTTCCTCTGTTGTCTAAATCTTCAGCATCATAAAATTCTCTCTTGTGATTTATAAGCCAGAATGGTTGAGTTGAGGCTTTTGAAGCTTCCATCTCAAAATCTTCACCATATTTTGCTCTGAGTTCCTGAGTAGTATGTCTCTCAAATGGTCCTGTTATATCAAGATGTGAAGTTCCTATTCCAAGTGCCTTGAATTCATCCGCACATTCTTTTTTTATATAATCAAATACATACTTTATTAATCCCTCTTCAAAATCAAATATAGTATCCATTGTTGCATTTTTGATTTCAAGGTCAACTTGAGTAAATTCAAATAAATGTCTTGTATCACCAGGTTCTGCCTGTTCAAGTCTTACATTAGGAGATACTATATATATTTTATCAAGATATGGACTCGACAACATTATCTGTTTGTGGAATATCATTGATTTTGTTATATCGAACTTCTGTCCTTCATATGTTATACCGCAATCTTCTACCTCGTGGTTCAAAGTATCTGTAATTGGGGCTATCATAATTGGCATAATTCTAGTTACACCTTTTTTATACATATATTCATCTACTGCCCTTAATATTGCCTGTTGAACGCGAAGTATATGTGGTAATTCCTTCCTTGACATTTTTTTTATTGCCTTGTCCAAAACTTTTAATTCCTTTTCTCTATTTTCGCTTTCTACTGCTATAGTCATAATTTACATCCTCCCTGTATAAATACAAATCATATATAAATCGAATTCTAAATTTTTATTTCCATTACTAATTATAATAATACTTTACTAATATAATAATACTTTTTAATAAAAATTGCAATATTAATAATTATATTTAAAATATTTATTAATTTACCAATTATGTATATATAAGTTTAAGCATTTAAAAATATTTTTTTAATGTTATCGTTTTCAGTTATTAAATTAATAAAAATTTCTGATATAATATTATTATGAATAACCTAAATACAATTTTAAAAAGTTAAAATGTAATTAAATCAAGTATAATAATTATATTTTTTACTCTGAAATACAGGCATTTATTGTTAATAATGCCATAAAAAAGTATGTTTATACATAAAGGAGCGTTTTTATATGAGTACAAGTTTAAAAATTAACGGTTTGGATGATCTAGATATACAGATTCTAGATATAATGATAAAGGATTCGAGGACACCTTTTCTCGAGATAGCCAGACAATGTCATGTAAGTGGTGGAACAATACATGTAAGAATGAAAAAGATGGAGGACATGAATATAATAAAAGGTACAAAACTTATTATAGATAACTCCAAAATAGGTTATGACGTATGCTGCTTCATAGGCATATATCTTGATAGAGCAAAGGATTTTAATGAAGTTTTAGATGAAATGAGAGAAATAAAGGAAATAGTAGAACTTCATTATACTACAGGAGAGTATTCAATATTTGTAAAAGTTATATGTAAAAACATAGCTGACCTTCAAAATCTGCTTATGAACAAAATACAGGCAGTAGACGGAATTCAAAGGACAAATACATTTATATCTCTCTATGAACCTATAGATAGAAACATACAGATAGACATATTACAAAATAATAATGAAAAAAATATGAAAAATCCAGAATCTAAATAATAATTTTATTTACACTTATAATTATAGATAAACTGCAAATAATATATTTGATAAATTTAAAAAGGAGATGCAGTTTATGAAAACATTAGACACTACAGCCCTTATACTTGTCATAATAGGTGCAATAAACTGGGGGCTAATTGGATTTTTTCAATATGACTTGGTAGCTTCTCTATTTGGTACTATGTCCTCTTTTACAAGAATTGTATATGCAGTTGTTGGAATCTGCGGACTATACGCAATTTCATTTCTTGGAAGAGATAGAGACAACACTACTGAAGCTGACCCTAAATAATTAAAAGTTATAATTTATACCATAATCAAATTACGGGAAAGTTTAAAGCTTTCCCGTAATTCAACATCAGTGTTATTTAAGATTCTTCTTTATACCTCTATTGAGTGAATTATTATAGTCTATAAAATCATATACATCTTCATCAAAAAGTTTGCTAAATTTTGCAAGTTCTTCCTGTGAAAGTTCTTCTATGGCTTTGCCATTATCTTCACAATAGATTACAATTTCACCTATCACCCTGTGCGCATCTCTAAATGCCATACCTTTATTAACCAGGTAATCTGCTGCTTCTGTTGCATTTAAAAATCCTTTTTTTACAGCAGCAAACATCCTATCTTTATTTACCTTAAGTGTGGATATCATACCTTCCATTATCTTGGTACAACTAAGAACTGTCTTTGCAGCATCAAAAAAGTCCTCTTTATCCTCCTGCATATCCTTATTATATGCAAGTGGAATTCCCTTCATAGTAGTTAGAAGAGACATCAAGTCGCCATAAACTCTGCCAGTCTTTCCACGTATCAACTCTGCTGCATCCGGATTTTTTTTCTGAGGCATTATACTGCTGCCTGTTGAAAATTCATCATCTATAGTAACAAATCCAAACTCCTTGCTGCTCCAGAGTATAAGTTCTTCACTCAACCTGCTAAAATGCATCATCATTATGGAAAAATCCGATAAAAGTTCTAATGCATAATCCCTGTCACTAACTCCATCCAGAAAATTATCTACAGGTTTCTTAAAACCAAGTTCCTTTGCAGTGAATTCTCTATCTATATCATATGTAGTTCCTGCAAGTGCACAGCATCCAAGTGGACTTTCATCAAGTATATCTATTGCATTCACTATTCTTTTTCTATCTCTTTCAAGCATATTGTGGTATGCCATCAAGTGATGTTTAAATGTTACTACCTGAGCTCTTTGGAGATGAGTATAACCTGGCATTATGAAATCATTTTTATCAGCTTTTTCTTTTATCGTGCTTTTGAGTTTATCTATATTTTCTACTACTTCATGTGCTTTATTTTTGGCATAGAGTCTGAAATCTACTGCCACCTGGTCATTTCTGCTCCTTGAAGTATGAAGTTTTTTAGCTACATCGCCTATTCTGTCCAGTAAATTGCTCTCTACAAAACTGTGAATATCTTCATAATTTCCTTCTATTTTAAGTTTACCTTCTTCAACATCTGAAAGTATAGATTTTAATCCATTTAATATTGAATCTCTCTCTTCGTTTGTGAGTATATTACATTTTGCAAGCATTTTTACATGTGCAATACTGCCAGTTATATCCTCTTTATAAAGTGTCCTGTCAAAACTTAAAGAACTATTGAAATCTTCCATAAGTTTGCTCTCAGACTTTTTGAATCTTCCTCCCCATAACTTCATACAAATTTCTTTCCTTTCTATTTTGGCTTAATTGTAAATTACTCCATCTGCTTAGAGATGGAGCAAAAATTATTATTTTTCATTTTTGTTATCAACCATAGCCTTTATCTTGGTTGGAAGGCTGAATATTTTTATAAATCCTTCTGCATCCTTATGACTGTATAATTCACTGGCACCAAAGGACGATATTCCTTCATCATAGAGTGCATTTTTTGCATCTATTCCTGCTGTAATTACATTTCCCTTATATAATCTAAGCTTAACTGAACCTGTAACATTTTTCTGTGTAGATTCAACAAAAGCATCAAGTGCTTCTCTAAGTGGGCTGAACCACAATCCATCATATACAAGTTCTGCATATTTTTGAGATATTATTTGTTTATAATGATAAGTATTTTTATCTATTGTAAGTCTTTCAAGGCATCTATGAGCAGCATAAAGTATAGTTCCTCCTGGAGTTTCATAAACTCCTCTTGATTTCATACCTACAAGTCTATTCTCAACTATATCAATAACTCCTACTCCATTTTCTCCACCTATTTTATTTAACTCAGTTAACAATTCTACTGGTTTTAATTCCTTACCATTTACTTTTGTAGGAACTCCCTGTTTAAAATAAATTTCTACATAGGAAGGTTCATCCTTTGCCTTCTCCATAGGTGTAGTCATGGAATACATTTCTCTCTTATGTTCATTTCTTGGATCTTCTAAGTCTCCGCCCTCATGACTTATATGCCATATATTCATGTCTTCTGAATATATCTTTTTCTTAGTTACATTAATTTCTATTCCTCTTGCATTTGCATAGTCTATAGCATCTTCTCTGGATTTTATATCCCATATTCTCCATGGTGCAATTATTTTTATTGTAGGATCAAAACTAGCTATTGCAGTCTCAAAACGTACTTGATCATTTCCCTTACCAGTACATCCGTGAGATATATATTTTGCTCCCTCTTTGTGAGCTATCTCAACTAATTTCTTTGACATAAGTGGTCTTGCAAGTGAAGTACCAAGCATATATTCATCTTCATATAATAAATGTGCTTTTACAGCCTTAAAAAGATAATCTTTTACAAATGCTCCTGTTAAATCTTCCACATATACTTTTGAAGCACCTGTCTTTATAGCCTTTTCTTTTACCTTATCCAAATCGTCTCCCTGACCTACATTAAGGCAAACAGCTATAACATCCAAATCATAATTTTCTTTAAGCCATGAAATTGTAATTGAGGTATCTAATCCTCCTGAATATGCTAATACTACTTTATCTTTCATAAAATAGCCTCCTATTTGTTTTATTATATTTTTTACTACTTAAATACTTTATTTAAAAAGCTCTTGGTTCTATCTTCTTTAGGGTTTGAAAATATGTCTTCAGGTTTTCCCTGTTCTACTATTTTCCCATCATCCATAAATATAACTCTATCTGCTACCTCTCTTGCAAAACCCATCTCATGTGTTACAACTATCATAGTCATACCATCTTTTGCAAGATTCTTCATTACATTTAAAACTTCTCCAACAAGCTCAGGATCAAGAGCTGATGTTGGTTCATCAAATAACATTATATCAGGATTCATAGCAAGTGCCCTTGCTATGGCAACTCTCTGTTTCTGTCCACCAGATAGCTTGGATGGGTAATAATCCATTTTATCTCCAAGTCCAACTTTATTAAGTAATTCTTCCGCCCTTTTTTTAACTTCACTTCTATTTTCTTTTTTAACTACAATTGGTGCTTCCATAACATTTTGGATAGCTGTCATATGTGGAAATAAATTAAAATTCTGAAAAACCATACCCATTTTTGTAGTTACTCTTCTGAGCATTTTTTTGTCTTTTGGATTTAATATTTCACCCTCTATAACAATTTTTCCTTTATCTATTGTTTCCAAATAATTCAAGCACCTTAAAAGTGTACTTTTACCCGAACCAGAAGGGCCTATTACTACCAAAACTTCACCTTTTTTAACTTTAATATTCAGATTTTCAAATACTACCAGGTCGTTAAACTTTTTAGTTAAATTTGAAGCTTCTATCATATATTCATCAGAAGCACTGCATTTACTTTCAGCTGCCGTTTCCATAAATCAATTCACCTCTCTTATTCACATTAAAACCCATTTTCTAATTATATACTTGTAATTTTCTTTCGAAAAATCCAAATACAGTTGTAAAAACCGTAGTCATTACAAGATAAAGCACAGCTGCTGTAAGGAATACCGATATTGGATCAAAACTACTTGCATATATCTGCTGGGCCGATCTCATAAGCTCTACCATAGCTATAGTTGAAACTAGAGAAGTATCTTTAAGTATTGAAATAAATTCGTTTCCTACAGGAGGTATTATAACCTTAAATGTTTGAGGTAGAATTATCTTTGCCATAGTCTGACAATAACTGAATCCAAGGGCTTTTGCAGCTTCAAACTGTCCTTTGTCTATTGACTGAATTCCTCCCCTTATAATCTCCGCCATATACGCTCCACAATTTAAGCCAAGACCTATTACAGCTGCTGTGAACGGAGTCAATTCAATTCCTACAAATGGTAATCCATAGTAGAAGAAAAATAATTGAAGTAAAAGAGGTGTTCCCCTGAATACCCATGTATAAAAGCCTGATAATATTCTCAAGACTCTATTTTTAGACAATCTCAAAAGTGCCAGCAGTATTCCGAGTATGCTTCCTAAAACTATAGTTATAACTGTTAATTCAACTGTTATCACACTACCCTTTAAAAGAATAGGTAATATACTTTTAATAAAACTAGTATTCACTATTAGATCCTCTTTCCTCTATTTTTTATAGATATCACTACCGAACCATTTTATTGAAAGCTTAGATAAAGTACCATCTTTCTTCAAATCATTTATTGCCTTCTGGAATGATGTCTCAAGTTCCTTGTCTCCCTTTTTAAATCCTATTCCCATTGGTTCGCTTGTAAGTTTTTCATTTAATACTTTATATTTTCCCTTTTCATTCTGACTTGAAATATAATATCTTCCTACAGGTTCATCAATTATTACAGCATCAATTCTTCCTGTAAATAAATCCTGAAGTGCTTCTGTAGCTTTATCATATTTCTTTATTTCCTTTATACCACTCAGTTTTTCTGCTGATTTTTCACCGGTTGTACCAAGTTCTACACCTACAGTTTTACCTTTTAAATCTGCAGATTTATTTATAGCTGCATTACCATTTTTAATAACTATAATCTGTCCTGACATTACATAAGGTTCTGAAAAATCTATTTGTTTCTTTCTCTCATCAGTTATGCTCATTCCTGACATTATAGCATCAAATTTTCCTGATTTAAGAGCCAGGATAATTCCATTAAAATCTGTAGAAACGAACTGAGTTTTTACTCCTAATTTTTTTCCTATCTCTGTTCCAAGATCTACATCAAAACCTTTAAGCTGATTTTGTTTATCCCTAAACTCCATTGGTGGAAATGAATCTTCAAGTCCTATCTTTAATACTCCTGATTTTTTTACACTTTCAAGTGTATTTGAACTTTTACTGTTTTTATTTGAACTACTATTGCCGCTATTGCCACATCCAGCAAACACTGCGGAAATCATAATCGTTGACAACGCCAAAACCAGTACTTTTTTTAATTTAATCATATTTATCCTCCCAAATTCACTTATATATATTATGTATAATCATGTTTTAATAAATTACATTATAATTATACATAATATATTATAATTATTCAACACTTATTTGTGAATAATTATAAAAAACTATGCATAATTATAAATAATCCGTTCAAGCATTTATTTTGTTATGTTAAAAGCAATTTTTTGCATAAATCTTTTTAACCTTTATGCATATTTATGAATAGAATTATATATTCCTATATTTCTCCATGGTATCTTTAAATAACTCTGCCGTAGAAGGAGGTGTATATGAAATAGCGTTTGCACCTGCTTTAATAGTCTCAACTATTTCTTTTTCACTTCTGCCGCCTGTTGCCATTATTGGAAACTCAGGAAATTCACTTCTTATTTTTTTAACAAGTGCTGCAGTATTTTTCCCTGCTGATACATTTAAAATAGACACACCTGCATCTATCCTCTTCTGTATATCATCTTTCTCAGAAACCACAGTAACAATAATTGGAATATCAATTGAATCGCTCATAGCTTCTATTACTTTATTTGAAGTAGGACTATTTACAACTACTCCCATAGCTCCTGTAAATTCTGCATTCAGTGCAAGATTTATAACTCTTTTTCCCATAGTAAGTCCACCTCCTACGCCACAAAAGACAGGAATATCAGATGCCCCAACTAGAGCTTCTGTTATAACTGATTGTGGAGTAAATGGATAAACTGCAAAAACTGCATCTGCATCTATGTTTTTTATAACGGCAACATCTGTAGTGTACGCAAAAGACTTTATCCTTTTTCCAAAAACCTTTATCCCGCTGGATTCTCTTATTACGCGTGGTACATTTATCATGTGATCTCTAAGGGTGCCCCTTATCTCAGGTACATATTTGTTAACCTTCTCATTAATTTTTTCCATAATATTATCTCCTAAAATCGACTAAAATATATTATAAGTATATTTTATATTAATCTTTTAAAATATTCCATAAAAAATATTATTTAAGAGAGCTTATTTTATCCTCTGAAAATATTTTTTCTGCTATTTTAACTGTATCTCTTGCATCCTTTGCATAAAAATCAGCACCTATCATACTTGCATATTCTTCATTTAAAACAGCTCCACCTACTATAACACTGCAGGGTAAATCATTTTTTCTTAATGCCTCTATTGTCCTCTTCATGCTTATTACTGTTGTAGTCATAAGTGCACTTAATCCTACAACCTTTATTTTATGTTTTTTTACGGTTTCCACAACTTCTTCAATGTCTACATCTTTACCGAGGTCTATTACATCAAATCCATAATTTTCAAGAAGAACTTTTACTATATTCTTTCCAATATCGTGTACATCCCCCTTGACTGTGGCTAAAACTATTTTTCCTTTTTCTACTCCCTTATCCCCATTTTCATCTATCTTCTTTTTTATAACTTCAAAAGACTTTTTTACAGTCTCAGCTGATTGTATCAATTGTGGAAGAAATATTTCTTTTTCCTCATACATTACCCCCACTTTATCAAGAGCCGGAATTATATAATTATTCACTATATCAAGAGGCTCATTAGTTTTCAAAAGTTGATTAGTATATTCAATAGTCTTGTCTTCAATTCCATCTATTATTACTTGTTTTAAATCTTTTGAATCTGAACTCTCACATTTTACTTTATTATCTGTATTTTTTATTTCACTTCTATTAATAGATACAGATATCTGATTTACTTCTTTTGGCATATTTTTATATTTTTCTATAAAAGTTTTGCTATCTTTATCCACGTTTGCAAGTACTTCAAAAGCAGCTATGGTATCCTTCATGCCTCCATCATGTGGATTCATTATAGGAAGTTTAAGTCCTGCTTGAAGTGCCATAAGCAGAAAAGTTCTATTTAAAAGCTTTCTATTTGGAAGTCCAAAAGATACATTGCTCACTCCAAGAGTTGCATTTACTCCAAGTCTCTCTGTTACCATCTTTATAGCTTTTATAGTTTCCATTACTTCTTTTTGCTGGGCCGATGCCGTAAGTGATAAACAATCCACAACTATATTTTTTTTATTTATACCATATTCTGAAGCTTTTTTTACTATGTTCTCTGCAATCTTAAATCTTTCTTCTGCTGTCTTTGGAATACCATTTTCATCTAAGGTAAGTGCTATGACGCATCCTCCATATTTCTTAACTATTGGGAATACCTCCTGCATAGTCTTTTCCTTCCCATTTACTGAATTTATAAGTGGTTTGCCATTGTATAATCTTGCCCCGGTTTCCAGAACTTTTGCATCAGGACTATCTATGCTTACAGGTAAATGTGATACTTTCTGAATTGCCTTAATTGCTTTTTTCATCATTTCCACTTCATTTATCTCAGGAAGTCCTACATTTAATTCAAGTATATCTGCTCCTTCTTCCTTTTGAATTACAGCCTGATTCTCTATATATTTGACGCTTTTTTCTCTAAGTTCCTGCTTATATAAAGCTTTTCCAGTAGGATTTATTCTCTCTCCTACGATTTTAACGTTTTTGCCTATTGTTACAGTTTGAGTTGATGAAGTTACCGCCGTATAATTTTTTTCTTGAACAGATAATGGTTGCAAATCTTCTACAGCTTTTACAACACCTTTTATAAAATCCGGATTAGTTCCACAGCAGCCTCCAAGTATTCTGACTCCCTTTTTAGCCATAATCCTCATATTATTTGAAAATTCTTCTACATCTACATCGTAATAAGTATCTTTACCATCATATTTTGGAAGACCAGCATTTGGCTGAACCATAACAGGTATAGAAGAATACTCCAATATTTCATCTACTATGCACTGCAAATCCGATGGTCCAAGAGAACAATTTACTCCAAGTGCATCTACTCCCAATCCCTCAAGTGCTATTACCATGGTTTTTGGATCGGTACCCATAAGTGTTCTCCCATTTTCCTGGAAAGTCATGGTACAAAAAACAGGAAGTGAACTATTTTCCCTGGCAGCAAGTACTGCGGCCTTAGTTTCATACAAATCCATCATGGTTTCAATCAATATCAAATCAGCACCGGCTCTTTCACCTGTAACTACCTGTTTTTTAAACAGGTTATATGCTCCATCAAAAGTCAGGTTTCCCGAAGGTTCCATAACCTGTCCTATAGGCCCAATATCAAGGGCTACAAATTTGTTTTTTCTGCCTGCTACTGCCTGTTTCGCAATTTTAACTCCTGCCTCAATTACTTCATCCGATGAGTATTCAGAGTCACTGTATTTTAAATCATTGGCACCAAAAGTATTTGTTATTACGATATCCGAACCTGCATCCAAATAAGTTTCATGTATTTTTTTTATAGTATCACTATTTGTGATATTTAAGATTTCAGGAAGTTCTCCTGGCTTAAGTCCGCATTTCTGAAGCATAGTTCCCATAGCTCCATCAAAGAATATAAATTTGTTTTTGAATTTTTCTAATAAATTATCTAAAGTCATTTTTACCATCCTCTTTTAATAATATATTTCTGCAATAGAGCTTTGAACTTTTTAATAAGAGCATAAAAGGCTGCCTTTCCAAGAAAAGCAGCCTAAACCATCAAATATTTATAGCGATCTTTTCTTATCTTCCAGAATACTTATTCTGTAGGAATTAACACCATACACTCAAATGAAAAATGCTGGTTGTCGGGTATCATAGGGCCAGTCCCTCCACCACTCTGGATAAGAATATCATTATCCTATTGTATTTAGTTTATATATTATTATATTTCAATTTATTTGTCAATTTATTTTGTCTGTTAGCAGAGCGGGTCTTTGACAGTTGTATAAATAAATTTTCCTTGAAAACCTTGATATAGGCTTATTTTTTTGTCAATTTTCTCATTTTAATATATCGCACTTT
>NZ_JAGGLM010000004.1 GCF_017874415.1 Clostridium algifaecis
GTTCAGCTGACTGATACTAATAGGCCGAGGGCTTGACCAATTAATTTATTTCTTACTGTGCAATTTTCAGAGAACAATGTTCTCTATATAAACATAAACTGATAGTAACGAGCCAAGGCTTTTACAAATCAGCATCTGGTGGTAATGACGTGAAGGTAACACTCCTTCCCATTCCGAACAGGCAGGTTAAGCTTCATTGTGCCGAAAGTACTGCAGGGGTGGCCCTGTGGAAGGTTAGGTAATCGCCAGGTTAGATGATTAAAGACGTTAAGTATTTTACTTAACGTCTTTAACTTTTTATATCAGTTTATTTATGGAAAATAGATAATTAAATTTTATAATTATCTATTGTATGTTTCCAATAAAAATAATTTATAAAATACTTTTAAGTACTTTCCCTATACTGTCATGAATTACTATATCAGCTTTATTATCATATTGAGTTGAAGCTTTATTTATAAGTACAAGATGACTGCCATTAAAATAATCGATAAGTCCAGCAGCAGGGTAGACAACTAATGACGTGCCGCCAACGATTAAAGTATCTGCGTTTTTTATATATTCAACAGAGCTGTTTAAAATATCCATATTCAGACTTTCTTCATATAGTACTACATCTGGTTTTACTATACCTCCACAATGATCACATTTTGGAACATTTGGACTATTTAATATGTAGTCTAAATCAAAAGATTTGCCGCATTTTGTACAGTGATTTCTGTGAATAGAACCGTGAAGTTCAAGTACATTTTTTGAGCCAGCTAACTGATGAAGTCCGTCTATATTTTGCGTTACAATAGCTTTTAATTTTTTCCGCTCTTCAAGTTTAGCAAGAGCATAATGGGCATCATTTGGTTTAGCATCTTTATATATCATTTTAGATCTGTAAAAATCAAAAAAATCTTCAGTATGTTTCATAAAGAAACTATGACTTAGCATAACTTCCGGAGGATAAGAAAAATTATTCTTAGTTTTGTACAAACCAGCTTCTGATCTAAAATCCGGTATATTAGATTCTGTTGAGACCCCAGCACCTCCAAAAAATACAATATTATTACTTGAATCCACAGCATTTTTTAATTTTTCATAACTCATATAAACACCTCTTATTTAAAATTATAGCATATGTAAAAGAGATTATATGAAAATATTATGTTTTCATACAATCATATAATAAAAGTAAATTGTAAATAAATATTATTTTACTACCGGTTCCAATACATGAATTGATTCTTTAGCGCAATCTAATTCTACCTGGGCACCAATTGGAATTGTTAATCTTGGATAGGAATGTCCACACTGGAAATTAACTAGAGTAGGCTTTCCAAGGCTAATTATTCTGTCTTTAAAAATTTCATCTAAAGTTAAACTTCGTCTATAATGAGGAAGTGTACAATCCTTGAATTGACCAAGTATTATTCCTGCACATTCCTGAAGTTTATTACTTAAAATAAGCTGGGTTAGCATTTTGTCAATTTGATAGGGCTCCTCACCTACATCTTCAATGAACAATATTTTATTTTTGGTGTTAATCTCATAAGGAGTTCCTATAGTACCTGAAATTAGAGATAAATTTCCGCCTATTAATATTCCTTTAGCTGAATCACCATTAAAATAAGTTGAGTTTCTAAAATATTCACATGATTTATTTTTAGAATTTTTTATAGTAAAAGGTTTATATCCACATGTTAATACATTTAAGAAGCCTTCTAAAGTAGTCTTGTCATGAAGATTTGAATTGCACATAGGAGAGTGAAAAGTTATAATGTTGCATTTTTCATATATATTATTAATTAGTGTAGTTATATCACTAAAGCCTGCAAATATTTTTGGATTATTTTTTATAATATTAAAATCTATAAAAGGTAATATTCTCATAGCACCATAACCACCACGTACACATAGAATCATATCTACATCGGTGTCTAAAAACATATCCATAAAGTCATATGCTCTATCTTTATCTTTTCCAGCTAAATAACCCCATTTATCATATATGTGTTTGCCTTCCTTTATGTTGAATCCAAGCTGTTTTAAAAAGTCTATACTTTCTTTAGTAGTCTCCCTGTCTAAAGGTCCTGAAGGAGAAATAAGCCCTATGGTATTGCCTTCTCTTAATCGCTTACCAAGCAAAATTATCACATCCTTAAAATAAATCTTTCTTTTTTAAAAACATAATACAGAATACACATATTACAGCTGTGATTCCATAAACTATCATAAATCCATTGATATTTTTGGAAAATGGTATTCCATTAAGGTTCATACCAAAAGATCCAAATATGATATTAGGTATGGACATTACTATGGTTATAGATGCTAAAAGTTTCATTACTATATTTAAATTATTTGATATTAATGAACCAAAAGCATCCATAGTACCATTTAAAATATTACTGTATATATTTGTCATCTCAATAGCTTGCTTGTTTTCTATTATAACATCTTCGAGTATATCCTGGTCCTCAGGATACTTTTTAAGCAATTCTAATTTTAACATTTTTTCAAGAGTTATTTCATTTGCTTTTAAAGACGTAGAAAAATATACTAATGATTTTTCAAGAGAAAAAAGTTGAATGAATTCTTTATTTCTAATGGATCTTTGAAGCTTTTGTTCTATCATTACACTTTTTTTATCTATCTGTCTCAAGTATATAAGATAGTATATAGATATTCTATAAAGTATTTGAAGAATAAACCTCGAACGTTTGAAAGTATAGAAGGATTTAATTTTTCTATCTATGAAATCTATTAGTATTTTACTATTTTTTAAGCATACAGTTATTATAATAGAGTCAGTATGGATTATTGCAAGAGGATAAGAATCATAAGTTAGAGAATTATCTTCCATTTCTGTAAAAGGTATGTCTACTATTACCAATAAATTTTCATCTTCTGCATCTATACGGGATGTTTCCTCTTCATCAAGAGCAGCTTTTAGAAAATCCATAGGAACTCCAACTTTTTTTGATATCAATAATAGATCTTCATCTGAGGGTGCCACGATATTTATCCAGCATCCATGTTCTATAGTATCTATGGCCTCAAGTCTACCTGATTCATCTATAGTTTTATAAATTGAGAGCATTTAGTTTCCTCCTATGTAAAAGTAATATATCAATAATAACAATACTAATTCTATCATATTTATATTATAACTTATATTATATATTTGTGAATATGTAAATTATTTATAAGAATATAACAAACTAATAATATAAAATGAATATAATATTATTAGAGGAAAATTGATTTAAGTAAGAATATATGTAAATTAACATTTAAACTATTATAAGGAGAGATGGATATTGTAAAATAAATGGGAAATAACCCTACAGATTAAACATGATTGTACTTAATAAGAAAATTATAGTAAACATGAATATTATTTTTTTTAGAGGCAATAATTTTAATAAATAATTTATTGAATTAAGTGATTAATTTTTAGGGGGATATTATGAATAAAATACATTGTATTATATGTGGAAAAACTTTAAGTAATGGTATAATAATATATAATAAGGGAATTTGTAAATGCTGTGAAAAAAGATTAATGGATTTAAAATTAGATACTGATTTTTATAAATATTATAAAAAATGTATAAAAAGATCTATAGTTCCTTTAATCATAAGAGGAGAGGAAAGGAATTGTCAGAATTACCACTTTTAGAGGGAGTCTTAAAATATATTAAGGAGAAAAATATATCCTTTTGTATGCCAGGACACAAGATGGGCAGAGGTTTTAATAGTACTCAAATTGGAAGAGAATTTTTGAAAAATATATTGAAATTTGATATTACCGAGGTGGACGGTGTTGATAATCTTCATAACCAGACTGGTATAATTTTAGAGGCTAGTGAGCGTCTTGCAAATTTTTATGGTAGTAAAAAGTCTTATTTTTTGATCAATGGAAGTACATCCGGTAATATGATAATGATATTTGCAAGCTTAAATGAGGGCGAAAAGGTAATAGTTGAGAGAAATTGCCATAGCTCTATATTAAATGCCTTGATTATGAGAAAACTTGTTCCTGTATATATAGAAAATACTATAAGCAGTAAATTAAATGCTCCTGGTGTTTTGAATCTGGAGCATTTTTTACAGGTTATAGAAGAAAATAAAGATGCGAAAGCTATAATTGTAACTTATCCAGATTACTATGGTATATGCAGTAATTTAGAATTTGTAATTAAAACTGCAAAAAAATATAATATGAAAGTACTTGTGGATTCTGCACATGGAGCACATTTTGGAGTTTGTAGTGATTTACCTAAAAATGCGGTGGAGCTTGGCGCAGATATGGTAGTTATGAGTTCACATAAGACATTGCCAAGTGTTACGCAGACTTCATATCTTCATGTGAATAAATCTTCTTATATTGACAAAGCAGATTTTTACTTTAATATATTTTTAAGTACAAGTCCTTCATATATACAGCTTTGTTCTATGGATTATGCTAGATTTTATCTTGAAGAATATGGGAAAAGAGATTACGAAAAGCTTATTTCTATAGCAGAAAATTATAGAAATAAAATTAATTCTTTAGGGAATATGAAAATATTAGATAGAAGCTATATCAAGAATTTAGATTATGCTATGGATATAGATTTAACGCGATATGTTATAAATCTGAAGAAAGGTTACAGTGGCAATTTATTACTCAAATATTTAAGACAAAATAAAATACAGGCAGAGATGAGTGACAGCTCGAATGTTGTTTTGATTTTTTCTCCATTTAATGAGGAATATGAATTTAAAAAGTTATATGAAGTATTAAAAAGATGTCCTGTAGAAAAAATAAAAAGTGAATATATACCTACTATAGCTTATGGAATACCTAAAATGGAAATATTACCTTTTCAAGCTGTTTTTAAAGAAAAGGAAGTTATAAATTTAGATAATTCTGCTGGAAGAATTTGTGGAAAAACTATAATACCATATCCACCTGGTATTCCAATAGTATGTCCTGGAGAAAAAATTGATTCTGATATTTTAGAAACTATAAGATATTATAAATATAATAGATCAGAACTAATTGGAGTAAAGGATAATACTATAGAAGTTATAAAATAGTTTATTATATAAGGCTTAATGGTCAGGAGGAAAAAGTATGGCGGGAAAATTATTTGTAATAGAGAGTGGATCTGATGGAAGCGGAAAGGCTACTCAATCTAAAATGTTATTTGATAGATTATTAAATGAAAACTATAATGTAAAAAAAATAGAGTTTCCTAATTATAAAAGTAAATCTTCTGAATTAGTAAAAATGTATTTGAATGGAGATTTTGGTGATGACCCTGAAGATGTAAATGCGTATGCTGCATCTACATTTTATGCAGTAGATAGATTTGCATCATATAAGATGGAGTGGGGCGAATTCTATAAAAATGGAGGAATTATCATAGCAGATAGGTATACTACTTCAAATATGGTACATCAGGCATCTAAAATAAATGATAATGAAAAGAGAAATGAATTTTTAGACTGGATTTTTCAGTTGGAATATAAATTGTATGGCCTCCCACAACCAGATTGTGTTATATTTTTGGATATGCCGCCTGAATATAGTAACAAGCTTATTATAAATAGAGCAAATAAGTTTACAGGAAATGATAAAAAAGATATACATGAAAGAAATTATGAATACTTAAAACAATGTTATAATAATTCACTTTACGTTGCCAAGAAATACAATTGGAATAAAATAAATTGCATAGACGATAATAGGATTAAGACAATAGAGGAAATACATAGACATATATATGATATAGTTAAAAGGCAATTAAATTAGAAGGTATATTTTTTAGTGCTAGTATACAATAGCATACAAAATTATGTTAAAATTACATTAATATAAATTATATTGAATTTAAGTATTTAATATTTTCTGATAGTTTACCATAAGGAGTCATAAAGGAGGAGTGTTTTATGAAACTTATTATAGCTATTGTTCAAGATGATGATGCTAATGATTTAATTGAAAAATTAACTGATGATGGATTTAGAGTTACTAAGCTTGCTACAACTGGAGGTTTTCTAAAATCGGGAAATACTACTTTAATGATAGGTGTGAAAGAAGAAAATATTGAGAAAGTGATAAATAGTATAGAGGAAATATGTAAAACAAGAGACCAGACTATAACGACTCCTTCAACAGTTGCAGGAACTACTGGAATATATATGCCCTATCCTGTAGACATAGAAGTGGGTGGAGCAACTATTTTTGTGGTTGATGTTGATAAATTTATTAAGATTTAACAGGAGGAAGTTCAGTTGAGTTTTAATAATATAATAGGTCATGAAAAAATAAATAATAGGATACTTAGAGCTATAAGATTAGATAAATTTCCAAACTCTCATATTATCGTGGGAGAAGATGGAATAGGTAAGAGTATCATTGCCAGGGAAATGGCAGCAGCAATATTGGGAAAAAATGAAATTAGACAGTGTACTGACATTTTAGAATACAAATTAAGTAAAAATAAAAAATCAATTGGCATAGACGAAATTAAAAGTATAATAGAAGAAACAAATAAAAAACCTTACGAGGGAAATAAGAAAGTAGTTATAGTTTATAATTCAGAAAGTATGACAGAGGCTGCTCAAAATGCATTCTTAAAAACTATAGAAGAACCTTCAAATGGTGTATATATAATTTTACTATGTGAAAAATTAGATAATATTTTAGATACAATACGATCAAGATGTGAAGTGCATAAATTAAATAGACTAAAAGATGATGAAATGGACAAATTTTTAGACTACAAATTTCCAAGTTTATCTTATGAAGATAAAAAAGCTGTTATATCATTTAGTGATGGAATACCAGGAAGAGCTGAAAAGTTTATAGAAGATTCATCATTACATGATATAAGAAATATTACTATAGAATTATTGAAAAAATCACAGGAAGAAAATATACAGTTTATATTTAAATATGAGGATTTCTTATTTAAACATAAGGAAGAATGGGATGAGATATTAACCTGTATTTTATCTTATATAAGAGACGTTTTTATATATAAAGAGACCGGACAAAAAAATTTGCTTATAAATAGTGATAAATTTAACGACATAAAGCTCATAGGAGAAATGTTCTCATTCAATAAATTGAATATTATTATTAATATCATAAAAATTACGAGAAAAAAGTTAAAAAATAATGTAAATGTGAAACTGGTTTTTGATGATATGTTGCTGAAAATGCAGGAGGTATAGAATAAATATGATAACGGTTATAGGTGTGCGCTTTAAAAAGGCTGGCAAAATATATTATTTTTCACCAGACAATTTAGATATAAAGAAAAATACAAGTGTTATAGTAGAAACAGCTAGAGGGGTAGAAATTGGGGAATGTGTTATAGAATCTAAACAGATAAAGGAGGAAGATATTGTTGCTCCTTTAAAAAATGTTCTTAGAATTGCTACAGAAGATGATCTAAAAAAGTTTGAAGAAAATAAAGCAAAGGAAAAAGAAGCTTTTTCTATATGTGTGAATAAAATAGAACAGCATAATTTAAAAATGAAACTTATAGATGTAGAATATACTTTTGATAATAATAAAGTGATTTTTTATTTTACTGCGGATGGAAGAGTTGACTTTAGAGAGCTTGTAAAAGATCTAGCTTCTATATTTAGAACAAGGATAGAACTTAGACAAATAGGAGTTAGAGATGAGGCTAAGATGATAGGTGGGCTTGGCTCATGTGGAAGAGCTATGTGTTGTTCTACGTTCTTAGGAGATTTTGCACCTGTTTCAATAAAAATGGCAAAAGAACAGAATCTATCACTTAATCCTACAAAAATATCAGGAATCTGTGGAAGGCTTATGTGCTGTTTAAATTATGAACAGGACATTTATGAAAAAATAAGAAAAGAACTGCCTAAAGTACAATCTATTGTTAATACACCTTATGGGAAGGGTGAAGTTTTAAGTAATTCTGTGGTTGAAGAAAATGTTAAAGTAAAGATAAAAAATAAGGAAGGTGAAGATATTATAAAAAAAGTTTCTATTAATGATGTAGAAATGATTTCAGGAAGTTATGAAGGCAGTATAAGTGAAAATGAAATTAATTTAGATGTAGAAAATAATAATACAGAAGATGTGGATATGATTAAGAAATTATTTAAGGAAGAATAGGGAGGAATCTCATATGAAATCTGTGCTTAAAATTTCTAATATGCGTACTTTTGAGGATATAAACAAAATAAGAAAAGTAATTTCAAGTAATCAAGGGGTAGTAGCTTGTCAAATAAATGCTGAAAAAGGGGAAGTAAGTGTAGTATATGATGATTATTTTGTAACAAATGATATAATAGTACAATCACTTGAAGATTTAGGATATGCAGTATTTTAAATTTACCTTTTAAAATCTGGACAAGTATGATAAAATATCAACGAAAGATATTTTATTATTCAATTTTGTAAGGAGGGGTTTTAGATATGGCATATAAAATTAGTGATGCATGTGTAAGTTGTGGAGCTTGTGCTTCAGAGTGTCCAGTAGAGGCAATAAGCCAGGGAGATACTCAGTTCGTTATAGATGAAAATACTTGCATTGATTGTGGAAACTGCGCTAATGTTTGTCCAGTAGGAGCACCAGCTCAACAGGACTAATTTAAGTTATTAAAAAGGCTGCCAGGAGGTAGTCTTTTTAATTTATTAAAAAAATAGTATGATATGTTAAAAATTTAACTATATTATATTGTTAAAAATATAATAAATAAAGGTATTATATAAAGAGTACAAGATTTTACACGAATAATTAATATATAGCATAATAGTGTTTTTACTAGTTGAAATTTAGAATTAAATTAACTATATGGAGGAAAAAAATGGATATATCTGTTATTATATTTATGATTTTTGGTATTTTTGCAGTAACAGCTGGTTTTGTAATGGATGGAGGACATATTGCGGCACTTGCTGGTGGTGCAGCAGCTGTAATAGTTTTTGGAGGAACAAGTGGTGCTGTTGGTTTGTCATTTCCTATAGATGTAATAAAGAGAATACCTAAAGTATTTAAGGTAGTTCTTAATCCTAGAAAAACAGATTTGGCAGCTCTAATTTTATATTTTAAAGATGTATCCTATAAAACCAGAAAAAATGGATTATTGAGTTTGGAAGGTGAAATATCAAATGATCCTAATTTGGATCCTTTTATAAAAAAGGGACTCCAACTTGTAGTTGATGGTGTAGATCCTCAAGCTGTAAGAGATATACTGGAATTGGAACTTGAATCTACATCTGAAAGGCATAAAGAAGGAGCAAGCGTATTTGAAAGTGCTGGTGGATATGCTCCTACTATGGGTATTATAGGTACAGTTATGGGAATGGTACATATTTTAGGAAGTCTTACAGATACAGCAAGTCTTGGTGGAAAAATAGGAAGTGCATTCTTAGCTACGTTATATGGTATTGGATCTGCGAACTTATTATGGCTTCCAATAGGAAACAGGCTGAAAGAGCAGGATGCGAAAGAAGTTAAAGAAAAAACACTTATAGTTGAAGCAATACTGTATATTCAGGAAGGAATAAATCCTAATACTATAGCTGAGAAATTAAAAGGATTTTTGAATAAGCAGGAATTATTAAAATTTGAAGGAATGGATGGGAAGGCTGAATTATGAAGAAAAAAAATAAGAAACCTGATGAAGGTCCAAGTGCAGAAAGATGGATGCTTAGTTATGCCGATTTTATGACACTTCTTATGATATTTTTTGTAGTTATGTATGCTATGAGTCAGGTAGATCAAACTAAATATAATCAACTTTCTCAATCATTAAGTATAGCAATGGGTGGGGGAAAGACAGTAATCGGAGCAGATAATACTTCGAGTGTTAAGGATAACGTTAAGGAAATACAAGATATTCAACAACAAAATCAATCTCAGGGAGAGGCGAAAGTTGAAGCTAATAATCTTAAACAGTTAAAAAAGCAGGTGGATCAATATTTAAATAAGAATGGATTAAGTAATGGTGTAAGCACTAAAGTAGACGAAAGAGGACTTGTAGTTAGCATAAATAATACTTTATTTTTTGATACGGGAAAAGCTGAAATAAAACCTGATATTCAGACTAAGTTAATAGGTATAGGTAAGATAGTGAATCAACTTGGAAATTCCATAAGGGTTGAGGGACATACAGATAATGTTCCTATAAGTAATAGTTCTTATCAGTCTAATTGGCAATTATCGACTATTAGAGCTTCTAATGTTACTCAGTTTTTACAGGATAAAGTTGGTGTTAATCCGGAAAAACTTACATCTGTAGGTTATGGACAATATAGACCAGTTGCTGATAACTCAACAGAAGCAAATAGAGCTAAGAATAGGCGTGTTGATATAATTATAGAAAGCAGTAAATTTAATGAAATTGAGCATGGTAGTAGTAATAGCAGTAATACTTCTCAAAATCAGACACAAACTTTAGATCAACAAAAAGTACAACAATCCACTAAACATTAATTACTGCAAAATTTTATAATTTAATTAATCTATAAATCCCTTATTTTGATTGGGGATTTTATTTTTATCTAATATTTGACAACCCATTTTATTTAAATTAAAATTAACATTAATGTGTAGATATATAAAATAATTTTATGAGAGAGGATACTTAATTGAAATTAGAATTGGTGGAAGATGACGAAACATTAGATGATTTACAACTAAATGGAGTATATATTATACAGAAAAAAAAATCTTTTAGGTTTGGAGTAGATGCGGTTTTGCTTGCAAATTTTGCTAAGGTAAAACCTAAAATGAGTGTGATTGATTTGTGCAGTGGTACAGGAATAATTCCATTTATAATAGGTGCAAAAACAAAGGCATCTCATATAACTGGAATAGAAATTCAAGAAGATATGACTGATATGGCAGAGCGGTCAACAGTTTTCAATGATATGGAGCAAAGACTTAAATTTATTAATAGAGATTTATGTGATTTGAAATTTCTAAAGAGTTTACCTAAAGTTGATGTAGTGACGGTAAATCCTCCATATAAATTGAAAAACTCTGGAATTGTAAATGAAAATGATAAAAATGCAATAGCAAGGCATGAAATATGCTGTACTTTGGAAGATGTTATAAAAGCTGCGAAGGTTTTATTAAAAGATAATGGAAAGTTATATATGATTCACAGACCTGATAGACTTGTTGATATAATGTGTACTATGAGAAAATATAGTATAGAACCAAAGTTTATAAAAATGGTTCATCCATATATTAATAAAGCACCAAATATGATACTTATAGAAGGACAAAATAATGGAAAACAATTTTTAAAGTGGGATAAGCCACTTTATATTCATGACGAGTATGGTGGATATACTGAAGAAATAGACAGGATATATGGTAGAGATAGAAGGGATAATGATGGAAATAGGTAAACTTTTTTTAGTTCCAACACCAATAGGAAATTTGAAGGATATAACTTTAAGAGCATTGGAAGTTTTGAAAAATGTTGATCTTATAGCAGCAGAGGACACAAGACACAGTTTAAAACTTTTAAATCATTTTAATATAAAAAAGCCCATTGTAAGTTATCATAAGTTTAATGAAAATGAAAAAAGTTATAATTTAATAGAAAAACTTAAGCAGGGAAAGAATATAGCAGTATTAAGTGATGCAGGTACTCCAGGTATTTCTGATCCTGGTAGTGTTATAGTAAGAAGATGTATTGATGATGGTATAGATTTTGAAGTACTTACAGGAGCTACTGCTGTAACTACAGCACTTGTTTATTCAGGACTTAGTACTGATGCTTTTACTTTTATAGGATTTTTGCCAAGAGAAAATAAAGATAAGAAAAATATTTTACAAATATTAAAGAATAGAACAGAAACATTAATATTTTATGAAGCACCACATAGGTTAAAAGAAACATTAAAACATTTAAAAGATACTTTTGGGAATAGAAATATATCTGTATGTAGGGAGCTTACAAAAATACATGAGGAAATATTGAGATTTACCATAGAGGAAGCTATAAATTATTATGAGGATAAAAATGCAAGAGGTGAATTTGTTCTTGTAGTTAGCGGTAAAACTAAAGAAGATATTATGAGAGAAAAAGAAAAAAAGTGGGAAAATATAACTATTGAGAAGCACATAGAAATGTATATGAATGAAGGATTTAGTAAAAAAGAGTCTGTTAAAAAAGTATCAAAAGATAGAAATTTAACTAAATCTGAAGTTTATAAACATTCAATAGGCTTATAAAAATAAATTAGTTTGTTGATTTATTGGAAAAAATATTCCTTAAGACTTGTGTTAATTTTAACTTTAATGTTATAATAAAAAAAGTAACTAAAAATATGATTTAATTAAAATCATATTTAGTTATCATATATCAATAAGAATAGCTTTACATTTAGTATATTATTAATAAGCTACTATTATTGTTAATTATTTAAATATGGGAGGTATGAATATTGAATAGAAAAACTATGTCTGTTGCGATAGCCTTAACGCTAGCTTTAACAACTAGTGGTAGTGTTCTGGCTTCACCAAGTAGTACAAGCTTGGATAGTATTAAGCAGCAGAAGCAGGATTTACAAGTGAAAGTTGAGAAACTAGATACTCAAATATCACAAGTAATGAGTCAAATTGACAAAAATAAAAAGGATATTAAAACTGTATCCAGTAATATTGATAATAATAAAAAGAAATTAGAGGAATCTCAAAATAACATACAAAAACAGCAAGTACTCTTTAATCAAAGAGCAAAGGCTATGTACATAAATGGAGTAGATAGTTATATAGGTGTAATATTGAATTCAAATAGCTTAACTGATCTTATATCAAGAATAGATACTGTAAAAAGAGTAATGGGTTCAGATCAGGAAGTTATAAATGATTTAAAAGATAAGCAAGAACAATTAGCATTACAAAAACAAAAATTAAATAGTGATAATAATAAGCTTCAGTCTCTTAAAACAGATAATGAAAGTAAATTGGCCAAGCTTAATAGTGATAAATCAAGTGAAAAAAATTTAATTGCAGATTTGGATAAGAAAGAACAAACTATTGCAGCTACTTCAACAAACAGTTCGGATAATAGCAAAGTTATAGCAGCAGCAAATGATGTTCAAAAAATTAGAAATGAGGCACCATCAATATCAAGAGGCGGTTCAGCAGCTGCGGCGTCTTCAAGTTCAATAGTAGCGTATGCATCTAATTTTTTAGGTGTTCCTTATGTTTGGGGCGGGACGTCTCCATCTGGATTTGACTGCTCTGGATTGGTACAGTATGTATATGCTCACTTTGGAATTTCACTTCCACGAACTTCTCAGGAACAACAATGTGTAGGTACAGCTGTATCTAGAGAAAATCTTCAGCCAGGTGATTTGGTGTTTTTTGGTTCACCTGCATATCATGTAGGAATATATGTAGGTAATGGATCATATATTAATGCACCTAAAACAGGTGATGTGGTTAAAATTGCATCAGTAGATAGATCTGATTTTAGCGGTGGAAGAAGAGTTAAATAAGAAAAGTAAAAATACTAGTATAAAAATAGAACCAATAAATATATTATTGGTTCTATTTTTTATAGAGTTTAGCGTCCTTCTCTTAGCTCATTTAAGCAGTTTTTACAGATATTTTTTCCCCTGTAATTTACTACATCTCTTGCATCACCACAGAATATACATGCAGGTTCATATTTTTTTAGTATGATTTGTTCGCCATCTACATATATTTCTAGAGCATCTTTTTCAGCAATATCTAAAGTCCTTCTTAATTCTATAGGAATTACAATTCTCCCTAGCTCGTCTACTCTTCTTACAACACCTGTTGATTTCATTTGTTTTCCTCCCTTAATTCCACAATTCGACATAACTACAATTAAATAATAGCAAAAATTACATTAAAAGTCAACGAATTTTAATGTAATTTTTACATGGTTAATATTAAATTCCATATAATATAAATGTATTAAAAATAAATATACAAGCTATTATATGTTTATTTAAGCTTATTGCATATGAAACCCAGTAAAATCAGTGCTTGTCATTAAAAAATTTTTTTTGATAACAATGCAATTAAATGAATATTAAATTTCTCATATTCATTTAAATAAAAAAGGAATTAAGTGGGTAATTTAAAATATATGTCGAAATTATGTCGAATATTTGATTAAGCAAAATAAATTATTTTACTTATAATTATTTTATGGTATGTATATGGTAAAATAATTATGAAGTAGGTGATATATTGAATTATGTAAAAAAATTTATTAGAGATTTAAGCAAAATGGAAGGAAATATATATTTGGTTGGAGGATATATAAGAGATAAATTAATAAATCCTAAAATCCAACCAGAAGATGCAGATTTTATATATGATGGAGACATTGTTAGCCTTATAAAGAATTTAAATCAGATAGGATATAAATTTTTTCCTATAAAAAAAGAAATTGATATATATAGATGCATGATTGGGAACAACACTATAGATATTTCTAAAATTAATGGAAAAAATATAGTTGAAGATTTAAAAGAAAGAGATTTTACTGTAAATGCTATATGCATGAAACTTGGAGAAAACAAAATAATAGATCCTTTTGATGGAAGAAAAGCATTAAAAAACAGAATAATTAAAATGGTAACAATGGATAGTTTAAATAATGATCCTATTAGAATCTTAAGGGCAATAAGGATATATATAAGTTATGGAATGCATTTCAATCTTGATACAGAAAATATGATTGAAAAATCAGCATATAAGCTTAAAAATGCACCAAAGGAAAGAGTACTTTCCGAACTTATGCTTATAATAAAAAAAGATGAGCAGGGAAACGCATTTGAAATATTAGATACATTTTCCATATTGAAAAATTTAATTCCATATGTACAAGAATTAAAAACTGTAGGCAAATGTAAATATCATATAGAAGATGTATTTACTCATAGTAATTTGACTTATAAGGTTTTCAAAGATGTGATAAAAAAAAGAATAGTAATAAAAAAACTTGATTATAGTATATTTGATGTTGGTTTTGGAAAATTCACTATGAAAGAATATGCTGCTTTTGCATGTTTTGTTCATGATATAGGTAAATATAAAGCTTATAAAAAGGAAAATAATAAAGTTAGTTTTTTAGGACATGAAGAAATCGGAGCAGATATATGTAAAAATATATGCAATAATTTAAAATTTCCTAAAAAGGCCTCCAAATTTATAGAGACTGTCGTGGGAGCACACATGTATCCTTTGTATTTATTCAAAAATAATAGAGAGAATAAAGAGGCGTATTTTGAATTTTTTTATAAGTATAATGAATTTGCAATGGAAATAATTTTAATTTCATTTTGTGATAATTATGCCACAAGAATACTTTTAGATGAAGAAAATGAAAAAGAAGAATATAGTAAATTCATTGAAGATATGTTTTCAGAATATAAAATTTATGTTGACATAAGAAAAAATAAACTTATAGATGGAAATGATATTATAAATATTTTGGGAAATAAGGGGCCTCTGATGACTGATATTATTAAAGATATATATAAACTTATATATACAGGAAAGATAAAGACCAGAGAAGAAAGTATACAATATATAAATAAGTTGAAATAAAAGTTATTAACAATAGTGAATTAAATTGAACAATATTTTATTAACAATGTTGATAAGTATTGTTCGATACTTATGATTAACAGGGTTAATGTGTATAAGTTATGCACAGAAAATGTTGATAACTTGTTATTTTCTGTGCATAAGTATGGACAAACTAATTAGTTATCCACACTTTGAAAAGTAGATACTATAAAATCAAATTCATCTTCGTTGGTTATTTCCCCATAGTTATCTTCTGAAATTCCAGGATAATAATATAATATAAATTTTTCTTTTGTAATTATATCTTGAATTATTATATATTTTTTATTAAGCTGTGCATTTTGGAGAGTAGCAATTACTGTGTAGTTACTATTTTCACCTGTTTTATTATTTGTAAGCTGCAAGTTAAAGTTATCATGCTTTGTTATATTAATAGTTACTTTATCACAATGAATAATATTGGAATCGGATTTACAACCTAGGCAACTATCGAATTTACAATCTGATGTACAATTTAGACATTGACATGTACTGCATTTTTCAAGTTGATTTAATGATTCCAAATTATCACTTTTGTAAGTTTTTAATAAAGATATATATTTATCTCCTTTGAATTTATTAAAAAAACCACTGTGTTTAATTTCAGACTGAGCAGACTCAATTAATTCTATATATTTTTTCAAAGTATCAATTTTAGGCATATACTTTCGCCTGTTTAATATTTCATTATCTAGAAAAGGAGATACATTATCTATAGCATAGTTTATATCTACAAATATTTTGCCATAATGAGACTTTTCTTCATTTACAAATTCATCAAACTTACTCATAACAACACCTAATTTTGTTTATATTTTTTCAATTCTTCATCTAAATTTACTTCATTTAATTTTTCAAATTCTTTATCAAGAGTATCATCTTGTTTTAAATCACCTAGTCCTTCAGCTAGAGATTCTTTTTTCTCAATTTTTCTCTCTATATCATCTAGATTTATTTTATTACTTCCAGTGTTTACATCTGCAAGGATTTCATTTACTTTTTTACTTGCTTCAGCATTATTATACCTTGCAGCAGCTTCATCTCTATAGGTTCTGGTTTTCTGAATTTCTTCTTCAAGTTCTTTTAATTTTTCTTTTATTGTTTCAGCTTTAACACGTGCATCTTTATAGCTTTTTTCCAAAGAGTTATAGGTTTTATCAGCATCTAATTTTCTTTCTAGTGCTTTTTTAGCCAATTCTTCGTTGCCTTTACTTAATGCTAATTTTACTTTGCTGTCGAATTCCACAGAAGTATTTTTTGCATTTTGCATTTTCTTCTCAATTTCATGAACATTGCCAAGTATTTGTGCAGAAGATATTTTAGCTTTATTTAGGCTTTCTTCCATATCTCTTAATTTTTGATCTAATAATTCTATAGGATTTTCAATTTCATCTAATGAATTATTTACCTTTGCTCTGAAAATATTTGATACTCTTTTAATGAACCCCATTTTATACTCCTCCTTAATTATCTTCTTCTAAATTTATTTATTCTGTTAATTATAAATATTATGATTAACAGAAGCAATACAAATTTTATAAATCCCCAAAAAAAACGTGATAAAAGACTGGTATGCCCATAGTTACCTAAACCATAACTGTGCCAAAAGGGTATAGGGATTGGTATAGGAAAGAACGAACGTTTAGTACTGCTATTATTGTTATAACTTTGGTTACCATTGCTATTGTTACTGCTGTTATTAGATTTTGAATCGGATTTTGGTGAATTAGAAAAACTTCCTGATTTAAAATCTCCACTTGAACTACTACCTGAGCTATTTTTGTTGTAATTACTTTTGTATTCTGATTTAGGTTGTGAAAAATTTCCTGATTTAAAACTGCCTCCTCCAGAGCTTGCACTGTGAAAGGAGCTGCCACTGGAGGAATGTGATGAAAAACCTCCAGATCTGAAACTTATTAATGAAGTTTTAGCATATACTGTGTTTATATTAGTATCGAACAAATTATTAGCTAAAGTTGGTATAGTTGCATTTACAATTAAAAATAAAAAAATAATAAATAATGCTGTGATTCTTTGTTTCTTATTTATTGTAACCACCACCCCTTAATAAAATCTATCTTTACTATATAGTAACATAATATTTATACTAAGGAAGAATAATAACTTTAGATTACTGTTTTAACTATGTATAAATTATAATAATATAATAAGTTATTTAATACTGTATTACAAGTACTAAAATAGTCTATTTTAAGATATAATAAACTATTTATCACTATATTTTAACATATAGCTAGTTCTAGGTCATCATTATGCCTTGTTTTTTAAATTAATAATATACATATAATTTAAAAGATATGTGATAATTACCTTGTAAAGGGGTTATAAATAACCTATAATATTAGTATAGAAAATAAATATTGATACTGTAGGTTATTCTGGAGGGAAGAAGTTTGAAAGAAAATCAATTTAATATGGAGTATGTAAAACAAACAGCAGAGGAAATATCAGAAAACACAATAGTACCTTATGAAGATTTGCCTAGATATGATTTGTTTTTATCTCAGGTTATAGATTATTTAAATGATAAATTTTCAGAAGAAAAGTACACAAATAACATAGTTCAAAATTATGTTAAGAATGAAGTTATATCCAAACCTGAAAATGGGAAAAAAAGAGGATATACAAAAGATCACCTGGTCCAGTTAGTTCTATTGAGTTATATGAGACCATTATTATCTACAGATGAAATAAAAAAGGTATTTAAATTAGCTTTTAATGAGATAAACAATGGAGAAGATGACATAATATCATGGGAAGAAGCATATAAGATATTTTCTGATATACAAAAGGATAGTTTTCAAAAATTAATCACTAAAGAATTTTTTGATGAAAAAAAATTAAAAGATACAATTAAAGGCATGAAATTGAAATCTGAAAAAGAAGAAGAAAGAATAATGTTGTTTTTTATAGTCATGTCTTTAATATGCCAGGCAAGTGGAATAAAAAAATTAGTACAGAATATAGTTAACAATTATGATAAGAAAATATGACTATTTAATTAAGCCTTTTCTAACAGGCATACACTTTTAGCTGCTATGCCTTCTTTTTTACCTGTAAAACCTAAACCTTCTTCAGTGGTTGCTTTTACACTAACTAAATCTATATCTGTATTTAAGGTTTTAGATATAGCTTCTCTCATTTTATGAATATAAGGTGATAGTTTTGGACTTTGAGAAACTATTATAGAATCTATATTTCCTATTTTATAACCTTTTTTAAGTATAATATTATTTACATAATGCAATAGTTTGATACTTGATATATCTTTATATTTTGGATCAGTATCAGGAAAAAGTTTTCCTATATCGCCTAATGCTAAAGCACCTAATAGACTATCTATTATTGCATGGATGAGTACATCTGCATCTGAATGACCTAGAAGACCCTTTTCAAAAGGTACTTTTATACCACCTAAAATAAGATCTCTTCCTTCTACCAATTTATGTACATCATAACCTATTCCAATTCGCATATTAATATTAACCTCCACATATGTTTTAGTCTTTAAATTACATATAAAATTATACAGTTAATTAAGCATACATACAAGTATGGAAATAAAAGGAATTTATTTTATAAAAAAAGGTGCTTTTAAAATGCACCTTAAGATATATATTTCGAATAATTAATTATTTTTTTATCTGGTTCGTTATTAGTCTGTTTTGAGTAAGTATCATTTGTAGAGCTAAATACAGTTTTAAAAAAATTTTTTATTAAAATTAATAAATTAGTTTTTTTTAATTTCCTTTTTTTGTTTTTTAAAAAATCTACTTTGATAACGTTATCTTTCATAATTAGCCCCACCTTTCTTTTAATTGATTAATTAAATAATATCATATTTTTGTAAAATTGTTAATGAAATAGCAATAAATATTCTTCCCAAAAAATATTAATATTATAAATATTTTTTAAAAATTTTATAATATTAATATAGATTAAATAAAGATGAATACAGCACAAAATTAATATAGTTAATTTTGTGCTGTAGGGATGAAAAAAGGTATATTTTTATCAATAAATGATAATTTTTGGTAAATAGGCTATAGTACATTTTTACTAAGGTAATATATTATATGAAAAGTAAGCTTAAATTGTTACTAGATAAGTTATAAACATATTATAAACAATCATGTTGATAATGTGGATATATAAGTGGAGAATATTATGTTTATAATGATAAAAAATAAAATATTAACCGAAAATTACAATATTAATGTATATTGCACAAGTTATGCACAGGTAATATGTTGATAATGTGCATAACTTTATATAGAAAATTACTTTTAGATATACAAGATGTATATGTGAGATTGTTATTAAGGTTAAATATAAGTAATATAATAAAAAATTAAGTATCTATTGTGTATAGAAATAGCTTAAAATACAAATAATACAAATTAGAAATAAATTCTTATACTATTATGAAATTTAATTTAAAGCATTATATAGATTATATGGAAAGAAGCTAAGATATGAATAAGAAAAGTCTAAAAATTTTAATCGTTTCCTTAATGACTTTTATAATATTTTTTGGAATATATAATATTAAAAAAATTAAATCTTTAAGAACTTCAAACAACCTTAGTTATAATGAAAATTATAAATCAAATATTAAATATGAAAATGAGAATTCAATAGAAAAAGTAAAAGCAAACAAAATAACTAAAGACAGGCAATTTGCAGGCGATATAATATATAATACTAGCTATGTGCCTGTGCTTATGTATCATTCGATTGATTATGAAAAGGGAAATGAACTTAGAGTGCCAAAAGAGTTATTTAAAAAGCATATGCAGTATTTAAAAGATAATGGATATACGACAATTACTATTAATGAGCTTTATAAGTTTATTAATGATAATAAACCTATACCCAGAAAATCTGTAGTTATAACTTTTGATGATGGTTATAAAGACAACTATATAAATGCATATCCTATACTTAAAGAATTTGGATTTAAAGCTACTATATTTGTAATTACTAGCAATATAGATAAAGATAAAAGATGTTTAAATTCTGATGAAATAAAAGAGATGAGTAAAAATGGCATAGATATTGAAAGTCATACGGTTAATCATGACAAACTTAATGAATTAAGTTATAATAAACAATTGCAGACATTAAAAAATTCTAAAGGTTTCCTGGAAGGAATTTTAAATAAAAAAGTAGAATATATAGCATATCCATATGGATTATATAATGTAGATACTTTAAATGCAGTAAAAACTGCCGGATATAAATTAGCCTTTGTTACCAAGAGCGGCTGGTGTATTAAGAATCAGGGAATTTATACACTTCATAGAGTTTATATAAGTGCCAATCATACGGTGAATGAATTTAAAAGAAGGTTAACAAATCCTGAATATTATAAATCCAAATAATATGTGGACTGATTTTTTATTATTATGGGGGGAAAAGATATTGAATAAACGAATAAAAACATTACTTTTAACTATAGCATTTTCTTTTACAATTTTTCAATTTAAAGTAAATGCAGCCACTTCTCTAAATACACCTAGAATAAATATAGATTCAAATAAGGAATGGACTGTTAAATTTAATAATACATTAAATGCAAGTACGGTTAATAGCAGTAATATAACTGTTGTAGATGAAGATAATAATAATATACCTGTAAGTGTAACATTAGGAAAAGATGAAACTACTGTGTTCGTAAGTCCTAAAGTTTCAGGTTATGATCCGGGAGAAAATTATTATTTAATTGTAGGTAAAGGTGTTAAATCTGCTTTAAATCAAGAACTTACAAGTCCTGTTAAATTGAAATTTACAATTGGGAATAAATATTCTGATGGTACGAGCTATTCAGATTTGCCTAATATAGTTTCTAATAAATTTAAGTATCAGCCTTTGTTGTCTTCTCAAAAGCAGGGATTTATTTTAAGTTCTACAGGTGGACAAGACGTACAGTATAGAATATTTGTAACAGCTAATAACCCTTCTGATAAAGAAGACTTTCAAGATATGACAGGTGGATATATATCTTCTAAAAATGGTGAAATAACTTGTAATAAGACTTTAAGTGCTGGGACTGAAGGACAAAAATATAAGGCAATTATATATATAAAAAGAGCTGGTACTGAAGGAGCACATAGAGATATAAATACTGATTATGATAATTATTTCGTGGATTATTTTAGATGTGTAGATAAATTGGATGTTCAGGATTCAAGTTATTACAAAGATTATGATATTTCATTATTGGATATTGCAGATACTCAATTGAAAACTGCTCCTGTATTTGTAGAAACTAATGCTTTTAATAATTCGGCAAGTTCAAATCAAATAAAATATTATTTGGACCCAGATAATTTTCTGGATGGGTATGGGAAATACCAATTTTTGAAGCTTAATTATTCTGATGGAATAACAGCTGATAGTTTGAATACTTTCCTTCAGGATAAAGGAATATTTAAAGACTGTGGACAAACATTTATTGATGCAGCAAAGGATAATAATATAAGTGTAAGTTATTTGGTTTCCCATGCTATGCTTGAAACGGGAAATGGTACTTCGATTTTGGCAAATGGAGGAACAAAGGATAGCAATGGAAATTATATTTATGGTAAGCCAGTATATAATTTTTTTGGAATAGGTGCAGTAGATAGTGATCCTAATGGAGCAGGCACTAAAAAAGCATATGATGAAGGTTGGTTTACTATAAAAGATGGAATAGAAGGAGGGGCTAGTTGGATTGCAAGTAAATATATAAATAATCCTACTTATAAGCAGGATACTGTATATAAAATGAGGTGGAATCCAGATAAACCGGGAGAACATGAGTATGCAACAGATATATCATGGGCATATAAGCAAATTTCCAATATAATGAATGGAATAGAGAGCTTATCTTCTTCTGGTGAGACTTTGAATTTCGAAATACCTAGATATAAATAATAAGTTTATATGCAAAAATTAATCGGGGTGAATATAACGTGCTTAGGTGGAAAGAATTATATGAAGAGTGCTTAAATTGTCATAAATGTTCATTAGGTGAAAAAAGAACAAATATGGTTTTTGGAGATGGAAATTCTAAAGCGGATATTATATTTATAGGAGAAGCACCAGGAGCAGATGAGGATAGAACTGGCATCCCTTTTGTTGGCAGAGCAGGTCAGCTTTTAACGAAATATCTACAGGATATTAATCTTTATAGAAATAAAGATTATTACATATGCAATATATGCAAATGCAGACCTGAAAAAAACAGAACTCCTTATGAGGATGAAGCTAAAGCTTGTATACAATATTTAAGAAATCAAGTTGCACTTGTAAAGCCTAAAATTATAGTATGTTTGGGAGCAACAGCCATGAGATATATTCTTGGTTCAGATTGGAGAATTACAAGAGACAGGGGCAAATGGGTTGAAAAAAAAGGATTTTATATGACAGCTACTTTTCATCCTTCAGCAATACTTAGAGACCCAAGCAAAAATGAACCATTTTTAGAAGATTTAAAAGCTATAAATGAAAAATACAAAGAAATTTCTAAATAAGATATTGACATAAAAAAATATATAATCTATTATATTATTAAAATGTTATGAAAGAAAGAGTAATAAATCAAATAATCTAAAGAGAATCAGTATATTGGTGAGAACTGATGATAGCATGATTTATGAAGATGGTTCTGGAACAGGTTATCTGAAGATAAATTAGGATAATACGGATTTACAGACGTTATACTGTACAGTAATTATAGTTACTTAATGAGACTTCTACTGTGAGGTGGGAGTGAAATAGAGTGGTAAAGTGTTTATTATATGCCTCTATATGGAAAAACCATATAGAGGCATTTTGAATTTTAAACATTTAAAAAATTTAGGATGCAATTATAAGAAAGGAAGAAATAAAATGAATAAGAAGACTTATTATATTACTACACCAATTTATTATCCATCAGCTAAATTACATATAGGTAATACATATACAACTGTTGCAGCAGATGCTTTAGCTAGATTTAAGAGATTAACAGGCTATGATGTCATGATGCTTACAGGAACAGATGAACATGGTCAAAAAATTCAAAGATTGGCAGAAGCCAAGGGTGTTACCCCAAAGGAATATGTAGATGAGATAGTAAGCGGAATAAAAAAACTCTGGAATATGATGAATATAAGTTATGATAGATTCATAAGGACTACAGATGATTATCATGTAAAGGCAGTCCAAAAAATATTCAAAAGATTGTATGATCAGGGAGATATATATAAGAGTGAATATGAAGGCTGGTATTGTACACCTTGTGAATCATTCTGGACTGAAACTCAACTTGTAGATGGGAATTGTCCTGACTGTGGAAGACCAGTTGAAAAAACAAAGGAGGAGGCATATTTCTTTAAAATGTCAAAATATGCTCCTAAGCTTATAAAATATATAGAAGATCATCCTGAGTTTATACAACCAGAATCAAGAAAAAATGAAATGATAAATAACTTCTTAAAACCAGGTCTTCAGGATCTATGTGTATCAAGAACTTCATTTAATTGGGGAATACCAGTAACTTTCGATACCAAGCATGTTATATACGTTTGGATAGATGCACTTGTAAATTATATAACTGCACTTGGCTATGGCAGTGATAATACAGAGGCTTTTGAAAAATATTGGCCTGCAAATGTGCACCTGGTTGGTAAGGACATATTGAGATTTCATACTATATATTGGCCTATAATGCTTATGGCACTTGGTATTCCACTTCCTAAGCAGGTATTTGGTCATGGATGGCTTTTAGTAGATGGTGGAAAGATGTCTAAATCTAAAGGTAATGTAGTAGATCCAGTTGTTTTAATTGACAATTTTGGAACAGATCCTGTAAGATATTATCTTCTTCGAGAGATACCATTTGGATCAGATGGATTATTTAATAATGAAATATTTATAAATAAGATAAATTCAGATCTTGCAAATGATCTTGGAAATCTTCTTTCAAGAACTTGTGCTATGATTGACAAGTATTTTGGTGGTGAAATACCTGAACCATCAGAAAAAGATACTATAGATAATAATCTTATAAATTTAGCACTTGATACTCCTAAAAAAGTAGAAGATAATATGAATGAACTCAGAATACCGGAAGCTTTAGATGCCATATGGAAACTTATAGGCAGGGCAAATAAGTATATAGACGAAACAACTCCATGGATTCTTGCAAAAGATGAAGCTAAAAAGGGAAGATTGGCAGCAGTACTTTATAATCTTTCAGAGGCACTTAGATTTACATCAGTACTTATATCATCATTTTTACCGGATACAAGTCATAAAATAAATGAACAATTAAATATTGATGTTACAACTTGGGAGAGCCTGTCTTCATTTAATGGAACTAAAGTAGGAAATAAGATAAATAGGGGCGAACCTATATTCCCAAGAATAGATGTTGATAAAAAAATAGAAGAGCTTAATGCACTAAAGGAGCAACAGGCTTTGAAGAATAAAAAACAAGTTCAGCCTGTAAAAGAAGAAATAACAATAGATGACTTTGATAAATTGGATTTAAGAGTTGCTAAGGTTCTTAGCTGTGAAAAAATTAAGGGCGCAAAAAAACTTCTTAAATTTAAGATCGATCTTGGAGGAGAAGAAAGACAGATAGTTTCTGGAATCGCGAAATATTATAAACCTGAAGATCTTGTAGGAAAATCTGTTATAGTGGTAGCTAATTTAAAACCTATAAAATTAAAGGGTGAGCTTTCACAGGGAATGATACTTTCCGGAGCATCTGATGATGAGAAAAAATTATTTACTGCTACTATATCAGGAGATCTTGATGCAGGCAGCATAGTGAGATAATAGTTAAATGACTAAAAAGCTGTTGAAATTTACATTCAGCTTTTTAGTCATTTTAGTTTTATAGAAAGCTAAGGTTTATTTATAGCAAGGTTCCCAAATTTCTTTTTCAACAGCTGATTTTGGATCAGAAATAGAGGAACGGTTTAAATTTTCTTTAATTGCCTGTTTTACAACTGCAGTTGCTACAAGTTTTGATGCATCTCTAAGTTTTGATACTGGAGGAAGAATAGGCGCACCTAATTTCGAAAGATCTTGAAGAGAAGCAATACCATGTGCAGCAGCGGCAAGTAATCCGTCACTAACTGTTTTTGCTTTAGCAACTGTTATACCGAATCCAAGTCCAGGATAGAGTAATGCATTATTAGCCTGACCTATATTATATGTAACACCTTTATATTCTACAGGATCAGAAGGACTTCCTGTTACAACAAGTGCCCTACCATCAGTCCATTCTATTATATCTTTTGCAGTTGCTTCACAAAGTTTTGTAGGATTTGAAATAGGCATGATAGCAGGTCTTTTATTTATTTTTGCCATATTTCTTATAGCCTGCTCTGTAAAAGCTCCATGAACTCCAGAAGTTCCAATAAGAACAGTAGGTTTAACAGCATCTATTATTTCTGCGAGATCTTTTAATGGTTTTTGAAATTCACCTTTTGACCTAGCATATTTTTTTTGTCCTTCTGTTAAATTATTCATATCTTCCGTAAGAAGACCTTCACGATCTACAAGGTAGAAATGTTTTTTAGCTTCTTCTTCTGATAGACCACTTCTTACTTTTTCCATTAATATTTGATCTGATACACCTACACCAGCGGTGCCGCCTCCAAATACTAGAACTTTATGATTCTTTACAGGTATATCAGTAACTTTAGCTATGGCATTCATGGCAGATACCATCATTACTCCAGTTCCTTGTATATCATCGTTGAAGGTACATATTTTTGATCTGTATTTTTCAAGAATATTTCTTGCATTTCCACGACCAAAATCCTCCCAGTGCATAAGTACCTCAGGAAACATATCAATAGAAATATTTACAAATTTATCTATGAAGTCATAGTATTTTTCACCTGTAATTCTCTTATGCTTGTTTCCTATGTATAATGGATCATTTAGAAGTTTTTCATTATTTGTTCCAGCATCTATTACTACGGGAAGGACATTTTTAGGATTAACTCCAGCAGCAACAGTATATACTGCAAGTTTTCCAACAGATATGTCAACTCCTTGAATTCCCCAGTCACCTATTCCAAGAACACCTTCACCGTCTGTTACAACTATAAGTTTAATTTCATCAAGATCCTTCAATTCTGTTTCAATAGATTGTTTTATATTTTCAGGATGATCTACTGAAAGAAAAACGGCATCTTTTGGAGTATCATAATTTTTTGAATAGTTTATTACTGCATCACCTATAGTAGGTGTATAAATAATAGGAAGAAATTCAGTAACGTGTTTTCCTACAGTATAATAAAATAAAGTACGGTTTGTGTCATATATATTCATTAAAAAAAGATGCTTTTCAAGATTATCTGTAAAACATTTAGTTCTTTCATATGCTATCTTCTCCTGTTCCTCTATTGTTCTTATTGCACAAGGTAGGAGGCCTGTAAGATTATATTTTTCCCTTTCTTCTTTTGTAAAAGCAGTTCCCTTATTAAGAAAAGGATTCCTGAGTAATTCTTGCCCCTTTAAATTAGTCATTTGTAAAACACTCCTTTTGAATAGTTATTGTTTTTAGTCGCAATTTTCCTGATTTTATATTCATATGATATCATTAAAAGATTTATATTAGAAGTATCATTTATAGTGTAATGAAAAAAATATGTATAAAATTAAATTTACCTTGTTTACTGTATTGATGTAATAATATAAAATGTATGTAATAAATGAAGGGAGACTTTATATGGAATTTAATATATTTGATGCACATGCTCATTATGATGATGAAGAATTTAATGGAGATAGAGAGATAGTAATAAAAGAAATGCAGGAGAATGGAATTGTAGGAGTTTTAAATTGTGGTGCATCAATAGAGGGATCAAGAGCGTCCACAAAACTTGCTGACAAATATGATATGTTTTATGCAGCTGTAGGGATACACCCTGAATATGCAGATAAATTTTCAGATGAGATATTAAGCGAACTTGAAGAACTATGTAAAAATCCAAAAGTTAAAGCAATTGGAGAAATCGGACTCGATTATTATTATGAAGAAAATCCACCTAAAGATATTCAAAAGAAAGTTTTTATAGATCAAATGAAACTTGCAGAAAAATTAAATCTTCCTGTAATAATACATGACAGAGAAGCTCATAAGGATACCCTGGATATAATTAAAAAGTTTAAAAATGTAAGGGGAGAGATTCATTGTTTTTCAGGAAGTGTTGAATTTGCAAAAGAGTGTATTAAACTCGGGTACTACATAGGGTTTACGGGAGTTGTTACTTTCAAAAATGCAAAGAAGGTAGTTGAAGTGGCAAAACAAGTACCATTAGATAAAATTTTAGTAGAAACTGATTGCCCATATATGGCTCCAACTCCTTTTAGAGGTAAAAGAAACAGATCTGAATATATAGAATTTATTATAAAAAAAATAGCGGAAATAAGGAATATGGATAGTAAAGAATTAAGTAAGGCGACTATTTTAAATGAAAAAAGCTTGCTTAGTCTATAAAAAAGGTGTAAAATTGAAATAAAGTATAAATTTAACTATAAATTATAAATAATATATCCGAAAAGACTGTTAGAAAATTAATACTGGAATTATAAATATTTTACTATAGTTCTATGCATAGAATGCATTTAACAGTTTAAAGTTGGAGTGGCTGCTTTATTATAAATAGATTTTTAATTTATGATATTTGAGATCGCTCTTACCCGTAGGAGGTATTTTTTATGGTGAAAAAGTTAAAGACATACGTAAATAAATATTTTTCCGATGGACCTAAAACAGCAGCAATTATCGTATCAGTATCAATTATAATTTTAATTATGGTTATTTTTAGTATAAGAAAAACTGTGACAATTTCAGTAGATGGTAAATATAAAAATATAACTACATTTAGCAATACCTATGGAAATATATTAAGCAGTAATGGAATTAAAATAGGACCTAAGGATAAAGTAAGCCCTAGTTTAAATAGTAAAGTTCATAATAATGCAAAATTAATAATAAAAAGGGCATTAAAAGTAGAAGTTGATGTCGATGGAAAAAAATTAAGCATAAATTCTCCAGAAAATAATATTTGTGATATGTTAAAGGCAGAGAAAATCAAATTAAATAGTCTGGATAAAGTGGTTCCATACAAATACTCGAAATTGAAAAAAGGATTGAAAATAATTATAACTAGGGTGGAAAGTAAAGACATAAAATCGAGTAGCCAAATACAATATGAAACAGTAGTTAAAGATGATGAAAGTATTCAACAAGGAAGTAACAGAGTTATACAAGAGGGACAAAATGGAAAAAAAGAAACTGTGACTAGAATTATGTATGAAAATGGTAAAGAAGTTTCAAGAAAAGTTATAAGTGAAGTGATTAAGAAACAGCCTGTTCAAAAAGTAATTGCTATGGGTGAAATACCTGATTACAGTCCGTCTAGAGGAGGAAATTTTTCTGTTGTTAGATCATTAAATATGAAATCTACTGCGTATAGTGCAGATTATGAAAGTACGGGCAAAGAGCCTGGAGATACGGACTTTGGTATTACAGCTACAGGTACTGTAGCGAAAAGGGGAACTTGCAGCTCTGTTGCAGTTGATCCTAGAGTTATACCGCTTGGAACAAAGTTATATGTAGAAGGATATGGGTATGCTATAGCGGAAGATACTGGTGGTGCAATTAAAGGAAATAGAATAGACTTGTTTTTTAATAGTAATTCAGAAGCAAATGACTGGGGAGTAAAATTGGTTAATGTATATGTAATTAATTAGGAGTAAAGACTCCTATTTTTTTTGTTTAAATATCTTGAAAGTATAGGTATAATATTTTTAGGATAAATTTTTAAATAATAGTGGAGGTTATATGATTAAAGAGATAATTGTAGTTGAAGGAAGAGATGATGTAACTGCCGTAAAAAAAGCAGTTGATGCAGAACTTATAGCTGTAGGCGGTTTTGGAATAAATAAGAAAGTTATAGACAAAATAAAAGAAGCACAAAAGAGACAAGGAGTTATAGTTCTTACAGATCCTGATTTTGCAGGAGAAAAAATTAGAAGAATAATCTCAAAAAGGGTGAAAAATATAAAACATGCTTATATATCTCAAGAAGATGGTACAAAAGATGGAGATATAGGTGTAGAAAACGCTTCTCCTGAAGTTATAATAAGAGCACTTGAAAATGCAAAATTTGAAGAAAAGGAAAAAAGACAGGAATTCAATGTAAATGATATGTTCTTTTTCAAACTTACAGGGGATGACGATTCGAAAGAGAGAAGAGATAAATTGGGAAAAGAACTTGGTATCGGATATGCAAACACATCCCAATTTTTAAAAAGACTAAATAATTATGGAATTACAAAAGAGGAGTTTAAAAAAGCAATTATAAAAATAAATAAGGAGATATAACATGGACAAATTTTCCATAAGGGATATTGTAAATAAATATGGATTTAGATTTTCAAAAAAATTAGGACAAAATTTTTTAATAGATGATTCTGTGCTGGAAGACATATTAGACAGTTCAAATGTATCAAATAAAGATTTAATAATAGAGATAGGCCCTGGTGTTGGAACACTTACAAGGGAACTTTTAAAGAGAGCTGAAGTTGTTTATGCAGTAGAACTAGATTTAAATTTAATTCCTATTTTACAGGAAGAATTAAAGGATTTTTCTAATTTTAAGCTAATACATGGAGATGCCTTAAAGGTAGATTTTAATGAAATAATAGGTGATAGAGACAATGTAAAGTTTGTAGCTAATTTACCTTACTATGTTACTACACCTATAATATCAAGAATTTTAAATGAAAATTATAACTTTAAATCATTAACCATAATGATACAAAAAGAGGTAGGGGAAAGAATAGCTTCTGATCCAGGATGTAAAGAATATGGTGCTCTGTCTATACTTGTACAATATTATTGCAATGTACATATAGTTAGAAGAGTTAGTCCATCTTCGTTTATTCCAAGCCCAAAAGTTGATTCCATAGTAATAAACATGGAAAAACTTAATGAACCTAGAGTTAAGGTTAAAGATAAAAACTTATTTTTTAAAATTGTTAGATTTTCTTTTAATATGAGAAGAAAGACTTTGTGGAATGCATTAAAATCTTTAAAAATGTCTAAAACTGATATGGAACTGGCTTTTGAAAAATCAAATATTGATCCTAAGAGAAGAGGGGAGACTCTTTCTATAAAAGAATTTGGAAAATTATCTGATTGCATATATGAATTATTATAATTAATAATATTAAATAGTAAAGTAATTGTTCACTTTTTGAAAGTTACCTCATATATTATAATGAATAAAATATATGGAGGTATGGAAAAATTGGCACAGAAAAAGAGTTATAGTAGATACTTTATAATATTGCAGGAAGATGAAAAGGGATACTCTTTAGCTTCAGACAAGATAGCCTCAGGATATGCTAAATTGGAAACTAAAAATGACAAGTGCAAGATATCTTACTATGTACAGAATTTAAAAAAAGACAAGACACCGTATTACATGATACTTATATGCAATAAAAAAGATGTTAAGAAGATAGTTAATATTGGTGAAATGAACATAGATGATTATGGCAGGGCAGATGTGAGCTATGAGTATCCCGTAAATAATGTATGTGATACCGGAATACCTATGGATAGAATATCAGGTGCTGCTATTGTTAGAATTTTAGATAACAATATAATAGCTGTGATGAGTGGATTTGCGAGCATGGAAATACCGGACTGGAAGTCATTTGAGATTATAAATTATAAAAGAAAAAAAGTTGATATTTCAGAAAATGAGAATGAAAAATTTGAAGCAAATAGCAAGAATGATAAAAAGGATAAAAAAGTTAAATTTAAGGAGTCTGATGAATCAGAAAATAAAAGCATATTTGATAAGTACGAGCAGACTATAGAGATGGAAAAAAAGACAGCTCAAATATCAAAAGAAAAATATGCTGAAGATAAAGTTGAGGATAATAATGAAAAAAATAACATTTTAAATGAGGAACATAGTGTAGAAAACAATATAAAAGATAATATAGGGAATAATGTACAGAAAAAGGAAGAGGAAAAGAAAGAGATAAAAGAAGAAGTTGATAATAAAATTGAGTCTGAACTAAATAGAATTAAGACTGACAGCAGTGATCAAGAAAAAAACAAACAAAACAAGGAAGATGTAAAACAAAATAAAGAAGATATATATATAGATAGCTCTTCTGTAAAGTTAGATGAAAATTATAGGACACAAAATGATGATTTAAAAGATGATTTTTTCAAGTCACTTGTACAGGAGTTTAATGAAATACCAAATTTAAATAGTGAATTAAAAAGATGCAAGTGGTACGAAGTGCCTGTAGAAAATATGAAAAATGTAGATAACTCAAATAAATACAGATTCATTTATTATCCTATGTCACCATATTACAACTATATAGGTAAATATAAACATTTTTTAATTGGATACAAATATGACAAAAATGAAAATGTAAAATATATGATTTATGGTATACCAGGAGAAAAAAGTAAAGAAGCCCAGCCATATGGAGGAAGATCAGGCTTTGTAACATGGATTTCAGGAAAAGATAAGAATGAACTTGGATACTGGCTGATGTTTTATGATTTTAGAACTGGCATTATTCAAATACCGGTTAAAAAATGATGAAGATAATAACAATAAATAAAAAAAAACTAGGTATTACAATAATTCTAGTGGGACTCATGATTGTGCTTCTAGGATTTGAAAAAGGATTTGAAAACAGATTGAAATTTGCATCATTGATTCAGAATAATATAAATTCACTATCACAATATAGTGAGCTTAATGGCAAGATAAAATATAAACTTCCATCATCCTGGAAAGTTAAGAAACAGGGAACATTTGGCGATGAGATAGTTTGCCATACTGATTTTAAAAGCAATGATGACAAAATAAATGGATTTTTTGAAGTGTGGAATTTTAAAGGTGATTTGAGAACATTTTTAGAAAATAGTAAGGTAATATCTGATAAACAAAATCTTTATAAGAAATATTCTTTAAGGGATATAAGTTATGGTGATAAAACAGGATATTTATTGGAGTATACCATGACAAAAGCAGTTGGAAATGATTATATGGGTGAAGAATATTTCATAAAGAATGGAAATCAATTCTACAGGTTTTCATTTTTTATGAAGGAAGAAGATTTTAAGGAAAATATGCCGACTATGTTTAAAACTATAGTTAATACTTTAAAATATAATTAATATAGTGAATTCCTTTCAATTTATAACTGAAAGGAAATTTTTTTATAGGGAAATATGTTATAATAGTGAATAGAATTTTTTATATTGGAAAGGAGTGACTCCCTGCTGTAGTTTATTATTGGCGGGAAGCATTTTAATGATGAAGCATATAAATAAAAAGTCACTTTTTATAATAGTTATTTTACTGTTTTGCGTTTTTATACCAGGTTGTAGTACTTTAAACAATTTACAGGTAAAGGTTGGACTTAAAAATTCAGATTTTGAGTATATAAATCAGGGTAAAGTTAAGAGCATAACAATTCAAAGCACCAGAGATCAGGGTTTTAGATTTGTAGTTACTGATCAAAAAGCAATTACTGAATTATATGACATATTGTCTTCTGCAAAAAAAGCAAAACAGAAATCTAACTTAAAACCTGACTATATTTTTGAAATAGATGAAACTAATAATAAAGTACTTAAGTTTAATTATATAGTGGGATTAGATAAAAAGAATTATGGGAATTTATATAACAACAATAATGTTTATATAGTATCTAACAGAATAGACAATGATATAATAACTAATTTTTGGAATATAAGAACTCCACCGAATGATTTTAAGAGCATATATTATGGATCTGTAAAAGATGCTTTAAATGAGTACTTTAAAAATAAGGATAAAAATAAAACTATAGGAATAAATTTTGATGATGATGTTGATGCTGCAAGGTTTATATTATCAACTGAACTTGATGAATTTACGTCAGATATTAAAAGTGAATTTAAAAATTCAAGTATAGTAAATCAAGATAAAGATAAATATGATATTTTAGTTACTGTTAAAACGGAAGGATATAAATCTACTCTTTATAAATTAACAGTAACATTTTGGGATAAATCTCAGCAGAATGAAAAAAAATATTATATAATAAACAGTTATAAAAATACAAGATGGGATACAACTATATCAGAAAACAAACCTGATACTTTTTAGATAGTGTGTTTACAAAAGATTTAACAATTAAGAAAGGAAGTAATTAAGATGAGTAATTGCAGTACCTGTCCAAGTAATTCAAAGTGTAGTTCAGAGGATAAAGATAAATGTTCAAAATTAATCCCTAAATTTGGTAAGATAAAGCATATAATAGGTGTTATGAGCGGAAAAGGTGGAGTTGGTAAGTCTACTATTACCGGTGCACTTGCAATAAAATTAAAACATAAAGGTTATAAAGTTGGAGTTTTAGATGGTGACATAACAGGACCATCTATGCCTAGATTTTTTGGAATAAATGAAAAAAGAGCAAAAATAACTCAACTGGATGAAGAACAAAATATAAAATTTTCTCCTGTAAATACAGATATGAGAATAGAGGTAATTTCATTAAATCTTTTAACTGAAAAGGAAGAACAGCCAGTTATATGGAGAGGACCTGTAATTACTGGAGTACTTACTCAGATGTATTCTGATACAGAATGGGGAGATTTGGATTATCTTTTGATAGATATGCCTCCAGGAACTGGTGATGTAGCACTTACTATAATGCAGGATGTACCATTAGATGGAATTGTGATAGTTTCTACACCTCAGGATATGGTATCTATGATAGTTAAAAAAGTGGTTATAATGGCTGAAAAAATGAATATAAACATAATTGGAGCTGTGGAAAATCTTTCTTATGTAAAATGTGAAAATTGCGATGAAAAAATAAGGCTTTTTAGTAAAAAATCTGCAAAAGAGCAGGCTACATATCTCGGACTTCCTTTGCTTGCTGAAACACCGATGGATTTAGAACTTGTAGATAATATGGAAGATGGTAAAGTAGAAGATTATATATCTAAATCAGAGCAATATGATACTTTGGTTGACAATTTTATGGAAAGAATGAATAAATAAAAAATTTTTAATAAACGAATATTAACTTCTTAATTGGCAAACAATTATATTAATCATAGGATAAACTATGTTTTAATTAAAAATAATTTGTCAGAAAAGAGGTGAGATGCCGGCTATTTAAACGTAAAAGTTACAATAGCGGCAAATATTTATGAATGCAATAGTTAACAAAGATACATGTATAAGCTGTGGATTATGTGAGAGCATATGTCCTGAAGTGTTTACTATTGAAGAAGATGGAAAAGCTGGAGTTTTGGTAGATGAAGTTCCAGAAACGTTGGAAGATGATTCAGTAGAAGCTAGAGATAGCTGCCCTGTAGATGCTATATCCATAGAGAATTAGTTTTTATTTTAAATATAAAAACTGTGCAGACCTTAAAGTTTGTACAGTTTTTTATATACCAATTATTTAAGTGTATTACCGGCATTTTGTCCGATATTTTTATTTAAAATATGTTCTAAATTCTTGATAGGAAGTACGCTTATTATAACTAAGCATATAATACCTTCAAGAAGCATGAAACTACCGTTTAAAAATAATGAATAAACTACAGGAGACATACCTTTTGGTGCAAAGCTTCCAAAGAATAAAACACCCGATATAAAGTGACAGATAAACCGGCCCAATATTGCTATGGTTGTACCAATCAGTTTACGGTTTTTAAAATAACCGGCAAGTCCGAGCGCCATAAAAGGAAGTGGATAATCAAATAAAACTTGAACTGGTTGTAATATATATGGATCAAGTATTAAAGTTATAATTCCATATAAAAATCCTGTAAGATAACCTATCTCTGGACCGTATAGAAAGGCCATGAGAAGTATAGGTACCATACTTCCAAGTGTTACACTTCCGCCTTGTGGAAGATGATAAATCTTGAATATTTTTAGTATTGTAGCAAGAGCTAGTGCTATACCTATTTGTGTAATAAGGTGAGTGTTGAATTTGATCTTTTTTATTTTAGCAATAAATAAAATAAATATTACCAGAGCTATAAGTGCAAAAATAGAACTTGGATGAGCACTTATTTCTATAAAATTTTTTGACAATGACATTAAAATACCTCCCTTGTGCTTTTTGAGGTACCTGAAAAAGAAAAGACTATATGAAAAGATATTTAGCTTCCCTACGCTGGTATTATCCAGATCAGGTAAAGGGTTAATGGTTATTTCTCAGCTTTAAAAAGCACCCCTAGCACAAATATTATTATAGTATATAACTGTGATTAATTCAACAAATTGGAGGAATTGAAATGTTTGCAGAATTTTTCCCAGCAAACTTAATTTGGAGTGGCTCTATATTTACTCTGTTACAAATTTTATAATTGTATGGAAAGTAAGATATTGAGGTATTTAAAGTAGAATCATCACATAAAATCATAGAGGTATCTATAAAGTTTGCATCTGTTATTTTGTCAATCATTTTGATCACTCCTAAAAATTTATTCCATTTATATTTTGGATTTTTAGTTGTATAATATTTAAGCGTGCTTAAATTGGTATACAATTATTTTGCCATTTAAATATAAAATTATTCTATATAATAAATTTTATATTTACTATAAAAATGGAAAAATTAAAGCAAACTGGATTAAAATTATGATGGTGTAATTAGTAGTCATGAATTGGTTGAAAATCAAAATTGATTTTTGAAAAATTACATAGTATAATTTCAAAAGTACACTATATATTGTGGAACGGAGGAATAATATATGCTATATGTTGTAAAAAGAGATGGTAGAAGGGTTGAGTTTGATTCTATTAAAATAGCTAATGCTATAAAAGGGGCATCAGATGAAATAGCCTATGATTTAAAAGAAAGTGAAATTATTGATCTGACTCAAAAAGTTATAAAGAGTATAGAAAATTTAAATTTACAAGAAATGAATGTAGAAGATATACAGAATAAAGTTGAAGAAATACTTATGAAGAGGGGTTATGTTAAAGTCGGGTTGGCTTATTCTAGTTATAGAAGAGATAGAAATGAAATAAGAGAAATAAAATCTGATCTTATGAAGGCCATTGATAAAATAGGAATTCAAACTGATAGGGATAATGCTAATGTTGGAAACAATTTTAGTGCAAAACTTTTAAGAATAGCAAGTGAATCCAACAAGTGGCATAATTTAGCTACTATGCCTAAATATTTAGCAAAAGCTCATGAAAATGGAGATATATACTATCATGACCTTGATTCATATAACTTAACTATAAATTGTCTTCATATACCAACTAAGGAAGTGCTTCTGAAAGGATTTAATACAGGATATGGGAATATAAGAACACCAAAGAGAATAGAATCTGCGGCGGAACTTTCCTGTATACTTCTTCAATCATCACAAAATGATATGTTTGGAGGACAGTCGCATCCTGATTTTGACAATGATATGGCTGTCTTTGTAAAACCTACTAAAGATGAAATAATAAAAAATTTAAAAGAATTGAATCTGGAAGAAAACAGAATAGAAGAATTATCAGAAAAAAAACTAAGAAGAAGTGTAGAACAGGCTATGCAGGGAATGATTTATAATTTGAATACAATGCATTCAAGAGCAGGTTCACAGGTACCATTCAGTTCTATTAATATTGGTATGCCAAGATCAAAGGAAGCAGCTTTGATATGTGAAATATTCTTAACTGAGTATGAAAAAGGACTTGGACATGGAGAGCAGCCAATATTCCCTAACATAATATTCAGGGTTAAAGATGGAGTTAATAAAAAACAGGGAGATCCTTATTATTACTTATTCAGAATAGCTTGTAGAGTAGCTGCAAAAAGAATGAATCCAACATTTATGAATATAGATGCAGATTTTAACAAATTTTATTATGATAAAGGTATAGTGCCTGCAACAATGGGATGTAGAACTTATATATGTTCTAATGTAAATGGTGAAGCGGGAACCAAGGGAAGAGGAAATATAGCCCCTACAACTATTAATTTGCCTCGAATTGGAATAATGGCAAAAAAAGATATAAATAGATTTTTTAAACTTTTAGAAGATAGATTAGATCTTGCCAGAGAATCTTTAATGCATAGATACAGCATATTAAAAAAATTAAAAATTAAAGATTTGCCGTTTATTGCAGGTCAGCATCTTATGAAAGGTGCTGAAAATTTAAATGATAATGATTCAATAGAACCAATATTGAAGCAGGGGACATGGGCAATAGGATTTATAGGACTTGCAGAAACACTTGTAGCACTTACTGGAAAACATCATGGAGAGAGTGAAGAAGCAAGAGAACTTGGAGTGAAAATCATATCTTATATTAGAAAGTATACAGACAAGCTAACGGAAGAAACACATTTGAATTGGAGTTGTTATGCTACTCCGGCAGAAGGATTAAGTGGTAAGTTTATAGTTAAAGATAAGAAAATATTCGGAGAAATAAAAGGAGTAACAGATAAAGACTACTATACTAATTCTTATCATGTACCAGTAAGTTTTCCGATATCGATAAAAGATAAAATTGATATTGAAGCGCCTTACCATAAATTATGCAACGGTGGACATATAAGCTACATAGAATTGGATGATTATCCATCAGAGGATACGGTTTATGATATAATAAATTATGCTTATTGTAATACCAATATAAGTTATATAGGGATAAATTTTCATATAAGATATTGTAGGAAATGTGGAACTTATCTTCATGGTGAAGATACTTGTCCTAAATGTGGAAGTAGCAATATTCAAGGAATTTCAAGAGTTACGGGATATCTTTCACTTGATGAAAGATTTGGAGAAGGCAAGGTCGCAGAAAGAAAAGACAGGATATCACAGAGTACAGGAATGAAGATATATAAAAATTAGTTCCATGGTTTGAATTGTAAATGAATAAAGGTAGGATAGATTATGGAGAACAAAAAAGTTAGATTAGCTGGTATAGCATATGAAAGTTTGGTGAACGGTCCTGGACTTAGAAGGGTATTTTTTGCCCAGGGATGTGGGCACAATTGCAAAGGTTGTTTTAATCCATCCACACATGATTTTAATGGTGGAGAATTAAGAGATATAGATGATTTAGTTAATGATATAAAAGTAAATCCTATGATAAAGGGTGTTACTTTTTCTGGAGGGGATCCGTTTTATCAGGCAGAGGCATTTTTATATATGGCAGACAAGATTAAAAGTTTAAACTTAAATATTTGGTGCTATACAGGATATAAAATTGAGTATATACTAGATAATGGACTTGGAAAATCAGCAATCTCTCTACTTAGAAACATAGATGTACTTGTAGATGGCAAGTTTATGGAAGATAAAAAAGATGATAAGCTCAAGTTTAGGGGATCCAGTAATCAGAGAATTATAGATGTTAAAAAGACTATTAAATTAAATAATATAGTATTATTATAATTAATTTGCTGTAGGGAAGTGATATTATGAGCAATAGTTCAGATATTGATATTAATTCTTATAATGAAACCCATAAGGAGTCTATAAATTGTATTAAAGAAAGTATGCTGGATGAGGAAACATTTTTTAAGCTTTCTTCTCTTTTTAAAGTATTGGGAGATTATACAAGAATAAAACTTATATATGCCCTGTTTAAAAATGAACTATGCGTTTATGATATTGCAGAAGTACTTAATATGAGCCAATCTGCTATATCACACCAACTGAGCATATTAAAGTCAGCGAGGCTTGTTAAGTTCAGAAAAGAAGGGAAACAAGTTTATTATTCTTTAGATGATGAACATATAAATAGGCTTTTCAATGCTGGATTGGAACATGTGGAACATAATTAACAATAAATAGGTTTTGGAAAATTTGGATAAAGTCCACCTGCAATATATTTATGCAGGTGGATTTTCTATTTGTAATTCAGTATTTCAACTTTATTTGAAGTATTTAATTTATCATTAAAAGTTATATTGTTTTTATACACTCTTTCTCCATTTTTCATATATTTTAGAAACATATCTAATCCATCTAAATGAAAAGATAAATTTTCAGTTTGGTAGTGCATTGGAATTATCATATGTGGATTTATACATTTTGATATTTTTGCAGCTTCTTTCCCATCTATAGTAAAATTACCTCCAACAGGAATAAACAGTATATCAATTTTACCTATCTTTTTTATTTCATCTTCTGACAATACATAACCAAGATCACCAAGGTGGCAAACTCTATAGCCATCTATTTCTAGTATAAAAATAATATTTTTACCTCTTTTAGCTCCTTTTACCTTATCATGGTAAGAAGGAATTCCTGTGATTTTAATGTTTTTAAAGTTAAAGTCACCAGGTTTATCTATTATGTTTGAACAGTTTACTTTTTCTGTATAGTCATGATCGAAATGATGATGGCTTATGGTTAATATATCTACAGTACCTTCAAATATTTTATATCCTGTCGTATCATCAAAGGGATCTGTCAAGACTTTTGTTTTGTTTGAGTCTTCTAATATAAAGCTTGAATGTCCAAGCCATGTTATTTTCATAATATCACTCCATAAATATATATTTATTTTGAACCTATGGTACTACAAAATTAAGTGAAAGTAAATGTATAATATAAAATTCATTATTTTAGAATAAAAGTATATCGATTATAAATATGTCTTTCAATAATGTTTTGATAATATGATAATAAAAATTCAATTTAAATATTAAATTATTAAAATATAGTTGACAATATTAAAAATAGATATATAATATTAAATATAAATTTGCAAATTATAAATAAACAAATCTTATGAGTTTTCCAAAATTGCAGGCAATTAGAAAAAATTATTTCAAAGTTTATAAGATACATTATTTTAGATAAAGCTGTATTTCATATAGGTAGGTAATTGTTAAGTTTGCAAGATAATTATTGTAATAAATATGAGGGGGACAAAACATGAAAAAGAAAAAATTTGGTAGAAGAATAGTTCTAAAAACTATATGTGCTTTAGCAGGGACTATACTTACAGCGTCTTTAATTTCAGGATGCCATAGTATAGGATCAACTGCAAGTGATAGTAGTAATGATAAAGGTCCAATAAAAGTAGGTGTTTTACATTCCTTAAGTGGGACTATGGCAATAAGTGAAGTTTCAGTAAAAAATTCTGAAATAATGGCAATAAATGAGATAAATGCTAAAGGTGGAGTAATGGGGAGAAAATTACAACCAGTAATAGAAGATGGTGCATCAGACCCTACAACATTTGCTGAAAAAGCAAAAAAACTTCTACAGAAAGATAAAGTTGCAACTATATTTGGAGGATGAACATCTGCTAGTAGAAAAGCAATGCTGCCAATAGTAGAACAGAACAATGGCCTTTTATGGTATCCAGTTCAATACGAAGGTATGGAGTCATCACCAAACATATTTTATATGGGATCTGCGCCAAATCAGCAGATTGTTCCGGCAGTAGATTGGCTTCTTAAAAATAAAGGAAAGAAAATGTTCCTTGTAGGTTCAGATTATGTATTTCCAAGGACAGCTAACAAAATAATAAAGGCTCAGCTTAAAGCTGAAGGTGGACAGGTTGTTGGAGAAGAGTATACTCCAATGGGATATACAGATTATAGTACTATTATAAATAAGATAAAGGCATCAAAACCTGATGAAATATTTAATACACTAAATGGAGACAGTAATGTTGCTTTTTTTAAACAACTTAAAAGTGCAGGGATAACAGCACAACAGATACCTGTTTTATCGGTAAGTATTGCAGAAGAAGAAGTAAAAGGGATAGGAGCTGACAATATGAAAGGTCAGTACGTATCTTGGAACTACTATCAAACTACAGATACTCAGCAGAATAAGAAATTTGTAGCAGATTATAAAGCTAAATATGGTAATGATAAAGTAACAGATGATCCAATAGAAGCGGGATACAATGCAGTATATTTGTGGGCAAAGGCTGTAGAAAAAGCTAAATCTACAGATGTAGATAAAGTAAAAACAGCCGCAAAGGGCTTGGAATTTGATGCTCCTGAAGGTAAAGTTAAGATAAATGGTGATAACCAACATTTATGGAAAATAGTAAGAATAGGTCAAGTACAGGATAATGGTTTAATAAATGAAGTTTGGAGTTCAGGAAAAACTATTTCACCAGATCCTTATCTTAAAACTTATAAATGGGCAAAGGGTTTAAATTAATAGGCCTACAAATTTTTACAAATTGATAAAAATTAAATGTTAGATTTAAGGCTATCTTGATTGAAATTTTATATTAACAAGTTAATATAATACTTTTGAGATAGCCTATATTTAATATTGTTTCGGAGATGATTGATTTTGAGTACTATTATATTGCAAATATTTAATGGATTTAGTGTAGGATCTATTTTACTATTGATAGGTCTCGGATTATCGATAACATTTGGTCTTATGAAAATAATAAATATGGCTCATGGCGAACTTATAATGATTGGAGCATATTCTACGTATATGGTTCAGATATTATTTAAAAATTTAGCAGGTGGGAAATTTTTTAGTCTATATTTTATATTGGCACTTCCTATTTCATTTTTAATCGCAATGGCATTTGGAATTTTAATAGAAGGAATTGTAATAAAACATCTTTATGGAAGGCCAGCTGATAGCTTGCTTGCAACATGGGGGATAAGTATAATTCTTCAGCAACTTGCAAGAAGTATATTTGGTGCTCCAAATGTAGATGTTCAAAGTCCTCAATGGCTTAAAGGAAATATAAAATTAGGAGGAATTGCATTTCCGTATTCACGTTTATTTATAATTTTTATAGCTGGGATATGTATTGTATGCGTATATTTATATTTATATAAAACTAGAACAGGAAGAAATATAAGGGCTGTAATGCAAAATAGAAATATGGCATCCTGTCTTGGAATTCCAACTAGAAAAATAGATGCGTATACTTTTGCACTTGGTTCAGGACTTGCAGGAATAGCAGGTTGTGCATTAACCTTGATAGGACCTATAGGACCATCTATAGGAACGGGATATATAGTCGATGCATTTATGGTTGTTGTATTAGGTGGAGTTGGAAGGCTTGTAGGAGCAGTAGCTGGTGGACTTGTTATGGGAATGTTTAGTACATGGTCTGAATTTTTAATTGGGACATCTTTGGGAAGAGGAGTGGTTTTTTTACTTATAATAATATTTCTTCAATGGAAGAGTAAAGGTATGTTCCCTATCAGCACAAGAGCTTTGGACGAAGAAGTTTAAGGGAGTGAAATTTTATGATAAAAAAATTTTTAAAATCGAAGGATACATTAATTTTCAGTATTGTGGTCATTATATTAGTAGCGGCACCATTTAATTTATCTGATTTCAGAATGAATCTTTTAGGAAAGTTTATTTGCTATGCTATAGTTGCAATTGGAATAGATTTAATTTGGGGGTATACAGGTATACTAAGTCTTGGTCAGGGAGTTTTCTTTGGACTAGGAGCATATTGTATGGCAATGTATTTAAAATTGAATTCTTCAAATGGTAAACTGCCAGATTTCATGGATTGGAGTGGACTTACTAAGTTGCCAGAATTTTGGAAACCATTCAACAGTCCCGTTTTTGCAATTATAATGGCTATATTAGTTCCTGTAGCAATTGCTTTTCTTTTAGGATATTTTACATTTAGAAATAGAATAACAGGTGTTTATTTTTCTATACTGTCGCAGGCATTGTCTATAATTTTTGGAGTTATTTTTGTGGGACAACAATCTGTAACTGGAGGATCAAATGGTATTACTAATTTTGACAAAATATTTGGTTTCTCACTTAAAAGTCCTAGTGTAAAGGCAGGATTATATTATATATCGCTCGCATTTTTAATATTTACATTTATAGTTTGCAAACTTATTGCAAAGGGAAGATTAGGAAGAATTCTCATAGCAATAAGAGATGGAGAAAATAAATTAAGATTCGAAGGATATAATCCAACTACATACAAAGTTTTTGTTTACTGCTTATCAGCAGCTTTTGCTGGTATAGCTGGGGCACTTTTCGTTGGACAGGTTGGCATAATAACTCCAGATGAGATGGGAATAGTTGCATCTATAGAAATGGTAATATGGGTAGCTGTAGGTGGAAGAGGAACAATAGTAGGTGCTGTAATTGGTACTCTTATTATGAATATTATAAAAACAGGAGTAAGTGAAAATTTTCCTAGCGTATGGTCTTATTTCTTAGGAGCAATTTTTATAATAGTAGTAGTATTTTTGCCAGGAGGAATTATGGGAATTTTTAAAAATATATTTAGGTTTAGAAAAGAGGCGGCTTAAATGAAAAATAATAGTATTTTGGACATTGAAGGCATAAGTGTTGATTTTCAAGGCTTTAAAGCATTAACCGACGTTAATATAAGTGTAAAATATAATGAAATACATTTTTTAATAGGACCTAATGGTGCAGGAAAAACAACTTTACTGGATATAATATGCGGAAAAACTAGAGCTACATCAGGAAAGATTTTATTTAAGGGCAGTGATATTAGAAAGAAAAAAGAATATGAGATAAACAGGATTGGCATAGGAAGAAAATTTCAAGCACCTTCTGTATTTGTAAACTTAACGGTTTATGAAAATATGGAACTTGCGGTTAAACAAAATAGAGGAATTATGTCAATTATCCTTTCTAGTATTTCATATGAACAGAAAAAGAAGATAATGGATATTCTTAATACTATAAATTTATTTTCTGAGATGGATAAATTGGCAGGATCTCTTTCTCATGGACAAAAACAATGGCTTGAGATAGGAATGCTATTAGTTCAGGAACCTGAATTGTTACTTTTGGATGAGCCTGTAGCAGGCATGGGAAAAAGTGAGACTCAGAAAACTGGGGAGCTTTTAAAAAAGATAAGTAAGAAATGTTCTATACTCATAGTAGAACATGATATGGAGTTTGTAAGAAACTTTGCAGATACTGTAAGTGTATTACATGAAGGCAAGAATTTATGTGAAGGTTCTGTAGAAAAAGTTCAAAGTGATCCAAGAGTTATGGAAGTATATATAGGTAGAGGAAGTGAAAAGAGTGCTTAAAATAAAAGATTTAGATGCCTATTATGGTGAAAGTATAATACTTAGAAAAATATGTTTTGATGTGAAACCAGGCCAGGTAGTTGGATTAGTTGGAAGAAATGGAGTTGGAAAAACTACATTTTTAAAAAGTATAATGGGACTTGTAGCAACACCCTATGGAGAAATATCTTTCAATGATAAAAATATAATAAAAGAAATTTCTTATAAAAGGGCAAAAATGGGAATAGGATATGTTCCTCAAGGTAGAGAGATATTTCCTCAACTGACTGTATATGAAAATTTGATACTTGGATTGGAAGTATGTGATGGGAAAGGTCAGATAGATGATGAAATATTTACACTTTTTCCGGTTTTAAAAGATATGCTAAGTAGAAAGGGTGGAGACTTAAGTGGAGGACAACAGCAGCAACTTGCGATAGCTAGGGCATTAGTTTCAAAACCTCATATACTTATTTTGGATGAACCTACAGAAGGAATACAACCATCCATAATTAAGGATATAGGAAGAGTTATAAAAATGCTGAAGGAAAAAGGAAATATGTCTATACTGCTTGTTGAACAATACTTGGACTTTGTTCTTGATCTTGCAGATTATATATATATTATGGAAAAGGGAGAGATAGTGGAAAAGGGTGCTATTGATGAAATTGATAAAGATAATATTAAAAAGAAAATGGCAATATAACAAAAATAAAATTTTCATAGGCACGTTGGAGGTATAAATTATGTACTTAACTCAAAAAGAAATGGAAAAGCTTATGCTTCATTATGCAGGTGAGTTAGCTAAGGAAAGAAAAAATAGGGGATTAAAACTTAATTATCCAGAGGCAATTGCACTTATTTGTTCAGAACTTATGGAGGCCGCTCGAGATGGAAAAAGTGTTACTGAATTAATGCAATACGGAGCTAAAATACTTACTGAGGATGATGTGATGGAAGGTATACCTGAAATGATAGAGCAAGTCCAGGTTGAAGCTACTTTCCCAGATGGTACTAAATTAGTGACTGTTCATAATCCTATAAGATAAATTATTTTATAAAATTGGAGGTAATTTTAAGTGATACCGGGTGAGATTATTCTTAAAGATGAGGATATTATTTTAAATGAAGGAAGAAAAACACTAAGTATAATTGTGGCTAATAAGGGAGATAGACCTATTCAGGTAGGTTCACATTTCCACTTTTTTGAAGTGAATAAATGCCTTGAATTTCATAGAGCAGAGGCTTTTGGAATGAGGCTTGATATACCTTCAGGTACAGCTGTCCGTTTTGAACCGGGAGAAGAGAAAAAAGTTCAGCTTACAGAAATTGGAGGAAATAAATTTGTTAAAGGATTAAATGGTTTGACAAATGGATATTTGACTGCTTTAAACAAAGAAGCTAGTTTGAAAAAAGCTTTTAATCTTGGATTTAAGGGAGTGACGAAAGATGAGCTTTAAAATTTCAAGGAGAGATTATGTAAATATGTATGGCCCTACAACTGGAGATAAAATAAGGCTTGCAGATACGGATCTAATAGTTGAGGTTGAAAAAGACTATACGGTGTATGGAGATGAATGCAAATTTGGAGGTGGCAAAACGCTTAGAGACGGCATGGGTCAATCTGCAAGAAATATAAGAGATGAAGGTGTACTTGATCTTGTTATAACAAATGCACTTATTATTGACTACACTGGAATATATAAAGCGGATATAGGTATAAAAGATGGCAAAATAGCAGGCATAGGTAAAGCTGGAAACAAAGATATTATGGATGGTGTAGATGAAAATATGATTGTAGGAGCTTCTACTGAAGCACTTGCAGGAGAAGGGCTTATAGTAACGGCAGGCGGAATAGATAGTCATATTCATTTTATATCACCACAGCAAATAGAAACAGCACTATACAGTGGAATAACAACAATGCTAGGAGGTGGCACAGGACCAGCAGATGGAACTAACGCAACTACATGTACAACTGGATCATGGTATATACAAAAAATGATAGAATCAGCAGAAGGATTTCCTATGAACCTTGGCTTTTTAGGAAAAGGGAATTGTTCTACAGAAGAAACTCTTTCGGAACAAATAGAAGCAGGAGCTATTGGACTTAAACTTCATGAAGATTGGGGAAGTACGCCAAATGCTATAGATACATGTCTTAATGTAGCGGATAAATATGATGTTCAGGTGGCTATACATACAGATACATTGAATGAAGGCGGATTTGTAGAAGATACTATGAATGCCATAGGTGGTAGGACTATTCATACGTATCATACAGAGGGTGCTGGTGGGGGGCATGCACCTGATATAATGAGAGCGGCTGCTTATCCTAATGTGCTTCCATCATCTACTAATCCCACAAGGCCTTTTACAGTCAATACTATAGATGAACATCTTGATATGCTCATGGTATGTCATCATTTGGACAGCAAAGTTCCAGAGGATGTTGCTTTTGCAGATTCCAGAATAAGACCTGAAACTATAGCGGCTGAGGATATACTTCATGATTTGGGTGTTTTTAGTATGCTAAGTTCTGATTCTCAGGCAATGGGGAGAGTTGGGGAAGTTATAATGAGAACCTGGCAGACAGCAGATAAAATGAAAAAGCAAAGAGGATTTTTGAAAGAAGAAAAAGGGGAAAATGATAACTTTAGAGTAAAAAGATATATATCAAAATATACAATAAATCCAGCTATAACGCATGGAATATCAAAATATGTAGGTTCTGTTGAAATTGGCAAATTTGCAGATTTAGTTCTATGGAAACCATGTATGTTTGGAGTAAAACCTGAAATGATTATAAAGGGCGGATTTATAACAGCATCTAAAATGGGAGATGCCAATGCATCTATTCCAACACCAGAACCTGTCATGTATAAGAATATGTTTGGTGCATTTGGAAAAGCTAGAGCTAAAACATCTATAACATTTGTATCAAAAGCATCTATTGAGAATGGAAATATAGCTAAAATGAATTTAGATAAGATTGTATATCCAGTAGAAAATTGCAGGATAATAGGTAAAAAAGATATGGTATTTAACAGTGAACTTCCAACTATAGAAGTAGATCCCGAAACTTATGAAGTTAAGATAAATGGAAAGACTATAACCTGTGATCCAATAAAGAAAGTTGCATTGGCTCAGAGATATTTTCTATTTTAGTTTTTAAGTTAGGAGAGTAAATTATGATAATAAATAAAATATTAGGTAATAGACATGACTTTGATTTGAAAAACAAGAATATAGATACTGTGAATATAGAATGGTATGAAGTAAATAAGAAAATACTTAGAAAGACAAGTAAATTAGGAAAAGAAATAGGAATGTCTTTTGAAAAGCCACAAAAACTAAATGATGGTGATGTATTGTACATGAATGAAAAAGAAGCAATCTTAATTAATATACCAGAGAGTGAAGCAATAGTTATTGAACCTAAAAGCATGATTGATATGGGAAAAGCATGTTATGAAATTGGAAATCAACATATACCTATTTTTCTTGAGGAAGATAGTGTAATTGTTCCATATGAGGAACCTATAATGAAACTATTGGATAAAAGAGGCTTCGCTCCTAAAAGGGTTTTAAAGAAGCTTGTAAATGGATTGGAGTGTCATAAGCATCATCATGTACACTAATAAAATTTTTACTTTACTTCAAATAGCAGATTCTATATTTCCTATAGGTGCTTATACCCAGTCAAATGGTCTTGAAACTTATGTTCAAAATGGAATAGTCAAAGACAGTAAAAGTGCTAAGAAGTATCTTTGGAATATGCTTTCATATGGGATTATGTATACTGATGCTTTGGCATTAAAACTTTCTTATGAGTGTACACAAAAAAAGGATATAGAAGGATTAAAAAATTTAGATAATATGCTCTATGCATTAAAAGCACCTAAAGAAATAAAAAGTGGCAGTGCAAAAATGTGCGGCAGATTTTTAAAACTGGTGGAAAAGTTTGAAAAGAAAGATATGCTTTTGAAATATCACGAACTTATAAGGAACAATGAATGTTTTGGTCAGCACAGTATAGTATTTGGAATGTTTTGCTCTGAATATGGAATAGATAAAGATGAGAGTATAAGTGCATATTTATATAATATAGCTTCATGTATTGTAAATAATTGCGTCAAACTTATTCCTCTGGGTCAGGTAGAAGGACAGATTATTTTATATGAAAGCAGTGAATTATTAAAAGATATGCTTGAGAAAATAAACTGTTTAAGTTCAGATGATCTTGGCAGATGTACTATAGGATTTGATATTAGAGCTATGCAGCATGAAAACTTGTATTCAAGATTATATATGTCATAATTCAAGGAAAGGTGAAAAGTATGAGTTACGTTAGAATAGGGATAGCAGGACCTGTTGGCTCGGGAAAGACTGCACTTATAGAGAGGCTTACGAGAGAAATGAGCAGAGATTATAGTATAGGTGTAGTAACTAATGATATATACACTAAAGAAGATGCGGAGTTTTTAACAAAAAATAGTGTCCTACCAAAAGAAAGAATAATAGGAGTTGAAACAGGAGGATGTCCACATACAGCCATAAGAGAGGATGCATCTATGAATCTTGAAGCTGTGGAAGAACTTGTTCAAAAATTCCCGGATATAGAGATAGTATTTATAGAAAGCGGAGGGGATAATCTATCTGCAACATTTAGCCCTGAACTCGCCGATTCAACTATATACGTTATAGATGTTTCAGAGGGTGACAAGATTCCAAGAAAGGGAGGCCCGGGAGTAACACGTTCAGACCTTTTAGTAATAAACAAAATTGATTTGGCACCTTATGTTGGGGCCAGTCTTGAAGTTATGGACAGGGATTCAAAAAAAATGAGAGGGGAAAAACCGTTTATATTTACTAATCTTAATGAGAAAAAAGGGCTGGGAGATGTAATAAAATGGATTAAAAAGAATGCCCTTTTGGAAGGTGTATAATGAATCGCTATGGTAAAAAGAGCATATTACAGATAGAAACAAAAGTTAAAAATAATAAAACTATATTAAGTGACAGTTATTTTACATCGCCACTTAAGATTTTAAAGCCATTTTATAACAATGATAATTCTATGATGAAATTATGCATTATAAATGTATCGGCAGGAGTTTTGAGCGGAGATGATTATTCAATTAATGTAAATATGAATAAAGACTCTTGCCTGGAGCTTTATTCACAATCTTATACAAAGATTTTTAAAATGAAAAATGAATGTGCATATCAAAAGATAGATGTAAATATGGAAGAAAACTGTACTTTAGCATATATGTTAAAGCCGCTTATGCCATTTAAAGAATCAAACTTTAAACAAGACATGAATATAAGAATGCGTAAAAATTGCAATTTAATATTTAGAGAAATAATATCTTGCGGAAGATATAAGAGAAATGAAATTTTTGATTTCGACAGTTTTATATCAAAATTAAAGATATTTTATAATGATAAAATAGTATTTATGGATAATACTTTTTTAAAACCTGAGGAACAGGAAATAAAAAGTATAGGTCTTTATGGAGAATATACCCACCAGGCAAATATGATTATAATAGGAAAAAGAGTGGATGAAAAATTAAGGATAAAATATATGTCTATATTAAAATCCTACACTAATATAGAATTTGGAATAAGTTTAAGTTTTAAGTTTGGTATGATAATTAGGATTCTCGGAAAAAATTCAGAACATCTTATTGAAATTACAGATGCAATTTATAAAGCTTAGAGTATAATTTTAGTAAATTTTATATTATAATATAAAATGATATATTTGATTTATTGGAAAAATTTTAGGTGAAGAGGTGGTTATTTGAAAAAGAGTGCTTTTTATATTATTGCATCTTTAAGTTTTTTATTTGTTTTTACTATTCTTTTTAAAATTAATCCAGTATATGCTGCAAAAAGTTATAATGGAAGCAATATAGGCAGCAATGTAGAAATCAATAAAACCTGGAAAATAAGTTTTAACAAGGAGCTGGATAAAAGTACGATAAATGAATCTAGTATAATTGTAACAGACTCTAGTGGAAATACTGTTCCTGTTAAAATAAATATTGAGGATAATGGGTGTGTGGTTGATGTTACTCCTCAAGGCAATTATAAATATGGACAAGCATATTCTGTAACTGTCAAAAGTGGAATTAAAACATCTAATGGTGATACTTTAAAAAGTGATACGAAAATGGAATTTTCAACTAGAACAAACCAATCTACTAATAACAAATATACTGTGACTATTGATGCTGCACATGGAGGCTCGGATAATGGAAATGTGTCAGCTTCTGGCATAAAAGAAAAAGATATAGATTTATCTGTAGCTTTAAAAACAGGAAAAATACTTGAACAGAATGGAGTAAATGTAGTTTATACAAGAAAAAATGACAGCATTAGTTGGAGCGAGGAAAATGATATTCAATCACGTATTGACATATCAAATAAGGCTAATTCCAATGAATTTGTAAGTATACGCGCAAATACTTATCCTGACAATACTAATGTAAAAGGTATAGAAACATATTATTCTACTACAAATTCAGATTCTAAAACAGTAGCTGACGATATCCAAAAACAGCTTATAGCATCTACTGGTTCATCAGACAGGGGAACTAAAGAATCACTGCCACAACATAAAATATTAAGTGGAAATAATGCACCCTCTGTTATGGTGGAGTTGGGATTTATAACTAATGAAAGTGAGAGCAAATTAATGAATTCACAGGACTTTCAGGATAAAAGTGCAAAGGCTATTGCAAATGGTATTTTGGCTTCTTTAAATGTTATAGGAAAAAATCAAACGAATGCACAACCTAGTAAACCTACACCAGTAACACCTGCACCAAGTAAATCTGATTCTCAAACTCCATCTGATGGAAACGGACCTACAATTGTAATTGATCCAGGACATGGAGTAGGACAAGATGTAGGCTCAGAAGGAAATGGGTACCAGGAAGATGATGTAACGTTAAATGTAGCTTTAAAAACTGGTGAAATATTAAAACAAAAAGGGGTAAATGTAATTTATACACGAACTGAAGATGAACGTAAGACAAGCTCTTTAAATGTAACTCAGAGTCTACAAAGAAGATGTGATACTGCAAACAATTCATCAGCAAAATTTATGGTGGCAATTCATACCAATGCTTTTGATTCACCAGATGCAGAAGGAACAGAAACATTATATTATACTGGAAATAGCGAAGGGGAAAGAATTGCAACACTTATTCAAAACAGCCTTGTGAGTCATCTTGGAACATATGATAGAGGGCTTAAAGATGGCAGTTGGCTATATATAACAAGAAATACCAAAATGACTACAGTTCTAACTGAACTTGGATTTTTGACAAATTCGAAAGATGCATCTATTCTTGGAACTGAAAGTGGAAGAGAAAAAGCAGCTGAAGGTTTAGCTGAAGGAATATTAAAAGCTTTAGGAATTTAACAAAAATCCATGAAATAATTTGACAATGAAAAATGGGTATAATATAATAAGAAGAAATTGAATACTATGTTTTAATTGTATGATAAAAGTTTTGAACAGGAAGAGTATTTAAGTTTTTGTTATAAAAAGAGAGCAAACGTTATGGTGGAAAGTTGCAGAAAAGCTTAAAGAAAATCACCTGGGAGCTGAAGATCTGAACAATATTATCTAGTAAGTTTTTTCGTAATTCTGCGTTAAAGAATAGAGTATGTTTTTGATTTCAAAATTTACCCATAGGTGGTACAGCGAATTTAACTTCGTCCTATTTTAGGATGAAGTTTTTGTTTTTGGAAAATAATGTATTTATATATAGTGTATATAGAGAGGAGTAAAATTATGTATAAAAAAATTGACAATTCTAAAAGCTTTGTTGAAAGAGAAAAAGATGTAATAGACTTTTGGAAAAAGAATAAAATAGTTGAAAAAAACTTTGACTTAAATAAAGATGGAGAGTATTTCACCTTTTATGATGGTCCACCAACTGCAAACGGCAACCCGCATATAGGTCACGTTTTAACCAGGGTTATGAAAGATTTTATAATAAGATATAAAGTTATGAAGGGTTATAATGTTTTGAGAAAAGCAGGCTGGGATACTCACGGACTGCCAGTAGAACTTGAAGTAGAAAAAAGTCTTGGAATATCAGGCAAACCACAGATAGAGCAATATGGTGTGGAAAAATTTATAAAAAAATGTAAGGACAGTGTTTTTACATACATATCACAATGGAGGGAAATGTCAGATAGAATAGGATTCTGGGTAGACATGGATAATCCATATGTTACTTATCATAATGATTACATAGAATCTGAATGGTGGGCATTAAAGAAGATATGGGATAAAGGATTATTGTATAAAGGATATAAAGTAGTACCTTACTGTCCAAGATGTGGAACAGCACTTTCTTCACATGAAGTTTCTCAAGGTTATAAGGATGTAAAAGAAACATCAGTATATGTTAAATTCAAGCTTAAAAATGAAGATAAGTATATGCTTGCATGGACAACAACTCCATGGACACTTCCAAATAACATGGCTCTTGCAATAAATAAGGCTTATGATTATGTAGAAGTAATAAACAAAGGACAGCATCTTATACTTGCAGAGGCTCTTCTTGGAAAACTGGAAGAAGAGTATGAAGTAGTTAGGAAATTTAAGGGTGAGGAACTATTAGGTCTTGAATATGAGCCAATATTTAATTTCGTAAAATATGAAGGAAAAGCTCATTATGTTATACATGGAGATTATGTAACACTTACAGATGGTACTGGTATAGTTCATACAGCTCCTGCTTTTGGTGAAGATGATAGTAATATATGTAAAAAATATGATATACCTGTAGTTAATTCGGTAGATACACAGGGTAGATTTAAAGAAGAGGTTACACCCTGGAAAGGATTGTTTGTTAAAGATGCAGATCCTAAGATAATAGAATATTTAAAAGAAAAGAATATCCTATATAAACCAGAGAAGTTTACTCATTCATATCCATTCTGCTGGAGATGTGATACTCCACTTTTGTATTATCCAAGAGATACTTGGTTTATCAGAATGTCTTCTGTAAGGGATAAACTTGTTAAAAATACAAATAGTACTAACTGGTATCCGGACAATATAAGAACAGGAAGATTTGGAAACTTTGTAGAGAATGTAATAGATTGGGGTTTAAGCAGAGAGAGATACTGGGGTACACCACTTCCAATATGGGAATGTGAATGTGGTCATAGAGAATGTATTGGAAGTATAGAAGAACTTAAGGAAAAAGGAATTAATGTACCTGAAAATATAGAACTTCATAAGCCATATATAGATGAAGTCAAATTGAAATGTCATCATTGTGGAAAAGAAATGACAAGAGTAAAAGATGTAATAGACTGCTGGTTTGATTCAGGATCTATGCCATTTGCACAACATCATTATCCTTTTGAGAACAAGGAATTATTTGAAAAGAACTTCCCGGCAGAATATATAACAGAAGCAGTAGATCAGACAAGAGGATGGTTCTATACACTTATGGCAATATCAACAGTTTTATTTGATAGAAGTCCATTTGAAAATTGTATGGTACTTGGTCATGTTTTAGATAAACATGGACTTAAAATGTCAAAGCATAAAGGAAATGTACTTAGTCCAACTGTAGTTCTTAACAATGAAGGAGCAGATGCATCAAGATGGTATTTCTATACATCAAGTGCTCCATGGCTTCCATCTAGATTTTATGAGGAAGCAGTACAGGATACTCAAAGAAAATTCCTTGGAACATTATGGAACATTTATTCTTTCTATGTACTATATGCTGATTTAGATAAATTTAATCCATTTGAGCATAAGGACTTTGTATCCAGTAATATAATGGATAAATGGATATTATCCAAGTTGAATTCTTTAATAAAAGATACAGAATATCATCTTGACCATTATGAAGTAACTCAAGCAGCAATAAATATTGGTGATTTTGTGGATACTCTTTCAAACTGGTATGTAAGGGTAAACAGACAAAGATTTTGGAGTTCAGAATTAACAGAAGACAAAATAGGTGCATACAGTACTCTTTATAAAGTGCTTACTAAATTAACAGTGGTTGCAGCACCATTTGTTCCATTTATGACAGAAGAAATCTATAATAATCTGGTAGTAAATATAGACAAAAATGCTCCTAAAAGTGTACATTTGTGCAGATGGCAGGAGGCAGATGACAGTGTTATAGATAAACAACTTGAGAGTGATATGGATGAAGCATATAAAATAGTTAAGCTTGGAAGAAGCGCTAGAAATACAGCTAATATAAAAAATAGGCAGCCACTTCTAGAAATGCTTGTAAGTTCAAAAACTCTTCCAGATTATTATGGAAATATAATAAAAGAAGAGCTTAATGTTAAGAAGATAGAATTTGGTGCTGATTTATCTAAATATGTTAATTTTGACATAAAGCCAAATCTTCCAGTACTAGGTAAAAAGTATGGCAAACTTATACCTGAGATAAGGAAACAAATATCCTCTATAAATCAAATGGAACTTGCCGGAAAAATAAATAAAGGTGAGGTTGTTAATATATCTGTTAAAGGTGAAAGTATTGAACTTAATTCCGACAATGTACTTGTAACAATGAAGGGACTTAAAGGATTTGCATTCGCAGGAGAAGGAACAGTTGGAATAGTTCTTGAAACTACAATAACAGATGAGTTGAAGGAAGAAGGAAATTTGAGGGAGATATTAAGTAAAATCCAGAATCTGAGAAAAGAAAGCGGATTTGAAGTCGCAGATAAGATAAAGCTCTATGTTTCTGGAAACAGTTATCTTGAAGGTATAATTAAAAAATTTGAAGATCAGATAAAGAAAGAGACACTATCCACAGAAATAGCTTATAATGATGATAAGAAATATAATGATTATAAGATAAATGGAGAAAATTTTAAAATTGCAGTAGAATTAATTAAATAATTAAAAAATAAATTTGTATATTATGTTACAATATAAAGCAAGTTGCTGTTAAAGAGTAGCTTGCTTTATGTAGCAATACATATTTAAAGAGTAATATATTGTGAATTTGGTAAAAATAATATAAAACTAACTTGTAATAGTTTAATTTTATAAGTATAATTATAAAAAGAAATAGTATCGGTAGGTGATAAAGATGGCGGCATCAATTAAGGATGTAGCTAAAGAGGCAGGAGTTTCTATAGCTACAGTTTCAAGAGTATTAAATGATGTAGACGTTGTAAATGAAGAGACTAAAAGAAAAGTAGTAGAGGCTATAAACAAATTGGGTTACAGACCTAATATAATTGCTAGAAGTCTTAAAACGCAGAGAACTAAGACAGTAGGAATAGTAATACCTGACATATCAAATCAATTTTATCCTGAAATCGTAAGGGGAGCAGAAGATGTAGCTAATATATATGACTATAATATAATGCTTTGTAATACTGATCTTGATTTTGAAAAGGAAATGGAATATTTAAGGGTTTTAAAAGAAAAGATGGTTGATGGAGTATTGTATATGAGTGCTTCACTTGAACCTTCTATATTGGAACTTATAAAACAGCTTCAATTTCCTATGGTTTTAGTAGAAACTGCAAACAAAGCAGGTGATATTCCAAGTGTTACTATTGATAATGAAAAAGCTGCATTTGATGGAGTAAAGTATTTGATAGACAAGGGAAATAAAAAAATAGCATATATAGGTGTACATGAAGATGAAGCAAATGCTAATGCACTAAGATATATAGGCTATAAAAATGCACTTAAAGAGAACGGCATAGAAGTTAATACAAATATTACGTATTTTGGAGGCTTGAAAGCAAAAGACGGATACAAAGGAATGAGTAAAATACTTGATAATGATGATAATATAGATTCAGTATTTTGTTGTAGTGATGAAGTTGCTATGGGTGCTATAAATGCACTTAGAGATAGAAATATAAATGTGCCGGAAGATGTTGATGTAATAGGCTTTGGCAATATATATTCTGCATCTATATTTTATCCTAAAATAACTACAGTTGCCCAACCAATGTATGATATGGGTTCTGTAGGAATGAGAATGCTTATAAAGATGATAAATAAGCAGCCAACAGATAGTAAAAGTTATGTATTAGATTATAAGCTGATTGAAAGGGATTCATGCAAAAAATAAAAATACTGTAAAGTGCGGGGACTATTGGGAAAGGAAAATTTATGGTAGAAAAATTAATAGATTTGGTCATTTTAGTACTTGATAAAACAGGTTATATTGGTACTTTTATAGCTATGGCTCTTGAAAGTGCATGTATTCCAATACCGAGTGAAGCTATATTGCCTTTCGGAGGATACTTGAGTTTTACAGAAAGGTTGAGTTTGCCACTTGTTATAGTTTTTGGTACTTTAGGTGGTACTGTTGGATCATGCTTTGCCTATTATATAGGGAGAGTTGGAGGCAGGCCGTTAGTTGAAAAATATGCAGAAAAACTTAGATTATCCAAATCTCATATTCAAAAAAGTGACTATTATTTTAACAAATATGGTGAAGGTATAGTATTTTTTTCAAGGCTTTTACCTATAATTAGAACTTTTATTTCACTTCCAGCAGGAATAAGCAAGATGAACTTTAAAAAGTTTGTAATATATACACTTATAGGTTCTACATTATGGAGTGTAGTTCTATCCTTTGCAGGATACAAAATGGGACAGAATTGGACTGCTATACACAAGTGGTTTCATTTTGCAGATATAGCTTTAATAATTATAATAATTGTGTTTATAGTATATAAGTTAGCAGCAAATTTAAAAAATAAAAAAGAAAATTTATAATATAAAAAGGAAGATTGAGTATGTTATGTGTTCAATCTTCCTTTTTTAATATAATTCTTAAAAATTATTATAAAATATTGTCACTTCAATCTGAAATTTGTTTAACGATTTTTTTGTACATTATATTTTATCATGGTATAATTTAACATAAAAGTAAGTATATTATTAAGTGGGCAAAATTAAATCGGTCTTTATATAAGCAAAGGAGGATAATATGGATTGTAGGGAGAAAGTAGAAAAAATATTTTCTTATTTGTTAAGCTTAAAAAATCTGAATGAAAAGACTATAAAGAATGTATATGATTATGATAAATTATACTGGGAAGAGGAATTTTTAAATTTATCGGGATGTGTTGTAAACAGGAACACTACAAATGATTTCTGGATAGAAATAAGTAAAAAATGTGGAAAATTGTACGATGAATTTTTCAAGCTATATCAGGAAAGTGAAAAAAGAGGAGAAGATTTTGAGATAGTATGTGGATATGGACTTATGTGCTGGAAACTAAACAATGAAAAAATAATTCATCCTGTACTTGAGACTAAAATGAGAATAGAGTTTAATGCGTTAAGAAAGGTATTTGATTTATTACCTTGCGGTAAAACTAAGTTTCAATCATCTATATTTGAAAATTTAGAAAACGTCGACATAAAAAATATTTTTAGCTTGGAAGATAAAATAAATAATATTAATCTGGATTTAAGAATTAAAGAAGAAACAAAACAAGTTCTTTTAAATATAATTTCAGAGATAAACAGTAAAGGAAAATTGGAAGACACATATTTTTCTAATAAAAAAATTAAAATAAATGATGTTCCTGTAATATATGACACTTTTGTTATTTTTGTAAGAAAAAATAACATGAAATTGTGGCAAACTGAAATAAACAACATATTAAAAGAAATAAAAAATGGATATCCTATACCTGAAACAATTAAAGCATTGGTTGGAGAAGGCAATATATCCGATGATAAAAGTAATAAGAAAAAAGATTCAGAAGATTGGGAAAAAGTATCTAAGACTGTACTCTTCCCACTTCCTGCAAATTTAGAACAAAAAGAAATAATAAAAAGAATATCAGAAAACTATGGAGTAGTTATGCAGGGACCACCGGGAACAGGAAAAAGTCATACCATAGTTAATTTGATATGTCATCTTCTTGCTTATGGCAAAAGAATACTTGTTACGAGCCAGACAGATAGGGCACTTAGAGTACTTATAAAAAAAATACCTGAAGAAATAAGACCACTTTGTATAAGCCTCCTGGGAAATGATCCAGAATCTTTTAAAAATTTAAATGAATCTGTAAGAAAGATAACAGATAATCTATCTTTAGATGCTAAAAATATAGATAATGATATAAAAATATTAAAGCATCAGTTAAATTCATGTGTAGAAAATCAAAAATTACTTTATAGAAAATTAAATCAAGCACAAATTTTAGAAAATGAAACTATAACCTATTCTGGACAAAAATATAATATGCTAGATATATCAAAATGGGTAAGAAAAAATAAAGATAAATGTTCCTGGATTTCAGATAAAATAAATACAAAAAACGATATGCCAATTTCAAGCGAAGAATTTGATTTACTTATGAACTCATTAGGTGAAGTTAGTAAAGAAAAGAAATATAATTTTGACGGCATAAAAAATATAATAAATAAGTTGCCGGAAAATGAAGAAATTAGTACTGTAATATCTAATTATAAAAAATTAAAGCCGCATTATAAAGAGTATATTTCCAATATAAAAAATTGGCATATACCTTATAAAGACAGATGCAACTACGATGAACTTTTAGAGAGTGTTTTAAATTCAAGAGATACTATAATTAAAATTAAGGATAGTGTGTGGGAAGATATTTTTAAAAGATATCATGAAAATGATGGTATAAAACAAACTTTTAAAGATTTATATTATAAATCAAGTAATTTAGTGCTTAGGATTACTAAAATATCCAATGAGCTTAGAAGTCACAGCGTTAGATTACCTGAAGATGATATAAGTAAATTTTCAAAGAACTTTGACACAATATACAAAGCAATGGACAATAAGAAAAAGATAGGAAAATTATTTAAGATACTTCATCCTGAATGTAACTATATATTTTCTAAATGCATCATAGATGATAAAAAGTTTAATAATATGGATCAGGCACTTATTGTTAAATTATTTCTTCATAAAAAAACTATTTTGAGAGAATTAAAAACAATATGGGATAATACGATGTCGGATTATGAAGGGAAGGAAACAAACGATTACGGAAATGATATATTCAAGATAGAAAGAAATTTAAAACAATTGAGAATTATAGTAAATTGGGATGAGGAATATAAATCTGATATTTTAGACAAATTAGGTAAAATAGCACTTCCTAAGGAAATAGATTGGTATTCTTTGAAAACATATGATTACTTAATTGATTGTATAAATAGTCTGAAAAATATTAATGAATATAATAAAAGCAAAGTTTATTTGGATACTTTGAAAAAGTTGATGCTATCTGTAGGAAATAATTCATACTATGAAAATGAATTGGAAGGAATGTCTTTAGACAGCATAAATAAACTTTCAAATGAATTGAAAAATATAAAAATAACTCAGAATAAGGTAAATAAAATAAATGAAGTCTTAAGTAAATTAGAGAGAATATGTCCTAATACTGTGAAAGACATAGTTAAAAATTGGGGAAAATCAAAGGATATGTATACAAATTTCTGCAAGGCATGGAAATGGTCTCAATGGAATAGTCTCCTAAATAAGTTAATCAGATTAAATCCAGAAAAAATTCAGGAAGATTTGGAAAGAGAAAAAACTACAGAAAAGATTCTTATAAAAGATTTGGTTGCTAAAAGCACATGGTATAATCAGATACTTCAAACTTCAGACACACAAAAAAGAAGTTTATTCTCGTGGATGCAGGCAGTCAAGAGAATAGGCAAAGGTAGAGGGAAAATGGTTGCAAAGTATAGAAAGATTGCTCAAAATGAAATGGAAAAATGTAAAGAAGCTATACCGGTATGGATTATGCCCTTAAATAGAGTTATCGAGAATATAAAACTTTCTAAAGATTTATTTGATGTTATTATTTTTGATGAAAGCAGTCAAAGTGACATATTTTCCTTATGTGCACTTATGAGAGCTAAAAGAGCAGTTATAGTTGGCGATGATAAACAAATAAGTCCTGAAATTATTGGAATAGATCAAAAGCTTGTTTTAAATTTAATAGACAAGTATCTTGATGGCATACCAGACAAGCAATGGTTTGATCTTCAAACAAGTCTTTATGATACGGCACTTAGGGTATTCCCAAACAGGCTTATGCTTAAGGAACATTTTAGATGTGTGCCTGAAATAATAAAATTCAGTAATGATTTAGCTTACTCTGGTGAAATAAAACCACTTAGATATCCTACTCTTAATGAAACTTTCTATCCGCCTATAAATGCAGTTAGGGTGAATGGAAAAAGGGATGCTTTAAAACCTATAAATATGATAGAGGCTGAGGCTGTGGCAGACAAAGTTGCAAACTGCTGTAAGAATGAGAAATATAATGGCATGACTATGGGAGTTATATCATTGCTTGGTGAAGCACAGGGAAATATTATAGAGAACATTCTTAAAGAAAAGATTGGAATAGAAGAGATGATAAAAAGGAGGATTATATGTGGGGATGCATATTCATTTCAAGGTGATGAAAGAGATGTAATGTTTTTATCAATGGTAATTTCAAATGATGTTAAGTTTGCACCTTTATCAAGAGATGCAGATATAAGAAGATTCAATGTAGCTTCGAGCAGAGCGAGAAATCAAATGTGGCTTTTCCACTCGGTTGATTTGAAGGACTTAAGCGAAGAATGTGTGAGATATTCTCTTTTAAATTATTGTGAAAATTACAATAAGGTTATTGTAAATAAAAACGATATAGAAGAAGTATTTCAATCCGATTTTCAAAAAGACGTTTACAATTGTATAAAAAATAAAGGATATAGTATAAGGCCAGAGATAAAGATTGGAAAATATAATATAGATTTTATGATAGAAGGCGAAAGAAACAGGGTTGCCATTATATGTTATGGCGATACTTCAAAGGAACAGTATAATTTTAAGGATACTATAGAAAGACAATTGAATTTAGAAAGGGTGGGATGGACATTTATTAGAATAAGAGCAAGTGAGTTTTATTTAGAACCAGAAATTGTAATGAATAGGGTATTTGAAAAATTAAATAACCTAGGAATGAACAAAAACATTATTAGTAATTATAATAATTCCATTGAAAATAAATTGGATGATCTCAAAGTCGTATAAGACCAGGACAAGGTATATTGAAACAAGTATATTTTTCACAACTTATATTATACAAACATATATTATAATGTGATTTATATTTATTATTGAAAATTTAAGTTTATTTAATAAAGACATCATATATAATATAAAAATATTTGCAGCAATGGTTAGGAGGTAAATACTTGTTATATGCATTGATTTTGGCTGGAGGAAAAGGTACGAGGCTTTATCCACTTTCAAGAGAAAAAAACCCGAAACAATTTCTAAAAATTATAAATAATAAAAGTTTTTTAAGAAGTACTGTAGATAGAATAATTCCTTTAGTAGATAGAAAAAATATATATGTTATTACAAACGAAGAATATATAAACAAGGTACAAAAAGAATTACCAGATATTAACAAAGATAATATATTTGCGGAACCGGAAAATAAAGAAACAGCTACATGCATTGGATTTTCAGCAGTAAAGTTGTTAAAAAAAGATCCTTCTGCCACTATGATAATTTTACCGTCAGATCATTATATTGGAAACAATAAATTGTTTATAAATACAATAAGTCAGGCATCAGAAATTGCTGAGAAAAAAAGAGGACTTGTAACCATGGGAATTAAGCCTCAAAGGGCAGAAACTGGTTATGGATATATAGAGATGGGAGAAAAAATAAATGCAGCCATAGATAGTTTTAAAGTAGAGAGGTTTTTAGAAAAACCTAATTTAGAGGTAGCTAAAGATTTGATACTCAAGGGCACCTATCTATGGAATAGTGGCATATTTGTATGGAGGGCAGATGTATTTTTGAGAGAAATGCAAAAATATCTCCCTAAAATGTATAAAAGTATGCTTGCTATTTATGAAAGCATTGATACTAGACAGGAAAATAGTACTATAGAAGAACAATATGATATGATAGACGGTATTTCAGTGGATTTTGGAATAATGCAAAAGACCAGAAAAGCTTATGTAGTTAAATGTGAATTCTTATGGGACGATATGGGAACATTTACTGCTATCGGGAGATTTTTAAGAAGATGTGGAGAAAATAATATAAAAGGAAATGTATTCCTGGAATCTAGTGAAAACTGTACTATTTTTGGAGATGAAAGGTTAATAATAGCTTTTGGAGTTAAAGACTTAATAATTATAGATTCGGATGATGTACTCCTAGTTATGGATAAAAATAGAGATCAAGAAGTAAAATATTTAGTAGATATTTTAAAGAAAAAAAATACCATGAAGAAATATTTATAACATTTAGAACAAAAAGTACAGTAGATTTAACTTGTCTGCTGTATTTTACTTTAAATTTTTATTTGATTGAATTATTTTTAATTTATTTTCTTTTGTAAGCTGTTTTATGGCATATTCACGCTGCATAGCTTGTATTTTTGAACTATATTCTTCAAAATATACCAACTTTACAGGAAGCCTTCCTCTTGTATATTTTGCTCCCTTGCCGGCATTATGAGTTTGTATTCTTTTATTTAAATTGTTTGTATATCCTGTATAAAACGTATTGTCATTACACCTTAATATGTATACATAATGCATAAAAATATCCTCTTTTTATAAATTATCTACTTATTTTTTGATACATATATATTGTTTTTTATGAAAAATCTCCATGGGTAATCTTTAGCTTCTTCGGCATAATCTATGCCTATTCTTTTTGAACTTTCTATTTCAAAATTATTAATGCTATTATCTGATATATACAATTCATCTTTACACAAGTCTAATTTATTAGCACTTCTGTCTATTGATAAAGCACTGCAAAGTTTACCAGGACCATTTGTTAAATTTTTGATCTGATATTTTGATAGTTCATCATAAGGTTTATTGAATCTATTAAGAGCAAGTGTATTCAAATTATCTAAAGGCTCCAAAGCCCTTATAAGGACTGCATTTGGTATACCTTGTTTTTCTGTTATTACATTAAAGCAGTTATACATACCATATATCATGAAAACATAAGAAATACCAGGTATGCCATACATAACCTCCGTTCTTTTAGTTCTCCTGCCTTTATAAGAATGAGCAGCTTTATCTGAAATACCTTTATATGCTTCAACTTCTACTATTTTTCCTGAAAGTATATTACCATCTGTATTGTGGATTAGTACTTTACCTAAAAGTTCTTTTGCAACTATCAAAGTGTCTCTGTTATAGAAATCCCGATTAAGTTTTACCATAAGTTTTACACTTCCTATTATGTGATGTAGTAATTATAACACAATATAATATTTTACGTAATTTTTAAAAATATATACTAAAAAAAAGAAAAAGAATTATGTTAAAATAAATATAAGAGTATATAAATTATTTATCTAAAATTTAACAGTTAGGAGAAAACGATATTATGAAGATACTTTATTATGATTGTTTTTCAGGAATAAGCGGAGATATGAATTTAGGGGCAATGATAGATGTTGGAGTAGATAAAAATTATTTGATATCGGAACTTGAAAAGTTGAAAATTAATGAATATAATATAATTATACAAAAAAATACCAAAAATGGGATTTCAGGGACTAAAGTAGATGTTGTCCTATCAGAAGAAAGCGAACATAATTTCGATCATAAACATAATGAACATGAGCATCATCACCATCATCATAGAAATTTATTTGATGTTGAAAATATTATAAATTCTAGTGAATTAACGTCAAAAGTCAAACAGATTAGCCTTCAAATTTTCAAAAAAGTGGCTGAAGCAGAATCAAAAGTTCACAATAAGCCTATAGATGAAGTACATTTTCATGAAGTAGGGGCAGTGGATTCTATAGTGGATATTGTAGGAGCGGCAATATGTTTTGACTATTTGAAAGTAGACAAAGTGTTATCATCAACCGTAGAAGTTGGATATGGATTTGTAAAATGTGCCCATGGAACTTTACCGGTACCGGCACCAGCTACAGCAGAAATACTTAAAGATATTCACGTAAAAGCTGAAGTACCTTTTGAAGCTACTACTCCTACAGGAGCAGCAATTTTATCTTACTTAGCTTCGGATTTTACGAATCTTAAAAATTTTAAAATAAATAAAGTGGGATACGGAATAGGTACAAAAGATAATGATGAAATTCCTAATGTTCTAAGAGTATTTTTAGGAGAATATACATTAAATAATCCACAAAATTCAGATGAAGATTTTAGTATGGGATTTATTAAAGATGAAATAGAAGTTATGGAATGCAATATAGATGATATGAGCTCAGAAGTGTATGAATATGTAATGAATACATTATTGGAAAACGGTGCACTGGATGTTTATTTGACACCTATAATAATGAAAAAAGGTAGACCAGCTGTAAAATTAAGTATTTTATATAGAGAAAAAGATGAAGATACTATGAGAGATATAGTTTTTATTAATACTACAACATTAGGAATTAGAAAATATTCAGTAAAAAGGGATATGCTTAAAAGAAAAACCAAAAAAGTAACTACGCCATATGGCATAGTAAATATAAAGGAAGCATATTATAAAGGGAAAAAAGTAAGAAATAAACCAGAATATGAAGATTGCAAGAAACTTGCAATTAAAAATAATGTAAGCATAGAAGAAATTAAAAAAGAAGTTATGATAAACTACAACAAATAATTTTTACAGAACAAGGTGATAAAAATGAATATGGATGATATTAAAAAATTACTTAAGAAAGTGAAAGATGGTTCTGTAGCTATAGATAATGCAGCTGATCAATTTAAAGATATATCATTTAAAGATTTAGGCTATGCAAAGATTGATAATAGCAGAGAAATGAGGGTAGGATATCCTGAGGTCATTTACTGTGCAGGCAAAACTGTAGATCAGGTAAAAGGAATAGTAGAGTTTATGATGACAAAAGGAGATAATATTCTTGGAACCAGGGCGAGTGAAGAACAATATGATGCAGTAAAGAAGATATGTCCTAAGGCAGAATACAATAAAGAAGCTAAGATTATAACTATAAAGAATAAAAAAATAAAATTATCAGATACGTATATAGCGGTGGTAACGGCTGGGACTTCTGATATTCCTGTTTCTGAGGAAGCTGCTTTAACAGCAGAAATATTTGGAGAGAAGGTTGAAAGAGTATATGATGTAGGAGTAGCTGGCATACACAGATTGTTTAGTAAATTAGATATTATAAGAGGTGCAAAAGTAGTAATTGTTATAGCAGGTATGGAAGGGGCACTTGCCAGTGTAGTAGGAGGGCTAGTTGATAAGCCTATTATAGCTGTTCCGACTAGTGTAGGCTATGGAGCTAATTTTAATGGACTTTCTGCCCTTTTATCGATGCTGAATAGTTGTGCTAGCGGGGTTAGTGTAGTCAATATTGACAATGGTTTCGGAGCTGGATATCTAGCAAGTATGATAAATAGGCTGCATTAAATAATTTTTATACTGGTTGTTAAAATATTTACTAATGTTAAAATATACTTATTTCTCATGATTTATTCTGAAAATCAAATAAACATGGCCGATGTTCTCTAATTGACTATGAATATCAAGTAATAGCTATAATACCACTGAATTGAACATTAAAATAATGAAAGCTATAATTAATATAAGTACTGAATAGGTACTTATATTAATGCTTAGAAATAATTTTTTAATTAATAATTTATGAGGAGGAATGGCAGATGAAGGTAGTAGAATTATTGGAAAAGACAGCTAAAGATACATTGGTAAAATCGGGCCTAAAGTTACTTAATAGTAAAGAGCCAGAGAAAAGCCTTGATAAACTCTTTGCATTAGTTAAAAAAACAATAAAAAAGGATAAAGATAGTTTGGAAAAAGTTGAGCGTGTTGAGGAATTATATAATACTAATCCATCAATTCATGAACTTGTTACAGGAATTGTAAAAGATACAAATAGAAATTGCATGAATAAATTCTTTACTAATTTTTTTGCCAATGCAGCATGGTATGGAGTACCAAAGAGAGATAAATTTTTAAATGATACAGGGATAAAAACACCATTTACGATTCTTATAAGCCCATCCATGAGATGTAATTTAAGGTGTAGTGGTTGCTATGCATCAAGTTATAGTAAAGAAGATGATATTCCTAAAGAAGAACTTGATAGAATTATTAAAGAGGCAAGAGATCTTGGAATTTATTATTTTATAATTCTCGGAGGAGAACCTTTTATAAATGACTATATGCTGGACTTATATGAAAAATATAATGATTGTATGTTTACACCGTTCTCAAACGGCACACTTTTTACTGAAAAAGTAGCAGATAGAATACAAAAGCTTGGAAATGTTATTCCAATGTTTTCTCTTGAAGGTTTTGAAGAAGAGACAGATAAAAGAAGAGGCAAAGGAATATTTAAAAAAGTTATGCATGCCATGGATCTTTTGAAGGAACGTGGAGTTCTATTTGGAGTGTCTTCTGCAACTAGCAGGAACAACATAGATACAGTAACTTCGGATAAATTTATAGATATGCTTATTGAAAAGGGTGCAAAAATGAGCTGGTATTTTTTGTACATGCCTGTAGGTAAAAAGCCGGATACAAGTGTAATGTTAAAACCTGAGCAAAGAATATATCTTGGAGAAAGAATAAGAGAAATAAGAAATAAAAAACCTTATTTTACTATTGATTTCTTTAATGATGCACCTTATGTAGGAGGATGTATTGCTGGAAAATTTTATTGTCACATAAACTCTGAGGAGCAGGTAGAACCATGCATATTCGCTCATTTTGCTGTAGACAACTTAAAAGGCAAAAAGCTTGTAGATGTATTTAAGTCGGATTTTTTTAGAGAACTTAGAAACAGACAGCCATATAATCGTAACTTGCTTATGCCTTGTATGATGATTGATAATACAAAACAAATCAGGGATATTGTAAAAAAGACGGGAGCAAAACCAACAGATGAAGGTGCAAGGATGATGCTTGAAGATCCAGAGTTCCAGAAAGATCTTGATAATATATCGAAGGATTTTAGACCTTATGCGGAAAAAGCATGGAAGGAAGAATTTCATTCAACGGGAAATTATAAAATGTCAAAAGGTTAAAAGCTGAGAGTACGCTCCAGCTTTTTTCTTTTGTTTAACTTATGATATAATATTTATACATGAAATATGGGGGATATAATATATGAATAAATATATAAAATTAAGTTTAATTTTTTTAATAGTAATAATATTATTTGTCGCTGTATCCTGTAATAAAAAAGAAAGTTATAGTGAAAAAGAAGTTTATAAAGGTAACTTAAATATTGTAACGGATGCAAAATATGAAGACCAATTTAGAACTTCTGCAGAAAAATTTAAAGAAATTTATAAAAAAGTAAATGTAAATGTAAAGACTGATAGCAATATTCAGGGAAATCTGAAAAACTTATTAAGTGATAACAGCAGTGATGCAGATATTATTAGTATTAATGATGAAAATTTAGAATATGATTTAAATAAATTTAAAAATAATATTTTAGACTTGACAGATTCAGTATCAAATTACAAAAATACAATAATATCTAATAAAATTTATATTGATACTGTGAATGGCAGAATTTATGGAATGCCATGGGATGCATCACCTGAACTTATATTGTATAGAAAAGATATATTTAAAAATGAAAATATAAATATAAATGACATTAAAACATGGGATGATTACATAAATATAGGAAAAAAAATATCAGGAGATAAATGCAAAAATTTTATAGGTAATAATGAAGCAAGCAGCAATTTCAACTTAATTCTGGCAAATCAGCTTGGAACCAGTTATTTTAATTATAATAAAAAATTAGATTTTAACTCTGAAAAGTGGAATAGAATATTTGAATTGAAAAAACAAATTTACAATGAAAATTTAATTGTAAATTTCAATTCAGAAAAAGAGCTTATAAAAGCTGCTCAATCAGGAAACATTGTAAGCGTTATTGCAAATCCTTATACTGCTTATGATTTAATGAAAGCAATGCCTGATAGTAAAAATATGTGGGGAGTCATGAAGCTCCCGGCTTTTGAATGTGGTGGAAATAATAATGTATCAATAGGTGGAATAAATTTAATAGTGAACAAGAACTCTAAGAATAGTAAACTAGCGGAAGAATTTATAAAATTTGCATTGACAGATGATAATCTTCAAATAGAATTATTGAATAAATATGGCAGACTGCCTGTATATAAAAATTCATATAATTTTGTAGATATGGATAAATACATAGGTTATTTTGATAATAAGATATGGAAACTATTCTCGGATTCTCAGAATGGTGCATTTAATATAGAGTATACCAAATATTTTCCAGATATATATTCTGAAATAAATAGTTTTCTAGACCCGACAAATATAAAAAATAAGGATGCAAAGACTGTATTTTCTGATATTGAAAAGGCTTTGGAAAATAAATTAAAATAAATTCAATAAAACGTTTACAAAAATATGATTATAAGATATAATAATCTCAAGGGGATTTAATCATAGGGATTTTTTAAAATATAAAAAGATAAAATTTTTAACTAGAGCGGAAAATAGTTAAAAGTTTTATCTTTTTAATTTTATGTTTTCAATATTTTATTGTAAATTTTTATGGTTTTTTCACAGGTATTTTCCCATGAAAATAGATGGGAACGATTTAATGCTTTTAAACTTAGCTCATTTCTTATAGTATCATCATTTAGGATGGATTCTATAGAGTACATTAAACTTACTATATTTTTAGGATCTATTAATATGGCACCATCACCTACTACTTCAGGTATGGAAGATATATTAGATGTAATTACAGGTGTCCCACAGCTCATAGCTTCCAGTGGAGGAAGTCCAAAACCTTCATATAGAGATGGATATACAAAAAGGTCACAGCCGCTATAGAATACAGGAAGCAAGTCATCTTTTATAAATCCTGTAAATCTTATATTCTCTTCTATATGCAACTTGGAAGAAAATTCTTTTAACTTTTCTAAATCATCTTTACTTGAGCCTACAATAACCAAGTCATAATCTTTATTTAAATTCTTGTGGATTCTAGAAAAAGCTTCAATTAAAGATGTAACATTTTTTCTTGGACTGAATCCTCCTACATATAAAATAAATGGTTTATCTATATTATATGTTGATTTTATTTTATTTTTACATATTTCTTTGTCTAAGGGTTTATATTTTTCATCTGCAGCCAAAGGTGTTACAAATATTTTATTTTTATTTATAGGAAAAAATTTCAATATATCTTTTTTAGAATATTCAGATACAGTTATTATAGCGTCAGCCATATTTATAATTCGCGGCATTTCTTTTATAAACTTTGTCAGATAACTTCTTCCCACGGTTTCAGGCATTATATAAGGTATCAAATCATGCACAGTTATAACTTTTTTACAAGTTATATTTTCTGAAATACCAATTCCATTTTGTGGTACATGATATATGTCTATGTTTTCTTCTTTTAGATTTTCAGGAAAATAATATTGTTCGAAAAATCTATGCTGTTTTTTAGATGCCATTATTATTTTAGTATTCTTTTTATTAAAATTATCATATTTGTTTCCAGACCAGTATATGTGATAAAAATTTTCACTATGATTTTTTATCATGTAGGATAATATTCTATCTGTATAAGTTCCAATACCGGTGCCTTTGTACCAATTAATTCCTCTCGCATCAATGGCAATTTTCATTAATTTTACCTCCAACAGCGCAAGCTAAAAATTAAATTAATCATATTACATAATATTATTAATTATATAAAAATGTGAATTGCGTGAGCTATCACATACGTAAATAATTATTCATATAATACAAATATAGTGATTTTGGAGGCAAAATCTTGGATATTTTAAAAGTAAAAGAACTTGTTCAAAATAATTATGATATTAATATTCAGTATATAGAAAAAATAAAGAATGTGTACAAGATTAATGATGATTATAAATACTATTGTTTAAAAGTAATAAATTATGATTTTGGACATTTTTTATTTATCATTTCAGCTATGGAACATTTGCAAAGAAATGATTTTCAAAGCATACCTGAAATAATAAATACAAAGTCAGGAAAAAAATATATAAAAATTGGAAATAGTTTTGCTTATCTTACTAGATGGATTAATTGCAGATTATCAGATTATGATAATTCTTCGGATATTCTTATGGCATCTTCAAAATTAGCAGAGCTTCACAATAAGAGTTTGGGATTCAAGTTTACTGAAGATATGAATCCTAGAATTGGCTGGTTTAAATGGCTGGAAACTTTTAATACACGAGAAAATGAAATACTTGATTTTAAAAAAAGAATTTTAAAGAAAGATAGAAAAAGTAAATTTGATAACCTGTATATAAAAAAAATGGATGAGGAAATTGAGATCTCACGATGTTCTAGAAAACATTTGGCTGAAAGTAATTATCTTGATAGTATGAAAAAAGAAGTTGTAAAAAATGGTTTTTGTCATCATGATTACGCTAATCACAATGTTCTTGTAAGTGAGGATAACAAAATAAATATTATTGATTTTGATTATTGTATGCTAGATACTCATTTACATGATTTAGCCAGTTTACTTATGAGAAGAATGAAACATGGAAAATGGAGTATGAATAATGCACTTTTTATAATGGATGTTTATGATTCTATAAATAAAATATTTCAGCATGATATTCCAATTATGGCAGCTTTTATGGAATTCCCTCAGGATTACTGGCAGATTGGAATACAGTATTATTGGGAAAAGCATAGATGGGATGAAGGTTTATTTATAAAGAAATTAAGAAAAATATTTGAAGATGAAGGACAAAAACAGGAATTCATACATGAATTTAGATTAAAAAGATACAACTGAAATTAAGTTAAGGAGGCAGGTATCAATGTCACATAAAAAAGAAAATGAATATAAAGGGCAGGATGAAGATAGAGACTTTACTTACTATGAAAATAGGGCCAATAGTTTAAAAAAGACTGTAAAACAGCTTGAGAAAATAAAAAGGATGAAAAAACATGTAAATGAACTAGAGAGGAAAAAGAAAAAGATACTTAAAAAAATGAAAAAACATCATTCTTGATTTTCATACGGTTAACCCATTAATAAATGGAGGTGATTTAGTGTATTATTTTGATATCAATTCATGTTTTTATAAATATCTTAAATCCAAGGGTATAGTTATAGTAGATGATTTTAAAAATGAAGAAAAAAACGATGATATAAACTTACCTAAAATAGAAGAACAAATTGAAGTTATAAACGAATTTCACAAGAGAACTTTGGGATATACCGGATACATGAACAAACGACTGGATAATAATGTGGGAAAATTAGTGGAAGAGTATAAAATATATATAAATTGGTTAAAAAGAGATATAAATAATATATATGAAAAAAGCGAATTTCAAAAGATAATTAAAGAGGTAGGAAAAAAATATTTGGAAAAAGCACAAAAAAGCATAACTGATATATATGAGAATAATTATATATGTATTCTTAAGAGGAGTAGTAAAAGGAAAGAAGTAGGTATTAAGAATACTTATTTTAATAATTTAAGACAAAGAAATAATATAGAAATTATTAATATAGATGGATGTTCATATAATATGGTAGAAATAGATGCTATAAGTTTTTTAAAAAAACTTAGAAAAAAAAGAATAGATATTGATATGGATTATATTATAAATAAATTTTGTAGTATTGAAAATTTAGATAGAGATAGTGTGGAATTTATATCGTCTATACTTAATTATCCTTATGAATTTATGAAATGTTGTAATAAATATAGATTTAGATCTAAATCGCTAGATGAAGAAAAATATGTTACTAAATTAAAAAAGATTGTGGAGTATAAAAATTAAATTGTATCAACTTTTAAGGAGGTGTTTATATTGATATATAGATATAGTGATAAAAGATATCTTATGGAATATGACTTATGCATAGAACTTTTTAAAAGCTTTGATTTGAATGTAAATGATGTAGTACCGGTAAGAAATGTTTATATGGTATCTACAGATAAAGGAGAAAAGATTTTAAAAAAAGTTGAGTATACAATAGAAGAATTAAATTTTATATATGATGTTCTTACTTATATAAAAAGCAAATTTAACAGAATAGTAAGTTTTGTGAAAAACAAGGATAGAAATATTTATACTATATGGAATGGAAATATGTATTGTATAATGGATGTAGTTGATGGAACAGAATGCAATTTCTATAATCCTATGGATCTTATTAGTGCATCTAAGGGATTGGGAGAACTTCATAAGGCTTCCGAAGGATTCAAAAGCAGCTTGGCTTCGAAATGTAACAGTGGAAAGACAATTGACATTTATAAGAGAAGAATTCAGGAGATGGAATTTTTCAAGAATATTGTTAAAATCCATGAAAAGAAAACAGAATTTGACGAGTTATTTATAAAAGATGCTGATTATTATATAGATCAAATAAAACATAGTATAGATATGTTAAATAATGCAGGATATTATAAATTATGTAGTGAAGATGACAAAATAGTTGTATGTCATAATGATCTAGCTTATCACAATATAATTATAAGCAATGGGGAAGCATATTTTATAGACTTTGATTATGCGTCAGTTGATATTAAGGTGAATGATTTATGTAATTTTATAAATAAAGTAATAAAAAATTTTGCATTTGATATAGATAAAGTTAAAGTTATAATAGAAAATTATTGTAAAACTAATACGGTAAGTAAAAGGGAACTTAAAGTATTAACTGCTATGCTAAATTTCCCGTATGATTTTTATACTATATCAAGGGATTATTATACAAGACGTAAAGAATGGGACGAAAATGTATTTTTGGATAGAATGAGGAAAAAATCATCATATAAGGATGACAGAGAAGAATTTCTAGAAAATTTACAAAAATTATGCCCGTTATAGAACCTGATTTTAAATAAAATAAAAAGCTTGTGAAACGTAATTTTCACAAACTTTTTATTTTATTTATTTACAATTTTATCATATACGGCCAATGTATCTTCGGCTGTTTTTTCCCAGCTGAACTGAGAAGCTCTCTTTATTCCTCGCTTTGAAAGATCAATATAGAGTTTTTTATCGAGTAATACGTTTAACATGGATTCACATAGTTCATCATAATTTCTAGGGTCTATTAATAGGGCACTATTTCCTACAACTTCTGGTATGGAAGTTGTATTTGAAGTTATCACAGGAATCCCACATGACATAGCTTCTATAGGCGGAAGTCCAAAACCTTCATAGAAGGAAGGATATACAAATAATTTTGCTGCATTATATATATACGGAAGATGGTTTATTGGTATAAACCCTGGAAATATAACTTTATCCTGAATATTTAATTTTTCAGCGCATTTTTTATATAAACTATAGGATTTTCCACGATTTCCTACAATAACAAGAGATATAGGATCTTTATATAGAGAAATAAGCTTGCTGAAACTTTCTATAATACCCATTATATTTTTTCTCGGACTAAAACCGCCTACATAAAGTATAAAATCACCTTTTATTGAATAATATTTTTTAGCTATATATTTACTTATCATTTTATCAAGAGGTCTATATATTGATTCACTTGCCAGGGGAGTAACATATATTTTTTCTTCAGGATAATTAAATGCTTTTATTATATCCATTTTAGAAAAAATTGATACAGTAATTATAGCGTCACATTGCGATATTATTTTGGGAATATATTCTGAGAAAAGATTTAAATATCTATCACTTACAGTTTCAGGCATTCTATATGGAATAACATCATGCAATGTTATAACAAATTTACAATCTTTTGAAGAAGGAAGGCCTATTCCATTTTGGGGAACATGATAAAGTTGTATTTTTTCATTTTTCAGCACATTTGGAGTATTTATTCCATCCCAAAAATTGTCTTGTTTATTATCTTCAATATTTCTTATTTCAAAATTTTTATCAAAATTTATTTCATTTTTGGAGCTGCCAGGCATGAACAAAAGATAATTGTTTACTTTATCTATTTCATTCAAGCAGTTTATAACCTGATAGGTGTAAGTTCCTATACCTGTACCTCTATACCATTTGGCAGCACGTCCATCAATTCCTATTTTCATCATAAAATTCCCCATAAACTTACTATATTTCATTATATTAAAATGGAGTTAAAAATGTTAATATTCTTCTAAAGCAGTATATGTGTTCATATAAATATAGAGAGGTGATTGAACATGATGCGAGAATTTGAAATTGAGAGGCAATTTGGAATTAAAATTGAAAGCATAAAGCCAAATAGGGGAGTATATTTTTTAAAAACTAATAAAGGACTAAAATGTTTAAAAAAAATAAACTATGGTACCCAGAAACTTTTATTTGTATATGGCGCAAAGGAACATCTTATAAAAAATGGATTTCCAAGATTAGATAGATATTCTCTTAATATAAATGGAGCTCCATATGCTCTGGTAAATGAGGATATATATACCTTGTCTCAGTGGATTCCCGGAAGAGAATGTGACTTTAAAGATGATTTGGATATTAAAAATGCAGCAAAATGTCTTGCAAGTCTTCATAAATCATCTAAAGGGTATGAGCCTCCGGAAAATAGTAAACTTAAAACAGATCTTGGAAGATGGCATCATCTTATGGAAAAAAGAGTTAGGTCTTTCGATAAAATGAGGGATATGAGTAGGAAAAAGAATAACAAAGGTAAATTTGATATGAATTATATAACAAAAGTAGGGTTTTATAAGGATTTCGGAAATAGGGCCATAAAAGTACTACAAAACTCAAAGTACAATGAACTCTGTGCAAGTACGGAAGAAGAAATGAGCTTTTGCCATCATGATTTCACATATCATAATATCATAATTGATGATGATAATAATGTAAATGTAATAGATTTTGATTATTGCAAGAGAGAAATAAGAGTATATGATATTTCAACTTTTATGATAAAAGTTTTAAAAAGGGTAAACTGGGATATAAATTATGCAAAACTTATAATAGATTCTTATAATGAAGTTAGTGAACTCAAAGAAGAAGAATATATGGTATTATTTGCATTTTTATTGTTCCCTCAAAGATTTTGGAGGCTTGCAAACAGATATTATTATAATGAAGTCAATTGGCCGTTAAATACGTTTAGTAATAAATTGGAACAGTTGATTTCAGAGCAGGAAAAATATGTGGAATTTATAGATAAATTCAAAAGCACTTACAACTTAAAAGAAGTATGAACATGATAAATAAGAGTCTCATATAGTAAAAAAATTACTGAATGAGACTCTTGTTTTATTAATGAATTTATAATGCACGTAAAGAACTTATATCCATATTATAATATTATGATTGCTAGTTCGGAGATGGAGATATGAAAATAGGAGACATGGTAGTAAGAAAGTCTTATGGGCGTGATATAACCTTTAAGATAATAGATATAAAAAAAACAAAAGAAGGTTATATATATATATTAAAAGGGACAAACCTTAGAATAGTTGCAGATTCTAGAGAAGAAGATTTAGAGGAGGTATCTGAGCATTCTCTAACAGACAATGAAAAATTATTTTCTAAAAAAGTAAATAATTCAATTAAAAATATATTGATAAATAGAAATGGATTTAGAGGCGAAGCAAACAAAAGTTTAAAACAGGAAGGCAATAAAAAATTTTTTAAAAAGAATGATTCTAAAAATGAATTGGCTTTTGGAAGACCAGGAAAAGTACTGCATATAGATGGTGATGCAGAATATTTGGATGTATGTCTTAAAGTGTATAAGCAGTTGATGTTAAACGCAGTTGGAAAAAACATACCGGAAAGTGAACAGCCTGAGAAAATATTAGAACTTGTAAAAAAAGTAAAACCAGATATTGTAGTTATTACAGGACACGATTCTATAGCTAAAGATAGCAATGATTATACTGATTTGAACAATTATAAAAATTCAAAGTATTTTGTAGAATCAGTGTTAAGGCTTAGGAACTATGAACCCAATTATGATGATTTAGTTATATTTGCAGGTGCATGTCAATCTTGTTATGAAAAGATATTGGATTCTGGAGCAAATTTCGCTAGTTCTCCAGGCAGAGTTTTAATTCACTGTCTTGATCCTGTGTTTTTATGTGAAAAAATAGCTTATACGAATATAGAAAAAGTAGTTTCTATTGAGGAAGCCCTGGAAAATACTATAACAAGAACAAATGGAATAGGGGGATTGCAGACAAGGGGAAAGTATAGAGAAGGATTTCCAAAATCACCTTATGTATAAAATTGCTTAAGGTGTAAATAATATTGTATATATAAGCCAGTTAAAGTAATATTGATAAATAGCAAATAAAATCATCTTAGAAAGCATTTGTTTACAAAAAAATAATATTGACAAAGCTATTTATTAATTGTTACAATTAAGCTTTACTTGACATTATACCCATACGGGTATATAATTAAAATGTGGAGAGAAGGTGTTTAGTATGGCAGGACAAAATGTTTTGGTTACTATAAGAAATGATATCCAAGGCCACGTAGGTGATAAAGTTACCTTAAAGGCAAACGGTGGTAGAAGAAAAGTTTTTGTAAATGAGGGAATAATAGAAAAAGCTTATCCTAGCATATTTGTAATTAGGTTGGAGAATAATAATCAAAGAAAAGTGACATATAGCTATTCAGATGTTTTAACTAAGACAGTTCAATTGGTATTTTCAGCATAGAAAATTACCCACTTTACACTACATTATACTATAATAATAAATTACATTATTAAATAATTATTAACTCAATATAATATCACTATATAAATATTATATATGTACTCAAATAATTTTTCAAGCTTAATCTATTTTGAAATTAAATAATTTTTAAATGTATTTTTTATAATTACGCCAGCAAGTTCTTTAAATAAATTTTATGGTACTTACTGGTATATTTTTTTTATTTTATTTATATAAATAAGTAGTAGATTTTATAGGGAGGATTATTTAATATGAGCATAGATTTGGTTAAAGAGAATATAGAATGTGAACAACTTCTTGCTGAAAATTTTTGCGATACTGTGATAAAAGCAGAATATGTAATACCCGATACTCATCCTGATGTTTCGGAAATCTTAATTTTAGATGCAAGTCCGGTTGTAACAAATAAGGAAGTAATGCAGGATAAAATATTTCTAGAAGGAAAGATAAATTATAATATATTGTATTTGGCAAAAGAAGAAAATGATGAAAGTGGAATATATAGTGTGGATTATACAGGAGATTTTTCAAATTATGTGGAGATAAGTGGAGCGGAACACACTATGCTTTGCGATTCTGATTGTTATATTGAACATATGGACTGCACTATAGTAAACGAAAGGAAAATTGGAATAAAAGGTATTGTAAAGTTAAAAGCAGAGGTATATAAAAACTATGACTTTGAAGTAGTAAAAGATATAGCTGAATCAGATGATGATGTACAGATGCTAAAAAATCCAGCTACATTGGATAAGATAATGGGAACAGTGAATGGAAACTTAATAGCAAAAACAGAGATTCAAATACCAACTGATAAGCCTCAGGTAGGAGATATACTTAAAATTGATACTATGGTTCATAAAAAAGACATAAAAATTTTAGATGACAAAATACAATTGGATGCTTTTGTGCTTATTAAAGTACTTTATAGGGGAAAGGATACAAAGGAAGTTGTAATGATAGAAGACGATGTGCCTGTAAATAAAGATTTGGAATTAAAAGGAGTAACACCTTCCATGAATAGTTTTACAGACTTTGATGTAGATGGACTTGAATACACTGTAAGGGAAGATGATTTGGGAGAAGACAGAATAGTACAATTAGAGGCACTTGTAAAATCAAATACAAAGGTTATGTATAAAGAAGACATGGATATAATAGAAGATGTATATTCACCACAATCTCTCATGAAAATAGATAAGAAAAACTATGAATTAAATGTTATATATGGCCAGAATACCGTTGAAAGCATGGTTAAATCAAATATAGAAATGGAGAATGATGAAAGATTACAGAACATAATTATGTGTCATGGGGATGTATGTATTACGGGCAAGAAGATAGTTGAAGATAAAGTTGTTGTAGAAGGAGTAGTCAATGTAAAAGTTCTGTATGAGACATCAAGTGGAGGCATAAGAAAAGCTAATGAAGAAATACCATTTAATTCTTCTATCGATATACCCGGAAGTAAAATTGATATGCAGTGTATAGCTAAAGTATCAATTGAAAGCATAGATACGGATATAGAAGTAAATACTATAGCTGTTAAAGCTGTAATAGAAATTTATGCAAGAGTAAATTATATTACCCATAAGGAATTTCTGATTAATGTAGATGAACTTGATGGTGAAATTCCAGGTAAGAAAGCTAGTTTAACAATATATGTAGTACAAAATGGCGATACGCTTTGGAAAATAGCTAAAAGGTATTGTACAACTATACAAGACCTCGTTAAATTGAATGATATAGAAGATCCAGATGTTATAAAGATAGGAGATAAGCTGCTTATACCTGGAAGAGCTATTATTTAACCAAAAGTTCATATAATGTATTTGGATAAAATATGTAAACTTCAGTAATTTTATGACTGAAGTTTTTTTATATGCATAATTAATTAGAATTTGGCAAAAATATAATATATCTAAAGGAAGGGATGCGTCATTTTGGAAGAAGAGTTAGATGGAAATTTAATAATAATAGGGGGAGCAGAAGATAAGAAAGGTGACAAATACATATTAAAAAAAGTATGCAGCAAATTAAAAAAAGAAGAAGATATATTGGTTATTGCAACTATAGCTTCTGAAACTCCAGAAGAAATGGGAAACGAATATAATAAAATATTTGGAGAACTGGGTATAAAAAATATAAAAATATTAAATATAGAAAATAGAAAAAATGCTTATGATAAAAATAATATGGGAAAAATTGAAAATGCATCTTTAATTTTTTTTACCGGTGGAGACCAATTAAGAATAACAAGCCTTATAGGAGGGACACCACTATATTCAAAGATTAAAAAACTATATAAAAATGGATGTATATTTGTAGGAACGTCAGCTGGGGCATCTGTTATGAGCGAGACCATGATAGTTACCGGCCCTGATGATGAATCACCTAAAAAATGTACTCTTAAAATGGCACCCGGCCTTGGACTTATAAATGGCATTATAATAGATCAGCACTTTGCACAAAGGGGCAGGATAGGAAGGCTTTTGGTTGGAATTGCTGAAAATCCACAAAGCTTAGGTATAGGAATAGATGAGGATACTGCTATTATTGTTAAAAACAGCAGTGAATTTAGAGTAATAGGCTCGGGAGCTGTATATGTTATAGATGGTTCAAATATAGGTTATACAAATGTTTCAGAACAATATCCGGAAGAAGTATTATCAATTTTTGATGTAAAGTTACATATACTCAAAAACGGAAACAGATTCAACATATTAGATAGGCTGCCGTACAGTGATTAGAGGAGGAATTATGTAAATGAAAATAGATGATCTCAGAGTTTTTGAAGGGAGAAATATATATTCTCATAGAAAATGTATTAAGATGTATGTAGATTTAGAAGGATATAGTGAAACTCCTACTAAGGATATAAAAAATTTTAATAAGAAATTACTTGAAATTATACCAGAATTAAATGAACACAGATGTGGAATTGATGAAGAACATGGATTTAGAAAAAGACTTTATGAAGGTACATATATTGCTCATGTATGTGAACATATTATAATTGCAATTCAAAATATGCTTGGCATAGATATAGCCTATGGGAAATCGAGGGAAATAAAAGAAGACAAATATTATATTGTATATGAATACAATTATAAGAATACAGCAATAAAAGCTGGTAAGGTAGCGGTAGACCTGATAAATTCTTTTATAAATCAAAAAAACTATGATTTTGCTAAGGCTATGGGTTTATTGAATGATATTTTAATAAAGGAAAAAATTGGACCGAGTACTGCATGTATAATAAAAGAGGCACAAAAAATGGGAATACCTGTAACTAGAATAGGCGATAATAGTGTATTTAAATTAGGATATGGTAAGTATGGCAAGACAATAGAAGCCACAATATCATCTAATACAAGAGCAGTAGCCGTGGATATAGCGTGTGATAAACTGCTTACAAAGGAAATACTTAAAAATCAATGTTTGCCTGTAGCTCCTGGAGAGTTGGTAAAAGATATAGATGACTTATGTACAAAAGCAGATGAAATAGGATATCCTGTGGTTTTAAAACCGAGAAGAGGAAATCAAGGTAGAGGTGTATTTGTAAACTTAAAAAATAAAAATGAGGTTATAGAAGCATATAAATTATTATCAAATAATTTTAGTGACATAATGATAGAAAAAAATATATCAGGAAAAGATTATAGAATTTGTGTAGTTGATGGAAAGGTTGAAGCTGTATCTGAGAGAATACCACCGTATGTTATAGGAGATGGAGTAAGTACTATAAGACAACTCATAGATAATGTTAATAATGATATCATGAGAGGCTATGGACATGAAAAACCTCTTACCAAAATAAAGATAGATAAAGAGCTTGAAGCCTATATAGGTAAAGAAAATTACAATTTAAATAGTGTAATCAAAAAAAATCAAAAGTTAATTTTAAGAGAAAATGCCAATTTGTCTACTGGTGGAAAGGCAGCCGATTGCACAGATATAATATGCAATGAAAACATAGATATATGTGAAAGAACGGCTAAAGCCATAGGTTTAGACATATGTGGTGTAGATTTGTGTTGTGAAGATATAAGTAAACCAGCTTTTGAAAAAGGGGCAATACTTGAAGTAAATGCAGCTCCAGGGATAAGGATGCATCACTATCCAAGCAAAGGAAAGATAAGAAATGTAGCCAAAGCGATAATAGATGAATTGTTTAAAAATTCTCACAAGACTATACCTGTTGTTTCAATTACTGGGACTAATGGAAAAACAACTACTACAAGACTTGTGGCACATATATTAAATAAAGCAGGATATAAAGTTGGTATGACTACTACAGGAGGAATTTATATAGATAATAAATGTATATATACAGGAGATACCACTGGATATTATAGTGCTAAAGCAGTGTTGAACAATTCAGAAGTTGAAGCAGCTGTACTTGAAACTGCAAGAGGAGGAATAATAAAAAAAGGTCTTGCTTATGACATGGCGGATGTAGGTGTAATTACTAATATAACAGAAGATCATCTGGGAATAGATGGCATAGAGAACATGAAGGATTTAGCTTATGTTAAGTCACTTGTGGGAGAAGCTGTAAAAAATGATGGATATGTTGTCTTAAATGCGGATGATTCAGTAAGTATGAGCATAATAGATAGAATGAAAAGTAATATAATAATGTTCTCAAAAGATAAATACAATACTATGCTTAGGAGAAATATAGAAAATGGTGGATTTGGTATTTATGTTGATGACGATGTTATGTATGTTGAAAAAGGAAATAATGTCTTACCAGTAATTAGGACTAGTGACATAAAAGTATCTATTGGTGGAAAGCTTATGTATAATGTTGAAAATGCAATGGCGGCATGTGCAGCAGCAATAGGACTTAATATAAACTATATTGATATAAGCGAAGGGCTTAAGGGCTTTTATGGTAATTCTTTTTTCAATCCGGGAAGATTTAATGTATATGAAGTGAATAATGCAAAAGTTATTTTAGATTATGGACACAATATTGCAAGTTATAAAAGTGTAATTAAAGGAATTGAAAAAATGGATTATAAGAGATTAGTTGGCATAATAGGAGTCCCAGGAGATAGAACTGATAGTAGTATTGAAGAAATAGGAAAAATTGCAGGAAGAAATTTTGATTATATTTATATTAAAGAAGATAAAGATAGAAGGGGAAGGAAGCCTGGAGATGTTGCAAATATTTTAAAAAAAGGTGTACTTGATACAGACTTCAGTGTAAAAAAAATAAAAATTATACTTGATGAGAAACAGGCTTTTGAAGATGCAATAAGTAACTTGAAAAGTGGAGACATATTGATAATATTTTTTGAAAAACTAGAGCCACTTCAAGACTTGATAAATAAAAAAATTAGCGACGAAAAAATAAGAAAGCTTGAAAACTCAGAGGCAATAATTTAATGATATTTAGTGATATTTAATAAATTTAACATTATAAATCTGAATTATCGGTGTAAATCTAGAGTTTTAGATATATTTGTAGTAAAATATAACGGATATAATATATTAAAATTAATTAGTTTTACTTAAATAATAAAGCCGGGATTTGGAGGTTAATATGTTAGTAAAAGCGTATGCTAAGGTAAATTTATCATTAGATATAATTGGAAAAAGAGATGATAATTACCATATTTTAAGAACTATAATACAGGCTATAGACTTGTACGATGTTATAATAATAAATAAAGTCAGTAAAGGAATATATTTATACTGTGATAAAAACTATATACCTTGTGACATAAGAAATTTAGCTTATAAAGCAGCGGACTTATTTATTAATACATATAATATAAGCGGCGGTATTAGAATAAATATAAAGAAAAATATACCTGTTTCTGCAGGACTTGCAGGTGGAAGTGCAGATGCAGCTGCAGTACTTAGAGCCATGAGAGATATATACAAACCACATTTAAGCAATAAAGAATTGGAAAAATTGGCTTTAAAAATAGGTACTGATGTAGTCTATTGTATTAACGGTGGAACTGCACTTTGTGAAGGAATAGGAGAAAAAGTAACTAGAATTACTTCATTTAAAAATCACATTTTAGTACTTGTAAAACCTCCTTTTGGAGTTTCTTCAAAAGAAGCGTATAGTAATCTTGATATCAATAAAATAAATAAACATCCGGATACAAAGCTAATATTAAAAGCTATAGATGAAGATAATATTTTAATATTAAGTAAGAATATGAAAAACATTTTAGAAAATGTAGTTTTAAAGAAACACTTTATATTAAAACAAATAAAAAGAGAAACCATGATTCTAGGGGCTGTAGGATGTTTAATGAGTGGCAGTGGACCTACCATATTTGGTTTATTTGATGATATGTTAAAAGCACAGAATTGTTATGATAAAATGAAGGATAAATATAAAGAAGTGTTTATAACAAGGACAATTTAAGTTTATATATTTTTATATAAAAGCACTATTGGATTAATTTTAATTTAATCTGATAGTGCTTTTAATATGTCTTTGAATAAATAAATCTCAATAGGTTAAAAATAATTTAGGATGTTATTTAAATAAATTAATTTTTTAGGAAGTGACAGCTTTGAAGGAAATTATAGAGAATTATGTATCTTCTAAAATAGATGAAAATATGATGTATGTAAAAAAATTATTTGAGGGAAATTCAGATATGGTTTTTAGAGAGTTTTATATAGGAAATGTAAAGACTTCACTGGTTTATATAGATGGTATGGTAGATAAAATATTAATAAATGATCTTATGAGAGGACTTATGACAAGATCCCACTATATAAAAAATGAAAATGAAATAAAAGATAAACTTTTAACTGTGTCAGATGTAAAAGAATTAAATGATTTAGAAAATGGTATAAATTTTATTTTATCTGGAGAGACTTTAATGTTTGTAGATGGGTTAAGCAGCTTTTATATAATAGCTACAAGACTTTGGCCTGCAAGATCAGTATCAGAACCATCCTCTGAAACTGTCATAAGAGGATCGAGAGATGGATTCACGGAAACAATTAGATTTAATACAGCCCTTATAAGGAGAAGAATAAGAGATACAAGGCTTAAGATGGCTTATACGCGTATAGGCATAAGATCTAAAACAGATGTAGTTATTGTTTACATAGATGACATAGTGAATAAAACTGCATTAAGTGAATTAAAGAATAGGCTGAACAAAATAAAAATAGATGCCATTTTAGACAGCGGATATGTAGAGCAGCTTATAGAGGACAACAAATGGTCGCTTTTTCCACAAATTCAAAATACAGAACGACCGGATGTAGTGGCTTCAGCTGTATATGAAGGAAGAATTGCAGTACTTGTAGATAATTCCCCATCAGCTATAATAGTGCCAACTACTATGCCTAATTTATTTCAATCTCCTGATGATTATTATCAGAGGTGGATATATAGTTCTATTGTAAGGATTATAAGATTTATAGCAATGATTTTATCTCTTGTAATGCCTGCTTTTTATGTAGCAGTTACATCATTTCATACAGGAATTATACCTAACAAATTAGCATACTTTATTGCAGCTTCAAGGGAAGGAGTACCATTTTCTGCATTTATAGAGGCAATAATAATGGAAAGTAGTTTTGCATTATTACTTGAAGCTATATCAAGGCTTCCAAAAGCAATAGGTGCAACTACAGGAATAGTGGGAGGGCTTATTATAGGTCAGGCGGCGGTTCAAGCAGGAATTGTAAGTCCTATTATGGTAATTATAGTGTCTATTACGGCAATAACTAGCTTTACAGCTCCAAATTATGAAATTACAACTACATTTAGAATAATAAGATTTTTGCTTATAATTGCAGCGGCTATAGTAGGCTTTTACGGAATAATGATAGGATTGATACTAACTTTAATACATCTCGTAAGATTAAAAAGTTTTGGAGTGTCCTATTTGTCCCCAATGGTAAGTGAAAATTTAAGTGATTTTAAAGATATGTATTTTAGAATTCCTATCAATTTCTTTAAAAAAAGACCTAAGTATATGGGTACTGAAGATAAAATAAGACAAAAATAGAAAATAGAGGTGATATATAAATATGCAATATAAAAGTTTTATTAATAACTTTGGATTATTCAGTACTATTGTAGTAACTGTTGTAGGTGTAGGAATATTTTCTTATCCTCAGGAGATAGTTTCTATCGTTGGAACAGATGGCTGGATTGTAACTATTTTTGCAGGAATTATAACTTATTTGCTATTATATATTGCATATTCAGTTATTCGATTGAGTGAATATGAAAAATTTTATTTTATATTGAAAAATAATTTTGGAGCTATAATTGGCAGAATTGTATCTCTTGTTTTTATAGCATTTAATGTTGTTGTAATATCTATGGGAATGAGAATGTTTTCAGAAGTTATAAAAATGTATTTATTAGAAAAGACACCTACAGAATTTATACTTGTTATAGTAATACTTACAGGAATGTATCTTTTGAGGGGAGGACTTGAAAGCCTAATAAAATTCAATGAAATATCTTTCTGGATAATGTTTGTACCGATAATTATTGTGTTTCTGTTTACATTAAACAAAGCTGATTTTAGTAATATTCTTCCTGTATTTAACAGCAAACCTTATGAATATATAGAAGGTGTCAAAAATTCAATATATTCATTTTCTGGAATAGAAATAATTTATTTAATAGCTCCTTTTATAAAAAGCAGATTTTCTGCTTTAAAAACTTCAGGCAAAAGTATATTATTTATAACATTGTTTTACGTAATAACAATTATTCTATCATTAGCTATTTTTTCAAAGCAGCAGACAAGAGTATTACTATGGCCAACTATAACTATGATGAAATCAATAAGTGTTGATGGAACTTTTATACAGAGGTGGGAAGGTGCAGTCATGGCAATGTGGGTAATGTTTTATTTTACTACTTTCACGAATATATATTACCTTGCATCTGATATAGCCAAAGATATGTTTAAATTAAAAAATATTAATATCCCATGTATAGTATTAGGAGTTGTAATATATATAACTGCACTTTATCCTAAAAATATAGCAGCCTTATATTATATAAACAATAAATTAGTCACGCCACTTTTTATATTTAATCTTCTCATACTTCCAGTAATTTTGTTTTTAGTTATTAAATTTAAAAAAAAACCTTTTTTAAAAAAGGTAATCCCTTTATTTTTAATATGTATTTTACTTACGGGATGCTGGGATAAAACTGAAATAGAAAAAAAACAATTGATTTCCAGTATTGGAATAGATGCAGGAGAAGATATAGACAAACAAAAATATTTAAAAAATGTGAAGTCTAAATATCCACTCACGTCTATTGATCTAAAAAAGATTCATGTTACATTTAGTGTACCTGATTTGAGCAAACTTGGACCGGAAAAAGGAGCACAAGCCGAAGACAAGTATATAGATGCAGATGGATATTCAATGCAGGATGCAGTAAGTAAAGCAAGACGTAAAAGCAGCAGGGCAATAAAATTTAGCCATACGGAATTGCTTATTCTAAGTGAAGATATAATGGAACATCCTGATGTGTTGAAAGAAATTATAGATTATCTTCAAAGGGAGCCATCTTTAAATAGAAATATGTATGTAGTTCTAAGTAAGGGAGATTCAAGCCAGTATATGAAATTAAAAACCAATATGGAAAAGAATATGGAAAGTTACATATTTGGCTTGATAGAAAATGATTTAAAAAGCACTGAAATAATTCCAGTAACTTTAAATGATTTTTTGGTTCAGATGTCCCAAAATGGAAACAGCTTGCTGCCGATAGTTTCTATGGACAAAAATAATAAAAATATAAAAATAGATGGCTCTGAGGCTATTAAAAATTTTAAAGCTAAAGGTAATTTAAATTCAGTTCAAACTGCTAATATTGAATTACTTAGAGGAAAACTAAAGGGAAGTAACAAAATGATTCTTTTAGATAATCATCCTATTGACATAGATATTAATAATACCAATAGAAAAATAAGTGTAAGTGAAATCAATGGAAGATTGTGCTTCAATATAAATTTAAATATAGAGTGTCAAATAAAGAATTATTACTCAGATAAAAAGATATTTTCAGTAGATAAACTAAATTATATTCAAGACAATTTTAATAAGTCTATAAAAAATGAATGTGAACAGGTTGCACAATTAGTTCAACAAAAAATGGAAATAGATCCTATAGGGTTTAAAGAATATGTGGAAAAATATCATCCAATTATATGGAATAAAGTTAAAAATAATTGGGAAAAACAGTACAAAAGTTCAATTATAAATGTTAATGTAGATACGCAAATAAGGAGGATTGGAGTAGTAAAATAAAAAATATAAAGACAAGTGAATATAACTAAAATATATGTCAATAATTACTATTAGATTTATAAATTTTAAACTGTCAGTTTAACAAGGGAGATAGGGTAAAATGAAAAGATTTTTTAGTATATGTGTATTATGTATTTTAGTTATATTTACATTAAATATTACTGCAAGCTGTAAGAATCTAGATACAGAATCTTTAAATCAAAAAAACTGTAATATAAAATTAAATAGCAGAGATTATCAGCCCGTAATACCATTAAATAAAAATATAAATTCTGACAATGAAGGTAATGATGATGTTCAACAAAGCATAGCGTCAAAGATTATAAGATTTCATATTATAGCTAACAGTGATACAAAGAGTGACCAAGCTCTTAAATTAAAAGTGAGAGATGAAATACTTAAATATATATCACCTAAGTTGGAAAATTCTAAAGATATAAACCAGTCAAGGGAAGTACTGAAGCAAAATAATAAAAATATTTTAGATATAGCAAGGAAAGTAATAAATGAGGAGGGGTATACTTATGGTGTGGCGAGTACATTGTCGAAGGTAAATTTTCCTATAAAGACATATGGAAATATTACCCTGCCACAGGGGACATATGAAGCTTATAGAATAGTAATTGGAAAAGGTCAGGGGCAAAATTGGTGGTGCGTCATGTTTCCACCACTGTGTTTTGTAGATGTTTCCAAGGGGCAGGCATCGTATAAACAAACTGAAAAACAGATGAAGAATGTTTTGAATAAAAAGGAGTATAATTCGATAGATAATGGAATTGAAGATTTAGATAATAAAAATATAGGTAAAAACATAGAAGTGAGATTTAAAATAATAGATTTTATAAAGAAACTTGGAATATAGAATTATCTATAACTTAGGGATTATCCCTGAGTTATAGATAATTCTAATTACTTTCAAATAACTTATTGGCTGTTTTTAAAAAATATTCTCCAGCAGATTTTATTAATGTCCTTATATCTTCTTTTTCATATAATCTGCTTTTAACTGAAGGACTATTTATATTAGAATTAGTATTTTTTTTATCTATGAGAGAATGAATTAGTTTTACAATATTGTAGCCTGAATCAGGTTTAGAAAAATCAGTGTAGCTTTTGGCTATATTAGTTAATTTTTCAGGATACTTTAATAATCTTTCTATATTTTCACCGCATTTTGATATATCAGTAAAATCAATAGCAAGTTTATTTTTAAAAAGAAACTCAGCATTTCTTTCTTCCTGGCCTGGTATTGGAGAGAAAATGCCAAGGGGTAAATTACATATAAGAGCTTCGGTAATTGTAAGACCACCGGATTTAGTGAGGAGAATATCACTACACTGCATATACTTATTTACATGATCTGTAAAGCCTATAATACTGGTTGCTTTTAAAGAATCTTTTTTCAATTTTAGCAGTTCAGAATACAGTTTTTTATTTTTACCCGTTATTATGATTATTTGAATATCATCAGCTATTTCGTTTAATTGTTCATATATGTCTTTAATTTTTCCCATTCCAAGACTTCCACCCATAATAAGTATTGTAAATTTAGAAGCAGATAAATTTAATTCATTTAAGGTATTCTCTTTGGAATATTTTTTATGAAAATCTGGATTTACAGGTATTCCAAGATCATATATGGTTTCACTTTTGATGCCTTCTGATACCATTTTTTCAATCATATCTTTATTTGATACTACATAGGCGTTTATATAAGGATGAAGCCAGGTACTGTGAGGATAAAAATCAGTAATTATTGACATACATGGTATTTTCATATTGTATTTAAATTTTAGTACTGACAGCATTTCTGTAGTAAAAGAATGAGTCGATATTAATATGTCAGCATTAAAATCATCTATTAGCGGAAGCAACTTAGAAGTTAGAGCTTCTATTAATTTAGAAGCTAAAGCTACCGCAATAGGATCACTGCCTTCAGAATAAGAATATAGTTTTCCATAAAGAAAAGGAGTAACTTTTAGTGTTTTTAGATAACTGCCTATTACTACTTTGTCTATTACTGGATTTATATACTTTAAAGTATCTATTATTCTTACTTCTGAATTGGAATTTTCTAGTTTAATGTAATTTTTTATTGCTTCTGCTGCATGGCCATGGCCGCCTCCAGCGGAAACTGAAAAAATTAACACTTTCATTTAATCACCTTCTGATTAAGTATGCATAAGCACCACAAATAAGATTTTTAATTTTAAAAATCCATGACTTAATTATATAAAATGTAGATAAAATAATAAACTCATTTAAGAAACATTTAAGAAAAAATTAATATTGTTTGTCTTCGATAAATAAGTTTATATAGATATTATATCAGATATTCACATTTAATATTATGTATTATTTATTATGTGATTGAAATCATGAATAATCAAATCTTCTCAAGCTTAACATATGTATATTATTTATTATAGTACAAATAATATATTTGAAGTTTACAATAAGAGGAGGGAAGAAGTTACACTGGATAAAAACTGTGTAGCGATTAGTCAATGAGAACATTCAAAAAAAGTATAATATACACGGCTATAGTGATTTTAATTATTGTTTTTTCAAGTACATTTGCTGTCCTTATGACTTTAGAAAGAAACGATTATAGGAATTATCTCCAGGCTGAATATGGAAAGAGTATGTATGAACTTATAGATGCAGTTAAAAATATAAGAGTGAATCTGGCAAAAGCAGAAGTTGTAGGATCTAGAGAACAAGGGATAGTTGTATTTGAAGAAATATTTAGATATTCTGCTATAGCTGGTGACAAACTTCATTCCCTTCCAGTTTCACAGCAGGATATATCAAATACAAGTAAATTTTTAAGTCAGGTTGGCGATTTCTGTTATAATTTAGGAAGTTCATCAAGCAAAGGCGTGCAACTCACAGATAAAGACTATTCTAATATGGAAAGATTGAAAAAGGAATCCATAAATTTGGAAGATGAATTAAGTAATGCTTCGAACAACATAAACCAGGGCAAGGTGAAGTGGGGTGAAATAAGAAAAAAGGTTACAGGAGTTCTTGCAAGAAATGATGCAGACAGTGCAGAAAGCGAATTTAAAAATATACAAAAACAGGTAGTACAGTATCCAGCATTAATTTATGATGGGCCATTTTCGGATAATACACTTGAAATAAATCCTAAAGTTAACTCAAAGAAAGAAGTTTCTCAAAAGCAGGCTGAGAAAGTTGCAAGAAAAACTATAGGCAATAATAAAATTAGCAATTTGAAAACTGAAAATCTAACTGAAAAAGGAAATATAAAAGTATATAGATTCACAGCAAATCTAAAGTCCAATAATGGAAAGAAAGAAAATGCAATATGTGAAGTAAGCAAAAATGGAGGAAATATTCTGTATCTTATAAATGACAGAGTTATAAATAATTCCAGCATTAACATGGATAAAGCAGTTGATACCGGGGAAAAATATTTAATCGATTTGGGATATAAAGGTATGGTACCTACGTATACTTTGAGATACGGCAATGAAGCTGTTATAAGCTATGTATATAAGCAGAATAATATTATAATGTATCCTGATCAAATAAAGTTAAAAGTAGCACTGGATAATGGAGAAGTGGTTGGTGTAGAGTCAGAAAAATACCTGGTAGCACATGAGGATAGTAGAAACATAGAACAACCTAAAATAAGTTTAAGTGCTGCAAAGCAAAGAGTTGGAAAGAGATTGAGGATAATAGGTGAAAAATTGGTAATAATTCCGACAGAAAATAATAAAGAAGTACTTTGTTATGAGTTCTCAGGAAACTACAATGAAGATAAATTCAAAGTTTATATAAATGCATATACAGGATATGAAGAAAGGATAATACAGATAATAAATACACCGAATGGGCAGCTTACCATGTAAATTTACATTTGATAAAAATAATAAATAATTTGCATAATTCAAATGTTTTGCTATAATTGACGTATATTTTATAAGAATATAGTTATAACAGGAGGATTGTGTATGAAAAAGAAAGCTATCATATCGGTTTCAAGTAAACAACAAAATAATGATGATACTATAGAAGTTGTAACCCCGGGTGAATTTTATAAAAAAGATGATTGTTATTATGTAGAATATAAAGAAACAGAGATATCTGGTATGGAAGGAACCAGTACTACATTTAAAATGAATAATGATAATTTTTCCCTTATAAGAATAGGGAGTACTAATGCTAATATGAATTTTAACAAAAACCAGAAAAGTTTATCTGTATATGATACACCGTATGGTACTATGGAACTTAGAATAAGGACAAATAAATTGGAAGTTAATTTAGATGAAAAAGGTGGAGATGTATTTATAGATTATAATTTAAGTATATCCGGTCAAGATTATGAAAATACTCAATTAAAAATCAATATAAAAGCATAGATCTGTAGTATTTTCCAACATTCATATTTTTATTTGTGTTTAAAATTTTATTATATGGATAATAATAGAGATATATTGGTTTAAAATTATTATTAGAATAATTAACTAGTAAAATCAATTATCGGGAGAATTAATTATGAACAAATATTTTAACAGTAAAGTGTATAAATACGACGTTATAATTGAAATGCTTAGCAGATATAAAGGCCTAAACAAAGATGAATTATTTCAAATATTAAAAGATAATGAATGCAAATATTTATTTTTTCTTTTAATTAAAAAATATGAATGTTCCAATCTTGAAATATTAAAAAAAGACTTTCCATCTATAAATGAAAACAAATTAAAGAATGGAATGAAAGCGGCAGAGAAAAAATTATTGATTAATAAAAAAATAAGAAATATGTATTTTGAAGCGGAAAGCTTGATAGATAATGTTAAATAAAATAATATGATAAAAAAACAAAAAAAGTCTAGCATATATTAAATTAATATGCTATTATATTAGGTATGTTAAAAAAATGTTTCAAATAAAAAAATCAATATAATAATTAAATTGTATTATGTGAGTAATTTTTATTATAATACTGACGAAACATTTTGTCAATAGTATTTCTATTAAAAAATTTAGATATAACTTACCTAGGAGGTGAATGCTGCTTAAAAGCAGAGATTTTATGAGCACAAAATATATATTTGTAACTGGAGGAGTAGTATCTTCACTTGGAAAAGGAATAACTGCAGCTTCTTTGGGAAGACTTTTAAAAAATAGAGGACTTAAGGTTTCAATTCAAAAATTTGATCCATATATAAATGTGGATCCGGGAACTATGAGCCCTTATCAGCATGGAGAGGTTTTTGTTACAGATGATGGAGCAGAAACAGACCTGGATTTAGGACATTATGAGAGATTTATAGATGAAAGCTTAAGCAAAAATAATAATGTGACTACAGGTAAAATATATTGGTCTGTAATAACTAAAGAAAGAAAAGGTGAATATTTAGGTAGTACAGTTCAGGTAATTCCTCATATAACAAATGAAATAAAATCAAGAATATATAGAGTAGCTAAAGAAAAGCATGAGGATGTAGTTATAACTGAAATTGGTGGAACTATAGGTGATATAGAGTCACTTCCTTTTTTAGAGGCAATAAGACAGGTCAAATATGATGTAGGAATAGAAAATGTATGCTTTATTCACGTAACTTTAGTTCCTTATTTACGCAAATCAGGAGAATTAAAGACAAAGCCTACACAGCATTCTGTTAAGGAATTAAAAGGCATAGGTATACAACCAGATATAATAGTATGCAGATCGGAAAAGGAAATTTCTCAGGATTTGAAAGAGAAAATAGCTTTATTTTGTGATGTAGATAAGGACTGTGTTATTCAAAATTTGGATGCTAAAAATTTATATGAAGTTCCATTAATGCTGGATAAAGAGGGACTGGATGATTTAGTTTGCAGGAGATTAAAGCTAAAATGTAATGACATAGACAACAACGAATGGATAGAAATGGTAAATAGAATAAAAAATTTATCCCATGAAGTGACGATAGGACTTGTTGGAAAGTACGTAGAACTTCACGATGCATACATATCTGTAGTAGAAGCACTTAATCATGGCGGATATGCTAATAATGCAGATGTAAAAGTTAAGTGGATAAATTCTGAGGATGTTACAAGAGATAATGTTCAAGACTATTTAAAAGATGTAGATGGAATTTTAGTACCAGGAGGTTTTGGTGACAGGGGAATAGAAGGTAAAATAGAAGCTGCCAGATGGGCAAGAGAAAATAAAATACCATTCTTCGGAATATGCCTTGGCATGCAGTGTGCAGTAATAGAATTTTCAAGAAATGTAATTGGATATAAAGGAGCACATAGTTCTGAAATAGATCCTGATACCAAATATCCTGTCATAGATTTAATGCCTGAACAAAAAGATATGGATGAAAAAGGCGGCACTATGAGATTGGGTGCATATCCATGCAAATTATCTAAAGACAGCAATTCTTTTAAAGCATATGGACAAGAAGTTATATATGAGAGACATAGACATAGATATGAATTTAATAATGAATATAGAAATCAATTTTTAAAAGCAGGTCTTGTATTTTCCGGAATGAGTCCGGATTCAAGATTGGTTGAAATTGTAGAAATTAAAGATCATCCATGGTATGTAGCAGTGCAATTTCATCCAGAATTAAAGTCTAGACCTAATAGGCCTCATCCGTTATTTAGAGATTTTATTGCAGCAGCTCTAAAAAAATCTAATAAGTAGTTTGTAATTTTTTTCTTATTTTAGTTAATTTATCCGATTTAAATATAATAATATGGATAAATTAACTATATTTTTTAGATCTGGATAAAATTTATCAAAATAAATTCTAAAAACTATTGATTATTGTGATAGATAATAATACTATAGATAATAAGTACCATATTTATGCTATAAAAATTTATTTTTAGTAATAAATTTTGCCCTTCAATATAAATTTCCTTAATATAAATATGAAAAATAAAAAATATTTTTTATTTTACTTTGGATTTCCCTAAAAAATACATATGAAGTTAAATAATGAGAGGTGTTACTTTTTGGTTAATAAAGATATAGATAAAATGAAATTAGTAGAGCTCAAGGAGCTAGCAAAAAGTTTAAAAATAAAAGACTATTATAAATATAAAAAGGCAGAATTAATTGAAAAAATAAAAGAATCGTCTCCGGCATATATAAAAAGAGATGGAATTATACTTAGGGAAAAGATAAGTCCTAAAAGTGAAACAATGGATAAGCATATAAGAAATGAAGAAGAAATATCAAAACCTCATTTGGTAAATACGGTAAAAGAAGAGAAAAGTAAAGAAAATAAGAACGAAGATACTAAAATAAATCCTGATGAAAAAAAAGAAAAATTAAAAGAAATGATAAATGAATCTGATAGTGCAAAGGGAGTACTTGAAATTATTGAAAATAATAATTATGGATTTTTAAGAGGGAAAAACTATTTAACAGGTCCAAATGATATATATGTATCTCCATCTCAAATAAGAAGATTTAATCTAAAAACAGGTGACGAAGTTAGTGGTAAAGTTAGAATTCCAAAAGAAGGAGAGAAATTCAAGGCACTTCTTTATGTTCAAAAAGTAAATGGTGAGAATCCTGAAAGAGCAGTAGGAAGAAAGCCATTTGAGACCCTTACGCCTATTTATCCCAATAAAAAAATAAAGTTAGAAACTGGAAGCTCGGATTTATCTACAAGACTTATGGATATAATATCACCTATAGGAAAAGGACAAAGGGGAATAATAGTTGCGCCACCTAAAGCAGGAAAAACTACACTTCTAAAAAAGATAGCCCAAAGTATATCTATAAATCATCCACAAATAAAATTAATAGTTGTTCTTATAGATGAAAGACCGGAAGAAGTTACAGATATGCAGAGATCAATCCGCGGAGAGGTAATATATTCAACTTTTGATGAAGAACCTGAACATCATACAAAAGTGGCTTATATGGTACTTGAGAGAGCGAAGAGGATGGTTGAACAGGGGCAGGATGTTGTAATACTTTTAGATAGTATCACTAGGCTTTCAAGAGCATACAATCTAACAATAACTCCAACAGGCAGAACACTTTCTGGAGGGCTTGATCCTGGAGCACTTGTAATGCCTAAGAAGTTTTTTGGCGCAGCACGAAATATAGAAGAAGGCGGCAGCCTTACTATTCTTGCAACTGCATTAATTGAAACAGGAAGCAGAATGGATGATATGATATTTGAAGAATTCAAAGGTACTGGAAATATGGAAGTTCACTTGGACAGAAAGCTTCAAGAGAGAAGAATATTCCCTGCTATAGATATTTACAAATCGGGAACACGAAGAGATGAGCTTTTATTTAATACTCAGGAAGAAAAAGATGCTGCTTTTAACATAAGAAAAGTTTTATATGATGAGAATAATGCTCAAAATGTTACAGAACAACTTATAAATCTTCTTACTAAAACTAAAGATAACAGAGAATTCGCTGGTTTTGCCAGTAAAATGGATATGAAGGTAAAACATTTTAGCAGTAGAGATAAATAATAAAACCTGCCCTAATACGGGACAGGTTTTAATAAACTTAAATTGTTTATAAGCTATTATTCATTTTTTAAGTTGAATTTCTTTAAGAATTTATCAACTCTTCCACCTGCATCAGCCATTTTTTGTTTACCAGTGAAGAATGGATGGCATTTAGAACATATTTCCACTTTAAGTTCTTTTTGTGTTGAACCAGTTGTAAAAGTGTTTCCACATGCACACTTTACTACCGCATCATGATAGTATTCAGGATGTATGCCTTTTTTCATATTATTCACCTCTTTCAAATTTTAAACATAATTACGAGATTAACTATTAGATTATATCATAGGCACAATGTCAAATCAATAAAATTTACTGGAATTTTCATAAAATAAATACTTTAATAAATTAAATATGTTTGTTAAAATAATATTTGTTTATATTGTTTATGTAAAAAATAAAATGAAGTAATATATATGATATATGAATAAATTATTATCTTAGATATGTACCTGTGAATTGTGAAAAATGCAATTTTAAATATAAAAAAAGTATAAAAATTAAAGTCTAAATTGAAATGGAGTGATATAATGTGGAAGATAACTTCAGTGGGCGGACAAGCAGTTATAGAAGGAGTTATGATGAGAGGACTTCATGGTATTGCTACGGCAGTTAGGAAACCGGATGGTGAGATTGAAGTTGATACGAAGGAAAGTGTGCCGTTTAATAAAAGAAATAAATTTTTATCACTTCCTGTAATAAGAGGATTCGTAGCTTTAATAGAATCTCTTATTATTGGAATAAAGACACTTAATTATTCTGCATCTTTTTTTGAAGAAGATGAGGAACCAGATAAGTTTGACAGCTGGTTAAATGCTACTTTTAAGGATAAAAGTGATAGTATATTACTTGGAATTACTTTGTGTATTTCTCTTTCTGTTGCTATTGTATTATTTTTTATATTTCCAACTTTTTTTGCAAATGTATTTAAAAAAGTTGGAGTAAAGAGTAGTATAGGATTAAATGTAATAGAAGGAATAATAAGAGTATGCATATTTTTAATTTATATATATCTTATTGGAAAAATGTCAGACATAAACAGATTGTTTCAGTACCATGGTGCTGAGCATAAGACTATATTTTGCTATGAAAATGAAGTTGAACTTACCCCTGAAAATGCAAAAAAATTTGGCAGGCTTCATCCAAGATGCGGCACTAATTTTTTATTTTTAGTTATGATAGTTAGTATAATAGTATTTTCGTTGACGGGATGGAACAATATATGGAATAGGATATTTTATAGAATAATTTTACTTCCTATAATATCTGGATTGACATATGAACTTATAAAGTGGATGGGTATGAGCAACAGTATATTGTCCAAGGTACTATCATATCCAGGACTTATGCTTCAAAAGCTGACAACAAGGGAACCTGATTATAGTCAGCTAGAGGTTGCTATAATGGCATTAAAATATGCAGAGGGAATAGAAAAAGATGAAATTTAATTTACTTGAAATGGAGAAATAAATATGGAAAAGTTAAAAACTAAAATCGGTGAACTTTTAACTTATGGATATGAAAAATTAAAATTACAGAATATTGATAGTTACAGACTGGATGCTGAACTTTTGCTTGGAAAAGTTTTAAATAAGGACAGATTATTTTTACTAATAAATAGAGAAATTGAAGTAGATGAAGCAGACATAGAGGAATATCGTAATTTTATAACTTTAAGAGAAAAAAGAATGCCTGTAAAGTATATATTAGGTGAATGTGAATTTATGGGACTGAATTTTAATATAAAAAAGGGAGTCTTGATTCCAAGACCGGATACTGAGATTCTTGTTGAAGAAGCATTAAAAAAAATAAAGGAAAATGAGTTCAAAAAAATTTGTGATGTATGTTCTGGCAGTGGTGTTATTGGAATATCAATAGCTAAATTAATAGATGAAGTAAGTGTTAATTGCTGCGATAAGTTTCCTATAGCTTGTGAGATTACTAAAGAAAATATAAGTAAGTTTTCACTTGATGACAGAGTTAAAGTTGTAAGAAGTGACTTGCTTCAGAGTTTTGTACTTGAAGATGAAAAGTTTGACTTGATAGTGTCCAATCCGCCTTATATAAAGGAGAAAGTTATAGATACATTAATGGATGATGTAAAAAAATATGAACCTTATGAAGCACTCTGCGGTGGAAAAGATGGACTTAAGTTTTATAGAAAAATAGTGGATCAAAGTTTAGGATTGCTTAACAAGGGTGGAATAATTATGTTTGAAATAGGTGATGATGAAAAAGAGGATATAGAATTTATTCTGGAGCAAAATGGATTTTCAGATATAGAAAGTAAGAAGGACCTTGCAGGGAGGGACAGAGTAGTTTCAGGAAAATTTTAATTATATGAATTTGCAGCATTATAATACGGTTCATTATTGATACAAATAAAAATATTATGATATAATATAGAATTGTGAAAATATTTATACGGAGTGATAAAAAATATGTTGGAAAGACTTGATTTTATAGAGAATAAATATGAAGAACTGTCTATTAAAATAAGTGATCCTTCGATTATGAAAGATCAAAAAAAATGGCAGAAACTTTGCAAAGAACATGCTGAAATGGAAATAATCGTCTCTAAATATAAAGAATATAAAAAAGCTCAAAGTGATCTTGAAGATAATAAAGAAATGCTAAAAGAAGAGACAGATAAAGAAATGAAGGATATGGAACAAGAAGAAATAAAATCCCTCACAGAGAAAATAAAAGAGAGTGAACAAGAGTTAACGATACTTCTGCTTCCAAAAGACCCTAATGATGATAAGAACGTATTTGTAGAAGTAAGAGGCGGTGCTGGAGGAGAAGAAGCAGCTTTGTTCTCGGCAGATCTTACAAGGATGTATACAAGATATGCAGAGAGAAGAGGATGGAGTGTAGAAACTATAAGTTTAAATGCTACAGATATTGGTGGATTTAAAGAAATTGTATTTATGGTAAAAGGAAAAGGTGCATACAGCAGATTAAAATATGAAAGTGGTACCCATAGAGTACAGAGGGTTCCGGATACGGAATCCAGCGGCAGAATTCATACATCCACTGCTACTGTAGCGGTATTGCCTGAAGTAGATGATGTAGATGTACAGATAAATGCCAATGATTTGAGAATAGATGTTTTTAGAGCTTCAGGACACGGCGGACAATGTGTAAATACTACAGATTCAGCAGTAAGAATTACCCATATTCCAACAGGCCTTGTTGTATCATGCCAGGACGAAAAGTCACAGCTTAAAAATAAAGAAAAGGCTATGAAGGTTTTAAAATCCAGACTTTATGAGATGGCTGAGAATGAGAGAAATGCTAGTATAGCTGAAGATAGAAGAAGCCAGGTAGGTACAGGAGATAGAAGCGAGAGAATAAGAACATATAATTTTCCACAGGGAAGAGTTACGGATCATAGAATAGGACTTACTTTATATAAATTAGATTCATTTTTAGATGGAGATATTGATGAAGTTATTGACGCTCTTATAACGGCAGATCAGGCAAAAAAAATGGAGTCCATGTAATATTAGAAAAGAGAAGGAGTTGAAAACCGTTATTAGTTAACGGGTAAACATGAATATAGATAAAACCATAAGAAAGCAAAAAAAATATTATAATATATTTCTGCTATCTATGTGTTTTATCTTTTTTATACTTCCGACAGCATTTATTATGTCAAAAAACTTTCATTTATTTTATATAATATATCTTTTAATTATAGAAATATTAATACTTATTGCCATTATAATAAGAATTAATAATGAATTTTTAAAATTCAGCTATGATAGATATAAATTGGTAATAAATATTGGCATAAAGAGAACTAAAATTGACGTTATTTGTGATAACATTGCATTGGTGCATATAGAAAATTACATATCTAAAAATAGCAATATAAAAGATTTTAAAATCATATTTTTATCAAATTCAAAATTTAGAAATAAAAGAATGGTTCCTATTAATGTAGAATTTTTAAAAAGGCATCCTTATGTAGCTTATGAGTATAATAAAATAAAAATATTACATCCAGAATGGAATATCTATTATACTATAATAAAAAGAGGGGGATTAAAAAAATACCTTCTTTTAGACAGCGTCTATAAAAGTTGTGTTCATGCCAATTTTACAGAAGCAGCTATAGATAAAATAAAATATTATAGGGAAAATTCTGAAAACTATGATAAGATGTATAAAAGTTAATTAATATACATATAAATCATTTATTTTAAATAAATATAAAGCATAATCAATAAAATATAGGTGATTTTTTGCATATTAATATTACTGATATTGTAATAATAGGCAGTGTAGTATCCCTTTTGGGGACAATGATTGGAGCGTTTCTTGGCATAATAGTAAAAAATCCTTCTAAAAAATTTATTGGAACCATAGTTGGATTTGCAGCAGGTCTTATGCTTTCTGTAGTTGTATTTGATTTAATTCCAGAAGCTATTAATAGATGGAGTTTTTTTAATACAATAATATTTGCAGTATTAGGAGTTATTATGATGGCCGCAGTTGATAGCAGAATTAATGTTGAACACTTAAATAAACATTTAAAAGTAGCTTTTATGGCAGCAATAGGACTTATGATTCACAATTTTCCGGAAGGTATAATAATGGGATGCGGTTTTAGTGCAGGTGGCAGTCTCGGAATAAAAATGTGTCTTATAATTGCAATTCATGATATACCAGAAGGTCTTGCAGTTTCAGCACCACTTATGTCATCTAATATAAAAAAATATAAAATATTACTTTATGCTTTTATTACTGCATTTCCTACCGCTATAGGAACTTTTTTTGGAGCATTTATTGGAGGTATATCAGAAAGTATACTTGGTATTTGCCTCTCGGTTGCTGCTGGTATAATGCTGTATGTAGTTTGTGGAGAAATGATACCGGAGTCATCCAGATTATGGGATGGAATAACAAGTACCTTAGGAATTTTATGTGGAATAATACTTGGACTTATAATTGTGCATGTACTTTAAATTTAAAAGGTGGTAATTGAATTGGAAACAAAGGTAAAAATTTTAGACGAAGAAAATATTGATGAAAATGTCATAAAGCAAGCTGGTGAAATTATAAAAAATGGTGGACTTGTAGCGTTTCCTACAGAAACTGTTTATGGACTTGGGGCTAATGCACTTGACGAGAATGCGGTAAAAAAAATTTTTAAGGCAAAAGGAAGACCACAAGATAATCCACTTATAGTTCATATTTCAGATATTGATGAAATTAAAACCCTTGTAAAATGCATACCAGATGCAGCTAAAAAATTTATGGATAAATTTTGGCCCGGTCCTATGACTATAATACTTCCTAAAACTGATTTGATTCCAGATGTTACAAGCGCCTCGCTTAAGAGTGTAGGAATAAGAATGCCTTCTAATAAAATAGCAAGGGCACTTATAAAAACATCTAAAGTACCGATTGCAGCACCATCTGCTAATATATCAGGCAGACCAAGCCCTACAGATGTAGAAAGATGTATAGAAGATTTGAATGGCAAAGTTGATTACATTTTAGGTGGAGATATGTGTGAATTTGGAGTAGAGTCTACAGTTATAGATTGTACTGTAACTCCAAGTTGTATATTAAGGCCTGGAAGAATAACTCTTGAAATGATAAAATCGATTGAACCAGATGCATATATTGACCCTGCTATTATGAAAAAGCCTGATGAAAATTTAAAGCCAAAGGCTCCAGGAATGAAATATAGACATTATGCTCCAAAGGCTAAAGTTAAAATAGTTCGGGGAGATTTGAAAAAAACTATTGCAAAAATTAATGAAATGGTGCAAAATTATATAGATGAAGATAAAAAAGTAGGTATAATGGCTACGGATGAGACTAAAGAATATTATAAAAATGGTGTTATAATATCTCTTGGAAGTAGAAAAAATATGGTTCAGATTTCTAAAAACCTTTTTGAAACTTTAAGGAGTTTCGATGATAAAAATGTAGATATAATAATTTCAGAAGCTTTTTGCGAAGAAGGAATAGGTGTAGCCGTAATGAATAGGCTCCAAAAATCTGCAGGCTTTGATATTACAACAGTTTAAGTTAATTATAATTTTGTTTGCAAGGAGAGTTAATATGAAAAAAATTCTATTTGTTTGTACTGGTAATACATGCAGAAGCTGTATGGCAGAAGCTATATTTAATAAATTTTGCGATATAGATGAAGTCATAGCAGAATCAGCAGGAATATCTGTAGTTCCAAATAGCAAAGCATCTCTTAACTCTTCAAAGGTTATTAAAGAATTTATTGAAGTTGACATAAGCAATAGAAAAGCGGTAGGGCTCACAGAAAATATCATGAAAGATGCGGATTTAATTTTATCTATGACGGAATACATAAAGTATAAACTTATAGAGAATTTTAAAGACTTTCACGATAAAATATTTACATTAAAAGAAATAGTTTGTTTGAATGGAGATATAACAGACCCTTTTGGCGGGGATATGAGAATTTATAGGTCTACCTATAAAGAAATTGAAGATAGCATTTTATTATTATTAAAGAAAATAAAAGAAGATACAGGCATTGCTTAATGTTTTTATCTTCTTTTTTTGGGGATTTTCAATAATCCCGTAATATATTTAATAATAATTAGGCAGCATATAACAAATAAATAATTTTGGAGGTATTTTTATGAAAATTGCTTTAGGAAGTGATCATGCAGGTTTTCCTTTAAAGAAGGAAATAATGGAGCATTTAAAATCTCAAAATATAGAATTCAAGGATTTTGGTACATTCTCCGAAGATTCTTGCGATTATCCTGATTTTGCAGAAAAGGTTGGGGAACAGGTAGTTTCTAAAAACTGTGAATTTGGAATATTGGTATGTGGAACAGGTATAGGAATAAGCATATCTGCAAATAAGATTCCAGGCATAAGGGCAGCACTTTGCAGTGATACATTTAGTGCTCATGCTTGCAGGGAACATAACAATGCAAACATATTGGCACTTGGACAGAGAGTTGTAGGAGCTGGACTTGCAAATGATATAGTAGATACATTCTTAAGTGCAGAATTTCAGGGAGGAAGACATCAGAGAAGAATTGATAAAATTACAGATATAGAAAATAGATGGAGGAGTAGAAATGAGTAAAGTAACACAAATAAAACATCCACTTATATTACATAAGCTATCTCTTATAAGAGATAAAAATACAGGATCAAAAGATTTTAGGGAACTTGTAGAAGAAGTAGCTATGTTGATGGCATATGAAGTTACAAGGGATCTTGAAACAGAGGAAGTTGAAGTAGAGACACCTATATGTAAAACTATATGCCAGATGCTTTCAGGAAAAAAGGTTGCAATAGTCCCTATACTTAGAGCAGGACTTGGAATGGTTGGTGGAATGCTTAAACTTATTCCGGCAGCAAAAGTCGGACATATTGGACTTTACAGAGATGAAAAAACTCTAAAACCTGTAGAATATTTTTGCAAGCTTCCACAGGACATTGGTGAAAGAGAAGTAATTGTAACAGATCCTATGCTTGCAACTGGTGGTTCGGCTGGAGATGCTATAGAACTTTTAAAGAAAAAAGGAGCTAAAAGTATAAGACTTATGTGTTTGATTGCTGCTCCTGAAGGAATAAAAAAAGTTACAGAAAGACATCCTGATGTGGATGTGTATATAGGATCTTTGGATGAGAAGTTAAATGAAAACGGGTATATAGTTCCTGGACTCGGCGATGCTGGAGATAGACTTTATGGAACAAAATAACTGCTTAGGGACCTTTGATTAATTCAAAGGTCTTTGTTTTAATAATGAGTGTAGAATTCTTTAAAAAACTATCTTTATAGTTTATAATTAGTATTATATGTTTTACCGAGGAGATAATTTTTATGAGAAAAGATTGGGATAACTATTTTATGGATATTGCTTTTCAAGTATCGGAAAGAAGTACTTGTCCAAGACTTCATGTAGGAGCAGTTTTGGTTAAAAATAGAAGAATTAAAGGAACGGGATATAATGGAAGTCCGAAAGGGTTGGATCACTGCGACGATGTAGGATGTTTTATGAAAAACAATCATTGTATAAGAACAATTCATGCAGAGGTTAATTGTCTTTTAGAGGTATCCCCCGATGATAGAGAAGGTGCTACATTATATGTTACTCATATGCCATGCCCGGAATGTCAAAAACTTATAATTACCTGTGGTATAGAAAGAGTAGTATTTTGTGAGGATTATTCTCCTGAAGTCAATTGGTTTGAGCATGCACCAAAAATTAAATTAGAGAAGATAGCACGAAAATAACGCAACATATGATAAGGAAGGTTAATTCATGAACAATATATATATGCTTGCAGTAATTTCAATAGTGATTTCAGCTATACTTACACCGCTTGTTAAAAAACTTGCAGTGAAATTGAAGGTTATAGATATACCGAAGGATAGTAGAAGAGTACATAATAAGCCAATCCCGCTTCTGGGCGGCTTAGGGATATATATTTCATTTTTGATAACACTTATATTGAATAAAGGACCACTTACAAGCTCTGAAAAGGGATTAATATTAGGCTCTACTATAATAGTAATTGGTGGCGTTATAGACGATAAATACGATATAAAACCCTGGTGCAAATTATTATTTCAAATATCGGCAACATTGGTTCTAATATATTTTGGAATAAAAATAACTATTATAACAAATCCACTTAATCCAATTTATGAATTTATAAATATAGGTATGTTATCTATACCATTTACCATAATTTGGGTAGTGGGAATAACAAATGCTATGAACTTGATTGATGGATTAGATGGTTTAGCAGCTGGAATAGCACTTATATCATCTATTACAATTTTTATAATAGCACTTTTAAATGGAAGAAATGAAGCTGCTATGCTTATACTTATATTTTCAGGCGCAATAATTGGATTTTTACCATACAATTTTAATCCTGCAACTATATTTATGGGTGATACAGGTTCACAACTTTTAGGATTTATGCTTTCAGCTATATCAATAGAAGGTGCGATAAAAGCAGCAGCAGCTTTTTCAATTGCTGTTCCTATACTTGCACTTGGAATACCAATATATGATATGTTATTCGCTGTGATAAGAAGAAAAATAAATGGCAAACCTATTATGCAAGCAGATAGAGGGCATCTTCACCACAGACTTCTTGACATGGGACTTAATCAAAAACAGGCAGTTATTACAATGTATATTATAAGTGCAATACTTGGAAGTCTTTCTATAATAGCAATGGAGGTAAATCCACAAAAATCTTATTTTGTTCTTGCAGCAGTTATGGTGGTACTCGTCATAATAGCATGGAAGGCTGGATTTTTTAAACATAAAGAATAAATGATTTATTATAAATGAATCCATAAAAATGGAGGTATATATATGGCTAAATTAAAAATTATTACTATATTTGGTACTAGACCTGAAGCAATAAAGATGGCACCACTTATAAAAGAACTGGAAAGGAGAGAAGTTATAGATAACAAGGTTTGTGTTACGGCTCAGCACAGACAGATGCTTGATCAAGTTTTAAACTTGTTTAATATAAAACCTGATTTTGATTTAAACATAATGAAAAATAAACAAAGTTTAACAGGCATAACAAATAAAGTGCTTGAAGGACTTGATGAAATATTTGAAACTGAAAGACCTGATTTAGTACTTGTTCATGGAGATACAACAACTACTTTTGCAGGGGCACTTGCTGCCTTTTATAAAAAGATAAAAGTAGGACATGTAGAAGCTGGTCTTAGAACTTATAACAAGTATTTTCCTTTCCCTGAAGAAATGAATAGAAAGCTTACAGGAACTATAGCGGATTTGCAGTTTGCACCTACTCCAGGAGCAAGGGATAATTTGCTTAAAGAAGGAGTAAATAAAGATCAAATATTTGTGACTGGAAATACTGTTATTGATGCTATGGGATTTACAGTAACAAACGGTTATGAATTTAACAATAATGAATTGAATAATATAGATTATGAAAATAATAAAGTTATAATGGTAACAGCACATAGAAGAGAAAATTGGGGAAAGGGAATAGAAAATATTTGCATGGCCCTAAAAGAAATAGTACAAAAAAATGATGATGTAGAATTAATATATTTGGTTCACTTGAACCCTATTGTAAAAGATGTAGTATATAAAATACTTGGAGGTGTAGAAAGAGTGCATCTTCTTCCACCGCTTGATACGGATGAAACACATAACCTAATGAACAAATGTTATATGGTAATGACAGATTCTGGTGGATTGCAGGAGGAAGCCCCTCACCTTGGAAAACCGGTACTTGTTTTAAGAGATGTTACGGAAAGACCTGAAGCAGTAGAAGCTGGTACGGTAAAACTTGTTGGAACTTCCAGAAGTGTAATAGTTGAAAATGGAAATGAGCTTATACGAAATAATAAAGAGTATGAAAAAATGAGCAAAGCTATAAATCCTTATGGCGATGGAAAAGCTTCTGTTAGAATTGCTGATGCTATACTTGAATATTTCAATCTACAAAAGGGAAAATATAGGGAATTTAATTATTTACATAAATAATATGGATTATATTATTGAAAATAGAATTAAAATGGTATATAATAAAACCAGAGTAAGAAAAGATAGTTAGAAAAATAAGTTTTCTAACTATTCTATTGCAAAACTTTGTGTTTTTTTTAACAAAAACATTGATAATTTTTTAATTAACTAGTATAATTAAGATATTGAAAGAAGAGTTTGTAATTAAATTAAATTTTTAAATTTAAAATAAAAATATATAAAAAAGTTTAGGAGGAAGAACAATGAAAGAAATAGTTATTGCAAGTGCAGCTAGAACAGCAATAGGAAAATTTGGTGGAAGCTTAAAGAACGTACCAGCAGTTGAATTAGGTGCTATAGTTATAAAAGAGGCAATAAAAAGAGCTAATATTAAACCAGAAGCTGTAGACGAAGTTATAATGGGAAATGTACTTCAAGCAGGACTTGGACAAAACCCAGCAAGACAGGCATTAATAAAATCAGGAATCCCAAATACAGTTCCAGCTTTTACATTGAACAAGGTTTGTGGTTCAGGACTTAGAGCAGTAAGTTTAGCAGCTCAGCTTATAAAAGCTGGCGATGATGATATCGTTATAGCTGGTGGAATGGAAAATATGTCCGCTGCTCCATATGTAATTCCAGGTGCAAGATGGGGACAAAGAATGTTTGATGGCAAAATAGTAGATGCAATGGTAAATGATGGATTGTGGGATGCTTTCTATCACTATCATATGGGAATGACAGCTGAAAATGTAGCTGAAAAATGGGGAATAACAAGAGAAATGCAGGATGAATTCTCAGCATCATCACAACAAAAGGCACAAGCAGCTATAGAGAGTGGAAGATTTAAGGACGAAATAGTTCCAGTAGTTATAAAGGATAGAAAAAAGGGAGAAATAGTATTTGATACTGATGAATTCCCTAGATTTGGTACAACAGCTCAAACATTATCAAAATTAAAGCCAGCATTTAAGAAAGATGGCGGAACAGTTACAGCAGGTAACGCTTCAGGTATAAATGATGCAGCAGCAGCATTTGTTGTAATGAGTGCTGATAAAGCTAAAGAACTTGGAATAAAACCACTTGCAAAAATAGTTTCTTATGGTTCAAAGGGATTAGATCCTCAGATAATGGGATATGGACCATTCTATGCTACAAAATTAGCACTTGAAAAAGCTAATTTAACTGTAGATGATTTAGATTTAATAGAAGCAAATGAAGCATTTGCAGCTCAGAGCTTAGCAGTTGCTAAAGACTTGAAATTTGATATGAGCAAAGTAAATGTAAATGGTGGAGCAGTTGCTCTTGGACATCCAATTGGAGCTTCAGGCGCAAGAATACTTACAACATTACTTTATGAAATGAAAAAGAGAGATTCAAAACGTGGTCTAGCTACATTATGTATAGGCGGCGGAATGGGAACTGCAATAATAGTTGAAAGATAGAATAAATTAGAATATGTTAGATATGAGTAAAGCAGATATTGTATAAATATCTGCTTTACTTTTTATAGCTATTTTAGTTGAGTTTATAATTGACAATTTAATGAGTAATTATAATGTAATATAAAGAAAACTGACTAAAACTAAAAAAAGATAAGTAATTAAAGTAAAAATAAACCTTTTAGATTATGACTTAAAGGTATATAATTGTTAGTAATCAATAATTGTTAGTAATCAATAATTGGCGGAGGAACTTAATGAACAGAGATATTGTGTATATGATGAAAAAGGTATCAATAATTAATTTGTTCTTTGGAATTATTTTGGGAATTATAGTGCAAATTTTATTTAAAAACTATGGATTGTTTATCATGTTGGGAATGATTATAGCTGTACTTAATTTTTTTATAAATGGTACATTAGGTGGATTAGCATTTGAAAAATTTAAAAATTCATCTGCATCATTATACATGATAAGTTTTATTTTAAGAATTGTAATTGCAGCGGGAATAGGTTATTATATTTTTAAATGCAATAAATATTATACTATAGCATACTTATTTGGATATACTTCTCATTTAATGGGAATATATATATATTCAGTTATTAAAAACAAATAACATCAATTTTAAGAAGGGATGTGATGGAGTGGAAAGCTTTTCACCATTGTTTTTGATACATTTTGGGGCTTTAAAGATACCAATAACCTCTAGTGTTCTTGTACAATGGGCAATTATTGTAATACTGGCTATTTTGGCAAAAATTTTTACACGCAATATGGAAAAAGTACCGAATAAAAAACAAAGTGTTGTTGAAATGATTTTTGAAGGAATAAAAAATCTAGTTGAAGACAACATGGGAAAAGAGTACAGTTCATTTGTACCGTATGTAGGAACTCTTGCAATATACATTATAGTAATGAATATTGCTCCACTAATTATAGGAGTAAGAGCCCCAACAGAAGATTTGAGTGTAGCAGTGGGGTTAGCACTTATAACCTTTGTATTAGTTCAATTTAATGCAATTAAAAAAATTGGGCTGGGGCATTATTTTATAGCTTATGCTCATCCAGCAGTTCCATTATTACCACTTAATGTTGTGGAAAGAATAGTTCTGCCAGTTTCATTAAGCTTGCGACTGTTTGGTAATATGACAGCAGGAGCAGTAATTATTGGAATGGTATATAAAGGATTGGGTCATATAGCTTGGTTTTCACAATTATTAATACCAATTCCTTTTCATGCTTTTTTTGACTTATTTGATGGATCAATACAAATGATAGTATTTGTTATGCTTACTATGATGAATATAAAAGTTATAGCAGAAGAGTAAAGCAATTAAAATTAATTATTATTTATTATTTTAAGGAGGATTTTTATTATGAATATAGATGCAAATTCATTTATATCGGGTATGGCAGCAATTGGTGCAGGTCTAGCTGCTATAGGATGCTTAGGAGGAGGTATTGGAGTTGGTACCGCAGCTGGAAAAGCAGTTGAGGGAGTATCAAGACAGCCGGAAGCAAGTGGTAAAATACTAAGTACATTCTTTGTAAGTGCAGCATTATCAGAAGTAACAGCTATATATTCATTATTGATAGCTCTTATTTTAGTATTTAAAGTTTGATATATAGTTGCCTCACCAGTTTACATATATATTTAGAGGGGAGGATTGAAGTTTGTTATGCAAATTGATTGGTCTACAGTTATTATAACAATTGTAAACTTTGTTGTATTATATTTTATTTTGAAACATTTTTTCTTTAAACCTGTGAACAATACTATTGTGAAAAGGCAGGATGAAATTAATTTAAAAATAAAAGATGCCGATGAAAATGAAAAAAAATCAAAACAAATGTTGTCTCAACATCAAGAGCTACTTAAAAATTCAAAACAAGAAGGTAAATCTATAGTTGAGGAATATAAAAATAAAGCTGAAAAAGTTTCTGAAGATGTAATAAAAGATGCCAAGAATGAGGCACAGTTGATTCTAGATAGAGCTAAAATTGAGGCTAATAGAGAAAAAGAAAAAGCTCAAGCTGATATAAAAAACCAGGTGGTTGATCTCGCTTTATTGGTATCATCAAAAGCGCTGGATGGCTCTATTGATGAAAAACAGCACAGAAAACTTATTGATGACTTTATAGCTAAGGTAGGTATCTAACTATGCATGAATATTTAGATAGGAGATACGCTCTTGCACTTTACGAAGTTGCAGAAGAAAAAGGAAAAGTAGAAGAATACTTAGAACAATTAAGGCAAGTTGTATCTATTATAAAAAATAGTGATAAGTTTATAGAAATTATAGAACATCCCGAAGTAAGTACATCTGTAAAAAAGAAAATGTTTACTGAAATTTTTAAGGATAAAGTTGACGGTGATATACTTTCATTTTTATTGGTTCTCATAGAAAAGGGAAGAATTGATGAAATTGAAGGAAAGCTTAGAGAGATGGAAAATATATATCTGGATAGGCATAATACTGCTATTGCAAAAGTAAAGACTGTTATATCTTTAAATGATGATGAAAAGAAAGCTTTAACTGATAAATTGGAAAAGAAGTTTAATAAAAAAGTTTTGCTTCAGGAAGAATTAGATTCTAGTATAATAGGTGGAGTCTATATTCAGGTAGACAATGAAATAATTGATGGTACCATAAAGTCAAAACTTTCTGAAATGAAAAAAATAATGCTTAAGGGAGAATAGAGGTGAGCCTATGAATATAAAGCCTGAAGAGATAACTTCAATTATAAAAGATGAAATACAGAAGTATGAGAAAAAAATAGAAACAGTTGATTCAGGTACAATAATTCAAATCGGTGATGGTATTGCCAGAGTTTATGGCCTTAATCAGTGTATGGCAGGAGAACTTTTAGAATTTCCAAATGATATTTATGGAATGGCTTTAAATCTTGAACAAGATAATGTAGGATGTGTTCTTTTAGGTTCTGAAGAGGGAATAAAAGAAGGAGATTCAGTTAAAAGAACAGGAAAGGTTATGGAAGTACCTGTAGGAGAAGAACTTATGGGTAGAGTTGTAAATTCACTTGGTCAGGCTATTGATGGAAAAGGCCCTATTAAGACACATGAAACCAGGCCTGTAGAACTTATAGCTCCAGGAGTTATAACAAGACAATCAGTTAAGGAACCACTCCAAACAGGACTAAAAGCTATAGATTCAATGATACCAATAGGAAAAGGGCAAAGAGAACTTATAATAGGAGACAGACAAACAGGAAAAACTGCTATTGCGATGGATACAATAATAAATCAAAAAGGAAAAGATGTAATATGTATTTATGTAGCAATAGGACAGAAACAGTCAACTGTAGCACATATAGTAAATGACCTGACTGAAATGGGTGCTATGGATTATACAATAGTTGTATCAGCATCAGCGTCAGATTCAGCACCACTTCAATATATTTCTCCTTATGCAGGGTGTTCTATGGGTGAATATTTTATGCATAAAGGAAAGGATGTTCTTATAGTATATGATGATTTGTCCAAACATGCAGTTGCATATAGAGAGATGTCATTATTACTTCGTAGACCACCAGGAAGAGAAGCATACCCTGGAGATGTATTCTATTTACATTCAAGATTACTTGAAAGAGCTGCAAAGCTTTCAGATAAATTAGGTGGAGGATCACTTACAGCTCTGCCGATAATAGAAACTATGGCAGGAGATGTTACTGCATATATACCAACAAATGTTATTTCTATAACTGATGGCCAGATATTCCTTGAGACAGAGCTTTTTTATGCTGGACAGAGACCGGCTATAAATGCAGGTATATCAGTATCAAGGGTTGGTGGTAATGCACAAATTAAAGCCATGAAACAGGTAGCAGGTACCTTGAGATTGGATCTGGCACAGTATAGGGAACTTGCATCATTTGCCCAATTTGGATCGGATCTTGACAAGGAATCTATGAGGAGACTTGAAAAAGGTAAGAGGTTAACGGAGATATTAAAACAACCTCAATATAGACCAATGCCTGTAGAAAATCAGGTAATGATATTATTTGCAGCTGGTAGAAATCATCTTATGGATGTACCGGTTGAAAAAATTGTAGAATTCGAAAATGAATTCATGGATTATATGGGTACACATCATAATGAGATAGGACAAGAAATCAGAGAAAAGAAGATTATATCTGATGAATTAAGTGATAAACTTGGTAATGCTATAGAAGAATTTAAAAAAATATTTTTAGCAGAGGCTTAATTTCCTCTGCGGGAGGTGAAATATGGCAGGAGCAGGACTTGTTGCAATAAAAAGAAGGATAAAATCAATAACCAGTACTCAGAAAATAACAAATGCCATGAAACTTATTGCCACCTCTAAACTTAGAAAAGTTAGAAAAAAACTTGAGGCAAATAATGAATACTGTAAGCTTTTCACATCTATTGTAAATGAGTTTGTCTTGGGTGCAGAGGAAAAAAATATTTATATAGATGGTAATAAAAGTAAAGCTAAACTTTATATTGCTTTAAATTCAGATACAGGATTGTGTGGAGGCTTTAACGCCAGCGTTGTAAATGAAGCCGATGCTGTTATGTCAAAGGATAAAGAAAATAATTCCTTGATAGTTGTAGGTCAAAAAGGAAGAATGTATTTTAAAAGACTTAAATATAGTACTGAAGCAGAATATGTTGATATTCCAGATATACCTACAATGAAAGAAGTGGATACTATAGTGTATAAAGCTTTAGATCTTTATAGAAGTGGCAAAATTGGAGAAGTTAATATAGTTTATACTAAGTTTATTTCAACTGTAAGACAGAATGTAATTGTTGAAAAGTTGCTTCCACTTAAAGGTGACAAAGCGGAAGAAAGAAATTTTATTGTAAAGTTTGAACCATCCATAGATGAAATGTTAGATGATGTAGTAAAACTTCACCTAAAACAGAAATTACTTAATTGTATGATAAATTCCAAAGTCAGTGAACAGGCTTCTAGAATGACGGCCATGGATGGTGCAACTAAAAATGCAAATGACCTATTGGATAAATTAAATCTTAAATATAATAGAGAAAGACAATCTGCTATAACGCAGGAAATAACTGAAATAGTTGGAGGAGCAGAAGCTCTTAAGTAAGGAGGGACATTAATGCCAAATATAGGCAAAGTTGTTCAGGTTATAGGACCTGTAGTAGATATAAAATTTAGCACAGAAAACCTTCCTAATATATACAATGCCATAGATATACAATTAGGAGACAAAAAGGTTGTCACAGAAGTTTCTCAACATTTGGGTGATGACATAGTAAGAACTATATCAATGGAAAGTACAGATGGATTAGTAAGAAACATGGATGCTATAGATACTGGAGCACCTATATCGGTACCTGTAGGGCAACCGGTTTTGGGAAGACTTTTTAATATGTTAGGACAGCCGATTGATGAAAATGGAGAAGTAAAAGCTGATAAATATTATCCTATTCATAGGCAGGCACCAAGTTTTGAAGACCAATCTGTTAAACCTGAAATGTTTGAAACTGGTATTAAGGTTATAGATCTTCTTGCACCATACCAGAGAGGTGGAAAGATAGGATTATTTGGAGGAGCCGGTGTTGGTAAGACAGTTCTTATACAAGAACTTATAAACAACATAGCTAAGGAACATGGTGGACTATCTGTTTTCACAGGTGTTGGAGAAAGAACAAGAGAAGGAAACGATCTTTATTATGAAATGCAGGAATCTGGAGTTATAAAAAAGACAGCACTTGTATTTGGACAGATGAATGAGCCACCAGGAGCAAGGATGAGAGTTGCGCTTACTGGACTTACCATGGCAGAATATTTTAGAGACCAGGGGCAGGATGTACTCCTATTTATAGATAATATATTTAGATTTACTCAGGCTGGTTCGGAAGTTTCAGCACTTCTTGGCAGGATACCTAGTGCGGTTGGTTATCAGCCAACGCTAGCAACTGAAATGGGTGCTCTGCAGGAGAGAATAACATCCACTAAACAGGGCTCTATTACATCTGTTCAAGCAGTATATGTTCCAGCAGATGATTTAACAGATCCGGCACCAGCTACAACATTTACACATCTTGATGCAACAACAGTTCTTTCAAGATCTATATCAGAAATTGGTATATATCCTGCAGTGGATCCACTTGAATCTACATCAAGAATACTGGATCCTAGAATTGTAGGAGAAGAACATTATAAAGTAGCATCAGATGTCAAGCATATACTTGAAAGATATAGTGAGCTTCAAGATATAATAGCAATACTTGGTGTAGATGAACTTTCAGAAGAAGATAGATTGGTAGTTATAAGAGCCAGAAGAATTCAGAGATTTTTATCACAGCCATTCTCTGTTGCAGAACAATTTACAGGGTATAAAGGTAAATATGTTCCAATAAAAGAAACTATAAGAGGTTTTAAAGAAATTCTTGAAGGAAAATATGATGATTTACCAGAAACAGCTTTTCTATTTAAAGGAACTATAGAAGAAGTTGTTGAAGCTGCTAAAAGCATGAATAAAAATTAATAAATTACAAGAGGGAGATTAATATGTCAGAAGCTTTAAAATTGACTATCCTTACTCCTGAAAGAGATTTCTACAGGGGAGAAGTGGTAGAACTAATAACTGAAAGTATACAAGGTAGTATTGCTATTCTTCCAAATCATATGCCTTTAATAACTACCCTTCAACCTACTGCTACTGAGATTACACAGAAAGATGGTAAGAAGTTAAAAGCATTTACTTCTACTGGAATACTTGAAGTAAAAAATAATGAACTTAAAATTCTCTGTGATGCTTGTGAATGGCCTGAAGAAGTGGACTTAAAGAGGGCAGAAGCGGCCAGAAATAGGGCAGAGGAGAGATTACACGATAAGAAAAACGGAATAGATGTAAAAAGAGCTCAGATGTCATTAGCAAGGGCTCTGGCTAGAATTAATTTAAAATAATAATTAAATATATGAATTATAAATGAGCATGGAGTTTTTACTCTGTGCCTATTTTTTGCAAAAAAATACATTCACAATATAATTAAATTAATTATATATTAATAGTGAACATATCTATATTAATATTGTAAATATAAATTGTAGAAAATTGAATAATATGTTCATATCTGTCCATAATTTTAAAGAGTGTAAAGGGGAGGATGGATTATGAATAAAAAAATTATCATTTCAGTTATATTATGCATAGTATGTATAATGTCTTTATCAGTTAAATCTTTGGCATATAAGTTAGATACTGATGATAAAAGCAATTCAGATGAGATGTCTTTTTACAAAAAAGAAAACAGGTCAAGCAACAAAGCGGACTTATTTAAAAATATAATCAAGGCAACAAATGGAAAAATTATAGAATATGGTATTATGGCTGAATTTAACAACAGTGATTCAAGAGAAAAAACTGTAAATGAATTATTCAAAAAACTAAATGAAAATAATAATTTAGTTAAGAAAAGTTCTAGCAATAGTGAAAGTTATTCTATAGAATTTCATGGGAATTCCATAGATGGCAATATACAAAGTACTGGATATTCAAATCACAATATTGTGAAAGTAGATATAGTGAAACAGGATAATAAATATTCGCTTTATAAATTGAATAGTAATTTGGATTCCATATTGAAAGATTATAATACAAAAATTATCTATTACAAGTATATAAAGGTAAAAATAGAAAATAATAATATAAATGGTGCATACAATAAAGTGATAAAATGCCTAAAAGATATTGGAGACAGTAATATAAAGACTGAAACTTTAGAAAATGGCTATACATCTACTACTTATACAGGACAATATGAGAAAATTTATAGTGCTGGAAAGCCAGTTGATTTTAATTTTTCAGTTGTTCATTATTCTACCGGGACTTATATAATAATGGGAACACCAGAAATTATAGAAACATATTGATACACTGCATTTATTAAATTAATATACAAAAAACATATCACAAATTATAGAATGGAGGACCATAAATGAGTAAGATAGTAGTCAGAGGTGGAAGAAAATTACATGGTGAAGTACAAATAAGTTCTGCTAAAAATTCTGTATTACCGATTATAGCTGGTTGTATACTAAATGGTGATAAGTGTGTAATAAATAATGTGCCAATGCTGGAGGATGTATTTGTAATAATTGATATATTAAAAAGTATTGGAGCAAAGGTTGATATAAATAAAATTGAAAACAAAGTAATAATAGATACTGAAGATATTAAAGACTGTATGCCTGATAGTGAATTGGTAAAAAAAATGAGAGCTTCTTTTTTGATTATGGGCCCGATGCTATGCAGATTTGGACATTTTAAAATATCTTTGCCAGGAGGATGTAATATTGGAACAAGACCAATAGATTTGCATATAAAAGGATTAAGTGCTCTTGGGGCAAAGATAAATGTTGGATATGGTTATGTGGAGGCATTTGCCAAAAAACTTGTAGGAAGCAACGTATACTTAGATTTTCCATCTGTAGGAGCTACCGAAAATATAATTATGGCAGCTGTTATGGCTGAAGGAGAAACTATAATAGAAAATGCAGCTGAGGAACCTGAAATAGCTGATTTAGGAAGATTTTTAAATAGTATGGGAGCAAATATAATGGGCATAGGTACTGATACTATTCGTATAATAGGTGTTAAAAGTTTAAAAGGAACCACATATAAACCTATAAGCGACAGAATAGAATGTGGTACATTTATGATAGCAGCAGCCATAACAAGGAGTAAATTTAAAATAAATGGAGTTAATTTTGAATATTTGAAACCAATAATTGCAAAATTGACTGAGGCTGGTATATATATAGAACCAAAAGGAAACAGTGTGATTGTAGATGGAAACAGAGAACTTAGACATATAGATGTAAAAACCATGCCTTATCCAGGATTCCCAACTGATATGCAATCACAAATTACAGGACTTCTATGTACTGTTAAGGGTACTAGTATAATAACGGAAACGATTTTTGAAAACAGATTTATGCATGCCGCAGAAATGAAAAGAATGGGAGCTAATATAAAAATAGATGGAAGGAGTGCTGTTGTTGAAGGCATTTCCAAACTTACAGGTGCTAAGGTAAGAGCTACAGATTTAAGGGCAGGTGCAGCACTTATATTATGTGGGCTTGCAGCAGAAGGTGAAACTGAAGTATCAGACATATATCATGTAGATAGAGGATATGTAAACATTGAAGAGAAATTTAAATTATTGGGTGCTGATATAGAAAGAGTAAATTAAAGTAATATTTATTCCTTATTTTCCATATAATTATATTATTTACAAATGGATAAGTGTAAATAATAATTATTATAAAGCATATTTTTATGATACAGGTAAAATTATGAAAGGAGTCTAATGAGGAAAAGTATTATACTGATATTAAAAAGAATATTTATTTTAGTGTTTATGTGTACAAGTTTTATAATTGCATTGTCTTTTATTTTGGGAAGTTCTAATGACAAAAACACAAATTTGCCTGGATTTTTTATGAAATCAAAAAGTATAATTTTTAATGACAATAATGGAGGAAATATAAAAGTTTATATAACAAAGCAAAATAAAGTAAAAGAGATACCTATTGAAGAATATGTAACGGGAGTTGTAGCTGGAGAAATGCCTGCTGAGTTTTCAGAAGAGGCACTTAAAGCTCAGGCTGTAGCTGCTAGAACTTTTGCAGTAGCACATATGGAGAAGTATGGTGGAAAAAAATATAAAAGTAATACTGGAGCAGATGTATCTGATGATACTAAATGTCAGGTTTTTGTATCAAAAAATAATAGATTTAATACATGGTCTGATAAGGACAGAAACAATTATTGGAATAAGATAACTGATGCAGTAAATTCAACAAAAGGAGAAATATTGACTTATAAAGGCAAATTAGTTACAGAACCATATTATTTTGCTACAAGCAGTGGAAGCACTGAAAGTGCTCTTGAGATATTTAATGATGATAAGGGATATTTAAAAAGTGTAGATAGTCCTGGAGAAGAAAAAGCGCCTAAATATAAAACTCAAAAGCAAATATCCAGAGGAGAATTTATAAATAAAATTAATTCTGCTTACAACAGTTCCAAATTATCTGTTTCAAACTTGGAAAACGATGTTAAAATAGAAAGCAGAACCGAGGGTGGATCTGTAAAAAACATAAAACTTGGTTATATTACTATATCTGGAACAAAATTTAGAACTTTAATGGGAATCAATTCATCTAATTTTAGTATAAATTTTATTGGAAATAATGTTCGTATACAATGTCTTGGGTATGGGCATGATGTTGGTATGAGTCAGTGGGGAGCCAATGCTATGGCTAAAAAAGGCAAAAATTATAGAGATATATTATATCATTATTATAGCGGAGTAAAAATACAGAAAATGAGCGATATATTATAAGAATTAGCAGCTAAATTATAGCTGCTAATTTTTTTACAAAAAATTTTATAAAATATGTATTTTTTGTAACTCTCTGGACAAACTACAAAAAGGAGGTGTTCATATGGATAAAAAGTTTATTAAAGGACCAATTAATTTTTTTAAGAAAGAGGGTTTTTATGTAATTCTGTTTATTTGTTTGTGTGTGGCAGCTGCAGCGGCTATTTTGACAGTTAAAAACAATAAAAATGAAATTTCAAATGAAAATAAGGCAGCTATATCACAGAAGAGCGGTAATGGAGAAACGGCAAAGGCAGAAAAAAAATACGATAATGCCCTTCAAGTTAAAAAAGACAGTAATACACAAAATAAAACAAACAACAGTGTTCAAAAACAGGAACCTTCAAAAGGTGTATCAAATTTGGTTAGCACAGCTTTTCAAAAGCCTGTAGAAGGTAATATAGCAAGGGCTTTTTCGGAGAATCCAGTATATTGGAGTTCTACAAATACGTATAGACCAAATCTAGGATATGATATACAAGCTTCTGTTGGAAAGTCAGTATTTGCAGCAATGGATGGAAAAGTAGAAGAAATAAATACAGATACTCAAGATGGAGTTCAAGTTATTATAAATCATCAAAATGGTTTAAAAACAGTTTATTCAAATTTAGACCGGAATTTGAAAGTTTCTAAAGGACAGAATGTAACAAAAGGAACAGTAATAGGATCTGTAGGAAATACGACTCTTAGATCGGCTTATGAAAAGTATGGAGATCATCTTCATTTTGCTGTTTTAAAGGGAGATAAATTTGTTGATCCAGGAAAATATATAAAATATTAATATTTAGCCATTTCTTTATATTTATGAAGAAATGGCTGGTAAAAAAGTTTATTTAAGTACTATTAATTCTGTACTGTTAACTGATAGTAAAGGAGTTGAAATTATTTGAAAGATTACATTGAAGAAAGAGTTTTAGAAGTAGCTAAATATATAATAGGATCGAAAGCTACAATAAGGAAGACGGCGAGAGTTTTTGGAGTTAGTAAAAGTACTATACATAAAGATATGACTGAAAGACTTCCAAAAATAAATCCTCAAATTGCGGTGCAGGCTAAAATGATATTGGACTACAATAAAGCAGAAAGACATATTAGAGGAGGAAATGCAACTAAAATGAAGTATAAAGCTATTGAAGGTTAAAAACATTCCTTTTATGATTGTAATATGGTAAAATTAATAAAAGAAGATAATTTTATGTCGCAAACGAAAAGTAAGGGAGAGTAGGAGTGAAAAAGGAATGTTTTTTAGTATAGGAACTGATATGGGAATTGATTTAGGTACAGCCACTGTACTTGTCTATTTAAAAGGAAAAGGTGTAATATTAAAAGAACCATCAGTGGTAGCTATAGATAAAAACCAAAATAAAGTACTTGCAGTAGGAGAAGAAGCATGGCAAATGATAGGAAGAACTCCTGGTAATATTGTAGCAATACGTCCATTGAGAGATGGAGTTATATCTGATTATGATGTAACCGAAAAGATGCTTAAATATTTTATAGGAAAAGCTTGTGGTCATAGGAGAACTACTCCTAGAGTAGTAGTTTGTGTGCCTTGTGAATCAACAGAAGTTGAAAAAAGAGCTGTAATCGATGCATCACAGAATGCAGGTGCAAAAAAAGTATTTTTAATTGAAGAACCTCTGGCAGCAGCTATAGGAGCAGGTCTTGATATAACAAGGCCAGAAGGAAATATGGTAATTGATATAGGCGGAGGAACTACAGATGTAGCAGTAATTTCTTTAGGCGGAATTGTAGTCAGGTCTTCTATAAAGGTAGCAGGAGATAAATTTGATGAATCTATAATTAAATTTATAAGAAAAGAACATAAATTAATGATAGGGGAGAGAACTGCAGAAGAATTAAAAATAAATATAGGTTCTGCATTTAAAGGTGAAGATGAAACAGAAATGGAAATAAGAGGACGAGATTTGATTACAGGATTGCCTAAAAATGTAACAGTGTCTTCTGCTGAAATGAGAGAAGCCTTAAGAGAAACTGTAAATTCAATAGCAGAAACTACTCGTGCAGTACTCGAGAAGACTCCTCCGGAATTAGCAGCAGATATTGCAAGTAAAGGAATTATTATGACTGGAGGGGGATCTCTTCTAAACGGATTAAATCAACTAATACAGCAAGTTACAAACGTTCCCGTATATGTAGCTGAAGATGCAGTAACATGTGTGGCATTAGGTACAGGCAAAGTACTGGAATATCTGGATAAAATGGAGCTAACTTTTAATGGAGACAGCATAACACTTGTAGATTAGAAAACCGTAAAATCTAATTTATTAGTTTATTTCTAATAAGTTAGATTTTTTAGTGTAAAGAAAGTTATATTAATATATCGTTGTTATAATACAAATAATATGCATGAATTAATGAGTAAAGTATAACTTTCGACATTGACAAAATTAAATTTAACCTTATATTATTTGTAGAATTGAATATATTTTCATTACAATTTGAATCTACTATACCTATTATTGAAGATTCACCGACATTTGGAAGGGATTTTCCAACACCTTTTCCTGGATGGACAGGAAAATCTCTTACCTGAATTTCACCTATACTGTCTATGTCGCCTAAACAAGCATCTATACCTATTATATTGTAATTTGAATGTTTGTTCTTTATCTCATTTAATTTATTATCAATATTCAGTGCATGTATTGGTTCTTGGATTGTGCCGTAAACTGGAAGCGGAAAGTGTTTACATTTAAGTAATGTACCTACCAGGGGACCAAGGCAGTCACCTATGTATCTATCTGTACCAATACAAACTATAATTGTATTTTTATTTATATAATTTTTTAAAAAATATGCTAATTTGTAATATGCTAATGGGCTTTTATAGTTAGCTTTAACTTTATTCAAATTACTTTCACCTCTTTAAATTTATGTTTTTATATTTTTAGTACATATTAATGACCAATTAATTGTATAAATACTAAATATTTAAAAATATCATATATAATTTATATGATGGAGTTTAAAAGATTAGAATTGTAAATTGAGTTATAAACATTAAAATACGATTTAAAGAGAAAAAATAAGAAATCAGGAGCAATTGATGAATAATATCAAAATTTGATATAAAATAAGAATTGAAAAATATCGCTTAACAATGTATACTAACATACGTTAATGGGTTTGAAAATGAATTAAACAATTTTGGATAAATTAATAAATGCGCTGGCATAGCTCAGCAGGTAGAGCAACTGACTTGTAATCAGTAGGTCGTGGGTTCGATTCCTACTACCAGCACCAATATGGAGGAATTCCCGAGTGGCTAAAGGGGGCAGACTGTAAATCTGTTGTCATTGACTTCGATGGTTCGAATCCATCTTCCTCCACCATTATTTGGGCGCATAGCTCAGCTGGGAGAGCATCTGCCTTACAAGCAGAGGGTCACAGGTTCGAGCCCTGTTGTGCCCACCAATAACTGTTTTAATTTTACTAAACTTTATTAATAAATGCGCTGGCATAGCTCAGCAGGTAGAGCAACTGACTTGTAATCAGTAGGTCGTGGGTTCGATTCCTACTACCAGCACCAATATGGAGGAATTCCCGAGTGGCTAAAGGGGGCAGACTGTAAATCTGTTGTCATTGACTTCGATGGTTCGAATCCATCTTCCTCCACCATAAAAAAACACTATCTGGTGTTTTTTATTTTATAATTTATAATTAAAAAGAACTCTTATCGAGAGAGGTGGAGGGAAAGGGCCCTATGAAACCCGGCAACCAGTAAGTTTACTAAGGTGCCAATTCCTGCAGTAATACTGCAAGATAAGAGAGTAGTTAAGTTTATTTAACCTCTTCTTACGAAGAGGTTTTTATTTTTACAAAAATGGAGGCAAAAGATATGAGAAAACTATTTACGTCCGAGTCAGTTACAGAAGGTCATCCAGATAAGATGTGTGATCAAATTTCGGATGCTATTCTTGATGCTATATTAGAACAAGATCCTCAAGGAAGGGTAGCTTGTGAAACTGTGACTACAACAGGAATGATTTTAGTTATGGGCGAAATATCAACTAAATGTTATGTAGATATTCCAAAAATAGTTAGAAAAACTGTATCGGAGATAGGTTATACTAGAGCTAAATATGGCTTCGATTGTGATACTTGTTCTGTAATATCTTCTATAGATGAGCAATCATCTGATATAGCTATGGGAGTAAATGAAGCTTTTGAAGCTAAATCAGGAAAAAAAGACAAGCTAGATACTATAGGCGCAGGAGATCAAGGAATGATGTTCGGATTTGCTACAAATGAAACTCCGGAATATATGCCTCTCCCTATAAGTATGGCACATAAACTTGCTAAGAGACTTGCAGAAGTTAGAAAAAATGGGACTTTATCTTACTTAAGACCTGATGGAAAAACGCAGGTTACTGTTGAGTATGAAGATGATAAACCAATTAGAATAGATACTGTAGTTGTATCTACCCAACATGATCCACAAGTTACCCAGGATCAAATAAAGAAGGATATAATTGAAAATGTTATAAAACCTATTATACCACCAGAGCTTTTAGATGATAAAACCCAATATTTTATAAATCCAACTGGTAGATTTGTTGTTGGTGGACCACAGGGTGATTCAGGACTTACAGGAAGAAAAATAATAGTAGATACTTATGGAGGATATGGCAGACACGGTGGTGGAGCATTTTCTGGAAAAGATCCAACTAAAGTTGATAGATCTGCTGCATATGCTGCAAGATGGGTTGCTAAAAATTTAGTAGCTGCTGGAGTTTCCGATAAACTTGAAATACAGCTTGCATATGCTATAGGTGTAGCAAAACCAGTATCTATAACTGTAGATACTTTTGGAACTGGAAAAATATCAGAAGACAAGATAGTAGATATAATAAATAAAGTATTTGATTTAAGACCGGCTGCGATAATAAGAGATTTAAATTTGAGAAGACCTATATACAGACAAGTAGCTGCTTATGGACATTTTGGAAGAACGGATATAGATGTTCCATGGGAAAAACTAAATAAAGTAGATGAAATAAAGAAATATTTATAAAAGAAAGCGCGCATTTATGATGCGTGCTTTTTGAGTTGAAGTTATTTTAATGTGATATAATTATATATATATTTAATTGACTATTTTTAAAAAAGTAGGGAGATTTTATGCAGGAGATACAGGGTATTGTAGATGATATAGTATATCAAAATGAAGAAAATGGTTATGTAGTGGCTAAATTAAAAACCAAAAATGCTATTACAACTGCAGTAGGGATTGTGCCATTTATAATGGAAGGACAAAACTTGAAATTAACAGGAGAATGGGTAACTCACAAAAAATTTGGAGAACAATTTAAAATAAAATATGCTGAAGAAATAATACCAAATACTACTACTGGAATAGAAAGATATTTATCATCTGGGGCAATATCAGGCATTGGGCCTGTTACAGCTAGAAAAATAGTAGAAAAATTTGGAGAAGGTACCTTGGAGATATTAGATAATCATATAGAGAGATTGAGGGAAATAGAGGGTATAGGCAAGAAAAAAATAGATCTAATTTGTAAATCTTACTCAAAGCAAAGTGAAGTTAGAAATATAATTTTATTTTTTCAGACCTACGGAGTAACTCCAAATCAATGCGTAAAGATACACAAAAAATTTGGTACAGATTCTATAAATATAGTTAAAGAAAACCCATATATACTTACAGAAGAAATATCAGGAATAGGCTTTAAAATTGCAGACAGAATAGCTAGAAATTTTGGAATAGAAGCAAATTCTCCATTTAGAATTGAAAGTGGAATTAAATACGTAGTAAGTAAATTTTGTGGCTTTGGCAATACTTATATGCCACTTGAGAAGCTTATAAAAGAAGCAGTAGAGGTATTATGTGTTACCAAGGAAGAAATAGAGGAAAATGTATATGACAGTTCTGTTAAAGGAAAATTAAAATTGGAAAAATTGCAGGATAAGGTATGCGTATTTTTACCAGTTTATTATTATTGTGAATTAAGTGTAACAAAGAAAATACTGTATTTAGAATTTAACAAGTATGACAAGATAGAATTGGATGTAGAAAACGAAATTGAAAAGTTTGAAACTGAGAATAATATAGAATTTGCAGAATCACAGAAGGAAGCTATAAGAGGCTCAGTAGAAAATGGAGTAGAAATAATAACGGGTGGACCCGGAACAGGCAAGACTACTATAATAAATTGCATAACGCGAATATTTGAAAAAATAAACCTGAGAGTTTTTATGGCGGCACCTACTGGAAGGGCAGCTAAAAGGATGTCGGAATCTACGGGAAGAGAAGCTAAGACTATACATAGACTTTTAGAAATGGGAGCATCAAGCGATGAAGAAGCAATGTTATTTTCAAGAAGTGAAGAAACTCCTCTGGAATGTGACGTAGTAATCATAGATGAGGCTTCCATGATAGATATAACTCTTATGAACAATCTTTTAAAGGCTATTTCGTTGGGAACAAGACTTATAATAGTAGGAGATGCAGACCAATTGCCTTCAGTAGGGCCTGGAAATGTCTTGAGGGATTTTATAGATAGCAAATGTATTAAAGTAGTGAGGCTGAAAGAAATATTCAGACAATCAAAAGAGAGCATGATTGTAGTAAATGCACACAGAATAAACTCCGGCAAAATGCCTTTTTTAAATAAAAAAGATAAGGACTTTTACTTTATAAGATGTAAAGATCAAGATAATATACTGACAACATTAATTGAGTTAGTTGATAAGAGATTGCCGGGATTTAATAAATCATGGAATAAATTAAATCATATTCAGGTGGTTTCTCCTATGAGAAAAGGATTACTTGGAGTTTTTAATTTAAATAAAAAACTGCAGAATATATTAAATCCCCAAACTGCAAATAAGACTGAAAAACAATTTAGAGAAGTTGTATTCAGAGTGGGAGATAAGGTTATGCAGACAAAAAATAACTACTCCTTAAAATGGACGTCAGTTGAAGATAAAAAAGAATGTGATGGGCTTGGCATATTCAATGGTGATGTAGGATATATAGAAAGTATAGATAAAGAAAATGATACAGTAACTGTAATATTTGATGATGAAAAAAAAGTAATATATGACAATATATATTTAGATGAACTTGAATTAGCATATGCTATAACTATACATAAAAGTCAAGGAAGTGAATTTCCTGTAATCGTAATGCCCGTATTTATGGGATCAAGCTTTCTTATGAACAGAAATCTGTTATATACTGCTATAACCAGGGCAAAACAGATGGTAGTACTTGTAGGAGACTTAAAGGCATTTAAGTTTATGATAGATAACAATAAAAGTTTTGAAAGGTATTCGTTATTAAAAAACAGAATAATGGATATAATGGAGAGTGAAGAAGATGCTGATTTGGAAAAAGGTCGATTTTATGGAGAAGAAAATAAATGATATGATACTTAAATGGAGTAACGAAAATAAAAAATTTTTAAATATAGTATCTATTCCGTATAATTCTACATATGTATTTATAGATCTTATAAAAAAATATCTGAAAGAAAATAAAAAAATACTGTATATAACAGGTGAAAATTCCAGTGAAATAAATATAATATCAAATATAAAAAAGTATACTAATATTAAAAGTTATGCGTATATAAAAAATGTGGAAAAATACAGCTTTGTAAATTTAAATATATGCAATTTTGAAACAGCTTGTAATTTAAAAAAAGATTTTGATTTGATAATATATGATGATATAAGCAGTTTTCCATGTCATAACAGATACGAAATATTAGATATTTTAAGTGAATTAGCTAATAAAAACAGTAGAGTGGTTGTTTATTCTATAGAAGAAATACTAAAAAATTGTGAGACTATACTTATTCCTGTAAAAAATAACAGAGTTCCAATAATTGAACCAAGAACTATACTTACAAGACTTGATATAAATAAAAATATTCCATTTGTAATTTATGATTATATAAAATGGTCTATAAGTACAGGAAGAAAAGTTATAATATTTGTACCTGATGAAGTGAAGATTACAGCTGTATATTTATATATAAAGGATTATTGCAAACATTTTTTAAAAAATATAATTTGTTTTACTGAAAACAGATCTGATAAAAAACTAATCAATAAGTTCTTAAACTTAAATAATGCAATATTAATTACAAATTGTTTTAAATATTTAAGCCCTGATATAAAAAATTCAGATATAATGGTTTATTTTGCTGATCATTCAAATTTTAATTATAAGAAATTTATATACTTATGTGCAAGTGTAGTGAGAGGTGAAAAAGATTTGAAAGGTGAAGTTATATTTTTAGCCAATTATGAAACAGATGACATGGAAAAGGCAAAATATATAACTAGAAATTTCAATAAAGAAGCATGGAATATGGGATTATTGAAAGTTTAAAAAATCTTAAGGATTGTATACTGTCGGTTATCTATTCTGGAAATGAAAATTGTATACTCTGTAATAATGAACTGTATTCAGATAAATATATATGTGATTATTGTATGAAGAGTATAATGATTTGCAGAGATAAGACTGAAATAGGAAATGTTAATGGTACTTTAAAATTTGACTGCTATAGTGGAGCATATTATTCAGGATCTATGATGGAACTTATAGTTAAGCTAAAATATAAAAGTTCTTTTAGATCAGGACATGTAATAGCGGACTATATGTATAACAGTATAAAAGCAAACAAATTGGAATTTGATTTTATTACATATGTTCCTATGACTAAAAAAGATTTTAAGCGAAGAGGGTTTAATCAGGGAGAATATCTAGCTAATATTTTAAAAGAGTATACAAAAAAGCCTGTAATTTCATGTCTTTCTAAAATTAAAAGTACAAAAGATCAGATAGGTTTAAGTAAAAGAGAAAGATGGGAAAACATAAAAGGAAGTTTTAGATTTAAGAATATAAGTCTGATAAAAAACAAAAACGTTCTAATTGTTGATGATGTATTAACTACTGGTGCTACGGCATTTTATTGTGCACTTGAATTAAAGAATAATGGAGCAAATAAAATTACCATATTGACTGGAGCAAAAAGTAGGGTATAATTATCATGTTAAGTTAGGTTTGTGATTGAAAGTCGATGCCAGTCGCAGGCAAAACGATCCACGTAAGTTGAATAAAATATTTAATGAGCATGGTGCGGTTTAGAAGTAAGCCCTGCCGCAGAATTGCGAGAGGATTATTAGTGAGAGGTTGATTCCGGGTAGCAAAAGTTCCAGCAGGCGAGTGTGGGGTCAAAAATCAGGTCAGCTAACTTGACAATGCACTAACTGTGCAATGTAGCAGTCTTTTTTAAGGCTGCTATATTAATTTTATAAAAAATAATAAGACTTATATTCTGTTTTGTATACAAATGTAGATTAAGCAGTAAAATGATGAAAATCACATGAGAGATGATATAAATATTAACTGTAAATATTTGCATCCGTTTTTTATTGTTTATAATAAGCATCGACAAGCTATAAATAGATTGTTATAATACTAAACAGTTAATAATTTATTGAAGGGAATGTGAATTAAATGAAAATTACAGGCATATTATTTACTTTATTAGGTGTATTGGGAGTTGTTTGTAGCGGTTATATGTATGGAGGCATAAAATTAATTACTATGACAGGTTCACTTGGATCTTTGTTGTGTGGAATAGGTTTTATTCTTTCTTATGTTAACTTTATTGGATTGTATAATAATATGACAACTTATAAGGATTCTTATATAAACAAAGATTCAATATCAAAAGCAGTATAAAGCTTAATTATCTTTAGCGCTTAATTGTGTAACCCTGGCTAATTCCAGGGCTATTTTTATTTATAATATTTTTATTAAAAACATACGGAACAACTGTATGTAGATAACAGTTCCAATAATTAAAATCTAATATATCAATATACTATTGTAATTTAAATTCAACAGTATTAAAATATAAATAACATATTTATTATATAAATTATACTAAACCCACACATAATGTAAAATTATATATTATTAATAAGTGGGAGATAAAAGAGAGGGGCTGGAAATATGAAAATAACTGTAAAAGGAAAAAATATATCGGTAACTGAGGCATTGAGAGATAAAGTGGAAAAAAAGTTGTCAAAACTCGATAAGTATTTCAACCCTAATGTAGAAGCTCATGTTACATTGAGTGTGCAAAAGAATACACAGATAATTGAAGTTACTATTCCTTTTGGAGGGGTTATACTTAGAGGAGAAGAAAAAAATGATGATATGTATGCTTCAATTGATTTAGTTTTAGATAAGTTGGAAGGTCAAATAAGAAAACAGAAAACAAAATTACTAAAAAGAAAACGTTCATCAGATTCTTTAAAATTCCAATTCATACCAGATCAGAAGGATGAAGAAAAAGAAGATCACAAAATAGTCAAGACTAAAAAATTTGCAATAAAGCCAATGTCTGCTGAAGAAGCAGTTCTTCAAATGGAACTTCTAGGACATAATTTCTTTGTATATGAAGCTGCAGAAAACGGAGAAGTAAATGTGGTATATAAAAGAAAAGATGGAGATTATGGACTTATAGAACCTGAATTTTAACATAAAATCAAGAGAGGAAGCCGGATACAGCTTCCTCTCTTGATTTCTAAATAAATTATTAAAAAATTAAATTTTATGGATTATATTTAAAAATTATGGATAATATATTAAACTATCTTTGTATTGGTTGAATAGCTTATAATTAGATGATATAATCTATAAAGTATATATATTTATAAAATAACATGTGAGGATGAAAATAATGAAACTTTTTCAAAAAATATTTGGTTCATACAGTGATAGAGAAGTAAAGAGGATTGTACCCATAGTAGAAAAAATAGACAGTTTAGACAAAAATATGCAAAAGTTAACAGATGCAGAACTTAGAGCTAAAACAGATGAGTTTAAAGAAAGATTAAAAAATGCAGAAACTTTAGATTCAATATTGCCTGAAGCTTTTGCAGTAGTTAGAGAAGCAGCAGACAGAACTATAGGTCTAAAGCATTATAAAGAACAACTTATAGGTGGAGTTGTTCTTCATCAAGGTAGAATATCAGAAATGAAAACTGGTGAAGGAAAAACTCTTGTTGCCACTGCACCAGCTTATTTGAATGCACTCACGGGCAAAGGAGTTCATATAATTACCGTAAATGACTATCTTGCTAAGAGGGATAGAGATACTATGGCACCTGTATATGAATTCTTAGGTTTAAAGGTTGGAGTTATACTTCATGATTTGGATCAAGGCCAGAGACAGGAAGCATATAATTGTGATATAACTTATGGAACTAATAGTGAATTTGGTTTTGACTATTTAAGAGATAATATGGTTGTTTATAAAGAAGAAAGAGTTCAAAGAGGACTTAACTTTGCAATAGTGGATGAGGTGGATTCTATATTAATAGATGAGGCAAGAACTCCACTTATAATTTCAGGTGAAGGTGAAAAGTCTACTGAGTTTTATAAAGTGGCAGATCATTTTGCAAAAACTTTAAAAAAACAGGAAGAATCAAAAGGAGACGTTGAAATTCCTGAAGAGAAAAAAGGAGACTTTACAGTAGATGAAAAAGCAAATGCAGTACTTCTGACAGATCGAGGAGTATCAAAAGCAGAAAAGTTCTTTAACTTGAAAAATTATGCAGATCCTGAAAACATGGAATTGCAGCATCATGTAGTTCAGGCTTTAAAGGCGAATTACATAATGAAAAGGGATAAGGACTATATGGTGAAGAACGGAGAAGTACTTATAGTAGATGAATTTACAGGAAGAATGATGGAAGGCAGAAGATACAGTGATGGACTCCATCAAGCTATAGAAGCAAAGGAAGGAGTCAAGGTAGAAAGAGAATCAAAAACTCTTGCTACTATAACATATCAAAACTATTTTAGAATATTCAATAAACTTTCAGGTATGACAGGTACCGCACAAACAGAGGAAGGTGAGTTTAGAGAGATATATGGACTTGATGTAATAGTTATACCTACACATAAACCTCTAATAAGAAAAGACTTGCCGGATTTAGTTTATAAAACAGCAAAGGGTAAATTCAAGGCTATTGCAGATGATATATATGAAACTTACAAGAAAGGTCAACCTGTACTTGTAGGTACTGTAAGTATAGAAAAATCGGAACTTCTGTCGGATATGCTCAAGAAAAAGGGTGTCCCACATCAAGTACTTAATGCTAAATATCATGAAAAAGAAGCTGAGATAATTTCTCATGCTGGTGAACAGGGAACTGTAACTATTGCTACTAATATGGCTGGCCGTGGTACAGATATAAAGCTTGGGAAAAATGTCGTAAGCTTAGGCGGACTTAAAATAATAGGTACAGAAAGACATGAATCCAGAAGAATTGACAATCAGCTAAGGGGTCGTTCAGGTCGTCAGGGAGATCCAGGACAGTCAAGATTTTATGTTTCACTTGAAGATGATTTAATGAGAATATTTGGCTCAGATAGGCTTAAGGGAATGGTTGACAAACTTGGGCTTGGAGATGACGAGGCAATAGAGAGCAAAATGGTTACTAATGCCATAGAGAATGCACAGAAGAAAGTTGAAGGAAACAACTTCGATATAAGAAAGACATTGCTGCAGTATGATGATGTAATAAATAAACAGAGAAAAATAATATATAAGCAGAGATCAGAAGTACTTGAAGGAATAGATCTTAAAGATCAAATAGATGGAATGCTCGAAGGATTAGTTTCTGAAATTATACAATCTCATATATCGGGTCAGGAAGAAGAGTTCGAAGATGAAGTTAAGAAAATAATCAGTTATATGGAAGAAGTTTATGTACCAAAGGATACTATTAAGTTTGATGATATAATAAACCTTTCCGATGAAGAGATAATAGATAAATACATTGAATTAGGTAAAAAACTATATAAGGAAAAAGAAGAAGAGTTTACTCCAGAACAAATGAGAGAGCTTGAGAGAGTAATATTACTTAAGGTCGTTGATACAAGGTGGATGGATCATATAGATGATATGGAACATTTAAAGAGAGCTATAGGATTAAGGGCTTATAGACAGCAGGAACCTGCCCAGGCATATCAGTTTGAAGGCAGCGAAATGTTTAATGAGATGATATATAACATCAAGGTAGATACTATAAAATACTTGTTCCATGTACAAATTGAAAGAGCACCAGAAAGAGAGAGAATTGCGAAAAATGTAAGCACTAATCAGGGAGAGGATGATTCTATAAAGAAGAAGCCTATAAGAAAAAAGAAGACAGTAGGAAGAAATGATCCTTGCCCATGTGGAAGTGGAAAGAAATACAAGAACTGCTGTGGAAGATTTGCAGACAGCAGCAATTAAAAAGGGAGTATTTATATGATAATTGAATTAGAAGAGTCATTGTCAAAGCTGAATGTATTAAAAAAATCATTAAATGAGATAAAGGAGTCTCTTTGACATTGATAACTGTAAAAATAGAATAGAAGAATTGCAGATGGAAATGCAAGAACCGGATTTCTGGACAAATGCTGAAAAAGCTCAAGAAATATCTTCTGAAGAAAAGTCATTAAGCGGAAAACTGGAAATGTACACTAAATTAAATGAGAGAATAGATGATGCAAAGATTTTAGCGGATATTACCATAGAAGATGGCGATGAAGCTTCATCTAAAGAAATAGTATCTGAAGTACGGGATATAGAAAGCATTATTGAAAAATTAAAAATAGAAATACTTCTATCTGGAGAATATGACAAAAATAATGCCATATTGAATCTTCACGTAGGAGTAGGTGGAACAGATGCACAGGACTGGACTGAAATGCTATTAAGAATGTATACGAGGTGGGCAGAAAAGTCAGGTTATAAAGTTGAAACTTTGGATATACTTCCAGCAGATGATGCAGGAATAAAAAGTGTATCTTTAAGGATAATAGGTGAATTTGCTTATGGATATCTAAAAGCGGAAAAGGGAATTCATAGATTGGTAAGAATATCACCTTTCAATGCTAATGGAAAAAGGCAGACTTCATTTGCATCTGTAGAGGTACTTCCGGAATTAACTAAAAATCAGGATATAGATATAAGACCAGACGATTTGAGAGTAGATACTTATAGATCCAGCGGTGCGGGAGGACAGCATGTAAATAAGACGGAATCGGCAGTAAGAATAACACATATACCTACTGGCATAGTGGTTCAGTGCCAGAATGAAAGAAGTCAGCACTATAATAGGGAAACTGCAATGCTTATGCTTAAATCAAAACTTGTAGAACTTAAAGAAAGAGCACATAAAGAAAAAATAGAGGATCTTACAGGTGAACTTAAGGACATGGGTTGGGGCAGTCAGATAAGGTCTTATGTATTTCATCCGTATACACTTGTGAAGGATCACAGAACTGGAGCAGAAAATGGAAATGTAACTTCAGTAATGGATGGAAATATAGACAATTTCATAATAGCTTATTTAAAACAGCAGGCAAAATAAAAAGATGCTGCCGGAAATATTTAATCCCGGCAGTATTTATTTATGTTAACTTAGATTATTTTATGTATACCAGGGGAGGGATTGAAAAGTGAATTTTAAAAACAGGTTAAAAGATACATTTGTATCAATAAAACATAAAGATTTTAGATATTTTTTATCAGGACAGCTTTTGTCCCTCATGGGAACTATGGTACAAAATACTGCCCTTAGCTGGTATGTATATAAGATAACTAATTCACCTTTTTTGCTTGGGCTCATAGGAGTATTTCAATATGCACCTGTACTTTTAATTACACTTATTGCAGGAGTTATAGTTGAAAGGCATCCTAAGCGAAATATTCTTTTGCTGACACAATTCTCGTATATGATTCAGGCCTTTGCGTTGAGCTTTATTGTTTATACGGGTGAAAATAAATATTGGATGCTTGCTGTATTAGCTTCTATAAATGGTATTATAACTAGCTTGGATATGCCAACCAGGCAATCTTTTTTCATTGAACTTGTTGGAAAAAAAGATCTGCCAAACGCTATATCTTTAAATTCAACTGTATTTAATATGTCACGTATAGTTGGACCTGCATTTGCAGGAGTAATAATGAATAAATTTGGTGTACTTCAATGTTTCCTTATCAATGCCTTCAGTTTTATACCCGTTATTTATGGTGTATTTAAAATACAAGCTAAAGGTAATCCAACTATAAAATCTAAAACTTCAGGATTATTCAAGGATTTAAAGGGTGGAATAGTATATACTTTGAATAAAAAAATACTTGTATCTACTTTGTTTATGATGTCTATAGTATGTACTTTTAATTTTAATAGTAATGTAATTATACCTGTATTTGCAAATCAGGTTATGAATGGTGGAGCTACTGAATACAGCATACTTTTAAGCTTAGTAGGTCTTGGATCATTATTTGGAGCTATGTTCATGGCAAGTACAGGCAGAAGACTAAAGATAAAACATTATCTAATTATAAACGCCTTTGTACTTGCAATATTGAACATAATGACTTTATTTAGTGCTGATTATGTAATAATAGGAGTACTTTTTATATCTATAGGCTTCTTTGGACTTACGTTTTTAAACAAAGCTAATGCTACACTCCAATTTAATACAGAAGATGAGTATAGGGGAAGGGTAATGAGCATATATGCTTTTTTAAATATAGGAAGTACTCCTTTGGGAAATGCTTTTGCGGGAATCGTAATGGAAAAAGTTGGTGGAAAATTTGGCTTTTTTAGCTGCGGCTTAGTTATATTATTACTTATAGTAATTACTGTAGTGTTTGTTGAATTAAAAAAGAAAGATTAGTTATTAGTGTTTTTTGTGCATTTAATATATAGAATAGTAGACAATAATAATCCTATAATTGATACAATAAATAATTGTTTGTAATACAGGATATATGGATTTCTGCCAAAAGCAAAGCTATCAATTTCCTTAGAAACTATATTAAAACATCTGTCTATAGATTTTGTATTTATATATTGAGACTTATCCTTAGGTGTGTGTATCCTTGACATATCTGCATCAGATAAAGTTACAGCATCTATACCATAAGCTCTAAAATATTCATGGTCGCTGCAATTTTCAAACGTATACTTAAAATTTGCTTTATTTTCATTACATAGACCTGCTATCTCTTTTACAAAACTAGAGTTTTTTGTATCAAATTTACCTGACATTATTGAGATAGGCACATTTTTGTCACTTCCTATCATATCAAAGTTTATGACTTTACTACCTTTTAAATCATTTTTGTACTGCTTTACAAAATTTTTTGATCCCAGGCATCCAAATTCTTCTGCATTAAAAGCTGCAATTATTATATTTCTTTCGGGTTTTCCGATTGAATTGATATATTTTACAAGCCCGAGCAAAAATGAGGTGCCGGATGCATTGTCTAGTGCACCGTTATATACGGTACCTGCAAGATCACTTCCAACATGATCAAAGTGTGCTGACAAAATAAGCGGCGGTAGATTCTGATTTTTACCTTTTATATATCCTAGTACATTATATGTAGAAGTAAATTCATCCTCAAAAGGTATAAAACAGCTTATTTCATATCCTTTATTTATATAATTATTTATTTCCTGTGCAGTATGCTTTTTAATCATTATATACATACAATGAGGAGAATTTGATATAAAAGAACTCCTGAAGTTTACATTGTCATCCTGAGGATTATAGAATAAAAAGTAATTATTGCCTTGTTGTACCTGAAAATTATTTCCTCTCCATAAAATATTATCACCTTTTTTAAAAGATACATTGTTGTATCTAAAGTTAACCATATCTTCTTTATAATCTATGGCATATTTGTATTGCTTTACTATGAATCCATTTTTATCTTTTACTAGAAGATACGGAGTCCCAGTTACCGCTCTTGGATAAATTACATTGAAGCTTTGAAGATAATTGTTTTTATAGGGAATTAAATTTTGATCTTTGAAATAGTTTTTAATAAAATTTATTGTTTCGTAATTTTCCAGGGTTCCTGTAAGTCTTCCATTAAAATCATCTGAAGATAGATATTTTACAGTATTTTTAACTTCGTTTGAATTTAAAGGCCTTATAAAATAATAATTTTCAAAACTTAGTGAACAGATTATACAAAATATAGTTATAATTAAAGAAAGCAGAAATTTTTTCATTTATACTCACCTACTAGATTAATGCTTATATAGATATATATTAATTTGCCAAAATACATATAACTGTTGTAATATATTTTTAGTCAACTTATTTTTAATGAGTTTATGAATGAAGTGAAGCAGGAGGAAAATATGAATAGTATAATAGATATGCTAACTCAAGAGTTAGGTGTAAATAAAAAATATATAAATAATGTAGTTGAACTTTTGGATTCAGGAAATACAGTGCCTTTTATAGCCAGATACAGGAAGGAACTTACTGGAAGTATGAGTGATGTTACTTTGAGAAAATTGGCAGAGAGGCTTACATATCTTAGAAATCTTAAGGATAGAAAAGAAGATGTAATAAGGATAATAGATGAACAAGGCAAGCTTACTGAAGATTTAAAGAAATCTATAGAAAATAGCAGTACTTTAACAGAAGTTGAAGATATATATAGACCATACAAGCCAAAGAAAAGAACAAGGGCTACTATAGCTCAGGAAAAAGGATTAAAGCCACTTTCAGAAGTTATTTTAAGCGGAAGTTTTAAAAGTGATATAGAAGAATATTCAGAAAAGTTCATGAATGAGGAAAAGGGAGTTAAATCCAGAGAAGATGCATTATCAGGAGCTATGGATATAATAAGTGAAGTTATATCAGATGAGGCGAAATATAGAAAATGGATAAGAAAATTTGTCAATGATAATGGAGTAATTGAAACAAAAGGTGAGAGCAAAGAACCAACTCCTTATGAAATGTATTATGATTACAGAGAAGCTGTAAAATCTATACCAGCTCATAGAATACTTGCAATAAATAGGGGAGAAAAAGAAAAGGTTCTGTCTGTAAAGATAAATTGTGATATGGACAAAATAGTGGAATATTTGAAATCTGAATGCCTTAAGGGAAACGATGTAACTGACAGCTATATAGAAAAAAGTGTAGAGGATTCACTTAAAAGATTGATTTATCCATCTATTGAAAGAGAAATAAGATCGGAACTTACAGATAAAGGTGAAGAAGGTGCTATAAAGATATTTAAAGCTAACTTAAAAGCACTTTTAATGCAGCCTCCTATAAAAGGAAAAAATGTGCTTGGATATGATCCGGGCTTTAGAAATGGATGTAAAATTGCAGTCTTAGATGATACTGGTAAATTATTGGATACAGCTATAGTTTATGCTACTGCACCTCAAAATGATATAGAGGGCTCCATAAAGAAGTTAAAAGAATTAGTGTACAAAGACGACGTAAATGTTATATCGCTTGGAAATGGAACTGCCAGTAGGGAATCAGAAGAGGTTATTGGAAAGCTTATAAAAGAGGTAAAGGAAGAAAAACAAAAAGAACTGTACTATGTAATAGTATCTGAGGCAGGGGCTTCGATTTATTCTGCATCTGAACTTGCAGCAAAGGAATATCCTGATATAAATGTATCCTTAAGAGGAGCTATATCCATAGGAAGGAGGCTCCAGGATCCACTTGCAGAGCTTGTAAAAATAGATCCAAAGTCAATAGGTGTAGGACAGTACCAACATGATGTCACTCCTAAAAAGCTTGATGAGTCTTTAAAGGGAGTTGTGGAGGATTGTGTAAATAGTGTAGGTGTGGATTTAAATATAGCAACACCGGCGCTTTTATCCTACATATCCGGAATAAACTCGACCATAGCATCGAACATTGTAGCATATAGAGACGAAAATGGAAAGTTTGAAAACAGAAAGGAATTACTCAAGGTTAAGAGACTTGGCGCTAAAGCATTTGAACAATGTGCAGGATTCTTAAGGGTTATGGAAAGCAGTGAACCATTTGATAATACTTCAGTACATCCTGAATCATATAAGGTAGCTAAAGCTCTTCTGGAAATACTGGGATACAGCAGTGAAAGCTTAAAAAAATCAGGATTTTCTGATATAGATGATAGAGTTGACAAAATAGGAATAGAGAATCTTTCAGATAAGCTTAATGTTGGGGTGCCTACTTTAAAGGATATTATAAAGGAAATTAAAAAACCGGGAAGAGATCCAAGAGAAGAACTGCCAAAACCAATATTGAAGACTGGAATAGTTGATATGAATCAGTTGAAACCTGGAATGGTGCTCACTGGAACAGTCAGAAATGTAGCAGATTTTGGAGCTTTTGTAGATATTGGAGTTCACCAGGATGGGCTTGTTCACATAAGCCAGCTATCGGATAAGTTTGTAAAGCATCCATTAGATGTAGTGCAGGTAGGAGATATAGTTCAAGTAACGGTACTTGAAGTTGACGAGAAAAGAAAAAGGATAGCACTCAGCATGAAGTAAAATAAAGGAGGGCGTTTGCAAGCTTTTGCAGCACCTCCAATTCTCTAATGAATAGATTTTTCAAATACTTCTTTAACAATTTCCTTAGAGGGAATGCCCTCATGGATTTTAGTATCACCTATAAAATATGTAGGTACATAATAATAGTCATATTTTTGGGCTATTTCAGGTTCCTTTTCTTCATCAATTATTTTAACATCAACATCAGTATATTTGGGATTTTCACCTTGAAGTTCTTTCATCCAGCCAAGTGCCTGTTTGCAGTACGGACACCAGCTTGTTATAAACATTTTTACAGGCTTCATATAGTATCACCTAACTTTCTTTAGTATTGTTTTAGTAATGTATACATTTTATTATAATTATATACTAAAACAATATACATTTCATGAAGAATGTACATATTGATTTTTATATTTATGTGTATTATAATAAAGCCATAAATAAATAATCTTCAGGGCGGGGTGTAATTCCCCACCGGCGGTATAGCCCGCGAGCCTAAGTGGCATGATTCGGTGAAATTCCGAGGCCGACAGTAAAGTCTGGATGAAAGAAGGTAAAGAGTATTGTATTTTGTAAGCCCTGGTTTTAATCAAGGCTTTTTATTTTATGCTTTTTATACTGTTTCACCTAAAACTTTAAATGAAAGACATTAAAAGTTAAAAGATTGAAGATTATAATATCAGGAGGGTGTAACTATGAAAGATAAAAAGTTGAATCAATTGGTTAAGGTATCATTATTAAGTGTTATTGCATGTGTACTTATGTTTTTAGAACTTTCACTTCCAATATTTCCATCATTTTTAAAAGTTGATATAAGTGATTTGCCTGCATTAATGGGAACTTTTGCACTTGGACCAGTATCAGGAATCATGATAGAATTATTTAAAAATATACTTCATGGAATATTTGCTGGACAGACTGCTTTTATTGGAGAACTTGCAAATTTTGGAGTTGGGGCATCTTTAGTACTTATAGCAGGACTTGTATATAATGTAAAAAAATCAAGAAAAACTGCTGTAATTGGGCTTGTATTTGGAACTATTGTTATGGCACTTGTAGCAGCCGTTTTAAATTATTTTGTACTTCTGCCACTTTACCAGAATGCATTTAATTTCCCAATAAGCCAGATTATAGCTGTAGCAGGTAAAATAAATGGAAATGTAAACAGTGTTGGAACTTTAATAGCATGGACAATTATACCATTTAATTTGTTTAAAGGTGCTATAGTAACTGTTCTCACACTTGTAATTTATAAAAGTGTATCGCCAATTCTTAAAAAAGAAAATAATAATGAAAAACAAGTAGCTTGATATAAGATTTTTTTATCTGACATTGATTAACATCTGATGTCAGATTTTTTTTAATTTTAAAGTTTTATTCATGAAATCTTAATTATATACGATAAATAATATATATTTTGATAAAGGTAATTTAGAGTATAAAGGGTGATTAATTTGGCAGGAATATGGAATATAAATAGTACTTATAACGTAAATAACAAAAGAATAGCTACAAAACTTTCTTTTGAAATAGGTGAGAAGTTTTTAGCGAGAGTAATTAATATAGATAGAGTGTCTCAAAGCATATTATTGAAACTTTTGGATGGATGGCAATTTTCTGCAAACATAGAAAACCCGGAAAAAGTACTGCAGGATGAATTACTCAGATTTCAAGTTGACGGATTTGAAGATGGAAAAGTTAAATTAAAGATTGTAAGTGGAGAAAAGGATTCTTCTGGAACGTATAAAGATGCTGTACAGCTTTTTATAAAGGAAAAAGGTTTAAATTTAAACAGTGAAGATTATGGACTTATTGAGAATATGATAAAACATGATATTCCACTTACTGATGAAAATATATCAGATATAAAAACCCTTATGAAATTCATGGAAAAATTACAAAGTAATCCTAAAGAAAAAGATGTTTTTATACAAAAGTACCTTTTGAGTAAAAATATCGAAACGAATAGTAACGAAGGAAAGATGATAACTAATACTTTGAAAAATTTTTTCGATAAACTAGGAGATGTTAACAGCAAGGACATTTTTACTCTTATAGAAAATAATATAGATTTGAATAAAGCAAATATAGATAGTTTTGAAAATGTGTTTAAAAAATCTTCAACTATATATAATGAAATCAAGAATATGGGGAGTGAGTTAAATAAAAATATTGCAGACAGTATAAAATCTGGGAATATTTTAGAAAGCGGAAATGATTATACGGACATTTTACAAAAAAATATCGAGAAAACTTTTGGTGATGGAGGAAAATCTGAAGTAGCGGCAGTTAAAAACAATACAGATGATAATCCCAATATAAATGAAGACATTAACCAAAAAGATATTGAAGATTCTGGAGTAAAGAATAACAGCAAAACCCAGGCTAAAAATGAGATATCAGAGGTTGTTAAAAATATTTTGGATAATTCTGCGACAAAAGATGGAATAAAAAATATCGCAAAAGAAATAGGAAAACAGACAAATTCTAAAGCTGAAGATGTAGAGAATATTATAAAAAAGGTAATAAATGAAGAAAATAATATTTCAAATAATGATGAGAAAACTGTTGTAGAGAATCAGGATTTAAATGTCAATAATGAAGATAACAAGCAGAACGTAAAAAACAATATATCCAATATTATAAAGGATATTTTTTCAAATTCAACTTTGAAAGCTAAACAATATCGTATATCAAAGGATACCATAGATAATATTACAAATCAGATAAAAGACCAGATAAATTCTAAGACTGAAGAGATGACAGATATAATAAAACAGGCAATTAGTCAAACAGATGATAAAAGTGCTCAAAAATCAGTTAATATAATGAATATGTTGAACAATAATATAAATGATTTTAAAATATTTAATACAGTTTCAAATTCTTATTATTATATGGATCTGCCATTAAAATTTGAAAATAGAGATTATGGGTGCAAGCTTATAATAAAAGATGAAAGAAAAAAAGGAAAAAAGATAGATAGTTCAAATGTAAAAATAGCTACATCTGTAAATACAGATAATATGGGTGTTGTAGATGCTTACCTCACTGTTAAAAACAGAAATATGGATATCGATATAAAAAGTGATAAAATGTGGGTTAATGTTTTAAAAAAGTATGATAAAAAAATATTGGAGAGCTTATCTGAATTAGGTTATAATATAAATGTTCAATTTAATGAAAAAAAACAAGAAATGAATATCTCAAATTGTAGAGACTTTTTTCAAGACAGTGAATTTGGAATAATAAATACAAGAGCGTAAGTAAATGTGGGGTATAGTATTATGGATAAAAGAAAAAAGGCGGCAGCTTTAAAATATGATTCTGGATATGAAGCACCTATGGTTACAGCTGCAGGAATTGGTCAAATAGCTGATAATATACTTAAAACAGCAAAAGAAGCCAAGGTGCCTGTAGTATATGACGAAGAGCTTGCAAATCTTTTGGTCAATGTAGATGTAGGCGGTAATATACCGGTTGAATTATATGATGCTGTGGCTAAAGTAATAGCTTATATAGTTAATATTGATGGCAGCATAAGTTAAGCTATAATAATGACATACATGGAAGGTGATTAATTGTCTCTGTTTGCAATATCAGACTTACACCTGGATCAAAGTGGAAATAAACCTATGTATATATTCGGGAAAAATTGGTTTGAGCATGATAAAAAAATAAAGTGTAACTGGATAAATAAAGTTAAAGATGAAGATACAGTCCTAATCTCAGGTGATATATCTTGGTCTATGGATATGAAAAATGGATTTTTGGATTTAGATTGGATTCATTCTCTCCCTGGAAGAAAAATACTTATAAAAGGAAATCATGATTATTGGTGGAATAGTATCACTAAATTAAATAGTTTATATAGTGATATGAACTTTATCCAAAATAATTTTTTCGTATATGAAGAATACGCTATTTGTGGAACACGGGGATGGAGCTGCCCGGGTAACGAAAATTTTACTGAGCATGACGAAAAAATTTACAATAGAGAGCTTCTAAGATTGAGGAATTCCTTGGATTCTTCAGTAAAGAATGGATACAAAAAATTTATCGTAATGCTTCATTATCCGCCAATAGGTGAAAGGTTTATGAATTCTGGTTTTATAGATATATTTAAAGAATATGGGATAAAAAAAGTTATATATGGACATTTACATGGTGAAGCACTTTCAAAAGCAATAAATGGATTGGTAGATGGAGTAGAATATATACTAACATCTTCGGATTATATAAACTTCAATCCTATACAAATAATTTAAAACAATGAAGGTAAGAGTTAAATGATTTTTATAAAAAGTACTCTTACTTTCATTTCATATACTAATTTATAATATCTATCAGTGAAATTTAGAAAAAAATCCACCATCTTTTTTATTACTCTTATTTTCTAATTCAGGTTCTTTTTCAGAAGGTTCACTTTTTATTAAATCTTTTTGAGTACGGGCTAAGTCCTTAATTTTCTGTGGAGACATAGTAGATGTTATTATCTGGCTGAACCATATCAAAGAATCTTCGCTTTTATCTAGACGTCTTTTTAGTTCGCCTATTAGGTACATTGTGGTGAATTTATTCATTCCATATATAGGGGATGGTTCATTATAATAGGCAGTACTTAAATTCTCTAAAGCTTGATTTAAAAATTGAAGTTCATTTTTATCATCTTCTTTAAGCCTGTACATCCATGCTAGTTTTAAATAATTCATTGCTTTTTTGCTTTCTCTAGCACCTATAGTGTAATAATTCAATAAAGATAATTTATATCTCTGTATAGCTATATTTATGTCATAAACTTCAGGATAGTTTTTTTTATGCCACTTAGGAGTTATTTTTTCTCTTATTTTATCAGCAGCGTAATCACTTAAGTTTTCAAAATCAGTTTTTATTGATGCATATCCACATTCATTACATACCCAAACATCGTAAAAATATGGGCTTATTCTGGAATATCTTATAAAAAAATCGGAATCTTTTTTTAAAATTCTATATGAATTCTTTTTAATAGACTTGGCATTAAATACTGCTTCACATACAGGGCAAGTTACTTTTCTGTTGTATAACATAGATAGTTGTTCATCTGGATTATATAAAATTGTGTTATTTATTTCTTTAGACATATAAAATTTCACCCTCGTTAATTAATATAGTAATATAATATAATTATATCAGAAAAATATAAAGATAGTTTTATTTAATGATGTAATTGTTTTAAATTAGGTTTTGATTTTATAAGATTTTTAGTATAAAATAATTTTAGCTTGAGTTAGGAACAAGAACGTATATCTACATGGGAGTGAATAAAATATGGCGATGGCTGAGTGGAAAACATTTTTAATACCATATGAACAGGCAGTTGAAGAATTGAAAGTAAAATTAAAGAGCATAAGACGTGAATATAGAAGAAGAAATGAGTATTCCCCTATAGAATTTGTAACAGGTAGAGTAAAAGAGATATCAAGTATACTTGAAAAAGCAGATAAGTTCGACATACCTTTTAACAGGATAGGATATGAGATGGAAGATATAGCAGGTATTAGAGTTATGTGCCAATTTGTAGATGATGTTAAAAAAGTAGTAGAGATAATAAGAAATAGAAAAGATATGCAGATAATGTATGAAAAGGATTATGTAACTAATGTAAAAAAAAGTGGATATAGAAGTTATCATATAATAATAAAATATCCTGTAAATATGGCAGAAGGAGAAAAAGACATACTGGCTGAATTTCAGATAAGGACTCTTGCAATGAATTTTTGGGCAACTATAGAACATTCATTAAATTATAAATATAAACATGAAATACCAGATGCTATTAAGGACAAACTTAAAAGTGCAGCAGATCTGGCATTCAAACTTGACGGACAAATGTTGGAAATTAAAGATGAAATAAAGGATGCCCAAAAATTATTTGAAGTAAAGTCCAGTCTTGTTTCAGATATAATGAATAATATAATCACACTTTCATCCATGGGTAAATTAACCGATTCTACCAGATGCCAAAAACAGCTAAATAAGGTGATTGAAGAAGGAGAAGTTTTAGACCTTGTAAACTTATTAAAATTTACTGAGAAAACAATTCAAATGTATAATAGACAATAAAATGGAATGGATAATTTATAATAATTAAAGGAACAGCAAATATAATAATTATTTACTGCTCCTTATAAAACTGTTATTTATAAATTTATTTGGCAACTATATTCACAAGTCGTCCTTTTACTACTATAATCTTTTTAATGGATTTATCCCCTATAGCTGATTTTACATTTTCTTCTGCTAGAGACTTTTCTTTTATATCATCTTCAGATAAATCACTTGATATATTTATTTTTGACCTTATCTTTCCATTAACCTGAATTGCAATTTCAATAGTATCTTTTACAAGAGCTTTTGGATCAAATTCAGGCCATTTTTCATTAAATATTGAATAATGTTGTCCTAGAGACTCCCACTGTTCTTCTGAAAAATGTGGTGCAAAAGGAGATAGTATCTTTATAAAATCAAGTATAGTATCCTGTAAAAATTTTACGTTCTTATTTTCAACTTTTAAGTATTTTGAAATAGCATTTGTAAATTCCATGATTCTTGCAATGGATGTATTAAACTGAAATTTATTAGTGTCTTCAGATACTGATTTTATAGAAAAGTTTCTTACATAATTCAATTCCTTTTCAGCATCATCCATAGAAGTTTTATTGTTTTCAGGATCTTTAATTGTATCTTTTATTTGATCTATAGTTCTTTCTATTCTATCTACAAATTTTCCCATTGATTTAATTCCGTCTTCGTTCCATGCACCACCTTCTGCATAGTCGAATCCAAACATCAGGTACATTCTAAATACATCAGCACCATATTCTTCTATGCAGTCATCGGGTGAGATTGTATTGCCTTTTGATTTACTCATTTTTTGACCATCAGGACCAAGTATTATTCCCTGATGTCTAAGTGATGAAAATGGCTCGTCAAAATCTATGAATCCCATATCTCTAAGTGCTTTGGTTATAAATCTGGCATATAAAAGGTGCATACAAGCATGTTCAGGACCACCTACGTACATATCAACAGGAAGCATTTTATCTATTTTTTCTTTATCAAAAGGCTTTTCACTGTTCTTATTGTCAACATATCTTAAATAATACCAGGAAGAACATACAAAGGTATCTAATGTATCAGCTTCTCTTTTTGCAGGACCACCACAATGAGGACAGGTAGTATTCATAAATTCTTCAGACTTTAAAAGAGGAGATTTACCATCTGGAGAAAATTCTACATTGTATGGAAGTTTAACAGGCAGCTGATCTTCAGGTATTGGAACTACTCCACATTTTTCACAATATACTACAGGAATAGGAGTTCCCCAGTATCTTTGCCTTGATACGAGCCAGTCTCTTAATCTATAATTTACTTTTCCAGAACCAAGCCCCATACTTTCGAGTTTTTCAGTTATAGCTTTTTTACCCTCTTTTGTAGTTAAACCATTAAATTCGCCGCTGTTTATTATTTTGCCGTATTGTACATAAGGAAGACTATCTCCTCCTTCTATAACTCTTTCAATAGGAAGTTTGTATTTTGTTGCAAAATCAAAATCCCTTTCATCATGGGCAGGAACTGCCATTACAGCTCCAGTACCATAGGTATTTAATACATAGTCACCTATCCATATAGGAACTTTTCTTCCGTTTATAGGATTTATGGCATAAGAACCACTAAATACACCGGTTTTTTCTCGAGTAATTGACTGTCTTTCAATTTCGCTTTGCTTTTTAGCAGCATCCTTATATTTTTCTACGGCATCTTTATATTGTTCTTTAGTTAGTTTATCTACTAATTTATTTTCAGGAGACAATACAACATAAGTAACACCGAATAATGTATCAACTCTTGTAGTAAATACACTGAATTCGATATCCGAGTCTACAACCTTGAAGGTTACATTTGAACCTGTAGATTTACCTATCCAGTGTCTTTGCATGGCTTTTGTTTTTTCTGGCCAGTCAAGTTTATCTAAATATTGAAGAAGTTCTTCGGCATAATCTGTAATTTTAAAAAACCATTGAGTCAAATCTTTTTTAGTAACTTCAGTACCGCATCTTTCACAGAAACCATCCTGTACCTGCTCATTTGCGAGAACTGTTTTACAACTAGGGCACCAGTTTACTGGAGCATTTTTCCTATAAGCTAGACCATGTTTGTATAATTGCAGAAATAACCACTGATTCCACTTGTAATAATCAGGATGGCAGGTAATTACTTCGTTTTCCCAATTGAACATTGCACCCATGGAACGTAATTGTTTTTCCATAGTAGCTATATTTTTTTCTGTAGAATCACTTGGATGTATTCCTGTTTTAATAGCGTAATTTTCAGCAGGAAGGCCAAATGAATCAAATCCCATTGGCTGGAATACATTATATCCCTGCATCCTTTTTAATCTAGCCCAGGAGTCTACAGGGGCGTAATTAAACCAATGTCCTGCGTGAAGTCTGCTTCCAGATGGATAAGAAAACATTTCTAGTACATATAATTTATTTTTTATATTGTTTTCATCAAATTTATAAATATGTGTGTCTTCCCATTTTTTTTGCCATTTTTTATCAATTTTAGTGCTGTACATATAAAATCTCTCCCTTGTTTATAATTAGCTTGCAGTTTAAATATGAAGTGACTCTATTTTTATTCAAAATATAAAAAACTTTTCATCTCTGCTAAAGAGACGAAAAGTTTAATTTCCGCGGTACCACTCTAATTAAATCAACAATTGATTTCACTTAAAATATAACGGCTTTATACCGTATCTGATTTTTTCAGATAAGCTCATAAGGTGAGTTCATACTTTAAATTACGCCGCCTTTCACCAGATAGCAGCTCTCTTTAGAAATATAAATATTACTGATCCTTATTCAAAGCTAATGTTAACTTATCTCACATTTTATAATATATAATAACATTTTGTCAAGAATAATTTAAAAAAAAGAACTCAAAAGAAGAGTTCTTTGGCTGCCCATGCTGGATTCGAACCAACACATACCTGTTCCAGAGACAGGTGCCTTACCATTTGGCGAATGGGCATCACACTGTTGTAAGCTGTCAACATAAAATATTATACCATTTTATATTAATATGTCAACATAAAATTCAAGATTTTAATAAATAATGACATTATTTATTAAGTTTTCTATTTATAAAATTTATAATTAAGGTTAAAAGATAGTCATATATCAGAAAAACTATTTGAAGCCCGATTATAACAAGGTAAATGTTATATTTTATATTGAATAATCCAGGAAAAAACAATTTATAAATATAAAGTAATGTTATTGTACAAATATTAAAAAAAGCTAATTTTAAAATTATTTCTATAAATAATTTTCTTATTCGTTCTATATAGAATTTAACTAATCCATATAATCCAAAAAATAGTATATAAGCTATAACTGTAAATTTAATTCCACATATCAAAAGAGAAAGTATAGAAGTTGAAATATAAAGTGATATTGTGTTTTTTAAATTTGTTGTTAGTATTGAAAGAGGTATAATAAAAGATGCTACTGCAAGTATATACATTTTATTTACAGGAACTATTCCGCTTAAATAAACTAGAATTATCCCAACACCTGTTAGCAGTCCGCCAGTAGCCATGTATTTAGATTTATTTAGATTATTATCCATTGTTATACCTCCATTTGAATTTCATAATTATAAAAAATTATGTATGTTAGCAGCCGCCGCCACCGCCGCCGCATAGACAGTCTAAGCAATAAAGTGTTGCACAAATGTTACATATATCTGAATCTTGTCTTCTTGTATTGTAATATGGTTGTCTGTATGTATTATTCATATTTTGAAGTTTATTTAATGCTTCTCTGTATTTAAAGTTATTTGGATCAAGACTGCAAGCTGTGTTTAAATTGTTAAACGCATCATTGTACCAGCCTTTTCTAAGATTAAGTATTCCCATAAGGTAATTCCACTCTGCGTCTCTTGAACGGCATTCTGCGAGCTTTTGTTCTGCACTTCTCAAATCTCCATTATTTATATCAACTTCAATAGATTTATAAAGTCCTGAATCTTCACCTGAATAGTTACTATCATTATTGTTGTAAGAGTTATTTCCGTAATTTGAATTTGATCCACTTTTCATGAGATAATCATAAGCTTCATTTATATCTCTCATTTTATCTTCTGCCAGATCTTTCAAAGGATTATTTCCATATTGATCTGGATGATATTTTTTTGCCAGTTGTCTGTAGGCTTTTTTGATTTCATCTTTTGAAGCATTTTCATTTATACCAAGCACTTCATAAGGATTTTTCATTTTTATAGGCTCCTCTCATAAACACTTTATCCATTTTTTCTAAAAGTCCATATTGCAAAATATTATAAAGCAATTCCCTATTTTTTATTATGGGAAGTTTGTTAAAAAAATCCATGCATCTTGAAGCACATGTTCCCAAAATAAAATCAACTTTAGCTTTAATTTCTAAATAAAACTTATCATAACTTAAATTTTTATTGTTAAAACAATGATTTAACACATTAAAATTACCGTTTCTCATATCTTTCTTTAAATCATCTAAAGAATCTATTATATAAATCCATTTTCCTAGATTATACCCCAGCCAATATAAATTTTCACTATCTTTATGTGAGTAATTTGATAATATAAAAGCAGTAAGATCTGAAAAGTGGTGGCATATACTATCAAAGGTTTTATTTTCAGCGTTATTTTCAATATCTGATAGTTTATATAAACTATTTTTTATATATTTTATATTTGGTTTAAAGCTTTCAGGAAGTTTGTTTAAATATCTTTTGAAACTATACGATAAAAATTTATCTTTTTTGGAATCATCATCCTGAATGTTATCTAAAAGTTTATAGTAGCTTAAACAAATATTAAAAAAGGCTGCATACTTTAAGGCAGACGTATCCTGCAGTATAGTCTTTTTCTTTGTAGGATGAATTAAGCATACTTCCCTTTTGTATATAATTTTATCTTCTGACAGGCTATCTAAAAGTATGGCAAGGAAGGTCATATCATAATTCAATGCTATTCTAGGAAAATTACCTATATTACTTTTTATGGATCTGCACAATCCACAATAATATGCTTTGAATTTTTCAAAATCTTTTACCTTTAATTCTGGAATACATGGGGTAACATAACCAAACATTAAATTTTACCTTTCTTTTTTTAGTATGTCATATATTGTATCCGATGTAGTATCATGAATTGTGTAACCTAAAAGATTAACAATTTCTTTGAGCTCGTCAGTTTCCGCTGTTTCAATTTCTAAATAAGGAAAAGGGCAGAATGACTTATCATTTATATCTATTTCTATAAGACTATTTTTATATTTATAGCTTTCTCTATATCTTTTTATGGATTGCTGCAATTCAAGTCCGAGGGACTGAAATATTTTTTCTCCTGTTTTCCCATCAGATATTTTAACTTCATTTTCATCCATTATCTTATAGATTCCCTGGCTTACAAGCTTTTTTGTAGTCATATAGTAATCAACTTTTTTGGTAAGCATATTTTCTACTATTCTTATTCTAGCATATCCTTTATTATTTATTAAATGTTTGTCTTTGAAATCATATATATTGTTTGTTTGATTTTCCATTTTTACCTTGGAAGCGTTTATAGATTGAAGTCTCTTTTTTATATCACAAACATTAATTTTGATTATTCTTGTTTCCAATTCCTGCACTTATATCAACTCGCTTTTTAAAATTGTCACTATTTTGAATTATATCATAAAGTTAAAAAAAAATTAATCCCTCTACATAATGTATAGGGATTAATTTACAAAATATAAGTTTTTATAATTTTAGTTAAATGGGGTTTAACTAAATAACTAGTTTAATGAGTTAGCTGAGCCTAATACGTTGTCTATTTTTCCTTCAACAACCTGTTGTATATAGTCTCTACCTGCGCCGACATATTTTCTTGGATCAAATACTTCAGGATGTTCTCCAAGAGTTTTTCTTATAGCAGCAGTCATAGCTAATCTCAAATCTGTATCCATATTTATTTTACATACTGCCATAGATGAAGCTTTCCTAAGCATATCTACAGGTATACCTTTAGCGTTAGCTATATTTCCACCGAATTTGTTACAAGTTGCAACAGCTTCTTGGTCAACAGCTGAAGCTCCATGAAGAACTATTGGGAAATTAGGAAGCTTTTCCTGTACCTTCTCTAGTATATCAAATCTTAAGGCAGGTTTAAAGTTTGGTGGAAATTTAAATGCTCCATGAGAAGTACCTATAGCTATAGCCAATGAATCAATGCCAGTTTTGCCTACAAAATCTACAGCTTGATCTGGATCAGTATATATATGTTCAGCGGCAGAAACATCATCCTCTATTCCTGCTAAAACACCAAGTTCAGCTTCTACGACTACTCCATGAGCATGAGCATAGTCAGCAACTTCTTTTGTTTTTTGTACATTTTCATCATAATCAAAATGTGATCCATCAAACATGACAGATGTAAATCCGTTTTCTACACACAACTTAACAGTATCAAAATCTGGACCATGATCCAAATGAAGTGCGAGATCAATGCCTGTTTCCTCTACTGCAGCTTCAACCATTGCTCTTATATATTTTGGACCAGCATATTTTATTGCACCTGCTGAACACTGTATGATAACCGCAGAATTTTTAGCTTTAGCTCCTCTGACTACACCTTGAAGTATCTCTAAGTTGTTTATATTGAAAGCACCTATAGAGTATTTACCAGCGTAAGCTTTTTTGAACATATCTTTTGTAGTAACTAATGACATTTCTATTCCACCCTTCAAAAATTTATTTTTAAATTTAAAACGATGTTAAAAATATATAATAATCGGTACAATGGGAACTAAATAGTCCCACTGGGATTTAAATGTTTAATACTACTTCATTATAATCCATATAATTAATATTTTCCATACTTTAATTATAAATTATTCAATAAATTTTGTGAACTATATTCGGACCAAATGCTTAAAATAGGTTTATTATATTTAAACTTTCCATTTCACTTATACTCCCTATTATACCATGTATTATATTTATGGAAGCAAGTGCTTCTTCTTTATTTTTATATATTATGTGTTGCTTTAATTTTAAAAGTTCACTATTTATACTATCTATTTCGTTATGATTTGTAAATATAGATATTTTAGATGAATTTTTATCCCAATTTTTTGAAAATTCGTCTAAAAGTTTTTCAGCATTCTCAAATGAATTTGATTTTATAGCATTTTCTATATTAGTTGAAGAATATTTTAATGAAGTATTAGTTTTCTTTAAATAATTTACAGAGAAGATCATGCAAATAATCATTATCACAAATATTATAATAGAAGTTATAGAGCTTTTCACTTTATCACATCCAATCCTTTGATAATTTAATGTCTTAATTTTTCAGCTGGTAAAAAAACTTACCTTTAGAATCCAACATAGCTATTAATATTTTTTCTGCCGAATGTATATTATTTTTTTTCATCATATCTTTTAACCATTTACTATTTTTATGTATCATTTTTAGATTTTCAGTATTTACCTTTCCATCCAGTACAAGTGTTATAGGAAGTGCTTCTTGTGTAAATTGAATTTTCATGTCCTCTTTAGTTGCAGGTTCTGTATTTGTTTTTGGTATTACTGAAATTTTCCCGCTGGTTTCAAGAATGGCATATTCTATGTCAGATAAATTATAATAACCTTGAAGTCTAAGTTCTTCCAGCAAATCATTTAAGTTGAATTTTTCATTTTTTAACTCTTTTAAATTTAATTTACCCTTATCTATTAATAAATTGGGTTTTCCACTTAAAAGCAATCTGAATTTTTCACTTTTAAGTTGTAACATAGCAAAAATTGTTTGTAAAAATAAAAGAGTGAGTATGGGTATTATTCCTCTTATTATTGATATTCTCGTATCCTGCATGGGGAGTGATGCAAGTTCTGATATCATAATGGCTATTACGAGTTCAAAAGGTTCCATTTCACCTATTTGTTTTTTACCCATAAGCCTCATAGAAAGTACTACAATCAGATAAAGTATAATTGTTCTAAAAAGTACAATAAACATGGAAATCACCTCAAGTTTATGTTTTACATTAATATTAAAAATATGAGTAAAATTAGAACATTTATATATAAATATGACGTATAATATTAGAGCAAGGTAAATTTGAGGAGATGAAAATATGGAGGAAGCAAGAATTAATTTTATAGCCAACGATAGTTTATCTGAAAACTGTAGCAATAAATTGGAAGTTAAAATAGAAAATAAGATTAAATTTATTCAAAAAGGAACCAGCTTATATAAAGTATTCAAAGACAATTATGAACCACAAAATATACCTGTAACACTTGTAAAGATAAATGGAAAATATTTTGAGTTTACCAGTTCTTTAGAAGAAAGTGGGGATTTTAATCCTGTTGATATAACAGATAGCATGGGAAATAGAGCTTATGAGAGAACATTACAATTTGTTCTTATAAAGGCTGCACATGATATATTTAAAGATAAAAAATTGATTATAGAGCATTCGTTAGATAAAAGTATATTTGGTGAAGTTATCAAAGATACACCTTTAAATAAAGAGGAGATAGCAAGAATAAAGGCTAGAATGTTAGAAATAATAAAAAAGGACATGCCAATAAGTAAGATAAGAGTTGCAAGAGAGAAAGCAATAGATATTTTTACAAAATATAATATGGAAGACAAGGTAAAACTGCTGAATAATTTAAGTTCTTCTGAGGTTAATCTGTATAAATTGGATGGAAGATATGATTATTTTTATGGCCCTATGGCATATTCAACAGGAGTTTTGAAGCTATTTGATTTTATACAATATGATTCTGGATTTTTACTTATGTTTCCTGATAAAAACAATCCAGAAGTTTTACCTGAATTTGTGGAATATAAAAAGCTTACTAAAATATTCAATGAAACAAAGCAGTGGAATAATATACTTGGATTGTCAGACGTAGGATCTTTAAATTACAAGATTCAAAATAATAAAATATTTTATATGATAAGAATTGCAGAAGCACTTCATGAAAAGAAGATCGCATATATTGCAGATATGATAAGCCAGAGAAGATCAACTAAAGTAGTATTAATTTCAGGGCCAACATCTTCAGGAAAAACTACATTTTCAAAAAGGCTTGCAATACAACTTGGAGTAAATGGATATATACCTGTGCCTATTTCACTTGACGACTATTTTGTAGATAGAGCGCATACACCAAAAGATGAAGATGGAAATTATGATTTTGAATCTATATATGCACTAGATTTGAAATTGTTTAATAAACAGCTTCAAATGCTTATGAATGGTGAAGAAGTGGAATTGCCAAGTTTTAATTTTAAAAATGGATGCAGGGAGTGGAATGGTAAAAAAAGAAAGCTTCCGCAAAATGGAATTATAATAATAGAAGGCATTCATGGTCTAAATGAATTGCTTACTTCCTCTATTCCAAAAGAAAAAAAATTTAAAATATATATCAGTGCACTTACTCAATTAAATTTGGACAACCATAATAGAATAGCTACTACAGATGTGAGAATAATAAGAAGAATAGTAAGAGATTATATGTCAAGAGGATACAGTGCAGAAGATACTTTAAAAATATGGCCATCAGTAAAAAAGGGAGAAGAAAAGAATATTTTCGTATTTCAGGAGAATGCAGATGTTATGTTTAATTCTACATTAGTATATGAATTATGTGTTCTTAAAAAATATGCTTTAGAGGAAATTAATAAAATTTCGGATACAAGTGATGTTTACTCTGAAGCACTTAGACTAAAGAGTTTTCTTAATTTTTTCAAGGATGTAGATGAGGGGCTCGTTCCTGATAATTCTATACTCAGGGAATTTATAGGCGGAAGTTGTTTTTATAAATATTAGCTTAATGTTTAATTATAATTGTTGGCGTGATATTTAAAAAGTGGAGATGATTTTATGAGGGAATACGGAGTTTTTGATATTTTAGGACCTATAATGGTAGGACCTTCCAGCTCACATACAGCTGGAGCTGCAAGGCTCGCAAAGGTTGTGAGAACTGTAGCAGCTGGAAAGATTAAAAAAGTTAAATTTTATCTGCATGGTTCTTTTGCAAAAACTTACAAAGGACATGGTACTGATAAAGCTTTAGTTGCTGGAATTCTAGGAATGGATCCCTGGGATGATAACTTGAAGTATTCTATAGATATAGCAAAAAAGCAGGGGATTGAAATTGAATTTATAGAGAGTGATCTTGGAGATGTCCATCCAAATACAGTTAAATTTATTGTAACTAAAGAGGATGGAAGTATAACTGAAGCAGTTGGTTCATCTATTGGTGGAGGAAATATAATTATAAGTGAGATAAATGGTAAAAAAATAGAATTTACCGGAGATTATCCGACTATAGTAATAAGTCACTATGACATTCCAGGAATGGTTAAGAAAGTATGTGAAGTACTATATAAATACAATATAAATATAGCTTTTATGAGGGTATATAGAACAAAAGGAAAGGGTTCCACGGCTTTCATGGTTTTTGAAGTGGATAATCATGTCCCAAATAGTCTATTGGATGATGTACTTTCCATACCAAAAATAGAAGATGCTATATGTATAAATCCTATAGCTGAGGAGGCTTAATATGGTTGATACTGGAGAAGAGCTTATAAAAATATGCAGGGGAAAAAGCATGAAGATATGGCAGTATGCACTGCTAGATGAAGCTAAATCTACAGGTGTACCAGAAGAAAAAGTATTTAAAAAGATGAAAAAAAATCTTGAGGTTATGAAACAGTCATCTAACTATGCACTTACTCACAATGTAAAATCAGTAAGTGGACTTATAGGAGGCGATGCCTATAAGCTAAATGAATATCTAGAAAGACAGAATAGTTTAACGGGAAATTTTATGATCAAAGTTATGGCAAGGGCACTTTCTTGTTCAGAAGTAAATGCAGCTATGGGAAAAATAGTTGCAGCACCAACAGCAGGTTCTTGTGGAATTTTACCGGCAGTTGTAATAAGTAGTTGTGAAAAACTTGGGAAAAATGATGATGAAATGGTTAAAGCTCTTTTTACAGCAAGTTGTGTAGGTGTTTTAATAGCTAAGAATGCAACTCTTGCCGGCGCAGAAGGAGGCTGCCAGGCTGAATGTGGGTCAGCTGCTGCCATGGCATCGGCAGCAGTGGTTGAAATGATGGGTGGAACACCTGATATGTGCCTTACAGCAGGGGCTATAGTTATTAAAAATGTATTAGGACTTGTATGTGATCCTGTAGCAGGACTTGTAGAAATTCCATGTGCAAAGCGAAATGCATCCGGGGCTGTAAATGCTGTTGCTGCTGCAGATATGGTCATGGCAGGCGTATACAGTAAAATACCATTTGATGATGCTGTTTCTGCATTATATGATGTTGGAAGGCGTATGCCATGTGAGCTTAGAGAGACAGCATTAGGAGGTCTTGCTGTTACTAAAATGGGATTGAAATTGAAAGCTAGAGCACTTGGAAGCAAATGATTAATAAATATTGAATTAATTACCAAATAATAATAGCACTTTTCAGTTAAGTTATATATCAATATGTTCGATAATTATATAGAGCATATTAAGATATTATTTATGTTTAAGGGGGAGATTGTTATGATAAAAATGACGGGCAGTGGAGAAATAGATATAGAATCACTTGAAATTCGAGACGTTATAGATATTGATCTGCTACAAAAGTTTCAAGATAATTTTGCAGTAAGTATGAATGTGGCAAGTGTAACTGTAGATATAACTGGAAAGCCTGTAACAAAGCCAAGTTCATATACTGACTTTTGTTTGAATTTAACTCAGGGAACTTCTGACGGAAAGAGAAGATGTGCAGAATCCCATAAAAGGGGTGGAGATGAAGCAACAAGAACTGGAAAACCCTATATTTATACCTGTCATGCAGGGTTAATTGATTTTGCTGCACCAATAATGATAAAAGGCAAATGCATAGGCACAATACTTGGCGGACAGGCTAGGAATAATGAAACTGATGAGGAAAAGTTTAAAAAAGTTGCAGATGAAATAGGAGTAGACAAAAATAAATATATAGATGCTGCAAATTCCGTATATAAATTAGATGATAAAAATATAAAAGCAGCTGCGGAAGTGTTATACATAGTTGCAAATGCTCTTTCTAAAATAGGATATGAGACAATAACACTAAAAACTATTACTAAAAATTTCTCCGAAAATTTTGATCAAATTTCAGCAACTATGGAGGAACTGGCAGCTTCATCTGTGAATGTAAGCAATAATCAGCATGTTTTGAATGATGAAATAAATAGAGTTAAAGGTATATCTTCAGAAATAAACGAAATATTAAATTTAATAAAAAGCATAGCGGATCAAACAAAAATGTTAGGGTTAAATGCGGCTATAGAAGCTGCTAGGGCAGGAGATGCAGGTAAAGGATTTGGCGTTGTTGCCAATGAAATAAGAAAATTATCTCAGAATTCAAAGGAAACAGCATCAACAATAATGGAGCTTACTAAGAAGATACAGGATTCAGTTGATAAAACCCTTGAAACATCTAACTCTACTCTTGAAACAACTGAGCAGCAGACTTCAGCAATAGAGGAGGTTTCTGCTAATGTTCAAGAAGTTTCAGTAATGGCTAACGATTTAAATAAAATGGCAAATAATTAATAAAATCTTTCATCAAGGTGAAAAATAAATACAATAATAAATAAAAATCTCTTATCATATAATATATAGATTATGTAATAGGAGATTTTTTTATGCTTGATATATGATACTATTTTAGTTCTTAAAAGGTAAATGCTTATCTTCGAGCATAAAAAAATAATATTGAAAATTCAAATAAGGTGATTTTATGTCTCATAGAAAAATAATGGAAGATTATTATTGCGATATAGACAATTTAGCAGATTTATTATCAAAATTGACTAATTGCTATAGATTATTGATAGGGAGTGCTGGTGAGTTGAATTCAATAGCTCTGGCCCATAAAAAAGATGTAAAGTCTGCCATAGATAGAGTTAACAAATTGGGTGATACTATTGATGGGATAATAAATGTATTAAATGAATCCAGCGAATGTTATATGGATTATTGTGAATTGCATTCTGAAATTATTAAGGGCAAAATAAAGATGGAATATATAGAAAATGAAATTAATGAAGAATTGTTTTTAAATGATCTGGACGGAGATGATGACAAAAAAGAATAGATGGGAATAAATCCCTCATCTATTAAAATTTTTTAAATCTATGTGTACATACCATTAGATAAGAAAGCAATATAACTAATAATATAGAAAACTCAATGGCAACAGGTCTTCTCATTGTAATCAAACAAAATATAGCTAAAAACATACCGGCAAAAGTTATAGGAATTCCAAAAAATTTACCATCAAAATCAGTTATATTGAACCTTGCAAGTCTATAAGCTCCTGATAATGGAAGTATAAGTACCATAATGTAACCTAATAATCCCAAACTTGAAAAATTATAAATACTAAATATTAATATCGAAGGTGCAACACCGAAAGATACTAGATCTGCAAGTGAGTCAAGTTCTTTACCTAATTCACTGGATACATTTAAATATCTGGCTACCCTTCCATCATATCTGTCTGCTAAACAAGCAAGCAGTATGAAAATACCAGCGAGTTTGTATTCTTCTTGAAAAGACATCATAAGAGACATCACTCCACAGCCAAGATTCGCCAATGTAAAAGCATTAGGCACAGAGCTCTTAGCTATTTTAGCCATTGTTATCACTCCTCATAAATCAAAATAAAAATAAATAAAAAAATGTATATGTATATATTATACATCATTTTAAAAGTAAGAGTAAATATATTGATATAAATTTTCATGGAAAAATTATATATTCTTTGTTAAAATAGAATTTATAAAAATAGATAGTAGATACAAAAAGCTTTATGATATACTAAAGATAGGTAATATAATTTTGTTGTAGAGGTAATTATAATTTATGAAAAATAATGTTAAGTATGATAAAAGTGAAATTATAAGGTATATTTTATTGATTGTATTTATAATGTTTATAGTATTTGTCATGCTAAAATTTGGAAAAAGATTACACCACATAAAAATACATAAAGTTATCAGATATATAAAAAGTTATGGAAAATTTTCTGCTTTTATTTTTGTAATCATATACACATTTAAACCAGTTTTATTTATAATTCCATCATCTATTATGTCAATTATTGCAGGAAATATATATGGACCTTATATAGCTACGATTTTAAGTATGATAGGATGTTTTGGATCTGCGACAGTGGCTTTTTTCCTGGCGAGATTTCTTGGAAGATCTTTTGTTGACAAGATTTTAAGAGGAAAAGCTTTGAAGTTGAATAATAATATAGAAAAGTACGGCTTTAAAGTTATGACCATAATGAGATTGTCATTTGTATTTCCATTTGATCCTTTAAGTTATGCTGCAGGACTTAGCAAAATGAAGTATAGAGATTTTATATTAGGAACAACTATTGGCATATTTCCTGAAATGCTTACATATTCATTTATGGGAAAAAATATAGAACATCCATTTTCTATAAAGTTCATTCTTCCAATAATATTTTTGATTATTGTGGTAATAGTTGCAGCAGCGTTAAAAAAAAGGATAAAAAATATCCAGTAATTTACGAGTAATAAAAGTTTAAATAAAACACATAATATTCTTGAAAAAATTTTCAAGAGGTGATTTATAAATGAAAATAAAGGATATAATGACTAAATCTGTAGTAAGTTTAAATGTAAATGATAGTATAGAAAGAGCTGCCGAACTTATGAGAGAATATAACATAGGTTCTGTACCAGTATGTGATGGAAATAAAATCATTGGTATAATAACAGATCGAGATATAGCTATCAGATCTTCAGCCGAGGGACAAAATTCTAAAACTAAAGTTGTAAGAGAGGTTATGTCTTCAAATCCAGTTACAGGTTCTGCAGATATGGATGCTTCTGAAGCTTCCAGAATAATGAGTGAGAGACAGATAAGGAGACTTCCGATTATTGAAAATGGAAACCTTGTAGGTGTGGTTTCACTAGGAGATCTGGCTATTGAACCAAAGTGTGAGAATGAAGCTGAAGCTGCACTTAGCAGTATTTCAGATACAGGTAAATCAATATATTAGAAATTTTATATAAACATCAAACTTGATAATTTAATAAAATAATATATAATAAGTCTGCAGGATATATTGTAAATCTTGTAGACTTATTGTATATAATGATATAATGTAATAGTTAAAATTAGATTAAAATTGGATTAAAATTTCTTTAAAAATAAATTTTAGAAAGTTTACTTGGAAGTAGGGGAGTTTCATGAATAAAGTAAAATTTATTTATAATCCATATTCTGGGGAGAATACTATAATTTCAGATATAGACAAAGTAATTATGATACACCAGAAATATGGCTATGAAGTGGTTCCTTTTAGATTGGGAATGAACTGTAACATTAGAGAAGCTTTTTTAGATATGGATGAAAGTTACAATTATGTACTTGTAGCAGGCGGAGATGGAACTGTGGATAGTGCAGTAAATTGTATGAAAAAATTAAATATAAATATACCTATTGCCATATTACCAGTAGGAACGGCAAATGATTTCGCAAAATTCATAGGTATGCCTCAGGATGTAAAATCAGCCTGCAAACAGATATTAAACAGTAATCCGAAAGCACTGGATATTGGAAAGGTAAATGATAAATATTTTATAAATGTAGCTAGTACTGGACTTTTTACAGATGTATCACAAAAAACAGATGTAAATTTAAAAAATACAATGGGTAAACTTGCCTATTATGTAAAAGGATTGGAGCAGCTGCCTAGTTTAAGAAAACTTAAGGTTAAGGTTAAGTCTGAAACTGCTGTGTTTGATGGAGATATGTACCTTATGATGGTATTTAATGGTCAAACGGCTGGTAATCTTAATCTTGCCTATAAAGCAAAAGTCGATGATGGTATGCTGGATGTAATTATAATAAAAGCTGGCATGATAAAAGATATAATTGCCCTTTTTATAAATATGATAAAGGGCGATCATCTCGAAAATGCTTCAGGCCTTATATATTTTAAGGCAAATAAAATAGAAGTTGAATGCAGTGAAGATATAGTTACTGACATAGATGGGGAAAAAGGACCTGATTTTCCACTTGCAATAGAGTGTATTAAAGGTGGTATAAAAGTACTTGGAGTAAAGTAGTAAAATAGGACATAAATTAATAAATAATAGTAATATAAATGAAATAGTAATAATAAATATAAATATATCAATGTTGGATGAGGTTATAATTTATGATATTTGATATTTATATTTTTGTCATTGCTATTATAATTGTCATGTTATTTTATTCAATATATTTAATTAGATTTTCTCCTGATAAAATTAAGATAGTAGGTAGTGTTGCTATTATTTTAATGATTATTAGATACATATGTGTCATTATAATGCTTTTGTCTCATAATATAAGATATTTATATTTATTAAAAATACCTTATTTTCTAAATTTTTTAGGCATTCCTATAATTGCATTTGTATTAATTTATATATTTATAAGAAAAAGTAATATAAGTTTTAATTATGTATTTTTGATTTCATTTTTTGTATTTTTATTGTACATTTTTGCAATGTATGAATTTCCTGTAGAAATTAAAAGCGCAGACAACTTTGGATATACTATGATTTTTGAAAAATCCACAAGTATATGCTGGGCATACATAATTTTTAATACTTTTATATTGTTTATTTCCAGTATATTTTCAGGTAAAAAATATGTAAACAAGCTAGGGCTATATATGGTAGAATTATCTTCTATAATGACTATAATTGAAAATTTGACTATAGTTATAAATATAAGAATTTTACCAGAAAATATATTGGGTGATATGTGGTTTATATTTACATTTCTATATGCACTTAAAAAAGTGAGAAAATAATCAATTATGTTTATGACTTTTTCTCCTTGGTGGTTTTTCAGATATTAGACAGTTTTTAGATCTACCTATTAAATCTTCTCTTCCACATTTTATTAAAGCCTCTTTGACTAATCTATAATTTTTAGGTGCTGAAAATTGCAGAAGTGCTCTCTGCATATTTTTTTCGGATTGTTTTTTAGGAACATATACTTTTTTATTAGTTAGAGGATTTATTCCAGTGTAGTACATAGTTGTCGAAAGACTTCCTGGTGTAGGATAGAAATCCTGTACCTGTTCAGGGGTATATCCCATGTGTTTTATATATTCGGCTAATTCTATAGCTGCATTTAAATCACTGCCCGGGTGACTTGACATTAAGTAAGGAACTAAATATTGTTTTTTGTTTAATTTTTTGTTTATATCAAAATATTTTTTGACAAATCTTTCATATACCTGCATTTTAGGTTTTCCCATTTGCTCAAGAACTTTTTCACTTATGTGCTCTGGTGCTACCTTTAGCTGTCCACTTATGTGGTACTTGCATAGTTCTTCAAAGAAAGCATCATTATTTTTATCTTCGATTAAATAGTCGTATCTTATACCGGAACGGATAAATACTTTTTTTATGCCTGGAATCTTTCTTATTTTTTTTAGAAGACTCAAATATTCACTGTGGTCTATTATCAAGTTTTTACAAGGCTTTGGAAACATACACTGCCTGTTTTTACATACCCCAGCAGTTTCTTGAACTTTACATGCTCTATGCCTGAAATTTGCAGTAGGGCCACCTACGTCATGAATATATCCTTTAAAATTATCAAGTGTAGTTAAAAGAGCCGCTTCTTCAAGTATAGATTCCTGACTTCTGTTTTGTATTGTTCTTCCCTGGTGAAAAGTGAGTGCACAGAAAGAACAGCCGCCGTAGCATCCTCTATGGCTTGTTATGGAAAAACTAACTTCCTTGATAGCTGGAATTCCACCCATTTTTTCATAAATTGGATGATAAGTTCTTGTATAAGGTAGAGCATATACCATATCCATCTCTTTCTGAGTTAATGGAAATTGGGGTGGATTTTGAACTATATATTTATCACTATGTTTTTGAACAATAGCCTTTCCTCTTATAGCATCTTGTTCATAGTATTCAAGTTTGTAACTTTCTGCATAAGCTTCTTTACTGCTTGAAACTTCATCAAAAGAAGGAACTTCTACATAATCTTTTAAATTATCTATATTTTTAGAGGAGTAAACTGTACCTCTAACATCATTCATTTTACTAATATTCATTCCGTATTTTAATAGATTAGCTACTTGAACAATAGTCTTTTCTCCCATACCATATATTAAAATATCTGCTTTTGAATCCACAAGTATACTTCTTCTTACTTTATCGCTCCAGTAATCATAATGGGCAAATCTTCTGAGGCTTGCCTCTATTCCACCTATTATTATTGGTACATCATTAAAAGCCTCTCTTGCACGATTGCAGTATACTATTACAGCTCTATCAGGCCTATATCCAGATTTGCCACCAGGAGAATATAGATCATCGTGACGTTTCTTTTTGGCAGCTGTGTAATGATTTACCATAGAGTCTATATTTCCTGAATTAATTAAAAATCCAAGTTTTGGTTTACCGAGCCTTTTAAAGTCAGAATCATCTTTCCAATTTGGCTGGGCGATTATTCCAACAGTGAATCCTTCGCTTTGAAGAACTCTTGATATTATGGCAGTGCCGAAAGAGGGGTGATCTACATAAGCGTCACCTGTTATAAGCACGAAATCTAACTGATCTATATTTTCCTTTTTCATATCTTCTTTACTTATAGGTAAAAATTTATTGTTTAATTTCATTAAAAAACTCCCTTGTATTCAGTTGGCGGTTGAATTGATTTACTCTGAAAGTTATTATAACACATAAATTAAATAATATGATGTATTTAACTTAGACTATTTAAATAAGTTTGATATTAAATTATAATTGATTTAAATAGCATTTTCGTTGAATTGGAGGGATGGCTATGAAACTAAAGGTTATAAAAGGTGAAGATACATATAATGTAAATATTGATCCAGAAAAAAATTTACTTGGCAATTTAATTGATAATAATATAAAAATTTCAGCGCCCTGTAATGGAAATGGAACTTGTGGAAAATGCAAGGTTCAACTTTTGAATGGCAATATTCATGAAAAAGATGTGGGTAATATTAAATTGAATGAAAATGAATATTTGGCCTGCAAGACTTATATTAAAAGTGACTGTATCATAAAAATATCCGATACTGAAACTAAAAAATTTTCTATACTGGAGGATTTTAAAAAGAATAAAATAAACCCGGATTGTGAATTTAAAAAAATTGCGCTTAAAATAGACGAAAACTTTTTGACAGGTAAGAGTTTAACAGATACTGTAAATTTAAAAATGAGTACAAAATTTAAATTTACACTTGAAGCTCTTAAAAAATTGTCAACTTTGATAAATGAAAGTTCGGAAAAGCAAAGCAAGTATTCTTTGTATAAAAGTGATGAAATTAATATGATATGCAATAAAAATGTAATCATAGATGTATTTAATTCGAAAGATGAATCAAATATATATGGAATTGCCATTGATGTTGGTACTACTACAATAGCTATGAAACTTGTAAATATGGAGACAGGTAAAATTTTAAGCAGTACTTCTATATTGAATTCTCAAAGACAGTTTGGAGCAGATGTCATTTCAAGAATTCAGTATAGCATGGAGAAAAGCTTGAAGAATGTAAGCAATTCTGTGAAGGAAGATATAATAGAAGGAATAGAAAAATTATTGAGATCATCCAAAATAAATAAAAAAAATGTATATGAAGTTGCTATTTCAGGTAATAATATAATGCAGCATTTACTTATGGAACTTTTTTGCGATTCTATGGCGGTATATCCTTTTACAGCTGTAACGAATGATATATTAGAAGTGGGTTTCTATGAACTTTTTAAAAATAGATTGTTGAATTGCAAAGTTGTAATATTGCCTTCCATATCGAGCTATGTTGGTGCAGATATAGTATCGGGAATGGCAGCTTGCAAATTTTACAATTTAGAGCACACATGCTTATTTATAGACATAGGCACAAACGGAGAAATGGCTTTAGGAAATAAAGACAAGATAGTTTGTACATCAACGGCAGCCGGACCTGCTTTTGAAGGTGCAAATATAGAAAGTGGTATAGGAAGTATAGAAGGAGCCATAAATTCTATAAATATAGATACTGAAATCAAAAATGGGAATAAAAACTATATAATAAACTATAAAACTATTGGAGATGCTCCTGCAATTGGAATATGTGGGTCTGGAATTATAGATATAACAGCAGAACTGCTGAAAAGTGGGATTATAGACAGTACAGGAAAATTTGACAGGAATAATTGGAAAGGCAAATTTATAGATTTAACATTATCGGATGAATACGGACAAAAAGTTGTATTTACTCAGAAAGACATAAGAGAAATTCAGGTGGCAAAGTCTGCAATAAGGTCTGGAATAGAAATTTTGATGAGAAAATTTGGATGCCATTATGAAGATTTATATAAAGTTTATATAGCAGGAGGATTTGGAAATGAACTTAATTTAAAAAATGCAGCGGTTATAGGACTTATACCGAAGCAATTATTGAATAAAATCAAAATCGTTGGTAATAGTTCTCTTTCAGGAACAATAGAATACATTATAAATAAAAACACAAAACAAAATATGAAACATATAATAGATATTGCACAGGGAATTGATATATCTATGAATGATGATTTTAATAGTGAATTTATAAATAATATGTCATTTTAAATTATTTCCAAATTATATTTTGTAGTTGTATTTTTATAAATTTGTAATATAATTAATTTATATGTATAATTAATTATTGTTAGGTGAGGCTCCTATATAAACATATGCTGCTGCCCTTAAACATCGAGAGATGCCATAGGGTTAACAGGTATTACCGAATCAAGGTTTTACTTAATGCAGCTGGATTTTATTCCTAAGTTATATAGTGCTAAAACTCGTACAGTTTAAGTCTTGAGAAGCCTAACTAAGCTTCTTTTTTATTTATTTCAAAATAGGTGGTGTATATTAAATGGATATTGGCCCTTATGGAGGTCGGTGCAATTTAAAACAAAATAGAATATTTGATATACAGAAAAATATATATTTATTTAAATAAGACATTTCAATGTATAATTTTCATAAATTCATTTCATTTTTTTATAGACGTTTCTCTGTATATCAATAAGGGAGGAATATTTATGAAAAGATTATCTAGTTTTTTCCTGAGTAAAGTTCTTCACAAAAAAGTTTACAATGAGTTAAATGAATTTGTAGGTAAGCTGTGGGACATTTATGTGGCAACAGATCTTGGTATGCCAAGGGCAATAGCATATCAGATAAAAAATGGCTCAGAAATATCAAATTGTGAATTTAAAAACATTAATTTTTTCCAGGATGGAAATAAAGTTATAATTAAAGGTGAAGGTATAAGGGATATAATGCTGCAGAAATATTCTTATTTGCTTTCAAAACATCTTCTTGATAAACAGATAGTTGATATAAATGGCAAAAAGCTTGTTCGTGTAAATGACCTTACGATTACGGAAATGGCAGGCGAATATAGAGTTGTTGCTGTTGATACTGGAGTTCTTGCCATTGGAAGAAGGCTTGGAATAGAAAATCTTATGAAAAAGTGTATGAAAACATTTCATAAAAAAGTTGAAGATAGTCTTATAATCTGGAACAATGTACAATCTCTTGAGATGGTAACTAAAAATCTAAAACTGTCTATTTCTTATAAAAAATTATCGAAGCTGCATCCGGCAGATCTGGCAGATATATTAGAAGATATGGATGTAAACTATAGAAAAAAGGTATTTGAAAGTCTTGACAAGGACTTGGCTGCGGATACATTGGAAGAGATAGAGCCTAATTTACAGGTCGATATTTTGGAAAATTTGAGTCAGTCGAAGATTAGTGAAGTACTGTGTAATATGCCAAATGATGAAATAGCAGATATGTTAGATGAAACAGACAAGGATACTGCTTTTAAAATTCTCTTTAATATGAAAAAAAAGGATGCTGAAGAAGTAATATCTCTTATGCACTATAAGGAAAAAACTGCAGGAAGTATGATGAATACGGATTTTATTTCTTTTAATATAAATTTAACAGTTAAAGAAACTATAGATGTTTTAAGGCAGATGAGGCCGGATGATGAAGTTTCGCATTATATTTACGTAACTGATTTTGAAGGAAAAATTCAGGGAGTTTTATCTTTAAAAGATTTGATATTATCCAGCCCGGAAAGTAAATTAAAAGATATAATGACATCTGATGTTGAGAACATAAATCATAATGAAAATATAGATAAAGCGATAGAAATCTGCACAAGATATGATTTTCTCTCTTTGCCGGTAGTGGATGATAATAATAAGTTATGTGGCATAGTTATAATGCATGATATAGTAGAGGAAATATTGATACCATGCTGGAAAAAGAGAGAAAAGAAGGTAGTGTAATAAAAAAGCCTAAAAAAGACTAAATTCAAGACATTTGAATTTAGTCTTTTTTATGTATCTTTTTTATTAATTATGCACAATATACATATGTATTATATAGAAAATTTTTATTATAGATTTATGTATAAGAAGAGGTGCACTTTTATGATAAGAAAAATATTTGGATTAAAAAAGGAAATAATACTTGTAGCTTTAATTCTTATAACTTATTTAGCAAATTCCATATTTATATTTCCATATAATAATGCTGTAAAAGCTGTAACATATTACTATGGTTCTAAAGGCAATGTAGTAGGAAATATACAGAAAAAGTTAAAGAGTTGGGGATATTATAATGGAAGTGTAGATAATATCTATGGATATCAAACTTTTACTGCAGTAAAATATTTTCAATCTAAAAATGGATTGAAGACTGATGGCGTAGCAGGAGATGCTACATTAAAAGCTCTAGGAATTTATACAAAATCATCTTCTAAAACAGCATCTAAAAGTCAGGATGAACTTCTTCTTGCAAGACTTATAAATGGAGAGGCTAGAGGTGAGCCTTATGAAGGGCAGGTAGCAGTTGGATCTGTAGTATTAAATAGAACCAGAGATTCAAGATTTCCATCTACTGTAGCGGGAGTAATTTATCAGCCAGGAGCTTTTACAGCTATTGTGGATGGTCAGATACATGCTAATTTGGAGCAAAATTCTTTAAATGCTGCGAGAGATGCATTAAATGGATGGGATCCTTCTGGAGGGGCGGTATATTATTTTAATCCGAGTACTGCAACTAGCTCGTGGATATGGTCAAGACCACTCATTAAAATTATAGGTAAACATAGATTTTGCAGGTAAAAATAAAAAATGTGATTTTTCCAGAAGTTTAGCACTTAAAATTTTTTTAGGATGGTAGTCCTCTGGATTATAAAGGTTTATGAGTATTTAGAATAAAATTAATAAATTCCGATTTTTACTGGAAATTATATAGAAAAAATTTGCATAATAAAAGCATCCTTTTTATAATGGTTTTGCTAAAAACTAAAAGAAAAGGATGCCGATAAAATGAGCAAAAGTTATTTGAAACAGTTACTCACCTACATTAATAGAGTATATGATATAGGTGAAAAAATCAATACCTTAAAAGACAAAAGGATAGAATCTCCAGTAAAAATTTCAACAGTTACTTTCTGTGTTTTATTTAGTTTTATGCTTCAAATAAGAAGTTTCAATAGATTAGAACATTGGATTGAAAAGAACAAATTTAAAAAGGTGCTGCCTAAAAATACTAAAATGCTACGCATTGATGCCGTCAGGCGATGTTTAGATAATTTTGATTTTGATGGTTTAAAAAATATCAGCAAAGATATAATAAAAACTACTATAAAAAATAAAGTATTTAGGAATGGTACTAT
>NZ_JAGGLM010000005.1 GCF_017874415.1 Clostridium algifaecis
AAAGTGCGATATATTAAAATGAGAAAATTGACAAAAAAATAAGCCTATATCAAGGTTTTCAAGGAAAATTTATTTATACAACTGTCAAAGACCCGAGGCTTGTAGCTAAGATTAATAAAGAGGTCAATAAAAATTTTATATTGACAATGTAATTGGATAATTGTAATATTAACACTAAATAATATTATAATTACATATTTTACTTTGATAGAGAGAGTAGAAGTATAATTTTTTACAGAGATAGAAAGTCAAGGTTGAGAGCTTTCTTAAAGTTTTATTGTATTTTGAAGTTCACTCTGGAGTTCTAATTGTGAAATAATTTAGCAATTAGCGGATAAAATCGTTAAATTTACAAGAGGATATTTTATAATATCAATTTGGGTGGTAACGCGGATACAGAGTTCGTCCCTTATGTGGGATGTGCTCTTTTTTTTATTTTGGAATATTTTACATAAGCATCTAATATGAAAGGGGAAAAACTATGATAAAAGAAAAATTAATGGAGATAAAAGAAAATGCCATTAAAGAATTAAAAAGCAAGGATATAGATATAGAAAGCTTGAGGGTTAAGTATTTGGGTAAAAAGGGAGAACTCACCAAGATACTTAGAGGTATGAAAGAACTTTCCAAGGAGGAAAGACCTGTAGTTGGAAAACTTGCAAATGAGATTAGGGCAAGTCTTGAAAGTGCCATAGAGGAAACTTCAAGTAAGTTAAAGAATAATGAAATAAAAAATAGGCTTAAAAGTGAGACAATTGATATAACAATGCCTGGAAAAAAGCAGATTGTAGGAAGAAGACATCCACTTGAACAGACTTTGGAGGAAATGAAACAGATATTTATTTCAATGGGATTTACTATAGAGGAAGGTCCTGAGGTAGAACTAGATTATTATAACTTTGAAGCTCTTAATATTCCTAAAAATCATCCAGCAAGGGGAGAGCAGGATACATTCTATATAAATGACAATGTAGTTTTGAGAACTCAGACATCTCCAATACAGATAAGAACTATGAAAAAACAAAAACCTCCAATAAAAATGATATCGCCAGGTAAAGTTTACCGTTCAGATGCAGCAGATGCAACACATTCACCTATATTTTATCAGATGGAAGGGCTTGTTGTTGATAAGGGGATAACTTTTGCAAATTTAAAGGGAACCCTTGAATTATATGCAAAAAAGCTTTTTGGAGACGAAGTTAAAACAAAATTCAGACCACATCATTTTCCATTCACTGAACCTTCGGCAGAAATGGATGCTACTTGTTTTGTATGTCACGGCAAGGGCTGTCATGTATGCAAAGGTGAAGGATGGATAGAGCTTCTTGGCTGTGGTATGGTTCATCCTCAGGTGCTTAGAAATTGTGGCATCGATCCTGATGTATACAGCGGATTTGCATTTGGAATGGGTGTAGACAGAATGGTTATGATGAAATATGGCATAGATGATATAAGAAATATGTATGAAAGTGATATGAGATTCTTAAGACAATTCTAAAAATTATAGTATATATAGAAAATTGAGGAGGAAATTATTTATGAAAGTTCCAGTTAGATGGTTAAAAGATTATGTAGATGTAGATATTCCAGCTAAAGAATTAGGAGATAAATTAACTTTAAGCGGATCAAAAGTTGAGGAGGTTATAACTACAGGAGATGAAATACAGAATGTAGTTACAGGTAAAATTTTAAAGATAGATAAACACCCGGAAGCAGATAAACTTGTAGTATGTCAGGTAGATATAGGTAAAGAAGAACCAATTCAAATAATAACTGCTGCAAAAAATATGAAAGAGCAGGATATAGTTCCTGTGGCTCTTCACGGTTCTACATTACATGGTGGAGTTAAAATAAAAAAAGGAAAATTAAGAGGACTTATGTCAAATGGCATGTTCTGTTCGGAGCAGGAGCTTGGAATAGCAGGAGATAAACCTGTATATGGTCTTATGATACTTCCAGAAGATACTCAAATTGGTAAGGACATAAAAGAAGCTTTAGATATGACAAGCAGCGTAATAGACTTTGAAATAACTTCAAATAGACCTGACTGTTTGAGTGTTATTGGAATAGCAAGAGAAACTGCTGCAACTTTAAATGAAAAATATAGAATGCCAGACTTTAAATATACTGATTCAGCTAATGAGGATATTAAAGATAAATTTAAGGTTGAAATAAAAGATGATCTTTGCAAAAGATACATAGCAAAGGAAATAAAAAATGTAAAGATACAGGAATCCCCTGGATGGATGCAGGAAAGACTTCTAGAAGCTGGTGTAAGACCTATAAACAATATAGTTGATATAACTAATTTTGTAATGCTTGAGATTGGTCAGCCAATGCATGCATATGATGTAAGAGAAATAAAATCAAATACCATAGTTGTAAACAGAGCAGCAGATGGAGAAAAGTTTACTACACTTGATGGCGAGGAAAGAAAACTTAATAATGATATGTTGACTATAAGAGACGGAGATAGAGCTATTGGTCTTGCAGGAATAATGGGTGGACTTAATTCTGAAATAAAAAATGATACAAAGGATATATTATTTGAATGTGCAAATTTTGATGGAACAAATATAAGGGTATCCACTCAAAAATTAGCTCTTAGAACAGAAGCATCTTCAAGATTTGAAAAAGACCTGGACCCTAATTTGGCTGAAACTGCTATGAACAGAGCCTGTCATTTGGTAGAAGAACTGTGTGCAGGTGAAATTGTTAAAGGTAACATAGATATTTATAATAAAAAGCGTGAAGAACACAGTGTAGAAGTTGATTCTAACTGGATTAACAAATTTTTAGGAACAGATATTAGAAAAGAAGATATGGCAAAGTATCTGGATAGACTTGAGTTAAAAACAGAGATAAATGGAGATACATTAAAGATAAATGTTCCTACCTTCAGAAGTGACATAAACATAAGAGAAGATGTAGCGGAAGAAGTAGCTAGAATATATGGATATGATAAAATTCCAACTACTATAATAGAGAGTGTAAGTACAAAAGGAGGAAAGAATCCAAAGCAAAAGCTGGATGACAAAATTGTAGATACATTGATTGCTAGTGGATTAAATCAATCTATAAGTTATTCTTTTTTCAGCAGGAAGGTATTTGATAAAATTTGTGCACCGGAAGATAGCAATTTGAGGAAGGCAGTTGTCATAAGGAATCCACTTGGTGAGGATTATAGTATAATGAGAACCACAACTATACCTTCCATGATGGAAGCACTTAGTAGAAATTATTCAAGAAATAACGAATTCGTAAGATTATTTGAAATAGGAAGAATATATGTTCCTAATGATCATACTGATAAATTACCTGATGAAAAAAATATAGTAACTATAGGTATGTATGGAAAAGCTGATTATTTTGATTTAAAGGGAGTAGTAGAAAATTTATTAGAAGCTCTTAAAATAGAAAAAGTATCATTTAAAAGACAGAGCGAAAATCCAAGTTATCATCCAGGAAAGACAGCAGAACTTTATATAAAGAAAGATTTGATAGGAATAATTGGCGAGATCAATCCAAATGTAACTGATAATTATGGAATTGGAGAGAGATGCTATATTGCAGAACTTAATTTAGATCTACTTTATAAAAACAGCAATTCAGAAGTTAAATATAGGCCACTTCCAAAATTCCCTGCAGTATCTAGAGATATTGCAATTCTTGTAGATAATGATGTACCTGTACAGGATGTAGAGAGTATCATAAAAAAGCAGGGTGGCAATATGCTGGAAAAAGCACAGCTATTTGATGTTTATACAGGAAAACAAATAGAAAGCGGCAAGAAATCCATAGCATATTCTATATCATATAGGCTTGAAAATAGAACATTAACTGATAAGGAAGTAAATAAGGTACATGAAAAAATATTAAAATCATTAGAAAACAATCTCGGAGCAAAACTTAGATAAAAATTTAGGTGCTATTTGTTATTATACTGTTATTATAAAAATATATAACAAATAGCACTTAAGAATTATTTTACTCAAATTACATATTTTTGTAAATTATAGCTAAATAATAGTTTCATATAAAAGCAATTTGTGATAAAATGGTTTTATAAAATACTGATAAATAGTAATATCTGAGAGGGTGTTCGAATGAATGTGGTAACAGTTACAATAAATGGAATGGACTATAATTTAAAGGGTGAAGAACAAGAAGAATATTTGCATAAGCTTTCCAGCTATGTGGACAAGAAGGTAAAAAGTATACTGGAAAATAACAATAAATTAAGCACTTCCTCAGCGGCTATATTATCAGCTGTTAATGTAGCAGATGAAATGTTTAAGATAAAAGAGTCTAATGATAAATTGTTAAAGGAAGCCGGGCAATTTAAAAAAAGTGAAAAAGTTTATAACGATCAGATAAATTCTTTAAAAAAACAGATAGAGCATATGGAAAATTACAATCAAAAATTGCAGGAAGAATTAAAGGAATTTGATAAAAACAAATATTCTAAGGAAAAAGATGATGAAATCGAAGAATTAAAAGAAAAAGTAGATGATATTAAAAAATTAGCTGAAGACCGTTTGAATGAAAATAAAAACTATAAATTTCAAATCCAATCTTTAAAATACAAAGTAATATATTTTCAAAATAAACTTGTAGAAAATGAGATAAATCTGGCCAAAGAAAAGAAAAGAAAAAATCCACTTTTAAAGAATAAATCAAAGTGAATCCAAACTAATATAAATTGTTAGTTTGGATTTTTATTATTGTGTAATCAGGAGAGTTTATGATAATATAAATAAGAATTTTTATTTTAATAAAATTAATATATAAATTGAGTATCAGTATAATTAGGAGATGAACTGATGAAAAGAGTAGAGTTATTGGCTCCGGCAGGGAATATGGAGAGTGTATATGCAGCTGTGCAATCTGGCGCGGATGCAATTTATTTGGGAGGAAGCAAATTTTCAGCCAGGGCTTATGCTGATAATTTTGATAATGAATCAATGGAAAAGGTGGTTAAATACTGCCATCTATATAGTGTTAAAATATATGTTACTATAAATATTATTATTAAAGAAACTGAATTTAAAGAAGCTATAAAGTATGCTAGATTTCTTTATAATATAGGAGTGGATGCCTTACTTGTACAGGATATAGGGTTAGCAGTCATTATAAAGAAAGCATTACCTGATTTTGAACTTCATGCATCAACTCAGATGACAGTACATAATTTGGAAGGTGCTTTGTTTTTAAAACAATTAGGTTTTAAGAGAATAGTACTTTCAAGGGAGCTTTCAATTAAAGAAATAAAATATATATCTAAAAATATTGGATTAGAAACAGAAATGTTTATACATGGGGCTTTATGCGTGTGCTATTCAGGGCAATGTCTTATGAGCAGTATGCTAGGTGGAAGAAGTGGAAACAGGGGAAGATGTGCCCAGCCGTGCCGATTACCTTATAATATAGTAGGTTCAAAAAATAAAGTGCAAAAAAAAGGATATATTTTAAGTACTAAAGATATATGCACTATTGAAAATATAAATGAAATAATAAAAACCGGCGTAACATCTTTGAAAATTGAGGGCAGAATGAAAAAACCTGAATATGTGGCTGGAGTTGTAAGTGAATACAGGGAAGTAATAGATAATTTACTGAATTCAAAGAAATCTGAAAAGGATATAGAAGAAAGAAAAAGAAGGCTGCTTCAGTTGTTCAATAGAGAAGGTTTCTCCAAAGCATATCTTTTTAAAAACACAGGGAAAACTATGATGGCGTATTCATTTCCTAAAAATACAGGAATAGAAATAGGAAAAATAAATTATGATATGAAGATTTTACTAAGAGAAGATATATCAAAAGGAGATGGAGTTAGAAACAATAAAGATGGCTTTATTATTTCTAAAATAATTGAAGATGGAAGAGAAATAGAGAGAGCTTTTAGAGGATATACGGTAAAAATTTTACCTGAAAAGTATAAGACTGGAAATAAAATTTATAAGACTTTAGATTTAGAACAGGATAAAAAACTGAAAAAAATTTATGAAAATCCTTATAATAAAAAAATAAATTTAAATTTGGAGGTTGACTTTAAAGTAAATAAACCAATTAAGCTTAAGGTCTATTATCATGAAAAAACTTTTGAAGTAACTGGAGATATCGTACAGAAGGCAATAAAGAGACCTGTTACTAAAGAAAGAATATGTGAAAACTTATTAAAAACAGGAGATACGATTTTTAAATTTTATAATATAGAATTTTTAAATTATGAGGAAGGGTTTTTACCTATGGCTTCTTTGAATTGTATAAGAAGACAAATTATAAATGAGGTTGAAAAGTATATTTTATATAAAAATTCAAATAGAAATAAATCAGGCAATTTTAAATTTAATGAAAAAATATTTTGTGGAAATGATAATGATTTGCCGGAAAAAATAGTGTGTATAACAAATTTAGAACAGCTTAAGGCAGCTTTAGAATCAAATTTCGAATATTTGTGTATAAATCCATTTCAACGTGAAAACTTAATTAGCTTAGAAAATATAAAAGACAAAAAAGTATATATTAAAGTTCCTGGTATAGTAAAACAGGAATTCAATTATGTATGTGATTTTATAGAAAAGAATTCTGAAATAATACAGGGCTTAATTACTTGTAATTTGGGAATAATAAATAAATTTAAAAATAAATTAAACATAATAGGAGATTATAAACTTAATATATATAATAGCCATTCTCTTGACTTTTATAATGAAATAACAGATGGAAATTGTATAAGCACGGAGTTAAGTAAAAATGAGATTAAGCATTTATTGAATGAAAGCAGGAAGTCGGCTGAAATTCTGGTATATGGCAAGGTTGAACTTATGGTGAGTGAATATTGCGCTATAGGAAGTACCTTTGGAGGCAAAACTGAATCAAAAAAATGCAGTGGTGCCTGTGATAATGAAAAATATTATCTCGTAGATAGAAAAAATAAAGAATTCGTTTTAAAAACTGATAAATTTTGCAGAAGTTATATATATAATAGTGTTCCACTAAATTTAATACCAAATATTCCTGAACTTAGGAATATGGGAATTAAAAGTTTTAGAATAGATTTTTTGGATGAAAATTATGAACAGGCAAAAGAAATACTGGATAAGTTTTCTAAAGAAGAGTGGAAATGTGACTTTTCCAAATATACAAGGGGACACTACAAAAATGAAATAGAATAAATCAAGTGTTGTGAACAAAGGAGTGTTTTTATGAATGAAAAATCTTTAAGAGTATTAGAGTTTGACAAGATAAAGGAAAGATTAAAAAAATATACGAATACCGGGGCAGCTAAGGAAATAACAGATAAATTAGTACCTTATGATAATATATATGAAGTTAGAGAGCATTTGGAGGAAACCAGGGAGGCAGTTAGACTTCTTATTACAAAGGGAACTCCACCTTTTGAAGGAATCTATGATGTAAGATCCGGTATAATGCAGGCTAAGAAAGGTTCAGTCCTCATGCCAGTACAAATTTTGAGAATAGCAGCAATTTTAAGGGCAGGAAGAAGATTTCAAAAATATGTAAGTCACAGAGAAGATGAGGAGTCTTTTAGAATAATAGAAGATATTTGCATGGGAATTACAGCATTAAAACAACTTGAGGATAAAATATTTTTATCCATAGAAAGTGAGGAACAGATATCTGATAGGGCAAGTTCTACATTATATAATGTTAGGAAGAACCTTAGAGATAAAAATGCTTCTGTTAGGGATAAAGTAAATTCTCTTATGAGAAATTATTCTGAATACCTTCAAGATAGTTTGTATACTATGAGGGGAGACAGATATGTACTTCCAGTAAGGTCAGAATATAAAGCAATGGTGCCAGGCCTTGTACACGACCAGAGCTCAAGCGGCGCTACTTTATATATAGAACCTATGGGACTTGTAAATTTAAATAATGAAATCAAGGAACTTAAACTAAAGGAGAAAGCTGAGATAGACAGAATATTGCAGGAGCTTTCAGGAGAGATATATGACAACATAACTGTGGTAGAAACGGATGCGGATATAATATGGGAGCTTGACTTTATATTTGCCAAAGCTAAATTTGCAAGTGATTTAAATTGTACTATACCTTCTGTAAGTGAAGATGGTTTTGTTGATATAATACAAGCTAAACACCCACTTATAGATAGAAAAGTTGTTGTGCCTATGGATATATATATAGGAAAGAATTTTAAATCTTTAGTTATAACAGGACCTAATACTGGAGGAAAAACAGTAACGTTAAAAACTATAGGATTGCTTCATATTATGGCACTTAGCGGACTTATGATACCTGCCAGAGAAAATTCTACGGTTGGATTTTTTAAGGAAGTTTTTGCCGATATTGGAGATGAACAGAGCATAGAACAAAATTTATCAACATTCTCATCTCATATGACCAATATAGTAAATATAATAGACAAAGCAGATAATGAATCACTTGCATTATTTGATGAACTTGGAGCAGGTACAGATCCTACGGAAGGTGCAGCACTTGCAGTAGCCATACTTGAAAATTTAAAAAAGAGAGGATCGACTGTAGTTGCTACTACCCATTATAGTGAATTAAAAGTATATGCACTTAAAACGAAAGATGTAGAGAATGCTTCTGTAGAATTTGATGTGGAAACACTGAGGCCTACATATAGACTTATAATAGGAATACCAGGAAAATCAAATGCTTTTGAAATATCAAAAAGACTTGGACTCCCTGATTTTATAATAGATGATGCAAAAGAAAGTATAGAAAATGAAACTTTAAAGTTTGAGGATTTAATTCAAAGTTTACAGGATAAAAACCTAAAAGCTGAAAGGTACAGAAGGGAATCAGAAGATTTAAAAGCTGAAGCTTTAAAGATTAAAGAAAAGTATGATGATAAGCTGTTGAAGCTTCAAAATGTAAGAGACAAAACTGTTACAGAGGCCAATAGAGAGGCAAAAAATATACTAAAGGAAGCAAAAGAAGAAGCAGATAATATTATGAGGGAAATGCGCGAATTGGAAAAACTCGGTTATACTTCCGATGCAAGAAAAAAACTTGAAGAGAAGAGAAGGAAGCTTGGAGAAAAGCTTGATGATGCTGAAAGTAAATCGTATGTTCGCAGGGAATATGTTGGAGAAGAACTTGAAGTTGTAAAAGAGGGAGAAGAAGTACTGCTTCCATCTTTGAACCAAAATGTAATAGTTTTGACTGAGCCGGATAATAAGGGAGAAGTTCAGGTTCAAGCAGGTATAATGAAGATAAATGTAAAATTAAAGGATTTGAGGAGGGCAAAGGGTACACAGAAAAAAGAAAGAAAAAATAAAAAAAGGGAATCAAAATTGAATTTGAGATCTATACCAAGTTCGGTGGACTTAAGGGGAATGGATTCACTTGAAGCAACTTATGTTACTGACAAATACCTTGATGATGCATATATGGCAGGACTTAGCGAAGTTACTATAATACATGGAAAAGGAACTGGTGTACTTAGAAATTCTATAAATGATATGTTGAAACATCACTCTCATGTTAAAAACTATAGACTAGGAGAATATGGTGAAGGTGGAACCGGTGTTACAGTAGCTGAACTTAAATAGGAGGAAAATATGATTATAGTAAGTGCATGTCTTTGTGGAATAAATACAAGATATGATGGTGGAAGTAGTTCAAATGAGAAAGTACTGAAACTATTAAAAGAAGGAAAAGCTATACCAATATGTCCGGAACAGCTTGGGGGACTTAAAACTCCAAGATGTGCCTGTGAAATATCAGTTGGTTCAGGAAAAGACGTTATAGAAGGAACTGCAGCGGTAATAAGTAAGGACAACGAAAATTTGACTAGAGAGTTTTTGAAAGGGGCTTATGAAGCTTTAAAAATTTCAAAAATATGCGAGGCAAATACAGCTATATTAAAATCCAACAGTCCTTCCTGTGGATGTGGAAAAATTTATGATGGCAGCTTTACAGGAAATAAGATATCAGGAAACGGAATTACAGCAGAATTGTTTATTAGAAATGGGATTAAAGTTTATACAGAAAAAGAAGAAATAGATAATATTACTTATTAAAATAAAAATAACGAATCATTCATTTATGAATAATTCGTTATTCTACATTAACTCTTAACTATTCTCAACCACTTTAATATATTCTACTTCAGGATCTTCTGTTCCTTGAACATAAAGACCTATATCTTTAAGCTGCCTTACGTAGTCAACTATTTCCTGAGTTATTTCTTCTCCAGGACACAAAATTGGAATTCCGGGAGGGTAAGCCATTAAAAATTCACCGCTTATCATTCCGACACTATCTTTTAAAAATACACTTTTCTTTTGAGAATTAAAAGCATCTCGTGGAATTTCGACTTGTTTTGGAATATCAGGTACATCCAAAAAATCAGACTTTTTAGATGTATTTCCAAAGTATTCGCTGCTTACCTCTTTAAGAGCCGATAGCAGAGCATCTATATTTTCTTTTGTATCTCCAAAAGAACCTACAGCCAGGACGTTATATATATCTGAAAGTTCCATCTGAATGTGATATTTATTAGATAAAATCATGTCCAGATCATAACCTGTTATGCCTAAATCTCTGCAAGTTATAGTCATTTTTGTTGGATCAAGAGAATATACACCCTTGTTTCCTAATATTTCCTCTCCAAAGCAATACAGACCAGGAATTTTATTTATCTCTGATCTGGCATAGTTTGACAGACTTATAGCTTTGTTGAGTAAATCTTCGCCGTGAATAGCTATTTGTCTTCTTGCACAGTCAAGTGATGCCATTAATATATAAGAAGGTGATGTAGTTTGAAGCAGTGATAAAACCTGTTGAACCCTACGAACATCTATACGATTTGAATTAACATGCAAAAGTGAAGCCTGTGTTAGAGCACCTATTATTTTATGAGTACTTTGACAGCACATATCACTTCCGGCTTCCATAGAAGACATTGGGAGCTTTTCATTGAATCCAAGGTGAGGACCGTGAGCTTCATCTACTATAAGAGGAATATCATAACTGTGCACTATATCTGCTATTTTTTTAATATCAGTAGCTACACCATAATAGGTTGGGTTTATAATCAAAACGGCTTTAGCATCTTTGTTTTCTTCTAAAGTTTTAGAAACTGTTTCAGGAGTAACTCCATGAGCAATACCTACTCTTTTATCAAGTTCAGGCTGCATATAAACAGGTACAGCTCCACTTAATATAATTCCTGCAGTTATAGATTTATGCACATTTCTTGGTATAATAATCTTATCTCCAGAAGTTACTACAGACATAATCATTGCCTGAATTGCTCCAGAAGTTCCATGAATTGAAAAGAAAGCGGCATCTGATCCATAAGCATCTGCAGCCAGCTCTTGTGCTTTTTTTATTGGACCTGTAGGATGATGGAGGCTGTCAACTAATTTAAAGACTGTAACATCTATTTTAAATGGATTTTCTCCCATAAAGTTTTTAAATTCTGTATCTGCACCTACACCTTTTTTATGGCCGGGAACGTGAAATGGTATAGTATTTCTATTTACATATTCCATTAATGCATCAAATAAAGGAGTTTCATTTTGATCTAATCTATACACCTTGATAATACACCTTCCTTCATAAAAAGCCCTTTAACTGTTGAAATTAAAGGGCTTTTTACAGTTATAAAAAACTAATACTATTATATGTTAATTGATTTATAAATTCAATAATATGATTAAATTTTGTTTGATAAAATATGAATTAATTTTAATGTTAGTGTTAACAAAGATATATATGAGTGATTTTAAAGCATATTTATAGTATAATTGTAAATGTTAAATATTACATTGTGTGTTTAAACTTAAATATATTATATAGATTTATAATTAACTTTAGGGGGTAAAAATATGTATAGGGAAAAATATGAAAACTGGATTAACTCTTCATTTATTAGTGAAATGGAAAAAGAAGAACTAAAAAATATTAAAGATGAGAAAGAAATAGAGGACAGATTTTACAAAGATTTGGAATTTGGAACAGGTGGCCTTAGAGGTATAATGGCAATGGGAACTAATAGAATTAATATTTATACCGTAAGAAAAGCAACACAGGGTCTGTCTGATTATTTACTAAACAGATATGCAGGGGGAGAAAACATATCAGTTAGTATTGGTTATGATTCCAGATTAAATTCCAGAGAATTTGCACAAGCAGCTGCACTTAATTTATGTGCTAATGGTATAAAGGTAAATTTATTTGATTCTTTAAGACCTACTCCAATGCTTTCGTATGCAGTTAGAGAGCTTAAGAGCAAAGCAGGCATAGTTATAACAGCATCTCACAACCCTAAACAATATAATGGTTATAAGGTCTATGGAGAAGATGGAGGACAGGTTACAGATGCTGCAGCAAAGGAGATACTCTCTTATATAGAAAAAATTGATGATATTTTCAGTGTTAAAACTATGAGTTTTGATAATGCAAGAGAAGAAAAGCTATTAAATATAATTGGAGAGGAAATCGATAAATCTTATATAGAAAAAGTAAAAAGTCTTGGAATAAGGAAGGAACTTATAAAGTCAAGGGCAGATGATCTAAAAATAATATATACTCCAATTCATGGAAGCGGCAATATACCTGTTAGAAGAACTTTAGGAGAGCTTGGTTATAAAAATATTTATGTAGTAAAAGAACAAGAAAAACCGGATGGAAATTTTCCAACGGCACAATATCCAAATCCTGAGGATCCTAAAGTATTTAATATAGCTCTTGATATGGCTAAAGAAATAAAGCCGGATATAATATTTGGAACTGATCCTGATTGTGATAGAATTGGAGTTGTAGTTAAAAACGAAAATGGAGAGTATAAAACACTTACAGGAAACCAGACAGGTATCCTTTTAACACATTATATTCTTTCATCATTAAAGGAATTGAATGCAATCCCTAAAAATGGAGCCATAATAAAGACAATAGTTACAACTGAAGCAGCAGCTAAGATAGCAGAAGACTATGGAGTTAAAATAATTGATGTACTCACAGGATTTAAATATATAGGAGAAAAAGTAAAAGAGTTTAATAAAAATGGAGAACATAAATTTTTATTTGGATTTGAAGAAAGTTATGGATATTTAGCAGGTGATTTTGTAAGGGATAAGGATGCAGTAATAGCATCTACACTTATATGTGAAATGGCACTTTATTATAAAACTAAAGGAATAAATCTTTATGAGGCACTTATGAATCTTTACAAAAAATATGGATTTTATAAAGAAAAGCTTATATCCGTAGAACTTAAAGGAAAAGAAGGACATGAAAAAATTGAAAATGTAATGCAGTATTTAAGACATTCTATGAAGAATAAGCTGGATAACATTAAGATAGTCAAGAAATTGGATTACAAATTGAGTTTAGAAAAAAATCTGATAAATATAACTGAAAGACCTATAAGCCTTCCTAAATCAAATGTGCTTAAATTTATTTTAGAGGATAAATCATGGTTTGTAGTGAGACCTTCAGGAACAGAGCCTAAAATAAAGTTGTATCTTTCTGTAATAGGCAGCAGCATGGATGATGCTGATAATAAAATGGAAATTTTCAAAAGTAAGATTGAAGAAATATTTCATGAAGCATATAATGGCTAATAATAAATATTAAAAAATACAGGTGAAGTTTATGAATATAATAACACAATTTAAAAATAAATTATCAAATATGTTATTTCTCGAAATAGATACTAAGAATTTAAATAAAATTTTTAATGTACAATTTGAAGAAGATATATATGTACCGGTGAATTCTAAAAAAGTAATTGATAGTGTTAGAACTAAAAACAATATGGATAAAATTCCTGTAGGATTTTTTATAGAAGGTATGTTTTATGTAATGGGAGCAGATAAAGATTTTAAATATAATCATTATTATGAAAATATACTAAAAAATAGATCTAATAGTACGGAATTTATTAAAGGCGTAATAGCAGACAAAGTAAAAAATAAAGAATATGAAGATTCCTATCTGCTTCTTAAGGGATTACTTAATATTGAAAATACTAAAGAAACATATGATAAAATAATATTAATAGTTGATTATATGAGAAGAAGTGATAGCAGCTATAAGGATGAAGAGCTGGGGATACTTGAAAAAGCTGAGAGCATAGAAAATTATGCTCTCCCATATTTTTATCATGCTATAATTGAAAAAGAGACAGGGGATTGTGAGAAAGCACTTTTTTATATAAACAGTTATATATCAAAGGGAGGGGAAGAAACTTTAGAGGTTTCAGATTTTAAAGAATCTGTTAAATCAGTAGTAGATTTTGATAATGGCAAAGAAATCTTAAATGAAAATCCTGAAAAGGCACTTAAAATTCTCATACCTCTAATAGATATTTTTGGTGATCATCCTTCGCTTTATTATTATATAGCGGTAGGCTACAGAATGCTCGCAAATTATGAAAAAGCCATATATTACTTAAATGAAGCACTTTCTATAGATAGCAGTATGGTGGAAGTCATAAATGAAATGGGAATAAATTATGCATCTATAGGAGACTATAAAACAGCTATTGCCTATCTTAGAAAAGCTTTTGAAGCGACTAAATCTGTTGAGATATGTACTAATTTAGTGATGTGCTATTTAAATTCTGGTGATTTAGATAACGCAAGGACTCATTTTGAATTGGCAAAAAAACTTGATCCTGATGATGAAATAGTTAAAGAACTTGAAGATACATTAAAAAAGTTAAAGCATTAAATATAGTTATTATCATTAAATGATGATTGATGAAGGGAGATTTTATTTTGAAGGTAAAAAAGGCAATAATACCGGCAGCAGGACTTGGAACCAGATTCCTTCCAGCAACTAAAGCTCAACCTAAGGAAATGCTGCCAATAGTTGATAAACCTACAATACAATATATTATAGAGGAAGCTGTAGCGTCTGGAATTGAGGAAATTCTTATAATTACAGGCAGAAACAAGAGAGCTATAGAGGATCATTTTGATAAATCTGTAGAACTTGAAAAAGAGCTGGAGCTTCATGGAAAAACTGAACTGTTGAATTTAGTTCAAAAAATATCAAATATGGTCGACATCTATTATATAAGACAGAAGGAACCGAAGGGACTTGGTCATGCTATAAGTTGTGCTGAAACTTTTGTTGGAAATGAACCATTTGCTGTAATGCTTGGCGATGATGTAGTTGACAGCAGTATTCCTTGTTTAAAGCAGCTTATAGATTGTTATGATGAATATAAAACCTCTATTATAGGGGTGCAGGAAGTACCTAAAGAAGATGTATATAAATATGGTATAGTTAGAGGTATGTATATAGAAGACAGGGTATACAAGGTCAAGGGGTTGGTTGAAAAACCAAAGGTAGAAGAATCACCTTCAAATATAGCAATACTTGGCAGATATATAATAACTCCATCTATATTTAAAATACTTAAGAACACCATTCCTGGAAAGGGAGGAGAAATTCAACTTACGGATGCACTTAGAACTCTTGTAAAAACAGAGGCCATGTATGCTTATAATTTTAAAGGAAGAAGATATGATGTTGGTGATAAATTGGGATTCCTTCAGGCCACTGTAGAATACGCCCTCAAGAGAGACGAATTGAAAAAACCTTTTATGAAATATCTTATGAATTTAAAGGATACGGATTTATTCAAAAAAGTAAACAAAGAAGTAATAGATGGAACTGGTAAAAATAAGTTTACAAATTGATGAATAAAAATATATTGAATAATTTTGTTTATGATGTAAAATAGAAAAAGGGAGATTAATGAAAGAAAATAGAAAAATAACAGTAGGAAGTGTTTAAATGCAGGAAGACAGGAAGCTTATTATATACGATGCGGTATTGCTCGCAGTTTCACTGTATCTGGCCATACTGCTTAGGTTTAATTTTAGTATGCCGGCTGAATACATGGGATTTTTAAAATTGTCCATAGTTCCGGTAATAGTAATAACGCTTGTATTTAACAAGTTTTTTAAGTTATATAGCAGCATATGGAAATATGCCTCCGTGGAGGAGCTGGTATCTGTTATATATTCTGTTTCACTATCAAACATTATATTTGTACTCTACAGCTATATCATAAGTTTTAAGTTTTTGGAGAACAGGTATTACAGGTTTCCTTTTTCAGTGCATATAATATTCTGGATACTGTCTGTAGTTATACTTGGAGGCACCAGATTTTTACTGAGGATGTTCGAGCAGGGCAGCAGAGAACAGCCGGCAGCTGGAAAGAAAATTTGCAGGAAGAGTAAGAAACTGCTTATAATAGGTGCAGGAGATGCGGCAGCAATGCTGGTGAAGGAGATAAAGAGGCACAGCAATTTAAACTATGATATAAAAGGGCTTATAGATGATGACCTCTCAAAGAAGGGAAAATTGATAAGCGGTATAGAGGTCCTTGGCGGAAGGGACGATATAATAAGAGTATGCAGTGAAAAAGGTATAGAGGAGATAATAATAGCGATACCTTCGGTTGATATGCAGAGGAAGAAGAAAATAATAAATATCTGCAAGGAGACAGAATGTAAATTGAAGATTTTACCCGGTATATACGAGATAGTAGACGGAAGGGTAAATATAAGCAAACTCAGGGATGTAAATATAGAGGACCTGCTTGGCAGGGAAGAGGTAAAACTAAACAGCGATAATATAAACAGGTACATAAAAGATAAAGTTATACTGGTAACTGGCGGAGGCGGGTCTATAGGTTCTGAGCTGTGCAGGCAGATAGCAAAGTTCAAGCCACGTGAGCTTCTGATACTGGATATATATGAAAATAACGTGTATGATGTTCAGATGGAGCTAAACTATAACCACCCCGAACTCAACAAGAAGGTAATAATAGCATCAATAAGGGACATTGACAAAATGAGGGAGGTATTCAGGGACTTCAGGCCGGATGTTGTGTTCCATGCGGCGGCACACAAACACGTTCCGCTTATGGAGATGAACCCTGGAGAGGCAGTAAAGAACAATATAATAGGAACGTACAATGTGCTTAAGTGCTGCAGTGAATTCAGCGTTAAGAAGTTTGTGCAGATAAGCACGGACAAGGCAGTAAACCCAACGAATATAATGGGTGCGACAAAGAGGTTCTGTGAGATGATGGTTCAAGCCTTTGACGAAGTGAGCAGTACGGAGTACGTGGCAGTAAGGTTTGGAAATGTGCTTGGAAGCAACGGTTCTGTAATACCGCTTTTCAAGAAACAGATAGCCCACGGCGGACCTGTGACGGTAACACACCCTGAAATAAACAGGTTTTTTATGACGATACCGGAGGCAGCGCAGCTGGTAATACAGGCAGGAGCCATAGCAAACGGAGGGGAAATCTTTGTGCTTGACATGGGTAAGCCTGTAAAAATAGCTGACCTTGCGAGAGATTTGATAACACTTTCTGGATATAAACCAGATGAGGAGATAAAAATAGAGTATACAGGGCTTAGACCGGGTGAAAAACTGTATGAGGAACTTCTGATGGATGAAATAGCGCTTACATCTACAGAACACAAGAAGATATTTGTAGAGAAGCCAAACAAAATAGACATCAAGTATATTGAAGATTCCATAGATGAATTCAGGAAGGTTTCACATGACGGTGACAGGGAACAGATATTCAAGCTTATGGAACAGAAGGTACCAACTTATACTAGAAAGAAAAATGAAAAAGAATCTGCATAAAATAATTTATTGAAATAATAAGTTATATAAAATTATAGATGTACTTTAAACTAGGAGGAAAAACAATGTCACAATTAAAAGATGAATTGATTTCAAAATTAAATAATAAAACTGCTAAATTAGGAGTTGTAGGACTTGGTTATGTAGGTCTTCCACTGGCAGTAGAAAAAGCAAAAGCAGGATATGATGTTATAGGATTTGATGTTCAAGATAAAAAGGTAAAAATGGTAAATGAAGGGCATAACTATATAGGAGATGTTGTAGATACAGATCTTGCTAAATTGGTTAAGGAAGGAAAACTTAAAGCAACTACTGATTTTAGTTTTGTAAAAGATGTAGATACAGTATCTATATCAGTGCCAACACCACTTGATGTGTATAAACAGCCAGACTTATCTTATGTGGTTAATTCAACTAAAAGTGTGGCAAAATATATTCATAGAGGAATGCTTATAGTGCTTGAAAGCACAACATATCCTGGAACAACAGAAGAAGTATTAAAGCCAATACTTGAAGAGAGTGGGCTGAAGTGTGGAAAGGACTTTTTCCTGGCATTTTCACCAGAGAGAGTTGATCCAGGTAACAAGAAATATAAAACTAAGAATACTCCAAAGGTAGTAGGAGGATGCACACCGGAATGTACAGAGGTAGCAGCAACATTATATAGAAGTGTACTTCAAAATGATGTATTTCCAGTTTCATCTCCAGCCATAGCTGAAATGGAAAAGATACTTGAGAATACATTTAGAAATATAAATATAGGACTTATAAATGAAATGGCAGTTTTATGTAATAGAATGAATATAGATATATGGGAAGTAATAGAAGCTGCTAAAACCAAGCCTTACGGTTTTATGCCATTTTATCCAGGGCCAGGACTTGGAGGACATTGTATACCACTCGATCCATTCTATCTTTCATGGAAAGCAAAAGAATATGATTTCCATACTAAACTTATAGAAGCATCAGGTGATATAAATGATTCTATGCCATCTTTTGTAGTAGATAATGCAATGAAGCTTTTAAATAAATATGAGAAAAAAGCTATGAATGGTGCAAAGGTACTTCTTTTAGGTGTGGCTTATAAAAATGATATAGATGATATGAGAGAGTCACCAGCACTTAAAGTTATAGAGCATTTAGAGGCTAATGGTGCTGATCTTATGATAAATGATCCATTTATACCAAAATTCAAACATAAAGATAAGGAATATAATACTGTAGATTGGAAAGAAGTAATAGATGATTCAGATATCGTAATTATAACTACAAATCATAGCTGCTATGACTATGAAGAAATTGTTAAAAGGGCAAAACTTGTATATGATACAAGGAATGCAACTAAGGATGTTAAAAATAATAGAAATAAAATTCATAAACTATAATAGAAATAGTGAATATTATAATATAAGTCCTAGTTTATAGGGCTTATATTATTGAAAAATTAAATCTGGATATTGATAGGGGTGCTTTTATGAAAAAATTAAAATTTGCTATAATTGGATGTGGAAGAATTTCATATAAACATATAGAAGCTTTAGCAAACAATAAAGAAGAAGCAGAGCTTGTATGTACATGTGATGTAATAAAAGAAAAAGCTGAAGGAAGAAGACAGGAATACATAGATAAAATAGGAAAAAATGTTGAAGTAAAAGTATATACAGATTACAAGGATATGCTTGACAAGGAAGATATAGATGTAGTTACAGTAGCTACTGAGAGTGGTTACCATCCAGAAATTGCGATGTATTGCATGAATAAGAAGAAAAATGCAATAGTAGAAAAACCAATGGCATTATCCATAGATGATGCTAAAAATATGATAAAGTGTTCTAAGGATAATAATGTAAAGCTATGTATAAGTCATCAAAATAGATTCAACAAACCAATTCAAAAGTTAAGAAAAGCCGTTTGTGAAAATAGGTTTGGCAGAATTATAAATGGTACATCTAGAATACTGTGGAACAGGAATATGAGTTATTATGAGCAGGCTCCATGGAGAGGAACATGGAAACTGGATGGTGGAACATTAATGAATCAATGTATTCATGACATAGATTTGCTTCAATGGATGCTTGGAGGGGAAATAGATACTGTATATGCACAGTGTGATACATTTATTCGTGATATTGAAGCAGAAGATTTCGGAGCTATAATTATAAGATTTAAGAATGGAGCTATTGGAATAGTTGAAGGAAGTGCCTGTGTATATCCTAAGAATTTGGAGGAAACTTTAAGTATATTTGGAGAAAAAGGTGCTGTAGCTATAGGAGGACTTGCAGTAAATAAAATAGAAACATGGAGATTTGCAGATAATAAAGATTGTGAAGATGACATATTGAAAGATCAGGAAGGCGATCCTGATACTGTATATGGTTTTGGACACATTCCATTATTTAAAGACATGATAGATGCTATAAATAACAACAGACAGCCTCTTGTATCTGGAGAAGAGGGAATAAAGGGAATGTCTATAATTCTTGCTGCTTACAAGTCAAGATTGACAGGACTTCCAGTTAAGTTTCCATTTGATAATTTTTCTACCATGGACATGGTAAATGTAGATAAAATACATAAATAGTATTGTTAAGAGGAGTTAAAATTATGGATAGATGTTTTATATCTGAAAAAGCAAGTATTGGTAAAAATGTAAGCTTTGGATACTTCGTAGTTATAGAGGATGGTGCAGTTATAGGAGACAATTGCAGCATTGCTAATAATGTAGTTGTGCACAAAGGAACAGTAGTAGGAAATGATGTTAGAATTGATGATAATGCAGTTATAGGAAAACAGCCGATGAGGGCGGCAAATAGCATATTTAAGGGCGATGAAAAGTTGCTTGAACCTGCTAAAATAGGAGAAGGCTCTTTAATAGGAGCAGGTTCTATTGTATATGCAGGGTGCAGCATTGGAGACAAAACTCTGATTGCAGATTTGGCTGTAGTAAGAGAAAATGTAACTGTAGGTGAAAAAACTATAATTGGTAAAGGTGCTACAATTGAAAACTATTGTACAATAGGATGCAATTGTAAAATACAAACTAATGCATATATAACAGCTTATTCTAAAGTTTCTGATTATGTATTTATAGCACCATGTGTTGTAACATCAAATGACAATTATGCTGCCAGATCAAAAGAAAGATTTGGAAAATTCAAGGGCGTTACAGTTAAAAAAGGTGGAAGAATAGGAGCAGGTGCAGTTATACTTCCAGGAAAAAATATAGAAGAAGATGGATTTGTTGCAGCAGGAAGTGTTGTTACAGATGATGTAAAGGCTGAAAGCATAGTAGCAGGAAATCCTGCAAAATATTTTAGAAAAGTACCAGAAGATCAGCTGTTAAAAAATCAGTAATTATTTTGGAGGTTAATATGCAAAGGATAAATAAGAGTAAGATTATTTATGCAGGTATTATTTTTATATTCTGTATGATTATAGCTCTTCTTAACAAAGATTATTTTATGAGTGTATTGTTTTTAGTTTGCACTTTTGCAAGTTTATTGGTGTCTAAAAGTGATAATTTTTATGAATATATATATTGTACTTTAATAGTTTCTGCAATTTTTGAATACACATATTCTATTCCACATAGTTCAAAAATATATGTATTTCATCTTTTCTTAGCAATTTTTACTTTAGCTAATATAGTTAGAGTTGCTATGGATAGACAAATTATAGCAAGATTTAAAAGCAAATTTATATATTTTTATGCCTTCTTTTTTGTATATATAATTGCAACGTATGCATGGGCAATTAACAGGGGAGCAGTAATAAAATATATAGTTATTTATGCAATGATGTTCTTGCTATTAACAAATATAATTATTTTTAACGATAGTAGAAGGAATTTTAATATTACATTTAGAATATTATTAGTAATGTTTACTGTATCAATAGTTGTTGGAATTGTTGAATTATTATTTGGTACACAATTACCCGTAGTACATTATTATGATAGATTTTCACAATATAAACTTTCAGCTATTACTTTATTAGATCTTCATTATAGACCAATATCGTTCTTTTATAATCCAAATAACTATGGAACCTTTATAACGATATTTATTCCATTTATACTTTATTATGCATTCACATGCAAAGAGAAATTAAAAAAAGTGTTAGCTTTTATACTAATTATTTTGAGTCTTATAGTATTAGTACTTACGACATCTAGAGCTACTTTTGCGGCAATGGGATTAATACTTTTAGTATATGCATTCATTTTGTTTAAAGAAAAAGGTATTAAAGCTTTAATTTATCCACTTGTATTTGTATTATGTTTTGGTGCTATTTACAAAAATGCAAAATATTTAACAAGACATACTGATTTAAATACAAAGATGTCTGCCTTAAATAAGGCTTATTTAAAGGTGGAAAAGGGAGATAATGTAGTAGGAAACGATGGATCTATATATGTAAGGCTTACTATATTGTATGATGTAGTACATGGAGTAACTACAGATAAACATATAGTTGGATTTGGAGCAGGTAATACCGCTGAATATATTAAATATAAAGGTAATACTCACAAAACATACGATCCTCATGGATGGTTCATAGAACTTTTTGGCGATTTTGGTATTCCTTTCACAATCTTATATGTAATATTCTATCTAGCACTTATAAGAGCACTCTATCGAAAGGGAAGATTAGGTAATAACAATAAATATATATGCTATGGTTTATGTACAGCAACAGCTGGATTTTTCTTTGGAAGCTTTGCACCAAGTTCTGTCACATATTTTCTGCCTCATTGGATATTATTTGGACTTAGCTTATCTCCATTATTAGAATATAAAGATTGAAAGGATAAACCTTAAATGAGCAGTTCAGTAAGCAAAGTTATCAAGAGTGTAAGTATAATTGCTGTTTTAACTCTTTGTACGAGATTTCTAGGGCTTTTAAGAGATGTTATAGTAGCATCAAAGTTTGGAGCTGATTCAAAATTAGATACATATTTTGCAGCTTCAAACTTACCTATGATATTATTTATGACAATTGGAACGGCAATAGCTACTACATTGATACCACTTTACAATGATAAACTTAATGAAGGAAGAGAAAAAGCATATAGATTTATAAATAATGTTTTAAACTTTTTTATTTTAATCACTCTTATTATAGCTATAATTGGTATGATATTTAGTAAACAGGTTGTTGGAATTTTAAATCCAGGGTTTACAGGAAATCAGGTAATCACTACACGAATTTTAACGATAATACTGCTTCCTACATTAATTTTTAATGCTATAATTTATATTTTCAATGGGGTTTTGCAATCGGAAGGTAAATTCTCAGTTACGGCACTTAATTCTCTGCCATTAAATGTTATAATAATTGCCTACTTATTTATTTTTGGCAGGAAATATGGAATTTTAGGTCTTACTATAGTTACTTTTATAGGTACTTTTGCTCAAATTATTCCGCAAATTCCATATATGCGTAAGGTAGGATTTAGATATAAACCTTTTTTGGATTTTAAAGATGAACATCTTAAAAAAATGGGAATTATGATACTTCCAGTAATCTTAGGTACAGGTGTACAACAGATAAATAGTTTTGTAGAAAGAGCATTTGCTACTAATTTTGGATCAGGAAGTCTTTCAGCTATGAGCTATGCTTATAGGGTATTTACGTTAATTGTAGATATGTTTGTAGTAGCAATTTCTACAGTAATATATCCAATGATGGCAAAACAAGCTGCTTCAAATAAAATTGATGAAATAAGAGGCACTTTAAAACAATACTTGAATTTTTTAATTGTAATTTTAATTCCGGTTTCACTTATAGTTATCTTGCAAAGTAGAAATATTGTATGTATCTTATTTGAAAGAGGAGCATTTACACAAAATTCAACATTCATAACTGGGAAACTATTAGGATTTTATACTATAGGACTTCTTGCTTATGGACTTAGGGATTTTTTATGTAAAACTTTTTACACATTGCAGGATACTAGAACACCAATGATAAATAGTGCGATTGGTATGTTTACTAATATTATACTTATATTTATATTTCAAAAATTTATTGGACTTTATGGATTAGGACTTGCAAATGCCACTTCAACTTATATAGCAAGTTTTCTACTTATAATTAGTCTTAGAGTGAAATTAGGACAATTGAAGCTTGAAAATATTTTAAAAACGGGAATAAAAACTTTAGTTGCATCAGGTGCAATGAGTTTAGTTTTAGTTGGTTTAAATAAATTAATAATGACTAACGATGTATCGAAAATTCTAATTTTAGTAAAAATATGTATAATATCATTATGTGCTATATTGGTATTTATATTTGTAGGAGCTTTATTAAATATAAAAGAAATTAAAAAAATGATAAGCTTCATTCTAAATAAGATAAGAGTAAAATTGAGTTGAGGTGAAAATTAATGAGAATATGTTACATAACATCACAGACACCATATGGAACCGGAGAACAATTTATTCTACCAGAAGTGCTCAAATTAAAGGAAAAAAATAATGATGTTATTATTATACCAATAAAACCAGAAGCAAAATTAGCAGCGGGTAAAGAACCAGAAGCTATAGCAAAAGATACAATATATATTCCATTGTTTGCTTTTAAAGTATTTGCAAAAAGTCTTGGATATTTTTTATCTCATCCTGCAAAAGTATTTAATATTGTTTTTAAGATATTTAAATACTCTGGAACATTTAAAAAAGTGTTGAAGAACTTAGCCGTTTTACCTAAAGGAATAGTTACAGGTATTATAATATCAAAGAAAAATATAGATCACATCCATTGTCACTGGGCTTCTACACCTTCAACTGTAGGATACATAGCAGCTAGCATATCAAATACAAGTTGGAGTTTTACTTCACATAGATGGGATATTGCAGAAAATAACATGCTTGTAGAAAAAGCAAAAACTGCAAAATTTATTCGTGTTATAGATGATCCTGGATATAACGAAATGATAGGATTTATTGGTGAAGAAAACAAAAATAAGTGTACAAAAATCCATGTTGGTGTGAATATGTCATCATCCAGTGAATTTTTTAGAGAGAAGAGAGACAATTTTATCATTGTTATGGCTGCAAACTTTATTGATAAAAAAGGTCATATATATTTACTCAAGTCGTTAATAAATATAAAGGATAAAGGATATAAGGTGTATTGTCATTTTTATGGTGATGGACCATTAGAAGAAAGCCTAAAGAATAAGGCAAAAGAATATAATGTAGATGATATGGTATCATTTGATGGAAAGATTGCACATGATAAACTTATCAAACAGTATACAGATGGAAAAGTAGATTGTGTTGTTCTTCCAAGCATTGTTACAGAAGACGGAGAAAAAGAGGGAATACCAGTATCATTAATGGAAGCAATGGCCGCAAAAGTACCGGTAATATCAACTAATACAGGTGGTATTTATGAGCTTCTTCGGGATAATTGCGGTATTCTGATTGAGCAAAAAAATGCTAAACAACTAGAGGAAGGCATTGAAAAATTAATTAATAGTAAAGAATTGCAAAAACAAATAGCAGAAAATGGTTATAAAATGGTTATAAATGAGTTTTATATTTCGACTATAGTTGATAGAATGGCTAAGCTTTTTAAAGACTAAAAGCTTAGTGTAATATAAAAATTTGAATTTAATTTTTGTGGAGGATTTGCTTGTAATAGTAAATCCTTATAAATATTTAAAATTGGGAGAATATTTTATGAAGAATAGAAACAGTTTATTTTGCTATCTCATAGTAATGTATATGCTATTACTTGTGCTATTTCAAAGTAAATATGTATTTAAAGGCATACCTATTAATGGTGATGCTGTGCTTGGGATTATAATAGTTATTTATCTTATTTCAATATTGATAAACAAGAATGTAAGAAGTAACTTTATTTATGGAATAAGGGATTTTTTTAAAGATTATTTAAATATATTTATCTCATTGTGGATATTAATTTTATTTGTTTCAATATCCTATGCAAAAGATAAAGGATTGGCAGCAGGGGAGAGTGTAAGATTTTTATCTTATGTTGTACTTTACTTTATAATTGTATATGAAATAAATAATTTAAAATTATTTCAGAAACTAATCAAAGTTTATTTATTATTATCATCTTTAGTTGGGATTATAGGTATTTTTGATTTTATTTCAGGAATAGGAACAATTCAAAAAAATGGCCTGACATCGGAGTTGAGAGTAGCATCTACTCTTGAAAATTCTAATAACCTGGGTGCATTTTTTGTATTTGCAATATTTCCTATGATTATATTATTATTTAAAGAAAAGATTAAATTTAATAAATTATTATATTTGATTGGAACTATAATATGTTTTTTAAATATAGTTTTTAGTGGTTCAAGAAATGCATGGGTAGGTCTCATAGTTGGAATTTTCATTCTTACAATATCATATAGTATTAAGTTTATAAGTGTTTTTGGTGTGTTAGGCGTTCTTGCATTTGTTATACCACAAGTTGGAAACAGGATAAGGCAGATATTTGATGCATCTCAAAACGAGTCAAGAGTAAGATTATGGAAAATTGCACTTCTTATGATTAAAGATAAGCCTGTACTTGGTGTAGGAAGTGGAAACTACAGAGCAATGTATGATACATATCAAGCAAAAGTTCCAGAAATGGGATATGGAGCATATGATAAATTTCATCCACACAATGTATATTTAAAATCTCAATGTGAGCTTGGAATTTTAGGATCTGTCTCAATTATAGGAATCATAATATCTTCTATATTGAAGTCAAAGAAGGTTTCAAAAATTTATAAAGAAAATAATTTTATAAGTGGATTTTATGAAGGAGCATATGTTTCTTTTTCTGCATTTGCATTTATGAATTTTATTGATAATTTTTTCTCAGCACCTAAAGTTATTGCTTTTTTCTGGATAGTTTTAGGAATAGGTCAAGCTCTTATAAAGTATAGAAAAAGAGAATATGAAGAGATATAAATAAAAGCTCCCAAAATATTGAGAGCTTTTATTTTGTTAATTACCTGGGTGTATACTGATTATTAAAGAATTGTCCATGCGATTCTTGTGAATATGATCTCCATTTATTATAATCAAGAGCTAAACTGTGAGCATATACAACTTTGCTTAAATTTAGTTTGTAATATTTGTTGTAATCCAGTGTATTTTTATCACTTGAGCCAGGACCTGGATCCCTGAAGAATATATTGTAATCTGAATTATGAGATCCAAAAGTATTATATGTAAAAGTATTTTGAATTGACGTTGGATCTATTTCTAAATCGTAGGAAGTATTATTGTAAAAAATATTATTTTTAATGGTGTTGTTATTTGCATTTGTCCACATGGTTAATCCAGTTTTATGATTATTGTATAGAGTATTGTTTGTTATAGTAATATTTTTGCCACTGAATGATGAACCATTATATAAGTGTATAGCACTTCCGCCATTATCATGTATTTTATTATTATCTATTTTCCAATATTGTGCTCCACCAGTAATATATATACCATGGTGCCAGTTTCTATCATATTTTAGACCAACATTATGAATATCCGAATTTGTAACAGAACAATTTTGAACATTGCCTTCTGAGAAGATTGCTGAACAGCCATAATTTGTATCAGTCAAAGGATCTATGCTGTATATTTTAAGATTGTTCATGTTAATGTTATTTGCACCATTTTTTAAGTATATTCCGGCACTATGATAATTTTGAATGGAAAGTCCATCTATCTTCCAGTAGCTATTACTCTGGAAAACCAGTGCGGAATCTCCGCTAAGAGAATCTTTTGCCTGTGAACCATCTAAAATTGGTGTTTCACCGGGATAAGCCTTTATTGTATAATAGCTTGAAGCATTACCGGATTTAGTTAAGTCCAGTCTTTCGTAATATGTACCACCTCTTAATAAAAGAGTATCTCCAGCGTTCATTTTTTCTACAGCTTTAGAAATTGTTTTAAATGGAGATGATGTAGAACCATTATTTGTGTCATTACCATCAGGTGAGACATAATATGTAGAACCATTTTTTGTTGTGAATTCCATTTTTGTATCGCTGCCAAGCGAATGGTTATCTGTAGATTTAAGATCTTTATTTACAACAAGTGTGTATTTTACGCCTTTTTCATATTGATTCAAAGAAGATACACTTAATGTCTTGTTGTCATTACTTTTTTCAAATTGAAGATTTAATGCATTATTATTACTATCGTAGATTTTTATTAAATTATTCAAATCCTGGTTATCAAATATAGATTTTGAAAAGTTAATAATCCAGCTTTTATCTATATCTACAGGATCATCGCTGTTAAAGGATGCTGCTTTTGCTGGAAATGAAAATGAGAATAGTAATAATAAAACAAAAAGTGGCTTAAAAATTTTTCTCATATGCTTGCTCCTTTCAATTGATGATTAATAGTACTATTATAAAGTAATTGAATACTAATAACAATATTAAAAAATTGTTAACATATGAAAAATAAAAGTAAATATATTATAAACATTCAAAAATGTAAGGTATTTTAATGCTGTACTTTTTTTAACGTGATATAATAATATTTAGGTTTATTTCATAAGTTAAGATAATTCTAATAAAGTGGTTAAAATATATAATGAAATAATAAATATATAAATTTGCATTTGGCGGTGAAATTATGAAAATATTAACAGTAGTTGGAGCGAGACCTCAATTTATAAAAGCAGCGGCAGTATCCAATATTATAAGAAAAGAGTTTGATGAAGTGCTAATTCATACAGGACAGCACTATGATGAAAATATGTCTAAAGTGTTTTTTGATGAATTAAATATACCAAAACCAGATTATAATCTAGGAGTTGGATCTGGAAATCATGGAAAACAAACAGGTACTATGCTTATAGAATTAGAAGAAATATATCTTAAAGAAAAGCCAGATATGGTTTTAGTATATGGAGATACAAATTCAACTTTGGCAGGAGCACTTGCAGCTAGTAAGCTTCTCATACCTGTAGCTCACGTAGAAGCTGGACTTAGAAGCTTTGACATGAATATGCCGGAGGAACAAAATAGAATTTTGACAGACCATATATCTAAAATATTATTTCCACCTACGAAAACAGCTGTAGAAAATTTAAATAATGAAGGAATAAAAGATAATGTACATAATGTAGGAGATGTAATGTTTGATGCTGTAATTAATTTTAAAAAGTTATCTACAGAAAAATCTAACATAATTAACATATTAAATTTAGAAGATAAAGAGTATATACTTACAACTATACATAGAGCAGAAAATACTAATGATATAAACAGATTGAAAAATATTATAGAAGCTTTGAATGAAAGTGATAGAAAGATAGTTCTTCCATTACATCCAAGGACAAAAAAATATGTAGAAGATTATGGATTAAAGTTTGGTGACAATATAAAGTTAATTGAACCTGTTGGATATTTAGATATGATAAGCTTGGAAATGCATTCACAAAAGATTGTTACAGATAGCGGCGGAGTTCAAAAAGAAGCATTTTTTATGAAAAAACCATGTATAACAATGAGAGATGAGACAGAGTGGGTTGAAACTGTTGAAAATGGATGGAATGTTGTAGTAGGGACAGATAAATCCAAAATTTTAAAATCTATAGTTGATTTTGTTCCTGATAAGCCACAAGAAGATATATTTGGTAATGGCAAGGCAGGAGAAAAAATATTAAATATATTGAGACAGAGAATATGATAAGACAGAGGTGAAAATATGAAAATATTATTTTTAACACAGTATTGTCCTCCTGAAGTAGGTGCACCTCAAAATAGAATTTTTGAATTCGCAAAGAGGTTAAAGAAGTTTGGACATGAAGTTACTGTGCTTACAGCTATGCCTAATTATCCAAAAGGAGAAATATTTGATGGATATAAAGGTAAGAAGCTTATGATAGAGGAAATTGAAGGAATAAAAGTAGTTAGAACAAGCATATATGCTACCAAAGAAAAGAGTTTTACAAAGAGACTAAGAAATTATCTTTCGTTTACTTTCTCATCTGTGTTTACTGGTGCAAAACATGTTGGTAATCAGGATGTAGTTTTGACTGAATCACCGCCGCTTTTCTTGGGGTGGTCAGGATATGTTATATCTAAAAAATTAAAGGCTAAATTTGTGTTTAATATATCGGATCTATGGCCTGAATCTGCTGTTAAGCTCGGAGTGCTTCACAACAAGTTACTTATAAAAGCATCTACCTTGCTTGAAGAGTATTGTTATAGAAAGGCCGATGCTGTTACAGGACAGACCAAAGGAATAGTCAAAAATATAGTAGACAGAGGTTTTGACGAGAAAAAAGTTCATCTCATAACAAATGGTGTTGATACTGAATTTTTCAAGAAGGAAAACAGAGATGATGAATTTAGAAAGAGCATAGGAATAGAAAATAAATTTGCTGCCTGTTATGGTGGAATACATGGACTTGCACAAGGACTTGAAGTTATTATAAATGCAGCAGAAATTTTAAAGGATAAGGAAAACATACAATTTGTTTTTGTAGGTGATGGACCTGAGAAGAAGAAATTAATAGACATGGTTAATAATAAAGGTCTTAAAAATGTTACATTTTTACCAGTTCAACCAAAAGCAAATATGCCAAGAATAATTGCTTCAATGGATGCCTCTGTTATACCACTTAAGAAACTTGATTTATTTAAGGGTGCACTTCCATCCAAGATGTTTGAAGCTCTTTCAACAGAACTTCCAATTGTTCTTGCAGTAGAAGGTGAAGCGGCAAATCTTATAAATGAAGCTAAGGCTGGAATAGTAGTTGAGCCTGAAAATTCAAAAGCTATGGCAGATGCAATTTTAAAATTGGCTGAGGATGTTGAACTAAGACGTACATTGGGTAGTAATGGAAGAAATTATGTCATGAAAAACTATTCCAGAGATACTATAACAAAAAAATTAGAAGATATATTAGAAAATATAAAAAGATAAATTGCTTATTTTTATATTTAATCTGGAGGCTTATTTATGCAAGATGTAAATACTCTGAAAAAAGCCTTGAAAAAGGGACTTTTTCAGATATTCAGTGCAAGCTTTATAAACAAAATAATACAATTTGGCATAAGTATGCTTCTGGTGAGAATACTATCAGTAAGTCTATATGGAAAATTTATATATGCTCAAAATATATTAAATATATTTTTACTCTTAGATGGCCTGGGAATGGTATCAGGATCATTACAGTATTGCAGCATGGAAAAAACTGAAACTAGAAAACTTTCGTATTTTAAATATGCTGTAAAAATAGGAAGTATGTTTAATATATTTTTAGCCATATGTATTATGATATATGCAAGCTTTTTTAAACTCCCTATAGAGGGAAGCTCAGAAATACTTTTTTATATGTCATTGATACCACTTGTGACTATATTTTTTAATGAAATTCAGACGTTTCTTAGAACTGAATTTAGAAATAGCGAATTTTCCTCTCTGACAGTTATAAATACATTACTGTATTTCCTCGGAAATATAGTACTTGGCAGATATTTTAGCATAAAGGGTATAATTATAGGAAGATATATAGCTTACATAGTATCTATTATTATTGGAATATATTTTATAAGGCATCAACTAAAGAAAATTATAGAGGTTGAATATCCAAAAGTAAAAGAAAAGATGGATTTCTTAAAATATTCTATAACATGCTGGTTCACAAATTTCATGTCACAACTTTTGTATTTAATGGATGTCTTCTTTGTAGGGTTTATAACAAAAAATAGTGCTGTGGTAGCATCATATAACAATGCTGTGCTTATACCATTTAATCTGACATTTATACCTACAGCTATAATAACTTTTGCATATCCATACTTTGCCAGACATTGGGATGACAATAAATGGATTAAGGATAAATATAAAATACTTGTGAAATATTTATTTATATTAAATAGCATAATAACTATTGTACTTATAATTTTAGCACCATATATTATTAGAATAGTATTTACTAAAAAGTATTTGGATGCAGTGACTAACTTTAGAATATTGTCTATAGGATATCTTATAGCTGGTACATTTAGAATACCATCAGGCAATATACTTTCAAGTATGAAATTGGTAAAGGTGAATTTTTATAATTCACTTATAACTGCTTTAGTTAATGTATTTCTTAACATAGTTTTAATAAGTAAATTTGGATCTTTAGGAGCATCATTAGCTACAGTTTCAGTTTATATTTTATCTTCTATTATATCAAATGTATATTTCGTTAAATATGTTAAATAACTTTTTATTGAATAATTTTGTTTATGATGTAAAATAGAAAAAGGGAGATTAATGAAAGAAAATAGAAAAATAACAGTAGGAAGTGTTTAAATGCAGGAAGACAGGAAGCTTATTATATACGATGCGGTATTGCTCGCAGTTTCACTGTATCTGGCCATACTGCTTAGGTTTAATTTTAGTATGCCGGCTGAATACATGGGATTTTTAAAATTGTCCATAGTTCCGGTAATAGTAATAACGCTTGTATTTAACAAGTTTTTTAAGTTATATAGCAGCATATGGAAATATGCCTCCGTGGAGGAGCTGGTATCTGTTATATATTCTGTTTCACTATCAAACATTATATTTGTACTCTACAGCTATATCATAAGTTTTAAGTTTTTGGAGAACAGGTATTACAGGTTTCCTTTTTCAGTGCATATAATATTCTGGATACTGTCTGTAGTTATACTTGGAGGCACCAGATTTTTACTGAGGATGTTCGAGCAGGGCAGCAGAGAACAGCCGGCAGCTGGAAAGAAAATTTGCAGGAAGAGTAAGAAACTGCTTATAATAGGTGCAGGAGATGCGGCAGCAATGCTGGTGAAGGAGATAAAGAGGCACAGCAATTTAAACTATGATATAAAAGGGCTTATAGATGATGACCTCTCAAAGAAGGGAAAATTGATAAGCGGTATAGAGGTCCTTGGCGGAAGGGACGATATAATAAGAGTATGCAGTGAAAAAGGTATAGAGGAGATAATAATAGCGATACCTTCGGTTGATATGCAGAGGAAGAAGAAAATAATAAATATCTGCAAGGAGACAGAATGTAAATTGAAGATTTTACCCGGTATATACGAGATAGTAGACGGAAGGGTAAATATAAGCAAACTCAGGGATGTAAATATAGAGGACCTGCTTGGCAGGGAAGAGGTAAAACTAAACAGCGATAATATAAACAGGTACATAAAAGATAAAGTTATACTGGTAACTGGCGGAGGCGGGTCTATAGGTTCTGAGCTGTGCAGGCAGATAGCAAAGTTCAAGCCACGTGAGCTTCTGATACTGGATATATATGAAAATAACGTGTATGATGTTCAGATGGAGCTAAACTATAACCACCCCGAACTCAACAAGAAGGTAATAATAGCATCAATAAGGGACATTGACAAAATGAGGGAGGTATTCAGGGACTTCAGGCCGGATGTTGTGTTCCATGCGGCGGCACACAAACACGTTCCGCTTATGGAGATGAACCCTGGAGAGGCAGTAAAGAACAATATAATAGGAACGTACAATGTGCTTAAGTGCTGCAGTGAATTCAGCGTTAAGAAGTTTGTGCAGATAAGCACGGACAAGGCAGTAAACCCAACGAATATAATGGGTGCGACAAAGAGGTTCTGTGAGATGATGGTTCAAGCCTTTGACGAAGTGAGCAGTACGGAGTACGTGGCAGTAAGGTTTGGAAATGTGCTTGGAAGCAACGGTTCTGTAATACCGCTTTTCAAGAAACAGATAGCCCACGGCGGACCTGTGACGGTAACACACCCTGAAATAAACAGGTTTTTTATGACGATACCGGAGGCAGCGCAGCTGGTAATACAGGCAGGAGCCATAGCAAACGGAGGGGAAATCTTTGTGCTTGACATGGGTAAGCCTGTAAAAATAGCTGACCTTGCGAGAGATTTGATAACACTTTCTGGATATAAACCAGATGAGGAGATAAAAATAGAGTATACAGGGCTTAGACCGGGTGAAAAACTGTATGAGGAACTTCTGATGGATGAAATAGCGCTTACATCTACAGAACACAAGAAGATATTTGTAGAGAAGCCAAACAAAATAGACATCAAGTATATTGAAGATTCCATAGATGAATTCAGGAAGGTTTCACATGACGGTGACAGGGAACAGATATTCAAGCTTATGGAACAGAAGGTACCAACTTATACTAGAAAGAAATAAATCTGATTATGGGTGGAAAAGATGAAAGTTTTAATAATTTCACATATGTATCCTTCAAATTTTAATAGTATGTCTGGAATATTCGTATTCAAACAGGCTAAAGCGTTAGTACAAAATGGATGCGAAGTAAAGGTTGTGAGCCCTGTACCATGGACTCCTTTTCCTTTTAATGTGGTTAATAAGAAATGGAAGGGATATAACAATATACCGGACAAGGATGTAATAGATTCTATAGAAGTTTATTATCCAAGGTACTTAGAATTTCCACGTGGAATTTTATTTCAGAAATCCGGTTATTTTATGGCGAAAGGCATAAAAAATATAATAAGAAAAATATATAAAAATTTTAAATTTGACTTAATACATTCTAATGTGGCATTACCTGATGGATATAGTGGTATGCTTATAAATAACTATTTTAATGTGCCGCATATAGTTACAATACACGGTCAGGATTTTCAAAATACTATAAATAAGAATAAAAAATGTAGAGAAGCAGTATTTAGAGTTTTAAATAGTGCAGATAAGATAATAACAGTCAGTAATAAATTAAAAAATATAGTAAAAGAACAGGAATTTTGTTATAAAATAAACGTTATAAATAATGGCATAGATGATGACTGCTTTGAAAATAATATTGAAAATAATATTGAAAATATAAAAAAGAATGAGATTAAAGATAAAATAAAAATTTTAAGTGTATCAAATTTGAAAAAAACTAAAGGAATACAAATAAATTTGAGGGCAATAAGTCAACTAAAGGGCAAATATGGTAATATACAGTATGATATAATAGGAGAAGGAGAGTTTGAGATTCAACTTAGAAAGTTGGTACGTGAGCTTGGTTTAGAGGATGTTGTTAATTTCTTAGGTAAAAAAGAACATGACGAAGTATTAAAGAGTATGTCTGATTATGATATATTTTCGCTTCCAAGTTATAATGAAGGATTTGGTACTGTTTATATAGAGGCAATGTCGAAAAGAGTTGCTGTTATAGGAGTAGAAGGCGAAGGAATTGAAGATGCCATAAAAAATGGATATAATGGTTTTCTTGTAAAAAGAGAAGATGTAACAAGTTTGATTGATGTTTTGGATATGCTTATAAAAGATGATAAAAAAAGGAATATAATAGCAAAAAATGGTAGAAATACAGTTATAAAGTATTTTACATGGAATAGCAATGCCAAAAAAGTTATAAAGTTATACGAAAAAATGATATCAACAAAGAAACAACACTGATAAAATGAATAATAGACTAACCTATGAGGTGTAATTTATGAAGATATGTATGCTTACATCAGGACATGATGTATTTGACAATAGAATTTATTATAAAGAAATTTTATCTTTGAAGAAAAGATATGATCAAATATATTTAGTAGCACCGGGAGACAAAGACTTTGTAACAGAACATGGCATAATAGTAAAGTGTTTTCCAAAAAGAAAAAAATGGTATGATAGAATGAGACCTATGAAAGATATATTTAATATAGCAAAGGAGATAAATGCAGATGTATATCATGCACATGAGCCTGATTCTTTTCAAGTAGCAACAAAATTAAAAAAAGAATTAAATGCTAAAATAATATATGATTCCCATGAATATTACCCCGAAGCTTTTGCGGAACATTTTGGATTTATAAGTTCATTAGTAAAAAATATAATATATTTGTATGAAAAAAGGCTAGCTAAGCAAGCTGATTGTATAATTACTGTAAACAATATTTTAGTTGATAAATTTAAAAAATATCATGATAATGTGCAATTGATACCAAATTATCCTGTTATAAAATATAGAAACTTTGAGAATAAGTTAAATAAAAAACCAACATTTATATATGTAGGGGGACTAAGAGAGGATAGAGGTATATTCAAAATACTTCAAGCTATAAATATTATAAAAGACAGGGATTTTAAATATATATTTCTCGGATCATTTGAAACGGAAAAATTTGAATTGAAATGTAGAAAATTTATAAACAATAAATTAAATAATATGGATATTACATTTACAGGAAAGATTCCTCATAAAAGAGTATTTGATTATTTAAATATATCTCATGTTGGATTTGTAATACTTCAACCTGATAATTGGAGATATGTAAATTCTGAACCTGTAAAATTATTTGAATATATGAGTAGTAAGATTGCTGTTATAGGTAGCAATTTCCCTATGGTTGAAAATATAATATCTTCGTGTGAAAATGGAATTTTAGTTAAACCTGATTCACCTCAAGACATATCAAGGGCGATTTTGAAATTGGCAGAGAACTTAGAAATGGTGAAGGTTATGGGCAACAATGGATTTAATAAAGTTAAAGAAATATACAATTGGAATATTTGTGAGAAAAGATTATTAGATGCATATGAAAAATTAGGAGAGAAGTTAAAATGAAAGGCAGTAAATTAAGAATTATTGTATATAGCTTAATTATAATACTGGTACTTTTTATATCCTTTATATATAGAGCTGAATTTTATAAAAGCTATTCAAGTTATAAAAAAGTATCACTGCCATTAAAAAATAAAACAATAGTTAGATTGTGGCTTAAAAAGAGTGATGTATCTCCTGCAAGAAAATTTCAAATAGAAAAATTCAATAAAAATAATAAAGATAATATATACATAATACTTACCCAATATAAACAAGATTATGATAATGCAATAAGAACTACATTGGCATCTGGACTAAATGCTCCAGATATTTTTCAATATGGTTTTAAAACTCTTATGCAGAATAATCAAATAGTAAGTTTGGATGGCATTAATTTTGACAAAAGCAAGGTTGATAACTCTAATATAGTTAAATATGAGGATATGCCTATAGGCGTAAAATTAACGGATACGAACGTAAAAATGGTTTGGAATAAGGAACTGTTTAAAGAGGCAGGGTTAGATCCTGAAAAACCACCTAAGACATGGGAAGAGATAATAGATTATTCATTAAAAATAAAGAAAAGATTTCCACAAGTTACACCTTTTGCATTTCCAATGAAAGAATCAGACGATATGAAAGTATCTCTTGGTGAACCAAGTGTAAACTTGGGGGACATATATACAAGCTTTTGGAACTATAAAAAGGGTGAATATGATTTTAAATATGCTTATGATATACTTAATGTTTATAATAAAATGTATAAGTTAAATTTAATAGCAAATAATTTTGATGAAAATAGCAGCAAACAGATCAGTTCTCAATTTTGCCAGGGAAATGTTGCAATGATGATAAGTACTTTTGAAGACAAAAAATATTTTTCTGATGTAGTACCGATACATTTTTCAATGGGAATAGGAGATGTTGTTCAGATAGGCAAAGAAAATAAAAATATTTATTATTATATAAAAAATAATGATTTTTTGGTTATAAATAAGGAATCTGCTAAAGATGAAAAAAAGAAAGAAGCAATAAAAAAAGTATATGAGTATATGCTAAGCGAAGATGTAAACAAGCAAATACTTGAAACAAAAAATGAATTGCCTGTAAATTTAAAAAGTACGGTATTTGAAGGCGATAAATATGCTGAATATAATGATGTAAGTAAATTTCATAGTGAAAATTATGATCCAACTCTTTTTTTGAATAGAGATTCAGAATCTTATGAGATAAAGTTAATTACAGATGCAATAAAGGGTAAAAGTACAATAAATTCATCAATTGAAAAATTAAATCAAAAATATAAATATTATTGCGATTTTGCCGTTGATAAAGAAAAATTTGATTTCAACTATTATAAAAAGTAAAATTGATGGTTTTAGGAGATTGGAGAAGTAATAAAATGTATGAAGGTATACATAAGTATTTAAAAGAATGTGGTAAGATAATTCTAATATCTATAGGTGTATCAGCTACATCTAGTTTGATTTTATATAAAAATATAGGAATGAGTACATCATTTATGCTTTTCATAGCACTTTTATGTTTAATTATAGACTTGTATCTAATATATAAGGATAGAAGAAAGTCTATAATTATATTTTTACTTTTGCTGCCAATTTATACTACAGTTAGACGAATATGTTATTTTGATATATTTTTTATTAAGGTAACATTTGAAACGATTTACATAACAGTATTATTTGCAAGTAGTTTTAGAGATGTGATTAAAACTGTAAAAAATTTATCATTTAATTTTATGTTTATGATATTGGCATTTTTTTTATTTTGTGTAAATAGCAGTTTTTATTCTGTAGATATATTGGGAGCACTTAGTGAAGTATACATAGGTGTTTTAACCCCTATAATGTTCATGCTATGTTTTATGACATATTTTAATAAAGATGATAAAAATAAAATATATTATATTTTGATTAGTGCGCTTGATTTTAGCTGTTTATATGGTTTTGTACAGCTTTTAAGCAAAGGAATTTCATTAACTTCAATTAGAGATAACAGAATATCTTTAACATTTGGTTTTAATAATGTAAATATATTTGCAGGTATATTAATTGCTGTATTTCCACTGCTTATTGAAATGATATTATATAAGAAAAACAGTAGAAAGGAAAAACTTGTTTTGTATTCTTCGTTTTTGCTCTATTCCATATCTTTACTAATAACTTTTAGCAGAGGCGCATGGATTTGTTATATAGCTATAATATTTATGTCTTTATACAGCAAAAAATACAGAAAAGTTTTCGTAGCACTATTGGTACCGGCACTCTTTATAGCTAAACCTGTTTTTCATTATATAATAAGCAGGGGTACTACAACATCATTTTTGAATAACGAATCTGCGGTAGCAAGGCTGCAATCTATATTTACAGATATAATACTTATGAAAAAATATCCATTTGGAATAGGTGGAGGAAACTTTGCCGAAGCATATAAGAACTTTTCACTTGAAGGATATTTTGCTATGCCAAAATATATAAGATATAGAGCTATCGCACCAAGTTATACTCTGGAAAATGCCCATAATTTAATTTTACAAATAGGAGTTGAATTTGGCATAGCAGCAGCATGTATATTTGTTTTAATTATAATAAACAGATTAAAAACAGCTGCTAAGAATTTGAACTATAGCAGGGGTGCATTCAATTCTATTTTCATATATTTTGTATTTTCATTAATTACGGGAAATGAATTTGATCATAAAGGTATAATAATGGGAACAATAATAATGTTTGCTATGTTTAGTATAATAGAATTATATTTAAAAAAGGATATGGAGAATAAACGAAAAATAATTTAAAAATTGGTGATTAATATGAATGTATTACATATAATATCCGGAAATGATAATGGCGGCGGCGGAAATCATGTCATAAATATATGTTCCAATGATATAGATGATATGAAATGTTCTATATTGTGCATAGGCAGCGGGCCGTTGTATGATAAAGCATTAAAAAATAATATAAGTGCTTTTAATTTTACATTTAAACAGATAATTAATGGAAAATTAGAAGATATTATATATAAGAACGATATAGATATGCTGAATTTTCATGGAGCTAAGTCTAATTTTTTATATTTTATAATGAATAAAAAATTGAATTTGCCATGTATAGCTACTGTTCACAGCGATTATAGATATGATTTTTTAAATAATAGCTTTAAAAGGTATTTTTATACACCACTTAGTATTATTGGGCTCAAAAAATTTAATAGCTATATATGTGTATCTGATTATTTGAAAAAACTGCTTGAAGATAATAATTTTAAAGGAAATAAGTACGTAGTGAATAATGGAGTGAAGTTTGATTCTTTTAAGGAAAGTATTTCGCCTGATATACTTAGACAGGAATTTCATATTAGAAGTGAAGACTTTGTTTATGTTATGATAGCAAGGATGCATCCTATTAAAAATCACAAAAAACTTATAAAAGCATTTTCATATTTAAAAAAAGAGTTTGAAAATGTAAAGTTGCTTTTAGTAGGGGATGGTCCTTTAGAGGAACATCTAAAGAAGCTGTCATATGATTTAAAAATTAGAGATAGTGTAAAATTTGCTGGCTTCAGAGATAATCCTCTTGATTTTATAAATGCTTCAGATATAAGTGTTTTAACATCTTTTAGTGAAGGTGGGGCACCTCCACTTGTAATACTTGAAAGTGCAATCTTAAAAAAATCAATTATATGTTCAAATGTTTGTGATATGGACAAAAGTATAAATAAAGGCAGTGGATATTTAGTAAATCCAGATAATGAAAGAGATATTTTTACTAATATGAAGACAGCTTATTTAAATAGAAAAAATTTATGCTATATGGGAGAAAACTTATATAATGATATGGTCATAAAATTTTCTTTGGAAAAATTCTGGCAAAATTATTATAATGCCTACAAACAGATTTTAAGTGGAGTGTAATATATGAAAAAAAAGACATTCATAAAAAGTTCTATAATAGTTATGATTTTAATAGTAGCTGGAAAGATAGTGGCTCTTTTTAGAGATTCTCTTATAGCATCAAAATTTGGGGCAACTTATGTTACAGATATATATAATGTTGCCATAGGTATAGTAAATCTTTTAACTACAATAAGTTATGGACTTACAACTACATTTATACCATTAAATACTGAATATATAGAAAAAGGCAATATAAAAAATAGAAATAGATTTGTAAATAATGTAATAAGTATAGCTTCAATAGTTACTATATTTATTACAATAGTACTTATGCTATTTACAAAGCAAATAATATATTTATTTGGACATGGGTTTACGTCTAAGCCTGTAGTCTTTAATACTTCTGTTGAGATAACAAGGATAATGTTTATAGCGCTTATATTTATAACTATTCAAAGTGTAGTTGCTGGAGTGCTTCAATCTCATAAGGAATTTTATGAACCTGCTGCAATGGCGCTTGTATCAAATTTAGTATATGTAGTTTATCTGATATTTTTAACGGAAAAATATGGCATAAAGGGTTTTGCCGTAGCAACAGTAATAGGATTTTTTGCTCAGCTTATAATAAATTTACCTAAGTATAGGAAGCTAGGGTATAGATATTTTCCAACACTTAATTTTAAAGATGAAAGTACAGTCAGGATGTTCAAACTTATGACTCCTATAGTTGTAAGTACATCAGTAGTACAACTTAATGTATTTGTCAATAGATCATTTGCAAACAATATATATTTTGGAGCAGTTACGGTACTCGACTTTTCAAATAAGATAAATACTCTTGCATATGAAGTATTTGCTATAGGTATTGCCATGATTGTATATCCTACTTTATCTGAGTTTGCAGTTAAAGGAGATTTTACTAAGTATAAAAAATCACTGGGTAGTGCACTTACAACAATAATTATGATAATGGTTCCTGCGTCAGTAGCTATAGGAATGCTCAGAATACCACTTGTTACAGTAATATTCGGCAGAGGCGCTTTTACTGTAAAAGATGTAAATTTAACTGCAGGTGCCCTTTTATTTTACTGTCCTGCGATGATTGCTTATGGTGTAAGGGATATATTAAATAAGGCTTTTTATTCGTTAAAGGATGCAAAAACACCAATGATAAATAGCTTGTTTGGAATAATAATAAATATAATAATAAATATATTCATAGTAAAATATATGAAGGTATCGGGGCTTACTCTTGCCACTACTATATCTGCAGTTATGACTACTGTTCTCATGTTATGGGACTTGAATAAAAAGATTAAAGGAATAGATTTAAAGAATATTTTTGTGAATTTTATTAAAGTATCAATAGCATCAATGGTAATGGCTCTTTTTATATTTTTTATCAACAAAATATGTGCTGTTGAATTCACAAATGCTATGAAGAGCAGTATAATTTCAATTTTAGTATCTTTTGTATTGGGAAGTATTGTTTATTTCATGTGTCTTTATATTGTAAAAATTAAAGAATACAGTGATTTGATAAACAAACTAAAAAATTTTATGTTAAAAAGAAATATACAATAAAATGGAGAAGGTGTTTTGAATTAGTAAGGAACGTATTTTGCAAATGGATGTAATTAGAGCAATGTCAATAATTGCAGTAATATGTATCCATGTTTCTGCAACTGTACTTGGATATAAACCTTATTCCAGTACATATAACTTTACATATGCATTAAATCAAATTTCAAGATTTTCTGTTCCTGCATTTATATTTATATCAGGTATGGGTCTTACTATAAGCTATAATAAAAAACAGGGATATTTATATTTCTTAATGAAGAGATTAAAAAAAATTATTCCACAGTATTTTATATGGTGTCTGATTTATATATTTGTAATTACTAAAAATTTCAATATACGACAGGATATAAATTATATAATATATGGTAAAGTATTTTATCATTTTTATTTTATACCTCTGATAGTTGAATTTTATGTGATTTTCCCATTTATTTATAAATTTATAGGAAATAAATTATGGTTGTTAATTAGTTGTATTATTAGTGTTTTAGTAATTGTATATACGTATTATTATGGAAATATTACAACTAATATGTGGTTCTGGGACAAAAAAAATTTGTTGTATTGGCTTTTTTATTTTTCACTTGGAGGTTATATAGGCAAGAATAGAGAAATTTTTTTTCAAAAGCTTCAAAAATATAAATATTTAATTTTTATAATGTTTATATGTTCAATATTTTATCTTCTGGATGCCATTATTTTAGGCAATCAATATTCAAGAAATCTTGAACATATAGTGACATTTCAGAGACCTTCAGTTATAGTATATAGTGTACTTATTATACTGTGTATATTGAGCATAAACTGGAAAAATGGTTTATTTATGTGTATAGTAAGATATATATCTGATGGAAGTTACACTGTTTATCTGTGTCATGCAGGTATACTTTATTTTTGTACTAAATATTACATCGATAATAGTTATGCAATAGGTAGCGCGCATTTTGAATTAAAAGCTATTTTAATTACATTCTTTGGGGCTATAATAATAAATAGAATAAAAAAGTTTTTATAATTAAGTAAATTATAGAGGGAGGAAATTTATGCAGGCCGAAGATATAAAAATTGACTTGGATAGAGATATAAATAGAAAGAAGATACAATTTTTTATAAAGAGAATATTTGATTTTATACTTTCGCTTATAGGAATAGTGGTGTTAAGCCCAATATTTTTAATAGTTGCTATCTGGATCAGGCATGATTCAAAAGGTCCGGTTATATTCAAGCAAATTAGGGTTGGAAAAGGTGGAAATAATTTTACTATATATAAATTTAGAACCATGATAGTAAACGCTGAAAAAAAAAGAGAATTGGATATAGATAAAAATGATTTAAAAAATTTTGTGTTTCAGAGCAAAAGTGATAATAGAGTTACAAAATCCGGTGCTTTTTTAAGAAAAACAAGTTTGGATGAAATTCCGCAGCTTGTAAATGTATTAATGGGAAATATGAGTTTAGTCGGTCCTAGACCTGAAATACCTGATGTGGTTAAACTTTATACTGAATCGTATGCTCAGAGACTTATGGTTACACCTGGAATAACCGGGCTTGCACAGGTAAGTGGAAGAGGAGAAATTGAACTTGGCAAAACAGTATCATATGATTTAACCTATATAAAAAATTTTTCTATATTTATGGACATAAAAATACTTTTTAAGACAGTTTTCTCTGTATTTAAGAGTGAAGGAGCGTTTTAAAAAACTATGGGGGAAAATATGTTTACAAAAATATTAGGCTATGATGTATTTAATAAAACAAAGAATGATTTTATTAAGTATATAGAAAATTTTGATAAGATAAATATAGTATCCGGGAATCCTGAAGTACTATATAATGGTATTAATGATCCTGTATTGTTTGAATGTTTCACACAAAATAATTCAGTAATAATACCGGATGGAGTTGGAACTGTACTGGCTTCTAAAGTAATAAAAAAACCTGTAGCAGAAAAAATTGCAGGAATAGATGTTATGAAAAGCATTATTGAAAAATGTGAGAATGAAAATAAGACTGTATATTTTTTAGGGGCTAAACAGAATGTACTTGAAAATTGTATTAAGAATTTAAAAAGTACTTATAAAAATTTAAAAATAGCCGGAAGTCATAATGGATATTTTAATCTGGACAGCTGTGAAGATATTATAAATGATATAAATAAAAGCAGACCATATGCTATTTTTGTAGCTATGGGTTCGCCGAAACAGGATATATTTATAAGTAGAAACTTAGAAAAACTTCCATGCAGTATATTTATGGGAGTTGGCGGCAGCTTTGATGTATTTTCAGGAAATGTAAAAAGGGCACCAAAATGGATGATAGGGTTTGGATTAGAGTGGCTGTACAGAGTTATCAAAGAGCCATGGAGAATAAGAAGATTGTCATCCATACCTAAATTTTTGATAAAAGTTATAGAGTACAATAGAGTAAATTAATATTCAGTGTACTCTATAACTTTTTAGCTTTTTTTTAATAAATCTCCAAAAGTTATGTTTTTAAGATCAAGAACCAGGTTATTTTGTATTTTTGACAAAGCTAAATGTACTTCACAGGTAGAAGCGTTATTTATATTGCACTCATTAGGATCGTTAAGACACCTACTTATATATATTGGCCCGTCTATAGCTTCAATAACATCTTTTAAAGTGATTTCATCCGGTGTATGATTTAGAGAATAACCACCGTTTACACCTCTATAGGATTTTATAATACCAGAATGAGTTAGTTTCCTGAGTAATTTTAGAAGAAACCTAAGTGGTATACCTTGATCTTTTGATATGGATTTAGCTTCAATTTTTTCACCGTAACCTAGTTTAGACAAGTATAGTATAACTCTAAAGCTATAATCCGCTTCTTGCGTAATTCTCATAATATCTCCCTCAAATATAAATTAGATTAATTAAACATTCTATTAATATTTAAATTAGTATAAAATAATTAGTTTATCATAATATAATTAATTATAACTAAGTTTTTATATAATATAAAGTAAAATCATAAAGTAATTATATTTTGGGGAAGGATAAAACAAGTTATGGTAATTTATCCAGGCTCTCAAGAGTATAACCGTTAGCTTTCCAATCCTTAATTACTGAATCCAAAATTTCTGAATTTGTTTTTGAAACTGCATGAAGTAAAATTATAGCACCATTATGAGTTCTGCTTAATATTTTATTTTTTGCAAATTCAGGTGAAGGCTGTTTATTTCTATTCCAGTCATTATAAGCAAAACTCCAGAATATCGTCTTATAGCCTAGTTTCTTGGTATAAAAGAGCGATAATTCACTATATTTTCCCATCGGAGGTCTAAAAAACTTAGGCATTTCCTTTCCTGTAACTTTTGTGTAAGCTTTTTCTGTTACTGTAAATTCATTTTGAAATTTTTGTGTGTTTTTTGCCTGCTTTGCCATGGAAAGATGTTTTGCTGTATGATTACATACTAAATGTCCTTCATTTACCATCCTTTTTATGAGATCTTCATTATCTTTTATATATGGAGTGGTAACAAAGAAGGCAGCTTTTACGTTATTCTTTTTTAGAATATCGAGAATTTTATCGGTATATCCATTTTCATATCCTTCATCGAAGGTTAAATAAATAACTTTTTTTGAAGTATCACCCAAATAATATCCTGAATATTTTTTTATGAGATTTAAGATCTCAGCAGGCTCTTCAGATGGAGTTCCATCATTTTTAGGTTTAAAAAACCAATTTTTTTCGGATTTACTTAATTGAGAAATATCCAGTCCTTTGAGCAGATTTTCGTCATTTTCTTTAGCATCATTTTTAAAAATATTGGTATATTTATTTCCTATATTATTTGAAACGCTTATATTGCAAGCTTTTGCTCTAAAAAAAAGCGACATGGAAATTATAAATATTAAAAAAAATGATATTAAACTTTTCTTCATATACACATCACCTACCATAAGTATGATATATTTATGGTATACTTGATAAAATAATTTATACTACTAATATGCTAGAAATAAATTCTAAATTATTTATAAATTAAATAAAAATTTATTTTAATAAGGCGAAGGTTTATAAAATGAATGAATTTTATAGAATTATTAATGACGTATATTTTTATATAAATCAGAATTTTACAATAGATAAAAAATATAAGTTTATAGATTACTGTAAGAGAAAACTGAAAATTCCATGTGAATGTGGATTTTCTAGTAAGTATTATAGCTTGATAAGAGAAAGTAAAAAGTATGGAATAGTATATACACCTAAGGAAATAGCGAATTTTATAATTAAAAATTTAATAGTTGAAAAAAATATAATAAACAATCCGTATATAAAAATTTTAGATCCTTCTTGTGGATGCGGAAATTTAATGCTTGAATGTTTTAAATATTTAAAAGATATATATTTAAAAAATATTGATAAGATAAATAAAAAGAATAACATAAAATTAAATTATTGTGATATAGAAAAACATATAGTCAATTTTAATTTATTTGGATTTGATATAGATAAAATTGCAATTATGATTTTAAAAATTGATTTATTTAGATTAAGTGGTAATATAAATGAAAAAAATTTCATAGTTAAAGATTTTTTAATTGATAGGATAAACGAAAAATTCGATTTTTTAATAGGAAATCCTCCATATATTGGACATAAATCTGGAGATAAGAATTATTTTAAGATATTAAAGAAAAAATATACTGATGTGTATAATGGCAAAGGGGATATTCTATATTGTTTTTTTAGCAAATCCATACGATGTCTTGGGTTAGGTGGAAAACTTTCTTTTATTGCATCTAGATATTTTTGTGAATCCAAAAGTGGAGGAAAACTTAGAAAATTTATAGTACAAAATACAAAAGTCCATAAGATTGTAGATTTCTATGGAATAAGACCTTTTAGATATATAGGAATAGATCCAATAATAATGTTTCTGCGAAAGGAAAAAAATATTAAGGAAAATGATATAGAAATTATAAGACCTAAAAATAATAAACTTCAAGATTCAAATTTTTTTAATTATAAAGAGAGATGTACAAAATTTTCAATTTTACAAAGTAATTTGAAAGAGAATGGATGGGTATTTGTAAATAAAATTGAAGAAAATATACTAAAAAAAATAGAGAAAAAAGCAAAAATTTTATTGTCTGATATATGTGAAAGTCATCAGGGCATAATAACTGGCTGTGATAAAGCGTTTATTTTAGATTATACTTCTATAAAAAAATACAATATCGAATTGAATGTAGTTAAACCGTGGATAAAAAGCAGTTATATTGACAAATACAGTGTTATTCGTACAGAAAAATATATTATATATTTAAATTATGTTAAGAACCCCGATACATATAAAAATTCAATAAAGTTTATAAGTAGATATAAAGACAAATTAGAAAATAGAAGAGAATGCAAATCTGGAAACAGGAACTGGTATGAACTTGAATGGTGTAGAAAACCAGAAATATTTGAAAAAGAAAAAATTGTGTTTCCATATAAATCAAACAGCAATAAATTTGCTATAGACAGTGGCAGTTATTTTAGTGCAGACATATATTGTATCACTTTAAAGAGAACAGATATTTTTAATTATAATGATCTTCTTTATATTTTAAACAGTACTGTATATGAATTCTATTTTAAAACTTTTGCTAAAAAATTAGGACAAGATGTATATGAATATTATCCAAGTAATCTCATGAAGCTAAAAATACCACTTCTAAATTTCCATTTTAGTAATACTGACAACAATAAATACTTATATAAATTTTTTGAATTTACTGCAAATGAAATTAATGTAATAGAAAGCAAGTGCAATTAATTTATAGTAAAAATATATAAAACATATTAATTAAGTTTGTTTAAAAATATAATATATGGTAAAAATATATACTAAGGTGACTAGAAAAAACTAATGAAAAATAGAGGAAAATTATACCACATAGAGAATATATCTATTAGGATTTTCTATTTTATAAAAGAGAGGGGGGAGATGTTGTCTGACTCGGACTGTGCAATATTTTGCACATACTAAGGTTTATATAGTATTTATATATAAATTTTAGGTATACAGCAATAGGTCATTGTAATTGCTGTATTTGCAAATTAAAGTTAAGCAGCAGCTTAACGCTGAGATCATATATGACCATATTAAATTTATTGTGATTTTAGTAGAGTTTGATGTATATGAATTTAGAATTTGAAGTTAAAAATGATAAACTTATAGTTCATATGATTGGAGAATTGGATCACCATAGTGCTGAAGAAGTTAGAAATAAAATTGATGATAGGCTTGATAGAGATAATTTTAATAAGCTTATACTTGATTTTTCTAGCGTAAGCTTTATGGATAGTTCAGGAATAGGTGTTGTTATTGGAAGGTATAAAAAGCTTAATTCAAAAGCGGGGAGTATTTGCATTGCAAGGGTGAATGATTCAGTAAAAAGAGTATTTGAATTATCAGGTATGTTTAAGATAATAAAGCTTTATGACAGTGTTGAGCAAGCTGTTGAGAATATTTAATGGGGGGATAATTAAATGTATGATAACAGTATGAAAATAGAGTTTATTAGTAAGTCAGAAAATGAAAGATTTGCAAGAGTAGCAGTAGCAGCTTTTGCAGCACAATTAGATCCTACCATAGATGAACTCGCTGATGTAAAAACAGCAGTGTCAGAAGCAGTTACAAACTCTATTATTCATGGCTATGAAAATAATGAAGGCATAGTAAAAATTAATGCATATATAAAGGGAAAAGAACTTACTCTAGTAATAGAGGATACTGGTGTCGGAATAGAGGATATTAAACTTGCAATGCAGCCTCTGTATACTTCAAGACCGGATCTTGAGAGATCTGGTATGGGATTTACAGTCATGGGAACTTTTATGGATTCTCTTGAAATTCAATCTGAAAAGAACAAAGGGACAAGAGTTACAATGAAAAAAGTTTTTAAATCATTAAGTTAGGTGAATAATATGAGTGAAGAAGCTGTAAAAATATCTAATTATGACTATAACGACAATTTAAAACTTATAAAATCTGCAAAAAAAGGTAATAAAGATTCATTGAATAAACTGGTTGAGGTTAATTTACCTCTGGTGACCTCAATAAGCAAAAAATTTTTAAATAGAGGATATGAGTACGAGGATATATTTCAAATAGGTTGTATGGGTCTAATGAAGGCCATTAACAATTTTGATGAAAAGTACAATGTTAAATTTTCAACTTATGCTGTACCTATGATAATGGGTGAAATAAAAAGGTTTCTAAGAGACGATGGTATGATAAAGGTAAGCCGGAGTGTCAAAAATACTGCTAAGAAACTTCATTATGATAAAGAGAAGCTGACAAAAAAGTTAAATCGCGAACCTACTGTTGAAGAATTATCAAATTATTCTGGAGTTAATGTAGATGATTTAATATTTGCATCAGAATCAGCAAATAGTATGCAATATTTGTATGACACTATACATCAGGATGATGGTTCTCCGGTGCTTTTAATAGATAAGTTAAGTCAGAATCCAAATGAAGATGTAGAAATGGTAGATAGGATAGCTTTAAAAGAAACTCTTCAAAATTTAGATGTAAAATCACGACAGATTATCATGCTTAGATACTTTAAAGATAAAACACAGGTACAGGTTGCAAAAATGTTAGGAATAAACCAAGTTCAGGTATCAAGAATTGAGAAAAAAGTATTAAAAATGATGAAAGATATTTTAGAAGAATAATTTTAAAAAGTATATAAATTAGTCTATTGTACTGTATAAATATTTAAATATACACAGTACAATAGACTAATTTTATTTAGTAGAATTTAAATTGTCGTCTGATTTTTTATCGGTTGTATTGGCATCTTTGTTGTCATTAGAACTATTATCTTGTTGTTTAGTACTACTATTAGAATCAGTATTATTTGGTATAGTAAAAGCTGGATTATTATTTTGTTCATTTTCATTATTAATGTTGTTAGATTCATTTTGATTTCCGTATGTTTTCTTACTTTTATTTTTATTTGTTGATAAAGGATTACTGCTGAACCAGGTATGACCAAGGTTGCACTCATTTGTTGGTATAGTACCAGTTAAAAAGAGTTCATCATAAACCTTGCTGCCAGTTGGATCAATATAACAAAGTGGAGAAGGTAAATATCCTGATTCAGAACAAACTTTTGAAATTACAACACCAGAAGGCATTGATATATCTTTTGCAGGCAACCCATCATGAAAAGGTCTCATTACGTCTGCCCAAATTGCAGCTGCTGAATTACTGTTTAATGAATTTATTGATGAATTATCATCATTACCTATCCATATTGAAGCTGAGTAATAAGGTGTAAGTCCTGAAAACCATAGATTTTTTTTATCGCTTGAAGTACCTGTTTTACCTCTTACCATACTACTAAAATTTGCAGAAGGACCTGTTCCATCCTTGCTTACTGGACCTTTTAGCATATCATACATTATGTATGCAGTAGCAGGTGAAATTACCTTTTTAGTATCAACTTTTGATTCTAGTATTACTTTTCCATTTCTATTTGTAACTTTTGTGTAAAGTCTAGGTGCAGTATACATGCCATTATTTCCAAATACACCATAAGCTGCTGCCATTTGCAGAGTATTAGTACCATTATGAAGCTCACCTAGTGAAAGTGCAGCTATACTTGATCTATCGTCAGTATCTAATGATATTCCAAATTTATCAGCATAAGATGCACCGGTTTCAAGCCCTAGAGTATCTTCCAATTTAACTGCTATAACATTTATTGATTTCATAAGGGCATTCCTTAAAGTCATATCACCATTGGTCATTTCTTCATCATCCTTAGGATTGTAAGGGGTTCCATTTGAGCTATATTTTTGTGCCAAATCGTCTGATAATGGTGAATCCTCTATAGTAGTAGCTGCGGTAGCTTTTTTTAAATCTATAGCAGGACTATATACGGTCAAAGGCTTTATACATGAGCCAGGCGGTCTTAGATAGTTTACTGATGAAGCTCTATTATAAGACATTGCTGGTTGAGTACCTCTACCACCTATTAGAGCTTTTACCTCTCCTGTATGATAATTCATAACTACAGCTGAAGCCTGTGGCTGTATTATACCATTTTTATCAGAAGAGCTGCCAAGTGCACTGTCATTATTTAGAGTTTCTTGTGTCTGCTCTTGCAAATTTTTGTCCATAGATGTATATATTTTCAAGCCGCCATATGTTAATAATTGATTGACCTGTGAATCCGTGTACTGATATTTGACTTTCAAATCTTTTTTCACAGCGTCTATAGCAGGCATTGAAAACCATTCGTTTTCTAATTTATTGCTTTTAGGAGTATACGGTTTTATGTTTAATTTTCCACTTGAAATATCATTTATCCCATCTAAATACTGCTTTTCACTTATATAGTTATTATCATACATTTTTTTTAGTACATTTTTTGTCCTGTTTAAGTATATAGATGGATTTTTCTTGGCTGCACTGGAATAAGGGTTGTATACTGATGGACTTTGAGGTATACCTGCAATGAAAGCACATTCAATTAGATTAAGTGAATTAGCTGATTTGCCAAAATATTGTTGCGCAGCTGATTCAACTCCGAAAGCTCTTCCCCCAAGAAAAATTGTATTCATATATGCTCCTAAAATTTGATCCTTCGTTAAAAGCTTTTCTAATTTTAAAGAAAGATATATTTCCTGTAGTTTTCTTTTAAAGCTAACTTGAGAAGATAGATAAATATTTCTTACTAATTGCTGTGTTATTGTGGATGCTCCTTGAATTCCAGATTTATTTGTCAATTTATTTTTTATATCTATAAAAATTACACTTGTTAATCTTTTTATGTCTATGCCAGTATGTTTATAAAATCTTTCGTCTTCAATACTTACAAAAGCATTTTTTAAATTATCAGGCATAGTATTAAAAGAAATAACAGTTCTTTGCTCGGTAGTAGCTACTACGTCCATAAAATTTCCTTTATCATCGTATAAAATGGATGGCTCATTTAAATTAAGTACTCTATTTACATCCAGGGGAGGTGAGTTTTTGATTATAGCTGCACCAATTCCGATAGTTGCCATAGATACTAGTAAAAATATACAAATAAGTATAGTAAATGTAAGCTTTAAAGCTTTATACCGAGACTTTTTGCGTCTCTTTGCCATAATTGTCCTCCTTGTTAAAATTATACATGGATTTATCAATTTTAATTATTATAACACAAAAAAAATATTAATGAAATTTAGACGTTAAATTAAAACAATGAGAAAAACTGTAGATAAGTTTAAATATTTGTAAAACTTATCTGCAGTTTTATTTTTAAATACAGTTTAGTTTAAGTTGATATTATTTATTTTATTCCCAGTTAAATACATAAGGAACATTTCTATAATAGTCTCCATAATTTAATCCATAACCTGCCACAAATACATCTGGAATTTTAAAGCAGCAAAAATCAGGTTTTAAATTTACTTTCCTTCTATCTGGTTTATCAAGTAGAACACAGCATTTAACAGAAGAGACCCCGAGAGATTTAACATGATTTATAGTAAAATCCATTGTAATTCCAGTATCTGTTATGTCATCGACAATCAACACATCATAACCTTTTATATTGTCAGGTATATCATTTATAATTTTTACAAGGCCTGAAGATGTTTCAGAGTTACCATAGCTTGATGTAGTCATAAAACCTACTTTTAAAGGACATTTTATTTCTCGTACTAGATCTGCTGTAAATATAAAACTGCCTCGCAGGATGGATAATATGTAAAGTTTCTTGCCTTCATAATTATTAGTTATTTGTTTTCCGATTTCATTTATTCTATTTGAAATTTGTTCTTTAGTTAATAGTATATTTCGTGCTTTTTCTTCCATTGTAATCCTCCAACTTGTATATAGTATAAAATTATATTATTAATAGTAACAATAATTTTCTTATTTTTCAATGTTTTTATGTGTAATACAGTTTACATTCGTATTTTTATGCTATAAAATGCAATAATAGATGTATGTAAATGGTTTGGAGATGATATGGTGATATATGGAAATACAGAAGGCATAAAAAATTCTATACTTGATAAAATGGAAGAAGTTTATAAGTTTAAGCTGCCACAAAATAATATATGTAATTATGAATTGATTGAGTTCCTTTCATATATGACGGATTATTTAAACAAAGAGGTAAGCGTACTTATCGACAGAAAAGGGAATGTATCTAGAGTTTCAATTGGAGATAGCAGTACAGTTGAAATTCCTGAAATAGATACAAGAGAAAATAAATTATCTAGAGTTAAAATTATACATACGCATCCGAATGGTGATTCGAGACTTTCCAGCCTTGATATTTCAGCACTTTTAAAACTAAAGCTTGATTGTATTGCGGCTATTGGTGTAAAAGATGGAAAAGTTACTACTATAAGCTTGGGTTTCTGTAATGTATACAATGAAAAGCTCGCATATGAAACTTTGGAAAATTTATCAATGGATGAAGCTGTAAATTATAATGTTATGAATAGAGTAGAGTATATTGAAAATTTAATGAATAGAGAAATATCGGTACAAGATGATATTGAAAAGGCCATAATTGTAGGTATTGATAATAAATTAAGCTTAGATGAATTGGAAGAGCTTGCAGAAGCCTGCAATGTTTTGGTTGTTAGTAAAGTATTTCAAAATAGAACAGTTCAGGATCCAGTATTTTATGTTGGAAAGGGTAAAATAGAAGAATTATCATATCTTGCCCAGCTAAATGGAGCTAATGTAATGATTTTTGATGATGAACTTTCTGGATCACAGATTAGAAATATAGAGGATATGCTTGGAATAAAAATAATAGATAGGACTACCTTAATACTTGATATATTTGCAAGAAGAGCAAGAAGTAAAGAAGCAAAAATACAGGTAGAACTTGCCCAGCTTAAATATAGGCTTACAAGGCTTTCAGGACTTGGAATAAGCCTTTCAAGGACAGGAGGAGGTATAGGTACAAGAGGACCTGGAGAGAAAAAGCTGGAGACAGATAGAAGGCATATAAGAGATAGAATATATGAGATGGCATCTGAATTAAAAAAGATAAGTAAAGTTAGAAAAGTTCAGAGAGAAAGAAGAAGAGATATTCCGAAAGTATCTTTAGTTGGTTATACTAATGCTGGAAAATCAACCCTGAGAAATTCTCTTTGTGAAATAGCAAATTTAAGAGAAAATATAAATAAAGAAAAGGTATTTGAAGCAGATATGCTTTTTGCAACTTTGGATACTACAACGAGAGCACTGGAATTAGAGGATGGAAGGGCAATTACAGTAACAGATACAGTCGGATTTATAAAAAAACTTCCACATCAATTAATTGAAGCTTTTAAATCAACACTTGAAGAGGTAATTTATTCCGATCTTCTTTTGCATGTTGTGGATGTATCATCAAATGAAGCATTAGAACACATAGAAGCAGTTAACGAAGTATTACTTGAACTTGGGGCAGGAGATAAGCCAATTTTATTAGTATTAAATAAAATTGACAGGGAGGTAAATGACAATATAAATAAAATTAATGAGAAATATAATGGATCGGAAATAGTTTATATATCTGCGAAAGAAAAAATAAATCTGGAGTTACTTCTGAAAAAAATAGGTAAACTTATTGGAAATAAAGTAGTGGAAGCTAAATTTCTTATACCATATACGGATCAAAGTACAGTTGCTTTAATACACGAAAATTCTAAAGTTAAAGAAGAAGAGTACAGATATGATGGTACTTATATATGTGCATTGGTAGATAAAAAAATATATAATAAACTTTATAAATTTGTCATATAAGTGTAAATTCAAATTTATTATATATTTTCTATTGTATTTATATGCAAATTTAGTATATAATATATAATAATTTTTATATATTTAATAAAAATATTAGGGAATGATTAATGAATAATTATGCACAGTTATAAATAAAGGGGGCATAATAAAGTGGGAAGTACAATACTTAAGTATCAAAGAGCATTTAATAGTGCTGTTGATAGATTAAAAAAAGATGATTCCATATTGGCCGTTATGGTTTTTGGAAGTATGATTACGGGTGATCTATGGGATGAATCAGATATTGATCTTTTTGTTATATATGATGACAAAAATTCTGAGTTTAAAAATATATATACAGAAGAAAAAGATATATTGGTTCATATTAAACTTATGAGCAAAAATAAATTTTTGCAGATCAATGAAGAAAATATAAGAGGAGGATTTATCCATAGAATTATATCTTCTTCCAGACTGGTTTTTTCTAAAGATATGGAGATAACTTCTATATATGATGGCATAAGGTATTATCCAGATATTGACAGAGAAAGATGGGGCATGGTCTATCTTGGAAACTTACTGAAAAATGCAGCCATATGTAAAAAATATCTTCAAAATGATGGAATTTATACTGCATATATTTCTGCAGTAAAGTCAGTAGAAGAATTTTCAAAATTATATGTTAATTATACAGGACATATGATAAGTAAAGATGCAACAATGGTTGCTATAAGCTTAAATGACGAATTTAAAGGATATGTAGATAATTTATTTTTTCATGGAGATACAATAGAGGAATTAAAAGAAGCTGTAAATAAAATAATTGATTATTTCCAAAAAAGCGTGGATGACAACATAAGAAATTTTGTAAATGTGCTTATAAATTATATGAGAGAAAAAGATACTTTTTTGAGTTCACAGCAAATAGAGAATGATGAGTTATTTAAAGAGTATGATATATGCATGGAAGAAATACTTAATAAATTATGGGAAAAGAATATAATAAAAAAGGAAACCAGAGATTATAAAATAAAAAATGAATTTATGCTATTTAAAGAAAATGTATATTTTATATAATAATAAGTTGTATTTTAATATTAAGTTAATTTATATTAATAGGAAGTGCTGCTTGAATGGATAAGTATTTTTTAAAACTTGATGGAGAAGGAATAATTAAATATAAAGTTATAGAGAAGCACATAAAAAATTTAATTGATTGTAATAAAATAAAAGATGGTGAAAAATTGCCATCTATAAGAAATTTGGCTAGTTTTTTAAAAGTAAACAATGTAACTATAATTAATACCTATAAAAAGCTTGAAAGTGAAGGATATGCTTTTCAAAAAATAGGCAGTGGTACATATGCAAAGAGAAGGGACATAAATAAAAATTTTAGAAGAGAATATTCCAATGTTTTAAAAAAGATAGCAAATAGTGGTAATAATGATTATTTGGACTTTACAGATGAAAGTCCAAATGGAGATTTTTTCCCTATAAAATCTTTTAAAAATGTTATAGATGAAGTGCTTGACAGGGATGGAGCAGCAGCTCTTACTTATCAGGAAGCTTTAGGGTATGATGGACTTAGGGAGAGCATAAGTAGTGTGTTTTGGAATAATAAAATAAATAGTGAAGATATACTCATAGTATCTGGTGCACAACAAGGGATAGATGTAGTTTCAAAAGCTATTGTGAATACTAATGATGGTATAGTACTGGAAAAGCCAACTTATAGTGGAGCATTATCTGTATTCAAATGGAGACGTGCAGATATATTTGAGGTTCCCATGGACAAAGATGGAATAGATATAAATATATTTGAAAAAATATTAAAGAAAAATAATATTAAATGTTTTTATACCATGAGTTATTTTCAGAATCCAACAGGTGTAAGTTATAGCATTGAAAAAAAGAGACAGATACTTAATTTAGCACAAATATATGATTTCTATATAATTGAAGATGATTATCTTTCAGAACTTATTTATGACAAGCGTATAAAATACAATAGCTTTAAAAGTTTGGACTTAAATGACAGAGTTATATATATAAAAAGTTTTTCAAAAATATTTTTACCTGGTATAAGAATAGGGTATTTAGTTCCTCCTAAAAAATTTAAAGACAGTATACAAAATTCCAAAATAAATACCGATATATCTACGTCAAGCCTTATGCAAAGGGCATTGGACTTATACATTAGAAAGGGACTTTGGAGAAATTATATAAGTAAATTAAATTTAATTTATTCAAAAAGATATGAATATACAAAAAGTTGTCTTAAAAAATATTTCAAAAATAAAATAAAATTTAATGAGCCTGGAGGTGGTCTGCATTTTTATTTTAAGATTTCTGATTCTATAAATATAAATTGTTTAAGGCTTTTTAGAATTGCCAGGGAAAAAAATGTTTTGATAACTCCAGGTACATTATTTTATAAAAATCCTAAGGAAGGACAAAAATATTTTAGACTTGGGTTTTCTCAATTGGGAGATGAGGAGATAGAGGAAGGAATACGTATACTTTATGATATTGTAAGTGATACATATTAATATTGAAATTTTTTAAATGGTGTATGGGGTGATTTTTTGTCTTTGAATGGAATGCTAAATATAGATTGGAATAATATAGATATATATACTGATGAAGAAATAACTTATTTTCTGTATTTAGAAGGTAAAAATATTGATGCTATTTGTAAAATAAGAAATTTGAGTAGAGATATAGTTGAAAATGGTATAATAAATGGTAAGATAAAGTATGGCATTTTAGTTAAAAGTAATAATGAAAGGGAACTTTTTAATTCTATATCATCGTCTGGAAAATTTGACAAAATAGATATTCTAAAAAATTTAGATAATATTAACAAGCACAGACTTGTAGAGTTTATAAATCGTAATTATTCTGATATGAAAACTAAAGATAAAGAGAATGCTATATGGATATTGGGAGAACTGAAAAGCAAATTGGGATTTAATATACTTATCAAAGGTACAGTTCACAATCACGTGAATGTAAGGAGAATGGCAGTTTCTGCTCTTGGAAAACTTGGTGATAAATCTGGAGAAGTTGCACTAATTAGAGCTTTAGATGATATAAATCCTCAGGTAGTAATGTATGCTATAAAAGCTCTTGCGAAGATAAAGAGTCATAGGGCTTTAAAAAAAATAGAATATATAAAAGATTTGAAATGTAAGGAATATGTTAGAAAATCGGCAGAAGAATACATAAATGCTATTAATAATGAAATAAAAAGAGGTAATTTAACATGAGCTATTTTACAGTGAAGGATGAAGCTAAGGATAGTTTTGAAGAAAAAAAATCTATATTTATAGGTAGGACAAAGAGAGTTTATACAGAAAATGATGCTAAAAAATTTATAAGTGAAATAAAAAGCTTGGAAAAAGAAGCAAAGCATAATGTATTTGCTTATGCACTTGGAGAGAACATGAATATACAAAGGTATAGTGACGACGGAGAACCTCAGGGTTCTGCTGGAATACCAGTTCTTGAAGTTATAAAAAAAAATAAGATAACGGATGTAGTTATCGTAGTTACAAGATATTTTGGAGGAATCTTACTCGGGAAAAGTGGGCTATTTAGAGCTTATTCTAAAGCGGCTGCCAGGGCTGTAGATAAAGCTGGAATTATAGAAAAAATTAAAGGTGTAGAACTTAACATAGTAGTAGATTATGCTGATATAGAAAAAATCAAGTATGATTTTCAACAAAAATTCTGGCATATAGAAAATATAGAATATGAAGATAAAGTTAAAATATTAATATATTGTGGGCTTGAAGATAATGATAAAATAATAAATAGAGTTATAAATATAACAAGGGGAAAATGTGAAGTTATAGTTGGAGATGAACAATATTACTTTAAAATGGGCAATAGACTGTATAAAGATGAGACAAGCTTATCAGGTAATATCTAGCTAATTTGTATTTATAAATATTTATGTGATATAATATTTAAGGTTTTATATACAAATAGTACGTTGGGAGGAAATCATATGTCAGGACATTCAAAATGGCATAATATACAAGCGAAAAAGGGTAAAATAGATGCAAAAAGAGGTAAGATATTTACTAAAATAGGTAAACTTATTGCAATTGCAGCCAAGGATGGTTCAAATATTGAAACTAACTCAAAATTAAGAGAAGTAGTAGCAAAAGCAAAGGCAAACAATATGCCTCAGGATACTATAACTAGAGCAATTAAAAAAGGTGCAGGAGAGCTTGAAGGTGTAAACTACGAGGAAGTATCGTATGAAGGATACGGACCAAGCGGTGTAGCTGTAATAGTTAAAGCATTGACTGATAATAAGAACAGAACAGCAGGAAATGTTAGAACTGCTTTTACAAGAAGTGGTGGAAATCTAGGGGCTAATGGTTGTGTAGGTTGGATGTTCCAGACTAAAGGGCAGATAGTAATAGAAAGAACAGAAGACATGGATGAGGACGAAGTTATGATGCAGGTATTAGATGCAGGTGCTGAAGACTTTGATGCTCAGGATGAGGTATTTGAAATAACAACTACGGTAGAGGATTTTATATCTGTACGTGATGCACTTGAAAAAGATGGATTTAAGTTTGTTTCAGCTGATATCACTATGATACCGGATAATGTTACAGCTGTTGATATGGAAGCTGCTGAAAAGGTTCAAAGACTTATAGACAAACTTGAAGACGATGATGACGTTCAGGATGTCTACCACAATGCTGAATTCCCGGAAGAATTTGAAGGATAAGCTATATCAATGTTTTACATACTTAAGTAGTTGAAAAATGTGATGTTATACGTTTTTTTACTATTCCATGATGCAATATAATGCCTTTTGAATGTATGCATGAAATTACTTATATTCAAAAGGTGTCTTTAATGTTTATTATTACTAAAAAATGTACCTAGATTATTTACATAAATTTGGGTACATTTTTATATACAACCAAAATCTATTTAATAAGTTTATTCATATCTTCAGCAACATTTCTAAGTTCATTAATGTTAGCTTCTATTTCTTCACTGGTAGCGGCATTTTGAGATATCGTTTCTGTTATCATTTCATATTTTGATATTGTATCTTTTGTTATATTTGACACTTCTTCATTAAATTGAACTACATTTTTAGTTTTTGTAAATAATGTAGTAGAAGCATTATTTGTATCTAGAATATTATTACTAAATAATTTCAAATCGGAAGTCATAACATTTATTCCTCTGACTGTTTCATTAATAATACTATTACCGGTCTGAGACTTTTCGTTATTATGAGTCATTTGTTTTTGAACTACATCAATTTTATTTTTCAGCTCATCTACTATTGTACTTGCTTGATTAAGTGATTGTTTTGTTCCTTCAGCTAATTTTCTTATTTCATCTGCTACTACTGCAAATCCTTTACCATGTTCACCTGCTCTTGCTGCTTCAATTGATGCATTTAAAGCAAGAAGATTGGTTTGTTCTGATATATCTCCTATAAGATTTAATATCTCATCTACTTGTCTTGATTTTTGTTCCAAATCTTTTGTAGACTTAAATGTATCCTCTATACTATTTTTTATATCCATAATAATTGAAAGAGTATCATTTAAAGATTTCTGATTTTTATCTGTAACATTGATAAAGTAGTTTATTTTATCTTCACTATCCTTGGTTTTTTTAGCAACAACCTCATTAGCATTTAATAAAGTATTTAATATTTCTTTATTTTTATTTGATTTATCAAGCATTTCACCAGAACTTTTTGATACAGATTGGCTTGTTTCTGAAACTTCAAGAAGTGAACTTGTTTGTTCTTCAATAGCTGCACTTAAGTTTTCACTTGATGACAAAACAGTAGCAGAAATTTGAGCTATATTTCCAAATAAATCTAACAATTGTTGCTTTTCTTTTTTTAACTCAACTTCCTTATCACCAATTGACTTTAATAGATTAGATGCAAAGTATACAACTAGGAAAATTAATGCCAAAGTTATAAAGATAGTAATAATTTTCATAGCTGACTCTGCAATAATTAATTGTTTATCCTGAAAAATTGAAGGATTATTTACAAATACTATGATTTGACATAAAAGGCTTAAAGCTATTGACGCTATAATCATTTTTATATCAAAAAACAAGGCTCCAAGAATAACGAAAAAGAAGACTATAAGCCATATTGAATTTAAGTACATTGTAAGGTTCAAATATAAATACTGAAAATAAGTTATTATTAAAAGTACAATTTTTGTTATATTAAATGCTTTCATATTAAAACCATTTTGAGTAATGGTACATTTATAACATTTATAAAAGGCTATACCATAAATTAAAATAAGTATTCCAAGTATGATTAAAGAAATTACACTTATTTTGTCATTAAGCCCAAGTAATTTTATTGAAGAATAGAATAAGAATGATAGAACACAGCATACCATGTAAATTATTAGTACAACTTTAAGTGATTTTTTATTAAAAGTTATTTGAAAGCTCTCTTTAGTGTTCATTTTATGTCCCCCTAAATATATTGATTTTTTTATCTTCATCTTTGATTTAATATTTATAAAGCATTACTATACTTTGAGAACCTGCTCCAAATGTCCAAAATACTACATAATCTCCTCTTTTGATTTTACCTTGTTTTATAGATTCATATAATGCTATAAAAGGACTACTAGTACCGGTATATCCATACTTATCGCCTATATAGATACTCTTGCCTTCATCTATATTCATAAGTTCCCTTATTTTTTTTATATTTTTAAGTGCAAGCTGAGATAAACAAAACATACTAATATCATTTCTTGTTAGTCCATTATTTTTTAACAGTCTTTTTATAATTTCTGTTGCAGGATAAACAAAAAAACCGCTATTAAATGGTAACCATTTCAAACAAAGTTCATCTATATTTTTTGATTTAAAGAAATTGGAAAAACCGCGGCTTGGATACATAACCTTGTCACTTACTTTTGTATTTACATAATATTCAGTATCAATTACACCGCAATCATCATCTACCTTTTCTAAAATTATTGCACATGCTGCATGTCCATAATTACCATAACAAAGTTCATTATTAGAATCAATTAAAGAATTATCATCATCACACCCGACAATTAAAGCTCTTTTTGCACGTTTTGAAGATATCAAATAATTTGACATATGTTCTAAAGCAATAGCCATGCCAGCACAATTTGCATTCATATCAAAGCACATTGCATTTGTTCTCAGATTTAATTCTTTATGCAATAAAATTGATGTTGCTGGTGATATATATTCTGATAATATAGAAGAATAGACTAATACATCTATGTCACGCCCTTTCAAATTTGCTTTGTCTAATACGGATTTTGAAACTTTTACAGCTAAAGATAAGGTTGTTTCATCTTCATCAAACATAAATCTCTTATCTCTTCCCATTACATCTACTAATAAATGTTCGACATTCTTATTTTGTTGTTCAAAATGCTTTAAATAAAAGTCATTTGAAACAACTCTGGAAGCATGACAAACATCAATACAACTTAATTTTATGCCCATACTAATCTCCTTAAACAATATTATTTTTTATAATATACATTTTTAATTTTGATAAATTAAAAATGTACCTATTAATATATAAATAGGTACCAGAATATAAGTATAAATATTGATTATTAAAACTATAATTTGGTAACCTGGCAGTCATAGGAAATGAATCCCTTTAGACCCATAGTTTTGCGACTTTATCTTTCGATAAATGTGCTATTATCAATGTAGCAATATAAATTATATTACACTAAAATTTTACAAAATTCAATAGTAATTGCATATTATTGCAATTTATACATGAAATATTTGCATATTTTGTATAAACATTTAATCTTAAAATGTTTTAAATCTGTACTGATATATTAGAGTTTTTTTAAAATTAAATCAAGTTATAAACTAAAGATTATAGTGTTTCATTAAAAATTTTATTAAAATATATTGACTGCATAAATAAAAAATGTGTTACTCTTATTTTAGGATAATTTTATGGAGATGATTTTATGGAAGCTAAAAAAGATAACATGAAAAATGAATTAAAAAGAAACTTTTCTGGATTTTTTGGAGAGTATATTATTTTTATTATTTCAGATTATATAATAGATGAAACTCTAGATACTCAAGATAAGAAGGATGCCTGGCAGAGTATTATTAAAAAGTTAAGTAATGCTGATGGTTTAGAAATAAATGATGATATGAAAAAATATATAGAAGCTGATACTATAAACTGGGATTTAATTGAGAGGTTAGTTGAAAGTAGGAAGAAGCATAATCCAATGATGAATGAGGATAGTGTTTACAATTATACAGATGTACTTAATAATTTTCCAGCTACTGAAGAAGATATGAATTTTTGTGAAATTTTGTTTAAATACATGAGTACTAAGAAAAATATAAAATATAAAAATTACATATGTTCGCTTATAAGTGGCGATTTAAAAATAATCAGTGAAAAATATAGAAAAATTGAAGAAGAAAATACTAAATCTAAAAAGGGTATGGTTAGTTTGCCTGAAATGACTTTTGTTGCTTGTGAATATAGAAGGATAATACCATTTGGAAGTGTTAATTATCTTATTGATGATTTTAAATCTAAAATTAATAAGATAAAAAATACTATAAATGCAGATAATATATATGTCATTAAAGGAATTAATGCCCTGCCTGAATATAAAGAGCCTAGATTTTCTATAAAAAATTTAGGGTTTTCATTTGTTGTAGGTGTGCAGGTTTCAAATGCCGAGAGTATACCACAAGATATGAAGGTGTTTAAAGTTCCTCAGCATAGATACATATGTTATTCTTCAAAAGAAAGCGAAAATATACAAAAGTTGATTATGGATGATTTATCCGAAATAAATTCTTTAAATGAAAAGTATAGATTATCAAATTTTCCTCTTTTAGAATTGTATGATAAGGATTATAAAGGTGAAGAAAACTCAAAATTTTATACTTATATGCCGATAGAATAGATAATAATATTGATGTATAAATTCAAATTATAAGGAGGCAAGTGTTAATGGGATTTTTAGGCGGTGCAATTAAGATTACAGGGAAGGTTGTAGGGAAAACTGCAGAATTTAGTATAAGGACTGTAGGAAAAACTATATCGATTGGAGTGAAGTGTGCACATAAACCAAAAATAGCTGAAAAATCAGATAAAGTTTCAAAAGGTTTGGGAAAAGTCATGTGCAAAACTGCTGAATTATCAGGAAATGAACTTGGAATTGCTATGGACAAAGTTGTTGAATATGGATCTAAAGCTGGAGGTAGTATAGGTAAATATATTGCGGAAACTAAAGGTGCAGATGAAGATCAAATAAAGAGAGCAAAGATTATAGGAAATATTATAGGTGGCGGTGCAGTTGGACTATGCTTAGGAGATTTGGTAGGAACTGCACTTACCGGGATCTCAGCATCATCGGCTCTACATGGATTGGTGGCTGCAAAAATAGCTGTTGCAGGTGGGATAGATGGAGCTAAGAATAAAAAGTAAATTTCAAATAGACATAATCTAAGAAAGTGTAACTTTTAAAAGAGTTGACAATATAGTATGAGATTTATAGAGTTTTTTACTATTTATGGGAGGACTGTTAATGAAAAAAGTTATAGCTTTAGTTATGGGAGTTTCTATAATGCTAGGAACAGGAGGCTCAGCACAGGCTAAATCAAGATATTCAGTAAATAGAATATCGGAATTAAGCAGATATGAAACTTCAATTAATATAGCAAATAATTTTACTAGTGATAAACTCAAAAGTGTGATTATTGCAAATGAAAAAAATTTTCCTGATGCTTTATCGGGAAGTGCTTTAGCTGCAAAGGAAAACTGTCCTGTAATACTTACAGACGGAGATAGTATATCAGAACAAAATAAACCAGTAATATCTAATGCTGATATTAAAAAGTTAATGATTAGTGGAGATGAATCTTTTCAGAAAATGCTTAAAACTAATGTGGATGGAGATTCTTATATTGATTTATCAGGTATAAGTTATGCTAAAGTAAAAGATTATACTGGTTTTTATAAGTCTGTTCAGGAATATTTAAATAAAAAGTATGGGTTCAGTAATTATTATACTGATAGATTTATAAATAGTACTGTTGATTTTGCATTTACTTATGTAAATGGTGAACTTTATATGAGATATGGAAATCCCGAACCGGCAATTATTGTGAAAAATGCTCAGATAGTATCCAAGAAATATGATGGAAATAAAGTATGTGTTAAAATAAAAGGATACTATGGTGGTGATGAGTCTACTATTGATGCTGCATTAATTTATAATGGAAATAGATGGCTTGTAGATGAGTTTAATAACTGGGGAGTAGAATAAATACTAAAAAATTTCCACAAAAATAGATATATGTGTATAATAGTATAAAATAGTGTCCATAATATTCAAATAAGGAGGGATATTATGGATATAATAAAATTACGTAAAGCTTTATTAGCAATTTTAACTATTTTAGTTTTTACGGTAAGTTGCTATATATGTATAACTAAACTTAAGAATTATAATACAAAAAAAAGTACTTATCAAGTTAGTAATGCAATAAATACAAATTCAAATTTAAATAAGACTGTTTCTGCAAAAGGAAATTTGGTATTTAAAGTTAAATACAGCAAAAGTGGAGATATTCAAACGGAAAATGAAGAATCTGCATCAAAATTGGCTGGAAAAACTAAAAGTGAAATTGAAAGCATATACGAAAAATCAGGGTATAATGTAGATAGTTTCAACTCACTTCAGGTAGTACTCATAAGGAATGTAGATAAATATGCTCCAAATAAATATGTAGTTGGGATAAAGGATGGTTTCATAGCCATATATAAAACAGATAAAAATGGAAATATGTTTATAGAAGATTCTACAAGAGATGTAACTGACATAAAGACAAGCAGATTGAAACAAAAAGATATAGAACTTTTGACAAATGGAGATAAATATTTTGAGTGTGATACACTAGAAGATGCAAAAGCACGCCTTGAAGACTATGAATAATAGCCTTTAAGGTTTTTTTACAGTTCTATTAAATATTGCTTACTTGAATAAAGATTTTTAAAATGATAAAGTATATTATGTTATAATATGATTATTGTGTAAAATATCATTACAATTATGGAGGAAATCTTTAGTGTATGAGTATATAAAGGGAACTTATGAAGGAATGAATAAAGATTATATAGTAATTGAAAACAATGGCATTGGATATAAGATAAATACATCAGGAAGTACTCTTGCTCATATTCCTAAAGTTGGTGATGCTGTAAAGATATATATAATTCAAATAGTTAGAGAAGACTTTATTGGTTTATATGGATTTTTGACTAAGGAAGAGCTTAATATGTTTAATTTGCTGCTTGGAGTAAATGGTATAGGAGCAAAAGCTGCACTGTCTTTATTGTCAATAACTAATGTAAATAATCTAAAGTATTCCATAATAACTGAAGATGAAAAAACTATAATTAAAGCTCCAGGAATAGGTAAAAAAACTGCACAGAGAATTATACTTGAACTTAAGGATAAGATAGATTCAACGGAAATAGCTGGATTTGATAAAGAATTAAATGCAGAAGAAAATAATTCTGATAATATTTCAGAAGCACTTGAGGCACTTGAGGCGCTCGGGTATTCTGAAAAAGAGGCATCTAAAGCTTTAGCTTCAATAAAAATAGGAGATTCTATTGAAGCTATAATCAAAGATGCACTTAAATTTTTAATGGGTTAGGTTAGGTGATTAATATATGGAAGATAGAATTGTAACCCCAACTATACTAGATGGTGAAGGGCAGGGCGAGTATAGTTTAAGACCTAAAAAACTCAATGAATATATAGGACAGGAAAATGTAAAGAATAAGCTTAAAATATTTATAGAAGCTGCAAAGAATAGAAAAGAAGCCCTTGACCATGTATTACTTTATGGACCTCCGGGACTCGGCAAGACTACACTTGCAAATATAATTGCAAATGAAATGGGTGGAAATTTAAAAGTTACATCAGGTCCTGCTATAGAAAAAGCAGGTGATTTGGCTGCAATACTTACAAATTTAAATGATATGGATGTACTTTTTATAGATGAAATTCACAGATTAAATAGAAGTGTTGAGGAAATATTATATCCTGCTATGGAGGATTATGCTCTGGATATAGTAATAGGAAAGGGTGCTTCAGCAAAATCTATACGTCTGGATTTGCCTAAATTTACTTTAATAGGGGCAACTACTAGAGTAGGACTTTTAACATCACCTCTAAGAGATAGATTTGGAATGCTGTGTCCTATGGAATTCTATAGTGAAAATGAATTGAGTGAAATCATAGTTAGATCAGCGGATATACTTAATGTTAAAATAGAGAAAGAGGCATCAAAGGAAATAGGGAGAAGATCTAGGGGGACACCTAGAATCGCAAATAGACTTTTAAAGAGAGTACGTGATTACTCAGAAGTTAAAGGAAATGGAACTATAGATATAGAAACCAGTAAGGCTGCATTAAAATTACTTGAAGTTGATAATGAAGGTTTTGACAGTATAGATAATAAGATACTTAAAGCTATAATTGACAATTTTAAAGGAGGGCCTGTTGGACTTGAAACTCTTGCTTATTTTATAGGTGAAGAATTAGATACTATACAGGATGTATATGAGCCATATCTTCTTCAAAAAGGTTTCATAATAAGAACTCCAAGGGGAAGGATAGCATCAGATAGTGCATACAGGCATTTAAACAGAACTAAATCAGGTAAAAATTTAAAGCAGTCATCATTGTTTTACAAATAAGAGTTAAAAGACATCATGAATCAAACGAAATGGAGTGAACAATTTGAAAATTACAGAATTTGATTATTACCTACCAAAAGAATTAATTGCTCAATACCCTCTCCAAAAGAGAGATGAAGCGAGACTTATGGTACTTGATAAGAAAACAGGAAATATAGAACATAAGGTATTTAAGGATGTAATAGATTATATTGAGCCTGGAGATTGTCTTGTGTTAAATGATACCAGGGTTTTACCGGCAAGGCTTATAGGATCTAAAGAGGGCAGTGGCGGTAAAATGGAAATATTACTTCTTAAAAGGCTGCCAGACGGTACATGGGAAACTTTAGTTAAACCCGGAAAAAGAGCAAAAGTTGGAAGTAGGTTTGATTTTGGAGACGGAGAGTTAAAGGCAGAAATAGTTGAAGTTAAAGAGGATGGAAATAGGATAGTTAAATTTGAATATGAAGGAATATTTGAGGAAGTTCTTGACAGGCTTGGACAAATGCCGCTTCCACCTTATATAAAGGAAAAACTAGAAGATAAGGAAATGTATCAGACAGTATATTCAAAAGAAGAGGGATCGGCAGCAGCACCTACAGCAGGTCTACATTTTACAAAAGAACTGCTAAAAAAAATAGAAGATAAAGGAGTTATAATAGCATTTTTGACTCTACATGTTGGACTTGGAACTTTCAGACCAGTTAAGGTTGAAAATATAGAAGATCACGATATGCATTCAGAGTATTATTCCATGACAAAAGAAACGGCAGACAAGATAAATAAGGCTAAAGAAAGCGGCCACAGGATAATTTCAGTAGGCACTACATCATGCAGGACACTTGAGACTATTGGATATGAAAATGGAAGAGTAAAGGAGCAATCGGGTTGGACGGATATATTCATATATCCTGGATATAAATACAAAGTTGTAGATAATCTTATAACAAATTTTCATTTACCTGAATCTACACTAATAATGCTGGTAAGTGCACTTTGTGGAAGAGATAAAATAATGAATGCTTATAAAATTGCAGTCGATGAAAAATATAGATTTTTTAGCTTTGGAGATGCTATGTTCATAAAGTAAAAGGAGTGTATTTTGATGTATAAATTGCTTAAAAAGCAGGGATGCGTAAGGCGCGGCGAATTTACTACAGTACATGGTGTAGTTCAAACTCCAGTTTTTATGAATGTAGGAACTTTAGCTGCTATAAAGGGTGCTGTTTCTAGTGTTGATTTAAAGAATATTGGATGTCAGGTGGAACTTTCGAATACATATCATTTGAGTTTAAGACCCGGAGATGATGTAATTAGAAAGCTTGGAGGACTTCATAAATTTATGAACTGGGATAGACCTATTTTAACTGATTCAGGTGGATTTCAGGTATTTTCTTTGGCTCAGATAAGAAAAATAAAAGAAGAGGGAGTATATTTTTCTTCACATATAGATGGAAGAAAAATATTTATGGGACCTGAGGAAAGCATGAGAATTCAAAGCAATTTAGCATCTACCATAGCTATGGCCTTTGATGAATGTGTAAAGAACCCAGCTCCAAGAGATTATGTGCAAAAATCAGTAGAGAGAACCACAAGGTGGCTTAAAAGATGTAAAGTGGAAATGAATAGATTGAATTCACTTCCTGATACCATAAATAAAAATCAGATGTTATTTGGAATAAATCAGGGAGGTACTTATGACGATATAAGGATAGAACATGCAAAAATAATAAGTGATATGAATTTGGATGGGTATGCTATCGGAGGTTTGGCTGTAGGTGAGAGCAGTGAAGAAATGTATAGAATAATAGAAAAAGTTGTACCATATCTTCCTCAAGACAAACCGATATATTTGATGGGGGTTGGTACTCCAACAAACATACTTGAAGCTGTAGACAGAGGTGTGGATTTTTTTGACTGTGTACTTCCTGCTAGAAATGGAAGACATTCTCATGTGTTTACAGAGCATGGGCAAATAAATCTTTTAAATGAAAAGTATAAGTTGGATGACAGTCCAATTGATAGCAAGTGTAATTGCCCTACCTGCAGAAATTATACTAAAGCATATATAAGACACTTATTCAAAGCAAAAGAAATGCTTGCAATGAGGCTTTGTGTAATTCACAATTTATATTTTTATAATAATTTAATGAAAGAAATAAGAGATGCCATTGATGGGAATTATTTCCCAATGTATAAAAAAGAAAAAATTGAACAGTGGAATGCAAAAGAATAATGAGGAGGTATAATTAATGAAAAATTTAGGATCGTTTTTACCACTTTTAGTTGTGATTGTAGTTTGCTATCTTTTTATGTTTTTGCCTGAAAGTAAGAGAAGAAAGAAATATAATAAGATGATTAGCGAGCTTAAAGTTAATGATCAAATTGTAACAAAGGGTGGCATGATTGGAAAAATAATAAACATACAGGAAAAGGAAATTACAGTTCAGACTGGTCCTGACAGAGTTAAAATAAAGCTTACTAAAAATAGTATATTCAACGTGTTATCTGATAAAACAAAAGAAGATAAATAATAAGTAATAAAGCACCTTTTATCTACATAGATACTATTAGATGGGAGGTGTTTTATTATGGAAAAGTACAATAATTATATTCCTACTGCAGAAGGGGTACTTAGGAGTTTCATAGTTACCGTACTTATGCTTTTAATATTTGCTGTAGTTATGACATTTATTGAAGTAAATGAATATATAAGTTCTATCTTTTATATCGTTACAACTATTTTAAGTATAATGTATGGAGCCATATATGCAGCGGAAAAAATAAAAAGAAAAGGGTGGCTTGTGGGGATTATAGTTGCAATTATGTATATAACTATACTTTATATGGTTTCTATTATTTCTGGAAATTCATTTGTTATAGGGGCAGATGGTATTAAAAGGTTTGCACTTGCAATTGTAGTAGGCAGTATATCCGGTATGATTGGTGTGAACTTATAGTTAAAAGTATGTGAACACACAGTATATCTTGCTTTATAAACTTTATTTTACATGCAATTTATGTTATAATCAAACAGAAATCTTATGAATGGGGGAAATTAAATGAAACATATAAGAACTATAAATGATTCTAATATAAAAGATAGTTTAAAAAAACCAGGCTGCAAAGAATGTGCTAATTCTTGCCAATCAGCATGTAAGACTTCTTGCACAGTTGCTAATTTAGCATGTGAAAACTAGCATAAACTTAAGGCAGTAACTTATGTTACTGCCTTAAGTTTATGTTTTAAACAAATATTATTCTAGGAGGAAAAAATTTTGGCTAACATTCACAAATTTATTCAGGGTGGAGAATACTATGTAATAGATGTTAACTCTGGAACTGTACATTTAATAGATGAATTAGTATATGATATTTTGGAAGATGATAAATTAAGAAGTTTAGAGGATACAATAGAATTACTTAAAGCTAAATATAAAGAAGAAGATATAAAAGAAGCTTATTCTGAAATTGAGCAGCTTGTAGGAAAAGATATTTTATATTCTAAAGATTTATATAAAGAAGCAGCTGCTAAAAATGACAAAACGCCATCTTTTATAAAGGCACTTTGCTTAAATATAGCTCATGACTGTAATTTAAGATGTAAATATTGTTTTGCAGATGAAGGCGAATATAAGGGAGAAAGAAAACTTATGTCACCTGAAGTAGGCAAAAAAGCTATAGATTTTGTCATAGAAAAATCAGGACCAAGAAAAAATATAGAAGTAGATTTATTTGGTGGAGAGCCACTTATGGCTTTTGATAGTGTAAAAGAGATAGTAGAATACGCAAAAAAACAGGAAAAAATACATAATAAGAACATAAGATTTACAATGACTACTAATGCTACTTTATTAAATGATGATATAATGAAGTACTTAGATGAGAATATGGGAAATATAGTTTTAAGCATTGATGGAAGAAAAGAAGTAAATGACAAAGTCAGGGTACGAGTAGATGGAAGTGGTTCATTTGATTCAATACTTCCAAAGATAAAGAAAATGGTTGAAATGAGAGATAAATCAAAACAATATTATGCAAGAGGAACTTTTACAAGAGAAAATACAGATTTTTTTGAAGATATAAAATTTATGGCGGATGAGGGATTTGATGAAATATCTGTAGAGCCTGTAGTGCTTCCAAAAGAAAATCCACTTTCATTAAGGGAAGAGGATCTTCCTACTATTTTTGAACAATATGATAAGCTTTATGATGAAATGATAAAGAGAAATAAAGAAGGAAATTCATTTAAATTCTATCATTTTAATATAGACTTAAATGGTGGACCATGTGTATATAAAAGAATATCTGGGTGCGGTGCAGGACATGAATATGTAGCTATAACACCTGATGGGGATATATATCCATGCCATCAGTTTGTAGGTAATGAAGCTTTTAAGATGGGAAATCTAAGCAATTCTAATGACATAAAAGAAAATATAGGAAATGAATTTAAAGCTGCACATATATATAATAAGCCTGAGTGTATGAAGTGCTGGGCAAGATTTTATTGCAGCGGAGGATGTCAGGCAAATAATTACAACTTTAATGGCGATATGAAAATACCATATTCACTAGGCTGTAAAATGCAGAAAAAGAGAATAGAATGTGCTATTGCACTTAAAGCTAAAATTATGCAGAACTAAAATGTATTGACTGAAAAATTTTTAAGTAATATAATTCTAATGTATATATTTGAGAGAAAAAGTAGTTATGTACATATGAAGGAGGATAAAAATGAGATCTAAGGCAAAAAGTGGCACTAGGGTAAAAAGTACTATAATTCTAGTATTATGTCTTTTTTTAATAGGATTTTTAGCATATTCTGGTGCATATGGAGTTAAACTTGGTGACTATAAACTAAAGCCTTTTACTGAAGTGATAAATAGAGGACTTGATCTTCAGGGAGGAGTTTCAATATTAGAAGAAATTCAATCAAAAAATGTAGATCAGAAAACAGTAGATAGAACAGTAGACCTCCTATCCATGAGAGTTAATAAATTAGGAGTAAGTGAAACAGTAGTAAATAAAGAGGGAAAAAATAGAATAAGAATTGAAATACCAGGAAAGTTTGATGCCAAAGAAGTAGTAGATGGTGTAGCAAAGACAGGACAGCTTAAATTTGTAGGTCCTGATAATAAGACAATATTAACTGGTAAAGATGTAAAAGATGCATCTGCTTATTTGGATTCACAAAATAATCAACCTATGATAGGACTTGAATTAAATGATAGTGGTGCTAAAAAGTTTTCAGATGCCACCCAAAAATTTTTAGGGCAGAAGATTGCCATATATTTGGACGATCAGATGCTTACAAATCCTCAAGTTGATGCACATATAACTAATGGAAAAGCTGAAATAAACGGAAGTAAAACTCTTCAAGAGGCACAAAGACAGGCTAATCTTATAAAATCTGGTGCTTTACCTGTAGAAGTAAAACCTGTACAAGTAACAACTATAGGTGCATCTCTTGGTGCTAATGCATTGCCACTTAGTATACTTGCAGGTAAGATTGGTATAGGACTTGTAATGATATTCATGATTTTATATTATAGATTGCCTGGATTAATTGCAGATGTTGCTTTGACACTATACATATATATAGTATTGGCTGCATTTGTAAATGTAAATGTAACTTTAACCTTATCTGGTATAGCAGCATTCCTTTTAACTGTAGGTATGGCAGTAGATGCTAATATACTTATATTTGAGAGAACTAAGGAAGAACTTAAAAGCGGCAGATCTATAAAAGCATCTATAGATGCTGGATTTAAAAGGGCAATGAGTTCAATACTTGATTCAAATATAACATCAATTATTTCAGGAATTGTACTATATAGTATAGGTACTGGGTCTGTTAAAGGTTTTGCACTTACACTTATAATAGGTGTAGTATTGAGTATGTTTACAGCTATAACTGTTACAAGAACACTAATGAAGTTAGTTGCAAACATAGGTCTTTTCAGTCATAAGGGAACAATTGGGACATTTGGTGTTCATGACTTTAGAAAAGGTGTAAGGGGGATAGCAAAATAATATGAATGGAATATATAAAATTATAGAAAAAAGAAAAATATGGTTTACAATATCCCTCATAATAATTGCAGTAGGTATTTTTACTATGGCTACTAAAGGACTTGAGTATGGACTTGACTTTAAAGGTGGAACTGTAGTGGAAATAAATATTGGTGGAACCTTTAACAAAAATGATGTGGATAGTATAATAAAAAAATATTCAGATAACTTTCAATCAACTAAAACAAATGAACACTCTGTAACTATAAAAAGTACTAACTTAAGTAATAATAATGTAAGCAGTATTGTTAAAGCTATAAAATCAAAATATAAAAAGAGCAGTCTTACAAGTCAAAATAATATAGGTGCTTCCATAGGAAAAGAAGCAAGGGTTAATGCCATTGAGGCTATAATTGTTGCCATATGTGCTATGTTTATATACATAGGTATAAGATTTGAACTGAGTTTTGGTATAGCAGCTATTATAGGACTTATTCACAATGTACTTGTAATGCTTTCTGTATATGCAGTGCTTAGGGTATCTATAGATTCGAGTTTTATAGCAGCGGCACTTACAGTTATAGGTTATTCTGTTCATGATACTATAGTTGTTTTTGATAGAATAAGAGAAAATCAAAAATATATGAGAAGAGAAGATCCTGAACTTATAGCAGATGCGAGTGTAACTCAGACACTTGCCAGATCAATAAATACAGTGCTTACCGTTGTAATAACGCTAACCTCCGTATATATACTTGTTCCATCTGTTAGAAACTTCTCAGAACCTATTCTAGTGGGAATTATTTCAGGATGTTATTCGTCTATATGTATAGCTAGTCCATCGTGGGTCTTAATAAAAAAACATTTAGCTAAATCTAAAAAATTAAAAGCTGTAGAAGATAAAACAAATTAGATATTTAAATTATTATTTAAATATGATACAATAAAAAATCCAGAGTATATTGAAACTCTGGATTTTTTATTGTATGAAATCTGCTTATATTATGTTTGTAAAAAATGATAATATAATTTATAATATAAGTGCTTTCGATAAATTTGGAGGATTTTATTATGGAGATAAGACAGGACAATGCTAATAATTTGAATTTTTTGGGTATCCATGATCCATTTCGTTTGAAAAATATGGGACATGCTTTAAAAAGAATAATTAAGGCAGTAAATGAAAGAGAAAAAATTGTATTATACGGTAATTGCGATTTGGATGGAGTAACTGCAGTTTCTTTATTATTTCTAGTTTTGAAATATTTAAATGCAGATGTAGAATATCTTATTTCTGATGATATAAATGACAAACTTAATATAAATTCCGGGCTGATAAAGAATCATATAAAATTTTTGGGCGCTAAACTTATTATAACTACAGGATGTGGAAGTCAATCAGTATCTCAGGTAGAACTATGTAAAAAACTTGGAATGGATATCATAGTAACAGATTATCATAAATGTAACAATGTCATTTCTGAAGCAGTTGTTATAAATCCTAATCAAAAAGGATGTAATTATGCATTTAAAGAGTTAACTGCTGTTGGAGTTGCATTTAAGCTTTCTCAAGCTATATCCATGTATTATGAGATGAAATCCATAAGTAAATATTTGGACTTGGTTGTACTTGGTACATTATCGAAGGAAATTAAGATAACTGGAGAAAACAAAGAAATGGTGGATCAGGGGATATATCATCTAACCTACACAAATAATTATGGATTTAAGGCATTATTAAAGGTTTATGGCATAAAAACAATAAACAGGGAAAGTATATTTAAACTTTCAATGAATATGACACCTTCAAGTGTAAGTAACAGATACATAGATAATTCAAGAATAGCTGTAGAACTTTTTACTACTGAAAATATGGATAGAGCAGTGCAGATAGCAAAATATTTAAAGAATGAGATTGTGGAATAGAAGAATGTGTATTAATGGTAATTTTAATACATTTATGATAATATATTAAGTTGTAATAGATTTTGTAGTTTTAAGTTTAAGGGGGTATATTAGTGGATTTAAAAGATAAGATAAGGGTTATAGAAGGATTTCCAAAAGAAGGTATAAGCTTTAAAGATGTAACTACAATTCTTGAAGATAAGAGAGTTTTTAAATATACAGTAGATAAAATGGCTGAATATCTAAAAAATAAAGATATTGACGTAGTTGTAGGTCCAGAGGCGAGGGGATTTTTATTTGGAGCACCAGTAGCATATGCTATAGGAGCTGGGTTTGTTCCCGTAAGAAAACCAGGAAAATTACCATGTGAAACAGTAAAGATAACCTATGATCTTGAATATGGAAATGATGCACTTGAAATTCATAAGGATGCTATAAAACAAGGACAGAGAGTTGCCTTGATAGATGATCTTTTAGCAACAGGAGGTACTATGTCATCAGTTGCTAAACTTGTAGAAAAATTGGGAGGAAAAGTTGTAACGGTTGATTTTGTTATAGAGTTGACTGATTTGAAAGGAAGAGAAAAACTAGAGGATTATGATGTAATTTCTCTAGTCAAATATAATGTTTGATTTGTAATCTTTTATCCTCAACTTATATGAGCTTATGTGGTATAACTTGATATTGTATGATTTTAGTGAAATTTTAAATTGAAAGTTTATACGGTATATAATATAATGGTAATAAAAAATAATGGCTGGTTTGTGAAACCAGCCATTGATTTTAGGGAGTAAGAGTATGCTGGAAAAATTAATTGAAAAGATAGATAAGAGCTGTACAAATGTAAATAAAGAGATGATAAAAAAAGCATATTATTTTGCTGAAAATGCCCATAAAAAACAGAAAAGAAAATCAGGAGAACCGTATATAATACACCCTGTAGATGTAGCTTGTATACTTGCAGATATGGGCATGGACACTAATACTATAATAGCTGGACTTCTTCATGATGTTGTAGAAGATACAGAATATACCCATCAGGATATAGCAAAGGAATTTGGCAGTGAAGTAGCTAATTTAGTAGAAGGTGTAACTAAGCTTGGACGGCTAGAATATAAAAGCAAAGAAGAACAGCAGGCGGATAATGTCAGAAAAATGCTCCTTGCTATGGCAAAGGATATCAGGGTTATAATAATAAAATTAGCAGATAGACTTCATAATATGAGAACATTGAGATATATGTCTGTGGAAAAACAGAAGGAAAAATCTAAAGAAACTCTTGATATATATGCTCCCTTAGCACATAGGCTTGGAATGTCAAAGGTTAAATGGGAATTGGAAGATCTGGCACTTAGATATATAAACCCAAATGAATACTATTTTATAGTTAGAAAAATAGCGGAAAAAAGGGCGGAACGGGAAAAATACATAGAAAATATAATAAATCAATTAAAGAAAAGTCTTGATGATGCGAAAATAAGTTCAGATATAGAAGGAAGACCAAAACATTTCTACAGTATATATATAAAAATGGTAAAAAAGAATAAAACTATAGACCAGATATTTGACCTAACGGCAGTAAGGGTACTTGTAAATACAGTGAAGGATTGTTACGCAGCACTTGGAATAGCACATACTATGTATAAGCCGATACCAGGGAGATTTAAAGACTATATAGCAATGCCTAAACCTAATATGTATCAATCACTTCATTCAACTGTAATAGGACCTCAGGGGAAACCATTTGAAATTCAAATAAGAACTTTTGAAATGCACAGAACTGCTGAGTATGGTATAGCTGCACACTGGAAGTACAAAGAAGGTGTGGAAACTGAGGATACTATAGATAAAAAACTGACATGGATAAGAGAAATGCTTGAATGGCAGACTGAAACTTCTGATGCAGAAGAGTTTATGGAAGGCTTTAAAATAGATTTATTCTCGGATGAAGTATTTGTATTTACGCCTAAAGGCATAGTTATAAATTTACCTTATGGGGCTACACCAATAGATTTTGCCTATAAGATACATACGGATATAGGGAATAAATGCACAGGTGCCAAAGTAAGCGGGAAAATGGTTCCACTTGATTACAAACTTAAGACTGGAGAGATAGTTGAAATACTTGTATCGGGTAACTCAAAGGGTCCCAGTATAGATTGGTTAAATATTGTAAAGAGCAATCAGGCCAAGAGCAAAATAAAATCATGGTTCAAAAAAGCAAAGAAAGAAGAAAACATAATAAAAGGCAAGGAACTTTTGGAAAAAGAAACTAAAAAGCAGGGATATAATTTTGGAGAAGCACTAAAAAGTGAAGCAATAGGCACCATACTTAAAAAATATAAAATGAATTCCATGGATGATTTATATGCTGCAGTTGGAGTAGGTGCCCTAAATTTGTCTACTGTAGTATGCAGATTAAGAGAAGTTTACATCAAGGATTTGAAAAATGATGGAGATAATCTGGAAGCAGTACAGGATCAAATAAGTAAATCAAATAATAGATTAGGTAAAAGAAAAAATAAATCACCCGGCGTAATAGTAAAGGGTGAAAGCAATGTTCTTGTTAGATTTGCCAAATGCTGCAATCCTGTGCCAGGTGATGATATTATTGGGTACATAACTAAAGGAAGAGGTGTATCCATCCATAGAAGTGACTGTAAAAATATAGATTATTTATTGAAAAATAAAGAAAATCACGTAGTTGAAGTTGGTTGGGGAAAACCAAAGGGAGTAGAATATATTACTGAAATACAGCTTAAAGGAGAAGATAGGCCGGGACTTTTGAAAGATTCTATTGAGGTAATAAGTGATAGCAACACTTCACTTTATGCAATAGATGCAAAGCCTGTAAAAAATAGTATATGTATCATAAGAATGAAGCTTAAAATAACAGAAGTAAATGATCTTAGGGATGTCATGAAAAAGCTTAGAAGGATTAAAAATGTAACTGAAGTTTTTAGAACAAATAATTAGAGGTGTATTATATGAGAGCTGTAGTCCAAAGAGTTAAAAGCTCTAGCGTTAAAGTTGACGGCAATGTTATAGGAAAAATTGGTAAAGGATTGAATGTCCTTATAGGAATAACAAAGGATGATACAATTTCAGATATAACATATTTAAAAGACAAGATAATTAATCTTAGAATATTTGAAGATGAGAATGGAAAATTAAACAAATCACTTATGGATGTAGGAGGAGAACTTCTTTTGATATCTCAGTTTACTTTGTATGGAGACTGTAGAAAAGGCAGAAGACCTAGTTTTATACAAGCACTTTCAGGTGATGAGTCGGAGAAGTTATATAATGAATTTGTAGTACAGTGTAAGGTTTCAGTAAAAAAAGTCGAAACTGGAAAATTTGGAGCAGATATGCTTGTTTCTATAGAAAATGATGGACCTGTTACTATGCTTTTAGATAGTAAAAAGAACTTTTAAAAATTATTATTGAAGAGAGGTGCTGTTATGAAAATAAAGAGAATGCCAGTTGGCATGTATTTAGCTAATTGTTATATACTTTTAGATGAAGATTCAAATGAATGTGCAGTAATTGATCCAGGTGGTAATACAGAAATTATAAAAAGTGCTATGGATGATTTGAAAATTAATAAAGTAAAATACATATTGTTAACTCATGGTCATGCTGATCACACAGAATCAGTAGTGGATATAAAAAATTTGTACGGTGCAGAAGTATACATAAATGAACAGGATTATAATATGATGAAACGAAGATCTTATATGTATGGAAATGTTGATGAAGCCGTAGATAATTTCATAAATGATGGAGACGTATTTAATGTTGGAAAGCTTAAAGTGAAAGCACTATATACTCCAGGGCATACTCCAGGAGGAGTGAGCTTTTTAGTAGATGACATAGTTTTTACTGGAGATACTTTATTCTGTCAGAGTGTAGGAAGGACAGATATTGAAGGCGGAGATTTTGATACTATAATAAAAAGCATTAAAGAGAAATTAATGGTACTTCCAGAATATACAATAGTACTGCCAGGACATGGAGATAAGACATCTATTGAAAGGGAGAAAATTTCAAATCCATTTTTGTAAACTTGATATTTTGAATTTGAAAAAATAACAAATGGAATATATAATGGTTTTATGCTTAAAGTATTAAACTAAATGAGAGGAAGTAATTATTTATGGCTATTCAAGCACCTAAGGGTACTAAAGATGTACTACCTGATGAAATATATAAATGGCAATACTTAGAAAATAAATTTAGAAATATAGCGGCAGCTTATGGACATAGAGAAATAAGAACTCCTGTATTTGAACATACTGAGTTATTTCAAAGAGGAGTTGGAGAAACTACGGATGTAGTTCAGAAGGAAATGTATACATTCAAGGATAAGGCAGGAAGGAGCATTACATTAAAACCTGAGGGTACATCACCTGCTGTTAGGGCTTTTGTAGAGGGAAGCCTTTATAATGAAGTTCAGCCTACAAAATTATTTTATTTTACTCCAGCTCTTAGATATGAAAATGTTCAAAAAGGAAGATTAAGAGAACATCATCAATTTGGAATAGAGGCTTTTGGTTCAAAAGGACCATCAATTGATGCAGAGGTAATAAGTCTTGCTATGAGAGTTTACAGGGAATTGGGAGTTAATAACATAGAGCTCAACATAAATAGTATAGGATGTGAAAAGTGTAGAAAAAAATACAATGATGCACTTAAAAAGTACTTATTGGATAGATATGATGAACTCTGTGATACCTGCAAAACTAGATTTGAAAAAAATCCTTTAAGAATATTGGATTGCAAAATAGATGGAAAGAAAGATATAATTAAAAATGCACCAAAGATATTAGATTATTTGTGTGATGACTGCAGGGAGCATTTTGAAGGACTAAAAAAATATTTGACAGCTCTTGGAATAGAGTTTAAAGTCGACCCACTTATCGTAAGGGGATTAGATTATTATACTAAAACTGTATTTGAGATAATAAACAATGACATAACAATATGTGCAGGTGGAAGATATGACTATCTTATAGAGGAAGTAGGAGGACCATCTATTCCTGCTATGGGATTTGGAATGGGAATTGAAAGAACACTGCTTACACTTAAAGAAAATGGAATAGAGATACCAAAGAAGCCTTATATAGATTTATATATAGGTTCTATGGGCAATGATGCAAGAGTAGGATCATTAAAATTTGCAAACACACTTAGAGAAAAAAATTTGAGATGCGAATGTGATCATACAGATAGAAGTGTAAAAGCTGAGATGAAATATGCAAATAAAATTAGTGCTAGATTTACAGTAGTACTTGGAGAAAATGAATTACAAACTGGAAAAGCTAGATTTAAGAGAATGAGTGATGGCGAACAGTTTGAATTAAAGTTAGATGATTTAGATGAAATAGTCAATTTAATAAAATAATTACGAGACATAATATTTATAATGGGAGTTGAAAAAACAATGGGAGAATCTTTACAAGGACTAAAAAGAACTTCTATGTGTGGTGTGCTTAGAGAAACAAACATAGGACAGGAATTTACAGTAATGGGATGGGTTCAAAGAAAACGAAACCTCGGAGGACTTATATTTGTAGATTTGAGAGACAGAACAGGAATAATCCAGGCTGTATTTGGAGAAAAAATAAATGAAGAAGCTTTTAAAAAAGCTGATACGGTAAAATCAGAATATTGTATAGCAATAAAGGGAACGTTAGTCAAAAGACAGTCAGTAAATAATGAAATTCCAACAGGTCAGGTTGAATTAAAAGGTGAGTACATAAATATATTCTCAGAATCTGAAACACCACCTATATATATAAAAGAAAATTTGGATGCAGCTGAAAATATAAGATTAAAATATAGATATCTTGATTTAAGAAGACCGGATATGCAGAGAATATTTAAAATAAGGCATAAAACTGCAAAAGTAATAAGAGACTTTTTGGATAAAGAAGGCTTTTTAGAAATGGAAACACCTGTACTCACAAAAAGCACTCCAGAAGGTGCAAGGGATTATCTCGTACCTAGTAGAAATTATCCGGGAAAATTTTATGCGCTTCCACAATCACCACAGCTTTTTAAGCAGCTTCTAATGGTGTCTGGATATGATAGATATTTTCAAATTGCAAAATGTTTTAGGGATGAGGATTTGAGGGCCAATAGACAGCCTGAATTTACACAGGTGGATATGGAATTGTCTTTTGTAGAAGCAGAAGATATAATGTCATTGAATGAAAGGCTTATAAAAAAGGTATTTAAAGAAATAGCAGATGTGGATGTCAAACTTCCAATTGAGAGAATGCCATACAAAGTTGCTATGGAGAAATACGGAAGTGATAAACCTGATTTAAGATTTGGCATGGAAATAAATGATATAACAGATGAAGTACGTGATATGGACTTTAAAGTTTTTAAGAACGCTATTGATGCAGGCGGTTCTGTTAGGGCTATTAAAGTACCTGATTGTGCAACTATGGGAAGAAAACAGATAGATAAATTAGTTGAATTTGTAAAAGACTATGGTGCAAAAGGACTTGTATGGATACAAAATAGAGAAGATGGCATAAAATCTTCTATATCTAAATTTTTAAAACAGGAAACAATTGATAAAATATTTACAAAAATTAAAGCTGAAGTTGGAGATTTGATTTTAATAGCAGCTGATAAAAATAAAGTTGTATTTCAAAGCCTTGGTGCACTTAGAGTCCATATGGCTAAGGAAACAGGTATTCTTGAAAACAACCATGAGTTTAGATTTGTATGGATAACAGAATTCCCACTTTTATCCTATAATGAAGAAGAAGGAAGATTTGAAGCAGAACATCACCCATTTACTATGCCAATGGATGAAGATATACAATATCTAGAAAGTGATCCTGGCAGAGTTAGGGCAAAGGCTTATGATATAGTATTGAATGGTGAAGAGATGGGTGGAGGAAGTATAAGAATACATGATACTAAACTTCAGGAAAAAATGTTTGAAGTTTTAGGATTTACGGAAGAATCTGCATGGGAGAGATTCGGATTTTTGCTCCAGGCATTTAAATTTGGACCACCACCACACGGTGGACTCGCTTATGGATTTGACAGAATGGTAATGTTCTTAGCTGGAACAGATAACATAAAGGATGTAATTGCATTCCCTAAGAATCAAAATGCATTTTGTCCATTAACGGAAGCACCAAATGTTGTAGATGATATTCAATTAAAAGAACTCAGCATAGAAGTAAAAGAAAAAGACAAATAGTGAAATTTATCGTATTATTTTAGAATAAATCAAAAATTGTGTAGTATAATAAAGTTAAATAATAAGTTCTGCTGTGTACGTAAATTTAAGTTCATATTGACCCAACACATTTTGAAAGGGAACTTAAGCTCTTTTTGTGGAATGATTTCAAATAATTGATAACATGAAGCAATAAAGGCGGTGCCCACCTGTTTAGGAACGGGATCAAATAACTTAGGCTTACGGCATGGCGGACTTTGTATTTTTTTAGTATGCCCAGATTATTATTTTAAGGGAGATGTTGTACAATTGGGTTATGCATATATTATTTTGGCTGCCGTAATTTTCAGTACAATGGAAATTACAGGTAAATTAGCAGTGGGACTAAATCCTCTCCAATTAAATTTCCTTAGATTCCTAATAGGAGGATTAATTTTAATGCCATTTGCTGTAAAAGAACTGAAAAAGAAAGATGTTAAATTAAAAAAAGATGATATTTACTATTTTTTATGTACAGGACTTTTCTGTGTGGTTATAAGTATGTCACTTTTTCAACTTGCCATTGTTTATACAAAGGCATCAACAGTGGCCATAATTTTTAGCTCCAATCCTGTGTTTGTAATTTTATTTGCTTATCTTTTTTTACAGGAGAAATTGACAAGAAACACCATTATATCTATTTTACTAAGCTTGATAGGCATAGTTTTTATATTAAATCCTTTTGGGACAAGCGGGGATATGAAAGGTATAGTGCTTTCAATTCTTTCTGCAATAACTTTTTCAGTATATAGTGTTATGGGAAAGAAAAGATCTTCAAAGTATGGAAGTATAGCTTTAAATTGCATTACCTTCCTTGTTGGCGATGTTATTATGCTTGTAATTATATTAATATCAAAACTTTCCGCAATTAGAAGCATGATAAATCCAAAAGGCAGCTTTGAATTTATGTCAAATATACCAATTTTAGCTGGAATAAATCATTCAAATGTAGTTGCTTTAATCTATTTAGGAATTGTAGTAACAGGTTTCGGATATATGTTTTATTTTCTAGCTATGGATAAAACTTCAGCAGCCATGGCATCTGTAGTATTTTTTATCAAACCGGCACTTGCACCTATTCTTGCACTTATTATTTTAGGTGAGCAAATACCACTTAATACGGTTGCAGGAATATGCTTAATGCTTATTGGTTCTTATTTTTCACTTACAGCTAAGAGTAAATCTTATAGTAAGCAGGTAGAATAGTAAAATAATTGTGGCAGTATACGAGTTGATGATTATATAAATATCAGCTGATATACTGTCATTTAATTTCTAGCTATAGTCTTGACTTTAATTCATTTATAGATTCTTTAATTTCAGATTTTGTAATTCCGCCAGATTCCAAAATTGAATTCTCTTTTAGTAAAATCTTATTATAAAAATCCAATGAATCTTTTATTAAATTTTCATTATAATCATTTTGTTCTAATATATCATATACTACATTATCAGCATTGCTGTATTTATTTGAAATTACATAATAGTCCCTTATTTTAGTCTCAAGAGAAACTGGAAGTTTGTATTCATAAACGTTATCTATTATAGGTTGTATATCATCAAAATATTTATCTAGGGTACAAGTGCTATTTTCATCCATATAGGCATATAAAAATATATCTAAGGATTTTTGATTTATGTAAAAGGCCTCATCAAGTTTATTTTGTGCTTCTAGTATAATAGCTTCTTCCTCCAGTAGTTTTGCCATCATTACGCACTTGTCAATGCTTATTCCTCCTTTTGTACTGGCCATATCTATAAGATTTTTAGTGGAAAATGAACTAAAAAATTTTCCATCAAGTTTGAATATGTCTTTAAAAGCTGTATCTATTAAATTTAAAGCTTCATTATAATTTTTATTATTTTTCTCTTTGTCCAATTCGTTTAAATAGTTAATGAAGTTTTGTGCTAGTTCATTTGTAATACTTCTTTTTAACATCTTATTACCTCATTCCATTGAAAATTATTCAATATTTATTATACAATACATTTTAAATAAAAAATATAAATATTTAGTATATGAAATATGAAATATTGAACATAATATTTATATATAAATTTAATATAAATATTGAACACTTGTATATATTGTGATATTATAATAAATATAACACATAGTTTTTAAAACTATGTGTTGAAATATAATCAAATTATTTCAGGAAGTGATTTGTTTGGAAGGGAATCTAAAATTTTACACACGAAAAGAAGAAATTGCAAATGTTATAACTCATGGAATTGGGGCGCTTCTATCAATTGCAGCATTAGTACTTTTAATTGTATTTGCAGAAGAAAAAGGGGATAAGTGGTATGTTATAAGTTATACTATTTATGGAATTTCACTCTTTATGCTTTATCTGGAATCTACTCTGTATCATAGTATAACCAATATGAGAGTGAAAAAGCTATTTAGAATATTTGACCATTCTTCAATTTATCTTCTTATAGCAGGTACATATACTCCATTTACATTGACAGTATTAAGACCTACAATAGGATGGCTGATATTTGGAATAATATGGGGCCTGGCTCTTGTCGGCATAATAATGAAAGTGTTCTGGATAGGAAAATTTAATGTGCTTTCTACAATGATATATATTGGAATGGGATGGATTATAGTTTTTGCTATGAAAACTCTTGTTCAGCTGCTTCCAACATCAGGGATAGTACTATTATTTGCAGGTGGAATTATTTACACATTAGGTGCAGTTCTATATCTGTTTGATAAGATACCATATAATCATGCAATATGGCATTTGTTTGTAATTGGGGGAAGTGCATGCCACTTTTTATGTATACTTCTGTATCTTTTTCCACGTGGATAATTTTAAAATATATAAATAATGAAAATAAAGACGTTACTACATGAAATCCATTCTGTAGTAACGTTTTTGTATATTGTTAAAAAATAAAAAATAGTATATACTTGTGTATATACATTAATCAAAAAATATTGTTTTAGGGGTGTAAAAATGGACAAGTCATCTTTAATAAATGAAATAAATAAATTGAAAATAAAAAGGGATGCCTGCATATTGGCACATAATTATCAGGTACCCGAAGTTCAAGATATAGCTGATATTGTAGGAGATTCTTTTGCACTTAGCAAGGCTGCAGCAAAAATAAATAAAAAAGTACTTGTTTTCTGTGGAGTAAGATTTATGGCAGAGAGTGCAAAAATTCTATCACCTGACAAGGTGGTTTTACTTCCTTCAAAATCTGCAGGATGTCCCCTTGCAGATGCAATAACCAGAGAACAGCTGCAAGTTGAGAAAAATAAATATCCATATGCAAAGGTTGTGTGCTATGTTAACTCATCAGCCGGGGTTAAAGCTATAAGTGATATATGTTGTACATCGTCAAATGCAGTTAAAGTTGTGGAAAATATAAGTTCTAAAGAAATAATATTTGTACCTGATCAAAATCTTGCAGGTTATGTAGCAGAAAAAGTTCCGGAAAAGAAGATAATTTCATGGCCGGGTAATTGTATTACACATGCTAGGATAACTGTGGAAGATGTTTTTAGAGCAAAAGAGGAACATACAGATGCTGAGTTTCTTGTACACCCTGAAGTTTCAGCAGATATAAGAGAAAGTGCAGATTTTGTGGGAAGTACTGCACAGATAATTGACCATGCGGACAAATCAGATAAAATGAAATTTATAATAGGTACTGAAATTGGGGTTCTCCATAAAATGAAAAAAGATAATCCACAAAAGAAATTTTATCTGCTAAGTCCCAGGCTCGTATGTGAAAACATGAAAATGACGTCACTTGAGGATGTCTATAATTCTCTTTTGAATATGGAAAATGAAATATTTATCTCAGAAGATATTAGGATAAATGCACTTGAGTCTATGAAGAAAATGTTATGTTTTGAATAAATTAAGGCAGGGTGATATGAATTGAAAAGATATTTAGCTTATTATAATGAAAATCATTGTGAAAATAGAAATTATGATGTAGTTATAGTTGGAGCTGGAATAGGTGGCCTTTATACATCATTAATGCTGCCTAAAAACTTAAAAATAGCTGTTTTAAGTAAAAAGGACATATATGATTCGGATTCATGTATGGCTCAGGGAGGGATTGCAGCTAGCATACAAGATGATAACAGGAAGCTCCATGTTGAAGATACTATAAATGCAGGTTGTTATGTTAATAATTTAGAAGCTGTAAATACGCTTGTGGATGAGTCTGAAGAAGCAATAGAAAGTTTAATAAAATTAGGTGTTAATTTTGACAGGGATTTAAAAGGCAATTTTTATAGATCTTTTGAGGGAAATCATTCTATTCCAAGAATTCTTCATGTAAATGGTGATTCTACTGGTAAAGGAATAATGGATGCACTTATAAAAGAAGTTAAAAATGCTCCTAACATAGAAGTAATACCGAATGTTTTTGCACTGGATATTATTGAAGAGGACAATAAATGCAACGGAATAGTGGCATATTATAAAGATAAATTTGTATATTTCAAATCAAGGCAGTGTGTAATGGCGTCAGGTGGAATTGGGCAACTTTTTTCAAAAACAACAAATGCTGACATTCTTACAGGAGACGGAATTGCCATGGCAATTAGAGCAAATGTAGAATTGGATAATATGGAGTACATTCAATTTCATCCTACAGCTTTTTATTCACAAGATTTTGATAATAAACTATTTTTAATATCAGAGGCAGTAAGAGGAGAAGGGGCAATGCTAAGAAATTCATCAGGGAAAAGATTTATGAAAAAATATGATAATAGGATGGAATTAGCTCCGAGAGACATTGTAGCAAGAGCTATAAGTCACGAGATTGATAAAAGTAATTCAAATTGTGTTTATTTAGATGCAACTATGTATAATAGAGATTTCCTCAAGAATAGATTTAATAAAATTTATTCTGAATGTAAAAATAATGGTCTTCAAATAGAAAAGGATTATATTCCTGTAATTCCTGCCGAACATTATTTCATGGGTGGAATTAAAGTAGATTTGTATAGTAGAACTAATATGACAAATCTTTATGCTGTAGGAGAATGTGCCTGTACTGGAGTACATGGAGCAAACAGGCTGGCTAGCAATTCTCTCATAGAGGCAGTAGTTTTTGGAAAGAGAGCAGCCGGGGATATTTCAAAAAGAATTAATTATGATTTTGAAGATAATATAAGCACTATAAATACAAGAAATAATCCGCCTAATAAAGGCAGACAGGAATTTGATGTTGATTTTTTAAAACTCAGAATAGATTTGAAAAAATTAATGGATAGCAGTGTAGGCATAATTAGAAATATAGATAAACTTCAAAATGCATTGAATTTTGTAGATGAAGTTTTATTTAAAATTGAAAACTTAAAGTTTAATAGTGTACTTGATGCGGAAGTTTATAATATGTATCTGGTAGCAAGAAGTATTATTGAATCTATTTTAAATACAAAGGATTCCATAGGAAGCAATTATGTTGAAGAATATTCAAGACATAGTGTAGTTTGATGTGAGGTGATTTTATTTGAATTATTTAATAGTAGATAAACTTATTAAAGATGCTCTTATAGAAGATGTAAATTATGGGGATGTTACTACAGATAATTTACTTTCTGAAAGTGAAATGTCAAATGGAAAATTTATTGCAAAAGAGTACGGTGTTATTGCGGGAATTGACGTGTTAAAGAGAGTGTTTGAAATTGTAGACAGTGATATAAAGTTTAAAAGTGAATTAAAAGATGGTTGTGAAGTTCAGAAAGGTAGTATTATTGGAGAAATAGATGGCAGCTCTAAATCAATACTTAAGGGTGAGAGGGCAGCTCTAAACATAACTCAGAGAATGTCTGGTATTGCAACTAAAACACATGAAATAGTCAATTTAGTAAAAGATTATGATGTGAAAATAGTAGATACAAGAAAAACACTTCCTGGATTTAGAATTTTAGATAAGTATTCTGTAACTGTAGGCGGTGGATATAATCATAGAATGAATTTATCTGATTTTGCGATGATTAAGGATAATCATATAAAGGCAGTAGGATCTATAAAAGAAGCTGTTAAAAGAATAAAAAGCAAACTTTCTTTTACTACTAAAATTGAAGTGGAAGTAGAAAACCTGGAACAGCTTAAAGAAGCAATGTCTGCGGAAGTTGATGTTATTATGCTTGATAACATGGATATTCATACTATGGAGAAAGCTGTTAAAATGGTTAATAAAAAATTTATTTTAGAGGCATCTGGAAATGTTACAGAGAACAATATAAAAAATATTGCAGCTACTGGAGTAGACATAATATCAATAGGTGCTCTTACTCATTCTGTAAAAGCATTGGATATAAGCTTGAAATTTGTATAAATAATAGAATTATATAATAAAAATAGTAGATTGTTTTTATATGCAATCTACTATTTTTTACATTTACAAATTAAACTTATTTACTATTTTGTTCAAATCAGAAGAAATGACTTTAAGCTTTTTCATACGATCAGTTATATTTTCTACAGAGTTATTTTGTTCTTCGACAGAAGCAGCTAATTCCTCATTCCCGGCGGAAGCTTCCTGTGAGATAGAAGATATAGTTTCTATGGATTCTATAACGGAATTTTTATTTGAGTTCACTTCGTTAATCTTTGGAACGAGATTTTCTATATTAGAAAGCATTTTATTTACAGCCTTTTCTATCATACTAAAAGATTCGTTTGACTTTATTATGCTCTCATTAGCTTCATGATTTGTTTTATCGGCAGCATCTGAATTTAATTTACCAAGTTCTATTTCTTTTTGTATTTCATCTAACACATTTGAAATTTTGTTTACAGCTGCGGTAGTTTGATCCGATAATACTCTAACTTCATTTGCAACAACAGAAAAGCCTTTTCCTGCTTCTCCAGCGCTTGCAGCTTCAATAGCAGCATTTAATGCAAGTAAATTAGTTTGTTCTGCAACTGACTCTATAGTATTTACTATATCACTTATTGAACCTGAATTCTTTGATAGATTTTCAATACTCGATGACAATTTATTACAAGCATTGCTATTGTCTTTTAATTTTGTATTCAGTAATTGTATTGATTTTATACCATTTGAATTAACATCTTTTGTATTGTAAGAGTAATTTTTAATACTTTCAGCCATAATTGAAATTTCATTTATTTGAGAAGACAGCTCATTTAATTTCTCCAATCCATTTTGAGATTCATTTGCTTGACTTATAGAGCCTTCTGCCATTTGCTCTGTAGTCTTTGATACTTCATATATGGATTTTGATGTTTCATTTAGCGATTTGGATATACTTGCTGAATGATTAAGTACATCAGAGGAAATAGATTGTATATCCTTTATTATTTCAATTAATGTATTAGAAAGTTCGCTTATGTCTTTTCCGATGGCTCCAACTTCATCATTATTTTTAATTACAGAATTTAATTTTTGACTATTGTAATTAAAATTTAGTTCTTTTAAATTTGATATAATATCTCTTATGTCTTTTATAGGATCAGATATAGTTCTGGCAATTTTAAGAGAAATTAATATGGCAATAATTATACATACAGCAAGAATTATGAGATTTAATACTATAAGTGAATTAAGGTCTTTGGTAAATTCATTTTTAGAAACTGAAAAGCCTACAATCCAGTTTGTTAATTTTACTTTACAAGGGAAAAAATATTTATCTTTTTCATCATAATCATTTAGGCTAATCAAATTATTATTTATAGACGTAATTGATTTATATTTTCCACCCATGAAATTATTTAAATTTTTTAGCTTGTCGCCAAGAGGCTTTAAGGATTTATTTGGATGAACAAGTACATTACCCTTGTCATCTACTAAATAACCGTAGCTATCACTTGATGGCTTTTCTTTTTCAATGGCATCTGTTATGGAATTCATTTTTATATCTTCAGATATTACTCCTATGAATTTGCCATTTTTATATATAGGCATTGATATTGATACTACCATTTTTTTAGTTACTAGATCATAATATGGAACATATACTAAACTGTTTTTTTCAACTGCATTTTTATACCAATCCCTTTTAGTAGTTTCATACCCGGATGGTGGTGTCCATCCAGAGCCATCTAAAATAGTATTATCAGGAAGGCCCATGTATAAATCGGAAATATTCGTATTTGAGCTAAGTTCTTGTTTAAAATAAGTGAGAGATTTATTATTATCACCTATAATATTATTAGCTTCCATATTATTTATAATTCCATTAAATATAGTGGTCTGATTATTAATCCAACCATTTATAATTTCTGAGTATTTTTGTGATTCCAACTCCATTTTACTACTATATTGATTCATAAGAATATTTTTTGATAAAAAATAACTGCCGCAGGATGAAAATAGTAATAAAATTAAAGTTAAAGATAATACTGAAATAATAATTCTATTCTTGATGCTTTTCATGATATCACCTTGTCTCTCTCTAAAATATAAAGTAGATTTTAAATATATAATTAAAATTATTAATAATTACACCTCTATTTTAACATATTATCGTATTTTTAACATAAAAAATAATACATTTTTAAAAAATGTATTATTCTGTAATCTAATTTATATTGTAATATATTTTTTATCAATTATTGAAATTAATAAAAATGTTATGAGACATACAAGCCACTCCATAAATATTACATGGGGAAATATTCTGAATGAAGGTACTATCTCCCACATAAATAAAACTATTATTCCGGCTAAAGTAGTATAGAATGCCGAACTTTTTCTACATAATTTAGGAAGAAATATTGTAAATAAAAATACAATAGTAAATGCGGTAGAGAGACTTAAACCTATTGATATAGTTTTTAGAATTCCTGACATTGATAAGGCAAGAATAAAAGTCAATATACCAAGTAAAATTACAACTGCTTTATTTATTATAAGAAGTTTTTTATCTTTTATTGTTGAATCTATAAATCTTTTATATATATCATTTGTAAATAATGTAGATGCTCCTAAAAGTAAATTGCAGGCAGTTGATACATCTGCGGCCCAAAGTGCAGCAAGTGTTATTCCTGCAACTACAGGATTAAGAGATAGTATCATCTTAGGCAATGCTAAAGTGGCACTTACATTTGGAAATGACACTTTGGCAGTTATTCCAATTATCGCACATAAAAATCCTATTGGAATCATCAGCAATCCAGCAATTACAAAACTTCTTTTGGCAACTTTAGGACTCTTAGATGCAAATGCAAGTTGTACAGGACCTTGCATTGACATAACTTGTGTAGTCATAACCAGCATCCAGCTTAAAATCACCCATATTCCAACACCCTTTATCGGACTGAAATAAGGTATATTTTGTGGAAGATGTATTTTTACATTTTGAATTCCGCCGCTTTTGATTACAGCCATTATGGTACATAATATTATTCCGGTATATTTTAAAGGGACATTGAATAAATTTGATAAACCTGAAGACCACATTCCACCTATAAAAGTTATACTTACGAATACGCAGGCACTTACAATCATACCTGTTTTTATTGTAAATATTTCAGGTAAAAGAGATGAAAGCATTGCACCACCTGCAATATATTGCAATGAAACTATTACAATTAAAATAATTATTTGACATACTACACAGATAATTCTACCTTTTTCGTCGTAGAATTTACCAAATAGCTCAGGAACTGTAGATACATTAAATTGTCTATATTTACTAGCGGTTACAAGTCCCATAATTATAGCAGAAATACCCCAGGCAACATTGTACCAGCCTGCTGAAAGACCTAAATCATAGGCTTGTTCTGCAACTCCTATAGTCGAAGCACCGCCTATAGCAAGTCCTATTAGTGAGCAGGTTACAAGAGGGGTGGTAAGTTGTCTTCCAGCTAAAGTGTAGCTTTCGCCGCCTTCTTTAGCTTTTTTACTTGCAAAAAAACTTATTACAAAAAGCATAGATATATAAATTATGATTATTATTAAAGATATATTCATTTCTGATATCCTCCATTCATTTTAGTTGATAGTTAATAATTAATAGTTCATGATATTTTACACTTTACACAATTACAGTGTATAGTGTAAAAGTAAGAGATTATAAAATTACATAAAAAAAACGCCCCTGAAAAGGGACGAAATGCTCGTGGTACCACCCTAATTTAAACAACGATTGTTTCCTGAAATTATTAAAATTAAAATTAAAAATAAAAAAAGCACCTATATTTAAGGGACGACTTAATGTCGTGGTACCACCCTATTTCAGAAACCAATATTGTTCATCTCTTATCCGTAACGTGGATTAATCGGCTCAGCCTACTTTAAAAATTTCAACCTGCGATTCAGGAATGTATTTCATAAAGTATATCAAATAGTTTACACCATGCACTATCTCTCTTTGTGATTTACTTAATTACTTATTTCCATCTTTACCTTTAATATAAAGATCATTATAATTTAAAATTTTAATAAATACAAAGTATAAAATTGCAGTTATACAGTAAATAAAGTGTATTTACTGCGCTTAGCTTGATATATTAATATATTACTGCTTATTTTATTAATGTATGCTATAATGTAAAAATATAGTTAATAATAATGTAATTTGGACAGAAGGTGGCATTAATTGAAAGTTTCTTTTTTGGGAGGAGCCTTAGAAGTAGGTGGAAGTTGTATACTTTTAAAGGTTGATAATAAAAATCTACTTTTAGATTGCGGAATAAGACAGAGTTCTTCAAAAGATCCTATTCCAGATTTTAAAATTATTCAAGAAAATGGTGGAGTAGATGCTATAATTATAAGTCATGCCCATATGGATCATATAGGGTGTCTCCCTATAATAAGCAAAGAATATCCTATGGCAAGAATATATACTAATGTAATGACAAAGGACTTAATGAGAGTACTTCTCTATGATAGTTTGAAAATAATGAATAATAGAGAAGCTGAAATACCTCTTTATGCAGAAAAAGATGTAATAGCAATGTTAACACGTGTATTCCCTATAAATTACATGGTGGAGTTTCCTATATTTGAAGATATAAAAATATGTTTTTACATGGCAGGTCATATAGCAGGTGCTTCATGTGTATATATAAAATCACCTGAAGGGTCTGTATTTTATTCTGGAGATTTTTCTGTATTTTCACAGAAGACTGTTGAAGGGTTAAAGTTGCCTAAATTAAGACCGGATATTGGTATATTTGAAACTACATATGGCGATAGACTTCATTCAAATAGAGAAGTTGAAGAACAAAAATTAATTGAAATTATAAGAGATTGTATTGAAAACAAAGGAAAAATGTTAATACCTGCATTTGCCCTTGGAAGGGCACAAGAAGTAATACTTATAATGAAAAAGGCCATTAATAAAGGAATTATTAAGAATATAAAAATATATGTTGATGGTATGATAAGGGACATAAACAGAGTGTATAAGCTAAATCCACTTTATCTTAAGAATTCTCTCGGGAAAAAAATATTAAGAGGAATAGAACCATTCTATGATGATAATATAACAGCGGTGAAGGACAAAAAAGTTAGAGAAGATATACTGGAGAGCGAAGAAAGCTGCATTATAATTTCGAGCTCGGGAATGCTTACTGGTGGTTTTAGTCAGTATTATGCAGAAAAAATAGCTCCAATGGAAAATTCATATATAGTTATAACAGGCTATCAGGATGAAGAATCACCTGGCAGAAAACTTTTGAACTTACTTGACGAAGATGAGAAAGACAAAAAAATAGAATTAAATGGAAGAACAATTCCAGTAAAATGCAGGGTGGAAAGAGTTGGACTTTCAGCTCATAGTGACAAAGAGGAGATAAAGTCTGTTATAAAGATGCTGAGTCCGAGAAATATATTTATGGTACATGGAAATGAGGAAGTAATTAAAAAATTCTCAAGGGAAATTTCATATGATGTAAGGGCAAGGATATATTCTCCTGGTTGTGGTGAAAGCTATAGTATATATATAAATAATCCAAGAAAACAGTTGAATAGAAATATATATAAGTGTCTATTCAAAAAAGAAGAATTAAATAAAGAAAATTTGAAAGAACTCTGGAAATTTGTAAATATTAATTATAATCAGAGATTTTTTACTGTAGAAGAACTTATATATATATGGAATGGAGTGTGGAATGGAGATAAAAATTCGAATTATATACTTGACTTTGAAAAAAATATACTAAATTCCATTTATTTTGAAAACAATACTAAGAGACTTTTTTTATTTAAAGCAAAATCCAGCGAAGAAGTAGAGAAAGAATTGAAACCAAGAGAGTTAAAACCAAATGAATTGAATGATTTTATAAATAAATATTTTGGAGAATTCAAATTCAAGAAGGCCAGTCTCATTTATGAAGAAAAAAAAGTAATTTTAAGCTTTAATTTTCCATCTATAGTAGATAATAAAATATATGATGTAATTAAAAATTTTAAAAGTGATACTAAATGGAATGTAGAAATTTCAGATTCTGTAAATATAAATGAATGTTCCAGAATTATAAAAGAAATTATGAATGGTGCTGATATTAAAAAAATTTCCTATAGATTGGACAAAAATGAAGTTGAAGTTAGCTTGGATTCAAAAACTGATGTAAATGATGAAATTATGAAAAAATTTATTAATAGTACAGGTATGAAGCTTTTTATTAAATTTTCAGGTAACGGTATAAATAATGATGAATTAACTCATATTATAGAAAGTGATAATTCAAATATTATGGAACAAAATAAAGCTTTGGATCTAATTGATGATGAATTTAAATATATGGACTTTAAGCCTTATAAAAAAAGTATAAAATCTTATGCTAATGGAAAATACATAGAGCTTAGTTTTATAACTCCTGTAATTGGACAAAAATATGAAAAAAATATAGAGCATATTTCAAAAAAAACAGGGTGGAATATAAAAATATCGGATAGCGTAAATCAAAATGAAATAATAAATATGGCAATTTTGCTGTGTAATTTAGAAAATATAAAGCTTAAAAAAAATCCTTCTTTTAATAGAAATGATTTAACATTATTATTGAAGCTTGAAAAATCTGAAGAAATAACAAAGATGGATAATATAAAGCATAAATTTGAACAAAATACAGGCTGCAGTCTCATATTCAAGTCATAGTTATATTTTAGTATTTTCCTGTACGATTTATATAAATAAAAAGTTATTTAATTGTATGCTGAAAATTGTGTATTGAATATAATACAAAACTTTTGTACAATATAGTAGATATCTTAAGTAAGAGTTTACATCACGTTGTTAAAAGTGTATTGATAGTTTTAAACAAAAAGAGGAGTGAAAGGTATATGAAAAATTTGGATAATTTAGTTGTAAATAATATAAGAATACTTTCAGCAGAAATGGTAGAAAAAGCCAAATCGGGACACCCGGGACTTCCAATGGGTGCTGCTCCGGAAGCATATGCAATTTGGGCTAAAAATATGAAACACAATCCTAAAGATCCAAAATGGCTAGGCAGAGACAGATTTGTACTTTCAGCCGGTCATGGTTCTGCTATGCTCTATTCCCTGCTTCACTTATTTAACTATGGTTTAACTGCGGAGGATTTAAAGAATTTCCGTCAATGGCAAAGCAAAACACCTGGTCATCCAGAGTATGGTCATACAACAGGTGTTGAAACTACTACAGGACCACTTGGACAAGGAGTGGCAAACGCTGTTGGAATGGCTGCTGCTGAAGAGTTTATGGCAGCTAAATTTAACAAACCGGGATTTAATATAATAGATAATTATACGTTTGTTTTAACAGGTGATGGCTGCTTGATGGAAGGTATAGCATTAGAGGCAATATCACTTGCAGGGAAATTAGGACTTGGAAAACTTATACTTGTGTATGATTGTAATGATATAACTATAGAGGGAAGTACAGATATTGCATTTACAGAGAATATTCCAAAAAAATTTGAAGCGTGTGGATGGCAGACAATTAAAGTTGAAGAAGGAAATAATGTAGATAAAATAGATGAAGCTATAAAGAAAGCTAAAGCTGAAAAGAATAAACCAAGTCTTGTTATGGTAAAGACTTTAATAGGATATGGAGCTCCAAACAAACAGGGCAAGGCATCAGCTCATGGTTCACCACTTGGAGAAGAAGAATTAAAGGCTACAAAGAAATTTTTAGGATGGAATTATGACAAAGATTTTTATGTACCGGATGAAGTAAGAAATTATTTAGATAATAGAATAGAGGAATTAGCCGGCGAAGAAGATGCGTGGAAAAAATTAAAAGCAGAATACGATAAAAAATATCCAGAGCTTTCCAAAGAACTTGAGATGTGGTTAAGTGGAAAAGTTTCAGTTGATTTGGATACTAAAAAGGATTTGTGGGATTTTGACGGACCAATGGCTACAAGGGCATCTTCAGGTAAACTTTTAAATAAACTTGATAAACTGGTTCCTAATTTAGTAGGTGGTTCAGCAGATCTTGCTCCATCAAACAAAACTTATTTAGATGGAGAAGGAGACTTTTCAGCAAAGGATAGATCGGGAAGAAATTTCCATTTTGGAATAAGAGAACATGCTATGGCAGCTATGGCAAATGGAATGACACTTTACGGAGGACTCAAAGTATATGTAGGTACCTTCTTTGTATTTTCAGATTATATGAAAGGTGCTATTAGATTATCAGCACTTATGAAACTTCCTGTTACATACGTACTTACACATGATAGTATAGGTGTAGGTGAAGACGGACCAACTCATGAACCAGTTGAACAGCTTGCAGCACTTAGAAGTATTCCTAATATGACAGTGTTTAGACCAGCAGATTCAAAAGAAACAGCAGCAGCGTGGGATTATGCACTTACCAAGGCTCAAGGACCAACTTGCCTTGTACTTACAAGACAGAATCTTCCACTTTACAATGAGACAGGTATTGATGCTCTTAAAGGTGCATATATACTAAAAGATTCAAAAAAACCAGTTCCAGATATAATACTTATGGCTACAGGTTCAGAAGTAGAACTTGTTTATAAGGCAGCAGATGAACTTGCTAAAAAGAATATAGATGCAAGAGTAGTAAGTATGCCTTCATTTGAATTATTTGAGAAGCAGAGTGAAGAATATAAGGAAAAAATTCTTCCAAAACAGGTAAGAAAGAGAGTTGCAGTTGAAGCAGCAGTATCGTTTGGATGGCACAAGTATGTAGGTCTAGATGGAGCAGTTATATCAATTGATCATTTTGGAGCATCTGCACCAGCTAAAGTATTATTTAAAGAATTTGGATTCACAGTAGAAAATGTAGTAAATAAAGCACTGGAAATTTTAAAATAGATATATTGAGTTACAATCAAGATTCATAGTAACCATAAGTATTTGCACTTATGGTTACTTCTGCATATTAAATAGGTATGAATATATTTTTAGGGAGATGTTTAAAGTTGTTTAATTTCGATTACTCAATTCCAACCCAGGTTTTTTTTGGAAAAGACCAGATAAGCGTTTTAGGAAAACAGATAAAAAGATATGGTTCTAAAGTGCTTATTGTTTATGGTGGAGGAAGCATAAAGAAAAATGGAATATACGATAAAGCCGTTAAAATTTTAAAGGAAAATAAGATAAGATTCTGGGAATTATCAGGTGTAGATCCAAATCCAAGAATATCAAGTGTAAGATGTGGTATTCACATTTGCAGGGAAAATAGACTGGACTTTATACTTGCCATTGGTGGTGGGAGCGTAATTGACTGTTCAAAAGCAATAGCTGCAGGATTTTACTATGGAGGAGATCCATGGGATATTGTAGTTGATTCATCTAAAATAAAAAAAGCACTTCCTATTGCAAGTATACTGACATTAGCAGCTACAGGTTCTGAAATGGATAAATTTGCAGTAATTACAAATGAAGAAACAAAAGAAAAGCTTGGAACAGGAAGCAAATGCTTGATTCCTGTATTTTCTATATTAGATCCATCATATACATTTACAGTACCTAAAGGCCAAACGGCTGCTGGAACAGCTGATATAATGAGCCATATACTTGAAAATTATTTTAATAATACTAAAGGAGCATTCATTCAAAATAGAATGGCGGAAGCCCTATTAAAGACATGTATAAAATATGGCCCTATAGCTATTGGAGAACCAGATAACTATGATGCAAGGGCAAATTTGATGTGGACTTCAAGTCTTGCTATTAACGGACTTATTGAATATGGAAAAAAGAAAGGATGGTCTGTACATGGCATGGAGCACGAATTAAGTGCATTTTATGATATTACTCATGGAGTAGGGCTTGCCATACTTACACCTAACTGGATGGAATATGTTCTTGACGAGAATACAGTTAATAATTTTGCGGAATATGGAGTTAATGTGTGGGATATTGATAAAGGCAAGGATAAATTTCATATAGCGCATGAAGCTATAGATAAAACTAAAGAATTTTTCAAACTTTTAGGACTTCCATCTAAACTCAGTGAGTTGAATATTGGAGATGAAAATTTTGAAAAGATGGCAGAAGGTGCAACAAGACATGGAAAACTGGGAGAATTCAAACCACTTTCTAAAGAAGATGTAGTAAATATATATAAAGCATCATTATAGTTTTTGCCCCTTGCTAGTGTAAGTAAGGGGTTTATTTTATAGTAGATTAAGAAGGTGTGAAATTAAATGATTATTACATGTGATGAACTATTGAATAATTATAGAAACAAGAAATGTAAGAAAAAATCAAAAAAGATGAATTTTATAGGCATATTTAACAAGAATGTTTATAATATAACTGCTCCTTTTTATAATAAAGGAAAAGTGGTTATAGCAGGAAGAGTTGAGTCAAGGAGAACCAATGATTCTATGGTATTATTCTTTGAAGAATATAAAGATGCATGGTGCCATATAATAGAATCACCTGTTATAAATCTTGAAGATCCATTTTTTACAAGGATAGGCAATGAAATGGTAATAGGTGGAGTAGAAGTATTTAAAGACATAAATAATCCAAATGATCTCATATGGAGAACAATAATGTATAAAGGTAGTGACATCTTTAACTTAAAGCTTTTCTTTGTGGGTCCGGATGGAATGAAGGATTTACGTATAACGGAGTTAAAAGATGGAACAATAGGAGTATTTACCCGACCACAGGGAAGTAAAGGTGGAAGAGGAAAAATAGGTTTCACGAAAATTAAGAGATTAAATGATTTAAGCATAGGGGTAATTCAAGATGCACCTATATTAAATGATTTTTTTAATGACGACGAATGGGGTGGAATCAATAGTATATATCCTATTGATAATGACAATATAGGACTTTTAGGACATATAGCCAAGATGGATGAATCTGGAATAAAACATTATTATCCAATGACATTTGTTTTAGATATTAATTCCTTAAAATACAAGGACGTACAGATAATTGCAGAGCGAGAAGATTTCCTCCCAGGTCCAAGCAAGGACGTGAGCTTGTATGATGTAGTATTTAGCGGAGGACTTGAATTTAAAGATAAAAAAGCAATTTTGTTTGCGGGCATAAGTGATATTGAGGCACAGACAATTGAAATAGACAATCCATTTTATGAATATATGCATGAAAATTAAATATAGTGGGGGAACACCAATATGAAAAGATATGAGAATAATCCTATTATAACTTTTAAAGACGTGAAACCATCAAATAAAAATTTTCAGGTTATAGGAGCATTTAACCCGGGAGCAGCTGAATATAATGGTGAAATAATACTTGCCGTAAGAACAGCTGAAAGGGTAAGAGAATCAAATGATGATTGTATTAAAGTACCAGTTTTAGATGAAAATAGCCAGTCCATAAAGATTGTTGAATTAAATACTAATGATAAAAAGTATGATTTTAGCGACTCAAGAGTAGTTAAAGAAGTGGGCAGTGATTCGGATTTTAAATATCTTACTTCAATGTCACATATAAGACTTGCAAGGAGCAGAGATGGCATAAATTTTAAGGTAGATGAAAAACCTTTTATCTTTCCTGGAAATAAATATGAAGGTTTTGGTATTGAAGATCCTAGAATAAGCAAAATAGATGATATTTATTATATTACGTATAGTGCTGTATCAAAATATGGTATAGTAGTAAGTTTGGCTGCAACCAGTGATTTCAAAAGTTATAGAAGATTAGGCAATATTTTTAGTACCGAGAATAAGGATGCAGTTCTTTTTCCAGAGAAGATTAATGGAAAGTATTTTGCATTAAACAGACCTGTATCTAAAAGTTCAGGAAAACCTGTAATATGGATATCAGAATCTAAAAATTTAATTGATTGGGGAAATCATAAGGTATTAGCCTGTACTAGGGAAAGGTATTGGGATTCAAGTAAAATAGGGGCGGGAATACCACCTATAAAAACTGAAAGAGGATGGCTTGAACTTTATCATGGAGTGGATGAGAATGAACACTATTATATGGGAGCACTGCTGCTTGATATTAATGATCCGTCTAAAGTGATTTCAAGAAGTGAAAAGCCAATACTTGAACCAAAGGAAAATTATGAAACAGAAGGATTTTTCAAGAATGTAGTTTTTCCTTGTGGTGCTGTTAAAAAGAATGATGAAATTTATATATATTATGGAATATCTGATAATTCTGTTGCATTAGCCATGACAAAAACAGAAGATATTTTAAGAAATCTTTAATGGAGAGTGAATTTGTTGATTGAAAAAACTATTGTGATTAATCACGGAAAAGGAATTCATGCCAGGGCTGCGGCTTCCATAGTTCATAGGACTAATGATATACAAGGAAAATATGGTGTAGAAATTTTTATAAGTGCTAAAGATAGAAAAAAGGTATCTGCAACAAGCTTGATGCCGCTTGTAAATTTAAAAATCAAAGATAAGGAAAAAATAATTATTCAGGTACAGGGCAAGGATGAAACAGCTGCACTGGATGATGTAGTAGATTTTTTCAAGAAGGATTTTGGACTAAATGATAATAATACCATAAATCAAATTGATAATATCATAGATAATAGTGTCATTACTATGGGACAAATATTTCAGAATATAGTAAATGGAATTATAGTAACTGATGAAAAAGACAATATAATAATTTTTAATTCTATTGCGGAAAAATTTTTTGGTATACAGGAAAACGCGGCTATAGGTAAAAAAATAAATGAGGTTATAGAAAATTCAAGGCTTAATGTAGTAAATAACACGGGAAAATCTGAACTCATGATAAAACAAGTTATAGGGGAAAGAATTGTTCTTATAAACAGGACTCCTGTTGTAATTGATGGAAAAGTAAAAGGGGCAATTGGAATATTTCAAGATATATCAAGCTTTGAAAAAGTAAAATTTGAATTGGATGAAGTAAAGGAGCTTCAAAAAAGACTACAGCTAATACTTCAATCTGTACAGGATGGTATATGTTTTATAGATGCAAAAGGAAATATAAACTATGTAAATGATGCCTATATAAATATACTTGGTATCAGCAGAAATGATATACTTGAAAAGAATATCAGGGAAATATCTCCAAATGGAGCAAGGCATAAAGTATTAGTTAGTGGAAAAAGTATAAATAATGCCATAATTAAAAAAGAAAATGGAATAACTGTAATTTCTAATATAAATCCTGTAGTTGTAGATAATAAAATTATAGGAGTTGTGTCTGTAGTAAAAAATTTAAAGCAGGTTGAAAAATTAACTGAAAAACTCAGTAAGGTATCGGCTAAAGCTGAATATTTAGAAGAGGAACTTATAAGAACCAAGAAGCCTGAAATGGTGTTTTCGAATTTTATTGGCAAAAGTGGCAAAATAATTGATGCACTTTCGATTGCATTAAAGGCTGCCCAAAGTAATGCCACTATTTTAATAAGAGGTGAAAGCGGTACAGGAAAAGAACTTATTGCAGAAGGAATCCATTATGCAAGTACAAACTATAAGGGACCTTTTATAAGAGTGAATTGTGCAGCTATACCTAAAAATCTCTTAGAAAGTGAGCTATTTGGACATGAAAAAGGTGCATTTACGGGTGCTATAAAGAGAAAACTTGGTAAATTTGAATTAGCACAAAATGGTACTATGTTTTTGGATGAGATAGGCGAGCTGGAAAAAGATATGCAATCTAAGATTTTAAGGGCTATACAGGAAAAAGAATTCCAAAGAGTTGGAGGAGAAAAGACAATAAAAATAAATGTTAGAATAATAGCTGCAACAAATAGAAATTTAGAGGAAATGGTAAAGAAGGGTGAATTTAGAGAAGACCTATATTATAGATTAAATGTAATTCCAATATTTTTGCCGCCTCTTAGAGATAGAAAACAGGATATAGCACTGCTTGTGGAACATTTTATGAACAAGTTTAAGAATTTTAGGAATAAAAAGATACGTGGAATTACAAATGAGGCTATGGAAGCTATTCTCAGCTATCCATGGCCTGGCAATGTGCGTGAACTTGAAAACTTGTTTGAGAGATTATATGCTCTAGTAGATGGTGAATATATTACAATAGATGATATGCCACCTTATATATGTGGAACAAAGCTAAATAATAAATGCAAGATTGAAGATAGAAAAAATGTATGCAGCGAGGAAAAAATAGATTCAATAAGCAGGAGAATTTTAGATGAAGACGATGTACTGGCAATGAAAGATTATGAAAAACTTATAATAGAAAAAGCACTTAAAAAGTATGGAAGCTATAATGCAGCAGGAAAAGCGCTTGGACTGACACATAAAACTATAGCATCTAAGGCAAGAAAATATAACTTGGAGAAAAAAATAAGCTGGGAAAAAGTATCAAGGTAAAAAATATCATATTGATACTTTTTACTATAGCTGTTTTTAAGAATATCCTATAAATAAGGTATTAATCCTGGCATGAATTTTGCTTAAATATATTTGTGTTAATAAACTTGATTTTAATTTATAAGATTATTTTTAATAGAATTATTAAAACTGGAGGAATTTTATAATGAAAAAAATGATTAATAATCCTGAAAATGTTTTAAGTGAAATGCTTGAAGGCATAGCAAAGGCACATCCTGAATATTTAAAGAAACTTGAAAATGCAAATGTACTGGTGAGAACTGACTTGAGTAAAAATAAAGTTGCTCTTGTAAGTGGTGGAGGAAGCGGACATGAGCCTGCTCATGGTGGATATGTGGGGGAAGGAATGCTTGATGCAGCAGTTGCAGGAGAAGTATTTACATCTCCAACTCCAGATCAGGTTTATGAGGCAGTAAAAGCAGTTGATAGAGGGAAAGGCGTTCTTCTGGTTATTAAAAATTACAGCGGAGATGTAATGAATTTTGATATGGCAAAAGATATGGCTGAAATGGATGGAATAAAAGTAGAATCAGTAGTTGTAAATGATGATGTTGCTGTAGAGAATAGTACATTTACAACAGGAAGAAGAGGAATTTGTGGTACTGTTTTTGTTCACAAGATTGCAGGAGCTGCAGCTGAAGCCGGACTTGAACTTGAAGATGTAAAAAGAGTAGCTGAAAAAGTAATATCAAATGTTAGAAGTATGGGTATGGCACTTAGTTCCTGTACTGTTCCAGCAGCAGGAAAACCAAATTTTAAACTTCCTGAAGATGAAGTAGAAATTGGTATGGGCATACATGGAGAACCAGGTACTCACAGAGAAAAAATTAAAACTGCAGACGAAACTACAGAACATATGTTAGATAAAATATTAAAAGATATGCCATTAAATTCAGGAGATGAAGTTGCAGTAATGGTGAATGGAATGTGCTCTACTCCACTAATGGAACTTTATATTGTAAATAGAAAAGTAAATGAAATTTTAAGTGCTTTAGGTGTTAAAATTCATAAGACATTTGTGGGTGAATATATGACTTCACTTGAAATGGCTGGATTTTCTATAAGTGTATTGAAATTGGATTCAGAGCTTAAAAAGTTTTTGGGGGATACTGCAAATACACCTGCATTTAAATTAATAAAGTAAATTGTAAAGGGAGCCTATTATTATGATATCTGGAGAAAAAGTAATTCAAATAATAAATGAAATAGCAGATAAAATTGAAGAAAATAAATCTTATTTAACGGAACTTGATGCTGCAATAGGAGATGGAGACCATGGTCTTAATATGAGTAAGGGATTCAGAGCAGTTAAAGAAAAGTTAAAAGATGATGATGGTAAAAATATAGGAAATATATTTAAAAAAACTGGAATGGCCCTTGTATCGAATGTAGGCGGTGCATCAGGACCGCTTTATGGAACTGCTTTTATGAAGGCAGCTGTCGTAGTTTCTGGAAAAGATAATATGGACATTGATGATTTTATAAATGTACTTAAAGCATCAATTGATGGTGTTGTAATGAGAGGAAAAGCACAAGCAGGAGACAAGACTATGTTGGATTCATTGATACCAGCATACGATGCAGCAAAAAAGGCAAAAGATGATGGAAAAGATGAAAAAGAAATATTAAAAGAAGTAAGTACAGCTGCAATTAATGGAGCTGAAGACACTAAAAAGATAGCAGCAAGAAAAGGAAGGGCAAGTTACCTTGGAGATAGAAGCATAGGGCATAAAGATCCAGGAGCAACTTCGAGTGCTATTATACTTGAAACTGTTTATAATTTTATAAAATAATGACTTTAAACTAGAAAGGAGAGATTTATAATGGTAGGTATAGTTTTAGTTTCACATAGTCCAAAGGTTGCAGAAGGAATAAAAGAACTTTCTCTCCCTATGGCAGGTGATGTAAAAATTGAAGCGGCAGGAGGAACTGAAGATGGAAGGCTTGGAACTGATGTAAATAAGATTGTTGAAGCTATAGAAAAGGTATATTCCGATGATGGGGTTATAATATTATTTGATCTTGGAAGTTCCTATATGAATGCGCAGATGGCAATAGAATTTTTGGATGAGAGTAAGCAAAAAAATGTTGAAATAGTTGATTGTGCTTTTGTAGAAGGAGCTATTACAGCAGCTGTTGAAAGTAGTTTAGATAAAAGCATGGAGGAAGTAAAAAATTCAGTTAAAAGCATGGAGCTTGGAAAAATGCCGTGAAAGTAGAAAAATGAATTTTATTGAGAACCACCTTATATATAAATTGTATGTAAGGTGGCTCTTTCTTTATTTGAATTATTGTATAAAATATAATATATAATCAGTAGTTTATGGAGGAATATATATGAAAATAGGAGTAGTTATGGGAGGAATATCCTCTGAAAGAGAAATATCATTGCAATCAGGAAAAGAAATAATGAATTGTTTCGACAAAGATAAGTATGAAATAGTTCCTGTAGTTATAGATAAAAAAGAAGACATAATAACAAAGACAAAAGATATAGATTTTGCGTTTCTTGCACTTCATGGAAAATTTGGAGAAGATGGAACGGTTCAATCTGTGCTTGATACTTTAGATATACCTTATTCGGGATGCAGTCCTATTACAAGTGCAATATGTATGGATAAGGATATGACAAAAAAAGTTCTTAAAAGCAAAGATATTAATACTGCAAGGTGGATGTGTGTAAAATCTATAGATGAAATAGATTATGATTATTTAGATAAAATCGGATATCCTGTATTTGTAAAACCTAATTCAGGTGGCTCAAGTGTTGCAACTAATTTAATTAAAAGAAGAGAAGATATAGAAAATGCTGTCAAAGAGGCACTTGAATATGATGAAGAAGTTATGATTGAGGAATATATAAAAGGAGAAGAAGTTACCTGTTGTGTTCTAAATGGGAAAACTCTCCCAATAATTACTATAAAACCTAAAACGGAATTCTTCGATTATAAAGCAAAATATACAGATGGCGGCTCGGATGAAGTAGTAATTAAACTTCCGGATGAACTTGAAGAAAAAATTCAAAAAATTTCACTTGACTGCTGGAAAGCATTGAAATGTAGAGTTTATGTAAGAGTGGATTTAATTGTAAAAGATAATATACCATATGTACTTGAATTGAATACTTTGTCTGGAATGACAAAAAATAGTCTATTCCCTAAAAGTGCAAAAGCTGTAGGAATATCTTATAGTCAGCTTCTTGATAAAATAGTTGAATATTCACTGAAGGAAGCAAAAAAAGTTTGTGCTGAATAATTAACTAAAAATATATTAAAAAAATATGATATTTGCAATATATAAGGCATTTTTATTATATATTATGAATATTGAAAGCTGGCGTTGACATCTTATATTGCTAATGCTATACTTTCTCTAAAGTAAAATTTAATATTAAGTTAACTTATCAAGAGAGGTGGAGGGATTGGCCCTATGAAACCCAGCAACCAGTATTTATACATGGTGCTAACTCCAGCAGCGAAAGCTGAAAGATGAGAAAATCAGTGAGTCTTTTTACTCGAGGATTTCCTCGAGTTTTATTTATTTTATTTTTAATTTATGAGGAGGACTTATTATGAAAAACATAAAAAAAATACTAGCAGCTGTGTTTTCTTCAGTACTTATTGTAGCCTTAGTAGGCTGTGGAACACAAAGCAGCAGCACTGGGAATACAGCAAAGGATGACAAAAAGGTAATAACAATAGGTGCAACACCAAAACCACATGCTGAAATACTTGAGAAAGTAAAGCCAATACTTAAAAAAGAAGGATATGATCTGAAAATCCAACAATTTACAGATTTTGTTACTCCAAACAAGGCGCTTGCGTCTAAAGATATAGATGCAAATTTCTTTCAACATATACCATATTTAGATGAATATAATAAAAAGAATAGTACAGATTTGGTATATGTAGCAAAAGTTCATCTTGAACCAATGGGAGTATATTCAAAGAAAATCAAGAACTTAAAGGAACTTAAAAATGGTGCTGAGATTGCCGTACCTAATGATCCTACTAATGAAGCAAGAGCATTAAAGCTTTTAGCACGTGAAGGTGTAATAAAAGTTAAATCAGGAGAACTCATTTCAAAACTTGATATAACTGAAAATAAAAAGAATTTGAAGTTTCAGGAACTAGATGCACCACAGCTTCCTAGAGTTTTAGGAGATGTAGATGCAGCAGTTATAAATACAAATTTTGCACTTGAAGCAAAATTAAATCCACTTAAAGATGCTATTGCAATAGAATCAAAGGAATCACCTTATTCAAATGTAATTGTAGTAAGAAAAGAAGATAAGGATAAGCCTTATGTTAAGGCACTTGTAAAGGCTGTAAATTCTCCTGAAATAAAAAAATATATACAGGATAACTACAAAGGGAGTATAATACCAGCATTTTAATGAATTACAGTGTTTGTGGAGAAACTGAGATACTTTTTAAAATAAGTGTTCTCAGTTTTTTTATGTTATATTTGAAATATGAACTAAATATTAATTATATATCTATGCTTGTGAACATAACTAATTTTATGCAAAAATATAAGTATGGATATCAAATGGTAATGGGAGTGAAATTATGTTTTTTGATATAAAACTTGATAAGAAGAGACCTGTATATATACAACTGAAAGATTATATAAAAAATATGATACTTAGAGGAATGCTTACAGCTGGTGAAAAGTTACCATCCACACGTGAATTGGCTCTCATGCTAAAGATAAGTAGAAATACAATAATTTATACTTATGATTTTCTGCAGGATGAAGGTCTCATTTATATAAAAAGGGGCAGAGGGGCTTTTGTTTCCGATGTAAAGGTTGATTTTCAGAAAAAATGGGATATAAACTGGGATGAAAGAATAAATAATTATGCACGTGAAGCTGAAAAACTTGATATAATTAAAAGTGAAATTAAATGGGAAAAAGGAATGATATCCTTTAAGAGCATAGCTCCTGACGATAAATTGTTTGACGTTGAGAATTTTAAAAAGTCATTTTTGAATTGTATTTCAAGAGAAGGCGGCAAGATATTAAATTATGGATACGCTCAAGGGTATAAACCTTTAATTGAATATCTCCTTAAATATATGGGAAATAAGGGAGTTGATACATCAGGAAAAGATATACTCATAACAAATGGCTTTACAGAAGGATTTGATTTAATACTTTCATGTCTTACAAACGAAGGAGACAAAGTTATATGCGAGAACCCAACACATAATACTGCTATAAAAATTATGAGGCTGCATAAGTTGAATATAACAGGGATAGACATGGAAAGTACAGGAATTAACTTAAATGATTTATCACAAAAACTTGACCGGGATAAATTTAAGCTTTCTTATTTCATACCTTCTTATCACAATCCTACAGGAATTGTAATGTCTCCTAAAAAAAGAACTGAACTCTATAATATTCTTAGAAAACATAATGTTCCTATAGTTGAAGACGGATTCAACGAAGAACTTAGATATTTAAGCGATCATGTATCCCCAATTGCAGCATTAAGTGGAAGCGGAAATAGTGTTTTATATATAGGAAGTTTTTCAAAAATACTTTTTCCTGGACTTAGAATAGGATGGATACTGGCAGATAAAAATCTCATAGGATACCTGGAAAGTGCAAAGAGAAGCAGAAATATACATACATCTTTTCTTGACCAGGCAGTATTCTGTGATTACCTTAGAGAAGGCAATTTTGAAAAGTACATTAAGAAAGCTAGAAAATTTTATAAAGATAAATATGAAGTGGCAATAAAGCTTGCTGAAAAATATATTATAAGGAGCAGGATATATGGTGAGGGAGGCCTTCACATATTTGTAAAACTTGATAATATTAATTCAAGAAAGCTTCTTGAAAATTGCTGCAGCAGGGGAGTTATATTTACTCCTGGAGATATATTTTATACGGATGGCGGCGGAAAAGATACCTTCAGACTTGGATTTCCAAGGGTCAGCAATGAAGATATAGAAAAAGGTTTTAAAATAATTGGAGAAGAAATTAAAAAATTATATTAATAATAATGGAGGCTTTTATATGAAAAAAATACGTGAAAATATATTGTATAAAGGTGACTGGATAGCTCTTAAAGAAATAACTTATTCAGGAAAAAAGAATGAAGAATTAAAGTGGGAGAGTATAGAAAGGACAAATACTGTAAATACTGTAGTAATGCTGGCTAAACTTTGTCCGTCAAATAGATATGTACTTATAAAACAGTACAGGGCACCTATTGATAATTATATTATTGGATTTCCAGCAGGACTTATGGAAGACAGTGATCCAGCAAAAAATGCACTAAGGGAATTAAAAGAAGAAACAGGCTATACTGGAAAAGTTAAATCAATAAGCCCTGTTCTTTATTCTAATGCAGCTTTGCTGTCGGATACGGTTACGTTAGTCAATGTTGAAATAGATGAGAATTTGCCGCAAAATTTAAATCCAGAACAAAATCTGGAGGATTCCGAGGACATAGAGGTTATATTAATTGATAAGAATAAAATACTTGATTTTTTAATGGAAGAACAGAAAAATGGAGTCGGTGTTGGAATTGGTGTGTGGTATATTTTTGGAGGATTACAGCACAATTAATAATTGTATGTAATCATTGGAGATGATTAATAAATGATAATGGATTTAATCATTATTTGTAGTATAATTAGTGCTGGTGGTGTTATAGTAGTAATAATTGTACTTTATACGTTGTTTTCACACAAGAATAAATAATACCTTATAAAAATGCGATAAGAGTGTCTGACAGGGGGGTCGAATTTGAAAGATTGGCTTTTAAAAAAAGATGATTACATACCTGAAAAAGATTCGGACAAGTTTATAGACAAAAGTATATTCTCTATTTTAAAGGTTTTGTCACTTATCAAAAGAAGAAATAAATTAAAAAGTGGGTTTATATATAAAATAAATCCAGTTATAAAACTTATATTTATGATTTTAAATATAGTATTTTTATCTGTATCTAGAAATTTTATGTATGTAATTGCTGTGGATATATATTTTTTATTACTCCTCAGTTCTTTGGATGCAGATGAAATAAAAAATATACTTATTTTAAGCATGATTGTACCAATCTTTACTCTTATAATGCTTATACCTTCAATATTAACGGGAAATATTATAAATAGTTTTATTCTTATATCTAAGATATTTGGAACTATAATGATTGTAAATATATTTTCTTGTACCACGAAGTGGAGTTATATAACAAGATCTTTAAAAGTATTTTTTATACCGGATATATTTATATTGGTATTTGATATAACTATAAAATACATTTATATTTTGGGCCAATTTGCGTTAAATATGTTTTATTCTTTAAAACTTAAATCAGTTGGAAAGAATAATAAAAAATATTCTTCAGTACCTAAAATAATTGGAACTCTATTTTTAAAGTCAAATGAAATGGGTGAAGAAATGTATTCTGCTATGGAATGCAGGGGATTTACCGGAGAATATAAAAATTTTTCTAAATTTAAGTTTACAATGTCGGATTTATTATATTGTATAATCAGTATACTTGTTATAGCGTTGTATTTTTACATGGCAGGAGTGAAGGTTTAAATGATAGAGTTTAAAGATGTCTGTTTTAATTATAATGATCTTCAAGTAATTAAGAATATAGATATAGATATAAAAGAAGGGGAATCAGTTGCACTTATAGGAGCTAATGGAAGTGGGAAATCAACATTTCTAAAACTTGTAAATGGAATTATATTCCCTTCAAGTGGAAATTATTTGTTTGATAATATAAATATATGTAAAAAAAAGCTTGATGATTCAAAGTATTCCAAATCATTTCATAAAAGAGTTGGATTTGTATTTCAAAATTCAGATTCTCAGCTATTTTGTCAGAATGTATATGAAGAAATTGCATTCGGTCCAAGGCAGATGGGAATGGATGAAAAAGAGGTTAGGATGAGAGTAGATGATTGCCTGAATTTACTTGACATATATGATTTGAAGCATAGACAGCCATATAATTTGAGCGGCGGTGAAAAGAAGAAAGTAGCTATTGCATCTGTACTTGCACTTAATCCAGAGGTACTTACTTTAGATGAACCTATGAATGGAATAGATCCTAAGGGAAAGAAATTTCTGAGAGAGCTTTTTATAAAATTAAATAATGCAGGAAAGACTATAATATGTTCAACTCATGATTTTGAATATGTAAAAGGTGTTTTTAAAAGGGCACTTGTGTTTTCAGAAGATCACAGGATAATAAGAGATGATAGTTATGATGCTGTGATAAATGATGATAAATTTTTAATAGAGAATAATATAAAGTAAATAACTTTGTAATTTTGGAGGGCTTTTATGGGTAAAATTATGATTCAAGGAACGGGATCGTCCGTAGGAAAAAGTATAATTGTTACAGCTCTTTGCAGGATATTTAAACAGGACGGATATTCTGTAGCACCTTTTAAGTCCCAAAATATGTCTTTGAATTCATACATAACTTTAGATGGAAAAGAAATGGGACGGGCTCAGGTACTTCAGGCATATGCATGTGGTCTTGAGCCAGAGGTTTATATGAATCCAATACTTTTAAAGCCTACTTCTGATAAAAAAAGCCAAATAATATTAAATGGTGAGGTTTATGGTAATGCTAGTGCATTAGAATATCATAATATGAAGACTAAATTTGGAGATATGCTAAAGGAGCATTTTTCAAATTTGGAGAGTAAATTTGACATAGTTGTAATGGAGGGCGCAGGAAGCCCGGCGGAGATAAATTTAAGGGATAGAGATATTGTAAATATGGGAATGGCAGAGATTGCAGATGCTCCAGTAGTTTTGGTAGGAGATATAGATAAGGGCGGCGTATTTGCATCTCTTGCAGGAACCATGCTTCTTTTAAGAGATGATGAAAGGAAAAGAGTACGTGGGACTATAATAAATAAATTCAGAGGTGATATAGAAATATTAAAACCAGGGCTGAGTATGTTAGAGGACATAATTAAAGTGCCATGTATGGGAGTTGTACCTTACTTCAATCTTAAGCTGGAGGATGAAGATGGAGCAATTTCATTTAATAGTAAATGTACAGCTAAACCAATAGATATAGCTGTCATAAAACTTCCACATATATCAAATTTTACAGACTTTGACGCATTTAAACAGGAAGATGATGTATCAGTTAGATTTGTCAGCTCTGAGGATGAACTTGGAAGACCTGACATTCTTATAATTCCAGGAAGTAAGAATACTATAGATGATTTAATAAAGTTAAGGGAGTGCGGCCTTGAGGACAGTATAAAAGAATATAGTAAAAATGGAATTTTAATAGGAATATGCGGCGGATACCAGATGATGGGTACTTCTATAAAAGATCCATATGAAGTCGAAAGCAGTACATTGTATACATATGGAATGGGACTTTTAAACGTGGATACTGTACTTGAAAAAGATAAAGTTACATCTAGAGTAAAAGGTGAAAGCAAAAATTGTATGGATGGTAATTCAGAAGTATATGGTTATGAAATTCATATGGGGAGTTCGAAATATGGAAAAGGATCAAAGTCGTTATTTAGTATAAACAGCAAGAATGGAGAAAAGGTGTCCATGGAAGATGGTGCTGTAAATGATAAAAATAATATAATGGGAACTTATATTCACGGCGTTTTTGATGGCATAAATTTTAGACAGTACATATTGAATAAAGTAAGAAAAAGCAAAGGCATGTGTACTAGAAAATCAAAAAATTATGAAAATTTTAGAGATAAAGAGCTGGATAAACTCGCTGATATAGTTAGAAATAATATAGATATGGATATTATATATGATATAGTTTCAGGAAAATAAGGAAGAGGTAATTTATTTGGCTCAGTCTTTTATAATTATGAATTTAATAGATGTTGTAGCAGCGGTCTTGCTGGATTTAATAATAGGAGATCCTACATGGTTTCCACATCCTGTGATTTTTATGGGAAAGTTAGTATCTTTCTTGGAAAAGAGAGGCAGACAATTATTTAAGAGTGAAATAGCGATTAAAACTTTTGGAGGAATTATAGTTTTAATTATGATTTCAATTAGTTTTTCAATCCCATTTGCAGTCCTATATATATTTAAAACAAATATTTTGGCTTTTAATATAATAAATACTGTGCTGCTTTGCACTGCTCTTTCTGCAAGGTGCCTTAGCAAAGAGGCAAAAAAGGTATACTGTTCTTTGGAAAAAAATGATATAGAGGATGCAAGGGTAAAACTTTCTTATATAGTAGGAAGAGATACTCAAAATTTAAATAAAGATGAGATAACAAGGGCAGTAGTTGAAACTGTAGCTGAAAATACTTCAGATGGAGTTATAGCACCACTTTTTTATGGAATTATTTTTGGAGCCCCTCTTGCAATGATGTATAAGGCAGTAAATACAATGGACTCTATGCTTGGCTATATGAATGAAAAGTACAGACATATAGGATTTTTTCCTGCTAAAGTAGATGACATTTTTAACTTAATACCAGCAAGAATAACAGGTGTTTTAATGTGCATTGCAGCTCCTGCAGTTGGAGGAAATATTTTAGAAACTGTAAAAATAATGGTGAGGGACAGAAAAAACCACAAAAGTCCTAACTGTGCATATCCTGAGGCAGCGGCAGCAGGTGCCATGGGAGTAAAATTGGGTGGAACAAATATTTATTTTGGAGAGATTGTCTATAAGCCAACATTGGGAGATGAAAAAGTAAAACTTGATTTCTCACATATAAATAATTGTATAAAGCTTATGTATTTATCAGAAACTATTATGGTCATTGCAGCGGCTGTTTTAACGTATGGAATATTCAAAGAAGTACTATAAAATAGGATGTGATTATATGGAACATGGGGGAGATATATATACAGATGGAATTTTAAAAGGGAAAAAACTTCTTGATTTTAGTTCGAATATAAATCCACTTGGGGTACCAAAAAGTTTTATTGACAACATATATGAAGCAGTTAAACTTTCAGATGTATATCCAGATGCAGAATATAGAGAACTTAAAACAAATATAAGAGATTATTTAAATGCAGATTCTATTGAAGAAAAAAATATAATTGTCGGAAATGGGGCAGCTGAAATAATAGATCTCTCTATAGGCTGTTTTAAAAGTATATGTATAGTTGTTCCTTCTTTTATTGAATATGAAAAAAATTCAGTAAAGTGGGGTTTAGATATAAAATATTCCTTTCTTAACGAGAATATGGATTTTGATTACAAGGACATTATAAAAAAGCTGGAAGATTCTGAAGCACTTATAATAGGAAATCCAAACAATCCTAATGGAAGAATTATAGATAAGAAAAATTTCAAGAATATACTGGACTATTGTGAGAGATATAATAAAACTATAATAATAGATGAAGCTTTTGTTGAGTTTACGGGAAAGACGGAAAATAGTTTTATTGATGAATTGAAAAATTATAAATGTCTATTTATAGTAAGAGCTATTACAAAATTTTTTGGAATGCCAGGTGTAAGATTTGGTTATGGAATTTCAAAGAATAAATTGATTTTGGAAAACATCGGGAGTAGGCAAAATCCATGGAACATAAATTGTTTTGCAGAAATGGCAGCTAAATACATATTTAAAGATGAAGAATACATAAAAAATTCTCTAAGATGGATAAGCATTGAGAGAGAAATTATGCTTAATCAGCTGAATAAAATTGATATAATAGATAAAACATATAAAACTTATGCAAATTTTGTGCTTTGCCATCTTAAAAATATAACGTGTGATGTGTTGTACAAAAAATGTCTTGATAGTGGATTGGTGATAAGGCAGTGTGACAATTACAGGGGACTTTCCAAAGAATATATTAGACTTGCTATAAAGGATAGAGATAAAAATAATCGCGCTATAAAAATACTTCAAGGTTTAAAAATTAATAGTTAAGAGTTAATAGTTATGATATAACTGTACTGAGGTGTTTAAATTGGATGAAAAATTATTTCTTACACTTTTATCGGATAAAATAAAAATTATTATAATAGGTGGTGGAAGAGCTGCCTGTATAAAATTAAAAACTTTTCTAAGCAGAAAGTGCAGCGTTTGGATTTTATCAAAAGAATTTTCAGATGAGTTTAATGAATTTAAGGACAATATAAGTGTACACAGTTTAATAGGAGAATATGATAAAAAGTACATATATGATAAGCATATTGTAGTAATTGCTACAAATGATAAAAGGGTAAACTCTATTATAAGAAAAGATTGCAGGGAGTTACACAAAATATATATAGATTCTTCTGATGTCAATGGGGGAAACTGTATTGTTCCATGTCAGAGAAATACAGAAAATATCCATTTTGCTGTAAACACTAGAAAAGCATCTCCAAAGACTTCTGTTTTTATTGCAGATATCATAAAAGAACATATAGAAAAATATGATGATTTTGTGAATTTTACATCTCATATTAGAAATAAACTTTCTAAAGGAGTAAAGAGAAAGCAGGTAATGGAATTTTTGTGTTCCAGGGATTTTTATTTTTTTTACAGCAAAAAAAAGGCTCAAATTATAATAGATATGTTCTACGGTGATATTTTTAAAAATTAGATATACTTTGTTGTGTTGAATTCAATTGTATGGATGGTGATATTATTTGAAATTAAAAATTGGAACCAGAAAGAGCAAGCTTGCCCAAATTCAGACTGAAATAGTTATGGATTTGCTTGAAAAAAAATGTAGCGTCAAAAGTGAAAAAGTTTTGATAGAAACCACAGGCGACAAAAGATTAAATATAGCTTTAAATAAAATTGGAGGAAAAGGGTTATTTATAAAGGAAATAGAAAATGAACTTTTAAAAGGGAAAATAGATGCAGCTGTACACAGTATGAAGGATGTTCCTTTTGATATTCCATGTGAATTTGAAATGACTGCCATCTTAAAAAGAGAAGATGCACGAGATGTATTTGTATCAAATGAAGGGATACATTTTAAGGATCTTAAAATTGGAGCAAAAATAGGTACTAGCAGTAACAGGAGAGCTTTTCAAATTAAAAAAATAAGAAAAGATTTAAAAATAGTTCCAATAAGGGGAAATATTCAAACCAGAATTGATAAAATGAAAAAAGAGAATTTAGATGGAATAGTTTTAGCGCTGGCAGGTGTTAAAAGGCTCAAATTGGAAAGAATTATAACTGATTATTTTAGTGTAGAGGATATTGTACCTGCTATTGGTCAGGGTGCCATTGGAGTTGAGATAAAAAAAGGATGCTTAAATTCAAATATATTTAAAAAATTGAATGATGAAGATACAAGAATATGTGTTGAAGCTGAAAGAAGTTTTATGAGAACTCTAAATGGAGATTGCCACTCTACTATAGGGGCTTACGCTGAGATTTCAAAGAATAGTATGAATATTACAGGTGTATTTCAGGTAAAAGGCAGACTTATAAAGAAAAGTATAAGCGGTTATAAACAAGATTATATCAGTTTGGGAGAAATACTGGCAGAAAATATTTTAGAAAGTTGACTCTTATAGTTTTACAGTATGGTAAGGAGAGATTTTGATGGGCAAAGGCAAAGTATATCTTATAGGTGCAGGACCTGGTGATGAAGGACTCTTAACCTTGGAATCAGTTAAGAAACTTAAAGAATGTAACGTAGTTATGTATGATAGGTTAGCGGGAACAGAGGTGCTTAACTATTTAAATGAAAACTGCAGCATATATTATTGCGGCAAAGAGCCGGATTGTCATTATAAAACTCAAGATGAGATAAACAAAATGCTGGCTGAATTTGCAAAGCAGGGAAATATAGTTGGAAGAATAAAGGGTGGAGATCCCTATGTATTCGGAAGAGGTGGAGAGGAAGCACTGGAGCTTTCAAAGGAAAATATTGAATTTGAAGTTGTTCCAGGCATAACATCACCTATTGCTGTTTTGAATTATGCAGGAATACCTGTTACCCACAGATCTATTGCACAGAGCTTTCATGTATTTACTGGAAGATCTGCAGAAAAACTTAATATAGACTGGAAGGCAGCTGCTAATATTTCAGGAACACTTATTTTTATGATGAGTTTTGGAAGTATGGATATTATATCAAAAAAACTGATTGAAAATGGATTAAATGAAGATACACCTTGTGCCGTAGTTATGAGTGGTACTACTTCAAAACAGAGAAAGATCATTTCAACTTTAAAAGATATATATTTAAAATCTAAAGCTGAAGGACTTCACTCTCCATGTATTTTTGTAATAGGCGAGGTGGTTAAGTTTAGCGATAAATTTAACTGGTATGAAAAGAAGCCTCTCTTTGGAAAAAATATATGCATAACAAGAGCAAAAAATCAATCTCAAGAAATGAGAAACAAGCTTCTTCAGCTTGGAGCCCAGGTTACTGAAATACATTCAATTAAGATAAATTATACTTCGGAAAATTTATTAAAGTATATAGATAAACTTCATGAGTACGACTATATAGTCTTTACAAGTGTAAATGGAGTCAATAGTTTTTTTGACAGATTGCTTCAGGAAAATTATGACATTAGAAATATACGAGGAAAGTTTGCAGCTATAGGACCGGCTACTGAAAGGGAGATAAAAAAGAGAGGAATTATACCACAGATAATCGCAAAAGAATTTGTAGCTGAAAGTCTTTTCCGTGAGCTTAAGAATTTCATAAAAAAAGGGGACAGAGTATTTATTCCAAGGTCTAAAAATTCAAGACCGTATCTTAAAGAAGCCCTTAGAAATGAAGGATGTATTGTAGATGAATGTTATACTTATGAAACTCTAACAGGAGATTTGCCGGATAAAAGGTGTTTTGAAGATGTAGATATAGTGGTATTTACAAGCCCAACTACAGTTAAAAACATGATAAAGCTTGTTGGACTTCCTGTTGTAGCCGGGAAACGGATTATAGCTATAGGACCAATAACGGGCAGGGAGCTTGAAAAATATGATTTAAAATATGAAATGTCAGAAAATTACACAACAGATGGAATTATAGGTAAGTTAATAGTTAAGAGTTAATAATTAATAGTTATATAAAATTGGAGGGACAGAGATGTTTAGAAGACATAGAAGACTTAGAAAAAATAGTGTAATAAGAGATATGGTTAGAGAGACTGTTTTAAATAGAAATGATTTTATATACCCTATATTTGTTACTGATGGGGACAATATAAAAAGAGAAATTCCATCACTTGATGGCAATTATCATTATTCTGTAGACAGACTTCATGAGATAGTTGATGAGATAAAAGAAGCAGGAGTTAAGAGTGTAATAGTTTTTGGACTTCCAGAGCATAAAGATGAATTAGGTTCTTCTGCTTATGCTGAAGATGGAATAGTTCAGAGAGGAGTTAGAAAATTAAAGGAACTTTATCCTGAACTATTTGTAATAACTGATGTTTGTATGTGTGAGTATACAAGCCATGGACACTGCGGCATAATACATGATAATGAAGTTGACAATGATGAAACACTTAAATACATAGCAGAAATTGCACTTTCCCATGCAAAAGCTGGGGCAGATATGGTGGCACCATCTGATATGATGGATGGAAGAGTTTCTGCAATTAGAAAAAAACTTGATGAAAATGGCTATAAGAATGTATCTATAATGGCTTATAGTGCAAAATATTGTTCTGCTTTTTATGGACCATTTAGAGAAGCTGCAAATTCTGCACCTAAATTTGGAAATAGGAAGAGCTATCAAATGGACCCTGCAAATGTGAGAGAGGCAATGCTTGAAATAGAAGATGATATAGAAGAAGGAGCAGATATTGTAATGGTAAAACCTGCACTTCCATATCTTGATGTAATAAGACTGGCAAGAGATAAATTTGATTATCCACTGGCAGCTTATAATGTAAGCGGAGAATTTGCTATGGTAAAGGCTGCTGCTAAAGCAGGACTTATAGATGAGAGGGCTGTTGCAATGGAGATGCTCACATCAATAAAAAGAGCTGGAGCAGGTATGATAATTACATATTATGCTGTTGATATATGCAGATGGCTTAAAGAAGAAATGTAATTTAGGATGTGCATTTTATGAGAAGTATAATTATATCTGCTGAAGGCAGCAGCAGCGGCAAAACCACAATTACCCTTGGAATTATGAAGGCACTTATTAAAAAAGGCTACGAAGTTCAGGGGTATAAGGTGGGTCCTGATTATATAGACCCTGCATTTCACAGAAGGGTAACAGGAAAACCTTCAAGAAATCTGGACATCTTTCTCATGGGGGAAGCTGGAGTAAAAGCTTCTTACATGAGAGGATGTGGTGATATTGGAATCATTGAAGGGGTTATGGGACTTTATGATGGAAAGGGAATAGATACTGATTATTCTACAGCTCATCTTTCAAAACTTCTTGGACTTCCAGTGATTTTAGTTATAAGTCCTAAGGGAAGAAGCACCACCGTTTGTGCTGAAATAAATGGTATGGTGAATTTTGATGATGTAAATATAGCTGGAATTGTATTTAATAATATAAGCGAAAGTTACTATAAACTCTTAAAGGCAGCTGTAAAGAAAAATTGCAGTGTGCAGGTATTTGGATATATTCCCAAGGATGAAAGATTATCTTTAAAGAATAGACATCTAGGGCTTATCCAAAGCAGTGAAATTAGTGATCTGGATAATAAGATAGAAATTGCAAGTGAACTGGTATTAAAAAATATAGATATAGATAATATGCTAAAATACTTTAAAAATGCAGGTACATTTAAAGATGGATTTCATGTTGAAAATAGAAAAATTAAAATAGCTGCAGCTTATGACAAAGCCTTTAGTTTCTATTATGAGGAAAATTTAGAGATTTTAAAAGAAATGGGACAAGTTGTATTTTTCAGCCCAATTAAAGATAAAAAATTACCGGATGATATTGATTTCCTCTATATAGGTGGAGGATATCCAGAGGTCTTTATAGAAGAACTTTCAAAAAATAAATCCATGCTCCATAGTATAAGAGAAAAATTAAATTCTGGATTAAAATGTTATGCAGAGTGCGGCGGGCTTATGTATTTAATGGAAAATATAGATGGATTTGAAACTGTGGGATTTTTTAATGGATGTGCTAAAATGACAGATAGACTTCAGAACTTTGGATATGCAAGCTTGGAAGTTACAGATAACAACCATATCTTCAAAAAAGGACTTAAAATAAATTGTCATGAGTTTCATAAATCTTGTGTTGAATCAAGAGAGAAAAAAATATACAGTTTGACTAAGGAACTTTATGATGGAAGCACAAAAAAATGGAAGTGCGGTTATTTGAAAAAGAATACCATTGGAGGATATGCACACGTCCATTTTTTTTCAAATATGAGTTTTATAAATAGCATGGTTAATAGCAATGATGGAGGAGAATAATGGAACTGTTAAAAAAAACCTTGAATAGTATAGAGAAAAAAGATGAAGAGGCAATAAAGGATGCCTGGAATAGAATCGACAATTTGACTAAACCAATAGGAAGTCTTGGAGAACTTGAAAAAATAGCGGTTAAAATGGCTGGAATTACAGGCAAGGTAAAGAATAAAATACATAAGAAAAATATTGTAATAATGTGTGCGGACAATGGAATATGGGAGGAAGGTATAAGCAGTTGTGGTCAGGATTTAACTGCAATTGTAACCAATAATTTTACAAGGGGAATTACAGGAGTTTGTGTTTTGGCAGATTTTTATAATTCTGATACAACTGTAGTTGATATTGGTGTTAAAGTTGACATGAATAATCCTAAAATAATTAACAGGAAAGTTAATTATGGAACAAAGGATATAGCAAAAGGACCTGCTATGACTAGTGATGAAGCAGTAAAAGCTATTGAAGCAGGCATAGAGACAGTAGACAAACTTGCAAAGGATGGCTATGATCTCATTGGAACTGGAGAAATGGGAGTTTGCAATACCGCTACAAGTGCAGCTGTTTTAGGAGGACTCACAGGACTTGAAATCGACCAAGTAGCCGGTAAAGGTTCTGGAATAACAGATGAGCAGCTTTATTTAAAAAGAGAAGCAATAAAAAAGGCACTTGAAGTAAATAAACCTGATAAAAATGATGTTATAGATGTTTTGTCTAAAGTTGGAGGCTTTGATATATGCGGTTTATGCGGCTGCTTCCTGGGAGCAGCTAAAAATAGAATTCCTATAGTAATTGATGGATTTATATCATCTGTAGCGGCACTTTGTGCAGTTAGATTAAATGGAGATGTAGGAGATTATATATTTCCATCTCACCTTTCAGCAGAACCAGGTGCCAAATATATAATGAACGAACTTAATTTAAAACCTATGCTAAATCTTGATATGAGACTTGGAGAAGGGTCAGGCTGTCCACTTGCTTTTGGAATAATAGAATCTGCACTATATACTATGAACAATATGGCTACTTTTGAAGAAGCTAAAATTGACAGCAGTAACCTTGTAGATATCAGAGAGGATGAGAATAAATAGTGAATTACATTAAAATCCCCATGGATATAGAAAAGAAAAGCTTTCAGATAATAGGGGAGGAAATGGGCAGTCATAACTTCACGGAAAGAGAGCTTGCTATAGTAAAGAGAGTTATACATACCACGGCAGATTTTAAATATAAAGATATAATTTATATAAGGGAAGGTGCTATAGATAGTGCACTTTCTCTTCTGAAAAAAGGAACAACCATATATACGGATACAAATATGGCACTTGCAGGAATAAATAAAAAAGCACTTTCAAAACTGAACTGCAGGGTAGAATGTTTTGTAGCAAGAGAAGATGTAGCAAAAATAGCTAAAGATAGAGAAATAACCAGGTCTATGGCAGCAGTAGAAAAGGCAGTAGAGGAAGGCGTTGAATTTTTTGTATTTGGAAATGCACCAACTGCACTTTTTAAGCTTAAGGAGCTTACCCTTTTAAATAAAGCAAAACCTAAGTTTATAGTAGGAGCACCTGTAGGATTTGTAGGTGCTGAGGAGTCAAAAAAGGAAATAGAAAAGCTTGATATTCCAATGATAACTATAAGGGGCAGAAAGGGAGGCAGCAATGTTTCAGCTGCTATAGTAAATGCACTTATGTATATGATTACCAGATAGATTAATTTTGAGGTGGTATCTTTGCTGGATATGTACGTTAATTGTGATGGAAAAAAACTGCGATGCGGTTACACTACAGGTTCCTGTGCTGCTGCAGCTTCAAAAGCGGCAGTATACATGCTCTATTTCAATAAAAAATTAAGTGAAATAACAATTGATACCCTAGCTGGAGTAGAGCTTTTAATACCCATAGCAAAGACAAACATAAAAGAAAATTATGTAGAGTGCTGTGTGTTTAAGGATTCAGGAGATGACCCTGATATAACAGAGGGCATGGAGATATGGGCAAGAGCAATTAAACTTTCAAGTGGATATAGTCTTAAAGCTGGAGTTGGAATTGGAGTAGTTCAGGGAGAAGGCCTTTATGTAGAAAAAGGAGAAATGGCAATTAATCCTGTACCAAGGAGCATGATTGAAAAAGAAGTAAAGGAAGCTCTCCCTGAAAATTCAGGAGTGGAAATAACAATATTTGCACCGGAAGGAGCTAAAATTGCTAAAAAGACCTTCAATCCAAGACTTAATATATTTGGAGGAATATCTATCCTTGGAACTACAGGAATTGTAATGCCCATGTCTGAGGAAGCTCTTATAAAGTCCATAGAAATTGAGCTTAACCAAAGAGTTTCAAAGGGCAACAGAGATATAATACTTCTCTTTGGAAACATGGGTGAGAATATGGCTAGAAAACTGAAGCTTGATGAGAGCAAAATGGTTATTATGTCTAATTACGTTGGAAAGACATTATCTATGTGTATGTCAAGAAAAGTGGAGCATGTGCTTGTGGTAGGACATATTGGAAAGCTGTGTAAGGTAGCCTCCGGGTGTTTCAATACCCACAGCAGAGTATCAGATGTAAGACTTGAAACCATAGCATTGGAGCTTGCACTCATGGGAGAAAGTACGGAACTTGTGAGAAAGATATACTCTGAGAAAACTACAGAAGGTGCAGTAAATTTACTTGGAGATGGATATAATGAACTATATGAAAGAATAGGCAGAAAAATAAAGAAGAGAATAGAGGAATACACTAATAACACTATAAAAGCAGATGTTATAATGTATTCTATGAAAAAAGGAATCCTGTTTAAGAGTTAATAGTAAATAAAGGGGGTGCTTTAAGTTGAAAAAGGTTTTTGTGGTTGGTATTGGACCTGGACATAGGGACTATATACTGCCCAGGGCTGTTAAAGTCATGGAGGAATCTGATGTTATAGTTGGATTTTCAAGGGCAATTAAAAGCTTGAATTTTATAAATTCTACTAAAATTGAAGTTCCAAAGCTTCAATCCATACTAGAAATAATAAACTCGGATAAATATAATAAGATAACTGCAGCAGCTTCTGGAGACCCTTTATTTTATGGAATAACTGAATATATAAACAAAAATTATGAGGGTGAATTAGAAGTTGTACCAGGAATTAGCTCTTTTCAATATATGATGTCAGTGCTTAAGAAGAGCTGGAATAATGCTTATACTGGCAGTGTTCATGGAAGAAATGAAGAAATCTTTGATATAGTAAATAATTATAGAGTTTCTATCTGGCTTACGGACAGCAAAAATTCACCAGATTTTATATGTAAAATTTTATATGAAAATCATATTGAAGCTTTAGTATATGTTGGGGAAAATCTTTCATATGAAGATGAAAAAATTATAATAGGTACACCAGAAGAATTGAAAAATGCAAGTTTTGAAAATTTGTCAGTAGTAGTAATAGAAAGGGTGTAAATTTCTATGTACATAGAAGATAGTGATTTTATAAGAGGAAATATTCCCATGACAAAAGAAGAAATTAGGATTATAACTACAGCTAAGCTTGACATTAAAGAGAACTCTAGAATGCTTGATATTGGTGCAGGGACAGGTTCTATAAGTATTCAAATGGCAAAGATGTGTCCTAAAGGACAGGTTGTAGCTATTGAAAAAAATGAAGAGGCTATAGAACTCATACACAAAAATAAAAATAAATTTAATGTGGATAATTTAAGTATAATATCCGGAGAGGCATTAGAGGTAAAAGACAGTATAGAGCCATATTTCGATGGAATATTTATAGGCGGAAACGGTGGAAATTTAGATGAAATAATAAGGTGTTATGGAAGTAAACTCAAGTCAAATGGAAAAATGGTTTTAAACTTTATAACTCTTAAAAATTTGAATATAGCACTTCAAACTCTTGAATCTATGAAATATGCAGTGGAATGTATTCAGGTTTCTGTAAATAAGATTAAGGGAAAAAGCTATATGATATCTTCAAATAACAGTGTGTTTATAATAACTGCTGTCAAAATAATTAAGGACGTGATTGTTTGAATAATGGTACTTCTGAATTTGGAACTTTATATGGAATTGGTGTAGGACCTGGAGATGAGGAACTCCTTACAATTAAAGCCGTAAATACAATAAAAAAGTGCAGTGTTATAATGGCACCTTCTGCAAGAGAAGGAGGAAAAAGTACGGCACTTTCAATAGCAAAAAATTTTATTGATAAAGATAAGGAAATAATTATAAAGCACTTTCCAATGGGCGGAGATGAGCAGGAAAAGAAGATATTTGATGCCTTTAAAGATGTGGAGAAAAGACTTAGCAATGGAGAAAATGTAGCTTTTTTAACTATAGGAGATCCATTTGTATATAGTACATATATATACTTATTGAATTACGTAAAAAAAGGAGGATATAATGCTGAAACTGTACCTGGAATAACTTCTTTTTGTGCAGCAGCAAGTCTTGCTGGAGAGACTCTGGTAATTGGGAATGAGAGAGTTTCTATTATGCCTGCTTCGCAACTTCATAAAATAACAGATGAAAAATTTGTAGTTGTAATGAAGGTGTATGGAAAGGAAAAGGAAATAGTTGACTTTCTGGAAAGAAACAATTTTAAATATGTGTACGTAAAAAGAGCTTACAGAGAAGGACAGGAGATTATAAGAGACAGAAATGAAATACTCAAAAATAGAGATTATATGTCACTTATAATAGCACACAGAAAATAAGCTTTAATTAGGGAGGATTATATGGAAAATAAAGTTTACTTTATAGGAGCAGGTCCTGGAGATCCAGATTTGATAACAGTTAAAGGAAGAAAGATACTTGAAGGGGCAGATGTAGTTATATATGCAGGTTCACTTGTTTCAAAAGAACACCTTAACTTTTGCAGGAAAACTGCAGAAATATACAATTCTGCTTCAATGACTTTAAAAGAAGTAATGGAAGTTATGAAGGATTCTTATAGTGATGGTAAAGTGATAGTAAGGCTACATACCGGCGATCCATCTATATATGGAGCTATAAAGGAACAGATGGATGAACTTTCAAAACTTAATATACCATATGAGGTTGTCCCTGGTGTAAGTTCATTTACGGCGGCAGCAGCAGCTATAAAGAAAGAATTTACCCTTCCTGGTGTAAGTCAGACCGTAATTCTTACAAGAGTTCAGGGAAGGACACCTGTACCTCAAACAGAAGATTTAGAGAATCTGGCCAGGATAGGAGCTTCTATGGCTATATTTCTTTCTGTGAGCATGATGGACAGGGTAGTTCAAAAGTTAAAGGCAGGTTATGGAAGAAATGTACCTATTGCAGTTATAAAGATGGCTACCTGGGAAGATGAAAAATGTATCATAGGAACTTTAAATGATATTTTAGATAAGGTAAAATCTGAAAATATAACAAAAACAGCACAAATACTTGTAGGAGATTTTATAGACTGCAATTATAAAAATAGTCTTTTGTATGATGAAAACTTTAGTCATGGCTACAGAAAGGGAAAGAATGAAAATAGGAGTAATTAGTGTAACTAAAGCAGGTGACATTATAGCAGACAAATTAAAATCCTACTATGATATAGACTTTTATTCTAAAAACAATACTGAAAATTTCAACTTAAAAAAGATAACAAAATATTTGATGGAAAAATATAAAGCTATAATTTTTATAAGTTCTACAGGTATTGCAGTAAGAGCTGCGGCAGATTTTATAAAATCAAAAGATATTGACCCGGCTGTAGTTGTAGTAGACAGCAGCTCGAAATTTGTTATAAGTCTTTTAAGTGGACACTTGGGGGGAGCAAATGAACTTACTGCTAAAATTGCATCTAAGCTTGGAGCTATTCCTGTAATAACTACAGCTACGGATAATATGGGAATCTGTGCACCTGATTTAATTGCCAGGGAAAATGACCTTGTAATAGATAATCTTAAAGATGCAAAAAGTATATCATCACTTCTTGTAAATGGAAGTAAAGTTGCGTTTATAGATGACAGAAAAATCATAGATTGTCCTAAAGGATATAATCAAATAAAGAATTGTAAGAAGATACAAGATGTAGATGGAATTGTAGTTGTGACTGATAGAGACAATATATCTTATGAATTTATACGGGATGTAGAATCACTTAAACTTATAAGAAGGGACATTGTAATTGGTGTAGGATGCAGAAAAAATTATGATAAAGATAAGATGAAGAATATAATTTTAGACGTATTAAAGCAGAATAATATAGATAAAAGATCTGTAAAAACTATAACTACAGTAGATATAAAGAGACATGAAGCTGCAATACTAAGTCTCAGTGATTATCTAAATTGTGATCTTAAAATATGGAGTAGAGAAGATATAAGGAAGGTTCAAAATAGATTTTCCGGGAGCGATTTTGTAGAGAAAACTATAGGAGTTAGATCAGTATGTGAGCCATGCACATACCTTTCAGGTGGGGAAAAACTTACAGGAAAGATAAAGGCTGATGGAATGACTGTATGCATTGGGAAACTTAGAAAATGCAAGCTATTAAATGCAGAGAGGGAGTGCTAATTTGGGAAAACTTTATGTTGTAGGCATTGGACCAGGTGGCTTGGAATATATGACTATAAAGGCAGTAAGGGCTATAGAGGAAAGTGACATAATAGTAGGTTATATTAAATATCTTGATATGATATCTGAATTGATCAAAGATAAACAGGTCTTTTCTACAGGTATGCGGGGAGAAGTTGAAAGGTGTAAAAAAGCAATTGAACTTTCAAAAGATAATACAGTGTCCATAATAAGCACTGGTGATGCAGGTGTATATGGCATGGCCGGACTTATTTTGGAGTTATCAAAAGATGAGGATATAGAAATTATACCTGGAGTAACAGCATCTCTGGCTGCAGCGTCTATAGTAGGTGCACCTCTTATGCATGACAATTGTGCTATAAGTTTAAGTGATCTTATGACACCATATGAGCTTATAAAAAAGAGAGTTGAACTTGCAGCAAGCGGAGATTTTGTAATTTCCATCTATAATCCTAAGAGCAAGGGAAGACCTTTTTATTTAAAAGAATGCATTGATATTATAGGAAAATATAGATCCGGCAATACCCCTATAGCTATTGTTAAAAATGCACTTAGAGCAGGAGAAAAAATTATAATAACCGATATAGACAATTTTTCCGATAGAGAGGTTGATATGATGAGTATAGTTATAGTTGGCAATAACAGCAGTTATGTAGACAAGGGGAGATTTATAACTCCAAGAGGATATGGAAGATAGTTAAGAGTTAATAATTAATAGTTGCGGGGGGTTGGACATTGTGATTAAGAATAAAAAAGGAATACTTACAGCTAGTTTTGGAACGAGTATTTTAAAAGTATTGAATTTATGTATAAAAAGCACTGAAGATTCTATAAAAGAAGCTTTTCCTGACTATGATATTAGGAGAGCTTTTACATCAAGTATGATAATAAATAAATTAAAGAAAGAAGAAAAATTACATATAGATACGGTAGATGAGGCACTGCACAGGATGGAAAATGATGGCTTTAGCGAAGTATACATTCAACCGCTTCATATAATTCCGGGAGATGAATATGATAAACTTGTAAATATGGCAAAGAGATATGAAAATTCATTTGAAAGATTGGTTATAGGAAGACCTATTTTATATAGAGAAAATGATTATAAAATAGCTGCAAGGGCATTTAAAAGTCAGATACCAGAAAATTATAAAGGGAAAGCTATAATCTTAATGGGACATGGTTCCAGTCATCCTATAAATGCAAGCTACTCTATGCTCCAGAATATATTTAGAGATGAAGGAATAGACAACATCTTTATTGCAACAGTGGAAGGATACCCAATTCTCGAAAATGTAATTCCATATTTAAAGTCAAAGCATATAAAAAATATAATACTTATGCCATTTATGCTTGTAGCCGGTAACCATGTTGAAGAGGACATGATGGGAGATAGTAAGTATTCGTGGAAGAATGTACTTGAAAAATTGGGATTCAAGATAGAAGTATATTTGCATGGCTTAGGGGAAAATACGGCTTTTCATGATATATATATACAGCATATAAAGGATTCAATAAATGGCAATCCACTTATGAAGGACAAAAAAATGGAGGCTTACAGGTGATAGGATTAATTCTTGGAACGTCTGAGGGAAGAGATATACTTTCTAATTTAAATAATTTTACAGAGAATATATTTGTGTCTACTGCTACTATATATGGTGGAGATATTCTAAAGGATTATAAATATGCTTATTTAAATAATAAACCGCTTGATTATGATAATTTTATAGATGTACTTGAAAAAAACAATGTAGAGGTGCTGGTTGATGCATCGCACCCATATGCAGTGGAAGTAACTAAAAATGCAATTAAAGCATGTGAGAAGCTCAATATAGAATATGTAAGGTATGAAAGACCGTCATGTATGGAATCCTTTAAAAATAATGATAGAGTTATAGAAGTAAAAAATTATAGTGAATTGAATGAAAGAATCAAATTTATAAGTGGCAATATATTAGATACAACTGGAAGCAAAAATTTAGAAAAAATATTGTGCATGAAATTAAAAAATAGAATAATTCACAGAGTACTGCCTCAGGTCGATGTCATTGAAAAATGCAGCAAGCTTAAAATAAGTATTGATGATATAATTGCAATAAAAGGTCCTGTAAGTTATGAACTTAATTGTGCATTTATAAATGACTATAATATAGAAGCTGTGCTTCTTAAAGACAGTGGCGCTAGAGGTGGAACTTATGATAAAATCAAGGCGTGTATAGATTGTAATGTGTATGCTTTTGTAATGGTTAGAAAAAAAATAAAGTATAAGAACGTCTTTTATAATATAGATGAAATGCTGAATTATATAGGAAAAAAATATATTTTAAGAGGATAATAATATGGAATTTACTACTTTTTATCCGGGGAGCTTTGGAGAGGTAATTCAAGGAAGGGTTAAAAATAAAGAATTATTAGCATCTTTTCCTGTAAATATATATACTGAAGTGAAATTATTTGAATGTATATGGAACGAAGAACATAAAAAGTCAAGCAGCCTGAAAAAAGCCTATAAATTTATGTATAACTTACTAAAGCATTGGGGGTATGGTGAGTATTATAGTAATTTATTTATTGATGTGAGGTCACAAATACCAGTTGGAAAGGGAATGGCAAGCAGTACTGCAGATCTTTGTGCACTTTATTATTGTTTACTAAAAATGTTTAAAAGGAAATTTGATGAAAAGGAACTTTTGAAATGCTGTATATCTGTGGAACCTACAGACAGCATATTGTTTAGTAAAATGACACTTTTTGATTATAAAAATGGTGAATATATAGAATGTCTGGGAGAATATATGGATTTTAATATACTGGCTTTTGAAGGAAACAGAGTAATTGATACTGTGAAATTCAACAAGGAAAATCAAAAACAGCCTGGTCAAGTGGATGATTTAATACCAGATCTTAAACAAGCTATCGTGAAAAAAGATTTAGCTGAACTTGCAGGTGTTTCAACTGAAAGTATACTTAGAAATCAGAACAGGCTTTATTATAGTTTTTTTAAAAGCATAATTGAAATATGCAGAACTACCGGAGGACTTGGAATAATAGGGGCACACAGCGGAGATGTACTGGGAATTATATACGATGATAGAGAGAAATTGAATTTTGCAGAAAGAAAAACACATATTGATAAATTGAAAATATATAAAGTTAATGCATTAAGTAAAATTGAATGTGATAATGAAATATTTTAAAAAAGGAGAAGATTTATTTTGGATAAAGGATATATTCAGGTATATACAGGCAATGGGAAGGGAAAAACTACAGCGGCTCTTGGACTGTCACTTAGAGCTGTTTGTGCCGGAAAAAAAGTATATTTTGGACAGTTTGCAAAAGGTATGAACTATAGTGAATTAAAGGTGCCAAAGTTTTTACCGAACTTTACAATGGAGCAATTTGGGAAAGCTGCATTCATACATGGAAAGCCAACAGAGGATGACATAAATATGGCGCAGATTGGATTTAAAAAAATCAAAGCTATAGTATCATCTGGAAAATATGATGTAGTTGTTTTGGATGAACTTAATATAGCAATTTATTATAATTTAATTAGTTTAGAGGATGTTTTAAAAATGATGGAAGATAAATATTATGGTACAGAAATAATAATTACAGGAAGATATGCAAATCCAAAAATTATGGAAAAAGCTGATTTAGTTACTGAAATGAGGGAGATTAAGCATTATTATAATAAAGGAGTAAAGGCTAGAGCTGGAATTGAAAATTAATATAAAAATTAATCAAAACAATATAATGCAAAATAGAAAATTATCTAAATATTTAAAAATAAGATATAAGAGCATTCATTAGATAATAGAAGTTACAGTGATATTTGATTGATTTTATTCATAAATTAACTTATTATAACTCATGTTATTGATTAATGGTCATTTAACTAAATTGACCTCTATTTAAATCTATAATAGAATTTATTTACGATAAAGGTTTGTTATTAGGGGGAATTATAATGGATTATTCAAGAAATAACTTTTTAAGAATTATAATGATTATAATAGGAGATTTTATTTATTCAATGGGAGTCAATATGTTTATCATACCTCATAAATTTTTAAGTGGAGGAGTTTCAGGCATTGCAATTATATTTCAGTATTTGACAGGTATACCGGCAGGTTATTTTATAATAGCTATAAATATACCTATATTCATAATAGGATTTAAGATAGTGGATAAAGAATTTGGAATTTACAGTTTTATAGGAATGGCAGCTATGTCACTTGGTCTTATATGCACCAGATCATTACATCAATTATACTATTTACCGGATCCACTTTTATCAGCATTATGTAGCGGTGTGCTTACAGGGATTGGGGCAGGAATTATATTTAAATCGAGAGCATCACAGGGTGGCACTGATATAATAGCAGTAGCAGTAAAGAAGAAATATGGAATTTCAGTAGGAAGAATGGGATTTATAATAAATAGTATCATAGTAGCAATAGGAATGTTTATGGGAAATTTGCCAATTGCAATTTATACTTTGATATCCATGTACATGTATTCTGCAGTAGTTGATAAAGCAATTCAGGGCTTTGACAGGGAAAAAATATTATTTGTAATAACACAAGACAGCGAAGATGTGGAAAAAGCCATATTTAAGAAACTTGGAAGGGGAGTTACTTATCTTTATGGAGAAGGTGCATATACGGGAAATAGGAAAAAAGTTATATATTCTATAATGAATTCCAGACAGGTTGAGGAAGCTAAAAGATTTATTTCGGATATAGATTCTGGTGCAGTGATGTCAATTATGGATGCAAGCGAAGTTAGAGGCAAGGGCTTTAAGCCAGCAGTATTTTAAAACATTATTATAGGGGATAAGTAAAAAGGCAATTCTCATGCCTTTTTATTTTTACTTAAAAAACCTCTTGAATATTAAAACTAGTATAAGTACTGCTACTGAAGTTAATGCAATAGTTCCACCTGGAGCACTATTTATGTAATAGGAAAGAAATAATCCTCCAATTATATCTATAAAGCCAAATATTATAGAAAAAATTAACGTAGTTTTAAAGCCCTTATTTAGCTGGAGGGCAGCTGCTACTGGCATTGCTATCATGGATGAAATTACAAGTATACCAAGTATTCTGATTGATACTGATATTGTAGAGCTTACGAGCAAAGAAAATATATAATTTATTAATTTTACGTTTACCCCGGATATTTGTGCACCAACTTCGTCAAAGGTTATATAAAGTAACTTATTGTAAAATAAAATTAATGCTATTGTAGAGATTATGCTAAGAACAAAAACAGTATACAGTTCTGATTTTGATACTGTCAGAATGCTTCCGAATAAATAAGAATTTACATTGGCGTTTGCTTTTCCTGTACTTATTAGCACAATTGCAGTACCAACAGAAAATGTTAATACTATAACTAGTATTAAATCTGCATATTTTTCATAGTAACCTCTCAAAATTTCTATTACAAGTCCAGCTATTGCAGTGAATATAAAAGCTGTCAATATAGGATTATAACCAAGCACAAGTCCTATTGCTACTCCTGCAAGGGATGAGTGTGAAAGTGAATCTCCCATCATAGAGTATCTTTTTAAAACTAAAAATACACCTACAGCAGGACATAATATAGATATAAATATACCTGCCAATATTGCATTTTGCATAAAACTGTATTCCAGCATTTGTTTCCTCCATTATTTTATTATTTATTGATAATTTCATTTAATTTCTTGTATTCTAAAATTGTATACATATTGCAAACTCCATTTTCCATGGTGCATATATGAGTGGAATTTTCCATGGCTGCTTTTAAATTATGTTCTACAGCCAGTACGGTTATATGTAGGTGTTTGTTCAAGTGGCTTATTAAACTGTATATTTCTTTTTGACTTTTGGTGTCTATTCCAGTTGAAGGTTCATCAAATATCAAAAGTTTTGGATATCCCATAAGAGCTCTAGCTATAAAAATTTTTTGCATCTGACCTCCAGATAAATTACCTATCAAACTTTTTTTAAAGTCCTTCATATCTACAGAACCAAGGCATTTATCTATTATTTTATTATCACTTATTTTTGAAACTTTCATATGACATTTTAATAATTCAAAAACTGTAATTGGAAATTTGGAATTAAAACTGTCAAGTCTTTGAGGTACATAGCCAATATTTTTGGTACTTAAATTTATTGTCCCGCTTAGTGGCTTTAAAAGACCAAGTATGAGTTTGATTAAAGTTGTTTTTGCACTTCCGTTTTCTCCTAATATAGAAGTATAGCTTCCATCTTTTATATTTAAATTCAGTTTTTCAATAAGATAAGGAGCTGCACCATTATAGGAAAAGGTTAAATTATTTATATCAATCATGTAGAAGTTTCCTCCAAATAAACATAAATTTAATCAATATGCAGATAGTGACATATTGATTATTAAACGCGTATAACATCAAATTATTTTATAAGAAATAAAACACATTAATATTATATATCTATATGCAAATGATTTGCAACAAAAAGCAGCCATTCATGGCTGCTTTTTTTATACATATTTTTAAAAATCGCTCATTAAGTTAGAGAGGGCATCTGATTTGTATTTATTTAACCCAAATTTTTTTGATAAAGTGTCTACTATATTCTTCTTTTGAGATGGATCAAGTAAGTCTTTAGGATCAATATTCAAGGATTGTAATATCGCTGCCATTAAATGTTTCCCAATTCCGAAAAAACCAGCTAATCTTTCTACCGCAGCATCAGCTTTTTTATCTATGTCTTCTTTTAAACTCTCATTCACTTCTTCAATAGAAGAACTATTAGATGTATTTGCTAAATTAATTTTAGCTTTATTAAAAATGCTGCCAAAAGATCCTCCATCTAATTTTTTAATATTATTGATACTATTTGATACTTTATTTTTATTAATCTTGTTACTTAACGATAAAACATCAATACAATTGTTCATATACAACAGCCTCCGATTTTTTAAAAAATATATATACCTTGGTACTTCAATTTTGCTTTAATATTTGTAATTAATAAGTAAATTTGCAATTATTAACTATAATAGTTTTATCGTTAAAATTGTAAAAAACTAAACTACGGCAAATTTTGTAGTAAAATGATATAAATATCAAAAAAATATAACTTTTTTTGAAATAAGCATTGACGAACAAGCAAAATCGAGATATAATACTACTTGTCGGTTTTGATATGAGGTCCCTTGGTCAAGTGGTTAAGACGTCACCCTCTCACGGTGAAATCAGGAGTTCGATCCTCCTAGGGACTACCACAAAAGAAAGAATGGCTTAACTTCAATGGTTAAGGCGTTCTTATTTTTTGCACTAAAGTGTATTTTTAAATAATTTACACCATTTTTACACCATAGTTTTTATATAGCTTAATATATCAATCGATTTTTCCTTTTCTCTTTTTAAAACATGGGTATAAATATTTGCTGTTATTTCAATACTACTATGACCTAAAAGCATAGAAACAGTTTTTAAAGGTATATTATTTTCAAATTGTTTAGTAGCATATGTATGTCTAAGGGCATGAAATTTTTTGTGAGGTATATCTAATCTATTTAAAAATTTTGACCATGTTTTATCTAAATTCCCGGCATTAATTAGATTACCTATTTCACTTAAAAATAAATAATCTAAATTATTTTTACAGTAACTATCGCCAGCTTTTAATTTTTCTGACTTCTTAATTTTAATTGTATCTTTAATTAATCCTACTAATGATGCAGGTAAAGGAATAGTTCTTTTTGAGTTTTTTGTTTTAGGCTCCTGAACTATAGTTTGTTTACTTTTTTTATTTTCATTATCAAAAATTGTAGTGGTTGCTACAGTTCTTTTAATATGAATTTCCTTTGTTTTATAATCAATGTCATTTTCTTTTAAACCTATAATTTCTCCACGCCTCATGCCAGTTGAAAGAGAAAATAAAGCAATATATTTTATTTTACAATTATCAGAATTTAAAATTTTACTTAATTCTTCATCTGTAAATACCGGAACAGCCTTTTCAACTATTTCATTTAATTCTTTTTTAGGAATAACAACTCTTTTACCATCACATGGATTTTTAAGTATATATCCACAGTCAACTGCATAATTTAAGAATTGTTTTAAAAATTTATTTACATAGTTAATTTGGTTGCTGCTTTTCCCTTGTTTAAATAATTTATTATAATATCTCTGTATTTGTATTGACTCCAATTTATCCAAGCTCATAGATCCTATAGAAGACTTTTCTATATAATTTCTATATAGTCCCTCATATCTTGCAAATGTAGTAGGCTTTATATTACCAGACATTTTTACAAACTCAAATAGCCAGCTTTTTAATGTTTGTGCAAGCCACATATTTTTTGCATTTTTTAATCCAAGATTCATTTTATTTATGTAATCTAGTTTCTTTTTTTCAGCTTCTTTTCTGCTTTTTCCAACAAATTGTTTTCTAATTCTTTTTCCGTTGGCATCTATATCAATATCATAGTTTATTCTATAATACTTTTTCCCATTAGAAATAAAGTTTGTTTTTATTGCCATGTAATTACCTCCTTAATCAGAACTTTTGTTTGGTATAAAATTAAAAAATATATAGTACTTAATGTACTATTTTTAAGATTTCTTTATAATTCCTAAGTGCGGTTCAAAGTATATTATATATGTATCTATTTCATAATGAGTACCATACTTTTCTTTATAATGCTGAATTGCTTGTCCTAAAAATATTTCAGTAACATTTAAGTATTCAGCTAAATCATGTTTACTTCTAATGCCTTTTTCAAATGCATTTACTAATTGTACAATTCCTACTAATTTTTCATATCTCCAATTTGTAGCTATTTTTTCTTGATTTGTTTTATTCATATTTTTCTTGTCTATTATCTCCTTCTGAAGTTTTGTGATGATGTCCTAATTCTTTTTAGATATTAAATAATTGTTCTGCCACAGCATCAGCATTCTGTTCCATATATGTATGCTGCATGTCCAAACCTATAATATATCCAAGATTGGGCATATCATTAGCTATGTGTTTAACTTCATGTATAAAAGTCTTACATTGAGTTTTATAATTTACTTCACCGTTTAAAATAAGATGATAATTTCCACGTTTACTTAAATATACAAGTCCCAATATACTAGATGGTAAATTGCAGGCTATAGTAGTTTTTATGTTAAATGCATTCATAACTTCATAAAATGAAATATCTTCATTCAAAAGGGCCGTTAGCAAAGGCTTGTCTAATATATCCATTCTGTCATCCCCTTTAATGATTTATATTTATTTAAATAATGATTTTAGCTTTGAAAAGAACCCCTTATTTTTCTTTGCACTTGTAAAATCTTCTTTTGAGCCAATAGATATATTTAATTTAAAAGCGACATTATGATTTATTGGTTGAATACCATTATATGATTTTTGCCATTCCTTATTTTTTCTTAAATCTATTGTATCAGGTAAAGAATCTACAACAGATTTAATATTTTCAATAGAAAAGCAAGGACACATTACATATGGCAATGAATATGTTTTAATTTTTTCCAGTATAGCTTGTTTATTAACACGCCATATTGAAGAAGTTATAAAATCACCTATTGTCCACCAAGGATTATTGTAGGCACTTATTTGAAGTCTATGACATCTAAAAGGATTCGCCGTCATTTCACTGGCTCCAAAGCAAAAGTCAGGATTACCCGATCTACATTTATCACCATAACAATAATTTAATCCACCAATTATTTTTCTATCCATAACAGTTCCATTTATGATAACAAAACAAGATTTTCAATTACTTACTAACTCATATAATTTTATAAATTGTAAGTATTCTGTAGGTTTATCTGAGTAAACAGCTTGGTATAAAATCTTACCACTAACGTTATTTTCAATATATTGTGGTGCACTTTGGGCAAGCACTAGTGCTTGAGGAAAACTTGGAGGCCTAGATTCTCCAAAAGATATACTTACATACCAGTCTGGAAATTTAATATTTTTAGTAGAAATTTCTTTTGCTTGAATTGGTGTAATGGCTGTTGCTGAAGAATGTTTTACTGGTTTATTTGTAGTTCTTTTCTTAACAGTAGTGATCTTATTAGAATTTTCTTCTTGTTTTATTATTTTATTATTTAACCTATTTAATCTATGTTCAAACATATCAGGCTTGCAATTAAGATATTCTTTCCAAGGAACACTAATAGCTATTCTACATATTTTGACTGCTTCTTTATATCTTTTTTTACGTTCAAGTATTATTGCAGGTCTTTCGTAGTAATCAATACCCTTAGGACTATACTTGTTTAATATATTAAGGTATATTTTTAATGCCCCATCTTCTTTTTTAAGCTTTTCTAAGTCCTTGGCTTTTTTATATAAATTAGAGTATATTGAAAAATTTTTATCTTCAAAATACATAGCTTTCAACCTCCAATATAAATAGGTCTAAGTTTAAATTATATGTTTTTCTAACCATCATTTCTGTCTTATTCCAGAGATTTCGCATCTGAATTCCAGTAAGAATACAATTTTTACTGGAATTTAGATGTGAAATCTCTGATATTATATTATAATCATTGACATCATATATGACATCAAATATACTAATAATAGGAGGCGGATATAGAGTGTCAAAGTTTGATAAACTAATAAAATAAATAAAAAATCTTTCTAATGACATGAGATTTGAAGAATTAAAAAAAGTATTAGAAAGTTATGGCTATCAAGGGAAACCTCCTAAGAGTGGTAGCAGCCATTGGACATTTAGAAAGTCCAACAGAAATCCAATTACTATACCGTATAAAAAGCCTGTTAAGGTTGCTTATGTAAAACTGGTAAAAGACATAGTGGAATCTGAGGAAAGAGGAGAGTAAATCTCCTTCTGCTCTACCTTATTAAAAATAAATATCTTTTAGGGAGGAATGAATTATGAAAGATATAGAATATTATATGGAACTTAACTATAAAGTTGAAATTATAAAGGATAAAGAAGAAGGTGGATATATATTACAATATCCAGAATTAAAAGGATGTATTACTTGTGCTGATACAATTGAGGAAGGGATAGAGCTTCTAAAAGATGCAAAAAAAAGTTGGTTAGAATCCGCATTACAAGATGGGATATCAATACCGGAACCATTGGAAGAGGAAAATTTTTCAGGACAATTTAAATTAAGAATGCCTAAATCGCTTCATAAAGAACTAATGGAAAAATCAAAAGAGGAAGGTATAAGCATGAATCAATATTGTTTATATCTTTTGAGTAAAGGTTCCAGTGTTCAGAGCAAAAGGTAAATAGCAAAAAATCGTGAGACAAAAATGAGACAAATTTGAAACAAAAATAGGACACATTTGGGACACAAGGTAGGCTGAATCGTTATATACTGTATATAGTGGTTATGATTCAAGTAGGGATTACACTTGGTGGTAACTAAATTTTCTTCAACTTTGTGTCTGTGGTTGTAGGGCACGTTAATAAAAAAGTGCAACCGCCATGCGGGAAACTGTAAATAAAAGAATGTATAGTGTACTGGAAGTAATCAATGGTGAAAACTGGTGATTATTTTTTATATTAGATTAACAAAATTCTAAATTGCATATTTAAAGTATTTGACATTAGGTTGGTAAAGTGATACAATTAATTAATTGCATGAAACTAGTTATTTAAATGATAGTGTAAAAAATTATACACTAAAGGTGAAATTATGAAATTAAGTTTTATGTCTGCGGTTATAGGGCATATAAAATACAAATATGACTGCCATTAAATTTTTAGATATCTATTAATTTAGATATCTTATTTTTATATAAAAGTAAATTCTATATAAAGGGGTGATTTACTTGGGACGTAAAAGTAGTAAAGGTAAAAGAAAAGAATTAACTGATTTTAGTTATTTACTTGATAAAGATGAAGAAAAGGAAAATGCCGACAATAAAATAGATGGAAAGAAAGAAAAAGAGGAGTAATAACCTCTTTTTTATATTCAAAACAAAACGAATAGGCAGGTGGTGACAGTGTAGAGATGCCAAGGCAGAGAAGCCCTAATAGGGGCAAAGCATTTGAGATTTACAAAGAGAATGATGGAAATATTGATTTAGTAAAGATAGCAGAGATTTTAAATCTTTCACCTGGAACAATAAGAGGATGGAAGAATAAAGATAAATGGGATACTAAATTGAATGGAACGTTCCAAAAGAAAAGTGTAAAGAATACGGAACGTTCCAAACGTAAAAAAGGAGCCCAACCTAAAAATAAGAATTCAAAAGGTCATGTGAGCAGCGTACCGAAAGGTAATAAAAATGCTGAAACACATGGCTTTTTTTCTAAAATTTTTCCACCTGAAGCAATAGATATAGTGGAAGATATTATGGTTAAAGATCCATTAGATATGCTTTGGGAAAATATAATAATTCAGTATACGGCCATAGCAAGGTCTCAAAGAATTATGAACGTAAAGAACCAGGAGGATTTAACCAAGGTACTTAAAAGGGAAAAAGAGTCTTCCGGAGAAACCTCAGAAGGTTGGGAAAAAGAATATGAATTGCAGTTTGCCTGGGATAAGCAGGCAACATTTTCACAGGCGCAATCAAGGGCAATGTCTGAGCTAAGAAGTCTTATCAAACAATATTGGATTATGATTTAGCAGATATAGGTAGTAGATTAGGTAGCTGGACTAGAAGCGGAAGTGATAGTATGCTTGATGATTGGTACAACAAGTATGGAGATTATTTTAGCTCTTAGGAGGTCGCTATGAGAAATATTTTAAAAAATACCGAGATAAGCTGTGATAACTGTCATAAGACATTTAAAATTAAAAAGCTTAAAACAAAGTGGATAAATGACAATGTTCAAAGAATTTATTTTACCTGTCCTTATTGCAAACAGGAATATACTTCTTTTTATAAGGACGAGAGAATAAGAAAAAATATTAAAAAAATAGATGATTTACAAAGGCAATATGATGAAATAGTTAAGGAAAATAAAGAAATAATGCAGGAGCTTAGAGAAAAATATGAGTCTTAGAAATAAGGCTTTTTATTATACCTAAAAATGAGAAAGGAAGATGATATAATGCCAAAATTAAATGAAATTGTAGGAGAAGAAGCTTACAAAGCTATTCCAGATGGAGTGAGAAATAAGTACAAGGATATTGATTTTGTAGATAGTACCGGTTATGTTGAAAAATCTGAACTTGATACTGCCAATAAAACAATTAAACAATATAAGAAAGATATAGCAAAGAGAGATACCGACTTAACAGATTTACAGGGCAAAATTAAAGACAATGAGGACCTTAATAATGAAATAGAGAAGCTTAAAAAAGAAAATAAAAAAGCAATGAGATGTGGGATGAGGCAAGAAAGCAGAAAATAAGAAATCAGCTTATAAGAAAAGTAATTCCTTTTATGAAAGAAGTAATAGTTTTAAGAGCAGGATTAAATGTTTTTAATGAAAAGCAGAAAGATCAATATGTGCACCACTAAAGGTTATTATCACCCATCAAGAAACGTTTTTATAAGTGATGATGTCAATGATGCGACTAGATTTTTAAGATTTTGTGAAGATAAAGTACTTTTTATTGTGGATGATAATGTTAAAAAAATAAAAAAAGAAGATTACTTTATATTAGACGGTACACAATATGAGATAGTTGATTTAGGAAACGTAGAAGGTATTGTATATGATACTTTTCTCAAGAGAAAGGAGTGAATTTACATGAAATATGATGCTAGTAAACTACTACATAATCTTTCTGAAGAAGGTATGATAAATAAAAAAATGAAGACATCAGTTGGAGTATACTGTGATAGCGTAGGTAAAAAGATGGAAGGCTATGCAAAGAAAAATGCACCTTGGCATAATAGAACAGGAAATGCAAGAAGAACTATTAAGGGTGGTTCCGCATGGCAAGATGAACATATATGTGATGCATATGTTGGTGGTAATATGGACTATTCTCCTTTTCTTGAATTAGCTAAAGCAAAAGGTATGAGTACAGACAATGAAGTAAATATGGAAGTGGATGCTGACCATACAAGCTTAAATTTAAATGCAGAAGGTAAGTATAGTATATTCAGACAAACTGTCAGAAAGTTTATTCCTGAAGTTGTAACTGGAATGGTTAATCTGTTAGATAAAAGGTACTCAAGTAATACAGATAGAAGATTTTTCAGGCGAAGGTACCATAAATGTTAGAGTTAGAAGATTATCTCTTTTAGGACTTTGTCAAAAAGGGCAAATACCTAATCAGCTTTTAGGAAAAGCTAAAGAATTATTTTATGGTGAATCTGGAAAAGAAGGTAGTACAGACTTAAAAAGTACAGGGGAATTATTTGATATAGTTTGCAAGAATGTACTTGTTGAACCTAGTGTGAAACAGTTAGAAGATGCAGAAATAGAGCTTACAGACACTCAAAAATTGCAATTATGGTCTTACAGTCAGGAGGGAATAGATGGACTAAAATCCTTTCGTGAAGTCGCAGAGAATGCTGAGCATTATAGCGATAGCAAAAAATTACAAGATAAGGCCAAGCCAAATTTTAAACATAGAAGATGATTATGTGTCTTTCTGTTTTGATGAAGCCTGTGATTATATAGTGTATGAATTAAGTAAAGAGCATCCTAAAGATCCTAAGTGGGAAGATGAAGAAAAACATACAAGCAGTGATAATAATAAATCTACAATAGAATGGATGATGAGGCATAACAAACCACTTTAAAATGACCATATTTGTACAATATGAACAATTTGTTAACACTTTATGATATAATATAGTATATTATACAAATAAAGTATTATTTAAGACAAGGAGTATAGTAATATGTGGATACTTTATTCTATTGGAATTGTGTTTTTAATAATGTTTTTGAAATCTATTATACTTAAACCTATATTGTTTAAAGAAAAGTGGGCAGCAGGTATAATGTATGGAATGCCTGCTATTCTGTGCCTTTTATTATCTTTCCTGCTTATTTATTCAGATTATAACTCTGAGCAAACATACTTTAAGGAACAGAGCAATAGATATGATGCTTCAAGTTGGCAACCACCACGTGTGAGTGGAACTGAAACTCCTATAAATCCTAAAAGTGTCACTTATATTAGCATACCCATTCCACAAAGCAAAAATTTGCAAGATGGATTAATAGCTTTACAAAATGATTTAAATGCATTAGAAAGTAATACTAATGTATCAGGAAATGGGACAACCCAAACTTCAACAACTACAGCTACATCAGCAACAACTAATAATGATCCTAAGAAACAGTCATATATAGATGATAATGGAAAAGCAGCTATTATAGGAGATACAGATAGTAAAATATATCATCTGCCAGGAGATCCTTACTATGCTAAAGAAATGCAAAAGTTAAGTAATAATGTTTATTTTAGAACTCCAGAGGAAGCAGAGGCAGCTGGATATAGAGCAATTAAGAGATAATGATTTAGGGGAGGACATGCTATGAAAAAAGTATTAATTATTATACTTATAGGTATTATAGCATTAGGAATATTTATTCATAAGTATAACTTAAATAAAAAGCAGGCAGAGCTTGTAGCTCCTACTCAAGAAGCTATAAATTTAACAGTTAAGGAGCTTGAATATAATGAATATGTTCAGGATGCAGGTATAGGCGTTCATAGGGACAAAGGTACTATTAAAATTGCTATACAGACTAAACTTCCTGTAAATGAAAAAATAGCGAAGGATTTAATTGATGAAGGGATAAAACAACTAAGTTCATTTAATGACGGTGAAAATGGACATCCTGACAAAGATTATTATGGTAAGCTATGGGAAACATGGAATGCAGAAGTTGTAGTATTTATAGGTGATGGTAGCAAATTAATATTTCAGGGTGATAAGCAGGCTGGAAAAGAGCCACATATTACATATCATCATATTGGTAGTACTGCTGAGTAGATAATTCTTATCCCTACAAGAATTAAAGATTTTAGGAGAATTAAGTATGAAAAAAATATTAATACTTATATTATGTTGCATATTAATGAGTGTAATTTTAATAGGCTGTGAAGATTCACAAAATACTAATAATAGCGGCAAAAATATTAGTGCTGATGAGATTAATTCCATCTCAGGAGAATTAGGAGAGAATGAAATATTACAGGAGGTATCAACAAAAAATAGAGAAATAGATTTAAAATTTAATTTAGGAAATAAAACTGATAGATTAACTATGGAAGATTTAGCATATTCGAGATACTCAAGCGTAACTGACTATTTATTAAATACAGGAAAGTGGGATGTTATTACTGTAGATTTTATAAATGTAGGCAAGATTACTATGAATATTTCAGAAGCAGTTTCTCAAAATATATCAGGTAAGGAGGAAAAGCATTTTCCATTAGAAACGATAATGAAAAAATTTCAAAAATATTGAAATTAAAGCTTAAAAGAACCATATATATGGTTCTTTTTTGTTAGAAAATTTGACCTCTTGACGTTTGCAGCATTGCAGTATATACTAAATGCAGGAGGCGAGAAAATGGCAGAAAAAACTATTACCGTACGAATTGATGATGATTTGCATAAAGCCATAAAAGTAAATATCGCTAAAAGAGGAATCTCACTCAAAGACTATATAGTAGGCCTTATTAAAAAGGATTTGTATGGTGTGAAATAGGCAAAGAATAAAAAGAGATAGTCTCTCTTGTAATTTGGCGATTACAGACTATCTCATATGGAGATTACTCTCTATGGAACATTATATCATAGTTGATAATCTCACTCAATGAAATAAAAATTGAAGGAGAGGATATAATATGAAAAATCAGTTACAAATATTTTCAAATGAAATGTTTAAAGTATCTGTCAAAATGAAAAACGGAGAAATGTTATTTGACGCTGAATTGGTAGCAAAAAGTTTGGGAATTAGTAGAATTGCCAAAAGTGGCAATGAGGTTGTCAGATGGGATAGAGTTAATAAATATTTAAGTGCGTGCCCACAAGTGGGTACGATTAAGAAAGGTGATTTTATACCAGAACCTGCGGTATATAAATTATCTTTTAAAGCTCATAATGATATAGCAGAAAAGTTTCAGGATTGGTTAGCAATAGAGGTATTGCCACAGTTAAGAAAGGCAGGTTTCTATTCAGCAGAAAAAGCAGAGCAATTAAAGATTGAAGAGCCTCACGAAATAGTTAAAAAAGTCTATAATGGTAATCCTGTTATGATGCTTAAAGATTTAGAATCAATTACAAATATTCCAGTTCATAATTTGAGTTATTACCTTAGAAATAAAGATTTTATTATTGGTAAAGATTATTTCTTGCTTGAAGGTGAAAAGCTTAAAAAGTTCAAAAAGAATAATAATGTTTCTCCTTTGATAGGAAATTTAATTGTTATTCTTAAAAGTGGAGTTGATAAACTGGTAAATTTATTAGCACCTAATTTATCAAGCAAAGCAAGAAAAGAAATTGAAGATTATTTTAAAGTAGATAATTCAACTTCACATAATAAAGCACCAATTTTAGATCAATTACAAGCTTGCAAGTTTATTGCTGATGATTTAGGAATAAATGAAGCTATAAAGATGTCTATTTATAAAATGATTTGTGAAAAGAATGGAATTGATTCTATGATCTTAGATAAAATAGAACATAATAGAAATATTAATAAAGAACTTAAAATAGCATCATTAAGACTTATGAAATATTTGTTAGAGAATAATATAGCTGATGAAATAAAATCTATTGAAAAAGAGTGTATTTTGGGAAAAGAATTTGCATCTTGTTCTGAAAAAGCTAAAAAATTCATATTGAATCTTTTTGGTTATATTATTAAAAATTCAAAGGAAAATATTAAGGCAGCAATATAATTCAGATAATAATGTATGATATAATAAATATAAATATGTGTGATGTAAGAGAGGTGAAGCTGTTGGATAAAGAAGTTAAAGACATACTTGTAAAATTACTGGAAGGACAGGACAGACTTGCAAGTGAAGTCAAAAAAAATTCAGTTAAGCTTGAAAGCATTGAAAAGAAAATTGATATAATAGCAGAAGTACAAAAGAGCCATATGGAACAAAATGAAAAGGCTCATAATGAAATTATTAAACCTTTAAGTGAAAAGGTAAGCGTGATAGAATTAGCAGTTAAGGATACATCAAAAGACATGAAGGAACTGAAAGAAAAGTTTGATAAGGTTGAAAAAGTAACAATCCAAAATACGTATGATGTAGCATACTTAAAAACAGTTAAATAAACATAAATGAGCACCTATTTCGATAGGTGCTTTTCTTATGCTTGAAAAGAGGTTATAATTTGGCAATAAACGCAGGAACTGTAGTTGATTTTATGGAACTTGATACTTCAAAATTTACAAGTGGACTAAGTAGTGCAGGTCAGCAAATGAAACAATTTATGAATTCAAATAATAGTGCTGAAACTAGAATACAGAGTCTTGGGGGAGCTATGAAAAGCGTAGGAAGTACAGCAACTAAGGCTTTGACGCTTCCTTTAGTTGGAGTTGGTACTGCTGCTGTAAAAACAGGAATGGATTTTGATGCTCAAATGAGTAAAGTGCAAGCTATAAGTGGTGCTACAGGTTCAGACTTTCAAAATCTTAGTGCAAGTGAAGCAGCAGGAGGTATGGAAAATTTAGCTAGTGCAGGATTTAGTGTAAATGAAATAATGAAAGCTATGCCTGGAATGTTAAACTTAGCAGCTGCAGGAGATGTTGCAGTGGTCAATCTTGTGTGCAAATGTAAATTAAGCAGTAAAACGATGAAAATCACATGAAAGATGATATAAATATTAACTGTAAATATTTGCACCTGTTTTTCCTTGTTTATAATAAACATCGACAAGCTATAAATAGATGGCTATAATACTAAACAGTTAATAATTTATTGAAAGGAATGTGAATTAAATGAAAATTGCAAGCATAATTTTTACTTTATTAGGTGCATTAGGAGTTATTTGTAACGGTTATATGTATGGAGGTATAAAATTGATTACTATGGTAGGTTCGCTTGGATTTTTGTTGTGCGGAGTAGGTTTTATTCTTTCTTATGTTAATTTTAATGGATTGAGCAAATTGCAGGATAGAACACCTTATAATAATGTTGGTGAGAAATATAAAAAAGTAATCTAAATATAAATAAGCATCTAAACTTAATATTAAAGTATGGCTTCATTGTGTAACCCTGGTTAATTCCAGGGCTTATTTTTTATATATTGTCAATACTTGTCCTTTTTACCAAAAAGTTTTACAATAAAACAAAAGAAACCACGCTGACTACCAATCAATAATGGTTTCATAAAGATAAGGCGTATTTCATTGAATATTTACCTCTATTATATCATATATTCATTGAAGTACTAGTTAAATGGAGTTTTTTTAATGAAAAATTTTAAGCAGCTGTTAGTTGATACTATAATGTTTGATAAGCCAAAATATTTAAGGCAGTATTTAATAAATTCAATTGTCAATAATAATATAGGTACATATCATAAAAATTCTGGTAGTATAGTTAGCTTATGTGGAAAGACAATGGAAGAAAAAATAGCTGAGTGTTTTTATAAAAAATCAAAAACCATACAGCTTTTTGATTTAATGGAAATTAAAAAAGGATATAGATATTCTATTTTGTATAAATATACTAAGAATGTATCGTTTGATTTAGATAAAATAGCAACTAATGTTATGGGAGAATACTATAGTAAATATGTTGATGATGAAGATGTTGATGTAGATAAACAAATACTATATTTGCAAGATGAGGGGCATTTATATATTAAATTTCACAAAATAATATCTGTATTAGATAGAAAAAATCTTGTAAAAAAGTATTGTAGATATCCAATATTATTAATATTCCATAAGAAAGTTAATTTATTAGAAGTTAGATTTGACAAATTGGGATTGGATAATAATTATGATTTTTATAAAATTACAATGGAACCACGTATTTTTGAAATAAAGTCAGCATTTAACATTCAATGTGAACCGTTTGATACTGAAAAAACGATCAAATATATAGTGGATAACGAAAAAGAAAGTGTAAGACAACTTATATGGTCTTTTGAAACTGCGAAATCAAAGGGATTAACTTTGAAGAGTGGTATAGATGGAATAATGCCATTTATAGGAGATTTAGAAATAATGATAAAAGATTTTAAAAATAGATATAGTGATGATGATGGAAAAGTTATAGAGTGCTTGGATGAACTTTCAGCGTACTTAGATAAAACAAAAAAATTTGCTAATGAGAAATTTAGAATTCTAAAGATTTAAAAATATCATTTAATTATTCAGAAAAAGGATTTGACTTAATCAATATATATGAAAGTGAAATTAATGATATGGAGAGGATTGATTATGTTATTAAATTTATCGGAAAAACTGCAAAAATTATTAAAGAATTGTAAAGTATTCTTAAATGGTGATCAAATTGAATCTTTAGCTGAAATTTTGGAGTTCTACAATAATGGGATATTACCAGCAAAGATATTAAAGCATAAACTTGAAATAACATATAAAGATGTTCATACACTTATGACTTGCTTGGCAATTAAAGGTATTTTACGAGTAAAGTATAGAATCTATTGTGAAAATGATTCAATTACTGGAGCGTCTAAGATTTATGATGATATTGAGGATATACCGGTAAGTGTATGTGATAGATGTGATAAAAGATGTACTTTGATAAAGAATGTTATTGTTGAATTTGAGGTGCATATATGATATGAAAATGGAAATTTCAAAAGAAATTTTACAGTTTGCAGATTTTGTGGATGAAGTTGCAGAGCAGGACTCTGACTATGGATTAAGAGAGTTTTTTAAAATTAAGGGAGATGTATTAAATGAGTGCAGTAAACTTATAAATAGAACTGAAGAAATTAACCAAATAATACCAAAAGCATCAAAAAGCCAGAAAGGTAAACTATCTTATGAAAAAGGCCCTCTTTTAGAAAAATTAGCAAAAGTAATTTTTAGTATAAGAAATATTTATTTGATAAATGAAAGAGTCGAATGTGACAGTAATGAAATAGATTTATTATTGAGGCCTTCGACTAACAATTCTATTTATAGTAGACTTCTTCTAGATTATTTAAGAAGTGATATTTTAATAGAATGCAAGAACCATTCTGAAAAAATAGATGTAACTTTATTAGGAAAATTTTATTCATTGCTTAGATATAAAAGAGTTAAATTTGGAATAATGTTTTCATATTATCCATTAACGGGTGAAAATGAGTGGGATGCTGCTGTAGGTTTAAGTAAAAAACTTTATTTAAGAGATGAAACAATAATAGTAAATGTAACAATAGATGATATTAAAGAGATATTAAACCCAGAAGGCAATGATAAAAATATAATTTCAATAATAAAAAGAAAAGTTGGAAATATAAAATATCATACTAATATAAATGATAGCATATTACCGCATCCAGCAGAAAAAAAGATGAAAAAGCCATCATAGAAATTTATTATTTAAATATATAGTTGAATCTGAAATATAAAATAATTGATAATATAATAACTTTAGCTAATTTCAAGCTGGAGTTATTTTTGCCTTTGTGAAGTTTATTTATTTTATATCCATATTCTACCTTGAAACAGAACATATGTTCGCATATAATAGTATTATCTAGAACATAGGAGGTATTGTTATATGAATAGTTTTATAGGATGGATAGGTGGAAAGAAATTATTAAGAAAAGAGATTGTAAAAAGATTTCCTGAGAAATTTAATAGATACATAGAGGTATTTGGAGGCGCAGCCTGGGTTTTATTCTCAAAAGACAAGCTGGCCAACATGGAAGTATACAATGATATAAATGGAGATTTAGTGAATTTATTTAGGTGTGTTAAATTTCATTGTGGAGAACTGCAAAGGGAACTTTCATTTATGCTTAATTCAAGAGAGTTATTTTATGATTTTGCTAGTCAGTATAATACTAGAGGAATGACAGATATACAAAGGGCAGCAAGATTTTTTATGTTGATTAAGACAAGTTATGGAAGTGACCATAAATCTTATGGCTGTGTAAAGAAAAACATAAATATAATGGTTAAATATCTTGCAGACATTCAAAAAAGGCTTTCGGGAGTAGTTATTGAAAATAAAGACTTTCAGGATTTGCTTAAAGTATATGATAAAGAAGATGCACTTATATATCTGGACCCGCCTTATTATGGTACTGAAAGATACTATCAGGTTAAATTTTCAGAAAAGGATCATGTGAGATTATGTAATGTACTTAAGAATATAAAAGGAAAATTTATTCTTTCATATAATGATTGTGAATTCATAAGAGATTTATATAAAGATTTTAATATAGATGAAGTTCAGAGAAATCATAATCTTGTGGGAAAATACAAAAATAAACAACATACCTATAGTGAATTAATTATTAGAAGTATTAAAAATTAAATTTTATAAAATAGGATATATTTATCCTATTTGTGCTATAATATAAATATATTATAGTTGAGGAGGGATTTGAATGCTTGTTAATACAAATAAAATGATTTCAATATCAGAAGCGAATAAGAATTTTTCCAAGGTAGCAAAAATAGTTGATGAAGATAAGTCAGTTGTTATAATGAAAAATAATAAACCTAGATATGTTATTTTGGATTTTGATAAATTTAGTAAAGAGGCATCATCTGATAATCAAACCCTTGATAAAATTGCCGATAAGATTTTAGATGAAAATATAGAGGTATTTAAGGAACTAGCCAATAGATGAAGTATATTAATATAGATTTCATTTTAAAACTTCATGATAGATTGATAAGAGCTACTGGAGGGACAAGTGGCGTAAGAGGTTTAGAAATCTTGAAATCATCAGTTGAAAATTGTAAGGCTACGTTTTATGGACAAGATTTATACCCAACTATTGAATCAAAGTGTGCAAATATATGTTTTAATATAATAAAAAATCATGCATTTGTAGATGGAAACAAGAGAACTGGAATTTATGTAATGCTAGTACTTCTTGAATATAACAAAATAAAAATAAAGTTTAGCCAGAATGAACTTGTGAATTTTGCAATAGATATTGCATCTGGTAAAATAGATCAAGAGAGTGTAGCTAACTGGATAAAAATTCATGAAAAAGGTACTTTTTAATAATAAGTGCCTTTTATTTTTGTGTTTAACACATTAGTTTTTAACACATTAGTTATAGATGGATATATTTATTTGTGATAATAAATAAAATATTAACTGTTTTCCGCAGTTTAATACATTACCCACACTAAAAGACACTTGGTTATCTAGGTGTTTTTTAATATTGAATTAACAATATGGTAATATGATGTACATTAATTTGATATATTATAAAGTTATTAACTTAGATAGGTGGTGATGATATGATTATAACAGTAGAATTAACTCAACAAGAATTAGAAGAATGTTTGAATACTATAGAATAGTAAATCACTATTCTGTAATGTAACCAAAGACGGTTGTAAGTCCGTTTGAGAAATACAGAACACAGATAATAAATTAAGAAACATTAATTTGTAGTTAATATACTCTTAATGGAAGTTGGATAAGGATACTATAGATAATAGAAATTATTTACATAATATTAATGAATATGGCACTAAGACGTAACAAAAACTATATATAATAATAAGTGTCCTAAGGAAATACCTTAGAGAAAATAAAAAAATAATAGTTCTTTATTATATAAGCAAAAATAAGCACTGATGAAAACCGGTGCTTATTTTTATCAAATTGATATGTATAAACAATAACAATAATGACACATTGATGTAACAATAGGCCTGTATAATGCAATTAGTTAGTATTTACAGAAAGGGGCTTATTATATGAATCTTATAATTTTAGGAATAGATATAATTTTCATAATAGTAATAATAATGTTACCTAAAGTTAATGATGAAAAAAATAAGAAATAAGCACCAGTGTACTTTAGTGCTTATTTCTTATTTTGCTTATATGTTGTTGAAAAAGTAAACAATTAGTTCACTTATATGACATTAAACTGTAACCTAGGATATATAGAATTATAAGTACCCTAAGGAATAGCCTTAGAGGAAATAAAAAATAATAGTTCCCCTATTAGAATATAAAAAATAAGTATCCGTCATTTGGGATGCTTGTTTTTTATACCCATTTATATAATTTAATTGAAATAGCTATGAAATATGGGCTTATTCCCAATATATTAATATTTATTATATACCCTGACCTTTTCTATACTGATTTTGGGAAGGGAGGGATAATAATGTCTGATATGGATGAAATTTTGACACAAATAGAAGACTTGCGAAAAAAGCTCAATACATTAATAAAAGAAAATAATACGTTATTAGATCCAAAGGTAATTGCAGCAAGTCAAATATTGGACTCAGTGCTAAATGAGTACAATGAAATAGCTAAAAAATCGGACAAGTAAAAGATGGAGAGGCATTTGCTTCTCCTTTTATTTTAGCTGAAAATATGGTGAAATATAGTATATATGGTATTATTAAATGATAATAGGAATTATAGTAAGCATAATTATAAAAAGATTTGTTTTATTGACAAGGAGATAAAATGAAATTTTCAAGAAAAGCTATTATAATATTCTTTTCTATTTTAATGATTGCCGGTGGATTTATTATAAGCCATATATCACCTTCAGCATCTATTAGAACACATATCTTTGTAACCGGGCATCCTGTTGGGGCGTTTAGTGTAACTATCAATATCAATAAAACAGAATACAATTTTGATAAGGATGTTCTTAACAGGGAGAATGCTATGATTTATAATATCATGGGAAATGATTTATATGACAGGCGAACAGGAAATATAATAGTAAATTATAAAGTTAAAAGGATAGGATTTTTATATTTTACAGAAGGTTATGGAGATGGATAAATATTTTGAGTTAGGTGGGAAAAATATATAATTTCTTTAGATACAGGTATAGTTTTTATTATATGTGGATTTATTTTATTCAAATATCCTCCTGAAAATGTAAATGGTGTATATGGATATAAAACACCTTTTTCAATGAAAAATAAGGATGTTTGGAATGTAGCTCAAAAATATGGTGGAATCAGTATGATGATATTGGGGCTTATTAATGCTATTATAGGAATTTGGTCAATTTTTAAGCCTTTAATTATAAACAATAGAAAAATTCAAGAATTATTTTTACTGATAAGTGTCATAGTAATGATAATTGTTGATGAAATACATTTAAGAAAAGTATTTAACAAAGATGGTAGTAGAAAGGGTAATATTATCAATTAAAAATTGACAAGAGTCTTGGAAAAATTCAGGACTCTTTTTTAATACAAAAAAATAACAGGAGGTGCTATACGAATGATAATTGTAAAAATTGCCCTTATGTCCAAAACTTAAAGGATGATGTGAGTTCATTAAAGAATGAATTAAAAAGCTTAGATGAAAGGGTAATTGTTGTTGAAAAAAATCTCCGCTTCAGGTGGCGAACAGATAAAGATGACATTTAAAATACTTAATGAAATTAAAGACAGCATTAAAGATATTGGCTCAAAGCTTATCTTTGTCAAAATATGAATCAGGAGTTTGATCCTCTTAGGGACTACCAAAGATGAAAGAATGGTTTAACTTCAATGGTTAAGCTATTCTTATTTTTAGGTTTTCATCATCAAAAGTAGTTGTGGCTGCTGCGGATTTTATAACATGAATCTCATTTAAATCATAATCAATATAGCTTTCTTTTAATACTATAATTTCTGCTCGTCTCATACCTGTAGAAAGAGAAAATTAAATAATATGGTATTTAAGAACCGGTTAAATCAAACACAAATTTTTGTTCAAGTGAATAACTTATTAATATATCTATCTAATTATAGGAGGTTATTAGTGGGATATTTTGTTATGGTAGAACCAAATGTAAAAATCTATGTAGAGGATCTTAATCCAGAGGGAAAGAAGACAATTTTGTTTATACATGGCTGGCCTGGAAGTCATAAATTGTTTGAATATCAGTTTGATCAGCTTCCAAGGATGGGATACAGATGTATTGGAATTGATACAAGAGGATTTGGCAATTCAGATAAGCCTTGGAGAGGATATGATTTTAATAGGTTATCAGATGATGTTAGATGTGTGGTTAATGCGTTAAAATTACATGATTTCACATTGGCAGGACATTCAACTGGGGGAGCAATAGCAATTAGATATATGTCCCGCCATAAAGGATACGGAGTATCTAAACTCGCTCTTTTTGCCGCAGCAGCTCCTAGCCTTATCAAACGTTCAAATTTCCCATATGGTTTAGACAAAGAAACTGTTGTACAACTGATTCAAGGAACATATACTGATCGTCCTAAAATGCTTCAAGATTTCGGCAATATATTTTTCTATAAGTATATAACTCAAGCCTTTTCGGACTGGTTCTTTCAATTAGGATTACAGGCAGCAGGTTGGGCAACTGCAGCCATTGCAAATACATGGATAAATGAAGTGCTATTTTCAGATTTAGAAAAAATAAATATTCCAACTTTAATTATTCATGGAATTCATGACAAAGTTGTTCCATTTCAATTAGGCGAAATACAAAAGCGATCTATTAAAAACTCAAAGCTTATACCATTTGAATACAGTGGCCACGCCGTATTCTATGATCAGAAAGACAAATTTAATGAGGAATTAATGAAGTTTGTTGATGAATAAAGTTTTTAAATCGCAGGGATTTTAATAATAAGATTAAAATAAATAATTTTATAAAATACCGTATTATTCAGATTTGAATTTTACGGTGCTTTTCTGTGTCGCATTTCAACCATTTTTGAGTAGTCAAGAAATACTTGATAGCTGAAAAAACCAGGGGTGAAACCCTGGTAAAAGTTTAATAGGTTAGTAGGAGTTCAATTATAGAATGTGCAGTATTAAAATTATTATGCTTGAAATTCAAGTGCAACTTCCAATAGACTTTTTATAAAATTTGAACTCCCTTAAAATTATCAAAATAGGCACCCGCCATTTAGGGTGCTTATTTTGTGTGGTTCAAGTTTTTTATAATGCTGATTATTATATTTAGTGACTTTTATATTTAGTGACTTTTGTGTTGACTTAATCCAGAAGCTATTCTTTCACATTCTCCAAGAGAAGTAGTAACTTGAGTTAATTGAGTGTTTATTTGCTTTTTAATATTAGAATTTTCAACTTCACCTGAAGCCATTTGCAGACATTGCTGAGCATTTTTTAATGATTCCTTTACCTTATGAATGTTGTCCCTTGCTTGTGAATTCATTATTTAAATCCTCCTTTACTACTGTATTTAATTAATATTATTTACGATACAGTAAATATGATACTAATTTTTTATGTTTAAACTAATAAATTCTATTAAGTAGATAACAATGAATAAATAAAGAATAAAAGAATGTATAGTGTACTGTAAATAAGTACTGGTGAAAGCTGGTGCTTATTTTTATGCCTATTTTTACAATTTAATTAAATTTACTATAAAATATGGAATTTTTTACTAAAAGATTAATATTTATTAGAACTCTCGACCTTCTTTATAATAAATCGAAGGAAGGAGGGATAATAATGTCTGAGATGGATGAAATTTTGACACAAATAGAAGACTTGCGAAAAAAGCTCAATATGCTAATTAAAGAGAAACACATATTATTAGATCCAAAAGTAATTACAGCAAGTCAAATATTGGATTCAGTACTAAATGAGTACAACGAAATAGCTAAAAAATCGGACAAGTAAAAGAGGGAGAGGCAAATGCTTCTCCTTTTATGATATAGAAAAGCTTATGCAGCATGACTTCTATAACAGAGTTAGAGGTGACTTAAAACAGGAATGAATTTAAAATATATATCTACAAATAAATTATTGGAAGAATTATGATGAATTACTTATTAATACGTATGATGTAGCATACTTAAAAGTAACCGTCAAATAAGAAAGTGGATAGAAAGTGTTAGAAAATTATGAGATAATCTTCTAAAATAAGTTTTTAAAGTTTTTCAAGTTAACTTTAAA
>NZ_JAGGLM010000006.1 GCF_017874415.1 Clostridium algifaecis
TCTTGGCGAAGTAGGCTGCCGCTTTTTTTAATATTTCATTTTCTTCTTTAAGATCTCTAATTTCTTTTTCTAATCTTCTTAATTTCTCATCTTCAAGCTTAAGATGTCCACTGCCAGGAAAAGGTGTATCAGGTGATTCTCTATACTTCTTTACCCATCCATGCATTGTTGTTGGTCTTACTCCTAATTCTGTTGCTATCTTATTTAATGATTCTCCAGATTTCTCTAATCTTTTTATTGCTTCAATTTTAAATTCTGCGCTATATTGTTTTTTCATAACCCTACCATTCCTTTCACTTTTAATATAACACGAGTTCCTCGTGTCTATCAAAGTGGGTAAGGGTCAAAAAAGATTGGATAGTTTATTGTAAAGCCCCATTTAAGAGTAGTGAACATGTATTTGAATATTTAGGAAGATATACACATAGGGTTGCAATTTCAAATAACAGAATTCTTGCTCTTAAAAATGGCCTTGTGAGTTTTAAGTGGAGAGATTACAGGGATAATAATAAAGAAAAAGTTATGACAATTGCAGCTGAAGAATTCATACGTAGATTTTTAATGCATATACTGCCGTCTAAATTCATCAAAATAAGGCATTATGGAATTTTAAGTAATCGCAGCCGCAGAACAAAGCTTAAAAAGTGCAGGATAATTCTTAAGGTTTCGATAGGGAAAAGTGAATCTAAAACTAAAGTAACAGCATCAGAGTTCCTTTTAAAAGTTACAGGAGTAGATATAAATAAATGTCCATGTTGTAGTGGAAAAATGATAACAAAAATGAAAATAGAACCCAAAATTTCAGGACCACCAGATAAAAATACTAAAACAGCATAAAGTATGGACATTGTGATTAGTTTATTAACTATGGGGAGGGGGAAAGTCTGTATGTGATTAAGTAAAAGTCAAATAAATGTGGGCGTATCTTACAGTTTTACTCTAAATTCTGTGCTAAAACATAGGTAAATGTTAAACTTAAGAATATATAGGGTATATTGAAACCCCATAATAATTGCCTCGCGGCTTCGTCCTATAATTCGTTTCGGAAATTGAGCGACTTTAGAAATTAACATCATTTAAGTATGCATCTTATGGTGTTGGTTTTTATCGGCTCAAAATCCGAATACGAATCTATTCATATTACGTTCTAAAAATTATTTACTTTTTAAAGGAGTGAAAGATAATGCCTGTTGTAGTTTTGATAACCATATTATTCATTATTTTAGGAGTAGTTTTTTCTCTAGGCAAAGGATCTTTTTTAATAGCAGGATACAACACATCAAGTAAAGAAGAAAAAGCCAAATATGATGAAAAAGCACTGTGCAAATTTATGGGCAAATCAATGTTTGTATTTGCTTTTAGTATTTTTTTATTCGGTTTAAGTGATTTAATTAAACAACCTATTATATTTGTTATTGGATTAATCTTATTGCTTGCTACAGTCATATTTATTCTTATTTATGTAAACACCAAAAATAGATTTATGAAATAACACTGTACAAAATAAGCATAATATTCATTCGTTTTCTTCTTATTTTGTCTGTCATCAGCAGGCAGTCCAAATTCAGCTTAAATTTGGACTACCTGTCTTTAGCATATATCAGTAATTTAGTCAAAGTATAAATTTAAAATCACTTAATCCTATCCATTATTATCCCACCCCAAAAGCTTTTTCTCAAGCTCTTTAAAATCATACTTTCTTTGGTTTCTAAAATCACTAATCTTTAGGTTTTATAGTTTTATTCCTTATTAATATCTTCAATATATTTGACAAGTTCGCCTATTCTTGTATTTGGGTTACTTTCAACTATATTTTTTATATTTAATTCAGGTGGAACTTTAGAATAATCAATTAAAGTTTTTCCTAAATCTTTATGGTGCTTGTTTAACCTAAAAGAATTTTCAATTGCTTGATTTGTATGATCTACAATAATATTGTACACACTCTTATTCTTTTCGTAATCTTTAAGTGGGGTTTCTTTCTGAAGTTTTATTTTCAAAGCATCATAACTTTTTAAATTGGCGGTAGTATAAGTATAATGAAGCAAATACCAAAGTTCAAAACATGGATTTGATATTCCTAAATGTATAAATGCTTTTTTCCCTTTTGCATACCTTTTAACTTTTATATAGGCTTTTTCTAATTCTTCTGCTCTTTTGCTTGTTGGATCTGCAGTATTATAATTTACATCTACATTAACATACTTTAGATTAAATTCTTTAAAATAATTTACTTCAGTATCTTTACCTTCACATATTATTAAAATTGTAGGTCTAATTTTACGCTTTTTCCTCTTGTCCCTTGATAATTCTACAATTTTTCTTTTTACCGCCATTGTAAGCCACCTTTCAGATATGGAATAGCTCCATACTTACCCTGTAAATATCCTTTTTCAATTGCAGCATCTTTTCTAACCGGAAAATCATCTAGCGAATATAAGTCTGTACTATTATTTTCTTTCTTTTCAGTAAACCATATTTGATCTCTTCTGAAAATCTCCTGATCTAAAAGATTGGTATCATGAGTTGAAAAAATAAGTTGAGCATTTTTTTTATTTATTTCTTTATTGTGAAATAACTCTACCAAAAACCTTGTTAGTTTAGAGTGTAATCTTATATCAAGCTCATCTACCACAAGCGTTGCTCCTGTATCTAATACTTCAATCCACGGACCAAGGAGTCCAAAAAGTTTCTTAGTTCCATCTGATTCATTATCTAAATCAAATTCTACTAACTCTTCTGAATTATTCATTTTATGAAAGGTGCTTATATTTAAAAATTTATCAGAACTATTAACAAACTTAGCTTTTGCATCTTCACTTAAATATTTTAGTATTGGATCATTTTTTACATCCATTGGAATTTCTGTGAATTTGATGTCTTCAATATCATTAACTACAGTTTTTAATAATGATTTCACCCTCGTATTAATAGATTCATTTGATTTCATTAAATTCATGGTAAGTTCTTGTAAATCAGTATGATCAATTATAACAATCAAGTTATCGGTAAGCCATTTAAATGGTATTTGAGTTTTTTCATATTCCCATAAGCTTGCAACTGCAATAAAAAGTTTATTTGATGAATTAAATTTATCCTTTATTGCAGTTTGTTTTTCTATATCATTAGTAAACTTATAATTATTGGTATCTTCTCTTTCGAAAATTATTGTCTGTCTTCCATTTGGATAATAATAAAGATACTCATCAATAACTTTTTCATCTGTGGTTGAAAAACCATAAGCATACTTTATTCCTTCTGCTTTAAATATAATATCAAATTTACTTGGCATATTAAGACAAGCTCTATCAAGTTTAAATGGCTCAACTTCAATTTTTTTACCTTTCTGCATTTCATGTGACTTTCCTAAAAAGTAAGATACGAAACTTATTGCCTTTATCACATTTGTTTTTCCTGATGCATTAGCTCCATATATAGCTGCTGTTTTTAATACATTTACGTTTTTGCTTACATTTTTAATAATATTATTCTCGTGAGAGATATCTTTTGAAGTCACCATACTAAGTGTTACTCTATCCTTTATAGATAGAAAGTTCTCAGCACTAAATTCTATTAACATAATTTATCCTCCAACATCTTTTTTCTTGCTGCATATATTCTATATATACTAGTATGTATATTTATATTATATCCATAAACATGTGAAAAATCCACAAATTATAAATATAAAACATTATATATTTATAGTTTGTTTTTTAATTATATAGGCAATCATTTCTAATCTTAACAATTAATATACCACAAAATACTATTATTTGATTAATTTAACTAAATTATGCTAATATATTACTAATGGCATTTTAAGAAGGTGAAGGTTTGAAAATTATTGTAAAATTAAAAGATTTACTTCATAAAACAAAAGTAAAATCTAAAAAGTTAACTTATGATTTCATTGAACAAAGTGTTCAATGGCTAAACAGGTTTAACTTAAAATATATGCAGGATATTATATCAAATGATAATAAATATAATTATGAGGATTTAATGCCTAAAATTGATGAGGAAAAAAATAAACACTACTGCGAAACGCTTAAATCCTTATCACTTAGTACCATTATAGTTTCCTTTTCTATTAACTTGTCTAACAGCTTTTTTGACTCTTGCGGCCATCTAACTTCTTTGTGTATGTGAGCATGAATATAGTACACACCTTCTAATTTTAAAAGTTTTTCAAGTAGAGATTCTTCTTCTCTTTTTAAAGTTATAGAAGTTTTTATTATAGAATCTGTATCAAGAACAGTTGTGCCAAGCTTAATCACTTTTTTTCACCAAGCTCTCTATAAACTTCATCAATGTTTCTGGTAATATATTCAATGTCATCTTTAGCTTTCATAATAGGTACTAATTCTTCCGAATTATTGTCAATTATCAATGCCTTTAAATTGTCATATCTAATGTCATTAGTTCGCTTTTGCCATCTTACAGCTGTTTCGTACTTATTTATTTCATATAAAATTCCTTTATTTTCATCTCTATCTGGAATTTGCAGCAATTCATCTGCTTTCTTAACATTTATAAATTCTATTTCAAATAAACGTAAAACAATAGTTTTATAAGGTACTGCAAAAACATCCATAAGTTTTATAAGATCTAAAGTATGAATTTTATTTTTATCAATTTTTAAAAGCTCTATTTGTTTTTTTAAAGAATTGGTTGGAACTAATAATAATGCTGCAAAAAGATTTGCCTTTTCTTCCATATCATTTTCTAGATCTGTGCTCTTTACTAAATGGCTGTAGCATTTATCTAGCTGTTCCCTATTATATTTTAAATGATATAATTCATGGGCTGCCGTAAATATTTGTTCTTCTAGTGGAAGGTAGGTATTTATATACATGAAAATTTGTCCTTTATAATTGCATACAAAACCACATATTTCATTATCTTTAATTGGATACATTAATAATTTTAAGTCAGGACAGTAATTCATAATAATACTAAATATATCATCTTGAATGATCATTCTTTCTCCGGTTCCAAAATATTTAGTTAAAAATGAAATAGAGCCTTCTTCTAATTTTTCATAAGTATCCTTATTTCTATTAAATATACTTTTACTAATTAAATCATGCATTAATCATCCCACACTTCCTGAAGTATTCCTTTTTTCTCCTGGATTTCACTGTGAAAAAGAATCATATCCATAATCTTCTGTGCATGCATTAATCCACGCTTAGCTTCTTTGCTGTTAACTTCTCCCATAAAAAGCTTTATAGGCTCCTGCTCTTCTTCTTTTAAATCATCTTCATTTGTAAGTCTTTCCATATCTACACATAAAATATCACATATTTTCTTTATTTCATCTATTGAAATGTTTCTCCTGCCATGAATTATTTTATTTAAAGTTTGTTTTGTAATGTCTAATTTTTCTGCCAGCTGAGTTTGTTTTATGTCTTTTTCATTTAATATATTTAAAATATTTCGCCCTATTATCTCGTTTGTACTTAACATAAACAACCCTCCTTCTTACTTATATTATACTCATCTTTATTAATTATAGTCAACAAACTAGATACTTTTTATAATATATTTATAAAATTAGTATCTATTGTATTACTAATATCTTCACTATTATTAACTTATTTCTATTAGTAATTCTTATTATTTATGTCCTCCAACATGTAAAAACATAGAAATACTTGCTGGTAAATAAAAGAAATGTATTTTTTCTAATGCATTGATATAACTTGCTTCTAAGGTATATATTAAAACATACCAGTACAGATTAAAATACCTTTTGTACAACTCAAAATTGCTCAATAACTATTAATACGCATTCTTCATATTAGTGTAATAATTAAAATTAAATAATTTTCTGCATCATTTTAAAATATACAAATACGTATCTAGGCTTCTATTTACTGCTGCAGCAACAATATCTATAAAGTCTTCCAAATTATTTTCAACACTTGCTTTTTCAAGGGCACTCATATATTCATTTCTGTCTTCCATTCTTATAACAGTGATTGGATATCCACATCTCATAAGAATTAAATTCATGAGTAATCTTCCGCACCTGCCATTTCCATCTATGAAAGGATGTATAAAAGTAAATTTATGATGAAATTCTGCTACAAGCTTTATAGGATGCAATTTATTTTTATTTTCATCATACCACTTAATTAAGCCTTCCATTTCTTGTTGAACTAAGAAATGCTCTGGTGGTCTATGTTTGCTGCCACTTATGAGTACATTCACATTTCTGTATCTTCCTGCATTTTCATTGTTTATAGTTTTAAGAATAATGTAATGTAAGTTTTTTATGACGCTTTCAGTAATATCTATATTTTTATCAACTATATCTTCAATGTAATCCATAGCTTCTTTGTGATTAATTACTTCAAGATGCTCTCTAAGAGTTTTTCCTTTTCCAATAGTAATTCCATCTTCCAAAATAACTTTAGTTTCTGTAATTGTAAGGGTGTTTCCTTCAATAGCATTTGAGTTATATGTAAGTTCCACATCAAAATACTCTTTCAAATTTTTAATAGCAGTTTTATCAAATGGTCTTTTACTATCAAGTATTTTTTTCTTTTCATCTATCTCTTTAATCATAAATATCCCCCTCACAAACAAAATTGTTATTTATAAAATACTCTTAAGCGTATTATACCATACAAAATTTATATTCATGGTAAAATATGAATATCTCATAATTAGTATTATTTATAATATTAAATGAAGTCACATTTTGCACTGAAAAAAGTGTCATCTCTGCACTTGTAAACGCTTTTTTCTGAATTTATAATAAAACATGTAAATTAAGTTGTCCCTAAATAAATAAAAAAAAATAAACTATTGACGAATATGTCATTACATTAAATACAAGTGAGGTGAAGATAATATGCTAAGTGATTTATTAAATAAGGATACTATTCAAATTGATAATAACGCCCATATGAACTGGGAAGATGCTATTCGAAAAGCAGCTATTCCACTGTTAAAAAATAAGAGTATTGAAGACAAGTATGTGGAGGCGATGATTAATTCCGTAAAAGAAAATGGTCCTTATATCAATATAGGACAAGATGTTGCATTTGCACATTCTCGGCCAGAAAATGGAGTTAATAAAATTGCAGTTTCTCTTTTAAAAACATATCCAGCTGTCAATCTAGTAAACGAAAATCATAAAATCAAGCTATGGTTTGTGTTGTCAGCTGTAGATAACAATAGTCATTTAAAAGTAATTCAGCAGTTAGCAGAACTATTGGGAAATGAAGAAAAAGTCAACAGTATGCTGTCTGCAGAAAGTGTTGACGAACTAGTAAATATTATTGATTCAAATAATAAGGAGGAGAGATAAATATGAAAATTATTGCAGTATGCCAAAGTGGATTGGGAAGTAGTTTTATGGTTCAAATGAATATTCAGCAAGTTATGAAAGATGAGGGAGTTAATGCAGATACTATTCAACTAGAACACAGTGATGTAGGAAGCGTTACAGCTGGATCAGCAGATTACTTCTTCGTTGAATCAACTCTTGCTGGAGCACTCAGCAGTATTCCTAAAGACAAAATTGTGCCATTAAAAAGCTTAATTGATAAAGAGGAAATAAAAAAACACGTAAATACAATTTTGGATAAAGAAAATATAATCCATTCTTAAATAAAATAAATTAAGAGGTGAGTTTAAAAATGAAATCTTTACTAAACTTATTTGTGTCAATTGCAACTCAGCCCGCTATTTTAGTTGCCTTAATCGCAATGTTAGGTCTTATTTTACAAAAGAAAAAATCAACTGAAATCGTTCAAGGCACAATTAAGACTTTTGCAGGTTTTCTAGTCCTAATTGGTGGTGCAGGTATTTTAAGTAATTCCCTGACACCATTTGCCAAAATGTTTAAATTTGCACTGCATGTTCAAGGTGTTGTTCCAAGCAATGAAGCAGTAGTTGCACTTGCTTTAGTCAAATACGGAACTACAACAGCACTTATAATGTTAGTCGGAATGATTGTCAATATTATATTAGCTCGTTTTACAAGATTTAAATATATTTTTCTAACTGGTCAAGCAATGCTGTACGTTTCCTGTTTAACTGCAGTTATTTTAGTAAGTGCTAATTTAGGAACTGGTTTGGAAACAATTTTACTTGGAGGTTTATTTGAAGGAACATTATTAACCGTTACACCCGCTTTATGCCAGCCATTTATGCGTAAAATTACAGGTGGTGACGTTGTTGCAATGGGACATACCGGAAATATAGGATATGCAGTTTCCGGATTAATCGGTAAATGGTTTGGGAATAATAAACAAAGTACTGAAGATTTGAACATTCCCAAAAGTCTAAGCTTTTTGCGTGATTCGACGGTCTCAATTACTTTGTTAATGTCTGTAGTTTACATTGCCCTAGCTATTATTGCTGGTCCAAATTTTGTTGAAACCAAATTGAGTTCAGGAAATAACTTTATCATATATGCCATTGTTCAAGCTGGAACTTTTGCCGCTGGATTTGTTGTAGTTCTTCAGGGAGTCCGCATGATTTTAGGAGAAATTGTGCCTGCTTTTCAAGGTATTGCCCAAAAACTAGTTCCAGACTCCAAACCAGCACTGGATGTACCAATCGTATTTCCATATGCACCAAATGCCGTTTTAATTCGTTTCTTTGTAAGTTTTATTGTAGGTACTTTAAGCATGTTTGTAATGATTGCTATGAAAACAACAGTTATTATTCCAGGTGTAGTTGGACACTTCTTTTGCGGTGCAGCTGCTGCTATTTATGGAAATGCAACTGGAGGAAAACGAGGTGCAATCCTTGGTTCAGCAGTTAACGGATTATTAATTAGCTGGCTGCCACTGTTTGTTCTCCCTGTGCTCGGAAATCTAAAACTTGCTGCCTCTACATTTGCAGATACAGATTACTTAATTCCAGGAATTATATTAGGAAAGATTGGATCTTATGGTCAATTAGCACTTATTTTTGGTATTATTGCCTTTACACTTATAGTAGTTATTTTGAGTTTTTTACTAAATTCCCGTGACAAAAAAGAGATTATAGAAAAGTAGAAATTACAGCCTCCGGATTTTAATTCGGAGGTTTTGGTGTAACCTGAAAAGGGGTGTATTTTATGATTCACTTTAGTCATACAAAACATGGAGATGAGTTGTTAAATTTATTAATAAGTGCTGACAGGTATTTATCTCTTCAAGAATTACAAGATAGGCTAAAACTATCCAGGAGAAGTGTGTTCTACATACTTAAAAAAGTCAATGCTGAGCTTGAACAGGATAATTTAGATCATATTCAGAGAATCGGTACTGTAGGATATTATTTGACTCCAGATGATATTGCCCAATTAAATAAAAAACAATATTCATCTGATTTTGCACTAAAGCCTAAACTTAATCGTCTTGAAAGAGATCAATTTATTATATATAAATTAATAAATTGCGAAAGAGTCTCATTACTCACAATTACTTCAGCTTTAAATATTTCCAAAAATACTGCTATTAGCAGTTTAAAAAATGTAAACCTTGAATTAAAAAAGTATGGATTAAAATTAATTAAATCAAAGCAAGGTCAAAAGCTGGAAGGATCAGAAACATCGCAGCGTAATTGGGTATATGAGCAATTGAGCAAGCATAATTCAGTTATTTACAGTCAGCTATCCAATGACCCAAGCAAACTATCGCAGATTAATGCTTATCTTCACCAGTTGGAAAAAATAACTGGAAACTACTTAACAGATGATGCTTTAATGATTATAAGTACTTTCATACTCTGGTATTTAGATCGCATTAAAAATTCACATAAATTATCGATTAATATTCCAGAAAATGGCAGTTTTGAAGATTCAGCAGGATTAAAATGGACCAAAGAATTTCTCAATAAAAATGGTATTACAAATGAAGGTGAAGCTCACTATTTAGTAAAAATGATCAATTCCAGCCAATTTTCTAAAGTAAATCAGGAAGATCTCACAATTAAGAAATTGATTCCTATTACTAGAGCAATAGTTGATAGATTCAACCAGGTAGCAGGTGTTGCTATTCCACCTAAGAATTTAGAGATTTCTTTAACTACACACTTGCTTTCAACTTATCACCGCGTAAAGTACAACATTTCTTATAAGCATCCAAATTTAAAACAAATAGAAGTAAAATATCATCAGTTATTTAGCCTCACAAGATATTCTGTTTACTATTTTGAAAAATTTATTTCAACACACTTAAGCGATGATGAAATAGCACTTATTGCCCTTTATTTTGGAAGTGAACTTAGAAAACTAGAAGAAAAAGCTCTTAAAAATGAAAAGCCTGATGTAATTGTAGTTTGTTCCAGTGGAATAGGTACATCTATTGTTTTAGAGCAGCAATTGCGCAGTCGTTATCCTTCAATTAAATTTTCTTCACCTATGAGTGTCCTCCAGTACGAAAGTAGTTCTCTATCTGGAGTTAAACTAGTTATTAGCACAATAGATTTGCTGGAAAGAAAACAAATACCGGTAATTCAAGTTACTGCAATTCCAGATATACCTGAATGGAACAGCATTACCCAAACACTTGCTAAAGTCGGTTTAAATAGCGGAAAAAAGTCACAGATTAATATAGAAAATTTATTAGATATTATTAGTAACTATGCTAGAATTGAAGATGTAAATAGTCTTAAAAAAGCATTGGAAAGTTATTTTAATCAAGTAAAAAATGGTAAAAAGTTAAATACAGAAAATAATATCAGACTGCAAGACCTACTTTTTGAGTCCCACATTATGTTATATAAGCAAAAATCAAGCTGGGATGAGGCTATTCAAATTACCTATGCTCCACTTATTAAAGAAAATATCGTAAAATACAGATATATTGATGAAATTATTAATTTAACTAAAATTCATGGACCATATATGGTACTTGGAAAAGGCATTATGCTTGCACATGCAAAGCCAAGCAACGGTGTTAATTCTCTCGGAATTTGTTTAGCACTATTCAAACATGCTGTGGATATACCTGTTCTAAAAGATAAAGGAACAGCTAAAGTTAATCTCATTATAGGTTTAGCCCCAGTTGATTCAGTAAGTCATCTTACAGCACTATCACAATTGATGAATAAAATTCAAGATGACAATTGGATTGCTTCTGTTTATAAATGCACTAATGAAACACAGTTAAAAGAATTAATTTTATTTTCTTAAGAATTTATTCCTTTTTTTAGAAAAGCTATGCTTGAAGTAAAGGGGAGCCATTTCCTCTTTTACTTCAACTTATTAAATTACTCTACAAGTACAATCATTTTCTTTTCAAATAACATATTAGTTAATGCAATAGCACGTCCAACACCAATAACTGCTGCCAAAGTTCCAAGTCCAATTCCAACAATTTTTCCAGCACATACCAAACCAATAATTATAGTAATTATAACACACGATATATCCGTTATATTCTTCGCCAATCCAAGCCCTTTTTTTATTCGTTCTGATAGTGCCTGTGTGAGACCATCTGCTGCATTCGGAACTATCTTCATTTTAACTGTAATGTATGCCCCTATTCCAGTTAGCATAATTGCTGCTGCAAGTAAAAGCAAATTTATTATCAGGTTATTACAATTTATGACTATCATATCATTAAAAATGTTAATTATGCGACTAAATATAATGCTCATAGGAATTTGTAATAAATCAAATAGATGAAATTTTTTTCCTCGCAATACTGCTTGTCCAGCTACACACAGTATATAAATGCACATAGTTGCATTTCCTAAATTTATATTCCAAATCTTTGATATAGAATATGGTATTGAAATTATAGGAGATACCCCTAAACCAGTTTTTGTATTTAATATAATCCCTAATGCTAATATTAAAAGTCCAATACAGTACATCATTACTCGATAAAACTTCTTCACATGTATCCCTCGATTCTTAATTCTATTTTAATATTTCTATTCAATCTATTTTTCTAATATTGTAAACAGCATAAATAACAAGTGCAGCCCCAAAAACCTGCAGTAATGTCAAAGGTTCCTTTAAAATAAAAAATGAAAGCAGCATGGCTGTAGGTATTTCTAAGTTGCCTATTATTGAAACCTTTAAAGGTCCAATATTCTTAATTGCTGAATAAAGCAAAGTCAAAGGAATTATTTCACAGACTACTGCTAATATTACAATACAAATAATTAATTTAATGCTTAAATTCTGCTCAAATGCTTTCATTGGTGATTTAAATATTATCAGGGATAAGAATGAAAAAATAATTGAATAAAAATTAACCGTAAGAGAATTTATTTTTGTCATCTTTTTTTCAGTATATATGTTCATAAAAGCATAAAATATTGCTGCTAAAATCCCACATGCAAAACCTTTTATTGAAAATGACTTTATACCGTTTGTAAGTCCTAATGCCAGGAAACAGCCTGTAAAAGCAGCAGCAAGATCAAAAACTTTATTAAAACCTATCTTAATCTTTTCAAATATTGCATAATAAATAAAAACCATTGCTGGATATGTATAAAGCAGTATGGTAACCATTGAAACATCCAGATAATTAAAAGACATATAATAGAAAACTGTCATAAATGTATTACCTACTATCCCAAGTACTGCTGTATGACATAAATCACTCTTTTTTATTTTCAAAGCATTTTTGTCTGTTATTAATATACTTAAAAATATAATTGGAATTGACACCATATATTGAAGTATCAATATATTTATAGAATCTGCTCCTTCCGCAAAAGCAATTTTTATTATAATTCCACAAGTTCCAAATAATATTGCAGACAAAACAGAATATATGTAACCTTTTTTCAAAAAAACACCCCTACTTCAATAGTTAATTAACAGTTAATATAATTTTTCTTATACCTAAAATAATATGGTACTTCATAGACTAACATAAGTATCCATCCTATGAAGCTTGCATATGCAACTCCTTCAATTCCTATATGTGGAACTAATACATACACAAATATTACTCTAAATGATATTTGTATAATCGTAGAAACTAACGTAATCTTCATATTACCGATGCCTCTAAAGAATCCTTGTACACCATTTGTAAATGCCGAAAGTAGATAGAAAAATGCCATGAGACTTAAATACCGAACACCAATATTAATCATGCCTGTCTCTTTCGGAGAAACAAACAATTTCATAATTGGCTTTTTCAGACATAAAATAACTATACAAATTAATATCCAATAGCAAAATTCAACGAATAATCCATTTTTAAATCCAGCTTTAACACGTTCTTTATTTTTTGCGCCATCGTTTTGTGCTATAAATGTCATCATTCCGTGAGATATGCTTTGTTCTGGTGTAAATGCAAAATCATCAACTCTGCTTACAGCATTAAATGCTGCAATAGAATCGACTCCTAAAGGATTAATAACACCTTGTATCATCAACTTTCCAATCGGTTGGCAGGACTGTTGTAAAGCTGTGATAGACCCTTGACTCAGTGTCTTTTTCAAAAGATATTTGTCCAGTTTTATATCCTCTTTACTCATTCTTAATAGTGGAACTTTTTTATATATATAAATTATACAAAAAAGTGCAGAACAAGCTTCTGCAATATCTGTCGATAGTGCCGCTCCAACTACACCCATTTTAAAACCACCTACCAAAATCAAATCAAAACATCCATTTAAAATAGACGCAAATGCTAAAAATTTTACTGGTGTTTTGGAATCACCAACACTTCTCATAGCTGCCGCTATTGCATTATACAAATATGTGAATGGCATTGCTATAAATATAATTCTAAGATAAATTTCTGCAGAATCAAGAATTTCATTTGGTACTCCGAGAAGACTTAATATTCCTTTTGAAAAAATCAAACCGAAAATTACAATCAATAAAGAAAAAAAGCAGCCAAATAATAATGTGGTTGATATTTCTTTCTTTAATTTTTCATACTCACCAGCGCCAAAGAATTCACTCATAATAACTGACGCTCCAATGCATATACCTGTTATTCCCAAAATGACAATATTCATTACAGGATTAGCTGTCCCAACTGCTGCTAATGCATCTCTTCCTGAAAATTGTCCTACAACTATAGAATCCACTGCATTATAAGTTAGCTGAAACATATTTCCAAGTATCAAAGGTATAGAAAAACTAATCAAATGTTTTGGTATATTACCTTTTGTCATGTCTTTAATCATAGACTCACTTCCTCGTAATATTCTTTCAATATGATATTATACTAAAGTGATTATGACATCTTCAACACATTATTGATCAGTTTTGTTTCATTATGAAATCATTTTAATTTTCTCCACAATGTACTATGCCCAATCTCTAATCTTTTTGCAACTTTTACTTGATTCATGCCTTCCTCAACCATTATATGCCTTATAATACGAGTTTCAATTTCTTTTAAACTTCCACTAATATCAATAGGCACCAGAGAAGCATTTCTATAATTATCACGTTCTTTTTTTATGGCTTTTTTAACTTGGCTTTCAATAATATAGGAACCATTGCATGTCAGTGTCAATTCATTTATTACTCTCATAAACTGTCTCAAATTTCCCGGCCAGTCATAATACGATAATAATTTTATCCCTTCTTCTTTCATTCCAACAACCTGACTTGCACATCTTACATCTAATTTGGCAAGATACATACTTATCATATTATTAATTTCACTTGTATAATTTTTAAAAGGCATTAGCTCTATTCTTACTTCATCTAAAATTGAACGAAGCTGTCTTAGAATCCGTTCACTCGAAACGCCAATTTCTACAGGTAATTCAGAAGATGCAATTATTTTAACATTACCATTTTTATTTAACCTTTTTAAGATATTGATTATATTTTTCTGTCCTTTTTTGCATAACTTTTCTATATCCTCTAAAAATAAAGTTCCACCTTCACTATTCAAATGATTCATTATAAGATTATCCAGTAAATCATAGTTATAATCATCTGGTATTGAATAACAACTTACACATATTACACTCTTCTTTTTCTGAGGACCAAAACAGCAGCATAAATATCCAACATCATTTTTACACATTCCATCTTCACCAGTTATAATAGTTGGAAGTGATGTATTGCTTAGTTCTGATATTTGAGAAAAAATTGTCTGTGGAAATACAGTGTGTACAAAACCGGGTGATATTTCATCTGCATTTAAAATTCTCACAAATTTATTGACATTATCTTTTTCTATCTTCTTATCATATGCGTAATTATTTGATAAAGTAATTTGATCTTCATTTTTATAAATAGCATTGCATAATCTCACTGCCTCTTCAATAGCACTTTTTACACTTTCTATTCCACTAGTAAGCAATATACTGTTCATTCCTAATTCTTGTGCTGTCTCATATACAATATTATCTCCAATTACTAGTTCATAGTTTTCTTTTTTTAGTTTTTCAATTATGCTTTTTACTTCTTTATGCTCAAAATAACATTGTGAACTTATGGAATATCCCATAAGTTCACTTAACTGTTTGAATGACTTAAAAATGCTTTGATAAGCTAAAAATATTTTCTTTCCCGTATACCCTTCAGACAATTTTAAAATTCTAAGTATATCAAAAGCATTTGAATAAACTTCAATGATTGGCGTTGTTGTAACCTTCTTGCATACTTCAACTGTGCCGCCCCTTGTTATAATCGCACTATAATTTTCATCAGCCTTAAGTTTCTTTAGAAGTTTTGGTCCATTTTCATAATTTCCTTGATACACATCAATCTGTATACCTTCATATTCCTTTTCCTCTAAAACTGACATTGCTAGTTCTTTCAGTCCCAAATATGGTGCTATAAAAAGAATTTTCATTTTCATAACTATATTCCTCATTTAATTACTGTTTTTATTGCATTTTTATCAATAGCTATTATCTTTTTAGGTCATATAATTCAGCAGCCCCATTATTAAATCTTTGATTTTTTTCCTGGCTCTTTGAAGTATTGGAATTATTCCATTTACTATTTGGAACAACTTTTCCATTTTCTTTAATCCAATTCATGATATTATTATTTGAATTATTTCCGCCAGCACCTCCGAAACCTCTATTGTTGTCTGTATTCACCAAAGCATACCTTAAAGCTCCACTATCAACTAATTTTTTAAACTTTTCTACAGTAAGTATTGGATCGGAACCACTAAATCCTCCAATTGCCATTACAGGCTCACCAGTTTTAAGTATTAGATCAGAACCATAAGAATTAGCTGAAGGAACCGCAACAAGATATTTTTCATTTGTCTTGTTATTCTCTAAGAATTTTATAAGCTTCGAATTATTACCAGTACCTGAATTTCTCTGTTCATTAGAGCTTGCAAGTTCTAACCCGGCTGAAGGACTGCTTCCATTCATCTTATAAAACATTGGAGTAAACGACCAAACTGTAGGAGCGATTAAAACTCCTGTAAAAGCAGCACTAATTAATACTTTACTTAATGCTGTAGTATTACCTTTGTATGAACTTTCTCTCTTGATTCTAGTTAAGTTTACCATACACAATATAATTGAAGATACAATGCATAAAATTCCTGTTACTAAAATTATAATCCTGTATCCATTTGATCTATTATAATTATAAGATAAAATAAGCATCTCTGCACAGCCATTTGCAATAAGTGCTATTGGTAAAATCCATGACTTTGACTCACCTTTTTTATAAAATTCATACATAGCCGATAATCCAATTCCAGTCAAAGCTGCTATAGATGGTGCCATTGTCGTTAGATAATATGTGTGGGTTATGTTTTTTGAAAAGCTAAAATATATAAATTCAGGCAGCAGCCACATAATCCATAATATCAATGACAGCTTTCTTTTATTATCAAAAGGAGCTTTTAACTTTTCCTGTATTGATGCAGCAACAAATCCAATTATGGCAAACAATAAAAGCCATGATATTTGATCTGACATGTTTCCTTTGGCAAACAATCTAAAAATGCCAGAATTTGAACTGGATCTCATGCCAGCTTGACCACCACCTGCATATTGCATATTTTTATTTGATGTATTAATTCTATTTCGATTATTATTTTTACTTGATTCACTTTTAAATATTCCCTGCTGCTTTTGACTTCTACCTGCAATTTTCTTGCCTAGTCCAATTCTCTCAAGTCCATTATGGCCTATTATAAGCTGCATAACCGTATTATTTGTGCTGCTGCCTATATAAGGTCTGCTGCCTGCTGGTATCAAATCTACAGCTACCGCCCATGACAGTGATACTACTAAAAGTACAACTGTACCTAGAACAAGATCCCTTATTTTCTTTTTAAAATTCATATTAGAAGCTAGAAGATAAGTTATATATATAGCAGGAGCTACCATATATGCCTCCACCATCTTTATATTAAATCCTATACCTACAAGAACCAAACTAAGCATAAGGTATTTAGTTTTTCCCTTTTCAGCAGCTATAAGAGCAGCCCAACATGCAAGTAATAAAGGCAGTACAAGTAAATTATCAATTGTATTATTTCTACCTGCAGCTACAGATATTGGAGTTACTGCAAGACATAATGCTGCAATTAGTCCTGCTGAAGTTCCAAAAGATCTCTTAACAATATGATATATAATTCCAACTGAAATTACTCCTGCAAGAGCCTGTGGAAGAATTATACTCCAACCGCTGAATCCAAATATTTTTGCAGATATAGTTTGAATCCAGAACCCCACAGGTGGTTTGTCAATAGTTACAAAGCCTGCTGGATCAAAGGATGCAAAAAAGAAATTTTTAAAGTTCATCATCATACTTTTTACACCTGCCGCATAAAAAGTATTTGCATTTCCCTCTATCCCCAAATTAGCGAAATTTAATATTGCAGATAATACTAAAATTAATAATAACAAAATATTTTCCCCTGTAAATTTCATTTTTTTGTTCAACATAATAGCCTCCTTATAATCAATCTGAATTTAATATTACATTATAAAAATGCTACTCATATGTCAAACTTGTGAATAATATGAAAACTAATCTAATGAAAAAATATGTTTAAATGAATTTTTAACTGAAGCAAAATTTATTTTGGGCTTTGATTTTATACCTATCGCATATTCACTATAAGGTAAATAATTAATTACATAAAAAATAATTGTAGTAAACATAACCGTCTCTATTAACAATAACATGGGTGAATACAAATTCTTTGTTTGATGATAATTATTTACAATATACTGTATTACAACTATATGAAACATATATGCAGGGAAAGAATATTTTCCGATAAACATAAGCAGCTTGGACAATATTTTTCTTTTATTTAAAATATATGCGGAAACAATATAAAAGAACAATATAGATAGTATTCTGCTGTTAATATTTATAATATAGTTGAATTTAATATATGGAAGTGGATTTCCTATTACATCACGTATCTCATCATAATAATTATAAGCAAGAGTCAAACCATACAAAGCAGTAACAATTTTCTTGTATTTTAAAATTAACGCTTTAAATTTATCATAATTTAATATTATATATACACCTACAACAAAATATAATGACCAGAGCACCGGAGTTATATTTATAAATCTCTGCTGCAAATCGTCTGGATTTTTAAATATAAGTGTTCCTAAAAAATTTGTTATATCAATATTATTTTTCAATAACCACAAATATCCTAAAAAATAAGAAATAAAGAAACCTGCTTTTATTAAAATACTCTTTTTATTTATTTTTCTTATAATTAAAAGTATCAAAGGAAAAAACAAATATACTCTTAAAGTCATTGCCATATACCACAAATGATATGCCGCATTTCCTGTGACAATTTGAGCTATAAAACTTTTTAATCTATCTGTATGCTTTAAAAAAACTATATTCAAAAACGAAAATATAATATATGGAATAACCAGAAATTTTAATTTCTTTATATAAAAGCTTTTCAAATTAAATTTATCATAATATGTATATACTAATCCCATAGCAGTCAAGGCCAAAAATATTACAACAGCTGGCTTGGACATTGTATAAATAAATCTTGTTATAAACAAGTTACTAGTAGAAATATCTTTAGAGTAAGAATATCCACCTAAAGTATGTTCAACTACTACTAAAATAAATGCAAATCCCCTCAATATGTCAAGTTCCAATAGTCGTTTTTTCATTAAATTACCTCCAAATGTCATGTGTTGTATAAACTGAATATAATTATAATAACATATCTTTTACATATCTAAATTTAACTAATTAAAATCTTATAAACTGTTCATACTAATATTGTTATTTTAAAATACAGGAGGTAGCATTTATATGAACGATAATATTTATTTAAATTTTCCAAAATCGGTTCCAGAACAAAGTCAAAATAAACAACCTGGAATAGAATCTCAGATGAATCCAAAACCAGTATGGGAAGATCCAGATTATAAAGGCTCTTTTAGATTAAAGGATAAAGTTGCTCTGATTACAGGTGGTGACAGTGGTATAGGAAAAGCTACTGCTATAGCTTTTGCAAAAGAAGGTGCAGATTTAGCCATAGTTTATTATGATGAAAATTCAGATGCAGTAGAAACCCAAAAAATTATAGAGAACACTGGAAGACAATGCTTACTTTTACCTGGTGATATATCAGATGATAATTTTTGCAAGACTGCAGTAAAAAAAACTATGGATAAATTCAATAAAATAGATATACTCGTAAATAATGCAGCAGTTCAATTTCCCCAAAACAGCATTGAAGATATAACAGATGAGCAGCTAGAAAAAACATTCAAAACCAATATATTCAGTATGTTCTATCTAACACGAGCAGTTGTACCTCATTTAAAACCTGGCTCCTGTATAATAAATACTTCTTCTGTAACTGCTTATAAAGGGAGTGAAGTATTAATTGATTATTCTTCTACAAAAGGTGCTATCATTTCATTTACCCGTTCTCTAGCTCTATCTCTAATAAAAAGAAATATAAGAGTAAATGCTGTTGCACCGGGACCTGTTTGGACACCTCTTACTACTTCTTCATATAGTCCACAAAAAGTAGGAAAATTTGGATCAAATGTTCCTATCGGCAGACCTGCTCAACCAGTAGAACTTACATCAACATATGTATTTTTAGCATCTCCTGATGCCTCCTACATAACAGGAGAAACTGTACATGTAAATGGAGCAGAATTTATAGCAAGTTAAAATTCTCAAAAATAGCGGAAGGTTATGCATTAGCTTGCATCCTTCCACTATTATATTTAATTTAAACTCATTATTTTATTACAACTTTGTTGTAATTTTTCTTTCCTCTTCTTATAAGCATACTTCCATCTTTAAAGTCCTCATTAGTAATTACTGCATTAGCATCAGTAACTTTTTCGCCATTTATGGTAAGTCCACCTTGTTTTATAAGTCTTCTTGCTTCACTCTTGGATGGCAATATTCCTGTTTTGACAATAATATCTACTATTCCAGAGTTAATTTCAGCTTTTTCTATTTCAACAGTTGGAACATTATCCATATTCGATCCGCCTGAGAACAATGCCTCCGCAGCCTTTTTAGCTTTATCAGCTTCTTCTTTTCCATGAATTAATTTTGTAACCTCATAGGCAAGAATTTCCTTAGACTTATTTATTTCAGAATCCTTAAGTGAACCAAGTCTCCTAACTTCATCCATAGGTAAAAAAGTCAAAAGTGCCAGACACTTTTCAACATCTGAATCATCTACATTTCTCCAGTACTGATAAAATTCATATGGACTTGTTTTTTCCTTATCCAGCCATATAGCTCCACCTTCAGTTTTACCCATCTTCTTGCCATCGCTCTTGGTTAAAAGAGCAAACGTCATTCCATATGCAGCTTTCTTTTCTTTTCTTCTAATCAAATCCACTCCTGCAAGTATATTTGACCACTGATCATCTCCACCCATTTCAAGAATACAGCCATATCTTCTATTTAATTCAAGGAAATCGTAACCCTGCATAAGCATATAATTAAATTCAAGAAATGATAATCCTCTCTCAAGTCTCTGTTTGAAACATTCTGCCGTAAGCATTTTATTTACAGAAAAATGAACTCCGATATCACGAAGAAAATCAATATAGTTTAGCTTAGAAAGCCAGTTTGCATTATTCTCCATTATAGCTTTTCCTTCACTAAAATCTACAATTCTCGAAAATTGTTTTTTAAACATATTGACATTGTGCTCTATCTGTTCTTTAGATAGCATTTTTCTCATGTCTGTCTTTCCTGATGGATCACCTACCATACCTGTTCCTCCACCAAATAATGCTATAGGCCTGTGTCCTGCCTTTTGCATATGTGCCATAACCATCATTTGAACAAAATGTCCTACATGAAGACTATCTGCTGTTGGATCAAATCCTATGTAAAAAGTTACCTTCTCTTTCCCAAGTAATTCTCTTATTTCTTCTGCATGTGTAGTCTGTTTTATGTAACCACGTTCCAGCAGAGTATCATAAACATTATCCAAATTATGTTCCACCTTTCGAATAGTTTTTTTCTTTTAATTCTTCCATTTATTTCTTTAAAAATGCCATATATTTAGCTTAGATGTAGAGTTTATAATAAAACTACATATTAAAATATACTAATAGTTATGTATTATCATAAATATTAGTATATAATTAAAGCTCCTTTTTATCAACAGTTGCAGAGTATAAACTATTTAAACTTTTTAATTCCCGGATAAATAACCTTGAAATTATCATTCTTCATTGAGTTTATAAATTTTATTCTTCCCTTATTTCTAAAAGCTTTCTTCATTTTATTAAAGCCATCTCCAGCCTTGATAAATCTGTCCTTATCGTCTAAGGTAATCATTTTTTCGTATATCCATGTATTTCTATTTACATAATTATAAGAATTGGTATTATTTCTCCTTATAAGTATACCAGGACTTGAAACCGTAATACTATTATTATCAATTACAATTTTTATTTCTCTTGAGAAATCAGAATAATCTCTATAAAGTACAGCATTTCTTATTCCTTCGTTTAACGCTTCTAAAGGATAGGATTTATAAATTATATTTGATAAAATCTCCTCTGTCTTATTTATGATATACAAGAGATCACCACGAACTATAATTGGCTGTGAATAATTATTTACTTTATCAATTATTTTTATCATATTATGTGGTAAATATATATTATTAATCTTTGAAAATACTAAAAGTCCTCCTAATGTTACCATATATTTGCCGGTATCTTTATCCATATATATAATTGAAGCATTTTCCATAAGCTTAACTCTATTTTCTTCATTGATCCCTATACCTTGAATTCTAAAATAATTATCTACAATTTCTTTATCGATACAACTTAAATCACTGTGTGGTACAGGACAAAGCTCAGAATTTAATATAAGATTTTCACTTATAGTAGACACTATTTCCTGCTTTCTCATAGTATCATTAGTTGATCCCCTTCTTATGTAAAAAGCACCATTATCCCTCATTTGATAAGGTTTTTGAGGTCCATCATATATATTTATAATTGCTATATCCTTGTCTTCATATTTTATAAACTCCAATGACACTGGAACTGGCGGATCTATTCTTGAACTAACAATCTGCTGAATTTTTTCTTCATTTAAATCGTTTTTGCAAATGCCTAGTATTCTTTTGCTCTTGTCCTCAACTCCAATAACAAGATGACCCCTTCCGCCTCTTGAATTAGCTATGGCGCATATGTCTTTAGCCAATTCCTTTCTTCCAGAATCAATATCAATTTCTATACATTGCTTAAAATCTAATTTTGAGCCTTCCGGTTTTCTAAGTAAATTTAAAAATTTTTTTGTATCCACAATAATCATCCTCAACTAATTAACTGTTCAGTCTATTAATTTAATTATACCCTTATTTAAGGTATTATTTAATATAATTTCAGTAAATTATTGTTTAGATTTGATCCAATGATACATATTTAGTTTTATATTGTTTTTTTATTGCCATATGATATAATTAGTTTAGAGTTTTACTCTAATTATTTTGTAAGTAGGCCAAATTTTTTCAAGGTACCAATTTCTCCTTAATAAATCTAAGGGGTAGTTATCAAGAATAAATTAGTCCTATGATTTTAAGGAGGTTTTTTTAATGGCAGATAAGACTATTGTATGTAAAGACTGCGGAAAAGAATTCGTATTTACAGAAGGTGAACAAGAATTCTACAAAGAAAAAGGTTTCGAAAATGATCCTGTAAGATGCCCAGAATGTAGAAGGAAAAGAAAAGCTGAAAAGAATAGATCAAGAAGATAGTGAATAATTAGGAGAGGATAATCCTCTCCTTTATTTATTATTTGTTTCTTATAATATTTGCTTTTTTTAATATCTTTCCAAGTGGCAATGCTATAGCTGCACCTGCTATTGATTGGGCTATATTTCCCGGGATTTCAGCTGCTGACATTATAAATGCCTGAGAAAATTTTATATTTGTTACAAAATGCATTAGTATAACACCTGCAAAATAATATGCAGCTATCATCCATATACCTGCAGCTACAAAAGCTATTATATTATTCCATATTTTTTCTCCATTGTAGCTACTTCTATATGCAATAGATGCAGCAATATAAGCCATAATACCTTTTATAAAGAAAGTAAATGGTGCCCATATAGCATATGGTGATAAAATATCAAATAAACTCATTCCTACAGCTGCTGAAAAGAAAGCTTTCTTCTTTCCTAATAAAATAGCAGCTAACAGCACCATGCTGTCTCCCAAATGGACTACACCTTTAAATACCACCCCACTAGGTATATTTATAACTGCTGTCGCAATATAAGTTACTGCAGCCATAAGAGCTATTTGTATAATGTCCTGGATTTTCAATTTACTTAAATTTAAATTCTTTTCTTCCATTTTAAATAAGAACCCCCTGTATTTATTAATAGTATATATTATATTTGTATAACCACAAATTTCAAAATGTACCCATACATTATTATGAAAATGTTAAAATTTTACTATAATAAATTTATTCAATAATGTAAATAATAATATACGACTAATACATAAAAATATTCTATAAGGGAGGTACTATTGCTATTTTTACTTTGGCAATAAATTTATATGATTTTCTTCAAATGGCTCTTTAGCTTAATACTTGTAATTGTATTAATTACAGCAGCACTAAAAATAAGCGGCTTACTTGTAAACATAATACTTGTTAGTTTGTTACTAATGTTCATAATCGACATATTATTTATACATAAAAAAAATGTATAAATAATTATTTTACCCTCTTTATAACTCAAAATAGTGCAAATTTTACTTTTCACAGCTAATTTTACTCCAATACCGAATTAATTCTTAAGTACATGTTAATTTATTTAAGTTTTTGTTAAATTACACTATGTACTTAAGCTATTACTAGTGATATAATTTATTTTGTGTATAAGGAGGAGAAAATTTTATGTACAATGTTATTGAAAAAAGTTCATTCCAAACTTTAAAGTATGTATTAAATAAAATTTGGGATTTATTTTATAAATATTACTTCATTTTAATAGGAATTTATTTTCTAAAAAGCGCCATACATCTTTCTAAATTTCATTCAATTAGTTTAACTAGTAAAATTTACTTATTTGTACTAGCCTTTATGGCATTCTCTGCCTATAAAGATATGAGAAATGATGTAAAATTAATTCCTTTTTTAGTATTAGCTGTTCCTTTTTTTCTATTTCTTATCTACTTAAATAAAAATGGATATGCAATGTGGGGAAAAATATTGAACTGGCAGATAGGTCAAAGGATAGTTATTGATTTAAATCCCATATTCAGCAAAATACCTTTTAATGATGGAAGTTTTGCAAGATTATACAAATCAGAAACTTTAACATGGTTCTTTAGGATGGTTTATAACAATGGCTTTGTATTACCTGCTTTGCTTGTAATATATAGATCTGCAATTACAAGAGATTTAAAAAAAATGATAAGATATGCTTTATCAGCACATATAGTACAAGTATTTTTGATAACACCCTTTTATTTGACTTTTCATCTTCAAGAAGTATGGTACGTATTAGGACAACCTGATGGATTAGACAGGCATTTAACTGGTGCTGCTGCCGCTGGAACAGCATTAAATTGTTTTCCATCCATGCATACTTCCATAACTTTTGCAATGTTTCTATTGGTTTTAAGAGAAAAGGACAAGCTTTTTAAAATATTTATGTCGTTTTTCTGTTTAAGTGTAGCATTTTCTACATTATATTTAGAAGTTCACTGGGTAATTGATGTAATTGCTGGTATGATTTTAGCTTATTTAACTGTAAAGTTAGTAGATTTTTTAATGGCAAAAATACAGCATGTTATACAAAAACCTTTAGACAGATTTTACTATAAAAAAAGGAAAACTTCTTATATAACTATAACTAATTATTATTTAGATACTATGGATTAAAATTTAACTTTAAATATAAAACTGTCTCAAAATAGATTTTGAGACAGTTAATTTTATATATAATTATTTTGAATTTCATCTTTAATTACTCTGATTTTCCTATGTCGGATAGAACCAATCCTTTATTGTGTTCAAGCGCCCAGCTAATTGACCACTCATTTTGAAATATCAAAAGATCCCTATTTTTTAAATCTTTAACTTTCTTAGTGTCACTGCTAAGTACAAGATCTTCAATACTAGAATCAGTTTTCTCAATCCATCTTATAGCTCTATATGGAAGTATTTCTATTTTTGAATCAACATTATACTCATTTTTCATTCTATATTCAAGAACTTCAAACTGCAGTACACCTACTACACCAACTATTATCTCTTCAATTCCAATATTTAATTCTTTAAATACCTGAATTGCTCCTTCTTCCGATATTTCATTTATCCCTTTTATAAATTGCTTTCTCTTCATGGTATCTATAGTTCTAACTCTTGCAAAATGTTCAGGTGCAAATATAGGTATTCCTTCAAATTTAAATTTTTTCTGGGACATGCAAAGAGTATCTCCTATATTAAAAATTTCAGGATCAAATACACCTATTATATCTCCAGCATAAGCTTTTTCTACAATTTCTCTGTTTTGTGCTAAAAACTGCTGCGGTTGGGCAAGTTTTACCTTATTATTGCCCTGGACATGAAACACTTCCATACCCTTTTTAAATTCACCCGAACATATTCTCATAAATGCGATTCTATCCCTATGGGCTGGATTCATATTAGCTTGTATTTTAAATACGAAAGCAGAAAATGGTTCTTCAAATACATCTACTTCACCTTTATCTGACATCCTTGGAGTAGGCGATGTAGTCAGTTTTAAAAATTCTTTTAAAAAAGGTTCTACTCCAAAGTTAGTCAAGGCACTTCCAAAGAATACTGGTGTAAGTTCCCCAGTTTTAACCTTTTCTATATCAAATTGATCTCCTGCTATATCTAAAAGTTCTATATCTTCTTTTAGCTTTGAATGAAGTGAATCTCCTATAAGGTCCTTAAATACCTCATCATCTACACCTCCTTCTACAGATTTAACTGTAGTTTGCCCATGATTTCCACCATTAAAAGCTTCTATTATATTCTTATTTCTATCATAAACTCCCTTAAACTCAGCTCCTGAGCCTATAGGCCAATTCATAGGATATGATTTTATTCCAAGTACATTTTCTATATCTTCCATAAGTTCAAAAGGATCTTTGCTCTCTCTATCCATTTTGTTTACAAAAGTAAATATAGGAATTCCCCTTAAACTGCATACATGAAATAATTTTTTGGTCTGTTCCTCTACTCCTTTAGCTGCATCTATTACCATAACAGCACTATCTGCTGCCATTAAAGTCCTGTATGTATCTTCACTGAAGTCTTGATGTCCTGGTGTATCAAGTATATTTATGCAATAATTATCATAGTTAAACTGCATAACTGATGATGTGACAGAGATTCCTCTCTTTTTTTCTATATCCATCCAGTCCGATACTGCATGTTTTGACGCTTTTCTAGCTTTAACCGAGCCTGCAAGTCTTATGGCACCTCCATAAAGCAGTAATTTTTCTGTAAGTGTGGTTTTACCTGCATCTGGGTGAGATATTATTGCAAAAGTCCTTCTTTTTTCTATTTCCTTTTTTAAGTCTGCCACAACTTTCCCTCTCTTCTTTTTTTACTCTCATCAATGATTTTAACTTTATTAAACAATGATGTCAATATAACTATTTTAGTAATACATTACTTCTGTTAAACGTTTAATTATTAAAGTAATTACTGAATATGACAAAATATAAAAATTAAAACTAATGCTATAAAAACCATGTGATGATATAATTATATATCATGGAGGTAACTATGTATAAATTAATCGCAATAGATATGGATGGAACTTTATTAAAAGATAATAAAACTATATCAAATGAAAACATTGAAGCAATAAAAAAAGCAGTTGAGCATGGAACGAAAGTATCACTTGCTACCGGACGCCCTATAAAAGGTATTGAAAAATACCTTAAGCAGCTCGATTTAATTTCTGATTCAAATTATGCTGTTGGATTTAATGGAGCTGTAGTTGAAAATACAATGTCTCACAAGATAATATCTCAGGATACGCTATCACAAGACGATATTGAATTTATTTATAAATTAAGCAAAGCACCAAATATATATCCACAAATAGCACTAAAAGATTCTTCTGTATCACCCATAAAAAATAAATATAGTGAATTAGATGCTTATCTAAATAAAATAACTTTTAAAATAGGCAGTATTGAAAATGTTTCTGAAAATGAAAATATATTTAAATTTATGTTTTTAGGTGAAGGGCCTGATTTATCCAGGTGTATATCTAAACTTCCAAAAGAAATATATGATAAATATACTGTAGTTAGAAGTGAACCTGAAATTCTCGAATTTATGAACAAGAATACAAATAAAGGTCACGGTGTTGATGTTCTAGCTAAAAAATTTGGAATAGATAAAAGTGAAGTTATATGCATTGGTGATTCATTCAATGATGTTCACATGATAAAATATGCAGGACTTGGTGTAGCTATGGGAAATGCTGCCACAGAAGTTAAAAATATTGCAAATTATGTTACAAAGACAAATGAGGAAAATGGAGTAGCTCATGTTATAAATAAATTTGTACTTTCAGGTATCCTAAATTAAATAATTATCAGCAAAATCCACCTGATTGTTACAGGTAGGTTTTGCTGTATTTGTATTTATTACAATAATCTTTATCTTAAAACTAAGAACTATCTAGCTGGTGGAATAAATCCTATTTTCTTCTGCATCTTTCTAAGTACCTTGTTTGATACATAATATGCCTTTTCTGCACCTTTTTTATATATTTCTTCCAAATAGTCTTTATCTTGAAGATACTTATTTACTTTATCTTGAATTGGTTTAAGTTCTCCAATTATAGCTTCTGCTACATCATTTTTAAATTCTGCATAACCTACATTTTCGTATTTTTTTTCTACAGCTTCTGCTGTAGTTCCCTGTATTGCTATAAGTATATTTATAAGATTTTTTATTCCAGGCTGTTCATCGCTATATTTTACCTTTCCAATACTATCAGTTACGCATCTATTTATCTTTCTTCTTATAACATCTGGTGGATCCATAATTAATATAAAACTATTAGGATTATCAGATGACTTTGACATTTTTTTATTAGGTTCCTGAAGGTCCATAATTTTAGCTCCACTTTCTGGTATATATCCTTCTGGCAGAGTAAAAGTAGGACTGTATAGACTATTAAATCTCTGAGCTATATCACGTGTAATTTCTATATGCTGCGTTTGGTCCTTGCCAACCGGTACAAGATCTGCATTATACAGGAGGATATCTGCTGCCATTAAAACAGGATAATTTAAAAGTCCCGCACTTATAGGTTCTCCAGAATCACTATATTTCTTGGATTTACTTTTATACTGTGTCATTCTGCTAAGTTCACCTACATATGTGAAACAATTTAAAAGCCATGCAGCTTCAGAATGAGTAGAAACGTGAGATTGAATAAATATTGTATTTTTTTCTGGATCTATTCCTGCTGCAAGATATATAGCAAGAACTTCAAGTGTTCTCCTTCTTAAATCCTTAGGCTCCTGTCTTACTGTTATAGCATGTAAATCAACTACACAAAAATAGCATTCATACTGATCTTGGAGCTTTACCCAGTTTTTCAGTGCTCCTAAATAATTTCCAATAGTAAGATTTCCCGATGGCTGAATCCCACTAAATATTCTCTTCTTTTTTTCTTCCATAAATTATACCTGCCCTTCTATGTATTATTTCATTCATATAACTACAACTAAAAAACCCTATGATATTTTAATATCATAGGGTGTATTAACACTGTGCCACCTAAATTCAAAAAGATAAAATATATCTTTTCCTTATTAAATAAACATACTTTCTTCAAAAATCCCATTCGATTCAAGCATAACTTCTGCATTTTCAGCACCCTGCAGCTCTCTAAAAATCTGTTTTTAAATCTACTTGTTTTTCATCATCAGAACATTTTAGTATATAATTTTATATAAAATTATATACTAAAATACTTAAAACTGCAAATCATAAAAAATTATTTCATGATTTTATATAATTTTATATATTTACAATTATTTTATGTATTCCATCGTTTAAAAATGGAATTATATTATTTTTCATTTTTTCTCCATCGACAAAAATTCCTTTATGGATATCTCTTGCTATTTTAATGTCATATATGCATTTATCTTTTTTATACTTTATGCTGTATTCTTTCCAGCTGTCAGGAATACATGGCTTTACAGTAAAACCTTCCTTGCCTTTAAACTTAAATCCAAGTATACTTTCCATGCCTGCTCTATACATCCAGCCTGCAGCACCTGTATACCAGCTCCATCCACCTCTTCCTTCATTATTTTTAGAATTATATACATCTGCCGCAATTACATAAGGCTCCAATTTATACACTCTGCAATCCAAATAAGATTTGCTGTGATTTATTGGATTCAACATACTGAATATATCATATGCCTGATTATTATATCCCATATCGGCAAATGCAATTATTGACCATATAGCTCCATGAGTATATTGACCTCCATTTTCTCTTATACCAGGTAAATATCCTTTTATATACCCAGGCTCTAAATTTGAATTATTAAAAGCAGGCGTCAAAAGCAGAACAATGCCTTTATCCTTTTTAACCAAATTTCTGTATAAAGCCTCCAGTGCTTCTTTTGCCCTTGATTCTTTTGCAGCTTTTGATATAACTGCCCAGGCTTGAGCTATACAGTCAATTCTGCATTCATCATTTTCCATTGAACCTAGTGAAGTGCCATCATCAAAATAAGCTCTCTTATACCAGCTTCCATCCCATGCATTTTTTTCCAGGCTATCTTTTATAAAATTTTTAAGTTCTTTATACCTTTCAGCATTTTTTATATCCATATTATAATTACATATAGGTATAAATTTATCTAATATATCATATAAGAACCAGCCAAGCCATACACTTTCACCTCTGCCTTTATTACCTACTGTACTCATTCCATCATTCCAGTCTCCAGAACCCATAAGAGGAATATTGTGTGTTCCGAACTTACACGCTCTGTCTATTGCTTTAATACAGTGCTCATAGACAGAACCTTTTTTATCTGAAACCCTGGATATATTGTATCTCTCATCTTCATTTTCTTTTAAAATACTGTCTTCCAGATATTTCGTCTCTTCTTTCAATACACTATAATCTCCTGTATTTTCTATATAATCTGCTGTTACATATGGAAGCCAGAGAAGATCATCTGAAAATTTCGTCCTTATACCACTATCTACAACTGGATGCCACCAATGTTGTACATCACCTTCTAAATATTGTCTTGTAGAACTGTATACTATATGCTGTCTTGTTATATCCGGGTTTAGATAGCCAATTGCCATTACATCCTGAAGTTGATCTCTAAAGCCATATGCTCCTCCTGATTGATAAAAGGCTGTTCTTGACCAGTATCTGCAGCTAAGCGCCTGATATATAAGCCATCCGTTGAGCATAATATTCACTGATTTATCTGGGGTATTCACCTGTATCCTTCCAAGAAATTCCCTCCAGAATTCTTTAGAATGTTCAAGCTCCTTCTCTGCAATACCTGGCTCATTATACTTTTTTATAATTCTTTCTATATTGTCCTGTTTATCTTCCTGTCCCAGTAAAACTACCAATTGTTTTTCTGAATTAGGTTTCAGGGTTACACCTACACTTTCAGATAAACATGGATCAAATCCAGCTCCTACTTCATCTGACAATTTTTCTTTTCTAAGTCCTCCTGGATCTTTAAAACTACAGCCCCTGCCTATGAATTCTTCTCTATTTCCCGTGTAGGATATCTCTTCTCCTCCGATAATTTTTAAATAACATATCAGTTTTCCAAAATATTGGCTGTATGGATTTCTTGCATAAATATACTGGTTATTTGGTTCAAAGCCTGTAAATATATATTGGGCTGTCTGTTCATGGGCAACACCTAAAACGAGTTTTGCATAATAACTTAAAGAAAGTTTTCTTATATTTTTACCAATATTTTTTAATTTTATTGTACATACTTTTACACTTTCATCCATATCCACAAACATAGTAACTTCTCCACATATGTCACTTACAGTATGCTTAAAATTAGAATATCCGAAGCCATGTTCTATAACATATTCTCCACCATCCCTTATAGGTTTAGGTGATATGCTCCATACTCTTCCTGTCTCCTCATCTTTTATATATATAGCTTCTGATTCTCCATCTACTACTGCATCATTCGTCCATGATGTCAATTTATTTTCTCTGCTGTTCTTATTCCAGGTATAGGCAGCTCCTCCTTCTGATACATGAAATCCAAAACTTTTATTTGATATTACATTTATCCACGGAGCAGGTGTATTATTGTAATCTTTAAGCACTATAATATAGGAATCGCCCTGTTTTGAAAATCCACCCAAGCCATTAAAGTATTGTAATTTTGATGTATCAATTCCATAACTAAATGTAGACTTCTCTGCCTGCTGTGATTTAATTTCATTTTTATAAATTTCATTACTTTTAATCTCATTTTCTTTTATGTGCTTGAATAAATCTCTATTTGCACTATCCACAACAAGTCTTGCTATAGCCATTATAAGCTCAATATCTTCTTCTTTCATGGTTTCTTTATTATAAACAAATACTCCACCAAATTGGTTCTTCTTGTTTCTAAGATGGCTTGAATCTATGAGCTCGTTTATCTCATTTTGCATTGGCTGAACATAAGAATTTCCTTCTAAATTAAGTATAACAAGATCTACTTTCAATCCTTTTAGTCCCCAATACTCATGTGCACATAAAATTTGTCTAACCAAATATATATCTTTTTTATTTCTCGTTATAAGCAATATTATAGGCAAGTCACCTGAAATCCCATAAGGCCACAGTGAAGATTGCCCTTTCTGTATATTCATAATATGCTTGCTTCTATCCTTTAGAAGCCTATTTAAAAACAGTATTCTTGATGCCATTATTTGATACATGCTAATTCTGGATGCCTTTAAGCCAAGATACTGAGTTTGCATATTCATTTCATTTTTAGAAAGCTCAAATATTCTATTTATGTTACCCATATTCCCATATTTTTCAGCCAAATCTATGATCTTTTCTCTCGAATTTGAAACCGCTACAGAGTATGCAATTCTACATGTTTTACCAGGTTGTATTTTCATCCTGACTCTCAAACTAATTATAGGATCAATTACTGCTCCAACCGTCATGGTAAGCTGCGTGTCATTATCCATAGCTTTAGGATTTGAAATATCTCTATTTCTTCCTATAAAATTTTCCCTGCTGGTCTCATACTGTACTGAACCGATTTGAGTACCTTCTACTGCAGCAGTCTGCATAAGCCAATTTTTTTCTGCTCCCTTAGTTCTAGGTCTCCTGCTCGCCATCAAACACATTGGACTCTTTAAAAATTCTGTCTCTATAAACAAGTTGCTAAATGATGGATGAACCAAATCTGCACTATAAGGAGCCAGTGTAACTTCAAGATAACTTGTAACTTCAACTTCTCTTACATGACTGCTATTATTTGTTATTGAAATTTTTCTGATTTCTACATCATCTTCCTGAGATACAGTAACTTCCGTATAGGTTTTTAGATTTCCGTCTTTTCTCTCAAATTCAGCTTTGTCTTCTGAAAATACAACCTTGTAATCCTCGCCCGTATATTTGCACGGTTCGTAAGCCGCACTCCAGTATTCATTTGAATTTATATTTTTTATATAAAAGAACATTCCTGTATCATCTAAAGTAGAATCTTCTCTCCACCTGTAAACTGACATTTCATCTTTTTTACTATACCCGCTTCCGCTATTTGTTATCATAATAGAATAACTTCCATTTGACATTATATTTGTTTCAGGAAATTTTGTATTTGCAGTAGTATATTTTCTTTCTGCCATAAGAAAATTTTCTTTTTTAGAGTATACGGATTTCTTTTTTTCTCTTCTATCATACACAATAGTTTTTGGCATTTTTTCTTGAAGCAATAATTCTACAGCTTTTACCCTCGGTATACTATGAAATCTTTTTTGGATTATATTATCATTTAATGAGTTGTCAAGTGACATAAGACTCATTCCCTGGTGATGTATCATAAAACATTTTACTATTTTCCTTTTATTTTTTTCTAAATGTCCTCTAGTATAATCTACAGATTCATATAATCCATATCTTCCCTTTAATCCATCAGCAATTAATCTTTTAATATTATAAAATGCATCTTTTTTATTCACTTGAAGTGCCATAACAGATGCATATGGTGCAACAATTCTTTCGTTTGCCATATTTCTATCTAATCCTATGTCCGGCACTCCTATAGCTTTATACTGATATGCAGAGTTAGCATCAAAGCTATAGTAAGCACACTCAGATATTCCCCATGGAATGCCCATTTTCTTTCCATAACTTTTTTGAACTTCAACTACATTTTTATAAGTTTCGCCAAGAAGAGTACCTGGAAATGACTTCATTATAATAAGAGGCATCAAATATTCGAACATAGTACCTGACCAGGATACTAGAATTTTTTCTTTAAATGCAAGTGCCATGGATCTGCTTAATTTAAACCAGTGATTTTTCTCTATCTGACCTTTTGCTATAGCTATAAAACTTGCCTGCCTTGCCTCAGAAGCTAAAATATCATAATAGCTTTTATCTTGAAAGCTTTTATCTGCATCGTATCCTATAGAAAAAAGCTGTCTTTTGCTATCATATAGTACTGTGAAATCATGAGAGTCATCAATAGCTTTAAATCTTTCTATTAAATCTTTAATTTTAGATATTAAAGTATTTATATTTTCAAGACTTATTTTTAGATTGTTTCTAAACTTTTCTATTTCATCTTCATTAGAATATGTCTTAAAATAATCAATTGCCTTTTCTAAATTCCCTGGTATATCCTCAACAGGTATATCACAGGTAACTTTATAAAGAATATCTTTAATTTCTGCTGACTTATCTTGTTTATTTGAATTTTTATAAAAATCATCATTAACCCATTGTAAATATTTATTGATAAAATCAGTAAAGTCATTTAAAGTTTCTTTAAGTTTTTTATTCCAGTATAAATTCTTATACTTTTTTAATACCTCATCACACTTTTTCTGTAAATCATCCAAAAAATTTTGAAGCATATAAATGTTCATTTCTTTTTTTTCATTAATTTGATTTATATTTTCATTATAAATACCTTTTATTTCATTTATATTTTTAATTTCCTGTTGTGCCAAATTTATAGTATCATATACACCACGAATAAAATTTTTATTCAAAATAGGTGATTTTAGATACCCAGAAAGAGTTTCTTCTGTAAGCCATACATAACAAACCAGGTTACCACTATCCACTGTAGATATATAATTGTGAAGTGGTTTTTTTGATTTTATATCGTACCAATTATAAAAATGTCCTTTAAATCTATCCAGACTTTCCATATTAGAAACTATTTTTTCAAGTCTAAATTGAAGTTTATCCAAAGTTATATATCCCAAGTCATATGCAGCTGTATTTGAAGTTATCCCCATTGCCATATTAGTCGGCGAAGTTCTATATGCTATACCCAACTTTGGATATTCTTGATAATTATCAGGAGAGAGCCAGTTGGTTTCTTCTGAAACAAAATCTTCAAAATATGCCCATGTTCTCCTTGCAATTTCTTTTAAAATGTTATTCTGTTTCATGCTCAAATCATCTTTATTAACTTTTTTATCCATACTTATTTTATATGCAATATATGGTGACAAAAACCATACAATGCAGGATGGCATCATTAAAAAGCCCGTAAATTTAGAATTATAAAAAGCCAAGATTCCAATAAATAATCCTATTAGACTGCCTGAATACATAGTTCTTATATAGTCGTAAAATGTCTTGCCTGAATTCATCTCTACATCTGCCGCAGTAGTCCATTGAAGTAGATGTTTTCTACTTACAAAAAGCCTGTATAAAGTTCTAATTATAGCATCTAACATCAAATATGCCTTGTATGGTAAAAATATAAATATAAGCAAAAACTGTTCAAGTGCAGTTTTAAAATTATCAACTTTTCCTGAAAGACTTATTCCCCTAGATGGCATTACAACACAATCTGATGCATTAAAAAATACAGGACACATGAGAGTTATCAGCGCTATAGTAAGACCTTTGTCTGGATTTTTAAATACAATAATAGACCAGAAAATAAGCATTATTATAAAAGGTGCCAGTAAGCTTCTCCTTAAATTATCAACTATTTTCCATCTTGATAATCCATTTAATTTACTTTTTTTAAAGATCCAAGGAATAAGCTGCCAATCACCCCTAACCCATCTATGCAGTCTTTTGGAACTCGAATTGTAATATGCAGGATATCCATCTATAAGTTCAACATCTGTTAAAAGTCCAGCTCTTACATAAGAACCTTCCAAAAGATCATGACTTAAAACTGAATTTTCAGGTATCTTATCCTTTAATATGTTCATAAAAATATCTACATCGTAAATTCCTTTTCCTGTAAATATTCCTTGATCAAATAAATCTTCATACACATCAGATACAGCATTTGTATATAAATCTATTCCAGTATCTCCTGAAAAAATACTGGAATAGATAGTCTTGTTTGCACTTAGAGTGCCTACACTTACTCTAGGCTGCATAAGTCCATGTCCTCTCACTATTTTGCCATTAATTACGTATGGTTTATTTAAAACATGTGCCATGGCACCTACAAGCACTTTTGCAGTATCTTTCGGAAGTTTTGTATCTGCATCCAACGTTATTACATATTTTACTTTGTATAAATTCTTTATATCTCCACTTATAACATTGTAACTCGTGGATTTGTCTCCTCTTATCAAAGAATTGAATTCCATAAGCTTTCCACGTTTTCTTTCCCATCCTATCCATTTTTCTTCTTTTTCATTGTATTTTCTATACCTATTTAAAAAATAAAACTTGTCATTTTCACCATTTGAATACTTATTATTCAATCTTTTAATCATATTTAAAGCTGTTTTGAGTATTAATTCATCTTCAGGTTCATGCTCTGATGTGCTGTCCTTGAAATCTCCTAAGATTGCAAAATATAAATTTTTTTCCTCGTTAGAAAGATAATAAACCTCCAGTTCATCTATAAGACTTTTTAATCTGGAAACACTTTCAATCAATGTAGGTATGACAACAATAGTGCTGTATTCTTCAGGTATCTCATGTTTAAATTCTATTTTAGGTATAAAATTAGGATTGGTAAGTCTGCTTATGCTCCAGTTAAATATAGATATAAATACCTCGCTTATTGGTATTAGCAATACTAAAAAAGTTATAATATATTTCCATGAAGTATTGTAACTTTCAGAATATATATCCATATAGCTTACAATTAAACTAATAACTCCAGTTACAGTCAATATGGTATATATATACAATTTCTGAGTAAATATGCTGCTGTATGCCGGAATATTTTTCTTGCTTTGATCTATAGAATTTCTTAAAACTCCTACTCCATCATCGATTATATAATAGCCTACGTGCATTTCATATTCTTCTACATTATTTCCACTATCTTTATCATCTGCAGCCTTTTGTGCACATTGTACTGCTTTTTTCGCTATGAGTACTTCTGAAATTCCTAATTTTCTCGATAATTTTTCTATTCTATGCCTATAGTAATCTCTGGAATAAAAGTCCATATTTTCATATAATTTAATAGGATCCTTTTTAAGTATTTCTTCTACATAACTCAATCTTTCAAAATTCTCTCTCCAATTTAGAGATGAAATGTTTCTTATTCCATTAAAAGAATTGCTCATTACAATCTGATAATTACTCTGATTTTGATGATCAATATTTACCATCATATCAAAAGTCTTATCCTGTTTTACAAGTTCATCATCTATCCATTTATAAACTTCTGGATTTTCTATAAAATTATCTCTAAGTATTTTTATAAGTTTTTCTGTAAGGGAAGGTGTAAATTTAATATCTTCTTTTTTAAACTTTTCAATTTGTTCAGATACATGATTTTTTCCTTTTAAGCCTTCGTCATTGCATAAATTTATTATACTGTTTGCTATAACTTCTCCTCTGTTTTTTTCTTTCTGTATATAAACTATATTTTCTACAGACCTACTTATATTTCTAATCAAAGCTATTCTAAGCATTACCGGAAATAGCCATAGCTCTCCGCTTGTAAGTACTGTATTTTTCTGATATTCATTTAAGAAATTTTCTATTTCATTTTCACTGATTTTTCCATAATCCCTGTTTAACATTTCAACTGCAATATGGTACACCCTCGGATAGCCTTTCATGTATCCTTCATCAATAACAGGTAAATTTTTATAATATGGGCCCATCATATTACACTTTATATCCTTGTATTCTCTTTGAATTAAGTACATATTGTCAAGAATCCACCTGGCACATGAAATTATTTCCTTGCTTTTATCAATTTCATTATCTAAAAAGTTATAATTTTCCAGTATGCTATTATAAGATTTATCTAGATTATTTACTAATTTTCTTCTGCAATTTTTTATTTTAATTTTTAAAGGAATGGATGATATTTTTTGTGCATGCTCACTTAATTCTTTTCCAGCATCACTTGCTGTATACATATCTTCCACTATATTTTGATTTCTATATTTTAAAATGTAGATCGTAAAATATAAAAGTATACAAATTAACATTAAACCTATTAAAATAGTACTATAATAAAGCATAAAAAAATTCATCCTTTCTTATGAAAAATATTAACTTTGCTTTGATTATTGTTCCCAATAATCCACAAAATATTAATTCATAGAAAGAATGAACCTACCTGAAATATTAATTCACTAAAGCATTAATTCATTCTGTATTATATCCTTTAGATCTTGCCTCTTGCAAACCAACTTCGTTTTTTCATTATTTACAAACACAACTGCCGATCTTTCAGCTTTATTATAATTACTGGCCATGGAATAACCATAAGCCCCTGTAGTAAATACAGCTAAAATATCGCCTCGTCTTACCTCGGGAAGCTCTACATTTTCTATTAATATATCACCAGATTCACAGAACTTTCCTGCTACAGTCACTTTCTCTTTAAAATCAGATTCCATTCTATTTGAAATGGCACATTCATACTCAGCTCCATATAAAGCTGGCCTTATATTATCTGCCATTCCACCATCTACAGATACATATTTTCTTACACCCGGAATATCCTTTATAGCTCCAACCTTGTAGAGAGTAGTACCTGCATTTCCGACAATCGATCTTCCTGGTTCAATTACCAGACTTGGAAGTTTCATTTCAAGTTCATCTGCTTTATTTTCTGCTTTATTTAATATAATGGAGCAAAATTCTTCTATGGATTTAGGCTTGTCACCATCTACATAATATATTCCAAAGCCGCCTCCCAAATCAAGTTCATCTACAGCAATCTTAAATTTATCTTGAATATTCTTTATAAATGACAGCATAACATCAACTTCTTCACAATATGGCTCCACCTCAAATATTTGAGAACCTATATGGGAATGCAGTCCTGAAAAATGTATATTTGAAAGCCTCAATGCTTTTTCTACTGCCTCTTCAGCTTTGCTATCTACTATAGTAAATCCAAACTTTGAATCTATCTGACCTGTTTTTATATAGTCATGTGTATGTGCTTCTATGCCTGGTGTAATCCTCAGAAGTATATCTTGAACTTTACCTTCTTCTTTAGAAATATCATTTATACTTTCCATTTCTTCTAAATTATCTACTACAAACTTTCCAGTTCCCAATCTAACTGCCATTTTAATTTCATCAATAGTCTTATTGTTTCCATGGAAATAAATTCTTTCCATTGGAAAGTTGCTCTTATATGCAGTAAATAGTTCTCCTCCTGATACTACATCAAGATACAGTCCTTCACTATTTATAAGCTGACACATTGCAAGAGTTAAAAATGCTTTTCCTGCATACGCTACTTTATTTGTACCCTTTTCTGATTTAAAAGATGTATAATATCTTCTACACTTATCCCTAATTAATTTCTCATCCATTACATAAAGAGGTGTACCAAACTTTTCTGCTAGGTCTACCGAATTTACACCATCGATATACAAAATATTATCTTTAACTTTCATATTATCAAATAATTTCAAGAAAGTTTCCTCCTAAATTTCCATAGCATTTTATAGATTGAATTCATTTGCTACTATTTTAACCGTTCTAAGCTTATCTTCATGTTTTATTGCACATGTTACCCTTATTTCAGATGTAGTTATCATCTTAACTTCTATATTGTTCTCTCTGAATAATTTAAACATCCTAGCTGCAACTCCAGATGTAGTCTTCATTCCTATACCTACTATAGAAAATTTAGTTATATCCTCATCTATATCTACCTGACTTTTTATATCACAATGTTCTTTTAGTATATTCAAACACTCTTCTAAATCTATCTTTGGTATTGTAAATGATATATTTATTTTATTATTTATAGGTGCGGTCTGACTTATCATATCTATATTGATTTTTTTATTTGCTATATTTTCAAATAAGTTAGATATCAAATTTATATTTCCATCGATATCTTTTACAGTTACAGCTATATCCTCATCGCTAGTAGCAATCCCTGTTACTGGCTTATTTTCCATATTCATATTACTTTCCTCCTTTATGATCGTTCCTCTTATTTTACTATTACTTAATCCAACATATATTGGTATACTATATTTTTGTGCAAGTTCTATGGATCTAGGGTGCATTACCTGTGCACCAAGACTTGAAAGCTCAAGCATTTCCTCATAATCTATTTCATATAGTTTGCTTGCATCTTTATGTTCTCTTGGATCTACACTATATATTCCATCAACATCGGTGTATATTTCACAAAGTCCATTCAATTTTACAGCTATAGCTACAGCCGTTGTATCAGATCCTCCCCTTCCAAGTGTAGTTATATCTCCATCTTCATTTATTCCCTGAAAACCAGCTGCAATTACTATTTTTCCTTCATCAAGACTCTTTTTTATTTTGTCTACATTGATGTCGTCTATAAGAGATTTACCAAACTGTCCACTTGTTTTTATATTTATTTGATATGCTGTATAGCTTACAGCATCACATCCTAATGACTTTATAGCCATAGCAAGAAGTGCTGCGGATCTCATCTCTCCTGTAGATAAAAGAGCATCCAATTCTCTCTTATCCGGACTGCTTGTAACTTTATTTGCAATATCTATGAGTTCATCTGTAGTATCTCCCATAGCTGACACTACAACAACCATACTATCACCGGAATTTTTTCTATCCGTTACAGTCTTAGCTATAGCTTTTATTTTTTCTACTGTACCAACAGAACTTCCACCATATTTTTGAACAATAATTGCCACGATATCACTCCTTAAAAATTTATAAAATAAATGCAGCAAAGGAAACACCTCTACTGCAAAAATATCGCAATGTTGTGTTACCTTGTAGCTCTCCACCAAATATATAAAAATTAGTGACAGATTTACACATATTTTATGTAAACCCAAAGATTAATTTTGCCAAATTAATCTTTTCGGCTGTAGTTCCTTTTTTTGATTCTTAACACCTGCCGGCTAAAATCAAATACTCCTAATTACAGCACCTCTACCCTAGGTAGACCGTTATTAAATTTTCCATAAGTGTACCATAAATATTTACACATTTCAACTATATTTTTATAAATCGTAAAATTTTTTAAAACTTTTTATTGAATATGAGTAATCTTTTACCCCTCCAAGTTCTCTTACAGAATGCATTGAAAGTATTGCGAGTCCCATATCTACAGACGCAATATTAATGTGACTTGAAGATATTGGTCCTATAGTTGAACCTCCCCTTTCATCAGAGCGATTTACAAATGTCTGTACAGGAATTCCAGCTTCACTGCATATACTTTTATAAACTGCACTTGATACACCGTCTGTAGTATAACTTTGACTGGCACTTAACTTTATTACAGGGCCTTTATTTATTACAGGTCTATTTACAGGATCACATTTTTCCTGATAATTCGGGTGGAGTGCATGACCTAAATCACAAGATATCATAAACGACCTGGATATAGCTCTATAAAATTCATCTTTGTCTTTATCAAGATTAATTGCTATTCTCTCCAAAATTGAATATAACATAGGAGAATTAGCACCCTGTTTTGTAGTACTTCCAACTTCTTCATTGTCAAAACATACCATTACATTTGTGCTCATATTTACTCTAGAATCTGAAATTGCTTTTATACCTGCATACACCATACTTAAATCATCAAGTCTTCCAGATGATATGAACTCTCTGTCTGCTCCAAGTATACTTCCTTTTTGAAATTCATATAAGAACAAATCAAAATCCAGTATATCTCCTTGAGGTACAGATAATTCATTTGCTATTATTTCAGCTAAATAATGACCTCTTTCAAATTCATCACTTACAAGTGCCAAAAGTGGCAGTAAATGTTTCTGCCTGTTCAGTTCAATACCTGAATTTATATTTCTATTCATGTGTATAGCCAGGTTAGGTATTATCATAAGAGGTCTATTTATATTTATAAACTTTACATCCGGACAGAACGGATTTTTTCCCTTTAGCACAACCCTTCCTGCTATTGAAAGCGGTCTATCCATCCATGTGTTAAGTATAGGTCCCCCATAGACTTCCGTGTTTAACTTTACATATGAATTTTCGATTTCAATATCCGGATTTGGTTTTATTCTAAAACCAGGTGAATCAGTATGAGCACCTATTATTCTAAAACCATCTTTTTCAAGTTCACCATTTCCAACTACAAACGCAATTAATGCAGAATTATTCTTAGTCACAAAATATTTTCCACCAGTATGTAATTCCCAGGATTCATCTTCTTTTATTTCAGTAAATCCGCTCTTTTCAAGTGCAAGTTTTGCGTTATTTACAGCATGAAATGATGTAGGACTTTCATAAATATAATCTATAAGTTCTTTTGCTTCTTCAATTTGAAAATTTTCCATAACATCCTCCAATTAAAATTTTATTACATTTTCATCCTGAAACCTTTAGTAGAAGCTACCTCTCTACCTATCATAACTATTTTTCCTGTGATGCAGTTAACACAATGTGCAGGTGTATCACCTGTACATATTTTTCCAGGATAGAGAGCATACAGTTTTCTGTATATTCCCTCCGTAACATTTGGCATAACTACATTTGCACCACTTCTTAAAGTTAAAGTTCTCCCATCTTTATTTAATGTCTCCATAGCTGTAGTTGCCGGTATATTTATATCAGGCATTAAAAGTCTCATTATGGCTACAATTTTACGTGCAATTTCAAATTTTCCACCATCTGCATCCTTTAGAGGAGTATCTGCATTAGGTATAAACGGGCCAACACCTACCATGTCTGCATCTATTTCTTTAAAAAACAGTATATCATCTGCCAGTGATTCCATGCTCTGATTAGGGAGCCCTATTAAGCATCCCGTACCAACTTCATAGCCAAGTTTTCCTAAATCCCTAATACATTTTTTTCTATTTTCGTGGCTCATTCCAGGATCCATAGCTCTGTAAAGTTCAGGATCTGTAGTTTCTATTCTTATAAGATATCTGTCCGCCCCTGCTTTTTTTAAAGCCTTATATTCTTCAAATGTCTTTTCACCTATGCTAAGAGTTATAGCTACATCCATCTTTTTTATATTTGATATGATATATTTTAATATATCAACAGTATAATAGTCATCTTCTCCAGACTGCATTACTATGGTTCTATATCCATATCCAACTGCTTTTCTAGCTAATTCTATAATCTTATCCGGCGGTATTCTGTATCTTTCTATATTCTTGTTTGACCGTCTAAGTCCACAATACATGCAATTTCTCTTGCATATATTTGAAAATTCTATAAGGCCTCTCAAGTGTACTTCATTCCCAACATATTTTTCCCTAACCCTATCTGCTGCTTTAAAAAGTTCATCGTCATATTTGCTTTCTTTAATCAATCTTACGATATCGTCTTTCTCCATATAATGACTTTTTTCAGCATTTTCTATCACACTTAATAAATTTTTCATAAAATCCAAATCCTTTCTGAAAAATTTAGCTTTAAAATACACCGTGAGCCTTATATACACATAATTTATGCAAGGCTCTCGTACACATAATGTATTTAAGTTTGTCTTCACTATCATTTGAAAAATTATCTATCATTATAACTGCATCAAATTCCAATCCCTTTGCAAAATAGCTTGGAATTATTATTTCTCCCTTTGAATATATCATATATTCCCTGTCAAAAACATTTATATGTATCTTTTGCTGAATTAGTTTGCTTAATGCTTCAGTTTCTTTTAAAGATCTGCATATTACGGCTATACTTTCATAACCTTCATCTCTCAGTTCCATAATGTTCTTAACTATTTTTTCTGCAAGTTCAGGCAAATTATCAATTTTAAATTCATCAACTTTTTCACCGTTTCTCACTCCTACAGATAATTTGTTTGAGCTTACATATTTATCCGCATATTTCATGATTTCATTTGTGGATCTATAGCTGGTTTTAAGCAGAAATTTTTTTACATCCACATCATCAAATAAATTTTCCAAGTTAATCATTGCGGTCTGTTCTTTAAATGGCAAAATACTCTGACTTACATCGCCAACTATAGTAAATGATTTACAATTTGTAAGTCTTCTTATAACTATAAATTCCAGAGGTGAATAATCCTGAGCTTCATCTATTACTATATGTCTTAAATGTTCCTTATATTTTAATCCTTCCAGCTCAATTTTCATATAAAGTATAGGTGCTAAATCTTCATATATAAGTTCCTGATTTCCATTAAAATCATTATATATATCAATAACATCAGGATTTTTCAACCTATTTAATTGTTCATTTTTAATCTTCAGAGATTCTTCTACTACTTTTCTAATTTCATTTTTCTCTTTGAATTCAAGATTTGCTGCGTTGATGTTGAGTTCTTCTTCTGTCATACTTTTTATTAGATAATTATAACCTTCTTGTATTTTTCTTACCCTTATATTTCTCTCTTCTTTTATTTTAGAATATATTATACGAATTATTCTACTGCTCCTTTTGAAAAGAGGCATTTTTTTAAAATATACATTAAACATATCTTCTATTTCTGACTTTTCAACTAAAACTTTATTATAAAATTTTACATCAGAAACCTTAAAATAATTTTTTTTCAGGTTATCTATCAAGCTATCAATCGCATTAATATATTCCATGGATCTCTTATATTTAATTTTTTTCGTAAATTCGCAATTGTTTTGCAGCACATTTTCCATATACCTTTTAAAGTCCATTATTCCATCTATCTCAATTATTTGAGAAGCAAATTTTCTAAAGGTAGTCTGTTCTACCCCTTCTTCACCAAGACTCGGAAGTATTGTGGAAATGTAATCCATAAATATACTATTAGGGCCAAATATAAGTACTTTATTCTGAAGCTCACTTCTATAATTATAAAGGAGATATGCTACTCTATGAAGTGCTATTGTAGTTTTACCACTTCCTGCCACTCCATCTATAACTACAACTCCTTTTCTTGGCTGCCTTATCAAATCATCTTGTTCTTTCTGTATTGTCATAACTATATTTTTTAATTTCTCATTCGCATTTTTACTCAAAACATACTGAAGTATCTGATCCTTTACATTTAATATTGAATCAAACATTCCTGTAAGTTTACCTTTTTTTATAATAAATTGCCTTTTAGAAATTATATTTACATCTTCTTCACCTTCAGGAGCATTATATTTTGCTTCCCCCAATTTATCCTGATAAAATAAAGAGCTTACAGGTGATCTCCAGTCTACTACAATTGGTGTACATTCATTCATGTCAGTAATTCCAAATCTACCTACATATATATTTTCTTTTCCATATTTATCTTCAAAATCAACTTTTCCAAAGTAGGGGTAATCTTTTAGAATATTGAACTCTCTCAACTTTTTATCTATAACCTTATATTGTTCTTCCTTTATAAACAACTCATGGTTAAAATATTCTATTTTCTTATCCTCATCATATTTATACTCTTCTAAACTCTTTTCTCTATAATTTAAGATAAAGTTTGCAACTTTTTTTCTAGCACTAATAAACATTAAAATTTGATCGTTTATTTCTTTTATGACTTCACTTAATTTGTCTTTTTCATTGTTTATCTCAATTTCCTTTTTAAGTTCATTTTCCAATTCACTATTTTTCATAATCATATCTCCACATTAATAAAATATTAAAATCTCTGAATAATATATAATATCCACTTTTAAATTCTAGAGAATTAAAGTGGATATTATATGTCGTTTTTTAAACGTCTGAGTCTTCAATGACAGTAATCTCTTTGCCATTTTCTTTTTGATATTCATGCACCATAGCCATAAATTCATCTCCCATAAGAGTTTCTTTTTCTATAAGAGTATTAGCTATTTTATTCAAAAGGTCAATATTATCTAAAAGGACACCTTTTGCCTTTTCATGAGCTTTCTTTATTATTTTCAAAGTTTCATTATCAATAATTGTTGAAGTTTCAGCACTACAATTTCGCACAGGCCTGCCGTCCAAATATCTGTTTTGTATAGATTCAAGTCCCATCATGTCAAACTTGTCGCTCATTCCATACATAGTAACCATACTTCTTGCAGTTTGAGTAGCCCTTTCTATATCATTTGCAGCACCGGTAGATATACTGCTAAATTTTACTTCCTCAGCAGATCTTCCACCCAACATAACACATATTTGATCTAACATTTCTTCCTTGGTATTTAAATATTTTTCATGTTCTGGAAGCTGCATGGTATAACCAAGTGCACCCATAGTTCTTGGAACTATAGTTATCTTATGAACAGGATCTGTATGTTTAAGTAATGCAGCTATAAGTGCATGACCCACTTCATGAAAAGAAACTTCCATCTTCTCCTTTTCAGAAAGTATTCTATCTTTCTTTTCTTTACCTGCTATAATTACCTCTACTGCTTCTTCAAGATCATTCTGTTCAACTTCATTTCTTCGATTTTTAACTGCAGTTAGTGCAGCTTCATTTATTATATTAGCCAGATCAGCTCCTACAGCTCCAGGAGTAGCCTTTGCTATAGAATTTAAATCTACATTATGTGAAATTTTCACACCTTTTATATGAACTTTAAGTATATCTTCTCTACCTTTCAAATCAGGTCTATCAACTATTACCCTTCTATCAAACCTTCCAGGTCTTAAAAGAGCCTTGTCTAAAACTTCCGGTCTATTTGTAGCAGCCAGTATAACTACTCCTTTTGAAGAATCAAATCCATCCATTTCAGCCAGAAGCTGATTCAATGTCTGTTCTCTTTCGTCATTTCCAGACATATTGCCGTCTCTACTCTTACCTATAGCATCTATTTCATCAATAAACACTATACAAGGTGCTTTTTCCTGAGCCTGTTTAAATAAATCCCTTACCCTTGCAGCACCCATTCCAACAAACATTTCCACAAATGCAGATCCTGATATGGAGAAAAACGGCACTTTAGCTTCTCCCGCTACCGCTTTTGCAAGAAGTGTTTTACCTGTTCCAGGCGGTCCTACAAGAAGTGCACCCTTAGGCAATCTAGCTCCAATAGCCACATATTTTTGCGAATTATGAAGAAAATCAACTATTTCAATAAGTGATTCTTTTGCTTCTTCCTGTCCTGCAACATCATTAAAGTTTACTCCAGTTTCATTTTCAGCATAAATTTTAGCAGTATTTTTACCGAAAGACATCACTCCACTGCCCATTTTTTTATCGAGTTTTCCAAAAAGCAGTCTTCCTAAAAAAGCAAGTATTAAAAACGGAATTACCCATCCTGTAAGAATATTCTTTACAGCCGAATTTTCCTCTGGCATTCCTCCATATTTTATTTTAGCATTGTCTAATTTCTTAATTAAATCTGGATCATTAACTCTTTCTGTATATAAAATTTTCCCTCCGCTATCTTCTTTAGGAGTAATTAACAACTTATCCTTAGTTATTTGTACTTCAGAAATTTTATTCTGATTTATATAGTTTACAAAATCACTATACTCTATACGTTCAGATTTCATCCCATTTATGTAATCGTTCAATACAAATATCACTATGGCTATAATTAAAGAATAGTATATAGCATATTTAAATTTGTTTCCATTAAACTTTTTATTATTGAACATATCTAGCCTCCACTTTATTTCATCTACATTTATATTATAACAATAAATATTATTTTCCTATATAGTATTAACAAAAATATTATAATATTTAATGGAATGTTTAAAAATACCTATACTCAAATTACTTAGCCAGTTCATATATAGCATGGGCATATATTTTTGCATTTTTAATTATATCATCAATTTTTATATATTCATTTGCATTGTGTATTGTTTCAGGTTCTCCCGGGAAAATAGGCCCAAATGCCACTATGTTATCCATATCCTTAGCATAAGTACCTCCCCCTATTGCAAGTAATTCAGCCTTTTCTCCTGTTTGTTCCTCATACACTTTTTTCAGTTTCTTTATAAGGGGATGATTTTCAGGGAAAAACAATGGTTTTTGATGCACCATATCTTCAATTTTGAAATCAAGCTCCTTAATTCTCTTTTTAAATGGATTCATCATATCATCATATTTAAGTGTTACAGGATATCTCAAATTAAGAGCAAAAGAAACTTTATCTTCACTCATATGAACTGCACCTACATTGAAGGTAAGTTTCCCTGATTCCTTATCTTCTAGTGCTGTTCCAAAAAATTTTCCATCAGTTTCAAATCCTACATATCTATTAAAAAAATCTATTACAGACATAGAATCACATTTTTCTATCTTTAGTTCTCCCAGCAATTTAAACATCTGCATTACTGCATTTTTTCCAAGTTCCGGAGTACTTCCATGAGCTGCAAGTCCCTTAACTCCAATTATAATTAAGTCATCTTTCGATTCTACTTTTACGTCAAATTTATTTTTATTTGAAATCTGTTCTATAGAATTTATTACAGAGGCTCTATCATTAGCTTTTAACCCAGCCTCACAATAATTAGGAACTACATTTGCCCTTTCTCCACCTTCTACATATTTTATAACTATGTCTCCATGAGATTTTTTATTTAATTCTTTAACCAGATTAAATGTAGTTATACCCTTTTCTCCATATATAATAGGATAGTTTCCATCTGGAGTAAATCCAAGAACAGGCTGTTTTTCTCTATCATTATAATATTGTATTTCAGAACATCCATTTTCTTCATTTGTTCCAAATATAATTCTAACCCTCTTTGAAATAGGTAATTTCAAATCCTTTATAACTTTAAGAGAATAAAGTGTAGTTATTATAGGTCCTTTATCGTCCATAGTTCCTCTTCCATACATTTTCCCATCATGTATTTCAGCTCCATAAGGTGGATATTTCCATCCTTTTCCTTCAGGTACTACATCAAGGTGTCCAAGCACTCCTACATAATCTTTGCCTTTACCGTATTCTGCATATCCAACATACCCATCTAAATTTGTAGTTTTAAATCCAAGCTTTCCCGCAATTTCAAGTGCCTTGTCAAGAGCTTTTGATACTCCTTCTCCAAAAGGTTTTCCTGGCTTTTCCTCATCACTTACGCTTCTTATCTTAATAATTTCTTGAATAGATTTTATCATGTCTTCCTTAATTTCTTCAACTTTACTGTCTATTTCCATAATCAAAACTCCAATCTATATTTAATTATGCATTAATTCAATTTAATATTTATACTAACAAAAATTATTATATCACAATATAATAATTAATTGAAAAATTTTACAGGTTTTATATTAAAAAGACAGAAAATCATTGGATACCAATACTTTCTGCCTTTACCTACGCAAAATTATTATCTATTGTAAATTATATTAATAAGCTCTTCCCCAGTAAACAAGTTTCTTAGCTTTCTTGCCGCAGCAAACACATGTATCTGAAACTTCTTCTTGTTCAAATGGCATACACCTTGAAGTAGCTCCTGTTTCTTCTCTTATTTTGTCCTCACACTCTCTATCTCCACACCACATAGCCTTTACAAATCCAGTTTTATTTTCAACTATATCCTTAAACTCATCCATATTTACAGCTGTATGTGTTTTTTCCTCTACATTTTTCTTAGCTTTCTCAAACATATTATTATGTATGTCATCTAAAAGTTCTGGTATTTTAGTCTCTAAATCATCCATTGAAACTGTTATTTTATCTCCTGTATCTCTTCTTGCAAGTACAACCTGATTGTTTTCTATATCTCTAGGTCCAACTTCAAGACGAATTGGAACACCTTTCATTTCATACTCACTAAACTTCCATCCCGGCATCTTATCACTATCATCAAGTTTAACTCTCGCAATCTTTGCAATTCTATCTTTAAGCTCATTTGCCTTTTCAAGAACTCCATCTTTATGCTGGGCTACAGGAACTATGATAACCTGTATTGGTGCTATTCTTGGTGGTACAACAAGTCCATTATCATCACCATGTACCATTATTATAGCTCCTATTAAACGGGTTGTTACTCCCCATGAAGTCTGGTACACATACTGAAGTTTTCCTTCTTTATCTGAATACTGCATTCCAAAGGATTTTGCAAAATTTTGTCCTAAGAAATGGGATGTACCTGCTTGAAGAGCCTTTCCATCGTGCATAAGTGCTTCTATAGTATATGTAGCTTCTCCACCTGCAAATTTTTCTTTTTCAGTTTTTCTACCTTTTAAGACAGGTATTGCAAGCACATTTTCACATAAATCAGCATAAGTATTTAACATTCTCTTAGTTTCATTTTCAGCTTCTTCTTTAGTTTCATGAATTGTATGACCTTCCTGCCATAAAAATTCAGTTGTTCTTAAAAATGGACGTGTTGTTTTTTCACATCTTACAACAGAACACCACTGATTATATAGTTTTGGAAGATCCTTATATGATTGAACTATCTTTGCATAGTGTTCACAAAATAATGTTTCAGAAGTAGGTCTTACGCACAATTTTTCAGTAAGTTCCTCGTCTCCACTATGTGTAACCCATGCAACCTCTGGTGCAAATCCTTCCACATGGTCTTTTTCTTTCTGAAGCAGGCTCTCTGGTATAAACATTGGCATATATACATTTTGATGTCCTGTTTCTTTGAACTTTTTATCTAAATAACTCTGTATGCTTTCCCACATTGCATAAGCATATGGACGTATTATCATACATCCCTTAACACTTGAATAATCAGCTAATTCAGCTTTTTTTACTATATCCGTATACCACTGTGCAAAATCCTCATCTCTTGATGTTATTTCTTTTACCAACTTTTTTGACTTTGACATTACATTGCCTCCTAATTTATTTCATAATATTTTTCACTACAAAAAAACCTCAATCCCAATAAAGGGACCGAGGTTATACATCGGCGGTGCCACCCTGATTAATATATCTCATATTAAATACATTCTCTCAAACTTTAACGGCAGGATACCGCTGCAACTTTCATTGCAGAACTCCAGGGTAGGTTCAAAATCATCCATTAGAAGCTTTCAGCTGCCGCTTCTTCTCTAAAATAGATTGAATTTCTACTAATCCTCTTCTTTGTATTTCATATTTAAAATTCATATTTTATATTAAAATATGAATCCTGTATTGTCAATAGTATATTTATTTTAATATTTTTATATAGTCATTAAATTTTATATCGAAATACTCACATATATCACTTATTTCCTTAAGAGTGCTATCATTCATTGGAATTCCATTTTTCATTTTATCATTATAAGCTTCAACTTCTTTTTCACCATGAGTATATATTCTTGCAGCACCTTTAGCTTTCTTTGATTCTCTGAGTTTCTTCAAATAATTAGAAAAGCTCTCTTCAATATCCTTCTTGTCTCCAAATATTCCATAATCTACTGCAAAGAAATAATGGCATGTCCCTGATCCACCTTTTCCGTCCAAATGAACTTTATCTCCTGTAAATCCTCCAGACAAAATAGCAGTAAACATTTCAACTGCAAGAGCAAATCCATATCCTTTATGCCCACCTGTCAATTCTTTAGATCCACCAAGTGGAAGCAATCCCCCACCAAGTTTTCTTGGTACATTATATAATATATCATGTGGGTCTTCTGTATCTTCTCCATCAATATTTAATGCAAGCCCTAGTGGAAGTGGTTCTTTTCTCTTATTATAGACTTCAATTTTTCCTCTTGTAACCACGCTTGTTGCCATGTCCATTAGAAATGGATAAGGTTCAGCCGGCATAGATATTGCAATAGGATTTGTTCCAAGCATCGCTTCTCTGCCAAAGGTAGGAACTATAACAGCTGGTGAATTAGTCATGGATATTCCAAGCAGTCCTTGCTCTTCAGCCATTTTGGCATAATACCCTGCAATTCCATAATGATTTGAATTTCTAACTACTACCATCCCCATACCTGATGTTTTAGCTTTTTTAATTGCCAGGTTCATAGCTTTTTTACCAATAAGCTGGCCCATGCCTGCCTGTCCGTCAATAGTTGCAGATACAGGTGTTTCTTTGACTATCTTTACATCTGAGCTAACATTTATAAGTCCATTTTTTATCTCACTGTAATACTTTACAAGTCTCTGGATTCCATGAGATTCAATACCATATAAATCTGCTAATAACAAAACATCTGTTATTGACTGACTATCTTCTGCACTAAATCCAAACTTTTCAAAAACCAAATCGCACAGTTCTTTTAAATTTTCATACTTAACTTTTGAATATGTCATATTATTCCTCCTAAAATAGTATTAAATTCTTCATTACATTAACGCTTTATCAAATAAAAATATTTAATACCAGCCCCAAATTATATTATCAATTAACTATTATAATAATACTTTTTTATATTATTTTCCACTGCATTTATTATAGCCCTAACTTTTTTACTTAAATTTTGGTTCTCCATTATAGAACTTAACATCCTCAGCTTCTGTCAGAATATCCAGATCAGGGTTCAATTTCACTTCTTCTAAAAGTGGTTCACTAACTATAATGTTATCTAATTTCATTGTATTTTTAATCCACACAATTTTATGTTCACCAATCTTTACTCCATTGCAAATTTTTACTGCAATTTTTATTGCATCTTCTGAATTTGCCGCAACCATAGGTATCTTTGCAGGTTCCATATATGTACTAGTAAAGCAATTAGTATACATAGATATAAAATCTATCTTATCAAATAACTTTCTAGTAATTACATCCGATACTCCAACACCATTAGCATTTCCATGAGATTCTTTACTTATATCAAGTATTGCACATTTCTTAAATTCAGGTCCTCCACTAGCATATTTTGTAAAATATAATCCTGTTACATTAGGATCTTGTCCATTTCCGCTTATATTCTTTCCTATTTCATCTATTACAAGTACATCAAATTTGGGCAAAAGTATTTTTGCCATAAGATCTCTGCTTTCTTTCAATAAAGCTTCTTCTCTTTTTAATTGAATAATCTCATCTTTATTTATAAATTCTATTTTATAAGTTTCATCATAAGCATTTTCAATTATAGCTAAGGCAAATAATACATTGATTTTTTTTGCTATCATACATCCAATCCCGGGTATAAGTTCTGAAAATCTTCCAAATCCTTTACTATGTATTGAATCCGCTCCTATTTGTTTTCCAAGTCCTATAGATAACATTTTGCAAATTCCGCTTTCTACTCTTCCTCTAAATCCTGTATGAGGTTTTATCCTTGGTATTATCACTATACCATCAGCCATAAGCACACTTTTAGCTAAATATACAGGCAAATCAGGTTCATATTCTCCTATAATTTTTGTGTCCATAGATCCATCTATTTTAACACCCATAGTCTCTTCTGAAATTCCATAAGAATTCAAAATTTCTATTTGTCCATTTTCTGTAGCTCCTCCATGACTTCCCATAGCAGGAACTATAAATGGTCTGGCTCCAGCCTCTTTTAGACAGTTTATGACTGTTTTCGTTATTATATTTATATTTGCTATTCCCCTGCTCCCTACACCTACTGCAATTTTTTTATTTCTCAAGCTATTTATATATGGCATAATCTGTTTTTTCACTTCATCACTAACATTTTCAATTTTATCCCTTTTAAAATTTTGTCTTACTTTTAAGAATTTAGGCAATTCTATTTTAGAAAATTTACTTAAATCAAGAGACTCCACATTATACACCTTCTAAATAATTAATATTTTTAGATTAGCCTTAGTCCATATTAAAATGTACTAAGGCTAATCTATTATTGCTGTATTCCAGAATCTTTTATATAAGTTTTATCTATAAGGTCATTTACCTCTACATCTTTTCTTATAGTATTATTTTGTCTTAAAGTTTTAATAGTTGATGTAAGTGATTTTGTAACTTCATCAGTTAATCTTATATCAAAGTCTTCCTTAGCAAGACCTTTTGCTACAATTTCCTTTTTTAACTTAAGTTCTTTTGATATAATATCAGCTGCCTGATCTGGATTTGCTTTGACCCATTTTTCCGTCTTTTCGTAGACTTTCAATACTCTTTTTATTACATCAGGATTATTTTTAGCGAAGTCATTATTTGCCATAATTAAATTTACATCATATTTAAGATTAGTTCCATCCCCTATTATGTGAGCTGTATTCTCAGCTTCAATAGAAGATGCATATGGTTCCCAAACAATTGCCGCATCAATGTTCTTTGATGTAAAAGATGTTTTTATATCAGGCGGCTGTAAATTAACAAGTTGTATATCACTTTGTTTAAGTCCTTCTGATGCCAAATACCTAGAAAGAAGCATATGTGCAGAGGAACCAACCGTAACTGCCACTTTTTTTCCTTTTAAATCTTTAGCTGACTTTATATTTGAACCAGTTGCTGCAAGTATTGAATTTAATCTATAACCTGCTGCATAAACTCCAATAGCTTTAACATCAGTGTTATTTGCTCTCGCCTGAATGGCAGGTTGATCTCCAACTTCTCCTATATCAAGTTTTCCTCCTGCAAACGCTTCAACCATAGGTGGTCCAGATACAAAGCTTTGAAATTTAATATTTATATTATCTTTTTTAAACTCATCATTAAACCATCCTTTATTTTTGGCAATAATTAAAAGTGCATGATTTATTCCAGGTTGATAACCTATATTAATCTCTTTTAGTTTCGATGGAGATTTTTTTGTATTATTTCCAGAATTACCACTTGTTTGTCCGCATCCTGAAAAAGCAAACAAACTTATTAATAATATTGAAACTATAGAAAATACTTTTTTCATAATATTCACTCTCCTTATTTTAAATATCTGCATCAATTTCAATTACCGGAAGTTTTTCTTCAACCAAATTAGGATATTTTAATCCACTTCCTGTATTCAAAAGTACAACTTTTTCATCTGATTTTAAGAAACCTGTCTTAAACAATTTATTTACTGCTGCAACTAATGTAGCTCCTTCAGGGCATATAAACAGCCCTTCAGTCTTTGCCAATAAATCAAGTGATTCAACAATTTCAGAATCTTTTACTTCAACTGCTGTCCCTTTGCTCTTTCTAATTGCATCTAAAACTATAAAATCTCCAAGAGCTTTAGGTACACGTATTCCTCCAGCTATAGTATTTGCATTTGTGCAAAATTCAGAAGCTTCTGTATTTTCATTAAATGCTTTTACAATAGGATTACATCCTTCCGATTGAACTGCAATAAGCTTTGGAACCTTGTCCTTAATCCATCCAAGTTCTTTAAGTTCCTGGAAAGCTTTCCATATTCCAATTATTCCCACACCGCCACCCGTTGGGTAAAGTATTGCATCTGGAAATTCCCAATTAAAATATTCTGCAATTTCAAGCCCCATAGTCTTTTTTCCTTCAATTCTATATGGTTCTTTAAGTGTAGCTGCATCAAACCATCCGTATTTTTTTACACCTTTAGCTATTATTTTGCCAGCATCAGATATTAATCCCTTAACAAGATAAGTTTTTGAGCCATATATAAATGCCTCTTTTTTAGCCAGATCAGGTGCATCTTGAGGCATAGCAACTACAAGTTCAATTCCTGCTTTAGCAGCATATGCTGACCATGCTCCTCCTGCATTACCTGCTGTAGGCATTGCTATTGTTTTTATTCCAAGTTCCTTAGCCTTTGATAATCCAACTGCAGCTCCCCTTGCCTTGAATGTTCCTGTAGGATTTAGTCCTTCATCCTTAATATATAAATTCTTTAACCCTATTCTTTCTCCTAAATCTTTGGCTTTAAGTACAGGAGTATCTCCTTCACCAAGAGTTACTATATTTTTTTCATCTTCAATTGGCAATAGTTCTCTAAATCTGAATAATCCTTTTTCTCTAGTTTTAAATACATTTTTGTCTACATTCTTTTTTATTTTTTCCAAATCGTATCTTACAAGTAATGGACCACCACACTCACATAAATTATGTGGCTCATCTATTGAATATTTTTTTCCACACTTTGAACATTCTAAATAACTAAAATAACTCATAATAACTACTCCTTTAAAATTATATTTTTTATATCGTTAATTTATATATTATATGAAAATGGATTTTCTACTTTAGTAAAAAATTCATCATATATCTTGCTTTTAATACATGTAAAATCATATCCACTTCTATCACGAGGCCTTGATAATTCAACAGGCACTATTTTCTTAATTGTTCCTGGTCTGCTGGATAGAACTATTACCCTATCGCCAAGATATATAGCTTCATCTATATCATGGGTTACAAGTATCATGGTAGTATTTTCTTTTTCCCATATTTTTAAAATTTCCTGCTGCATATTAATACGTGTCATTGCATCTAAAGCACCAAATGGTTCGTCTAATAATAGAAGCTTAGGTTTATTTATAAGAGCCCTAGCAATACTTATTCTTTGTTTCATACCACCTGACAATTGATCAGGATATGCTTTTGCAAAACTAGTAAGTCCAACTAATTCAAGCTGCTTGTGGACTAATTCTTTTTTTTCAGAATTTGATACTCTTCTACTAAGTCCAAAAGCTATATTCTTTTCTACTGTAAGCCACGGAAAAAGTCGTGCTTCCTGAAAAATCATTCCACGATCTACTCTAGGTCCTTTAATAGATTCTCCATATGATAATATATTACCTGAATAATTTCTATCCAAACCAACTATCATTCTAAGCAAAGTACTCTTGCCACATCCACTAGATCCAACAATGCTTAAGAATTCTCCTTGATTGACTGATAAACTTATATTATTCAATACATTAAAATTTCCACCATCTATTTTAAAAGTCTTGCTAAGATTCTGTATTTCAATTGATTTTAAAGTTTTTTTATCATTCATAACTTTGCACCTCTTTTTTAATTTCAACTATTTACATTCCATCTAATAACTAAAACTTGTAATTTTTTTATCATGTAATCTATTAAAAATCCAATCACACCTATTGAAAAAACCCCAACTAACATGACATCTGGCTGCGAAAGTTCCCTCGCATATGATATTGAATATCCTATACCTGAAGTAGCTGCAATTATTTCAGCTGTAATAACACTCATCCATGCACTCCCAATTCCTATTCGAAGTCCTGTAAAAATAGATGGAAGAGCTGATGGGAAAACTATTTTTGTAAGTACTTCAAGCTTATTTTTTTCTAATATTTCAGAAACTTCCAAATATTTTTTATCTGCTCCTTTTATACCATAAATAGTATTTATGAGTATAGGCCAGAAACTTCCAATTACTATTACAGTTATTTTAGAAGCTTCATCTATTCCCATCCACAGTATAAGTACAGGAACCCATGCTACAATAGGTATTGGTCTTAAAAAACCTATAAGCAAATCTACAGCTTTTTCTGCTATTCTGAACAATCCAATCAATATACCACAAATTATACCCAAAGATGCTCCTATACAATATCCTTTTACAACTCTTAGTATACTTATGGATAAATTTCTTGCCAAATCTCCGCTTTTAACCATATCTATAAATGCTAAAAATATAGTATGAGGAGAAGGAAGAACAGATTGCTTAACAAGTCCTTTATCACTTAAAACCTGCCATAGTAATATTATTATTACCGGAACTACCAATGCAATAGCTATGTTTCCTATCATTTTAATTTTTTTGTTCAAATCAAATTTTATATTCATTTTCATTCACCTCTCTTGGTATTATATTAAATTCAATAAATAAATTTTGTAATATATAAAATATTCAAATTATTATTTCTATAAGTTTTATCTTATTTAATTGATATCTTACATAGTAATTAAAACTTATTTTAATTAAAAAAGCTGTTTTTCGTATAAGAAAAACAGCTTGAAATTCAAGTTAAAAACTCAATTAACTCAACTACTTTTCTTATCTTCCAGAACAAATTACTTATTCTGCAGGAATTGACACCGATACATATAAATGCCGGTTGTCGGGTTTCATAGGGCCAGTCCCTCTACCTCTCTTGATAAGAGAATAACTATAATTTAATTTTATTTAATAATATTAAATCATTTATTCCACTTTGTCAATATTAACAATATTTAATTTTTTAATTAAGAATATAAAAAATTCTCCCCCTATAAATACAAAGGCAGAATTAATTCCGCGGTCCCACTCTGTTTACTATAAAATAAATTTATAGTAACTCTTATACTTAAATGCTCAAGAGTGCACTTCAATTAATAATATTCAAGATCTCTTCCAGCTCATTAAAGATCTCTCTCTTGGAATTCTTCTTAATTTACTCTTTCCTTCATTGCATAAAATAATTTATTTTTAAAATCTAATAAATATTACTTTTATAATTTCTTGATTTCATATATGATTATATCAAACACATAGACATATATCAAATACTTAAAATATATAGAATTGATATGAAAAACATATAAATAAAGTGAGGAAGGATTATTTTATGGATATTAGACAGCTCAAATACTTTTTGAAAATTGTCGAAAAGGGTAGTATAACTAAAGCGGCAGCAGAATTACATATAGCTCAACCCCCATTAAGTCAACAATTAAAATCACTTGAGGATGAACTTGGTATAAAACTAATAGAAAGAAATACCAGAAAGATTCAGATAACAGATGCCGGCAAAATATTGCAATATCGTTCTAAACAAATTCTAGAACTAACTAAAAATACAGAAAAAGAATTAAAGGATCTAAAACATGGCTCTAAAGGAATATTGTCCCTAGGAACTGTTCCATCTTCAGGTACTACAATATTGCTAAAAAAAATAAATCAATTTCACGAAAAGTATCCCCATATAAATTTTAAAATAAAAGAAAGCAATACTTTTGAAATATTAAAATTATTAACTATAGGGACTATAGAATTGGGCATAGTATTTACACCTTTTAATTCGGAAGCTTTCGAGTCATTGATGCTTGAAAGTGAACCAATGGTAATTGCTTTTAGATCTGGGGATTATTTTAATAACAACAACTACTACAAAATCGGTTTAAATGAACTTATAAATAAACCACTTATAATAGACCAAAAATTTAAGGATATGTTAATCCATTCATGTCAGCAATCTGGATTTGAGCCAAGGATATTATGTGAAAATCAAGATGCTAGAGCAGTACTCCTATGGGCAAATTCTGGAATTGGAATAGGGATAGTTCCTAAATCAGCTTCTCAACTTATACCAAGCTTAAATCTACAATATATAGAAATAGATGACTTAATTTTAAAAACAAGACCTGCTGTAGTATGGTTAAGAAACAGAATTCTATCTGATATCTCAAAAAACTTTTTAGAAACCTTTAAATGCAATTAATCTTTTGATTGTTTTGCATTTAAAAGAATTTTACTCTGCTTTCCACTCACCTTGATTTAAGAAATTTTTGGCACTTTGTTCTGCCTTTTTAACAATATCTTCTTTATATCCTAAAATGCCTAAAAGTTTTATGGCATTTTGAGTAGTAGATCTACCATTATGTACTTTATAGTCAAAAGATATATCATTGCCTATAATATTTTCCTGGAAATGATAATTTTCAAAATATTTTTCCAGTATATACGTGAGCTCTACATCGTGTGTAGCTGCTATACATATACAATTGCTTAAAGTCAAATATTTAAGAACCTGGGAAGATGCTGCTATTCTTTCAACTGTATTTGTACCTCTAAGAATCTCATCTATGAAACATATAGTTGGTATATTTTCATCTATACTGTCTATAATTCTTTTAAGTGATTTAGTTTCTGTTATATAGTAACTTTCTTTACTTAATATATTATCTCTCAAAGCCATGGAAGTATATATTTTTGAATAGTATGTCTTAAATTCACTAGCAGTACAGGTTCATATAGTCTGTGCAAATATACAATTTACTGCTATAGTCTTTAAAAATGTAGATTTGCCAGAAGCATTTGAACCCGTAATAAGTATGGAATCTGAAATATCTATCGAATTTGCTACACCATGAGGTATTAGAGGATGTCTTACATCTTTTAATACAATATCCTGCTCTTTTTTGTTATCACATTTATAAAGTTCTGGAATTGTATAATTTTTTACTCTGCATCTATAAGAAGCAATTGATATAGAGCTATCTATAATTCCAAGTACTTGAAAAATAGTTTTAAATTCCTCATTATCTGTCTTAAGTTTTTTGTTCATCTTCTCATAATTTATTAAATCTTTTAAGAAAATTATATTAATATAAGAAATCATAACAGATGCATCTGTACTATTACTATTTAAATCAAAGTGTACATTTTTAAATTGCTTTACTGACTTTATTACATTTTTAAGTATATTATTATAATATTCAATTTCCTTTATATTTTCCTTTAATATTAAATTTGAGCATTTTATCATTTGTATTATATACGAATAAGCTCTCAATTTATAATCAATTCTCTGTTTAACATAATAATGTAATACACTATTAATCATAAATGATATAAATAATGACATTAACCCAATACCTAAATTTAAAAACATTATACCAACAGATACTAATGGTACTATGCTTAATATTCTATATATGATTAATTTAGATTCTTGATTTTTTTGAGTATAATTTAAAAAATAACTACTTATATCTGATCCCCTTTTCCTTCCTAGTTTAGCAAGGTTATACTGAATCTTTTCTCTTTTTTCTTTATTGTTTTGAAAAAATTCAATGAGCTTGTTTCTATTTTTGAGTTTTATATCATCATAAATAGGCTCTCTTAGCATAACATATAAACATTCTTCTCCAGGTGTACTTTCCGTGCTGTTTATATACTTAAATATTTCGTCCATTTCTAAATCATTCCATGTGATTTCATCTATAAAAAATTTACCTTTATATTCGCATTTTTTATTATAAAAATATTTTGATATATAACTAATATTGTCAGAAGTATATTTTCTATCTAATTTATTTCCCCATTCCCTTTCTATTCTTCTTTTAATTTTCCTGTTATTTTTTATGTTTGATATTATAGAACATGCAAGTATTGATACTGCAGCACCTGCCAAGCAAAATATTAAAACGATATCTTTTGGTAAATTCATGCTTTATATTTCTCCTCAATTAATAAATTTTACTATAGTTTACCAGTGTTATTTGTTTATATCAAGCATTCCATATTTATAATATAAAAAAAGTATGCCTATTTAAAATAAACATACTTTTATAATCAATTATTGTATTCTATTTTCTGCTATTTATAAAATCATCAAGATGAGCCTTATCTGGATAACCATCATTATCACCAGCAGACATTACAGCAAGTGCTCCTATAGCATTTCCTCTTTGAACTGCATATTTAATACCCAAGCCTTCAAGTAATCCACTTATAAGTCCAACAGCAAATCCATCTCCTGCACCTACTGTATCCACAACTTTCTCAACCTTAAAACCTTTTACTGTAAATGATCCATCCTTAGACTTTACATAAGCACCTTCGCTTCCAAGTTTCACAACAACAGTTTTAACCCCTTTATTTAAATAAAAATCTGCAATTTCTTCTGGCTTGTCACTTCCAGTTAATATTAATCCTTCACTTATTCCAGGAAGTACAATATCACTCTTAAATGCTATATCATTTATAACCTGTTTCATTTCTTCCTTGTCTTTCCAAAGAGGCAATCTTAAATTTGGATCAAATGTAATCCTAACATTATTTTCTTTTGCAATTTCTAATAATTTATAAACAGATTCTCTACAATTCTTAGATAATGCCGGGAATATACCTGTCAAATGCATGTGTTTCAATCCATTAACATCAAGTTTATTTAAATCATTTACTGAAAAATGAGATGCTGCAGAATTTTTTCTGAAATAAAATATACCAGGATCTCCATGGCTAACTTTTGATTTTAACTGATATCCGGTAAAATATTCATCAGTCTCACCTATATAATCCGTACCTATCTTCTCTTTATTTAAACTCTCCTTTATAAAATATCCAAAAGGATCTTGTCCTATTTTAGTTATATATTGTGTTGAATGTCCAAGCCTCGAAAGCCCTACACATACATTAACTTCTGCTCCTGCCAAAAATTTTTCATAGAATTTTACATCTTTTAATTCCTTATCAACTTCATTTTCTCCACTAGCAGCAAACAATGTCAATGGCTCTCCAATAGTTAAAAATTCACTCATCATATATTCCTCCATTTTTATAAATTATTCTATATTCAACTAAACACTTTTAAGTGTTTTTTAGAAACCGGTTTATAAATAATATATACCCATCACTTAAGTACAGTTGAACCTCTTATTTCAAGTTTAGATTTTAAATAAATGCATATATTCTTTTCAGTTATTCCATCTTTTATCCTGTCTAATAATATCTTTGCTGATTTCATTCCCATATCATAAGATGGTTGTGATATAGTAGTAATTCCTGGTGGTATAAGTGATGCCCAACCCCAATTGTCATATCCACAAATTCCTACATCTTCAGGTACTTTTAAGTCAAACTTATTTATAGATTGCAATACATTTAAGAGTACTACTCCATTAATAGCAAATATAACTTTGCTCCCTTCATAATTATTTAAAAAGTCAAACAAATCAAGTTCTACATTTCCTGTGTTATTCCTGTCTACGGTGTATACATTAAAATTAGAACTATCAAGTCTACTATTACAAACATCTAAAAATGCTCTTTCCCTTTCAATTCTTACGCTTATTTTATCTACATACTGCGTAAAAAGTGCTGCATTTTTAAAGCCAGAATCAATTAAATAATTTATAGTTTTAAATGTCATATCGTAGTTGTTACTAGTAACAGAATCAAAGATTTCATCATTTATAATTCTGTCCATAGTTACAACAGGAACACCTTGATTAAGTATATCGATTAATAATTCTTCATTATGACCTGTTCCATTTACTATTAATCCATCGACATTCTGAGACATAAGAGAAAGAATATATTCTCTCTCTTTATCTTTGTCATTATCTGAATTGGCTATTATAGTATTATAAGCATATTTTCTACATTCATCACTTATGCCCTTTATGAGCAGTGATGAAAATGGATTAGTCAAATCTGCAATTATAATTCCTATAAGTTTACTTTTCTTGAGTTTTAAACTTCTAGCTACATTGTTAGGTTTGTAATTTAATTCATCTATTACCTTTTCAATGTTTTTTCTAGTTTTTTGTGACATAAATTCAAATTTCCCATTTAAATATCTAGAGATTGTTGACTTGGATACTCCTGCTTTTTCTGCTACATCATCAATTACAATTTTTTTCTCAGACTTCATATATTTAACCTCTTTTAGAAACCGATTTACTAATATTATATTATCATGTAAGGTTAACGCTTTCAATAGTTAATTCAATATTATCAAGTTAGTAATAATATTAATTGTAAACTTAAATAAGTCATCGCTTTATGATATACTGTTTTTATTAAAAAATACAGAAATATCAATAAATGATGACTTAAACATACTTTTTGATTTTATATAGATATTAAATCTTTTACACTAAAGTTGATATTAATATCATAACTTTTATTTATATTTTTATACTTTATTTTAGCAATTTTTTGTTCTGCATCATAGAACCATCCTTCTTCAATTGCCTCAAATTCCTTTTCATCTAGGAACATAGACATCTTTTTATTTTCTAAGCTTATCTGAACTGGTGCTACATCTTTGCATATTAAATCTATAGTCATTTTTTTAACTTGTTTATTATAATTTCCGTCTTTCTCAAATTTAATTTTAACTCCATTATTCTTCTTTATAGATATTATTGTTTTTAAATATTCTTTGTTTTTGTAATTGTTGGTAATACCATCATCTTCATATAATACAAAGCTGGATTCCTGTGATGGCTCTATTATAAGTTTAAGTTTTTCTGCTGAATCATTATGAATATTCATTAAATCCTCACTAATTGGTATAATTGATCCACTTCTAAGGAACATAGGAATTGAATCTAATGTAACTTCAAATTCAATCGTTTGTCCTCCTTCATATACATGTTTTGTATTCCAATCAAACCAAGTAGCTCCTTCTGGTAAATATACTTTTCTTGTTTTTGCACCTTTTTCAAGGACATTGGCAACCAATATAAAATTTCCAAGCATAAAATCAAAACTTTCATTTAATAATTTTTTATCATTTTGAAATTCATATATTAAAGGTCTCATAATTGGCGATCCACTTGCAGATGCTTCAAACAATAATGAATATAAATACGGTACCAATTTATACCTAAGCTTTATAGCATTTCTTATATATTTTGTATAGGATGGATACATCCATGGCTCTGTAACAGTATTATCAGTATTACACGAGTGTATAGAAAACCTTGGTTGAAATATTCCATTTTGAACCCATCTTACAAATAACTCAGGTTCAGGTGCAGGTCCGAAAAATCCTCCTATGTCGCATCCTTGGTTTGCTACTCCTGAAAGTCCCATCCCAAGTATTACAGGAATATTGAATTTCAAGCTCTTCCAACTTGTATTATTATCTCCTGCCCAAGTTTGAGCATAACGTTGAATTCCTGCAAATCCAGCTCTATTTACTATATATGATCTTATATTTGGATAAACCTCTTCAACTGTTTCTTTTGCCATAAGTGCCATTAAATTTGGCATTATTGGTCTTAAAGCACTTACTTCTTTCTTAATACCCTCAAAGCAACAAATAGATTCTGATTTATTTATTTCATACTCATTGTTATCGTCCCATATAGATGTAATTCCACATGAAACCAAAGATTCTTTTAGATGCTTTTTCCAAAGTTCTCTTCCCTTAGGATTTGTAAAGTCTACAAAAGAAGCTTTTCCTCCCCAATATCTATCAGTTTGAGATTTTTCTTCTTTTTCATCCTTTATATAAGCTCCAGCCTCATCAAATTCCTTGTATAGTGGGTGAGAAGTTAACATACCCGGTTTTATATTAGGTGCTAGAGAAGCTCCTTTTTCTTTCATCTGCCTTACAAAATCCTTAGGGTCTTTGAATCTATCATAATTCCAGTTAAACACATATCTCTTACCATCTTCTCCAGTAGTATATCCTGATGATAAAAAGAAACCATCACAAGGAATTCCTTTTTCACTACATTTATCTAGAAATTGTAGAATAGCCTTATCTGAATCCTTCTCTAATTCTGTGTAATACATTGTTGAGCCCATATATCCTAGAGAATATTTTGGAGGTAATTTAGTTTTTCCTGTTAAATCAGTATAATTTCTCACTACATCCTTTATTTCAGGTCCATAGATAAAGAATATATCTAAATCCCCACCATCAGCACAAAAATAACTATACTTATTCCAGTATCCGCTTCTTTCACATCCCATATCAAAAGTAGAATCATAGGAATTGTTATAGAATATTCCACTAGCTATATTATTTTTACTATTAAATTTTATATAGAAAGGTATATGCTTATATAGTGGATCTGTATATTCTGAATCATATCCTATAGTATCCACATTATGCATTCTCATTCTTCTCTTTTTCTTATTTAAGTATCCAGATTTTTCTCCAAATCCATAGAAATAGTCTGTATCTTCCATACATGAATAATGATAAAGCCTTCCTAAAGTGTCTTTTACATATGATCTTTCTTTTAGATCTGATTGTACTATATTGCCATTCTTATCTGTAATTTCTATAGCAAAAGGTTCTTTATAAATATTTATGTTTAATTTTTTAGTAGATAATTGAATATGTGTATCTAAATCTTTATATTCAGTACTAATTGCTTCTACTATTTTCCTTTCATTTTTCAGCAAATTATCCATTTTATCTTTCCATGCAGTCATAACTAAAGCATATGATGCTTCTTCCTGAAATTCTTCATCAAAAGTACAACGAATTCTTACAATTTCATCATTTAATAATATAATTCTATATTTAGCTGCATTTGTATCAATATCTAAATAATTATCGTAGTTTTTTATATTCAAAATCTTATTACTTATTTTCATTTGATTTATTCCTCCATAAAGTTAATAAAATTTCTTTAACTTATTTTTACATAAATCCTATAATTGATTCAAAAATTATCTCATAACTTTTGAGCTCTTTCTTTCTTCTAGTTCTACTAATATTTGCTTATATTTTTCATCAGTTAAATCATATAAGAATATAAATGCTAAAATAGCTATTCCTGCTCCAATAGCTGGAACTAAGAGCATTAATGATTTTAGTCCAGATAATGTTCTTGCTGTTTGCTGAACATTTGGAACATATCCTATTATAGTTAAAACTACTCCTGGAATAAACCCTGCTAAAGCCTGTGCAACTTTTCTTCCGAAACTATAAGTAGAATAAATAATACCTTCTGTTCTCTCTCCAGTTTTCCATTCTCCATATTCAATAGCATCTGATATAAATGCCCAGTTTAAACCATTCATAAAAGCTGTTCCAAACCAAGCAATAGCTGAAAGTATCATAAATGTAGTTACACTTCCTGGAAGTAAATAATTTATTAGATCAGCACCTACCCATATAAATAGTCCAAGTAAATAAGTAGCTTTCTTTCCAATTTTCTTTACAACAAATGGCATTATTGCAACACCTATTAAAGAACATCCTATACTTACAAAGTTTAAAGTTGCTGTTAATTTTGGATTCCCGAGATTATATTGAGCATAGTACACCATCATTGCTATTTTAAGGTTGTAACAAGATATTGTTAATAAACTCATTAAATTCAATACCATTAATGGTTTATTTGAACAAAGTGCTTTAAAAATCATACTTAAAGATTCTTTTTTCTTATCTGGATTATTAACTATAATATGTTCTTTAGTATTCTTATAACAAATTATATGAAATATTACACCTATAAGTGCCATTAAACCCATAGTTACTGGATAACCTATTTTAGGGTCTGAAAACTTTAAAATTATAGGTATTACAGTTATTCCTGTTATTAATAAAGCTATTGAAGATCCCGCTTGTCTAAAAGAAGCTAATTGAGTTCTTTCTACTGGGTCTTGAGTCATCGAAGCTGCTAACGAACCATATGGAATATTTATACAAGAATATGCTAATCCAAATATCATATATGTTATATATGCATAGGCTATTTTAGCACCCATTGATATATTAGGGGCTAAAAATGTTAAAACTGTAGCAATAGCAAGTGGTACAGTAGCAAAAAGAATAAATGGTCTAAATTTGCCTCTTTTTCCTATATTTTTTCTTGAATCCACAGCAGTTCCGACAGTTGTATCTGCAAAAGCATCAAATATTTTTGATATTAAGAAAACACTTCCTCCAACAGCACCTGGAATTCTTAATACATCAGTATAAAATTTTAGAAGATATGATTGACCTAAGTCAAACATAAAGCCATTTCCTAAATCTCCAAAACCATACGAAATTTTTTCTTTTAAGGTTAATTTATGTTTTGTTTTATTTTCCATATCGTTTCCCTCTTTCTTTAATATAATAACTTTTTATAATAATTTTTTAGTTAAAATTTGAAATATTTTTTTGCATTGTTATAGCATATTCCTTTAATTACATTTTCTAATAATTCCATGTCTTCCGGTACTTCTCCATTTTCAACTAACTCTCCAATTAAATTACAAACTATTCTTCTAAAATATTCATGTCTTGTATATGATAAGAAGCTTCTAGAATCTGTAAGCATTCCTACAAATCTACTTATCAAACCTGCATTGGCTAAATCTTTCATTTGGCTAATCATTCCATCCTTGTTGTCATTAAACCACCAAGCTGCTCCAAACTGAATTTTTCCTGGAATACAATCTCCTTGAAAGTTTCCTATCATCGTGCTAAGTATGTAATTATCATTAGGATTCAACGAGTATAATATAGTTTTAGGAAGAGCATTTTCCACTTCTAAAGAATCTAAAATTCTTGAAAGTTGATAAGCTATACTTCCATCTCTAATAGAATCAAATCCAGCATCTGCTCCTAACTTTTCAAACATTCTTGTATTATTATTTCTAATAGCTTGCATATGAAGCTGCATTGTCCATCCTAATTTAGAGTAAATTTTGCCCATAAATTTCAATGTATAAGTCTTATATTTATTTTCTTCTTCTAGGCTTACATTTTTACCATTTATAGCTTTTGCAAAGATGTCATCTATTTCTTCTTTTGAAGTTTTTTCATATACTACTGTATTTAACCCATGGTCTGCTATTCTTCCTCCTACAGAATCAAAGAACTTTATTCTTGATTCGATTGCATCTAAAAATTCATCATAGTTAGAAATATTTATTTTGGATACTTGTCCAAGTTTCTTTACCCATAGAATAAAATTACTTGAGTTTATCTCCATTCCCTTATCTAGTCTAAAAGTAGGGAGAACCTTTACATCAAAATTCTTATCTTCCTTAATTTTTATATGATATTCTAATGTATCAGTTGGATCATCTGTTGTGCATATAGTTTCAACATTTGATTTTTTTATTAATTCCCTAGCTCTAAAATCGTCTTCATTAAGTAGTGCATTCGCCTTTTCCCAGATTGCTGGTGCAGTTTTCTCATTTAAGACATCATATATTCCAAAAAATCTTTGAAGTTCAAGATGTGTCCAGTTATAAAGTGGGTTCCCTATAGTCATAGGTATAGTTTTTGCCCATGCCATAAATTTATCATAATCGCTTGCATTTCCAGTAATATATTTTTCATCTATACCATTGATTCTCATTGCCCTCCATTTATAATGATCACCATAGAGCCAAGCCTCAGTAATATTTTTAAATTTTTTATTCTCATAAATTTCCTTTGGATCTATGTGACAGTGATAATCTATAATAGGCATATTTTTTGCATAGTCATGGTATAACTTTACTGCCACATTATTTTGCAATAAAAAATTTTCATCCATAAATTTTTTCAATATAATCATCCTGCTTTCAAAATAAAATTTTTGCAAACTGTAAAGTTGTTAAATAATGTAATATGTGTTATATTATTTTTGTATATTTTCTTTAGGCGTTTTTGCTATTCTTTATCATGTTATGGGCAAATAACATGATAAAGATAAAATAACAAAAATGTCTACTTTTTATATAAATCTAATTTCATTAACAATTCAAATATTTTTTGAGTGTATTTCTAACTGCATCTACTCCTGCAATCATTTCAGCAAAATAATTCTCAATCTTTTCTCCAAGTCCAACTTCATAAAGATCTGAACCAAATATGTCTTTATTTGAAAGTATTGGTCTTAAAGTTCCTTTCTTGTATTCCGTTCCGACTTTTACTTCAGATAAATACTTTTCTAAAGTTTTTAAAAGTGGATCTGAACTAACTTCAAATTTTTCACCATTATCATCTATTCCAAGCATATATCTACACCATCCTGCTATAGCAAGTGGTATATATTTAAGTGATTTTACATCTAAATCTTCTCTTTTTACATATTCTTTAATTGTTTCTCCAAATCTTATTCCAACTTTCTGTGATGTGTCTGTTGCTATTCTCTGTGGTGTATCAGGAATATATGAATTTGGCAATCTTACACCTATAACTTCTTTTATAAAATCTTTTGGATCAAGTATTCCAGGGTTAGTAACTACCGGCATGCCTTCCTCATATCCTATTTTATTTATAAGTTTTACTATACAATCATCCTTCATTTCATCTGCAATAAGATTATATCCGAGTACACATCCAAATACAGACATAGCTGTATGAAGTGGGTTTAGGCATGTACATACTTTCATTCTTTCAACTTTTTCTACAGTTTCTCTATTTGTAAAATATACTCCAGCTTCATCAAGTGCTATACGCCCATTTGGAAAACTATCTTCAATAACAAGATATTCTGGTCTTTCAGCATTTACAAATGGTGCTATATAAGTATTTTTGCCTGTTATGATAGGATCGATATCACTTAATCCAATTGAATTAAGTGACTCTTTAACTTTACTTGATGGTCTTGGAGTAATCTTATCTATCATGCTCCATGGAAATGTAACTTTATCTTCATTATTTATATAACTAACAAACTCTTTTTCAACTAATTTATTTTTAGCCCATTCATTTGCAATTGTATTGATGGAATTATATAGTTTTTCTCCATTATGTGAGCAGTTATCCATACTGACTACTGCAATTGGAAGCTCTCCTGCTTTAAATCTTGTATATAAAAGTGATGCAACTTTAGCCATGACATTACTTGGCTTAATTAAACCATTTTTAATATCATTTTTTACTTCACCTGTAAATTCTCCAGATAAACTTTTTAAGTTGTATCCCTTTTCAGTTATGGTGAAACTTACCATCTTAAGTGAAGGCTTTGAAAATATCGTATTCAATCTTTTCCAGTTTTCTTCCCTTTCTGTATCTGCAGCAATACTCTCTCCGATACTTGCAATAACAGTATTATCTAATTTTCCATCAGGGTTCATAATTACCTGCAAACTCAAGTTATCATATGGTGTATATATTTTATCTATAATTTCATAATCATAGGTCTCCACAGCTGTAATTCCAGTTTCGGCTTTGCCTGAATTTAAAAGTTTCTGTTGAAGTCCTGCTATAAATCCTCTGAATATATTTCCTGAGCCAAAATGTACCCATGTTGGGTTTTCAATAGTTTTTTTGCACATTTCATTATAATCAAATTCAGGTAAACTTATATTTGCTTTACTCCATTCATCCTTTTTCTTTATATTTTCTTTATTTAAATTTAACATATAACTCCACCTCTATTTTTTATCTTCCTTTTCAAGGGTTTCCCATATTCCATTTAAATAAACAGCTCCAAGAGCTCTGTCATAAAGCCCATAACCAGGTCTTCCTGTTTCTCCCCATATCATTCGTCCATGATCCGGTCTCATTGGTCCATCAAATCCTATATCATGATAAGCCTTCATAATTTCATACATGTCAAGCGAACCATCTTCACTTCTATGTCCTGCTTCTTCAAAGCTTTTATATCCTGTAATTTTAATATTTCTTGTATGAGCAAAGTGTATTCTTCCCATGCTTCCAAAGTAACGTATCATATCTGGTATATCATTATTAGGATCTGGTCCAAGTGAACCTGAGCAAAGTGTTATTCCATTATTAGGACTATCAACTAAATGTACAAACCTATCAAGATTTTTCTTGCTTGTTATTATTCTTGGTAGTCCAAATATTGGCCAAGGTGGATCATCGGGATGTATTGCCATTTTAATATCTACCTCTTCTGCAACAGGAATAATTCTTTCCAAGAAATATTTCAAGTTATTCCATAAATCCTCTTCGCTAATATTTTTATATTGATTTAATAAATCCTTTAGACCTTCTTTTGTATAACTTTCATCCCATCCTGGAAGTGATAACTCTCCATTTAAAGGATCCATTTTATCTACAGTTTCTTTCTTATATATAAGTGCTTTAGAACCATCTTTTAATTCATAATTTAAATTGGATCTTGTCCAATCAAATACTGGCATAAAATTATAGCATACTACTTTTATACCTGCCTTTGATAAGTTTCTTAAGTTATCACAGTAATTAGCTATAAGTTTATCCCTTGTCTTAAGTCCCATTTTTATATCTTCATGAACCGGAACACTTTCAATTGTTTTTAAAGTTAACCCATGATCTTCTACTTTCTTTTTTAGTGCTAATATTTTTTCCATAGGCCAAACTTCACCTACTGGTACGTCGTATATTGCCGATACAACACCAGTTACTCCAGGTATTTGTCTTATTTGATTAAGAGTAACTTTGTCATCATCACCATACCATCTAAATGTCATTTCCATGTTAAATATCTCCTTTCATGTCAAATTTCATATTATACTATATTTCAGAATATTTAAATTGTAAATGTTTTTATTTTGTATACTTGTATACTAGCATACAAAATAAAAATAGTCAATAGTGATAATTTTTATTTTTTAAGTATAAATTATAAACTATCACTATAAAATTTATTTACTCTTTAAAATAGTCCTTATATTCAGAATCAGTATTAAAAATATATTTCCAGCCTTTTCTAGGCTTTTCAAGATGATCTGTTACAAGTGACTGAGCATTTTCAAAGTCATTATTTTTTATAACTTCAACAAACTTTTCATGCTGCTCTATAGTAATTGAATTTGAATATTTAATTTCAGCTATTAATCGTAATCTATTATAATGTGTACTTATCTTCAATATTCCATTCCAAACCTCTTCTAGATTAACACCAGAAAATATTATACCATGAAATTCAATATCTAATTTATGAAATTCTATTTCACGTTTCTGTTTTCCAGCTATAAGCCTTTGAGACATCAAACTTTTTTCAAGTTCAATTAATTTATCTTCAGGAAATTTAGTACATGCAAGTTTCATAGCTTCTTTTTCAAGATGATATCTCATAAAAAAAGCTTCTTCAACAAGTCTTCTATCTATTAACGATACATAAGTCCCAATTTGAGGCTTTACCTCAATAAGATGTTCCTCTTTTAATTTCATTAATACTTCACGAATAGGAGTTCTTGAAATACCTAATTCTTGTGCTAACTCAGTTTCACTAATGCTCTGCCCCGGTTTAAGTTCAAGAGACATAATATTATCTTTTAAAACTCTGTATGCATATTCCTTTCCATTTTCTCTGTCTAATCTCTTTGGTAAATACATTCTTAGCACTCCTCTAACAAAAATCAATATTATGCTTTATTATTTAAAGCTCATATACTAGTATACTATAAAATAGATATTTTTTTAATTAATATAATATCTTGCATACTTAAAGCAGTAAAAAGATAATTCCAGTACTTTTATACCAGGCAAGATAATTGAAGTATCTACAAAAGATTTTGTGAGTAAAAAAGATTTTGTTTAAAATTAAAAGTGTTATAATTATATATATTATTTTTATATAATTAGTGGAGGAAGCATAATGAATAATACTTCGGGAAATACGAATTTAGTCCAATCAGTTGAAAGAGCACTTGATATATTAAACGCTTTAAGTGAATTTCCTAATGGATGTGGAATCGGAGAACTTTCAAAATATGTTGGATTAAGTAAAAGTACGGTTCATAGATTACTTTCAACTTTAAAACATAAGGAATATGTAATTCAGATAAAGGATAATGACAAATATATGCTTGGAACTCAAATACTCTATTTATCTTCATGTATAAGAGGTAATATGGATATAATACATATATCTAAACCTTATATAAGCAAATTTGTAAATGAAATTGGTGAAGTAGCTCACCTCTGTATTCCAGATGAATCTTTTAAAAATATAATCTATATAGATAAAATATCTCCCAGCAATTCAAATAGAAGCATAAGTATGTCATCAAAAATAGGTAAGAAAGCCCCTATCTACTGTACAGCTTCAGGTAAATTACTACTTTCTCAATTTTCTGATGAAAAAATAAAAAACATTTTGAAAGATATTGATTTTGTAAAATATACCGATAATACAATTAAAAATATAAATGACTTGCTAGATGATATTCATGCAGTAAAAACTAACTCATATGCCCTAGATAAAGTTGAATATGAAGATGGAATTATCTGCATTGCAGTTCCTATTTTTAATTCTAAACGCGAAATAGCTGCAACTATAAGTGTATCTTGTGTAATAATATTTAAAACAATTGATAATTTATTAGAGTACAGGGAAGACTTATTCTTAATATCAAAACAAATTAGTAAATTGCTTGGTTTTATATCTTGATATATGGAATAATGTTCTGTATAATGGAACATATGATATTTAATTAATTATAAAATAAGTTTAATTAAGGAGATATAAAAAATGATTGAAAAGATTGAAACTTTAAGAAAAATCGAAGAAGTAGGTGTTGTAGCTGTAGTAAGAGCTGAAACTCCAGAAATTGCTGAAAAAATTTCCAAAGCATGTATAGACGGCGGCATACCTGCAATTGAAGTTACATTTACAGTACCTGGTGCAGATAAAGTAATAACTTCTTTAAAAAATAAATTTTCAAAAGATGAATTAATAGTAGGTGCTGGAACAGTTTTAGACAGTGAAACTGCAAGAATAGCAATACTCGCAGGCGCCCAGTACATTGTAAGTCCTGATTTTGATTTAGGAACCGCTAAACTTTGCAATAGATATCAAATACCTTATATGGCAGGCTGCATGACCGTAACTGAAATGGTAAGAGCAATGGAAGCTGGAACAGATGTAATAAAATTATTTCCTGGAAGTGCTTATGGTCCAAGTATAGTAAAAGGTATAAAAGCACCTCTTCCACAAGTTCCTATTATGCCTACAGGCGGAGTAAGCTTGGATAATGTAGACCAGTGGATAAAAAATGGCTGTATTGCTGTTGGAGTAGGTGGAAAACTTACTGGTGGAGCAAAAACTGGAGAGTATGGCAAAATAACTGAAACCGCTAAACAGTTTGTACAAAAAGTAAAAGACGCAAGACGTTAATTTATATAATACATTTTCTAATTTTAAAAGGTATGTTATGCTGCAATTCATAACATACCTTTTAATTTACTTTACATTTTAAATTTTTGAACCATTTCATTTAAAGCCTGAGCCATTTCAGCTTGATTTTGAGCAGTTGCAGCTACTTGCTCCATAGCTTTATTTACCTCATCCACACTATCCTTTATTATATTAGTATGTTCAGATGATTCCTTAGAGTTTCCAGTCATAGCTTGTACTGCTTGACTTACCTCATTTATTGTATCAGAAAGTTGTTTTGACATACACTCTATCTCACCTGACATATTGCTTATATAATCAGCATCATTTTCATACTTATCTCCAATACTGCTAAAATATTTAAACTTCTCAAGCATATTCTCCTGTATAAATTTCAATATATCGTTACTATTATTAGATAAATTTTTAAATGCATATTGAACTTTTTCTATAGTATCCTGAATACCAGTTACCGCTTCTGCCGACTGTTCTGCAAGATTTCTTACCTCATCTGCTACAACAGCAAAACCTTTACCTTGTTCTCCTGCCCTCGCTGCTTCAATTGCTGCATTTAATGCAAGCAGATTAGTTTGATCTGCTATACTTGCGATAGTTTGTGACATGACTTTTATGTCTTCTACTACCTTACCATCTTCTATAGATTTAAGTATATTATTTTGTTTTTCTTCATATAATTCCTTGCTTTCTTTTATAGAAGACTTAACTTTGCTTTTTATCTCAATAGCTCTACCTTTGGCCTCACTTGATAAATTATTTGATTCCAAAACTTTATCAGTTAATTCATTAACATTAGCGTTTATTTCTTCTACAGATGCATTAATTTTTTCAGATGAATCACTATTGTCAACTATAGCTTTTATTATCTCACTTGTAGATTGATTTATATCTTCAAACTTTGCACTTAGCTCTTCTGATGTAGCCGATAATTCTTCACTTGCAGCACTCATATCTTCAGAATCACTTGTAATTGTTTTTATAATATTTTTAATATTATCTTGAGCTTTATGAAGAGCCTCACCTGACTGTCCAAACTCATCTCCTCTTTGAATTTCCCATTTATAAGATAAATTATATTCTGAAAGAAGTTCTGCAAATTTCTTTATTTTATTAAGCGGAACATTAATATAATTAGCCATAAAAATTCCTATTATTACTGCCAATAATAACCCTATCAATATAAAAATAATCATTATAGTTCTTGATCTGATATATACCAGATAGTTATTGGTATCGGCATTTTTTGCAGTATCATCATTAATTTTTATAAGTTCGTCAAGACTTTTGAACATATCACTTTTTATATTAGACATAAAACTATACTGTTTTACTGCATTTTGTACATCATTATTATTTATATATTCAATAGCTCCTTCTCTTATGCTTGAATATCTGCTTCTTTCACTTAAAAACTTTGTCCAGATTTTCTTTTCACTTTCAGTCATATTTACACTGCTGAATTTTTGAATCTTTTCAGCATTTTGTGAAGAATTCTGCTGAATTTGCTGTTCCAATTGCGCCTTTTTAGACATATCCTTCATATAAATTAACTGTAGAATATAATTTTCATTTTCCACAGAATTTTGTTTTAAAACAGATAAGGTATATACATTCTGCAAATTGTAAGAATACATACTTCTAGAATTGGAATTAACTTTTTTAAGAGATGATATTCCAATAGCTCCCACTACTAAAATCAACAAAGCAACTATCAAAAATGATGTTATTAATCTATTTTTAATTTTGATTTTTTTAAATGTTTCCATGTTGTGTCCTCCTTTTTACTATAATTATATAATAACACTAATGTTATACTTTTTTCTATATTTATACAAAATTTACACGAAAATGAGCAGCTAAAATTTACATTTTAGCTGCTCATTTTTCATATTTTTTAAATATTTTTTGCTATCAAATCTCCCATTTTTTTAGTGCCAACTAATTTTTTACCAATTTCCATTATATCAGGAGTTCTATAATCATCATCAAGTACCTTTGATACAGCATTTTCTATATCAGAAGCTGCTTCATTCATATTGAAACTATACCTGAGCATCATAGCCGCGCTCATAATTGTAGCAATTGGATTTGCCTTATCCTGTCCCGCAATATCAGGTGCAGAACCATGTATAGGTTCATAAATTCCAACTTTTCCGTCCCCAACACTTGCAGATGGAAGCATTCCTAATGAACCTGTAAGCATAGATGCTTCATCACTTAAAATATCTCCAAAAGTATTTTCTGTAACAATTACATCAAACTGTTTTGGATCTCTAATAAGCTGCATACAAGCATTGTCTACATACATATAATTTAAATCCACATCGCTATATTCCTTTGAAATTTCAGTTACAGTTTCCCTCCATAACCTTGAACTTTCGAGCACATTTGCCTTATCTACAAGGGTTAGTTTTTTATTTCTCTTGCCTGCAATTTCAAATGCTTTTCTAGCAATTCTATCAATCTCTGGAGTCGAATAAACCAAAGTATCCCAGGCCTTTTGTCCACCTTCTATATCAATTCTCTTTTTCTCTCCAAAGTAAAGTCCACCAATAAGTTCTCTTACAATCATAATGTTCAGTCCATTTCCGAGAACTTCCGGTTTTAAATTTGAAGCTTCTTTAAGCTGTGGAAATAGAATAGCAGGTCTTAAATTTGCAAATACCCCTAACGCTTTTCTTATACCTAAAAGTCCAACTTCAGGTCTCAAATTGCTTGGTATATGATCCCATTTTGGACCTCCTACAGCACCTAGAAGTACTGCATCACTTTTTTTGCAAACATCTATAGTTTCCTGTGGAATTGGTCCTCCTGTTTTATCTATAGCTTCTCCTCCAAGCAGTACTTCCTGAAAGTCAAAATTGACCTTATATTTATCAGAAATAACCTTTAACACCTTTATTGCTTCTGTAACTATCTCTTTTCCAATTCCGTCTCCTTTTATAACTGCTATCTTCACCTGTTTGACACTTCCTTTTTAACATAATTTATAAGCCCATCCGAATCTATAATTTTCTGCATAAACTCAGGAAAAGCTGCTGCCTTGTAGGTCTTTCCTTTAGTTATATTATTTATAATTCCAGTAGTAACATCTACAGATACTTTGTCATTATTCTCTATATCCCTTGCTGCTTCAGCACATTCCATTATAGGAAGTCCAATATTTATAGAGTTTCTGAAGAAAATTCTTGCAAAACTCTCTGCAATTACGCAGCCAATTCCCGATGCTTTTATAGCTATTGGAGCATGTTCTCTTGAAGAACCACAACCAAAATTTTTTCCTGCCACAATTATAGATTTTTCTTTTGCTTTTTCACTAAATTTACTATCTAGATCCTCCATACAATGAGATGCCAATTCTTTTGGATCACTTGTATTTAAATATCTAGCCGGTATAATAACATCTGTATCTACATTATCTTTATATTTAATTACTTTTCCATCTATCATCTTTATACCTCCTCTGGTGATGAAATTTTTCCGGTTATTGCAGAAGCAGCTGCTACCGCCGGACTTGACAGATATACTTCACTTTCCGGATCTCCCATTCTTCCGACAAAATTTCTGTTTGTAGTAGATATTGCCCTTTCGCCTTTTGCCAGTATTCCCATATAACCTCCAAGACATGGGCCGCAAGTTGGGGTACTAACTATCGCTCCAGCTTTTATAAAAATTTCAATAAGTCCTTCATGCATAGCCTGTAGATAGATATTCTGGGTTGCAGGAATTATAATAGTTCTCACATTTTTATTTACTTTTTTGCCTTTCATAACCTTAGCTGCTATTCTCAAATCACTTATTCTTCCATTTGTACATGAACCTATAACTGCTTGATCTATAGCTATATCACCAACTTCATCAATAGTTCTTGTATTTTCAGGAAGGTGTGGAAAAGACACTGTTGGTTTTATAGCTGACAAATCTATCTCTATTGTTTTCTCATATACAGCATCCTTGTCTGCACTATATACCTTGTATTCTTTCTTTGAATGTTCTTTCATATACTCAATGGTTTTATCATCTACTTCAAAGATTCCATTTTTAGCTCCAGCTTCAATTGCCATATTTGTAACAGTAAATCTATCATCCATTGAAAGACTAGCTACTCCTTCTCCTGTAAACTCCATAGATTTATAAAGGGCACCATCAACTCCTATCATACCTATAATATGAAGAATAAGGTCTTTTCCACTTACCCATTTAGAAAGTTTTCCTTTTAATACAAATTTGATTGCAGGAGGTACTTTAAACCAAGCTTCACCTGTTGCCATACCAGCTGCCATGTCTGTACTTCCAACTCCAGTTGAAAAAGCACCAAGAGCACCATAAGTACAGGTATGTGAATCTGCTCCTATAACTACATCTCCTGCAACTACAAGTCCTTTTTCTGGAAGCAGCGCATGTTCAATACCCATCTGTCCAACTTCAAAATAATTTTCTATATCTTTTTCCCTTGCAAATTCTCTAACACATTTGCATTGTTCAGCAGATTTTATGTCCTTGTTTGGTACAAAATGATCCGGTACTATTGCAATTTTACTCCTATCAAAAATCTGTTTTAATCCCGTTTTATGAAATTCTCTTATAGCAACTGGAGTTGTTATATCATTTCCAAGAACCAAATCCAGTTTACAGTTAATTAATTGTCCAGCTGATATGCTATCAAGTCCACAATGCTGTGCTAAAATTTTTTGCGTCATAGTCATTCCCATTTTTATTTCCTCCCATGCTCTAACGTTAATTTTTATATTATAATTTATTACATGTAAATCAGACTCGCTCAGGTTGAATTTTGTCTGAAACATTGTTTATTTCATAATCAATTCTATTTATTGCATTTATGAAAGCTCTTGCACTAGCTTCAACAACATCTGTGCTCATACCTTTAGCGGTAAAAATTCTTCCATTATTTTCAACTTTTACAGTTACTTCTCCTATAGCATCTTTTCCACTTCCAATTGATTTTATTAAATAATCTTTAAGCTTCAAATCCATATCTGATACCTTTTCAATAGCTTTAAAAGCCGCATCTACAGGTCCATCACCACAAGAAGCTTCTCTTATAGTCTTTCCTTTATATTCAATCTCTACAGTAGAAGTTGAAACTGTAGTATTTCCACTTGAAAACTGAAAATACTTCAAATCATATGCTTCTGGTACCTGGAATATTTCATGATTCATTATAGTCTCAATGTCTTCATCAGAAACTATCTTTTTCTTTCCAGTTAAATCCTTGAATTTCTTAAAAGCTTCATTTATTTTATCCTCACTCAAATTATCATAACCAAGTTCTTTCAAGTGCTGTGCAAAGCCGTGCCTTCCAGAATGTTTACCAATAACTAAAGTGCTCTTCTTAAACCCTACAGACTCTGGAGTCATAATTTCATAAGTTGAACTACAAGCAAGCATTCCATGTTGGTGAATTCCTGCTTCATGTGCAAAAGCATTTGCTCCTACAATAGATTTATTATTTGGAATATCCATGCCTGTTGCATGACTTACAAGTTTACTTGTTTTTACAAGCTCTGTAGTTACAATATCTGTCTTACATCCAATATAATCTTCCCTTGTTTTAATTGCCATTACAATTTCTTCAAGTGCAGCATTTCCTGCTCTTTCTCCAATTCCATTAACTGCACATTCAATCTGCCTTGCACCATTTTTTACTGCTGCTATAGAATTTGCAACCGCCATTCCCAAATCATCATGACAGTGTACACTTATAATAGCTTTATCAATATTAGGCACATTATCTTTTATACCCTTAATAAATTTCCCATATTCCTCTGGAATATCATAACCAACTGTATCCGGTATATTTACTATATCGGCACCTGCATCTATAGCACCTTCAAGCACCTTGTATAAAAATTGTGGATCAGTTCTACTTGCATCTTCCGGTGAAAACTCAACACTAGGACAGATAGATTTTGCATATTTAACCATATCAACTGCCTGTTTAAAAACCTGATCTGGTGTCATTTTCAATTTATATTTCATATGAACATCAGATGTTGCTATAAAAGTGTGAATTCTTGGTTTTTCTGCATATTTCACGGCTTCCCATGCTCTATCAATATCTTTTTTTACTGCCCTTGAAAGTGCTACAATAGCAGGCTTCTTTACAGCTTTTGCAACTGCCCTTACTGCTTCAAAATCACCTTGAGAAGCTATTGGAAATCCAGCTTCTATAACATCTACATTTAATTTTTCAAGCTGTTTTGCAATTTCTATTTTATCCTTCATATTTAAATTGACTCTTGGAGTTTGTTCTCCATCCCTCATAGTAGTATCAAATATATAAACTTTATTATCATTCATTTTAAATTCCTCCTAATTTACTTATAATTATGAATTTTCATTTTATTTAATCTTTAATTTTTTACCTGGCCAGATAAAATATTTTCTTTGATTTTTAAGTATAAAAAAACACCCTCTCGCTTGGGGCGAAAAGATGCCGCGGTACCACCCAAATTATTTACTCAATTATATAACGGTTTGAACCGGATCAGCTTACTATTATTTCAGCCTGCAGCTCAAGGATGAGTTTCAACCTACACTATTTATGAGTTTCCACCATTCCTCACTCGCTTTAAAATAACGTAAATTTACTTTTTCCTGTCACAGCTTTTAATTTTACTTTTATCTTATATAGATTAATTTTAGATATAAAAAAACAGATCTTATCGCTCTGGGGCGATGGATCTGTCGCGGTACCACCCAAATTATTTACTCAATTATATAACGGTCTGCACCGGCACAGCTTACTATTATTTCAGCCTGCAACTTAAGGATGAGCTTCAACCTACACTATTTATGAGTTTCCACCATCCCTCATTCGCTTTAAAATAGTATAAATTTACTTTTTCCTATCAACGTTTTTAATAAAATTTATACTAAGTATAATATAAAATAAATAGCATGTCAATACCCTAATAAAAATATTTTAAGCACTTTTATTATCTACATCATTTGTAATAACACTGTGCTTGTAACCATAACCAAAATAAATTATAAGACCTAATATAAGCCAAATTACAAATCTAATTTGAGTTACATATGGAAGTTTGTATATGAGTGCTGCACAAAATACTATAGCTAAAATTGGAATTGTAGGAACCCATGGACACTTGAATGCCCTTTTTCTCTCAGGATCTTTCTTTCTTAAAACCAAAACTGCCGCAGCTACTATCATAAAGGCACATAATGTTCCTATATTAGTAAGTTCAGATACAATATTGATAGGTAAAAATCCAGCTACTACTGAGGTTACAACACCTACTAAAAGTGTACTTCTAACTGGAGTTTTGGTTCTTCTATTAACATGACCGAACATTTTTGGAAGAAGTCCATCTCTTGACATTGCAAACAGTACACGAGTCTGTCCAAACATCATGACAATAAGCACTGAAGTAAGTCCGCAGATAGCACCCACTGAAACAAGTGCAGCTCCCCAATGATATCCAACACTTTGAAGCGCAAAAGCTACAGGAGCAGCTGTAGTCTTAAACTTTAAATATGGTACCATTCCAGTTAAAATAGCAGACACTGCAATATAAAGTACAGTACATACAATAAGTGATAATATAATTCCTCTTGGCAAATCCTTTTGAGGATCTTTAACTTCTTCTGCTGCTGTAGATACAGCATCAAATCCTATATAAGCAAAGAATATTACAGATGCTCCTTGTACAACTCCCCCAAAACCATAAGGCATAAATGGATGCCAGTTTGCAGTATTAACATGATTTACTCCAAGAGCTATAAACATAACTACAACCGCTAATTTTATTACAACTATTATATTGTTTACAGTTGTACTTTGCTTTACACCTATAACATGAATAAATGTTATAACTGCAATTATGCATACTGCAGGTAGATTTATAATTCCTCCTTCAAATGGTGTAGTCAATATGCTATGAGGAAGATTTATTCCAAAAGATGAAAGTATATTATCCATATATCCTGACCATCCAATAGATACCGTACCAATTGCAAAAGCATATTCAAGCACAAGATCCCATCCTATAATCCATGCCCAAAATTCTCCCAATGCAGTGTATCCATAAGTATAAGCACTTCCAGCTACAGGAACCATAGCTGCAAATTCCGAATAACATAGTGCAGAACATGCACATGCAATACCTGCTATAATAAATGAAATTACAAGTGCAGGACCAGAATAATTTGCCGCCGCCACACCTGTTAATACAAATATACCTGTACCAACTATAGCTCCAATTCCAAGCATGGTAAGTCCAAAAGTACCCAGTACCTTATTTAAGCCGCCATCATTTTTTGTCTCTTCTATGAGAGAATCTATTGGCTTTGTTCTAAAAATATTCATAACATATAATCCCCCTGTATATTTTTTAAAAATATTAAATAAATTGTATGTTTTAAATATAATACTACCATTTTAAATTAAAATCAATACTTTTTCATTGTTATTTTTACTACTTATATATTTTTTATAGGTAAAATTGATAATGTAATAAATTTAATAAACTTTTTAGAATAATGATAGTACATAAAATTCATATAATTAATAAAGTCCCATAATATAAACAATTATGAGACTTTATTATTGAAGGATTATAATTCACAATCTGTTTTGTAATTTCCTATAAATCTAAAATACTGACAATCCGATTTTATGCCCTCTAAAGCATCTTTTACATTTTTATCAAGAACATTTCCATAAAAATCTATGTAAAAAAAATATCTCCATGGCTCATTTATAATTGGTCTTGATTCTATTTTTGCCATATTTAAATTATTATTTTTAAAATAGCTTAGTATATCATACAAGCTTCCAACTTTATGACTGACTGTAATTACTATGCTTATTTTATCCATTTCTTCACTTATATTATTACTTTTTCCGATGATTATAAATCTAGTATAATTATTTTTATTATAGTTTATATTTTCCTTTAATATAGAAAGTCCATATAGCTCAGCTGCTTTCTTACTTGCTATGCACACCCTGCTCTTTAGCTTAGACTCGCTTATATACTTAGCACTCATAGCTGTACTAAAATAAGGTATCATGCTCCAGTTTTTATGTTCCATTAAAAATTTCTTACTTTGAAGGAAAGCCTGGCTATGGGAATAAACTTCCTTTATGTCGCTTAATTTGGTACCTTTTACTCCAAGCAGATTGTGATTTATTTTAACGCATTTTTCACCCACTATGTAAAATCCATAATTTCTTAATAAATCATAAACTTCAAGTATACCTCCTGTTGACGAATTTTCAATAGGAACAACTCCATACTTTATTTTTCCCTCTTCTAGAGCATCAAATACATCTTTAAATTCATTACAACTTATAGCATTAATATTTCTTCCGAAATATGCAAGAAGAGCTTCATGGCTAAAAGATGCCTCCACACCATAAAAGCCGACATTACAATTACAAGAATTTTTTAAATTATCCAAAATCATCACCAATCCATCATATCAAATATACCTATAGCAGCAACAGCTTCTACCACGGGAATTGCTCTTGGTACTATACAAGGATCATGCCTGCCCTGTATCTCAATTAGAGAATCTTTCATATTTTCTATGTCAACAGTATTTTGACTTTTTGAAATTGATGCTGTTGGTTTTATTGCAGTCTTAAAAACTATAGGCATACCAGTTGTAATTCCGCCCAAAATTCCACCATTATTATTAGTTCTAGTTTTTATAACACCATTTTCTAAGTAATACTCATCATTTGCTGTAGAACCATTCATAGTAGTCATATTAAATCCTTCTCCAAATTCAACTCCCTTAACAGCTGGAACAGAAAACAACAGATGGGAAATCACACTTTCTACAGAATCAAAGAAAGGATCACCTACACCTGCAGGAACATTTGCAATACAAGTTTCTATTATTCCACCTACTGAGTCACCCTGCTTCTTTACTTCCAAAATACAATTTTTCATATCTTTGCCTGATTTTTCATCTATCACAGGAAATTTGTCTCTGGAAAGTTTTTTCAAAATATCTTTATTTACCAAAACAGGATTGAATAAATTTTTATTCTTAAAATCATCACTGATATTTCCTATAGATTTTATATGACTTCCTATAAATACTCCGTTATTTTCCAGTATACTTTTGCATATAGCACCAGCAAATACAAGAGGTGCCGTAATTCTTCCCGAGAAATGTCCTCCCCCCCTGTAGTCGTTAAATCCATTATATTTTACAAGGCCAGTATAGTCTGCATGTCCAGGACGCAAAAGATTTTTTGTTTTTTCATAGTCCCTGGAATGTGTATCACTATTTTTTATAATTGCACAAAGCGGTGTACCTGTAGTTCTTTCATTAAAATATCCGCTTAGTATTTCAAAATCATCTGTTTCCTTTCGTGGAGTCGTAAATTCACTAGTCCCCGGAGCTCTTCTTTTCATCTCATTTCTTATATAATCTAAATCTAGCTTAATTCCCGATTTTAAACCATCTATAGTGATTCCTATAGCTTTTCCATGAGATTCTCCAAAAATCGACAGTTTAATTTTGTTTCCAAACATTCCACTCATAAAAAATCTCCTATCGTTTTTAATTTATTAAAATTTTTCTATATCTCCGCCTAACTTTTCAAAATCATTCCAGAATCCAGGATAAGATTTTTTTACACAATTCGCACCATGGATAGTAAGCGTATCTGTACATTTTGATGAAATTGCCGCAAGTGACATCGCAATTCTATGATCGTTAAAACTTGACACACTACCACCATTAAGATTTTTCTTCCCTTTTATTATAAGTCCATCAGTTTTTTCTACTACATCTGCCCCAATTTTATTTAATTCCGAACTTATAGCCTTTAATCTATCTGATTCTTTTATTCTAAGTCTTCCCGCATTTATAATTTCAGTTGTCCCGCTGCTTACAGAAGCCAGCGCTGCAACAACAGGAACTAAATCAGGACACTGTGCTGCATCAACTACTGTTCCACTAGTTTCAGATTGTGATGCAATTATAGAATCTTCACTAATCTCTATGTTACATCCCATATTTTTAAGTATATCTATTATTGCTTTATCCCCCTGGTATGAACTTAAATTAAGATTGCTGCAGATCAAGCTTTCTCCAAGTGCTCCCATTGTAAGTAAAAAAGCTGCTTGAGAAAAATCTCCTTCTACAGTATAATCACAATTTTTATATATTTGGCTGCCATGAATTATAAATTTTTTGTAATTCGAATGTTTTATTTCTATTCCAAATTTTTCTAAAACATCTAATGTTATATCTATGTAGGGCCTGGATTCAAGTTTAGTAGTGATTTCTATTTCAGAATCACCATTAAGTAATGGAAGTGCTATAAGAAGTCCTGTTATAAATTGTGAACTTATATCTCCTCTAACCTTGTATACTTCTGGCTTTAATTTTCCATTTACAGTAAGTGGCAGCTTTCCAAGAGAATTTTTATAATAGATATTCTGATTTTTAAATATGTTATAATAAACGTCAAGTGGTCTCTCTACCAATTTTCCCCTGCCTGTTAAAATAATTTCTTCACCTATAGTTGCAGCAAGTGGAATTATAAATCTCAAAGTAGAACCGCTTTCTCCGCAATCTATATTTTTATTCTTAGCATATAAATTTTCATTGCCTTCTATTATTACGTATTCATCATATTTTTCAACTACAGCTCCTAAACTTTCTACTGCATTTAAAGTAGCTAATATGTCCTGGGAAAAGTATATATTTCTTATAGTACTTTTCCCTTTAGCTAGAGCTGCACAAATAATAGCTCTATGGCATCCACTTTTTGATGATGGAACTTTTATATTTCCGCTAAGTTTTTGAGGATGAATTACAACAGTATTCATTTCATGTCTCCTTATTTCAATTTAATTGATTTTTTTTCTCAAAGTTGAGCTATTTTTAAAAAATTGTTCTAAATCAACTGTATTATTATTTTCAATATCATCTTTAATTCTATCCAATGACTTTTTAAATTTTTCTATTTCATCAATTAATTTATCTGAATTCATAGTAAAAAGTTCAGTCCACAATTTAGAATTAATAAATGCTACTCTGGTTGCATCCTTAAAGCTTCCCCCTATAAATAATTCAAAATACTTTTTATCAATATTTTGATTCATAAGCGCAGTTGCTATAGCATGCGGAAGCTGACTTGTATACGCAATCATACTGTCATGTTCATGTGGAGATATATACTCGACATTTTTGCATCCAAATTTCATTGCCATATTTGCTACAAAATCAATACTGGATTTTTTATTTCTTTTGCTAGGAGTTATTATATAATTTGCACCTTTAAATATATCTTCGTCAGCATATTCTATGCCTTTGTATTCCCTGCCAGCCATAGGATGTCCCCCTATAAACTGCATACTCTGAGGCAAAAAAGAGTCAACAGAATTCATAACCATCTCTTTTACTCCAGAAGTATCTGTTATAATTACATTTGTCTTAAAATTTTGAATATTTGCTTTTATAAAATTAATAGTATCATTTGGATAAAGAGCTATTATGACAAAATCCACATCTTTTAGATATTTACCTGGCTCATCATATGCAGAATCTATTATTCCCATATGAAGAGCCTTATTTAAAGTTTCAGAATTTTTATCTATTCCAATTATATGTTTAGCATTTAACTTTTTTAATGCCATAGCATAAGAGGCACCTATTAACCCCAAACCAACAATAGCTATTTTAAAATCAAAGTCACAATCCTCCAACATTAATTTTCCTCCAATATTTTTTAAGATATAATTTTATACATTAGCAGAGCTATACACAGGTCTTACTCCTGCTCCTACTAATTTATTTATATCACACATTAAATTTTCAAATCTTTTTGGAGTTATAGATTGCTGTCCATCACACAATGCATTTTCAGGATCATTATGAACTTCTATTATAAGTCCATCAGCCCCAACTGCTACTGCAGCTTTAGCAAGTGGTTCTACCATCCACCATAACCCTGCAGCATGACTTGGATCAACTATTACTGGCAAATGACTTAATTTCTTTATTGCAGGAATTGCACTTAAATCCAAAGTATTTCTAGTATAATTTTCAAAAGTCCTTATTCCTCTTTCACAAAGTATTACATTTTCATTTCCCTCTGACATTATATATTCAGCAGACATTAAAAGCTCTTCTATAGTAGCTGAAAGTCCCCTTTTTAATAATATTGGTTTTCTTGTTTTTCCAAGTTCTTTTAATAGATCGAAATTCTGCATATTTCTAGCCCCTACTTGTATTATGTCTACATCTTCAACAAATTTATCTATCATATTCGGAGACATTATCTCAGTAACTATTGGTAATCCAGTTTCTTCTCTTGCTGTCTTTAAAAGATCAAGTCCTCTAGTTTTAAGCCCCTGAAAACTATATGGTGAAGTTCTTGGTTTAAATGCACCGCCGCGTAAAAATTTTGCCCCACTTTTCTTTACACTCTTTGCAATTTCAACTATTTGTTCTTCGCTTTCCACAGAACAAGGTCCAGCAATAACTGCTAAATCACTACTTCCACCTATAGATGCACCATTTATATCAACAACTGTATCTTCTGGATGAAATAATCTATTTGCCAATTTATAACTTTGTTGAACTTTTAGTACTTTTTCCACATATTCATTTGCCTGAATTTTTCCCACCTCAACTTTTGATGTGTCACCTATCAATCCAATAACGCAATAATTCTCTCCATCAGTTACACTTACTTGAAAACCTTGATTTTCTAATTTTCCCTTTAATACTAAAATCTCTTCCTTTGGTGCATGTGGTTTCATTATAATTACCATAGTTAATATTCTCCCATCTTAATTTTATTTTAATTTGTACCTTTAAAAGAGCTCTTTCATTTTAATATTACTTTATATAAATCAATTTATACTCCGGATTATAAATTGATATAAAACTAAAAAAGCAGGGCTCCTAATGAGTCCTGCTAATTAAAATACATTAATTACTGTTTTAAGATATATACTCTAAGTACACATCACGCATTTATAATTATTAATCTTCTCATTAGAAACGAATTGAATATTTTTTTATAGAAAAAATAACCAGCACTAAAATAATAATAGCCCCAGCTAAAACTAAACTCAAAGTAAAAGTTTTTGTTTAATTTTTCAATTCCCTTTCCAATGATATTTTTCATAATAAATAATCCTCCAAATTTCGTTTATCCTTGTCAATAATTATATCAGTTTAATTTTCTATGTCAATATAAAATTCTAAAATTTTTATTAATTTATTTTTGATGACCCAAATTCTGAAATAATACTGTATAATGTATAATTATATAAATACTATAAAAACTATTATATTATAGGGAGTGATACGTTTGAATAATCTTTTAAATAAACTTTCATATTATTTTAGAGATTCTTATGGATTTGATAAACTTTCAAAACATTTATATATTGCAGGTATAATACTTTCAATTTTCAGGAGAAGTTCTCCATTAGGATTTGTATGTATAATATATGGTACCTGGAGATGCTTTTCAAGAAATAAATATAAAAGGTATCATGAACTTCAATCTTACGAAAATTTTATCGCACCTATAACAAATAAATTTGCCGGACTTACAAATTCAATTAATCAACGTAGATATTATAAAATATTTAAGTGTCCAAATTGTTCTCTTAAAATGAGAGTCCCAAGACATAAAGGCAAAATCACCATAACATGTAAGAATTGTAAAACAACATTTAAAGGAAGATCATGAATTAATAGATTGCAAAAATGTTCTTTTAACTTTCCAATATTTATGATAATGTTTATTTATACATTAATGTTATATTTTAATTAAGAAAGGGTGATTTAAGTGATTAGAAGAATATTTTCGGCTATATTGATATCTATTTTTATTTCATGTTCAAATGCTTTCATTGTAAACGCACAGCCAAATACCACTACAGCGCCAAAAACGACTTCTGTTGCTGCATCAAAGCAAACTTCTATAGCTGTAAATATTGATGGTACTATAATGCCGTCCCAATATGTACAACCCTATATAAGCTCAAACTCCATAGTTATGATTCCTCTAAATGCAATAATTTATAAACTTGAGAATAATCCAACTATGAAGATAGAAAATGGTAATGTAACAATAAAGGATAGCTCAAATACAATAAATTTCAAAAATGGCGATAATAAAGTAACTATAAATGATAAAGTTATTACTTTATCTTCTGCTTCTACTATTAAAGATAATATAGCTTTCGTACCTATTCAATTCATAAGCGAAATATTAAATAAAACAGTAGATTGGAATAATGATACAAACACAGTTAAAATAAACACTGTATATAAAAATACTGAAAATTATTTTAACAATTCTCAATTATCAGGTCGTTATAATGATATTTCAGGAAAATTAAATACTTATTTAAATACACTACAAAATACTGATAATTTTCACGGCAGTGTACTTGTAGCTCAAGGTGGAAATATACTTCTTGACAAAGGATATGGAATGACAAACTTTGAACAAAATATTAAAAATACACCTCAAACTACATTTCCTATAGCATCAATGACAAAACAATTTACTGCTATGGCAATTATGCAGTTAGTCCAAAAAGGTGTTATTACTGAAAATGATACTTTATCTAAATTTATTCCTGATTTTCCAAGGGGAAATGAGATAACAATAAAGGATCTTCTAACCCATACTTCCGGTATTATAAATTATACTAATCTGCCAGAATTCTGGAATATGAAAATAAATGATTTAAAAAATGAAAATAATATAATTAATTTATTTAAAAATAAACCACTTCAATTTAAGCCGGGAAGTGTTTTCAGTTATTCTAATTCAGGGTATTTTTTACTAGGATATATAGTTGAAAAAGTAAGTGGAATGAGCTATGAAAATTATCTTAAGAAAAATATTTTTGAACCACTCGATATGAAAAATACAGGTATAGGTTATAATGGAACAGACAAACTATATACATCTACAGGTTATACTGGATACTTGGATATATACCCTGTTAGCGATGAAGTATCAATCAATGGTCTCTACGGTGCAGGTGCTTTATATTCAACAACAGAAGACCTGTATAAATGGGACAGAGCATTATATACAGAAAAATTAGTAAACAATAAAACAATGAAAAAAATCTTCTCCAAATATGTACAAATTTCAAAATATGGACCTTATTACGGTTATGGATGGATGTTATCCGACAGCAAATATGGAAAAGAAATCTTTCATGGAGGTAATGTATTAGGTTTTACAAGTAATATAGAGAGATATCCAGACAAAGATTTAACAATAATTATACTTACAAATTCCGGTTACTACGATGTAACCTCACTTACAAATGTTCTGGCAGATATATGCTCTGGAAATAGCTATGAGCTTCCATCAGCAAAAAGAGTGGTAAAAGTTGATAATGATACATTGAAAAAATATGCTGGGAATTACAAACTTGATGACAATCAAGGTGAAATATCTATAGAAGCGAAAGATACCCATATTTACTGGGAACAAAATAACGGCCAGGTAAAATATGAAATTTTTCCAGAATCACAGAACAAATTTTTCATGAGAATTGTGAATGCTGAACTAAAATTCGATATAAATAATAAAAATCAAGTTACAGGATTTGAATTATCACAGTCAGGTGAAAATGTACATGCCGATAAAATTAAATAATCCTATATGAAAATATATGAAAAATGCATCAGATAAATCTAATGCATTTTTCTATATTATCTTAAATTTTAAATTTCTGTACTAAATCATTCAGTCTTTGTGCTAGTTCAGCCTGGCTTTGAGCTGTTATGGCTACCTGTTCTGTAGCTTTTTGAGACTCATCAATACCTTCCTGTATTGATTCTGCATTTTCCGATGACTTTTGCTCATTTAATGACATATTTTGTATAGCTTCACTTACCTGACCAATAGTCGCAGCCAATTCTTCTGACATAGATGCTATTTCTTCCGACATTTTACTTACAAACTCAGCATCATTATAGTACTCATTTCCCATGTTTCCAAACATTTCAAGTTGTGGATTAACTTCATTATGTATAAATGTCAGCACCTCATTACTAGTATTTGATAAATTAGAGAAAGCTTCATTTACTTTTTCTATAGTATCTTGAATTCCCGTAACTGCTTTTGCAGACTCTTCTGCAAGCTTTCTTACTTCTTCTGCCACTACTGCAAATCCTTTGCCATGCTCACCAGCACTTGCAGCTTCAATAGCTGCATTAAGTGCAAGCAAATTTGTCTGCTCTGCTATACTTGCAATAGTGCCTGCCATTGTCTTTATATCTTCTACTACTTTTCCATCTTCTATAGCTTTTAATGTTTTTTCTTTCTTTTCTTCATATAATTTTTGTGTAATTTGTATGGAAGACCTTCCTTTGTTCTGTACATCAATAGCTCTTTCTTTGGATTTATTAGCGCTGTTACTTCCATCCATAGCTTTTTGAGATAGTTCATTTACACTTGAATCAATTTCTTCTATAGATGCAGTTATTTCCTCTGATGTGGCACCCGTTTCCTGTATACTGCTTGCTATAACTTTTACCGAGTTATTGATTTCTTCTGATTTAGATGAAATTTCTTCTGAAGTTGCAGATAATTCTTCACTTGAACTGCTCATTTCATCAGAGTTTTCCATAATAGTTTTAATTAAATTTGAAACATTATCCTGCGATACATTAAGTGCCTTAATAGCTTGTCCGAATTCATCTTCTCGTGTTACATCAATTCTTGTAGAAAAGTCAAATGTGGCAAGTTTCTCTGCCATTCTTTTAATTTCTAAAAGTGGTTTTGTAATATGTTTTGCCATGATAATTCCAATTAAAATTGAAAGGATTAAAATAATTAAAATAGTCAAGCTTACAAATATGTATGAAGATTTATACTGTGACACACTGTCATTATAATCATTCGAAGCTAATTTTACATTTAAATTTATATCTTCATCAAGTATAGAAATCATTTTTGCCCTATATGACTCCGACTTAATAAACTCTTCTTTTGCACCCGAGTAATTTCCCTGTTTAGCTAAATCAATAACCTTTTGCCTTGAAGTTCTCCAATTTTCCAAATATTGCTCAAATTGTCCAAATAATTTTTTATCTTGTTCAGTTACTATGGTAGCTTTATATTCTGACATTAGTTTGGTATCTTTATCTGTCTGACTTTTAATTTCATCTAATATACTTTTCAAATTATCCTTATTTGTTGGATCAATTGAAATAAGCAAATCTCCTCTTATTGTCATTAAATTTGTTTTCAATCCTTGAAGAATGTTTGTACCTTTCAAATCTACATTATACATATTATTTATATTTCTATTTATTTTACCAATTTTGATAATAGATACAGCACCAACTATAACTGTAAATATTGTTACTACAATAAATGCTATCATAAGTTTTTTAAATATTTTTAAATTTTCCAATAATTTCATAATGCAATCCTCCTTTAGTATATAAATTTTTAGCTTGTTAAATATGTATAATAATAGCAACACTGATTTTATAATTATATCATGGCACAATCATATATTAATAGAGCAAATTTATTAATTTTATAACAATTTACTTATAATTTTCTATTTATCATATGATTATATTGAAATTTTAATATTTATTTCCTAATTTATATTTTTAATCCATGTTCTTCGTCTATATTGACATATTATAGAATCAATCATATAATGTATGAGGTATCAATTAAACATTATATATATTGTGAAGATGGGAATAAGTAAATTATTACAAATTTCAAGAGAGAAACTCACCTGGTGTAAGAGTTTTAAATGAGAATAATTGAAATGCCTCCCTGAACTCTGAATTGAAATTTACCAGTAGATTTTAGTGGGTATGCCCATTATAGCATTGAGGTATTTTGTACCAAACAAATAAATTTGATTATTATGTATAACATAATAAACAGAGTGGAATAGCAGAAAAACTCCTGTCTCTGAATAGAGGCAAGAGTTTTATTTTATATTCTATTTTCATTATAAATATAATACTGGAGGAATAAATATGATAAGAATAAAAAATCTCCATAAAAAATTTAATGGAGTCGATGTTCTAAAGGGTATTAACCTTGATGTAAAAAAAGGTGAAGTTGTAGTTATAATTGGACCTTCTGGTACAGGGAAATCAACTTTATTAAGATGTATAAATTTTCTTGAAGCTCCTGAAAAGGGGTCAATAGAAATTGAAAATTTAAAAATAGATGCTGAAAAAGCTAGTAAGTCAGAAATACATGAACTTAGAAAACATACATCTATGGTTTTTCAAAATTATAATCTTTTTTATAATAAAACTGCAATTGAAAATATTATGGAGCCTTTAACACAGGTAAAAAATATGAACAAAAATGAAGCAGAAAAAAAGGCTTTTGAAATATTATCAAAAGTTGGACTTCAAGATAAAAAAGATTATTATCCATCAAAGCTTTCGGGAGGCCAGCAGCAAAGAATAGGAATAGGACGAGCAATGGCTGTAAATCCTGATATAATGCTTTTTGACGAGCCTACATCAGCTCTTGATCCGGAACTTGTTGGAGATGTACTAGCTGTAATAAAAAAGCTTGCAGAGAAAGATACAACCATGCTTATAGTAACTCATGAAATGAGATTTGCCAAAGAAGCAGCTGACAGAGTTGTATTTATTGATGGAGGGACTATTGTTGAACAGGGTACACCTGACGAAATATTCAATAATCCTAAAAATGAAAGAACAATTAAATTTTTAAAACAAGTTGAACTTAAATAAAAATAAGGAGTTATAAAAATGAAATTCGATTTAGTATATTTTCTTAAAATATTTCCAGATTTAATTAAATATCTGCATTATACAATCTCTATGTCTATCATATCAACATTAATCGGTTTTATAATAGCAAGTATTTTTGTAGCAATAAAGCTTTTAAACATCAAAATTTTAACAAAAATAATCAATGTGTATATATCATTTTTTAGAGGTACACCTCTCCTTGTACAATTATTCATATTTTACTATGGTATACCTCAAATAATAAAACCACTAAAAAACATATCACCTTTTGGTGCAATGATAATTGGCTTAAGTTTATGTGGTTCTGCATATATGACTGAAATTATAAGAGGGGCAATAGAATCTGTGCCTAAAGGTCAATTGGAAGCCGCATTATCTATAGGTATGACCCAATTGCAGGCATTTAAAAGAATTGTATATCCTCAAGCCATTAGAATAGCTGTACCAGGTATAGGAAATGAATTTGTGGATTTATTAAAGAGTTCTTCTCTCGCATTTGTTCTTGGACTTACAGAAATTCTCGCGAGAGCTCAGATGGATGCAGCTTCAAGCTTTAAAGTTATGGAAACTTATTTAGCTCTTGCTATAGTTTACTGGATAGTAGTTGAAATATTTAATTTCATTCAGAGAATAATAGAGAAAAAATTATCAAAAGCTTATTCATAATTTAAATATATTATTTTTATAATGGGGGTCTAAAAATGAAGAAAAAGATATTAACACTAATTTTAACATCATTACTGGCAATAGGAGTATTAAGTGGATGTTCCAGCAGTAGTACTAGCAGTACTACTTCATCAAATGATTCAAATACAATTAAAGTTGGAACTTCTACAGATTACAGGCCTTTTGCATTCATAAACCAGGGTGAAAGCCAGGACAAAGTAAAAGGATTGGAAATTGATGTATGGAATGAAATAGCTAAAAGAAACAACTGGAAAGTACAATATGTGATTGCCAACTGGAATGGTCTTATAGGAATGCTTGATTCAGGTAAGGTAGATACTATTGCCCATCAGGTAACAATAACTCCTGAGAGAAAACAAAAATACTATTTTTCAGATCCATATGTATATTCAGGAGTTCAGCTAGCTGTTAAAAAAGGAAATAATTCTATAAAATCTTTAAAGGATTTAAACGGAAAAACTGTAGCCGTTGAATCAGGAATGAACTTTTACAAAGCAATAGAAAAATATAATAGTCAAGGTGGATCTGTAAAAATAAAGCAATATAGTGATTACAATTCAATTTTTTCAGAAGTAAACCTTGGAAGAGCAGATGCTTTAGTTGAAGATAAACTTGCAATAATGGATACAATCAAACGTTCGAATTACAATCTTCAATTGGCAGAACAACCTATAGAAAAGATGCAAAATGCTTTTCCAATGCTTAAAAATGACCAGAATAAACAAAAAATAGAAAAAATAAATAAAACATTAAAAGCAATGAAACAAGATGGAACATTAAAGAAGATATCAGAAAAATGGTTTGGTTCGGACATAACAACTGATAAATAATAAAAATTCATTAATACTAAAAAACAAAAATATTAAAAACACTATAATTTTAATGATAACTAGATAGAAGCATTGTTATGCTAATATCTAGTTATTTTAAACTATTCAATATAAAATATTCCCATTTATTAAATCATATGGATAATCATACAATATTTTTATAATTTGAATTTTTCTAAACTTTCATCAATTTCTTTTGCAACCTCATTAAAATTTTTCACCATACATTTTTTTACTTCATTAATAGGTATATTTAAAAATGTATTTAAAATTCCACTATCAAGCTGCGTACCAGCACATTCTTTCATAATTCTAATCGCTTTATTATGTTCCATTCCATTTCTATAAGGTCTATTTGTAACTAATGCAGAATAAGTATCCGCAACTGCTATAATTCTAGATTGTATGGGAATATTATCCGCATCTATATGATAATATCCTTTTCCATCCATACGTTCATGATGATATAGTATCCAATCTGATATTTCATTAAAACCACTTATAGGTTTAATAATATCTCTGCTCATTTTAGCATGAGTTCTCATTATATTCATTTCAGAATCACTCAATTTACCTGGTTTATTCAATATATACTCTGGTACCCCTATTTTGCCTACATCATGTAAAAGTCCTGCATATTCAATCATTTTCATATTAAATTTTTTTGATAAATTCTTACAGATTAATATACTTAAATTGGCCACATGCTCTGAATGTCCCTCAGTATATTTATCTCTAACTTCTATAGCCCTTGTCAAAGACCTAATTGTTTGCATATATGTTTCATCTATTAGTCTTAACATTTTAGATTGAATTATTATTCCTATAAATACAAATATGGCCCCCAAAAATAATATAACTCCAGTAAGAAGTAATCTAATTATTATGATGCGTCCTCTTATTGTACAAAATGCCATTAATAAATATCCGAATAAGAAAAAACATATTAAAGTTAAATGGATTTCACATAATATGTTTATAGATTTTCTTCTTTTAACAGGTATTAGTTTTAATTTCTTATATATGTTAAAACTTATTTTTATGTTGACACTCATAATAACTGCACCTAACACAATTAATATGAAACTTGATATTAAATTTGGATTCATTTTCTGCCCCCTTGTTTATATTTTTAAATTTAATAAAAAAAGCCACCAATTAAATTAAATAATTGATGGAAAAAAATTCATCATAATCTCCAAAATCAGATAAGCAAATTATATCACTATATCAGAAATTAATAAACCTATAAATTTATTTAATTATCTTTAAATTTACATATACTTTCAAGATTAAAAATCTCTTTCACAAAAATACATTCATGCTAAATCACTAAAATTCTTCGTAGGTCCTGGGATCCTGCTTGTTATTTCTTCCTGATTCACGGGTAAGTTGAAAAATTCCTTTCATTTCTTCTTCTGACAATTCAAAATCAAAAATATCCATATTTTCATGCTGGTGCTTGCTTGAAGATGCTTTTGGAATTGGAACTGCCCCAAGCTGCAGGTGCCAGCGTAAAATTACCTGTGAGACAGACTTTTTATGAGTTTTAGCTATTTTATTAATAATTTCTTCTTTAAGTATACTATTTCCTCTTCCAAGCGGACTCCATGACTCTGTTACAATTTTATGTTCTGAGTCCCATAGTCTCTGTTTCTCTTGATTAAAATATGGATGGAGCTCAATCTGATTTATGCTTGGAGCTTTACCTGTTTCTTTTATCAATCGTTCTATATACTCCGGAATAAAGTTACAAACACCTATTGATCGAATCAGCCCTTGATTTTTTAATTCTATCAGAGCTTGCCATGCCTCAACATATAAATCCACTCTGGGGTTAGGCCAGTGAATCAAGTATAGATCATAATAATCAAGTCCAGCCCTAAACAATGACTCCTGAACCGTTACAATTGCCTGCTTATACGAATGATGACGTCCCGGCAATTTGGAAGTAATCAAAAGTTTATCTCTTGATACAGAGCTTTGACGAACTGCTTCACCTACGGTTCCTTCATTTTCATAATTAAATGCGGTATCAATCAATCTATATCCCATATCAATTGCGTTTTTTATTACTTCTACTCCATCAGTACCATTTAATTTATAGGTTCCAAAGCCAATGGAAGGTATTTTTAATCCATCATTTAACTCCATTTCTTTGATTTTTTCCATTTAATATACACACTCCTTAATCTCTATAATTTTTGTATTTTTAATCCCAAATTATAATTATTGGATTATTTTATACATTTTATTTCCTAGTTTAATACTTCACTCATATGTAAAGTTCTCCTTTTTTTATAATTATAATTCATAAGCAGTGTCAATACAATTTAATCTATAAATTTGTCTTTTGTCCCTTATTTTATTCAAAAAAATAAAAGCATTAACTTTTAATAATTGGGTAAATGCTTTTATCTTTTTATTATCATCTCATCCAACGAATAACACCACATGCTAATCTTCTGCCAGATCCCCCTGCTGGCTGTGTTCTATAGTCATCTGGACCTTCGTGTATTATTACAGATTTTCCTACAACTTGAGCAACTTTAAATTTATTAGTAAAAAAGGTCATTCTAGCATAGCCGTTATTTGAAAATAGAACCGGAAAATCACCTGCATGGTTGCCATGAGGCTGATTGGTTGGATTCCAATGTCCTCCTGCAGCTGTAAATGGTTCTCTAGAATCGCCTATACTACAGTTTCCATTTTCATGTATATGAAATCCATGAGGTCCAACTTGTGGTCTGCCTCCTCCTGCAGGTCTATATTGTGGAAGTCCATTAATCTGAACAGAAACTTCAGTTCCTCCTCTTACATCTGTAAATGTTACATTACCTCTTATATTAGGTGCCAATGGTCCTCCTGTTATATTTGCAACAGCTCTTCTAGTCCGCTGCCTATCCATATTTTCATCATTCCTATATCCATAGTAAGTATAGTTCAAAAAAGGACATCGTGCATAATTAAAGTTCATGAATACCTCCAAATTTAAATATTACAATTAATTTATTTTATTCATTTAATTGTAATTTGTTACAACTATGGATAGATTATAAAGGTATACTAATTAGGATGTATTTTAAATTATCTGAATAATTTACTAAGTATATCTTTATGTAAAAGTATAAAACTAATACTGATATGGAGGTGTTAATAATGAGTAGAAAACCTTTAGTTCCAGGGGCTAAAAAAAAGTTAGAAAAACTAAAAACAGAATATGCAAATGAATTTGACGTTAATTTTAATAATGGCAGCAAAGCTGACAATCCTTCCAAATTAAATGGAGCCATTGGAGGACCTGTTGGTGGATTAATGACTAAAAAAATGGTAGAGGCTTTTGAAAAAAATTTAATTAATAAGTAACCCTCATTTTCAACTTATTATTAGAGAACGTACTTAGATTTGTGTAAATCAAATCTAAGTACGTTCTTCTGATTCTTTAAATTTAAATATTTCTAATATATCATAATTCATTTGAAAGTTGAGTTAGCATATATTTTAATTTTTACGACAGATTTTTTCCAGCATAAATCTTTGATTTAAAGAAAAAGAATATTATTATTAAAATTGTAAACAAAGGTGAAATGTATTCAGGTACTTCAATATGAAACCCTTCAAGAACCATAACAATGCCAAGACATAGTACCGAGTACATAGCACCATTTTTAAGATAAATATATTTTTTAATTTTCTCTATACTTCCCATTGTAATCTTTCTAACAACAATAGCCCCTAGACCATTCCCCACTATAATTAATGGAATTGACATTGTAAATGCAAATGCCCCTAAAACTCCATCAATTGAAAAGGTAGTATCTATTATCTCCAAGTACAATATTTTGCTTACATCGGACATTTCGCTAGTATTATTAAGCAACTTTTTCTCGTTTTCTTCTGCATTTTTTTTAAATCCATCGGTTATAAAAAATGCAGATGATCCAATTACAGCTGATAAAGCAAGTACTGGATTGTATTTTAAAGCTAATGCTACAATACCAACTAAAATGATCGAAACAACAGCATAAAACCAAGTACCATTTTTAAGAAAGAATTTTTCAGTTACAAGTCCTAAATGCTTATCTTCAATAAATAGCCAATGAAGAAACAAGAATATAAGAAATACTCCACCTCCAAGCATAAGTATAGGCGTTGAATATTCTATAGATTCTATTATATGTGGATCATTGGAAAAAGTTGCAGTTAATGCTCCTATAGGACCAAGGGATTGATTTGTAGCCCATACAATAGCCCAAGGCAATAATCCCCTTACTACAAATACTGCAAATAATATTCCATATAATAAGAACCATTTTTTTGCCTTTTCAGACATGGTTGATAGAACTTCAGCATTTATTACAGCATTATCTATACTTGAAACTACTTCAAATAAACATAAGCCTATTGTGATAAAAATGATTGATATAATTCCCATAAAATTAATCCTTTCAAATAAAAATTTCAGTTTTTAAATAAGTAAGTATATTATTATTTACTTTCTTTTTTTATATATTTACCTTTTAAGTTTTAATAATATAAATTTGCGATTGTGTCTTAATTAATTCTAGTATATCATGAAATCTAAGTAATTAAATCATTGAAGTATAGCAACTAATTCGTATTATAAGTTAACTCTTATCTGCTTTAACTTCAAAATATCTGTGCTTGCTGTAATTTCCATGTACCATGCAAATCTTATCTTTTTATTTGACGGACCAAGAGCTGTCCATTGTGTCTCAGTTTAAAATTCTTTCAATTTCTTTTACTTTCTGGATATTTTGAACATAAAAAAACTAGCTCAATATTCAATATACTAAACTAGTGTTATTTTAAAATATGACTACTCCATTTAGGAATTATATCTCTTTTCCATTTAATTACTCCATCACATATATAAGCTATATGCCTAAATTTATTTGTATTATCATATATATTTATTTCATTGCATAAATCTGATATCTTTTTTAAGTTGTCCAATGATTCATAATATCTTCTTTCTATAACTTCTTCTGGAATTCCGTGTCTACCTTTTGAAACTCTAATTTTAACTCTTTCTTTAGCAACATCAGGATTATCAACCCCAATGTAATTCATCACTACATAAAAACCTTCCTGCCTTGCTTTTCTTATATTTCTAACAATACTTTTGCCTTAAAGAGTAGTTTCTTGGTTAAATGATATATTGTTTTTAATATAGTAATTTATAAGTTTTACAGCCTCTCTTGCACACTTAATTTGAAGATTGCTATCTTTCCACGAACCTATTCTTGCCACCATCTCATCTGTATTTATTCTTTTTTCATTTTTGTCTCTTTCACAATAAATAGACTCATATATTGATGTTTTTCCAGCCCCATTTACTCCTGCAAATATAGTATAAGTAGCCATTACTTTTTACCTATTACTCTTTCCTGTTCCTTTTGTAGTACCAAATCAGATAATGTAATTATAAATGAGAAAAAATGAATACAAATATTTACAGTATATATTTATAATATCATTAAGCAACTTTCATAGTTTTTAAAACAGTCTCAAACGAAATACCATTTTTAGCAGATTCATATATCCATTGAATATTATCTTTTTTAACCTGATTTCTCCTTAATATAAGTCCTTTTCCGAAGGAATCATTGACATTCTCATGTATTGAACAGTAAATATATGTCAAAGAAATCAATAATAATATTCGATCAATAGATTTGGTAGATCTAACTTGATATTTATTAATACCTAGGTTATTTTTTGTCTGCCTGAAAAATATTTCTATGGGCCATCTTTTACTATAATACTCAAGGATAGTTTTGTTATCTAATTCTATATCGGTACACAGAAAAGCATGAAGTGCTCCATTTTTTTTAAAAGCACTCTTGTGCCAGCATAGTAAAACTACTGCATTATCAATACCATTAAGATTACCTTCATAACGATAAACCCAGTATTTAGAATTGTTTACTGTAACGAGGCAAACATCATTCTTTTCAATATATTGAGTAAATTGTTTAATCTGAATATGAAATCCTTGAGGATAGATAATGCGATTAGTTTTTAAAGCACCTATAAGATGATAACCTTTTTTTAAATGAGCATTTATAACCTGTTTATTTGTAAACCACGAGTCACAAAGGCCGTAGGCTGCGCCTTTTGATGAAGGAAGAGTTTCTGCAATATCGCAGACCATCTGTATTTTACTCTTTTCACCTTTTTTATAACGTTCAATGGAATATGGCAGTACTTTTTTACCGCATGAAAGCATAGTTGCAAGCAGCTGGTGTCCATATACCTGTTTTCCTTTTAAATGCGAGTGATGAAAACTTGCTTCCGCAATTGGATTAATAGCCTTTGACTGGGGCTTAGTTTTTTCAGAAATAGTATCATCATAAATAGCAAATATAGGTAAACTGGATGATGAACATTCATAAATTGTACGCACAACAAATTTTCTAATTGCTCTCCATGCAAAAGTAATATTCCAGACACCCTGGCTTAAAAATTTACCGAAAGTAGTTCTATGGCAGTTAGCAAGGCTTAAAAGAACAATATCCGTTACTGTTCCTTTATAACCTTTTTGAATAGAACCTTTTATAAATTGCTCAATATGTTTTAACACAGGTTTTGAGAAGTATAATAAAAATCCAAGCTTAAATAAAAATTGATTAATAGGTGACTTTTCTGTTAAAATGTTTTTATGAGACATCTACTTCACTCCTGTTGTTAAAATTTTTCTGCAAATTAATTTATACAACAAAATGTGAGATTTGTCTCTATTTTTTTATAAATTTTTAACTGTAAATATATGTTATGAAATTTTCTCAACTATAGTAATGTAATATAAAAATCCTGTTCTTCTTTCGTTTTTGCTTTTTTAAATAGTTCTTTTAGATCTTTATATGAATATCTCAAAAATTGCTCATATAAGTTATTTTGTTGATTTATCTTCTCCATAATAATTCCTCCAACAAATAATACTTTTATTATATTATAGCCTAATACATCACTTATATAAACAATTTTCCGTCTATCCTATAAAATCTTAATTGTTTATACCTTTTTAATAAACCCCGTATATATCATAATTTGCACTTCATTTTCTAATTTTATTTTAACAGTTATAGGTTTTTCTCCTACATAACCTACTACCCAACTACATCTTCCATAGTCTTGCATTTTTTAACCTCTTCCTTATAATTAATATCTGGTATTTCGAAATCCTTCATCTGGAATTCCTCCTTAAATTTATTTAAGTATATTATTCCAAATATACCAATTAACTATACGAAAAAATGTCAGTAGATTTGGTTTTTACACAAATCTACTGACATCCCCGAATAGACATAAATCTCATTAAAAATCATGAATTTCTATTACTAAGAGAAGGTCATAGAATTCGTCAATTTTCAGATAACTTATTTGATAGTACAGGACTTAGGCCAAAGATATTTCTTGAAAGTAGAAGTGTAGAAACTTTATTAAGAGCTACATTCAATGCCTTCTCCTCATCTGAACTTATATCAACGACTACGCATTCAATTTCCTTAGCACCTTCCTGCTTTAAAACCTTAAATCTTTGATGTCCTCCCACTATGTTCCCTGTTTTCTTATTCCAAATTACTGGTTCAACATAGCCAAAGGTTTCAATTGATCTTTTAAGTTTTTTATATTTGATTTTTAGCCTATACCCTCCTATGGAATTTTGCGATTTTTTACAGGTCGGGGACCACCCAGCCTTTCCGGCACAACTCCAATCTTTCACCTCTAAAATATTTTGATGCATTAAAAAACCCCCGGAATTTTACCGAGAGTTTGTGTTTTTTCAATAGTTAATCAATTTCTCCTGCATATTTTAGAATCTGATTATATAATTTTACCGACATTCTAAATCCATTTTCTATTAGTATATCTAAATATTTCTTTACGCTTTCAATCTTTTTATATTCTTTTGACAATAATAAAATTCCCATTAATCCAATTGATCTTAATAACATTGTTTCTGCAAAATGCCTAGCTGATCTATCATCAATTATTACTCTTTTTATTTTTAATTCTTTTGCTGCAACCATTACTTCAAGTTCTCCTCTATGAAGTCTTCCATATAACTGCTCCACCAAAAGCTTATTTTTTACACTATATATTTTTATATGATTATTTTTAACGGCTTCAATTAATTCCTTTGACCCTATTTTTCTAATCTTTTCATTTATTGTTACTTCTTTATAAACCTCTTCTGTAATATAAACTTCATCAAAAATTTCCCATAGTAAATCTAATTTCTTAATAATACTTAATCCTATAATTGGACTTGAATTACATACAGCTTTAATCATTTCTATTTTCTCCTAGTTCATCTTTAAAATCTTTTACTGCAATTTCATCAAAACGAAATTCATCTTCTGTATATTCATTCCATGGTATATTTTTATTCTTAAGTAAAGTCATAAAATCTGCAAGCTCCATTTCTGCTATTTCAGCTGCACGTGCTAATGATACTGACTTACTTGTAAATAATGCAATTGCTATAGATATTGTTATATTATCATTTAAAGATTTTGAAAGGCCTAAATCTTCTATAAGAGGTATTAAGTCATTAGATAAATTTAAATCAACTTTTACTTTTTCAGAACTCATTTATTTCACACCCTTAATTTAATTAAATCACATGAACCCTTTTATTTATTATACCCTATAATATAAATAATTTGAATTGTATATTTATCTAAGCACTGCCTGTATTATTTTAATTAGCTGTTTTTTGCTAAGTGCTTGTAAGTATTCCTGTCTTTTCTTATATGAACATTCTTCAAGGCTTTTTTGATTTCTACCTTGCTTTATAAAAATTCCTGATAGTTTCAAGTCATCTCTATTTGATTCTAAGTAATGCCTTCTCCAAATATTGTAATACCTAATTGCATTATTTTTATTAATACCTCTTGCAACAGGCTTTTTAATAGCATCAGATCTATTACACATTTCAAAGCTATTACAAAGATTATATATTTTTTCTAGGTCTATCATTTTTATTAACCCTCTTACTTTTTCTTATACATTTTGGTAACATACAAAATACATGATTTTCATCTATTTTGTCGCTCCATACACATCCTCTACATTTATTCATAATTCCTCCAGCAATAACAAAAGCCTCAGAACATAAGTCTGAAGCCTTAATTTTTTGTATAATAAAAGCCCTAAGAGTTCTATCTCTCAAGGCCACTAATTCTTATTCTTTTTCTATACTACTATAATAACACATATGAACCGGACAAAACGGACAAGTTTTAAATTTTTTACTCATTATAAGTTATTTATTTTATTAAAAAGATCTGTGCTGTAGTCTCTAATATCAGATATATTCAACATATTATACTTCATCTTTATTTCATTAAAGTACTTTCCTATTAGTTCTTTATTAATAATTCTATCTGACAATTCATTATCATCTAATCCTTTTCTAGTAATTCTCCAAGGCTTTTCACTATGAGTCATTTTCTCTAAAATCTTTCCGCTATAACATCCTAAGTTTATAATTATGCTGTCAATCATATCTCTTTCCATTTTAGTTAGTTCTATATCACTAAATTCGATATTTTCTTCAATAGGATTGTATCCATAATTTTTATATTTATGATAGATATCTTTATATACCGGGCCATGAACCCATGCTTCACAATCATTATTAAATAAATATTGTTCATTAAAAACTTTATAGAACCCCTGACAATAGTATAGCAATTTTTGCAATGCCAAAGGTGTTATATCTATACTTTTATATAAAATATATTTAACTATGCTGTCTATTTTATCCTCATTTTCTATAGTAAGTGCTCTTTGGTCTTCTTCAATTTTTTCTATAGATAATTTACAAAGATTATATGCTCTTTCAGAAATTCTACCTTTATTCTGTTCTAACATTTCAATCATATATGATGGATTTTCTAAGATCCTTTTTAATATATCTGAATATTGTTTTGTTGGAATATCTCCATTTAAATATCTAGTTAATGTTCCTTCTCCCCACCCTAATAGCAATGATAATGGTCTTTTACCAATATCATATTTATTGAGTATATCCTCTATCTCTGAAACAAGAATTAATTTTTCTTCTTTTCTATAAGCTTTATCAAGCATTTTTAAATTATAATCTCTAATATCAGATACAAATATTGGTTCTCCGCATTCATTACAATAGGTTTCTTTACCTTTATATTTTATATTTTTACCTTTAATAGACTTATTTTTATCAACTTCTTTAATTGAATATTCAATCATGTCATGGCATTTTTCACAAAAACCCAACATTTTGAATTCCTCCTTATTCGCACAAATTTACTATTTTATTTAAATAAATATTTAATTGGTTTATTTCTTTTATGAAATGATATAACTATCATAAAATCATCGCCTTTTCTTGTTTGAGTAATATTTGTTTTAATATATATGTCTACAAGTTCTAAAGGTCCCCAATTATCTAATTTGTGTTTTTTACAAAATATGTATAACTTCTCATATGAAAATTCTTTTTTATAGTTATCAACAGCATAACAAAAGTCATCATACTGAATGCCTAATAAAATTTCTTTTTCTTTTTTACTATCTACCTTATAATCCTCTATAAAATCTATATTTTCCTTTCTATTTTTATTTTTGGATATAATATATCTTCCCTCAAGAATTAATTTTCTAAAATTATCAAGGTATTCCTTAATTTCATCTGAAGTAAAATCTATATACTTCTTTGTTTCTGTATTAAAAGAACTCAATTTACAATCTCTCCTTAATAATATTATAGTTCAATTATATATTAAATATACATATTTCACAATATTTTTGTATTAATTGATACATTTATTTTTTATTTGTGTATCATTAGTTTGATAGTTTTTCTTTAAGGCCATCAATTTTTTTATACTAAAAAAGCCATGAGAAATTCATTTCAAATAACTAATACTTTTTTTATTTTTATAATGTTATACATACAAACTCTATAAATTTTAACTTTTAATTTCTAAACTAGTCGAATTCGACCAGTTTAGAAATTAGCTTGTCTTATTTTTTCTTAAAAATCTGTCATGTGCTTTTCTTCCTTTTCTTTTGATGCTTGTACTTCTTTAGGTTCTTCTTTTATTTGAACCCCTGTTTTCATTTGTGGTAATGCTTCAGCTAAAGCTAGTAAAGCATTCATAATATCTGGAGAATCAACTCTCACCCTAATATTAATATCCATCTATAACACCCCTTTCTTTTTAGATAAAGTATCTACTGACTCTTCTGGAAATACTCTTAAAAGTCCACTTGCAACCTTGCGGCCTACGCCTCTTTTTCCACTAAGAACCCTGCTTATAGTTCCTTTTGATACATTAGCCTTGGCAGCTAACTTATTTTGAGATAAACCATTTACCTCCATTAGTTCTTTCAATTTTGAAAAATTTAAATCCATAACTATCCCCCTCTTGTGTTATCTTTTATGCTTGTTAGCTAATTTGCTAACATAGAGTTAAAAAAGTATGTACTTAACAGCACATTAGCAATACGCTAATTGTGCTGTTTCTTCCCTTACAAGTTTTAATTGCCTCAGCCTAATTGAAGCTGCCTGTATTGATACGTTAAATATTCCAGCAAGTTCTCTTGACATATCATTTGCAAATTCATAAGTATCAAAATCTCTATCTAAAGTTATATAGCCATCACCAATACCGACTTCTTTAAATATGTTTTGTGCCGCTATTATAAATGTTCTTTTAGGCATTATCAAACATGATGATGTATAATTTGCCTGCCATTCCATCCAGTCATTGTCTGTTTTAAATGTTCTTTTCTCTGAATAATCTTCAAAACTTCTTTTCAGACACTTTATTGATTTAGCTTCTTCATTATCTAGCATATTAAATTTATCTAGCATATTAAATTTATTTAGCATATCAAAAATATTAAGCTGCTTTTCATGTGTCTCAAACATTTCTCTATGAAGTATCCAATGACCACATTCATGTCCGTTAGTAAATCTGCATCTTCCTTCTTGATCTTCTGTAAGTAAATCATTGTTTATAACTACAGTACCTTTTTTCACATATATATCCTTTAGAGTATAAACCAGGTCAAGTGGTTGAAGTAGATTGGAGCGGTAAGCATATGGAAATTGTAAATATAGATACAGGCGAAATTACAAAGATTCATCTCTTTGTAGCCTGCCTACCATATAGTCAATACGCATATGTAGAACCTACTCTAGATGAAAAGCAAGACACCTGGCTTAGATGCCATATCCATATGTATGAGTTTTTCTCAGGTGTTCCTGTAAAAACTGTATGTGACAATCTTAAGGTGGGAGTTGTAAAGCATCCGAAAGAAGGAGATATCATACTTACAGATGCCTATGAAGCTCTGGGAAGCCATTACGTTACTGCTATAATGCCTACTGGAGTAAGAAAACCTAAACAAAAAAGCTCTGTAGAAGGTACCGTTGGTAAAGTAGCAACTGCTATCATTGCCAAATTACGTCAACATACTTTTTATTCAGTATATGAATTGAAAGAAGCTGTTTCAAAGGCTTTAAAAGCATTTAATAATGCACCATTTCAGAAGCGTCAGTACAGTAGAATTGAGGTCTTTGAGGAAGAAAGAAGCTACCTTAGAGAGCTTCCTAAAGTTCCTTATGAAGTAGCTGGATGGGAGTACAATCACAAAATATATCCTAATAGCCACGTATGTATCGAAAAGAATTATTATTCTGTGCCATTTGCTTTCGTTGGTCAATATGTGGATGCAAAACTCACAGATAGTGTTGTAGAAATATATAATAATCATAAGCGTATTTCTACACATCCAAGATTTCCGCTTTATGTGAGCAACAAATATTCTACCCATAAAGAAGATATGTCTGATGCCTTTAGTCAACCTGAAATGAATGATATCCGTTTGAAACAATGGGCAGCTAGTATAGGTGCTCACACAAGCGAAGTTATTGAGCGTATATTTAAAAGTGTAACCATAAAAGAGCAAGGTTATAACTCTGCTCTATCAGTTTTAAAATTGAGTAAGAGTTATTCGGAGGAACGTCTTGAAGCTGCATGTGAAATAGCTTTGCCTATGACACGTGTACCTCGTTATAAACAACTTAAGTCAATTCTTGCTAGCAATCAAGATGTTATCTATCTTGAGAAGAAAAGTGCCCATCTTAAAACAGTAGAGTCAAATACTAATTCTCATGGCTATATAAGAGGCTCAGAATACTATGGAGGTGGCAGATATGATAAGTGATGAAACCAAACGAAAGCTTAGAGAACTAAACCTCGATGAAATGGTTGATATATTAAAAATACAAGGTGACGATCAACCTCTCTATACAACCATGACGTTTGATGAAAGAATAACTTTAGCTATAGATAGTCTATACCAGTGTAAAAATAACAAACGTTCAAATCGTTTAATGAAGCAAGCTCGATTTAGGTTTGCAGATGCGGATGTAAACTCAATTTACTATGCAAATAGGGGGCTTGATAAAAATCAAATTATTGAACTTTCAACCTGCCAATACATGCGTAATAACTATAGTGTTGTGCTTAATGGTTTCACAGGTTCAGGTAAAACTTTTTTAGCTTGCGCATTAGGAAAAGCTGCCTGTAGACAGTTATATCGAGTACGTTACATAAGAGTACCAGAACTTTTAGAGCTTCGTGCTGAAGCTGCTCTGCAAGGTAAAGGAATTAGCAAACTAGTAAGTAAATTTTCTAACTATCATCTCTTAATACTAGATGAATGGCTCCTACAAGAATTATCTGATGAAGATGTTAGATTCATTTTTGAACTTACAGAAAAACGATATGATTGCCATTCAACCATATTTTGCACCCAGTATAAAGTGTCAGATTGGCATACTCGATTAGGTGGCGGCACTGTAGCTGATGCTATTTTAGACCGTATCGTACACAAATCCATTCGTATTGATACAGGAAGTATGAATATGAGAGAACATTTTTCAGAAAAAACACTTTTATAATCAAATTTTTAAGGTGCCGCCATTAGGCGGTACCAACAAGTGAAACGATGGTTTTTTACTGTGAATAGATAGTTTCAAAAATATGAAACTACGGTTCTAATGGAGCGTAATATTCACTAAGCATATAAATTTAGATTCGCACTTTAATATGCTCATTTTTATAATAGTAATTAAATTAGCTAAAAAATCTTTTTTCTATATCTTCTCTTCCCCTAATCATAAGATTACTATAGTTTAAAAAATCATACTTCTTCTTTTCAGTTTCTAAACTTTGAATTAGGCTTGCCCTTTTTTCCATAGTAGCACAACCTATAATCAAATTTTGAGTAATCTTCTTTTCACTAGCAAAATCAAATAATTTATTCAAATACAGTATAATATTATATTTGAAATTTTTAGGTCCAACTTTTATTTCATAAAATTCTGCATCTTTAGAATTATATCCTGCAATGTCAACTGTCTTTTTAGTACAATCAATATTGTGATAAATATCTTCATAAATAATTTCTGTTTTATCTATAATTACTTTACAACCACATTCCATAATACTATCTCTTTTGCAATAAATTGGGGCATACTTTTCTTTCATAATTACTTCAAATAATTTACCTCTAAAATCATTTATCTCTTCATCATTTCTTGATTTATTGTATGTATCTGAAATTTCTTCACAAAAGCTCTCTATATTTTCAATATCAAAAATTTCAGCATATTCCTGCGTTTTCTCTAGCCACTCTCTAAAGCAAGCTTCAAAATACTCTTTACTTCTAAATTTTAATAAAAAGATACATAATATATCAAAAATTTCTTCGCTATTTATATATTTTGATATTCTTCGTGCTCTATTTTCTATCATTCTGGTATACTCATTATTTTTATCAAGAACTTGAAGTTCCACGTTACCAAGACAAGACATTTCTATTCCTCCACATTCTTTCTTTCCTCGTTCATTATATCCATCATTTTATTAATATTTAGAGCTGGAAGAACAATTGGTGGAAGTCCCATTTTGAGCATAACATTGTTTATAGTTTCTCTTGCGTAAGCCCAAAGCATAGGTACGCTTTGTATTTTAAGATAAAATTTCATATTTTTTTCTTCAATTGGTCTTATAGCTTCACATAATCCTCTATAATTTACCTCTATATAAAAAAGCTCATTGTCCTTATTTTCAAATTGTACTTTTACTTTCAAATATGATATACCTCTAGTGCTAGATATTACTGTACTCTCATTTTTTAATTCTATATGTAATGGCAGTGGTGTATTTATTTTTTTACCAGTATCAATTTTCTCATTCAAATAACAATTGATGCCTATCATTTGAATATTTTTTAATTGTATATCATGATACAAAGTTCTATCAAGTTTCATTGTAATGCCTCCCTAATATTATAAAAAGAAGCCTGCAAATCTGTAGGCTTCTCCAAATTATTAATAAAATTCAAACTTAAGCAATCCGTTTCCCATGGATTGTAATCACCTAATTCAATGTCATACAAAATTGAATTATCTTCATCTTTTACACTTTTCCTAGTATTATTTCTTATAACAAACTTATTAACTTTAATAAAAGGATCTATTAAACCCTCTGTTAAAAAAGTTTGAATAGTTTCTGGATCATTATATACAGAATCTTCAATAAGGTAGTTATAATATTTTAATACTTTAAAGATTTTATCACTTTCATAATTATCTGTATTTAAACTTTCTATAAAATTAATAATATTGTTTAGTCCTTCACCATCTTTAAAAAACCAATCACAAAAAGCTTTAATATCTACATCTTGCTGATTGTCTATATATTCTTTTAAGTCATAGATGTTTTTTAAACTACTAAAACTAAAGTTCATATTCTTATTTTTAATATATTTTTGAAGGAAATAGAAATAATTATAAACATAATTATAACCTATAAGTTTATCAAAACTAATATCACTTGAATTATCAATATCATTAATATCTTTTTTTTCGAACAAAGTACTTTTTTCTTGAAATTCTACAGATGAAAAAGTATATGAATCTTTTAACCAATTATGAATATTCACGATATCCATATAATTTTTAATTATCATACACCCCATCCTCTCTTTCTATAAATAACTATACTTATATATATGCATATAAAAGCCTACATTTTCATGTTGTAATTAAATAATAGCATATTAAAATTTTAATTTCAATGTCAATACTATTAATTATTTTGGACTAATTGCTTTAGTTTTATTCAAAATGGCATTATAATTCTTTCTTCCATCCTTTTAAGTATTCTAAGAAAGTACCTATATTTTGCTTTATTTCAAATTTTATATCTATAATAATTTGTTTTACTTTATTTTTCTGATTTTTCCATTATACATTTTTCAAAATCATCACAAAGTTTATCTACTAAATCATCCATTTCTTTAAAAAAATACTCTCCTACTTTTTTACGGTTAAGTGCTTTATATTTTCTATATATTTTCGCAAAGTCATCATAGATTTCTGATTCTGATACATGAGATTTCATTTTAACTATTAATCTTGTACCTTCATTAGCATTTTCTACATAATCAAAAAAATCTTTAATTTTAGATTCAAAATCATTAATAAGTAAAGCAGTTTTAGCCTCATGCTCATTACGTGCTTCAATGATTGCAAGAATATCGAACTGATAAGAGCCATAGGATTCTTTTGCTTCTGCTACCTTAGTTGGTTTCTTTTTTTCTTCATTTGTTTCAGAAGTTTCTACTTCAATAATACCAATTTGATTATCAAAATAAACCTCAATAGGATCTTTTATATCTTTACTTTTATGCATTGTGTTATAAAAAGTATTAAATTTACGCCAGAAAAATAGGAAACTTTCCTCATTGTACTTAGCATCCAGGTCAATCACATATTCAATTCGGTTTAAAATAGTAAAATACTGTGCTTCCTTAGCCTTTACATCAGCAGTATGTTTGGGGTTTAAATCTATGTATTTTTTTAAACTATTTTCAAAATCTAAATAATTTTCCGGATTATCTTTTTTAGCTTTGTCATTATATATATCCATAAACATAGTAAAAAATTTATCAAATACATCTGATTTTTTCAAATGTAAAAAGAGTATATCTAAAACTCTCTTATCACCAAAGGGATCAAAATCACTTACCACCACATCAGAAAAATGTTCAAATGCATCCTTGATATTCTGAACATTTACATTATTATAAGAAAAATCGACAATTTTGCAATCATTCTTATATTTAGTGGTTCGATTTACACGGGAAATAGTCTGAATTGCACTAATACCCCTAATCTCTTTATCTAAAAATAGAGTATGGAGCTTTTTCTCATCAAAACCTGTTTGAAGCTTTGCTACCACAATTATCAAACCGTTTTTCTTTTGTGCAAAGTTATCCAATACATCTTTTTCACTTAAGTTATTATTAAGACTAGCAGCCTTTTGTTCATCCTGATTATCAGAATATACTATATAAATAGGAGCTTCTTTATACTTTGAATATTTTGGTTCTGAAACTAGCTCATTAAAGTACTTGGTAATTGCCTGTTTATAAGCAATTGCAGATTTAATAGAATGTACTGCCAGCATAGCTTTACCAGTTCCACGGATTTGGCGATATACATCTTTTACTAACAAATCTGCTACATATTTAGCAATTGCATCTATGCGTTCACGATTTTCATAAATCTGTTTTTTCTGGGCATCTTTATATTCTTTTTCAGTAAAACCTTCTAGTTTGTTACTCGGTAAATCGAACAACATCTTAGTTGCTACAGGTACAATATTTTCAAGTGGGTTTAAAATATATCCATCATCAATTGCCTCTTTCATAGTATAAGAATCAAATGGTCTCCACAATTTTTCACTTTCCGCATAACCACTAAATTCTCCAAATCTTGCTAGTGTGTGGTCATCTGGGGTTGCAGTAAAACCAATTATTAAATTTTTCTTTTTACGTATCTGTAAATATTTTTTATTATTATCAAAGGGTTCTTGCAATTCATCAAATATACTAAGCATTTCTTCATGTTGTTCACCACTATTTGAACGATGAATCTCATCAATTAAAAATACAATACGCATTTTAGCTAGTTTTTGTAAGACTTCATCATCTAGCATATCCTTTACCGAACCAAACTTTTGTAAGTTTACAATAACTATGCGCATATCAGAAGCAAGCGCTTCTTGAAAAGTTTTCTTGTTGCTAGCTTCAACATACATACGATTATCTATGTTCATATTAAGCATTTTTGAATCAATTTGTCCACGCAGCTGAAGTCTATCCACTACAATCATAATTTTATCATAAAAATACTCACCATTCCGACGTAAATCTTTTAGCTGCAAAGCAGACCATCCTATAATATTAGACTTTCCAAAACCAGCTGCATATTGCATAAGCAAAGAATAAACGTTTTTATTATTAGAATAGGCCCTTCGCTTTTCTAAAAGTTCTTTTTTCTTTGCTTCCGATACACCTGCTAGCTGTTTTTCTAATAGTTTACCAAAATAATCATCCTCTTGTTCATGGGCTAAAAGCTCATCAATTTTAGCCATTATCTTATCAGTACCAAACTTTTGCTTTGGTCGTGGTGAAATCAAATGCCCCTTTTCATCCTTTAATTCTTTACCATTTTTAGTGACACATACATCACGTTCTATAAAATTATAATATAAAATCTCTTTTTCAATAAAGGTTTTTCCATATAATACCGTAAATAGCTCCTTAAGCTTGTCCTTCTTATCAGCATTTGGTTTTAATAGTGGGTAAGGCTTAAAAGAATCTTTAATTTCTTTTTCTATATCTTCATAGTCAAACTTACCCTGACGGCAATTAGCAAGTATCTCCTCAAAATAATCAGATATATTACGAATAACATAAGTCTCACCAATATCCGTAGTGGTGATATGAATCGCTTTTTCAAAAATCTTCAAAAAATCTTTACGATAGAAATCTTTTTCTTTTTCACCTAATATATAACTGCTATCAAAATATTTATGGTATACTCTCACTGCCTCAAAATAATCTTTAATCACCTTGCCCCTACCATTTTTACTAGCACTTTGATTGGTATAATTAGATTTTAATTCACTGTACCCTAAATAAATCCCGTTCACAAACAACGTAATATCTGGTCTGAAAGAGAATATTTGCTTACCCTCATAATCATACTTATACGGCAATTCTTGCACTACTGAAAAAATATTTTCATCAAATAGGTCATTGTTATGAATCACACTATCACCTGTATAAAACAAATTAAGTTTGATATTCTGCAGAGTAACCGTCTTATTATTATTAATGAATAGTGCCATATTACGGTTACTTCCTATACGATCTTTTATCAACTCAATTAAATCCCTAAGCAGTTTATTTTTATCTCCACTGTATCTTTTTAATAAAGCCTCATAGGGCTTTTTATTTAGCTCTGTTTCAGATATAAATTCCTGTAAGTCCTCTTCAATAATTAAGGAATTAGTTATTGTATTAGCTTTTACCTCTCGATATCCAAGGCTCTCTCTAAAAAAAGGTAACAAGAATTTATCCTGTAGATTAAGCTCATTCATACTTATTCCCCTTCCGTAATCACTTTAATTTTTCCAGTAACAACATCATTAATAAGTGTTTTACGTAGTTCTTTCAGTTTTTCAATTTCAGTATTAATGGTTTCTACAATACGATCAATTTGAGCGGTTTTAGTGTCTAAGTAGTTGGCGATGGCTTTTTGTTCTTTATATTCAGGTATAACAACATCAATAGAATAAAAGTTATCACTATAGAGACGCAATCTTGATTCAATTATTCCTGTGGAATTTCGCTTAAATTCTACTATTGCCCTGTTAGACCGAAATAAGTAATGAAAGTATGCTGAGCATATAGACTTATTAGGAGAATATACAGCATAAGATGGGCTAACAATTCCATCAAAAGATGAAACACCTAATCCCCTTTTCCAAGCAAGCATAATATTAATAATCAGCTCACCTGCTTTACAAATCTTGTAACCAACGAGTGTGATAGCATTTGTCAACAATTCGTCATTACCAACATTATCTTTCTTTTGTGTTACTCCACTATATTCAGAAACCGAAAGTAAAGTTTCTTGACCAGTTACGCTCTTTATTTTTGATTCCACAAACAAATCTTTAACTCGCTTTTTCTCCCAATGTTCTGGAATTTTCCCAATCCACTCAACACCACTATCTTTCATTGCCACAGTTTTATCTAAACCATGAGTGACCGTTTCATTAATAAGGGATTGTTTAAGCTCGCTATATTGGTCAACCTTTTTAGTGAGTAGGTATATTTTTTTGTCAATTTGAGTAGTTTTAGTATCTAGGTAGTTAGTGATGGTTTTTTGTTCTGAAATTGGTGGTAAAGCTAAATAATGTGTAGTCATGTATTGACTACTTATTCTTTTCTGTCCAGCTGTTCCTTTCATAAATGGTTCAGCATTTTGTCGGAATAAATCATTATGTAGAAAATAATGTAAATATTCTTCTGTCAACTTTCTAAAAGATCTAAAAACCATAAATTCAGTACTACCAAAACCTATATCATGTGACAAACCATTTACAATTACACAATTACCATTTTCCATGCAAGGTGTAATTTTCGCAAAAATAACATCTCGATTTTTAAATTTAGTATAGCCACTAGAAACTGCCTTCAGCGGTACAAAATTAAATTTTTCTATCCTTCCTATATTGTTATTCACATTTGTCATAGGAACAAATTCAACTAAATCATCATTAGTAAGATTTGTTGGTATTCTTGTACTAACATTTATATCCGCAAAGTCTTTAATCCTCCCACTTATCCAATTAAAAGGTACTTTTCCTATCCATTCAACACCACTATCCTTATACTTATCATATTTCTTAAATTCATGCCTCATCATAACTCTAGCTCCTCTTCAAGCTGCCTTAACTTACTATCAATCTCATCAATCTCTGCCAGTATATCTCCAACTTTTCTTAGTTTCTCTGGCTTATAAAAAATCTTGTTAAAGTTTATCTCCACACCAACTGTATTTTCCAAATATGTAAAAGGTTTAGTTATATATTTATCCATAAAAGCTGCAATTTCCTCTTGATTTTCAGCTTGTTCTTCATGATAAGGAATAATCTCATAATCCTTTTGATAGTCAGGAGTAAGTTCTACAATTATTTCTATACGTTCTGGCTGTGTTTTAGTTGATCTTTTAAAGGCAGCTTTCACTACAATTTTACCGCAACCTAATGCCTCTTTTTCACCATTACTTTCTCTTATTAATGTATCTTTTTCATTATCATACCAATACTTCCCCTTAGTAGTACTTACTACTAGTGGTTGTTCTCTATAATCTAAGGAAGCAATAAATGGTTTTATATTTTGTTCAAAATACTCAACTAAAGAATTATACTTAACTGTATCAAAATTAGTAATTTTAAATTCTGTAATTTCACGTTCTCCATTACTAATTTTTATTGGTTTCAATTTTAAGCTTTTTGCTCTTTCTTCCATTCCTGTTTTTTTATTAGTTGCCATAGGTAGACGTGCTTCAAAGCTGTTACCATATTCATCCACATTCGTAAGCATAATAGATTGCTTGTTATAATAGAAAAAATCTTTATCAAATACTTTAGCATAATCATTGTTTTTATACTTAGTAAGTGTTTCAACAATTTCTAAACGACTAGTTTCATCAACTTCTTTACGTTTAGAACCTTTATTTTTTTTGAGTGGCTTGAATTTCTCACTAGCATTAATTAACATTACTTTATTCTCAAGCTTCTTATTTTTATTAAGCACCCATAAATAAGTATAAATTCCTGTATTAAAAAATTCATCTGTAGGTAGTTGAATTATAGCTTCAACTATATCCATATCAAACATCCATTTACGTATGTTGCTTTCCCCAGAGCCAGCATCTCCACTAAACAAAGTGGAACCATTATGTACTACTACGCCCACGCCATTTGCATCCATTTTTGAAATTAAGTGCTGCATAAATAATAATTGACCATCTGAAACAGATGGAAGATATTTGAATCGTCCAGTTTTATCATTTTGAATATATTTTTGATAGCCCTTCCAACTTACTCCATAAGGTGGATTAGCTACAACCACATCAAATTCTTCATTATAAAACTTATCATCAACTAAAGTATTACCATGTTCAATTTTAGAATCCTCACGAAAACGACTTTCAATTTTAGCAAGAGCATATAACGCATCATTCCAATCTTGTCCAAAAGTTTGTGTAAGTCGTGTGAATTTTTCCTTAATGCGGTCTTCAACACCAAATAGCATATTACCTCCACCGCAAGTACAATCATATATTTTAAGTAATGTATCAGATTCTTCAATTTTAGAAGCAATAATTTCAGAAATCAAAGCAATTACATCATCTGGTGTGTATTGCTCCCCAGCAGTTTCCGCTGACATATCTGCCCATTTACGCTTGATATGTTCTTCAAGGGTTGTTATTTCAGAATTATTGTAAAATTTAAGATCAATTTCGGACCATATCTTAGTGTAACCAAGTAATACTTTTTTGGCATTAAGCTTGGTTATAACCCCCCTAATATCAAGAAATTTTTCACCTTCACTAGCTTCTACTCCAAGTAAATCTTTTGTTTCACTATCAAATCCATTAAGATATGCATCAAAATCAATAGTAAAAGACTTATCATTTTTGCAGATGTCAGCTAAAGTTTTGTTATGCTCAAAAATGTATACATTATATCCTTGACCCTTATCGTTTATAATAGCATATTGATCTTCTTTATCCATATTATTAAAGGCTTCTTCACCAATTTCAGCTTTTAAATCATCAAACATTCTAACTAATCTACTTTCAATCATTGCTAATGCAAAAAAAGGCATCATAAATGACGGCCATTCTGATTCTTTAATGCCACTACCACGTAGCAAGTCAGCAGTAGCCCAAATCTTAGATTCATATTGAAGTATATCCATTATATTAGCTCCTCTTTCTATTGATTTATATAAAAATAATTGCACCAGACTATGCCAATGCAATTATATTATAACTCTATTATTTTATGTTTTCTATAATTTGTAGTAAATCAAATATTTCCTACCCCTGTATCGCCAAACATACACACTTTTTACCATTTTCTAACCCCAGCTATATCAATGCTTCTAACTGTCTTTCCTTTTAAGCTTAACTACCGTCTCAACGTGCCCTGAGTGTTGGCTACTACAATAAGCTTGTCTTTCAAACTCTATCCCATTTTCAAGGACAAATACAAAATGCTCTGGCGATTTTATAATCACTTTATTTACAAGGGCAGTAAATATATCTTCATCAAACTCTTTCATACCTTCGCCATTTTCATTCAATATCTTTGAAATATTTTTAAGCCTTTGCTTATAATCTGAATCTTTTAAATGCTCTTCTTCAAGATTAATTTTCTCATCATTCAGCTTATCAATTTCACATTTAATTCTTTGATATTCCTCATCATAATATTTCTCATCTATTTTACCTCTTAATTGAAGCTGTATGAGGTTCTTTAAGTCTTGTTCAAAAATCCCTATTTGCCCTATTATATCATTAATCTTATTTACACTTATATCTTTTTCAAGAACTTTTTCTATATTAGCCATAAAAGTTTTAAAAAAAGAACTCTTATCCTCAACCATATCATTATATAGCTGGACAAAAGTTCTTTTCAATACTTCATCGCTTACTGCTTTTGCAGAGCAATTCTCTATTCCTTTAATGTAATTGTTACATTGCCACATTATTTTTTCAGAAGGTGTTCCTGAATTCCAAGTTCTTCTCTTTAGTGTTCTTCCACATTTATCGCAGAATAGCTTACCACTAAAAGCATACTTATTTGTGTATTTAGTTCTATCTTTATTTTTACCACTAGATATTTCAAATCTCTTTTTCTTTTCTTCCTGAACTGCATCAAATATTTCCTTTGAAATTATAGGCTCATGGTTATTTTCAATCTTATACATTGGTTCTAAATTCTTATTCTTTACCCTTTTATGGCTTAAGTAATCTACAGTAACCGTCTTTTGAAGAAGTAGCACTCCATAATATTTTTCATTACTCAAAATTTTACTGATTGTTGAACCATGCCATGTAGTTCCTCCAGTTACAGTTTTTATTCCATCTGCTTCAAGTCCCTTTGCAATTGTTGAATAGCCACTGCCTTCTAAATATTCTTTATAAATCCTTTTTATAATTTTAGCTTCTTCTTTATTTATGACAAGGTTTCCTTTTTCATCTTTATCATATCCATGAAGTCTAGTGGTATTGCAAATTGTAACGCCATCTTTAAATCTCTTTTTAATTCCCCACTTTGAATTTTCAGAAATACTCCTACTTTCTTCTTGTGCAATAGAACTCATCATGGTAAGCACTAATTCCACCTTTGGGTCAAAGGAATATATATTTTCCTTTTCAAAGAATACTTCAACTCCAATGTTTCTAAGCATCCTTACGTTATTTAAGCAATCAACTGTATTTCGTGCAAACCTTGAAATTGACTTTGTTAAAATCAGGTCTATCTTTCCGTCTTTACAATCCTTAATCATTCTATTAAATCCAAGTCTATTTTTAACATTTGTGCCGCTTATACCTGCATCGGTATAAATCTGAATAAACTCCCATTCTGAATTTTCCTTTATCTTTTTAGTATATTCACTTACTTGTGCATTATAACTTTTCATCTGTTCTTCTGAGTCTGTACTTACCCTACAGTAAGCACAAACTCTCCTTTTATTTATAATTTCTTCGCCATCATTATTGTAATTTAAAGTTATAACTGGTTCTAAAACTTGAACATTCTTTGCCATAAATTTTCTCCTCCCTTTTATTGTACTTGGCTACACACATGATATAATCAGTGGTGCAATAGTTCAAGCTATTTTTTTATTATCATAATATTTAAAAGACCTTCTATTTTCTCTATCTATAGCATCAAATTCCTCATCAGAAATTAAATTTCTTTCCTTTAAATTTCTTAATATATGTAAGCTTAATAAATATTCAACGTTTGGTTTATTACTCATAAAACACATTTCCCCTTTCACCCTTTAAAATTAAATTTATATAAAAAAGAGCAGGATATTTCACCCACTCAATGTATTTTGTAATTATTATTTTAAAACCCTGACTTTAATCTTATTGTCTTATCAATATATACTGAATTATCATTTCTATCATGGCATCTTAATGTAATAAAATATGTAGAACCTAAAGCCTTTATACTACAGCTAGCATCATTTAGCACTGTAAGAGTATATTTGCTTGCTAAGGTTTTGCCTGGAATTATTTCAAAATTAAACTGGCTGTTAGGAACATCGAATCCATTGTTTTTTCTTGTGCCAACAAATATTTTTGTTGAATTCAAAGTAATATCTGTAATACCTTCTATAACTTGACCATCTGAAGTTACATCTACAGTATAGTTATTTTGTGAATCTGAAACTATTGCAATCGCTATATTATTAGTTGCAGAATTATCCAAATCCAAAGAAGCACTTATATTTACATTGCCAATATTATTATAAAAAGTAACTAATCCGTTTGAATCTACTGAAGCTTTCGTAATATCAGAACTTAAATAATTAATTTTCGTATTTGTCAAAATTGAAAGTTTTCCACCAATAGTTACAGTTGCTATGGCATTGAGTTGAAGAGTTTGATTAACTCCCATTTGAATAAAACTACCATTTGCTATAATTAGATTATAATGAGCCAATAAATCAATATCTGCAATTTCATTAACTTGGTCATCATTAGTGCCAAATTGACCCTTTTCACAATAAAGAGTTCTCAATCCCAAATGTTCAGTAGTATAACCATCAACTTTCCATTTTGCACCCATTTTAATAAATTCAAGATTCACATCTATTTTTTTAGATAAATCCGTATCTTGAAGAATTACTTTTAGATTGCCAGACCACACATTTATTACACTTGATGTTTGAACCGATTGATTAGCTGGTTCAAAAATAGCTGGAAATGTATACAACTTATTATCTAAAATCATTTTAAAACTTTGCTCTACTTTTCTTATTCTGCTCCTGTAAGTTTTCTCATGCTTATCAATCTGAGATATGACAAACCAATTACTATTTTTGTATTGTATCAAATCTCCTGTATTTATAGAAAAATCAGTATAAAGCTGTTTATCATCTTCATAATTAATTATTGAATCGCTATCTTTTATCAGTACCCTTTTACATATTCCATTATAAATAATATCAGTACCTTTTTCATACAAAAGAAAATCAAGTATATCATCTATATCCTGCATAACAGCTACACCTGCCTTTTACATTCGTATAAAAATGCTTCTATATATGTATCCCAAGTTTTTATTTCCATAACTTTATATTTTTCATTTTCAATTAAGAGATAACTATTTTCATTTATAATACTTTCCTTATCACAAAATGCTCTCTTGGTAGCTTCAAAATTAAACCCATCCTCAAAGGAGTAATTCTTTGAAAATGGCTGTACATCCCCATATTCAGTTTTTATGATTGATGAATTATCAGAATTAAACAATACCTCAATTTCTGTATCACTAAACATTATAGCCACCAACTTTTATCTTGGGAAGTGGCAGAGCCTTCTTTATATTTTCAGGAATACCATCTCTGATCTTTACACTTTTATCACCTTCAATTTTACTTTCTAGCCCTTCTAAATCCTTGTTTTTATAAAGATAAACTGCATAATCAGCAGTTATTTCATTATATTTTATATCTAAAGCATCTATATTACAGTACCCTAAAATTATGATTATTGCTTTATTTAAATAATGGTTCAAAATATTATCTTTTGATGTATCAGCAGAATCAATTCCTAGAAGCATTTTCATAGTTTCCAGCATAAGCTATTCCTCCATTTCCTTTATTTTTTTAATAAGCTCATCTTTTTTTATTCCAATACCATTAATGCCTTTTTTCTTTGCTAAATCAGTAAGCTCCTTATATTTCATATCTTCATAATTTAATATCTTTTCTTCTAAAACTGTATATCCATTTTCATTAAACCAAGAAATAAGGTGAGAGACATCAGTTTCTCCCACCCCATTTACAAAGCTTATTCCTGCGGATATACCATTATATTTTTTATTGTTTGAGTATATCCTTGCCATATGTACCTCCTGTTTAAACTACTTTTATATTTCTAAATACACCTGCACTTTTTGTAGATTTAAGTGCAACAGCTGCTACCATTTCAACTTCACCATTCTTTACTGCACCAGAAGTTGAAAAATCAGGAAGCCATATTTTAACTAAATCTTGATTAGCAAGAGAAACAGCATGGAAACCATCAAGAGACAATCTTGCGGCATAAAGGTCTGTTAAACCTGTCACAGCATCAGTACCATTTGGTTTTCTTGAATTTACTATAGATACAACAGGGTCATTAGTTCCTGCTTTTGCTCCAAGGTCAACAAGAACAATTCCATCATAAGCATCAACTTTTCTGCCAAAAGCATCTTCACTTTGAGTCAAGTATCCTGCCCTTCTTGCTACGGATTTAATTTTGGTTATAAGCTTTGAGTTTCCTCCAAGGAATGTTGGCTTGCCATCAAGATTTGATAGAAACTCATCAAGTAAATCCATAAACTGTTTATAGTTTGTATCAAGTGCTGTTGATGTAGATAAATCGATAACTGCTCCAGCATTATATTCTGTACTTGAGCCTGTAATTGCCTTATTTAGTCCATCAAAAGAATTAGCATCAACTGCTGAATCTCCATTAATTATAGTGTCATTGAATAAAGCATTGGCAGCTTTAACTTTTTGCTGTACCTGTAAATTCACTTCGTCTACAAGACCACCTGTATTTGCTACAATTCTATCTATACCAAAAGAACCTCCAAATGGTTTAAGTTCAACTGTATATCTGTCCTTAGTTACTTCTTGTGGTGCATATTCGCTGTTTATTGTTCTAAATGCTGCTGTTGGTTGAGTTATAAGTCTTGTATACCCATAAGTAAGTGTTGCTCCATTAGTTCCAGGAGTTACTGCATTGTCAAAAGTAATATTATCAAGAATAAATGAATTCTTTCTAAATTCGTCTATTACCCCCTTTTGAATATCGTCCTGAGTGTTTAATTTTGCTTGTTGTAATGTAATTGCCATAATAATCATTTCCCCTTTCAATTAGTTATTTTTATAATAATTTTTTAATGCATCATTAAGATTGTTTGGTTTTCTTTCATTAGTAACATTATTAGGTGGAGTATATCCTTCACCCTTTAGTCTTAGCTCTACTGATTTTTGAATAGCTGAATTAAAACTTTGCTCTAAAGCACCAAGATTTTTAACTGTATTTTCTTCATTATCTGCAATAAAAAAATCCACCAATTCTACTGGCAGATTCTTCTCACTAGCTAACTTCACAGCTTTACTTGTTAATGCTTCATGCAATTTTTCTTGTTTCATTTTTTCAATTTCGGATTTTAGTTTTTCAACCTCAATCTCTTTTTCGTCTTTCGTAGGAAATCTCTTTTTAACCTCATCATTAATTAACCCTTCAAGATTATTAGATTTCCATGTCTCCAGTGCCTTGTTAAAATGTTTGTCTTTAATTGAATCCATCCACTTTTTAGCACCTTCATCTTCATTAACATACTTTTCAATACCATCAACGCTTATTTTATTTAAGTCCTGAAGATATTCCTTAACTTCTGCCTGTTCCTTATTAGTCTCAATAAATTGTTTTACTTCTTTAAAATCCATGAAATTTTCCTCCTTCTTGCCCCTTTGACTTCATAAAACCAAAGACGCTTTAATAATTTTTTGCATAAAAATAAAGCAGTTTAATGTCATACTTAGGACATAATTATAAATTGGAATTTATAAGGATGTTGAGTTCTAATTACATGAATTAAATCCAATCATTAAAAGTTATTGATTTGGGAACTTTGTTTCCCATTCGATCCGTTCATATTTTTCTTTAACAGCTTCTGAAAGCTGCTTTAAACAAAATCCCTTATCTTGACACTCAACTAACTCTTTCAATTCCGCCAAAGCAAGTTTGTTCGCATCCGATTCAAAATGTTCACCAGTATATTCCACTTTTTTTAATATTCTTATTTCTATGTGATAACCATCCTGCAAAAATTTTTCTATACTACAATGAACCTCAGTTTTTCTCACATCTCTTAAATAATCATTTAAATGAGAACTCTTTCCAAACATTCTAAGAAAAATATTATTTGATTTTCCGATATAAAATGGAATTTCTTCATTCATATTTTTTACTGCAAAAAAACCATATACACCTCTAACGCAACTCTTTGGAGTAAGTTCCCGAGGTATTTTAATACCCAATTCATTCGCTTTTTTAATTCGTTTACTAAATTCTTCTTCTTCTCTTTGAGTCATATCCATTCTCCTTCTCAGATGGTAACATATAATTTTATCAAAATATACATATTCAAAATCCCATAAAATAAAACAGTTCGATAAATTACTATTTATATACTAGCAATTATAGCATATTTAAAAATCAACCCCTTTAATTCTTAAAACCACAAATTATTCTATAAGAGGTATCCAACAGCAATTGCAATTTGGATGGGCAGGTATAGTTGGTCTATTTTCATCATCCATTCTAAAAGCTTTACCATCCATTGCTTCACAATACATACAGGTATTTAAACAAACATCAGCACACCACATAATTTCTTCAATTTCAAAATCTGTGAATACTTTTTCCTGTGCTTCTGTGAATATTCTAGTCTGCTCTGTATTTAAAAGAACCTTGCTGTCATATGTACTGATTTCAAAAGTTTTTGATATATCTGTAATCATTTCATCTAATGTCTTTCTATTTAATATGTTTCTGTTAATCTTATTGTAAATACTCTCTGCAAATTCATTTATATTGTTTTGAAGCCTATTAATAATAGTGCTTCCTTGATAATTAGCATTAATTATTTTTCCTATTTCTTCTGGAACAAGTTCTCCTTTAACATTCATTTGCCTTACATCATTTAAAACTTCAAGATTTTTGAAATACGTTTCTTCATAAATATCCTTTAATTCGTTGATTAAAAATTCATACTGAAAATCATAAAGTTCATTGGCATATTCTTTTATCTCCTTCTCTAAATCGTTCATAATAATATTTTTTCTAAAATTACTTATCTTACCATTAGAAATATGCCTATTATAATAGTCACTGATAAATGCAATTAAAATCAGAAGATATTTCTTGTATTCCTTCTTAATTTCCTCAACATCACCATTCGCTTTGTCCATCATTTCCTTTTTTATTTTAACAATCTCATCTTTAACTAATTTATTCATAGTCAATTATCCCCTTTCATTAATTTTGATTTTTAATTGTATCTTTACTACTAACATCCACATTCCATAAATTCAATTTTTTCTGTTCTGAACTATACTTATTAACTTCCAGCTTTGGATTTTCAACAAAAGGTAGTAATGTTAATAAAGTTTCCTGTGAACATACATTTTCAAGTTTAACAATAACATCAGCAAGTCCTGTTAAATCTGTTGGTAGATTTCTTGTAAACTTCACTGCAATATCCCTATAGTCATACTGTTTTCCTTCTTTTTTGGACAAAAAAATAAAAAGGTTCTTTAACCTTTTCTTAATTACCTTTTCCATAATAGCTTCTCGCATTGATACTCTGTTTTCAAGATTTAATAATTTATTTCTAAGTGCCAGTGATGAAGTATTAGAAGCCCAATTTTCATTGAAATTAACCTCATCCATAAGGTCATAGATTTTTCTTTCAATATTATCAAGTTCATTTTTAACAAAAGAATCATTAATATCTTTGGTGAGCCAGCTTACTTTCCCTCCTGATGGCACTTGAATAATTCCCATTTGCTTCATTTTGCCAAGGTCTTCTTCCTCAAGCTTTGCATTTTCAATAACAAGATACGCATTTCTGTGGTCTGCTATTTCATTTACTAAATCTGAATTCAAAGCATTATATGCATCAAATAAAGATATAATATCCTGAAAACCACTCTTCCTTTCCGAATTTGCTGGACATACAATAACAGGAACTTTCCCAAATATATGATTATGACTTCCTAAAAGCTCTAATCCTCCTTCTGAATATACAACTCCATCAGTTGCCTTACCTATTTTATAATGAAGTATTTGACTATCAGTATAAACATCCATATATTCATTATCATCAAACTGTTTTGTATACTTGTGAATAGCCAGTAATACATTTCTTTCAGCTGTACCATCCTCAAGTACATAGCAATTCAAAGGATTAAGTATTGCAGCGGAAAATTCTCCTTCTTCATTAATATAGTTAAGTTCATAACTTTCTCCAAAGATTTCAGACTGTTTTCTTAGGTTGATATTATGCTCCTTATCCCAATGACTTGTATTTAAATCAATAGCTTTTATAATTTCTTCATCATCAGATTTAGATACATAATTCACAGGTTTTCCTAGTAAATACCCTACCTCATTATCAACAAATTTACGAGGAAAGTTGAAAACAAGTTTCATGTTGCTCCTGCTGTCCTGCATAGTATAATTACTTAAAATAGCATGGTTTCCTTCATAGTATTTTTTATAAATCTGCTTGTTTATGTAGTTCTTATTTAGTTCATTTAAACATTGTAATATTAAATTTTCTGTTACTTGCAAAATATCATCTCCATTCTAAAAATTGATATATAAATAGCCACTCAAAATGAGTGGCTTTAAAATCATTATAGTTCTGAATTAATAGGGCAAAACACACAATATTTTTTGTTTCTAGTATTTCTACGTTCATCAAACTCAAAATCATGATAGTAATCAACAAAATATACCCTAAATACATTTGCACTAATTGTACCAAATAAACGTATCTCTGATTGAAAACCTAATTGAAAAATCTCTTCTCCACCGATAACTTGCTCAAAATGTGAATCATCTTTTCCAATTATATTAAATATTTCTCTTATTACTTCCATTGCCTTTTGTTCATATTTAGTTTTATGGCAATGAGGATAATTTCCTGCTGGTATTAATTCACTTAATGATTTCTGTGATAATTTCTGTATATCACTCATTAAATAACGCAATTTTTTGATAAATTCATTATTATCCTTAAGAAAATTATTGAATTCTCCTTTTTTACAAGAAATCATTGCTCCTTCAAATGAAAAATCAATTACTAAATTTCTTTCTTTATATAAATACGAGTTTATATCTTCAACATTTATATTTTTAACTTTTCTGCTTGGTTCTTTTGTATTCTTAACTTTCTTTCCCATTTTACAATCTCTTAGAATAACATCTAAATATTTCTACATCTTCAATAGGATTATTAGAAGGTTCAAATGGTTGCAGTCCCTCTCTTGCAGTCATCCAAGGACTTTCTTGATGGCAAATACTTTCTAATTCATTCCCAGTATATTCACCATAAACATCAATTACTTGATTTAATACATCTAACTCATCTTCTGAAAAATCAGCTAATTTTCCTTCATATTTTGGTATAACTCCTGAACCATGTTTCTTATACTCTGCATATAATTCTGGATACACAGCACCATGAACCCAAGCTTCAAATTTATTTTCAAAGAGCTTTAGTTCTAATTTATCAACTTCTTCATTATTTAAGACTAGATACCAAGAATAAGCATAGTACACTAATTTCTGCAATTTTTTATTTGTTATATTTGATATTTTATTTAAAAATAAATTTGCAATATCTTGAACTGTATACATGATATCTCCTCCCGACTATAAAATCTAATATATAATATTATAGACCTATTATACTATTTTTAATTATACTTTTCACTAAAATTATATGCAAAAATGCAAAAATAATTATTAATTTCTGATAATATTTTAAAACAACAATCCTCTATCATAAAACTTCAAGCTCTGTACTCCCTGAACTAACTGAACAACTCCATATAAACTATCTGGTGCATCATCATGCCTACAGTTTTTGTTGTAATCCTTTACTTGATTATTATATTGAATATTATCTGAATTAAATAATATATGCCCATTTTTAACATCAGGCTCAAGACTTATTATTCTCTCATGTTTCTGCCCTTTAGAATTAATACCTTCCACAGGAACATAAATCTTATTCTTCCACAGTTCTTCCTCAAGTTTTTGTTTTATGTAGCTCTGTGCCTGCACTGTTTCAAATCCTATTTTTTCAACTGGATAATTTTTCAACTTTTCTACTACCACCTTAAATAAATCATCAGGAAGTAATTTATATATTGAACCATCAATCACATACATCTGCTTAGTTTTCCTGTGACTTCCCAATATAGTTATTGCAGAATAATCATTACGTTTACCTGCTTTTATAGCTGGATCAATATACATTACTATTTCCATATCTTCAAATTTAGGAAGCTTATCCCAATATTTAATGTCTTGAAATATATAATCATCTGTACTTCTTGGGTCATTCTGCATTTCCTTATAGAAACTTTTCTCACCCATGCTTTGCTTCTTACACATTAAATAATAATAGTCCAAATATTCATCCCACAATATTTCTGTTCCTTCTAGCATTTCATTTTTATGGGCATAAAAAAAAGATAGAGCTGTTTGAATTCTATCTTCATCCTGTAAATTATTATATTTTACTTGCCACTCTGCCCAAAGGTCATCTCTTTCAGCAAAACTTAAAACAGCTGATTTTTTAATGCTCCTAACTCCTGGAATTTTTCCTTTAAGTAGTTCAGCCATTAAATCTTCCTCATTTAAGATAGTACCAACAACTAATATATTGGTATCCTTCGTGCCTATTGGAATAACAACATCTGTAAAAGTAGATTTAACTTGTTCACGTTTAGTTTCTGATTTTGCAGTATCATCTTTTAATAAATCATCCAGCAAAACCAGTGTTGGTCTGTATTGCTTATAATGTATTCCTCTTAACGAACCATCAATTCCCCTTATCATTATGCATGAATTTATGCCACCTTTAGTTCTAATCCATATCTCATTATTATTCCATCTGTTTCCCTTCTGAATGCCAAAATCATCAATAAGCATTTGATTTTCTTCAAGTTCACCTTTAATCATATCAAGAAATGGAACTGCAATCTGCTCTGTAGCTGATATAATTAATGTGAATTGTGATTTATTATATAATGTTGAATACAGCGGAAATAAAAAAGAGTTAATTGTGCTTTTTCCATGCTCTCTCGGCAGTCCAAAAGCTTCAATCAACCCTTTATTGTTTAACATATATTTTAATTCAGTAAAAAGCTCCCTGTGAAATTTTCCAAACTTTCTATCAAAGTATTTAGGAAAATAGCAGAGAGCAAAGAACTCTATATCCATCTCACCAAGTAACCTGCGAAGTTCTGAAAAAGAAAATGTTTCTACAAGCTGTTTTATCTTGGGTTGTGAGAAGTATTTTTGCATATACTGGTGCAGTAATTTACTCTCCCTTTCGCAAGTTATTAAGTTACTGTTTTCTATCACTGCATAAACCACCTCAACTTTCTATTTCTAACAATGTAAATGTTGTAGTTTTTTTATTTGAAAACTTATAAGTACTTATTTTTTCTTCAATTTTTATTTTTGTATAGAATGGTATTGTAAATATATCTACATTTATGTTCTCAGATATTTTACCTTTAAATTTTTTATCATTTTTATCTTTAAAAAAGAATGTATTATTTTCAATATTAACACCAACTAATTCACCTGTTATTTCATAATTATTTATTATTGTAGTACATTCCATTTCTAAGGTATTTAAACTACTGCTTATTTCATTGCTTGAAATTATTGCTTCTTTATACCTTCTATTTGGACTTGCTACATATGTTTTTATTCCAATTTTGCCCTTTGACAAGGTATTTAGAAGATTTTTATATTTTTTTACTACTTTCGAGTTTAAAGAATTAAACATTTTTGTTAGTTTTTCAACATCATTTTTGCATTCCAATAAATCCATTATAGTTTCTATCTTTTTATGAACCTTTATTTCTCCTAATAAATCTGCTCTATTTTTAGATTTTAATCTAACTCCAAATGATGCTGCATAAAAGCCTGCCACATACAATTCATCATCATCTGAATTTTCTTTATCAACAGAATGAATCAATTCATATAAATTAGAAAGAGTATTTCCTAAAATATCTGGCGATATTTCATGCGAATGATTATCTTCAACTTCTAATGAAAGATCAAAAATAGTTCTTTCCTCATCAATTGCATCTTCTATTATTGTATTGTTATTTTTCGGCATACACTTATCTTCAATTTCTATATTAAAATATGCATCCTCTGTTGGCAACTCATCATCAGTTAATATTTCTGGTTTTATTTGACTTGCTTTTGCCATTAAAGAATCAATATTTTGTTCTAATTTCCATAGAAAAGGTTCCTCTGGATCTATAAATAAACTTCTAACCGATATTTCATTTTTTTCAGCTAAATTTAATTTATATTGGCTTACAGGTAATAATATCCACATCTTTTTTTCATCATCTTCATCAATGCAGTTAGCTAAAAAAAGTTGGTTAAATTTATTATAGCAACTAAACATAAGTGGTTCATCATAATAAACAAAAACTTTCTTTATGTATAATCTTCCTAACAAATCAACATTCATACAATAATCATTCACTTTTTTCACCATCCTTTCTAATATTAAAATATGTATGGGGATATATATTTTTATATAGCCACCACGTAATATGTGATTTATAATTGCTCCTTTCATTTGACGTTCTTAATATAACTCCTGTATATTCAAAAGTATTGCCATATGAAATATATTTAAACTTTCTTAACCTTGGATTAAGATTTAATGCATTTTTTATTTCATTATAATCCTCAAATACAGATAATCCATATGCTTTTATATCTGTATATTTTTTGTTTGGGTATAATAAAACATGTGATAAAAAATCCTTCTCAGTCGCTGGACTATTTTTTGTTAATCTATACACAAGAATATTTTCTTCTTTAGCCTCTTTTGGTGGACATAAATTAGGAAAAAATTCTGGGAATTTTTTTACTTCATTATTCATTTTACTCTCTCCCCGAAATATTATTACAACTTTTACAATAATTTATATTCTTCAAAAAAACATAATTCCCTTTAAAAATAGATAAAAAACGTCAAAAAAATTTCTACACCCTTTACTGACGCCTTCGTTTATGTATATAGAAGTACCCCTGCCCTGAAGGCAATAAAAAAAGGAATGGTTTCTACCACTCCAAACCTTCCAAAGCCTTAACCATATCATCTTCTGGGGTTTGAGTATACAGATTTGTAGTTGTAATACTCTCATGCCCTAATATTTGCTGAATAGTTGTTATAGGAATATTCTTTTTGACCAAGTTATATCCAAGTGTATGCCTTATCATATGAGGAGTTACTTTGATTTTAATCCTTTCTCCATAGCCTTCTAATATAAGGTTCACTGCATTTCGTTTTATTGCTCCTCTTTGACCTATGAATAAGTAGTCTGAGCCATCATCTTGCCTTACTTCTAGGTATTTATTAATAGATTTTCTTGCATCTTTATTGAGTGGAACAGTTCTCTTGGCATTACCTTTACCAATGACCTGTAAACTGCCTTTTCTATCGGATATTTTTATATCTGAAAGCTTAATATTAACCAATTCACTTACTCTAATACCTGTTTGAAGTAATATCTCTATAATACATATATGCATTAGGTTTCCTTCTCGGTGTATTTCATTCCTAAGTTTCCATAATTCTTTATCTGCAAGCCCTTTAAACTGCCGTTTATCCTTGTCTTTTATAACTGAAACTGCAATTACTTCATTAATAATGCCTTCTTGCTTCAAATACTTTAAAAATGAATTTATACTGGCGAGTTTACGGTTGATTGTTATAACTGCTTCGCCTGAACTCTGCAAATGCTTTTTATATTCCACCAAGTCCAGTTCAATAACCTTTTCAATACCTGCATCGGTTCTGCTTTCGTACCAAGCTATAAAAGCCTTCGTATCTCTTACATAGCAAGAAACAGTATTTATACTTTTATCTTTTGCCTGTAAATATCCTTTAAAACCGTTGATATAGCTCATATAAAGCACCTTCTTTCATTGGTTACATGATACCTCTGAAAGGAATTAATCTCAATACATAACTGCGATTATGTTGTGAGTTTCTTAGATTTTTCAACGGTTTTAAGCCATTCTTAAAGGGTTAAAAAGCATTTATCTATAAAAAAACTGGATACATAATATTTATTGATTATGCTCCAGCATTTATATTTCTATTGAATTCTCTTCATCTCCATTATAATCGTTATTATCAGTTTCATCAATAAATCCTTCATCCGTTTCTTCTGTAATTTCAGGTTCTTTTAATTCTGGTATTTCTTCATTTGATATAGAATAATCTGCATCAAGAACATCATCCTTTATCATATTAAGGAACAACCTTTTTCTTTCTTCTTCCTGAGCCTTTGTATCAAATACAATTTCTTTTCTTTCGTTCCATTCATCACGTTTACGATTCTTCAACCAAAAAGCTTGAGCTGCTGGATTCGCAGGCATATGCTTTTTAGTCTTCTCTATTCTTGTTCTTTTCTTTCCATTTTTATCTTCTTCAACAATCGTTTTAATTTCTTCATAATCATATCCAAGAGCAGAATTCAAAAGTGCATTTTCAACTTTTGTATCCATAACAGACTTGGACATCCGCACTAACTCTAAAAGAATTGGGTATTTATTCTGATACTCATACCATGTGCTTTCGGGTATATCTAACCTACTGCATATAACCTGATTCGTTAGTCCTTCCTCACACCACTGCTGAATGTCTTTTAGCCTCGGCACTATATGGGTTTCCCACTTAGATTTTCTGTCTATAACCTCAGCAAATTCAGGATGCTTTTTCTTGTATTCATATATCATAGACACATGAATATCAAGCCTTTCAGCGATTTGTTCATCTGTAAGCCCTTCAATTATCCATTTCTTTATTTCAGTGAACCTCGGCTCAACATTGGTTTCATACTTGGTTAAAGCCTTTCTATTATTTTTCACTCACCTCACCTCCAATTTTTTATTTTTGCTATTGTGTATAACGTATTTGTGTGTTACTATTAGTATATAACATATAAGTAATCACTATTCAAGAGAGGGATGATAACATTAATACAATAGATGAACAGCTTCAACAATTAGGGCAACAATTATTTAATTCTTTGGAATTGATACTTGAAGAAAAATCCTTATCCAAAGTTGAACTTGCTAATAAACTTAGCAGAAGCCTGCCTAGCCTTAATAAACTGCTTTATGATTTAAGACTTGGCAAACTGACGCTAAAAAGTCTTTTACAGATTTCAAACGCACTTAATATCGATATTTCTTATATTTTTGAAAAAAAGTATCATAAAGAGGAGGTGAATTTTTCAATGTGGAAAACACGTATAATTACTGCAACGAGTACAATGCCTACTGGTGCTATAGTTGAATTGAATCAAATACTTGCTGGATATTGGGCATCATTAACTAATCCTGAAAAGCAAAAATTAGGCAAGTGGTTTTATTCAGAAGTAGAAAGCGGTTCTTTCCCTAATATCTTATCCCATCACAAAAACACTGCAAACCATGCTTTTTATGAAATTATATAAAGCTATAAGGAGGTTGTAATATTATGCCAATAACATTAACACCATGCAGACCTTTAAATACTGTTGAGATTTCTCAAGCCACTCATACATTAACGAAAATGCAAAAAAGAGGAGTCTCTGGAATTAACACTCTATCACTTTCTATTATTAATATTTCATCTACTTCAATTTCACTGATTGTAAATGCTCATAACCAACAAACACCAAATCAAGTTGTAGGAAGTATTAAAGGTAGTTTAGGTAAAAGTTTAGGAACAAGAGGTTTATTTTAAACTATTGGGAGCTTATTCAGCTCCCTTTAATCCTTACTTCAATATCCAAATTTTTTCATCAAACTCACCAATCAACTCCTCATCTAATCCCCAGAACAAAACCAAGTCTTCATATACTTCTCTCAGCTTTTTTAAATCCTCCTTGGCATCATCTTCTCCTAACACACATAACTTTTCCTTAGCTGTAGCAAGTAAGCCTTTCAAAGTTTCCTTAATCAAATATTCAGTTTTCATCAATAACTCCACCTTTCAATATTGGGTTAGGTAGTACATTACCTCTGAACCAACCTAAAAGTAAAGTTGAAATATATATCCATCTAACCCATTTATACCTTCGCCTGTGTCTCAATAAAAAAGAAGGTAAAGCAAATGCCCTACCTTGATAAAAATATTGCAACACAAGCCCTCACAAAGCCAAGAAAAAAGGGAAGCTTATTGCTCCCCAGTTGGCTCTTCAATTTTCTTTTCAGGTTTTCCATGTCTAAAAGCAGCATTACCTTCTAATTTTTCAAGTAATATTTTTCTTGCAGTTTTATATCCATCTCCTATCATACCAAGCCTTATTAAAAAAACTCTGAATGTAAACTTTGGATTATCAGTGGAACTGACCTTTGCTGAAGCATGTTTTAATTTTTTTGCACTCTGATTTAAAAGTTCTATAAATTGAGTATATGCTGTAATATTCTCTACTTTAGCTTTTATAAAGTTAAAACTTATTTTCTGTTCTTCAAAGTTAAACTCAATCTGTATGCAGCTTTCTTTCCCAGCTATAGCCTTTTGAAAATCATCTATATTAGAAATCTTTGCTTCATTAATTTCTTTTATAAACTCCTCGGCTACTATGTTTTCTTCAATCCCTAAAGATTTCTGAATAAGTTCATGTTTGCTGTATATAATATTCACTAGATTTTTTAAGCTTATTCCTGTATGACCTAATATTGGGACTGATATAATTTGAGGTTCTGTTTCTGCATTCTCTTCTATAACATTCTTTTCTTCCTGCCCCTGAATTTTAACTTCTGGCTTTAATATAGCTTCAAGTTCTAATTCCAAGCCTTCTTCATTTGTAATCTTTCCTGCTTTATCAATTGTGTAAGTTTCTCCTTCAGTTTCGATTTGGTATGCAAAGCTTGGTACTCCCATATATTCAGCCTTAACTCCAAGATACTCACTTAAAACTTTTACGATTTCTTTTCTATCCATAATAAAATCCCTCCAATGTATTTGTTGTGTACATTAATCACTCTACAAGCACATTAAGTCAATACAATTAAGGGGATAGTAAAAAGCAATTAATAGAATTTATTTCTCCACTAACTGCTTACTTTTTAATTTCGAAAATTTTATTTGCTGTCCTTCTCTTTCAATAATAACATCATCACCATTTATTCCATCCTTATAATTAATCCATCTTTCCACAATAACCTGTGCATATTTAGGATCAAGTTCTGAGCCATAACAAATTCTATCAGTATTGTCTGCTGCAATTAATGTAGTCCCACTTCCAAGAAATGTATCTACAACAATATCACCGTATTTACTAGAATTCTTTATAATATATTCAATGAGAGGAACTGGCTTCATTGTAGGATGAATGTCATTTCTTACAGGCTTGTCAAAATTCCAAACCGTACTCTGCTTTCTGTCCCCATTCCAATAATGTGAACCTGTAGGCTTCCAACCAAATAAAGCTGGTTCATGTTGCCACTGGTATGGTTGTCTTCCCATTACAAAAGTGTTTTTCACCCAAATACAGCATTGAGAATGTTTAAAGCCTGAATCAACAAATGCTTGTCTAAAAATTAAGCCTTTTGCATCTGCATGGAATATATACATACTTGCACCATCATCTGATATTTCATAAACTCTTTTAAATGCTTCAAGTAAAAAATTATAGAATTCTTCATCATTTAAATTGTCATTTTCAATAGTTAAAGCATCTTCAGTTTTACCAACATATGAAATTCCATAAGGAGGATCTACAACAGTAAGCTTTGCCTTTTTGCCATTCATTAACTTCTCAATATCATCAGTTTTAGTTGCATCACCACAAATAATCCTATGCTTGCCTAATAGAATAATATCTCCTGCTTTAATTACAGGTTCTTCTGGTTGCTCAGGGATTTCTTCTTCCTTTTGCTGTTCATCTTTACCTATGTATTCATCCCATAATTTTTCAGCTTCACTCATATCAAAACCTGTAAGTTCCACATTATAATCTTCGACCTTTAAATCATCCAGTAATTTTGCCAATGCTTCTAAGTCCCATTCACCAGATATTTTATTCAAAGCAACATTTAATGCTTTCTCCTTAGTTTTATCAATATCAATTACAACACATTCCACTTCATCATAACCAAGTTCTTTTAAAACTTTTGCTCTTTGATGACCTCCAACTATAGTAAAATCACTATTTACAATAATAGGTTCACAATAACCAAATTCATTAATACTGTTTTTTATTTTTTCAAATTCTGCATCTCCAGCTTTTAAATCCTTACGTGGATTATATTCAGCATGTTTAAGTTGGTCTATTTTTAACTTTTTAAATTCCAATATAACCTCTCCTCTCGAAATAAAAGGAGCATCCATTACAGACACTCCTACTTTACTGCTTTCAATGGTGGATAATATTTTTCAATACTTTGCTCACCATTTTGATTCGTTTTTAATGTAACCATACTACTTCCAAGTCCCATATCATAGATTAAGTAATCATCAACTTTTTTCTTAACTTCTTTATTTCTATCTAATTCAAATATAAATGCTTCTGTGCAAAGGTAAAAATATGGCATACCATTTCTGTTACTTTTCCAACCATCTTCCTCTCTAGCATCTTCTATTCCCCACCATAGCAAACTATAGTAATAAGGAAAATAATCATCTTTAGTATAATCAAAATCATCTTTAAGATTTTTAAGTGCTGTAACTCTATTTATTCCAATAAGTGAACAGAAATTGTCAAAGGATATATTTTCTATATACTTACAGCATTCTATAAGTTTATTGTTTAAAGAAATAAATAATCCTTTAATATGCTCTATACTTTTATCACACATATCAATCTGTTCCTGAAGATACATTAAATCCTCATATTCTTCTTTTGTTATTTGGTCTTCATTTAGTATCTCATCTCCTGATAGCTCTAAATTTTTTCTTATAGAAATAAGATTTTTATTATGTATTTCTGTCCACTCATGTTCTAGCTTTTTCCATGATTTAAGTTCATCATTAAGAAAACAATAGGCTCTTTTAATCCACGCCATATTATTCTGTGCTTCTACTTCAGAATTTATTTTGTTATAAATAGCATAATAAACTGTCATATAATCTGTATTTAATTTTTTAAGAATCTCTCTTTCTGATTTAGTTAAATTTTTATATGAAAATATAATTTTAGCCAAAAGGTTATTCTTTATATCATTTTTTCTTTTTTCTGAAATTGTTAACTTTATATTGTTATACACTATGTAACTCCTCCTTAATTTTAGGGATAAAAATAACTGCCTAATCTTATTTGAATAGACAGTTATATCTCGTTAATATGTTAACTTAATTTTAAAATCATAATATATCTTGTTTTACAACAACCTTCATAATAGTGGGTGTGGAACATTATTTCTTAGCGGATAACAAGGCTTTAGCCGCAGTTATACACTTAGAAATAACTTGCCCACTATATTCAACATTTAAAATCATTAAGCCTATTTTATTCATTTATACCATATCATTTATATGTTTCTATGATTAAATGCTGTATTTTTATTTATAAAATCACTTTTTACTACCGCATACTTTTATAAGCTAATTCGCTGTGGGTTCGTTCCTCACCTCACGCTCATATATCTTCTATAAAGTATTTGGTATGCCATCTTTTAAATAGTATTGCATGAATATTACGCAAGCCATAAATGGCATTGCTCCATATTCATGCAATTCCATTTAAAATCTGTCATCTTTACTTTAACTTATCACCTTACATCTTCCATTTTTTGCACCTTTTATACGCTTAACGCTAGTTATATCAAGCTTTATACAACTTTAACTCGTAAAATCCTTATTAAATTATTTATATAGAAAAATTACTACTAAAACCGTCTTAAGGCTTATATATCAACGTTTATCCGCTTAAAAGGTATGAACGTTTACTAATACTTTATTAAGAAATATTTTTTGCCCTCTTTTTTCTGCTTTATTCTTCTTTCCTTTAACATTTTCTGAAAACTCTTATCCTTATTAAAAACGTATGTCCAACTACTAGTAGTTATTTTAAGTAGCTCTTTCACATTTTTACTTTCAATTTTCTTTTTATTCCAATCATTATCCAGCCAATTGATTAATCTTTCTATATCTTCATTTCCTTTTCTATCAAGCTTTTTAAATTCCTCAAACTGTTTAATGCCTGTATGATCAATGAAATTACACTTACTAAACCTCTGATATATCATATTACGCATAGCATCACTAACAGCAAATAAATATATATGAACTTCTTTATTACTGCTAAATTCCCTTATCCTAGTTCTAAAAGCTTCCTGTTCAAAATCAACAATCATTTTCATCAATCTATACTGCTCGAGATAGTGGAATTCAAATCTTCCTTTCTCATCTATTCCAAATAATAATTCAGGTATTTTATATTTAGTTTCTTCATAGTTTTCTTTAATTCGCTCCTTAATGACGTGACTAGATGCTAAATATTCAGCAATATAAATGTCTGAGTTATACCTATTCCATCCGATTTGAACCATGTTAACACAACTGCTCCAATCATTCTTTCCCTTGGTATTCCCGAAATAAGGTAATTTATTACTGTCTTTGCACATTACTATACTAGGTATATCTTTTAAATTTTCTGTTAGTAATTCATTTACAGGTATATCATCACATTCCCTATAGCTTATAACATAGGTTTTATCTTTAATACTTTCTTTAATCCAATCACATACAGCCTTTAACTTTTTAGGTCTCTTCTTAATAGAATCTCTGCTAAAATTCTCTTGTATAATATGAAAGGTAACATAGTCATATTTCTTATAATCATCAATATTCAAATATACAAAATCGTTTTCTCCCGTTTCATACTCAAGACTCATCTCCGCTGTTCCATCAAATATAAATGTTTTCAAATTTCCGACATTAAAACTATTTCTGCTTATAGTATAGAAAAACATCTTTTTACCTTTACACCACAAAGCACCATTTCTAAACATATCTTCAAACGCATTTATGTACTGGTTATATTTTACGCCAAAAAAATCAAACCAATTTTCTTTAAATTCTGTACTGAATATTTCTTCATCTAATACTACAAAAGCATTTCTATAATCTTTGAATTCTTCCTGTATCTCAAGTATTCTTTTTTCAATATTATTAAGTTCTTTTAACATGCCCAATTTATAGCTGTTATATTTTTCATCATCTGAAGAATCGTAATTATTAACAAGGATTTTCATTTTACCAATTTCATCAATACTAATAACACTGTTATTAAGTAATTGAGGTTTTTCATCTATCAGTAATCTTTTTCTTGTTATTTCTTCCTTATTTTTATCAATAAAAGTTGTAAATCTATTTATTCCTTTATCTACATCATCTGTATTGGTCAAATAACTTAATCTAGCATTTGTCATCGCAAGTATTGGTGAATACAGTTGTTCTCTTTTTTGTTTTCCCATTTCACAATTACCAAAGAATTCACATTTCTCCTGTGTACACCTTACAATACTTTCCTTATAGCTCTTAACTTTTTTATAATTTTTACATCGTATACTTTTATTCCAGCCTTCTAAAACATATATGTATGGTTGCTTAATAGTAACTACATCATTAATTTTCTCATCATAATAAGTGTACTCATTATAATATCCGTATTTTTTAGTAATATAGCTGCTAAGTTCTTTTAAATCATTTACCCTATCCGTTGTTATTATCATTGGCAAATAATTATTTTTAATTTCACTTGAAACAAACCCATACTTAGTCTTTCCTATAATTGTACCTATAAGAGTTTTTAAAAAAGTACTCTTACCAAACCCACATCTTACAGGAATCAAAATTGGATTTTCTACCCTTAAAGCACTGAAAATAAGCTTAGTACAATCATTGTAGAAATTAAGTTGTTGTTCCGATACATATGCATTTTTATCTTCAAAAAACTTTCTTGAATTTTCTTCTACAGAATTTGCAATTTCAATTGTTTTATCATCTGTATTTTCAATCAATTCATTTACAGTATTGGATTTTATCATATGACTAAATAAATATTCATACTCTACTGTTTTACCATCTTTTTCTTCAATTCTTTTATTGTATACTATTTCATTAAATATTGATTTTTCATGTTCCTTTAATTCCTCCATATGTTCTGCTCACCAACTTTACCATTAACTTATAACTTCTTTGAACTGGCTATATTTTCCCATAGTTTCTCTTAATTTAGGAGAATCCTTAAATATAAATATTTTTCTATTTGAATCTTTTAAGTCTGGCTTTTCATCCACTTTATGAAACCTATTAAACATAAGCCACCCAGCCATTCTTTCTTGTGTTATTACAATTGTATCATTTATCATATAGTTCATGACCTCCTTTTTAATTTGTGGAATACTATTTGTATAAATCAATTTGAGATTATTCCACAAAAGTGGGTCTGGAAGACTTTCACTTGGTGAATAAGCACTTTAGTGCGAAGTGAACCTTAGTGAAAGCTTGCCCACTATATAATTATTTCTGTTGCTGTTAATTTCAAGCTTTTCTTAGTTTTTGCTACATCAACTAATATTTCAAATTTGATACTACTACATTTCAGTAAATTATATTCATTTATCTGAATCCAGTCATCAAAGACTTCCAGCATCTGCTTTTCATTTTTTAATAAAATAACCTTATTATCAATTATTTTTATATCAAAAGAAATCTGTCCATTATTTTTAAGTTCCGATTGAATCAACGCTATAACTTCACTATCTAGTATCCTTGCTCTTACATCACATTTTACATCTATTACCTTTAATCTTTTCTTCTCTTCCAAGTGTAGGTTCTTAACTATGCTACTATTATCTATAGCTTCAAGCTTTATTTTCTTATATTTTTCATAAAGATAAGTTATATCTCCATCTAATGATTTCATATATACATATCTATCTGACTGCAGCTTACCATTAAGGTATTCAAAGACAGGATAAAATAAATTTATTATAAAATCCTCTGTACAATTCTTCATATTTCCAATGGCATTAGCAATGGTTGCAATATTATAATTATTAAGTATTTCATCAGCCTTAACAATATATTTAGCATCTACTTCCTTATACTGCTTGTATTTTTCTTTTTTAAAAGAAGCTATTTTTGCTTCATAGTCATCTTCTTCCCATTGCCCCCAACAAGCATTCTCTATCATTTCATCTCTATATCTAGTTTCTTTTCTTTCCTTTTTGTAACATTCACTGTTAATATTTTTTCTTTCTTCTGTATAATTATTATACATTGCAGTAATATCTTGCACACATGAATTATATTCTTCTATTATATAATCTGCATTTATTAGCTTTTCTTGTATTAAGTCTGATTTATTATCAAACTTAGTAACAATACTATTTATTTCATTTAACAATTTGTACTTTATAACATACGTAATTTCATCTAGAAGCCCAAATGTATAAGAATAATTTTTTATATCTACATTTTCTTTGTTCTCTTTATACTGTAAGAACCAGGCTTTTCTTCCATACTTATTATTTATAATTTCCATATCTGCTTTACTTGGAAAATATAAGGTTTTGGGAGCATCTATACTTACCATAGCATTATATAAAACTATGTAAATATCTTTCTCATTATCATAAAATCTCTGCTTAATAAATTTTTTATGCTGTTCGCTTGCCTTATAAGTTGTAATCCATTCTCCACTTTCTAATTTTTCATTTTTTTCTTTTTCATATATATCTTTTGCTTCTTTTTGCTTTTCATCAAACCGTTCATATAAATTAAACTTATTATTTACTGTATCGTAATAATCATAAGTCTGCTGACTATCTGAATTAATTCTGGCACTCTTTAGAGCAATGCTTCCAATTAAGTTTCCTGAAGCCCTATAAGTTGCATAGAATCTATTATCGTAGTTATATTCCATAAGCTCCTTATGTCCATCATCAGTATTTATAAAATATTTGCCATCCTGCGGAACTAATACAGCATTTCTTATAATATCTGAATCTATAACAGTACAAGCATCTCCATCAGTATCTGCCGAACTCATAAGTGCTAAAATATCACTTTTTTGATTAAAATAAATTAGTTCCCTGCAGTGACTTAAATAATTATCAAAGAAAGCATTTCTAACAAATTTAACATTATGAATTTCACTATAAGCACATAGTGGATTTCTTGCTATAGTTCTTATATCTTCATCATCGTAATCGAAGCTATAAAACTCTCCTTCTTTAAGTCCATTGTCTTTTTGGTCTCTATACATTGCATAATTCATATACGAAATAGGATCTACTGCAATATACTGATATTTAGCTTTAGCTGTAACTTTTCCAACAGCAAGTTCCCTACATTTCTTTTCTATAAGCTTTGCTAAATTATTTTTAACAAACTTTAGATTTACAAATTCTTCTGAAATATTAAGAAGCTCTTCACATTTATTAACCACATTATTAGTAATATTCTTAGCTTCCTCCTGAAATTCTTCACTTTCCTCATCATCGTTTTTTATACCTTTTATAATGTTCTTAAAAAATAATCTTATAGCGTCTATATTTATAGTCCATTCTTCCTTTTCGCTAGTCTTTTGAAAAGGTTTTAATATTTTTCTGTAAGTTTTAATATCCTCTTTTATTAAATCCACATAATCATTTTTACTTAAAGCTAATGCAGTAAGAAGCTGATAATTTAGCCTTCTATACTCTTCTATATCCTCATCTTTTTTATTGAACTTAGTAACATAAAGTTTATTAATAATGCCCTTGTATTTTTCATCTACTGCAGCAATTCTCTTCTTATAGGTTGCCATGTTTTCACCATTATCAACTTTATAGTACTTTGCTAACTTCACCATTGATTCATTTAAAAGCATAGTATTATCAGTAACTTCCTGCCACTCATTCCACATATCTTTTAAATAATATTTATCATTTTCTTTTTTACAAAAATCTGTATTCTCTTTATAGAAAACACATAAATATTTCAGAATATCAAACTTAGTAATCATTCCTTTTATTCCAATGCCATAACCTCTTATGATTGCAAATTCTATATAATAGTTAATATTTAATTCTTTCTCTATCTGCCTAAAAACTTTAGGAGTTGCTATAGCTCCTCCATCAAAAACATCTATATCATCATCGAAATGGTAATCAATTAAATTATAATTTACCCTTTCTCGTTCCTCATCATTTTTATCTTTAACCTTTTCCTTAAATTTTTCTACGGTTTTATAATCCTTTACTATATGAAACTTAGGCTGTGGCAATACTATAATATCAGGCATATCCCCTGCCATATAGCAATTACTAACTCCTAATGACAACCTGCTTAAAACATCCTTATTAATACAGATTTTCTCCTTACTCTCTTCAATCTCCTTAAATTTACCTAAAGAAATTAACTCTTCAAATTCCTTGCCAAAATCACAGAAGTCTTCCCTTAAAAATATAGTTTCACATTTTCCCCAATTTTCTTTTTTCATGCCGCTTGTGGTTGCAAACCATGCATAATATTTTTTATCATTAAAAGTTAATCCATTGTCCCATTCAGCTTTAGCATCTTCCTCAGATGCTGGCAACATTACTTTTATTATTTCATCTATTAGCTGACCATCTTCTAGCTTTTCATTTTTATAACACTCATATGCAAATGTAAGAAAGCTCTCTGTTAAAGTTATTATATTTCCTTCTAAATTTTCAGCAGAAATAACTCCATCAATAATGTTCTTTCTTCCAAAACTATAAATCTTAATCTGCCTTTGCTGCATAAATTTTGCCCCCAATCTGTTATGTATCTATATAAATTTGCTCTATTCTAAAATTTCACAATAATTAAATTATACTCCCTTAAGATACCAATTTAAATATTTTTAGACAAAATAAAACACCAGCTCTTAAAAACCGGTGCTTAAAATAACATTATCTATTTCCAAAACTAATAGTATTCTTCAAGCTCTTTATCATTAGGAGGATCATTTATCGGAAACTCTTTCCTTTCAATTAATTCAATTTTTTTATTATGCGTTCTTTCGATAAATTCAGCTGCTGATTGTGCTCCTGTTTTAAATGATTTGGCTATAAGATATCCTTTATCAAAACCTCCCATATCCATATACCCAAATAACTGATACACATCAAGTCCAATAGCTTCATTTACTTTAATCTCCCAAACCTCACCATCAGCTAATATATCTACAAATCCACCTAACCCTTCAATTGGATATTCTTTTTTAATATCTTTTTTTCTAAATAACTTAGAATTCTTAAAATGATTTTCCAATCTATCTCTTAACAAGGCTTCAGGAATTTCATCTGGATAACTTTTCTTACTCAAATAACCTTTACTTTCAAGCATTTCTTTTATTTGTTGAATTAATTCTGTAAAATTTGAATCTAAAATAATACTATTTTTAGTAATAGCAGTTGTAAATCCTGATATTAAATCAATTTCACCTCTAATATAGTTAAATTTACTATGTCTAACAGAAACTAATCCTATATCACTAAGCTGATGAAACTTAATTACCCTATCATTATTGATTATATCAAATCCTTGTTTGCCTATTGAAACCTTGTATGGTTCATAATTTTTAGGAACTTCTAACCCCAAATCTTCATACTGCTTTTCTGTTGGAGCATAACCAAATGTTAATTCAGCTCTCCATCCTCTTCCGCTCAATACTTTTTTATGAATCATCGGTTCATTTCTTCTTGTATTTACATGAAAATATATCGGATTTATTTCTTTGACATTCCATTCGTTTCTAATTTCGTAATTGCCATTTTTATCTTTTACATCTATATTTTTAAGAACAATTTTCAGTTCCATTCTTGGTTTTTCTTCTCTTAAAAACCTTCTATACCTAGCTCCTAAATAATATTGTACGGATTGAGTATATTTTTGCGGAGCTGTTGGCACTATTGAAGTAATTTTTCTTACTTTAATCTCTGTTCCACATTTCCATGAAACATCTCTTTTCTGTGCTTCTATTTTTCCAAACCTTAATTCATTAATCATAATTGCCTTTTCAGCATCTTCTGTTTTTGTTAACAAATATTCTAATTCTCCTAAAGCTGCTATTGCTTGCTTCATTCCCAATCCGTGTTCATTTAAAGTTTTACCACCTGAAGTACCACCAGGAGATAATGCCATCCCTAGTTTAGATTCTGAAATTCCTTTTGAATTATCTCTAATCAAAAAATATGAATTTTCTTCTTTAGCTTTCGATAATCCGATTTCAATATAAACTTTAATTTTTTCAAATTTATTACTCGCAGCAATTGAATTGTCAATAAATTCTGAAACTAAGTCATTAAAATCATAAGTATTATTACCTAATTCTCTAAATAAATTATCAGATGGCTCTATATTGATTATTGTTACATCTGCTTTATTACCCATTACTATGTCCCCCATTATACTTCAAAATCAATAAATTTGTATTTATACCTTTGTAACCACAAATCCATTAAAAGCATCCTTAAATGTCTTTAATTCTTCAACTGATAAAGTGACACCTTTATTCGTCTTTTTATGTTCAGAATCCCAATACCTGATGTTATACTTAGGTTCTTTATCATTCCAAGAGATTAATGTCCTTTTAATATTATATTCCTTTATTATCAAAGTCTTTTAACAAATCAGTTTCAGATACTTCATGACTTAATAATTTTAGCAAATCTGCTTCTGCTGCTTCTTGGCTATCATAATCGTTTAATACCTTGCAAATTGAATATCTTACATCGTTTGAATTATTGATTAAATATACTTCTCTATATTTCTTTAGTAACATATTAAAATCTCCTTCTGATTTTTATTTATAACACCATCCCATTCAGCACATCTCTGAGTTTCTTCAACTCCTCTGCTGTAAGAGTAACACCTTTTCCCATCTTCTTGTGTTCCGAATCCCAATCTCTAATATCATACTTAGGTTCTTTATCATTCCAAGAAATTAGATTTAATTCTTTCTTCCAGCCTTTTGGTGATTCTGAAAGAGTTCCTGTAGTTTCTTTAATTTCAAATTTAATGTCTGGCATTCTACATTTCTCCTTTATTATACAAACATTTGTTGTAATAATCCTTTTCGCAACATACTTAATAATTCGAGTTTATCCTTTTCTTTTTGAATCTTTTCATCAATCTTTAAAAAGAATTTTGCTATTTTTTCTTGTTCACATAAACATGGAAATTTAGTTTTGTATTTCAAAAAATCTTCTGGTTTAACAGCCATCCTTTCATAGACAGTGCCTTCCTCATACTTCCTAATTCTATCTATAAAATCCTTACGCATAAGAAGATATCCAATGAAATTGTAATCAAACATTTTTTTCACTTCAAAAGTAACATATATTGGTGAAAATATAGCACTACCGTAATTATTTACAGATATGACACCGAATTTCAAGTTAGCTGGATTGTAGCAAATATCGCCCAGTAATGTAATTTTATATTTTTTATTTTCTGTTTTAACTAAAAAGTCTCTTTCATATCTCTCTCCCTTATCATAAATACCATCTATAGATAATGTCACATGCGGATATTCTAGTCCTTTATTTGAATAAGTTTTTCTTTCCGCTAACACTTCACTTAGTTGTATTTCTCCCCATTCAGGATAAGCTTCACCATTTTCATCTTTAAAACGTATTTCTTGAGAAAAAACTCTTTGTACAATACCTTTTTTATAATCTTGTAGATATTCCACTTTTTTTTGTTGTATTTGCATTTTTTTATCAATAACCGATAGAAATTTTGTTATCTTTTTTTGTTCAGCAATAGATGGAATATTAAAATCAAATCCAGCCAATTCAGTTCTATTTATTTTAGGCATTTTGGTTCTTTCCGATAATGCTACGGCATATTTTGTAAACCTCTCTCCCAGCATATAATAAAATATGAATTCTGGTATTGCTACACTTTTTTTAGTTTCAATTGGATATGCATCTGCACTACATATTCCACAAAACTTAGGGAAAGCAACTTTTGCTAAATTGGGTCTTATTTTTGAATAAATTATATCATTTTCATTAAAATAATATTTACCACTAACAAGATTCTCTTCATATGCCCGTTTATACTCTAATAATCTTCCTGTATATTTTTCTATATTGGCTGGACCAATATGTGGCATTTGAGAATATGGGGGCTCTTTTGGATTTACTTGTCCATTTCTTATACTAACACAATCGTAAAACATTATTTTTTTCCATTTATCACAAAATTCTTTGAATCTTAGCTTAGGTGCACTGCTCATTGTTTTCCCCCCCTATATTCCAAGTTCTTTTAAATAAACTTCGAGTTCTTTATCTATATCAGTTATTTCTTTATCAATATCTTCAATTTTAGTTCTGAATTCTTCTATATCTATAGGTTCTTCTTCCTCAAAAGTATCCACATATCTTGGTATATTTAAGTTATAGTCATTTTCTTCTATTTCGTTTAATGTAGCAACGTGAGCATATTTTTCTATATTTTCTCTTTTGATGTATGTTTGAATTATTTTTTCAACATCTTCATCTCTAAGGATATTTTGATTTTTACCTTTCTCAAACTCCTGTGATGCATCAATAAATATAACATTATCATTATTTTCCCTACATTTTTTAAATACAAGGATAACTGTTGGTATAGTTGTTCCAAAGAATATATTTGATGGAAGTCCTATTACTGCATCTAAATAATTCTTTTCTTTAATTAAATACTCTCTTATAATTCCTTCAGCGGCTCCTCTAAATAACACTCCATGAGGAAGTACAACAGCCATCGTCCCCTTATCATCTAGTTGGTAAATCATATGTTGAACAAAAGCATAATCAGCTTTAGACTTTGGTGCTAACTTGCCATATGCACTAAATCTTTCATCCTCTAGAAATTTATCATCTGCACTCCAATTTGCTGAATATGGAGGATTAGCAACCACTGCATCAAATTTCATATCAATATGTCTTGGATGTTCCAGTGTGTCATCATTTTTAATATCAAAGTTTTGGTAAGATACATCATGAAGCAGCATATTCATACGTGCTAAGTTATAAGTTGTAGAAGTTAATTCTTGACCATAAAATTTACGTACATTAGCCTCTTTTGCAACTCTCAAAAGCAGTGAACCTGATCCACAGGTAGGGTCATAAACATTCTTTAAATCCTTTTTCCCAATTGTAACAAGCTTTGCAAGTATCTTAGAAACCTGCTGAGGCGTATAAAATTCTCCAGCTTTCTTACCAGCTGTTGCTGCAAACTGAGATATTAAATATTCATAAGCATCACCTAGGACATCAATTTCTGCATCTTCATGTTTGAAATCAATTTGAGCAATATTTCCCATTACTTTCGCAATAAGCTTTGAACGACTTTTTACATCCCTTCCTAGTTTCGTAGACGATAAATCCATATCATCAAATAAGTGGTCAAAGTCATCTTGACTTGTGTTTCCTAAAGTTGATTCTGTAATATCATTTACAGCACCTTGAAGCATCTCAATATCAAATTTACCTTCCTCAATTGCTTTCATTAAAGACGAAAATAAGTATTTAGGTTCAACAAAATAACCTATTTCACCTAATAATTCTTCCTGCAAAGCTTCTCTCATTTCTTCATCTTCCCAAGCTTTTAAGTATGATATGTTATCTTCTTTTAGTAGTTTTTCAGCACGTCCTTCTACTTTTTCTGAAAGATATCGATAAAATATTAAGCCTAATATATAACTTTTAAATTCATTTGCTTCCATATTTCCTCTTAAATCATTTGCTATAGCCCATAGCCTTGTATGTAGACTAGCTTGTTGCTCTTGCTGTTTTTCACTTATTGACATTTTATGTCCTCCTTTAATTTATTAACCATTAATTGTTTATAAAGTGTATCTTCTAAGATATTTCTTTCAAATAAGAGCTTCTCTTTCCTTTTCTTTAAGTGGTATACCCTACCGATTTTTTTCTGAATATCTAATGGTGGAACTGCTATTTCTAACTCTCTAAGCATTTGAATTGATAATGCTCTAATAATAGAGCCTTGCATTGCTACTCTTAATTGCCTCTCAACTTTTGGGTGCTCGTTAAAATACCAAGTAAAATAAAAAGAATCAATTTCATTTTGATTAAATTCTATAATAGCAAAGTTTGAAGTTATTAATTTTCCCTTATGATTTTCACCTATTACTATAGCTTTATAAGATGTAAGACCAATTACTACCATGTTAATTTGTGATAAAAAATTTTTTTGAAATTTATTTTTACTTATATTAACTTCTTGTATTTCTTCTTTAATTCCATATTGTCCTGTTTCTCTGCTTAAGTCTTGCATTGTGAATATAGGATAAATATAAAACTCTTCATCAACCTTAGCTTCTATTCTTGAAAGAGTAGCTCCATGAATTACCTTCCCCATAGCATCTATTTTCAAAGCCTCGCCTCCTTTTATGCTATTATGTAAAATAGCATAACAAAAATAGCAGAAATCGTCAATAGATTTTCTGCTATTTTTTAAAATAACACATTTTATTGGTACTTTTCTACATGTTCTATAATAAAATCTTTTATTTCATTTACTATTTTTCTTTTTTTAAGTAACGGTGCTTTTATCTCATCACTTATTTCTTCATGATTTAATATTCCACTATACTCATATTCTGATACATGCTCTTTAAGAATATCAGGCTCTATTCCTATTTCAGAAGAAAAGTTGTCTATTTCTTTTTTTCTTTCACTATCTTCAAATTCAATGAAGGCATCATCAACAGAATCATTTGATGTTAAATTTGGTACTACCTTTTCTAAGAATGATTTTATTAAATCTACTTTTAACCTTAATTCTTCATTATCTGCTCTATCAAGTTCCTTCATAATATGTTTTATATCTTTCTTCTTATTTTCCTCATTTTCAAAATCAATATTTCTAATTAAATTCATTATATAAGCTACATTTATTCTATCTGTATGCATAAGTTCTATACCAAAATCAATATCAGCTAAAATAGATGTTTTTTCTCCCTCACCACGCTTTACAGAATCATAAATAGTGAAATATTTACTTTTAAAGTCTTGGTAAGTCTGCTCACTTATCCCTATTTCATCTTGGCTAAATTCAAATTCTGAAAATGTCTGTAGTTTTACAAGTACATTTGATAAGTCTCTAAATGCAACTATAAATTTCTTTTTATCATCTTCACTTTCAAGCTCATCAACATCCTTTGGCGTTAGTGCTACATTAAATAATTTTTTAAGCTGTTCCTTAAATAACTTTAAATAATATTCATAGCTTTGCATAAGCACCGTATCTGTATTGTGAGTTAATGAAAATAAGCGTATAGCCTCATCTGTATTTTTCTTTAAGTTTCTATAGCATACAATATTTCCATAAGGCTTTGTAACTTTTTCTACACGATTAGTTCTTGAAAAAGCTTGTATAAGCGAATGGTATACCAAGTTTTTATCTACATACAAGGTGTTTAGCGGTTTACTATCAAAGCCTGTTAAAAACATATTTACGACTATAAGGATATCTATTTGTGCTGCTTTTACTTTCTTTGTTACATCTTTAAAATAATTTTGGAAAGTGTCTGTGGAAAAATTTGTATCAAACATCTTGTTATAATCCACAATTATTCTCTCTAAACTATCTCTTGAATGTTCATCCCTACCTTCACATTCCTCATTAGCTCCATAAGAAAATATAGCAGTTATTTTTAAATTATGATTCAATTCTTTAAATTTATCATAGTATTTTACAAGCATTTCGATGTTTTGTACTGCAAATAATGCAGTATATTCCATGTTTCTAGTCTTTATAGGATGATTTTTAATAATATGGTTTGCAACTAAAGTTATACGTTCATCATTCATAATAACTTCGTCAGTATCAATCGCTTGTACTTTAGTATCATCATTCTCATCAAATTGTCCTTTGAATGTAGATACATATTCAACTGAAAATCCAAGAACATTACCATCCTTTATTGCATCCTTAATAAGATAATGATGTAAACATTTTTCAAAAATATCAGCAGTTACACGTCCATCTTGACTTTTATTTTCTTTAAATCTTGGAGTTCCTGTGAATCCAAAATACTGAGCATTAGAAAAATGCTTGCTTATAATTTCATGCATGTCTCCAAATTGAGAACGGTGACACTCATCTATAATAAATATAACTTTTTCATTTTTATATTGTTCCATTGTTGATGAATACTTATGAGCTTTTATTGCATGAGCCATTTTTTGTATAGTTGTAACTATTAAAGATTTATCTACATCTTTTATTTGTTTTATTAACGTACTGGTTTTATCAGTTCTATCCACTGAATCTTGTTCAAATTTATTAAATTCTTCTATAGTTTGTCCATCTAAATCCTTACGATCAACAAGAAAAAAGACCTTTTTAATACCAGGTTCATTTGCAAGTATTTGACTGGCTTTAAATGATGTAAGTGTTTTACCACTACCTGTTGTGTGCCAAATAAACCCATTGTTATTTGTTTCCAATGCTCTATTAATAAGTGCTTCAACTGCATAAATTTGGTATGGTCTCATAACCATTAATGTCTTTTCTGTTTCATTTATTACCATATAACGAGCAATAACTTTTGAAATAAAGCATTTTTCTAAGAATGTAGATGTAAAATCATTTAAATTACTTATTCTTTCATTTTTTTCGTCAGTCCAGAAAAATGTTTGACTAAATAAAATTTCTCTATCCGTATTTGCAAAGTACTTTGTATCAACCCCATTACTTACAACAAAAGCTTGAATATATCTATATAAACCATGATAAGAGTGCTTTTTATACCTACCAACTATTTGGTTAAATGCTTCTTTTAAGTCCAATCCCCTTCTTTTAAGCTCTATTTGAATAAGTGGAAATCCATTAATAAGTAAAGTAACATCATATCGATTAGTATACTTACCTATCACAGTAGTTTGGGATGTAACTTGAAAGAGATTTTTGCACCATTCTTTAGAATTAAAGAATTCTAAATATACTTTAGAACCATCATCTCTTTCTAAAATATATTTATCTCTTAGAATCTTTGCACTCTTAAAAATACTTTTACCTTCAACATCAAGCATAATATGTTCAAACTCTTTATCAGTTAAAGGAAGTCCATTAAGTTTTTTTTCATTATATTTATTAAGTTGTTGTCTGAAATTTTCGCTTAACTCTTCCTCATTATTTATTTTAACTTGCTGATATCCATGATTAACAAGTTGTCCAACTAATTGTTTTTCTAATTCTGCTTCACTTTGGTATGACATCTTCAATTCCCCCATAAAATTCTACATAATTTCTCATAATAATATTTTAATCCTTAATGGAAATTTATACAAGAGACTTGATGCCAAAAGAAAAACACTTAAGTTTTTTGTATTAAATTGTAATATTTTTCACAATATTATGTATATATAACTTTTTTGTGATATAATTTTACATATAATATATATTTTATAAGAAGGTGATGCATTTGAAAATTCCAAAAGCCTTATATATTGATGATAATAGAAAGGATTTCAAATTTCCTCAGCAATTAGATAAAGATTTATATAATGAAAGGTTTAAGAACAAATTGTTTTGTCATTTTTATGGATGTAATGCAAAGATTTCTTTTAATGAAAGAAAAGATGGTTATAAATATTTCAGCACATGGAATAAAAGTTCTCATGCTGAAGACTGTCCTTATTGTGTTACCTATAAAGATGAAATTAAACGTTCAAAAGTGCTTGACAAGCAGGTTGATACAAATTTATCACAATCTCATATTGATAAAATTTTTAAACGACTAGATGGAAAATTGAAATATGAAAACAACTTAGATACTACAGTTACAGACGAACAAAATGGTTCAAAACTTGTTAATGAAAATGGAACTAAAGAGAATATTCAACCCATAATAGGCGATTCGGATTCATCTACCACAAAACCTCCCAAGGTATATATAAGAGCATTAGACGAATTGAGTAAAAGGGATTTTAATAAAATTAGATGTGTATATGGTTCTATTAAAAATATGCAAATTGAAAAAAATCAAGATGGTTCTAAATATGCATATATGAATTTTGATTCATCTGAAGTTAATGCAAGTATTTGTTTTCCACCTGCATTCGCAGTTAACAATCAAGTTCTTATTGATAAATTTGATTTATTGAGAGAGTATATTAATACTAATTCTGAAACGTTTCTATGTCAGTGTATCGGTGATGTAAAAAGCAAAAAAGGTAAACCATTTAAAGGTTATAACGTGAATATTTTTCAAGCTGAAGCTATACGAATTAACGATATTCCACTAGAAAGATTTATATATAATTTAGTAATTTCTTCCAAACTATAGTAAATAATCCTAGTATTTAAAGAAGGGGGTGATTTTAATGTCAGACGATAAAACAAAAAAGAAGCCACTAGATTCATCAAGGATTAATATTCATGAACCTTATGAAGTTAATTATTGGTGTGATACTTTAGGATGTACTAAACAAGAGTTAATAAATGCTGTTAACCAAGTAGGTACTTCTGTAACAAAGGTAAAAAATCATTTAGGTAAATAAAAATTTTATAGAAGCACCTACTTAATGATAAAAATTGTACAAATAGGTGCTTTTTAAACCATAATATAAAGCACTCAACCAAAATTGATTGAATGCCCTTTATATACATAAACCTTTATTTAATTCTATTCTAAACTTCAGTTACCACTTCAGCCTTAACCTTCCCTTTAACTCCCTTATCGTAATACTCCTTATTATATAGTAGTACGCACGTCTCCACATGTGTTTTGATAGTAAGATGATACTAATACGCAGATATAATGGAATTAGACCCCTTTAGACCCCCTTTGAATTTAGGGGACTGTTTTACAACTAA
>NZ_JAGGLM010000007.1 GCF_017874415.1 Clostridium algifaecis
TAATAATAAAAAATATAATAAAGCAGCCTAGTTAAAGGGCTACGCCCAAAAGAAGTTGAGCGAAGCGAAATAACGCGGCTATGGCCGCTTTTTTATAAGTTTACAGCAGCTTATAAATCAATATCAAAATTATATAGATTTAAAATTAATAGGGTTCCCGGATAATTGGGTAGAGGTACTATCAAAGATATAGAATTAAAATGTTTATTGAATAAAATTTGCCCTCTTTTTTGCCCCCTATAGTTTGAAATAAATAAGAATGGACAGGCATATGTTAAAAAATCAAATGACTATATATAAGGGATTGAGGGGCATTTAAAATTATCAAAATATGCTCCTCGAAAATCCAGAGGTCGTGGGTTCGAACCCCACTGGGTGTACCAGTATCAAGGCTTCCGCTAAACACAGAAGTCTTTTTTAATGCAAAATAACACAACCTACAAAGATCTATAAAAAATAAAAACAAAAAAATACTCAATAAATTTATGGAGTAAAAAAATACAGTTTTTTATTGTGCTAAAAAATAATAAAACACCGCTCTTTTACCTGTATAATTAAGGAAGAAAGGTGGTGCTTATCATAGAAGAACTACTCAAATCAGCCGGGTCCGGCGATGAAAATTCCATGAATAAAATCCTTGAAAAGTTTACCCATTTCATAATTAAAAAGGCATGGTTAAATTCTGCTTAATAAACTTGTTTTTCTTGCTATCATATAAAAGGAATCAATATGTTCCTTGATTTGTCATTTAATAAATCCACTGTATTTAAGTATAGGCCTCTTATTGTTAGATTATTTTTAAATGTTTAAAGTTTCATACTATTAAGCTCGATAAAAATACTAATTATATTTTGATATAAAATAATGGGGGTTAATTTATGAAAAATGCAAAAATAATTGCTATTGCAATCTAACAAGGTTAAAGCTGCTTCAAGTCAAATTGAAGATATAACGAGAATGGGAGGAGCCGACAGGTTTGAAACATCTGTAAAAATAGCAAAGCAGCTGATATTTTAAATTCTAAATCAAAAATAGAAAAAATATACATTGCACCTGCAGATAAATTTCAATATTCATTAATTGCAGCACCCTATGCAGCTAGAGAAAATGGGGTAGTACTTTTTACAAGCGGCAGCGATATCAATGACACAACTAAAAATGAGATTTTGAAATTAGGAGTAAAGGACGTATCTATAGTAGGTTCATATAATATAGTTTCATATGATGCAGAAGCCCAATTAGAGAGCTTGGGAATTAATTGCTTTAGAATACATGGAACTACACCCCAGAGTATAGCATCCGATTTTATTAATGCTAATGGAAATAATAGTGATGGCATATCTATTGCAAGTGGTGATATGTTCCCGGATGCACTCTCGGGTTCTGTGTTAACAGCAAAGAATAATTATAATATATTACTTGCAGGCGGCGGACTCAGATATACTGTAGGTGACAATGTAAAACATGCTTTTATATTTGGTGGAACGGGAGCGGTAAGTGATAACTTAGGAAATTATATAAAAAGCACAAAAAACAGCAGAGACATTTCAAATGATGAAATATATCAATTATATGCGGATGCCTGGGTATCGATGGAAGATATAATGTTCTCTGTATCAAATAGAGAAGAATATAATAGGAGAATAATGCATAATGGAATAGAATATGTTCCAGTACCAGAACAGTATAATAGTGTGGATAAAATTAAAGATGTTCTTTCAAACTACTACACGGAGGATTATCTTCCAACTGTTACGGGACGTTTCCCATCATTAACTAACATAGATGGACAAACAGTAGCTAATCTTGGTAATGAGGGTGATTCATTTTATTATTACATAAAGGCTTTTAAAAGTAGACAAAATATAGATAGCAATACCATTCAGGTTAATTATAATAATTATAATGTAAGTCATAATTTTGAGGGTATCATAACAGTAACTTTAAGCTTTGAGAATAACAGCTGGAAGGTATCTAATATTCAATATAGCGATAATTAGATTTATCTATATATAAGTTGATTTTTATGAATTGTGTAAAATGGCGGTACCATGAAAGTGATGCTGCCCTTATTTATACTAACTGATATAGGTAAAATCATAGATAATGCTATAGGAAGCATTCAACTGTATAATAAAAATGATGAAATGGATACATTGGGAAGGGTTTATGAATATTTCCTGGGGAAATTTGCACAACAGGAGGATAACTTAGTAATTCAAAAATTTAAAGAGTGAAATTTAAGAGAACATACAGGAGATGAGACAGTGGATACAAAAATAGTTGAAAAAATTAAAAAACTTTTAGCATTAAGTGAAAGTAGTAATGAATATGAAGCAAAAGTTGCCATGCTTAAGGTACAGGAACTCCTTGTAAAATATAAATTATCTATGAAAGAAGTAAAAGACTATAAAATTTGCAGCAGTAAAGTATTAACTAAAAAGACTAAGATAAGTTTTACATCTGCAAAATGGAAAGGAAGGTTAGCATCTTTGATAGCAGATAACTTCAGCTGCTATTGTTACTATAAAATTAAGAGAACGAATATAATAACATTTTTAGGTAGAGAGGAAGACGTAACAGTTTGTAATATAGTTTTAGAATATGCCATTGATTGTATTGCAAGCGAAACTAATAGGATCAAGTATCAATATAGGAGAGATGGATATAGCACGGTGGGTATTGTTAGTGATTATGCTATAGGCTTTATATCTGGATTGAATGATAAGTTTGAGGAACAAAAGAGAAAAAATCAAGAGTGGGGAATTATTTTAGCAAAGGATACAGAAGTTACTGAGCAGTATGAAAATATTGATTTTAATAGAAGTATTAATCTAAACCAAAAGTTTAAAGGAAATTCGGATGTGCTTGAACAAGGAATTGAAGATGGAAGAAAATTTAGTATATCTGATAAAGTTGAGCAAGGAAAATCAGGTGAAATTGATTTATTAATGTAAAATAAATCATAGTCTATATTTGGAGGCTTGGGTAAGAAAACTCTTTATATTTGCCCCCCATCTCTATTGTATGCGTAGGTGGGAGGTTTAATTAGCTTCAAATAAATTGTAATATTTAATTTCAATGTTGTATATCTAAGTTCTAATCCATTGTGACCATGTAGTTTTAAAGTTGTCATCATTTTCAACACAATACCTATAAAATCTTTTTATTAATTTAGCTCTTTGCTTGGAGCGGTTCATTAGGTATGGTTCATCTCTAAGTAAGTTCTTTCCCCCTAATAAGACCTGTCTATTCATTATATTTTGGAGACTGACATTTTTAGCGTTTTTCATCATATCATACATTACCATAAAAGTAGCTGTTCTTCCTTTCCCACCTTTACAATGAAAATGCAGCCAGGTATTTGGAAGCAATGAATTAACGAATTTTATAAAATAGTCAACCATGTCATTAGTGGGCTTTTCTTTATCTGTTACTGGTATACGCATATATGACATACCGCAGCTTTGAACTAATTTTTCTTCATCTTCAACTTTTCTCGGTATTAATGTTTTATTGCCAATATATATTGGTTTGTCTAATAAGATGCTTTGTAATCTCGCATTTTCATCAAATAAAACTTCTTCTTTAGTCAAGCCTTTATTAGCTTTGTTTCTGTTACCTGACCAACTTACAGCTACACCGTTAATAAATCCATGTGATTCTTGTCTTAAATCAACTACAATTATTGGCATAGCATCACCTAGGGATTGTTTAATTAATACAAGACTATTTTCAGAGAATTGGGAACTACCAGATATATTTAAATTAGCTAATCCGTGTAAGTTTATAACTTTACTACCTTTAAAATTAGTTAAATCAGTAGTTTTGCGAAAGTGGTTAGATAACTTTTTTGTATTATAAGAATTTATAACAAGGCGTATATTATTATTTTGGGGTTCATAATAGCGTCCTTGTATCATTCCATCATTCATATGCGAGCCATATTCATAAAAAAATGGATGATAATAAGTAGGTACTTTATATGGGCAATGGTGTAAACAATAACAAAGATGTGAATATTTATATAAATAAGCATGCCAGCCATGATGGCCATGTTTAAAACTATCCTCAATTGAATTGTCATTTGTGAAGTTATTTGAAATTATTTGATTTTGTTTCATATATAATTCTCCATAAAAATTTTTCACATTATATTGTATGATATTAACTCATATTGTTCTTAACTATTTCTACCAATTTTATAGTTTTATTATGTAATTCATGTTTTTTTATTAATGTCAATTTTATCGGAGGAAGTGTTAATTCATAGAGGATTATATGATGTATATGTTGATGCAGAAGCTTACATGAGTTCTGGATTTGAGGAGAGAGTAAGACACCGAGCTTTTAGCTAGGTGTCTTTATTTATACTTTAAGGTTTTAAAGTATTGTATTACATTTTCATTCCTGGCATACTATTTATTATTTGTGGATTGACCATACCAAAAATCATTGCGACATGTGCAACTATTAAAAATCCACCTATAAGAATAAAATGAATTTTTAATTTATCATGAGTAGATTTAGTTTTAAAGATTATTCCTAATTCCATTAGTGTTATTGGTACTAAGAATATCACACCACTTAAATAAGAAAGCACTGCAAGTACATCTACCCATGTATGCCATCCATTAGTAGTCGTGAGAGGAATTACTGCATTTACCATGAGATAAATAAATATTATTGTAAAATAAATACCATCAAAAATTCCAATTGCCTTATTTAAAGCTTTTATACCTCCCTTTTCGATTTTATTGTAAATTATAAAAAATTCTGTGATAGTAAGGAATTCAGCACATATTACAGGTATAGCCATAAAGATAATTAAGTTCCAAGGCTGGTTATTCATTAATAAGGACATATAGTGAGTTGTATTCATTATTTTCACCTCCAATAAATCTTTATTAGAATAATACTAAAAAGATATGAAGATCATATGAAGAATTATATATGCACAAATATTTGGATGCGAATATTATCAACTATAAAATAAATACTAAAAATTAAGGGAAAGTTTATAACTTTTTAATATATTTTATTTAAAATAAAGCTTTTTAGAATGTATTCTGGTAAAATTAAAAGAGAAAAGGTATTTTTTAACCTGCCATCAGCTTATGTTTTTCACAATTTAACATCATATTATTACGATAAGATTCTAGTAATACCTGTATTTGTAGTAACTTACTTTGAAAGCTATATTTTACACATACTAAATCTAATATTGAAAGCAGGAAATTAACTTATGCTAAAAAACTTATTTAGAGGAATACTTATAGGCTTGATAACAGGTATGCCATTAGGTCCTATTGGTGCCATATGTCTTAAGAACACTATCTCATTTGGTCGTAAATATGGATTAATATCAGGACTTGGATCAGCAATTACGGATAGTATATATGCAGGACTTGCTGCATTAGGATTTATATTAATAGAAAAGTTTATAATTCTACATAAATTTTACTTCCATATATTAGGCGGACTTATGTTAATTAGCTTTGGTATGTATACTTTTTTAAATGAAAAAAATGATAAGGTAATTAAAACAACAAATAAAACTGTAATATCAGTAAAAAATATTTCTTCTGGCATTTCACCACTTAAAGTTTTTTCTTCAACATTTTTAATAGCACTTGCAAATCCAGCAACTATTTTTTCATTTATATCTGTATTTACAGGATTGCACATGGCTCAAATACAAGACAATATTAAAGACAAAATATTTATGATTTTAGGAGTATTTATAGGCAGCATGATATGGTGGCTCATATTAGTTTTTACTGCTGTAAAATTCAATAATAAATTAAATAGAAAAAATACAAGCATTATAAGTAAGATCTTAAGTTTAATAATAGTATTTTCAGGATTATTTATATTTTTGGGTGCATTTAATAGATTTACAATGCATAAGTCTCTAACTTTACATTCAAAATTATTTGAACTATTTTTTAATATTAAGACAAAAATACCATTTCATAAATTTAGGTAAGAGAATTTTTCTCTTACCTTTAACTATAGAATCAAGTTCTTCAAATTGTATATTGCAATACTAAGTATAAAGTTCATTTTATTTCCAAAGGATAAAAAAGAAAGTAGAAAAGTTTAAATAACTGGAACTTAAGTGTATGTTCTCATATTAATTCATGGATACTTCAATGTTTAATGAATATTATATAAGGTAGATATTCGATTTGTAGAATTCACTACTATGATTTAATAAGACTATTTAGAATCATCCCAATAATAACCATCATTATTCCTAGTAGGCTAATAAAAGTTGGGCTTTTATCATGGAATATAAATACTCCAGCTAATATAGTAAATATTACTTCACCAGACTGCGTTGATTCTACGATTGCTAATCTATATGTATTATCGCTTACTATATCTGTTGCTTTAAAAAATAATATTGTAGCAATAATTCCAGAAAATACAGCTACAATTAATGACTGGAATACTTGTCCATTACTTGGTAATCCAACAAAGGACATACCAAATGATGATATTATTATCCAAAATGGCATACTACATAGTGTCATGCCGAACACTCTTTGAAAGGTATTAAGTTTATTATTACAAACCTCTATCATTTTTCTATTACCAAGAGGATAAGAAAATGCAGCTATAATGACAGGAATAATTCCTATAAATGATTTGGTAATGGAAATATCCTTTGCATGCTGTATTTGCATCAAAAATATACCTAATAATATTATTGATGACATTAACAATACCTTTTTAGGAATCTTATTTCTTATTTTTACAACTCCATTTTCAGTATTTATGCTTTTAAAAAATAATGGTGTAAGAAGTGCCCCTGCAATTATGGTTATTTGCCATGTCCCAGCTACTAACCAGGATTCACCATATGTTGAAGCAAAAGTTAAAGGAGCATAGAATAATCCAAAGCCTACTGTACTCCAAACCACCCATCGAATAGGTTTTTCTGTTATATCCTTTAATACATCAAACAACTGATTTTTTATAATCATGATAATAAGCAAAATTGGTAACGTGAATATATACCTTAAAGATGAACTCCACAGCCAACTGCCTCCTGAAATATCAATTTGCCGATTAAGTATAAAGGTAAATGCAAAAAAGAAAGATGCCAATATTCCTAATATAAATGCTTTAGTCATTTTAATTCTCCTTAATTAAAGTTATAGCAATAAACCAGAATATCTTTGTATGCTATATTATAATAATGTATGCTATATTATACAATATAAAATTTATACAGTCAATAAAGCAATGTAATATATGCTATAATATATAAAATCCTATAAATAAAAGGAGTAAAATTATGAAAGATTTAAATCTAATTATAGGTAGTAAATTGAAATACATACGTAACAAAAGAAATTTAAGTTTAGATGAAGTGGCTAAATTAACTGGTGTCAGTAAAGCTATGTTAGGTCAAATAGAAAGGGGTAAGTCAAATCCAACAGTTTCTATACTATGGAAAATTGCAACTGGATTAAAAGTATCCTTTTCATTATTTATTGACGAAAATCAAGAAGATTTGAAGATAATACATCAAAATGATATTACTCCAATAATAGAGGATAACAGCGTAATGAGGCTATATCCAATATTCCCGTTTGATGCTAATAAAGGTTTTGAAATATTTACTATAGAATTAGAAGCAGGCTGTAACCATATATCTACTCATCATAATGAAGGGGTTGAAGAATATATCATAGTTACAGAAGGCAAAATTGAACTAAATATAAATGATAAAATATATGTATTGCAAAAGGGTGATTCTATCAGATTTTTGGCTAATAAATCTCATTCATATAAAAATATAAACCAAAATAAGTCGGTATTTCAAAATATAATATTTTATTTTAAATAATTTAATTAATATGTATTTTTACTGTTAATATTTGGTATTATAATCACAATCGAGCCATACTTTGTGAAATTTTTGTTTTTTTTAAGCGAAAATATTATACCATAAAGTTAGATACTATTTAATATTAATTATTCAGTAATGTAATTTTATAAAACTTATTCTAAGTCAAATGTATCAATGATGCCTTGAATCAAAGGTTAAATGTTAGCGACATTAGGCATAAAAAAATTTTTAAATATTATGCTAAAAAAAATCGTATAAATGCTTGAAGTATTTCAACTATTGTGATAAGCTTTTAACTAAGGTGGTAGTACCATTAAATAATACTTTTGTAGAAGTTAATTAAAACAATAGTTAAAAAAATGGTGCTTTATAAAAATTTAAATATACAATGGTTCTATTAAAAAAACAGCTTAATAATGTAAAAGTGTAAAGGAGAAGGAAAGTATGAAGATTCTGATATGTGTAAAACAGGTTCCAGATGATTCTATTGAAATCCATTTGGATAATAAGACTAAAAAACCTAATTTGAATGGAGTAGGTTTGGCAGCAAATGCATTTGATACATACGCATTAGAGTTAGCAGTTCGTTTTATGGAAGCTAATGGAGGAAATGTTAGCGTATTAAACGTTGGAGCAGATGATTCTTTAAACACATTAAAAAATTGTCTTGCTGTAGGAGCTAAAGAAGCATTTTTTGTAAAAGATGATTCATATGCAAATTTAGATGCTATGGGAGCAGCTGATGCTTTGGCAGATGCTATTCATAAAATTGAAAAAGACAAAAACGAAAAATTTGATTTAATTCTTTGTGGAAAAGAATCAACAGATGAAATTACTGGTCAAGTAGGAGCAATGCTTGCTGAAAAATTAGGAACAGGTTTCGTAAGTAGTGCAATTGAAATCGATTTAAAAAATGATAGCTTGGAAGTTCATCAAGAAACTGAAGAAGGATATAATTTAGTTTCTTTAAAGACTCCAGCTGTATTAACAATAAGTAAACCAGATTATGATCCACGTTATCCTACTATTAAAAATAAGATGGCAAGCCGTAAAGCAGTCATCCCAACTTATTCAGCAGCAGAAATTGGAGAGGTAAAACAAGCAAAAGTATGTTGTGTTGAATATGTTGAACCTCCTAAGAAAGAGGCTGGCATCAAAATTCAAGAGAAAGATGCTGCATTAGCAGTAAGTGCTGCTATGGAACAAATGAAAAAAGATAAGGCAATCTAATTAAGGGGGAGAACGAAAGTATGAAAGCATTATTGTTTATTGAAACAAATGAAGAAAAAGTATTAGGCGGAAGCCTTGAACTGATTAGTGCAGTAAAAGCATTAAATGCAGAAGGAACAGCTCTTGTAGTAGGTAACAGAGCTGCTGCAGATACAGTAGCTGCTTTAGGAATTCCAGTTATTTTTATAGATGCTGCTAGAGACTGCGATACTTTGACAGAAGTATTATCAGAAACTGTTAAGGAACAAAATCCAGATGTTGTTCTATTAGCAAATACAGTATTATCTAAAGATGTTGCACCACGTATTGCAGCACGTGCATCTTTAGGATGTGTAAGTGATGTAACAGGAATTAGCAATACTGATGGTAAAGTTATATATACTAGACCAGTTTATGGTGGTACAGTTTTAGAACATATTGAAGTAGAAGGTAAAGCTGTAATTACAGTTAGAAATGGAAGCTTTTCAAAGCCAGAGGCTGCTTCAAATGCAGGTGTTACAGAGAAAAAAGTAGAAATTCCAGCTGATGCTGTTAAGGCAAAAATTGTCGATGCAGTAAAAGAAATTTCTGAATCTGTTAACTTAGAAGAAGCACAAGTTATTGTTTCTGGTGGACGTGGAATGGGAAATGTAGAAAATTTCAAACTTGTGGAAGAATTAGCAAATGTACTTGGTGGTGTGGTAGGCGCAACAAGACCAGCAATTGAAGATGGATGGATCTCTCGTGCACACCAAGTTGGACAATCAGGAAAGGTTGTAGCACCAAAACTTTATATTGCATGTGGTATTTCTGGAGCAACACAGCATACATCAGGAATGTCAGGTTCCAATTATATTGTGGCAATTAATAAAGATGAAGATGCTCCAATTTTTGAAATTGCTGATGTAGGTATTGTTGGAAATGTAATGGACATTCTTCCAGCTATGATTGAAGAAATGAAGAAAGCAAAAGCCAAATAAAGATATTCCTATTTCTTTAGCTTAGGAATGAAAACTAATTATATATAATTTTATTTTTTTTATTTTGTGTGCAAGTATAATGCTCCATTAATTGGAGCATTATATAATAAAAAATTAGAAAGGAATGATTATTATGGCAGAGTATAATCAATTGACAGAAGAGTTAATTTCTAAATTAAAGGAGGCAGCTCCAGGACATATTTTAACAGGTGATGATATCAATGAAGATTATTGTCACGATGAAATGCCTATCTATGGTAAATCAGTTCCACAAGTTGTATTTATGGCACACTCTACAGAGGAAGTAGCTGCAGTAGTAAAAATATGTAATGAAAATAAAATACCAGTAACTCCAAGAGGAGCAGGAACAGGGCTTACAGGTGGAGCAGTTCCAATTTTGGGTGGCGTTGTAATTGATATTACAAAGATGAATAAAATACTTTCTTATGACTTGGAAAATTTTGTTGTCAATGTTCAAGCAGGTGTTTTGCTAAATGATCTTGCAGATGATTGTACAAAACAAGGATTATTATATGCTCCAGATCCTGGTGAAAAGTTTGCTTGTTTAGGTGGGAACGTTTCAACAAATGCCGGTGGAATGAGAGCTGTTAAATATGGTGCAACACGTGATTATGTACGTGCAATGACGGTTGTTCTTCCAACAGGAGAAATTACTCACTTTGGAGCTACAGTATCAAAAACAAGTTCAGGTTATAGTCTTTTGAACTTAATGATTGGTTCAGAAGGTACTCTTGGAATTATTACAGAACTTACTTTGAAAGTTATGCCAGCACCAAAGGTAGTTGCTAGTTTAATTATTCCTTTTGAAAATTTAGATGATTGTATTTCTACTGTTCCTAAATTTAAAATGAATCATATGAATCCACAAGCATTGGAGTTTATGGAAAGAGAAATTGTTTTATCAAGTGAAAGATATATAGGAAAGAGTGTATTCCCACAAGTAATTAATGGAGTAACTGCAAATGCTTATTTACTTGTTACTATAGATGCAAATGATGAAGATGAATTAAATAATACTATTGAACAAGCAAGTGAAATAGTATTAGAAGCAGGAGCAATTGATGTTCTTGTAGCAGATACACCTGCACAAATAAAAGATGCATGGGCTGCACGTTCTAGTTTCTTAGAAGCAATTATGGCAGAAACAAAATTATTAGATGAATGTGATGTCGTAGTTCCTGTAAATAAGATTCCTGCTTATCTTGAATTTGTAAATAAAACAGGTGAAGATTGTGGACTTACTATTAAGAGCTTTGGACATGCAGGAGATGGAAATCTTCACATATATCAATGTAGTAATGATCTAGAAGAATCAGAATTTAAATCAAGAGTTGATAAGTTCTTCAATATTATTTACGAAGAAGCAACAAAATGCGGCGGCCTTGTTTCAGGAGAACATGGAATTGGAAGAGGAAAGGTAAAATACTTAGCAGCTAGCGTTGGAGAAACAAATATGAGCTTAATGCAGGGTATTAAAAAAGTATTTGATCCAAATTCTATTATGAATCCAGGCAAAGTATGTTCTTCATTAGATAATGATAAATAATAAAACACAATTATATAAAAAAAAAGAAAGGTAGGAAATTAACATGGATTTTAAACAAGATGAAAATCATCAACAATTACAAGATATGTATCGCGATTTTGCAGAAAAAGAGGTAAAACCACTTGCAAAAGAAATCGATGAAACTATGCGTTTTCCAGAAGAAAATGTAGCAAAAATGGCTGAAATGGGCTTACTTGGAATTCCATTTCCTGAAGAATATGGTGGAGCTGGAATGGACACATTAAGTTATATACAATGTGTAGAAGAATTATCTAAATGTTGTGCAACAACAGGTGTTATTGTTTCAGCACATACAAGTCTTTGTGCAACACCAATTTACACATATGGTACAGATGCACAAAAAGAAAAATATTTAAAACCACTTGCTTCAGGTGAGAAATTAGGTGCCTTTGGATTAACAGAACCTGCTGCTGGAACTGATGCATCTATGCAAAAAACAACAGCAGTACTTGAAGGAGACCATTATGTATTAAATGGTAGTAAGATCTTTATTACTAATGCAAAATATGCAGACACATATATTATTTTTGCTATGACAGATAAGAGTAAGGGAACAAAGGGTATTTCAGCATTTATCGTTGAAAAAGATTTCCCTGGTTTTACTGTTGGAAGTCATGAATTAAAGATGGGAATACGTGGATCTTCTACATGTGAATTATTCTTTGACAACTGCATAGTTCCAAAGGAAAATCTTTTAGGAGAAGAAGGAAGAGGATTTAACATCGCAATGGCAACTCTTGATGGAGGCCGTGTTGGTGTTGCTTCACAAGCTCTTGGTATTGCAGAAGGTGCAATAGAAGAAACTATAAAATATGTTAAGGAACGTGTTCAGTTTGGACGTCCTATTGCAAAATTCCAAAATACACAATTTGAACTTGCTCAAATGCGTGCAAATACAGAAGCAGCAAAACTTTTAGTATATCAAGCTGCATGTGCAAAGGATGATCATAAGAGATTTACACATTTAGCTGCTATGGCAAAATTAGTTTCTGCTAGAAATGCCAGCGATGTAACAAGACGTTGTTTACAGTTATTTGGTGGCTATGGATATATAAGCGATTATCCACTTGAAAGAATGATGCGTGATGCAAAAATAACAGAAATTTATGAAGGAACATCAGAAGTTCAAATGATGGTACTTTCTGGCTGGATGTTAAAATAGTATATATAACTAAAATTAAAAAAAACAGATGTTTAGGGAGATGATTCCTGAACATCTGTTTTTTTTAGCCTTTATGTATGTGAAAACCTTAATGATTAAGTACTCTTGGACTTCATTTATAGCTTTTTGTAAGAAAATGAAAATTTAGATTTAATTATTGTATTCAGTAATAAAAATGCATTTTCAACTTATGTACTTAGGATATATATCTATCATGACTACTTTTTATATACTTGACAATAGTGTATAGTATATATACAATTATTGTTATGGATAAAAAATTACAGGTAGATAGACTGCCAAGAAAATTATTAAATATTATAAATCGTTTTAATGAAATTGATAAAAAAGCCCGAAACTTTGGCACGGATATGGTACTTCATCTTTCAGAAATTCATCTCATTGAATTTATAGGTGACAATGCAGGACTTTCTATATCAGAAATAGCGCGTAAAAAAAATATCACGAAAGGTGCAGTTTCACAGACACTAATTAGATTGGAGGGTAAAGGACTAGTTGTAAAGGCATTAAATCCTGAAAATAAGTCCCAGGCTGTTATATCATTGACTAAAAAAGGTTGGACTGCTTATTGCGAACATAAGAAGTATCATGAAAATATTAATAAAATTATTTTATCTTGCATACAGGGTAAATCAGAAGAAGAGATCAATACTATTTATACCTTTTTAGAACAATTAGAGAATTTTATTTAAAAGAGAAGATTCCTTTAATTCTATAGTATATATACACTATACACTATAGAATGATTTTGATATTCAGCTGTACTTTTGAAAGGAGGTTTTTGACAATTGAATGATATTATAAAAGAAAAGAAGTTTGTTTTGAAAAAATCATTGATAGTACTCATGGCAGTTGCCTGTGGTGTTTGTGTTGCAAATCTATATTATGTTCAGCCTCTGGAATCTCAAATTGCAAATACATTTCATGTATCACAAAATTTAGCAGGGATAGCTGCTACAGTTACACAAATTGGTTATGCATCAGGACTTTTATTTATAGTTCCACTAGGAGATATGTGTGAAAGACGCTCGCTTATATTGCGTATGTTGGTTTTAGTTATATTATCTTTAATTAGTGCTTCATTTTCAGCAAACTATTTATTAATGCTTGTATCAATGTTTGCAATTGGACTTACAACTATAGTTCCACAGCTTATTGTTCCATATGCTGCCCACCTTTCACCAAACGGCAAACAGGGAAAAGTTATAGGAGATATTATGAGCGGTCTTCTTATAGGCATTCTGCTTTCACGTACTTTTAGTGGAATTATAGGTTCAATTTTTAACTGGAGAATTGTATACACTTTCGCTGCAATGTTTATTGCCATATTATTTGTTTTTATTTTAAAACTTTTTCCTAAGGATGAACCAAAAGAAGAAATTTTTTATGGAAAGCTTTTAAAATCAATGCCAGATTTGATAAAAAATCAAGTTACTTTGCGTGAAGCAGCAGTTAATGGATTTTTTATGTTTGCTTCCTTCAGTATATTTTGGACATCACTTATTTTTTTACTTGAAACACCTGCTTATGGTATGGGTACCATGGAAGCTGGTTTATTTGGACTTTTTGGAGTAACTGGTGCATTGGCTGCACCTTTGATTGGAAAGAATGCCGATAAAAAAAGTCCCAGATTTACAGTTGGAATAGGTGTAATACTTTCTAGTACTGCTTACATATGTTTCCTAGTTTTTGGGTATCACATCTGGGGTCTTATGTTAGGTGCAATTATTCTCGACCTTGGAAATCAATGTGGACAAGTATCAAATCAGGCAAGAGTGCAGCTTTTAAAAGATGAAACCCGCAGTCGTAATAATACCGTGTTTATGTTTTCATATTTCGTCGGTGGTGCAGTAGGCTCTTTTTTTGGAACTCTTTGTTGGCAGAACTTTGGATGGTATGGTGTTTGTGGCGTAGGGCTTATTTTTCAGAGCCTAGCCATTATTGCTCATTTTCTTATTTATAGAAGGTGATATAAAGTTAATCAAATAGTATCTTACGACTTTTAAGCCATGATTTGGATGTAATTTGTAAAACAAGTGAGAGAGCTGCAGTTAAGCATGGTTTATAGATGCTATTTTTTAGTAAGTAAATCTACTAACTATAAATTATATAAAAAGCTAGTAAAATCAACTTATTATGTAAGTAAGATAATTAATTTATAAAAGTAAATTGTTGCAAAGAAGCAGGGCTAGCACATGAGTAAACAAAATGTTAAAATGGTTAAAATAGTAAATTCAGAGCTTTTTTGAATCTATTATTATGGTATTATAAATTTATATGATTTATAATAAAATGGTAAAACATATTGCAGACAAAATACAAAAATTAAGCATAAATTATTATTCTAAAGGAGGATTTTAAAATGATAAGACAATTGCCATTAGAACAACGTTATGATAAATTAGGACCAAAAGTAATTGAGGCCTTAAAAAAGAGATATTTTGATGCGTATTATTGCAAGACTAAGGAAGAAGCATTACAACAAATTTTAGAACTAATTCCTAAAGATCATGTTGTATCCTGGGGTGGTTCTGAAACGTTGAAGGAAATTGGTGCCCAAGAGCTTATAAGTGAGAAGGGTTATCAAGTTATTGACAGAGATAAGGCAAAAAGCCCCGAAGAACGAACAGAAATTATGAAACATGCACTTTTATGTGATACATTCTTAATGAGTTGTAACGCTATTAGCGAGGATGGCCAGCTATTTAACATTGATGGAAATGGAAACCGTGTAGCAGCAATGATTTTTGGCCCAAAGAGTGTCTTAGTTGTAGCTGGAATGAATAAAGTTGTAAAAAATCTTAATGATGCAGTACACAGAGCTAGAACAATTGCTGCACCAGCAAATATACAGCATTTTCAAAACATGAAGACTCCATGCTATACAACTGGCAGCTGTGCGGATTGTATAAGTCCAGATTGCATTTGTGCATATATGGTAACAACAAGAATAAGCCGCCCGGCGAATAAGATAAAAGTAGTATTGATTGGGGAAAACCTTGGATTTTAAGGTATTTAAATTGTAGATTAATGTTGTATGAGCTAAAAGTTTAGTTAAGTATAAGAAAATATGATTTTTATTTTCATATTTTAAGGAGATTTTAATAATACAGTTGTAATATAATAAATATCCTAAGGAAATACCTTAGAGAAAATAAAAAATAATAGTCCCCCTATTATTTATATTACAAAAAATAAGTACCTGTCATTTAGGGTACTTATTTTTGCGTTAAAATAATCTTATATCATAAAGCAATGACTTTTTTAATCTTCACAAAATCTTCATAAAAGTAATAACTAATACTTTAAAAATATTTTGTAAAATTAAATTATATATTTGATTTAAATAAAATATTAAAACAAATTAGGAGGATTTCATGGAAGACATACATGTAAAAATGGAGAAATATTATAAGAATATAACTGTACTTGGAATTTTAATTAGTATTTTGTGGGTGGCTTTAGTAAATACGCAGCCATTTTCTGATTTTGCATATTATGACAGGATTGCAAAACAAATAGCAAGCGGTGGACAATGGGGTGATACGTACACATCTGTGGGATATTCTATTGTCTTAGGATTTATATATAGAATATTTGGAAGCACTTTGATTGTGGCAAAGATTTTTAACTTGATTTTAACGTTTATAAATTATATGTTGGTGTATAAAATATTAAATAAAATAGACTTGGAAGAAAAAAGACGCAAACTCATTTATGGATTATTTGTTTTATTCCCAAATAATATATTCTACAATAGTGTACTAGCAACGGAAATATTGTTTACTACGGTACTACTTTTAATAACTTTCCTATATTTTTCTGATATTAGAAATAAATATATTGTAATAGGCGTCCTTACAGGTTTTAATGCTATAATAAAACCATTTTTCATGGTGTTCTTTTTTGTCATATTCATATTGGAAGTGTGTACAAAAGTCAAATTTTTAGAAGCCTTAAAACATACAGCTATCATATTGATGGTTAGTCTTATTACTATAGCACCATGGATATATAGAAATACTAAGCTAATTGGTGAGTTTACATCTATATCAAACAATGCAGGAATAGTACTTTATATAAATAATAATTCTCAAAATAAATCTGGTGTGTGGATGGATGCCAGAAATGTTAAAAATTCAATTGTGAATACAAAGGAATATGTTAATGCAAATGCTACAGAAAAAAATAAGATGTTATCTAAAGCGTCTAAGAAATGGATAATAAGTCATCCAGTATCATTTATAAAATTAGGTTTTATAAGATTATTTAAAACCTATCTTGATGGAAGTGATTTATTTTACAGTTTGAATGGAACAAATTTAAATTTATTCTTTAAAATATTATTTGCAGTTTATACTTATATAGCAAGGTACGTAATATTTGTTCCTGCAATAATTTTAATGTCTTTATACAGTGCAAAAGTAATTAAAAATTTGATTAAAAAAAGAGAAATTGATCCATATTCGCTATATAATTTAATTTGTTTTTATATGTTTTGTTGTACTTACTTTATAACTGAGGGGCAGCCGCGTTACTCATTCCCATCTATATTTATAGCTGTTTATTTTTTCTCATATTCCATAGAGAAGATAAGTATACCATTTGGAAAAAAGCAAAAAAATTATATAAATAAAATGATGTATAATAGAGGTGTTATATATAGAAATAGTATAAAAAGGAAGTGAATTTTAGTGAAGGTTTGGTACTTGTTATATACTTTCTCACTAAAAATAATTTATGGATAATACTATACTGGTAGTTGATGATGATAAAGATATTTTGGATATAATAGAGATTTATTTAAAAAATGATAACTTCAATGTAATTACTGCTGAAGACGGTTCAATAGCAATGGACAAACTTAGAAAAAATCATGTAGATTTGATAATACTGGATATAATGATGCCAAATCTTGATGGTATACATGCATGTCTTGAAATTAGAAAAAAAGAAAAAGTGCCAATAATAATGCTTTCAGCTAAAAATGACTCAAGTAGTAAAATATTAGGCCTCAACGTTGGGGCAGACGATTATGTTACGAAACCTTTTAATCCACTAGAATTAGTTGCAAGGGTTAAATCTCAAATTAGAAGATATTCTGAATTCAATGTGGAAAGGCCTAAAAATAAAGAAGAGATTGTTATAAATGATATGTTAATAAATATTGCATCTAGAGAAGTATTTATCGGAGAAAAGTTAATAGAGCTTACGCCAATTGAATTTTCAATTTTAGAAGTGCTTGCAAAAAATAGAGGAAGGGTTTTAAGTACAGAAAATATTTATGAAAATGTGTGGAAAGAACCTTTTTACAATGCTAAAAATACAGTTGCAGTACACATAAGAAATATAAGAGAAAAAATAGAGATAAGTCCCAAAGATCCGAAGTATATAAAAGTTGTCTGGGGAGTAGGTTATAAAATTGATAAATAAAATAAAGAAGGTTATATTTAAGAGCATATCAAGAGAATTTTTGATTATAAATGTAATTAGTTTTGTCATACTTATACTTGGAATAAGTGCTACTCTCAATATTATAATGAATGATACAAATAATCCTCAAAATATTGTAAATGCATCAAACGACATTTATGCTAATGTAAACAGATATGTACAATCTACAAATCCTGAAGTCCAAAGTTATATAAATAATTTAGCTCAGCAGGACAATCTAAAGATAGTTATTGCAGATACAAGTGGACATATAATTTTTAAATCAAGTGAAGTAGAAGGCAATTATGTTGATTTGAATAATATAAAAAGTCTCATACTTCATACTACTCCTAGGCCTGGAGACACAGTGTATCAAGTATATAATCTAAATATATCAGGTATTAAATATATGCTTGTTACATGGAAAATTACAGGCCTATATCATAATATTTTCAAGTATATGTCAATGCTAGTGATTCCAATAATTCTTTCACTTGGAATTGTATATTTATTGTCATATAGGAAAACTAAATATGTAAAGTATATTTGCAATGGAATAGTAAAGATATCACATGAAAATTTGAACTACAGGTTGGAAAAAAGAGGCTACGATGAACTTGGAACTTTAGCAGATGAAATAAATCATATGTCACTTAATTTAAATAATATGATATCTCGTGAGCAATCTGTTCAAAAATTCAAAAATGATTTAATAACAAATATATCACATGACTTGAGAACTCCTCTTACGTCATTAATTGGGTATTTGTACTTAATGAACGATAAAAATGTTTCTATAGAAGATAAAGAAGTGTATGGAAAAAAATCAATTGAGAGAGCGGAAAAGCTAAAAGTTTTAATAGAAAATTTATTTGAGTATTCAAAACTTGAAAGTGGTCAAATAAGCCCAGAAATATGTACTGTAAATATTATTGAAATTATAGAGCAAATAATAGGAGAGCTTTCTATTATGGCAAAAAAATCACAAATTAATTTTGTGAAAAAATATAATATTTCGGAGCTTAATTTAAAAGTTGACCCATATTTAATGAGTAGGGTATTTCAAAATATTTTATCAAATGCAATAAAATACAGCGTAAAAAATAGCAGTGTATATATAGATATTATTTCAAATAAAAATAGTACAATAATTAGTTTTGAAAATGTATCTAATAATAATTTATCAAGTGAAGATATGGATAGAATATTTGAAAGATTTTATATGGGTGATAAATCTAGAAATTCTCACAAAAATAATTCAGGATTAGGACTTGCTATAGTTAAAAATATTGTTGATTTACATGATGGAGAAGTTTGGGCAAAAAATAATGGTAACATCTTTACAATATGTGTAAAATTAAAAAATGAAAAAATTATGGTATAAGAAACCTCATATGATATAATTTTTAGTATTGCATCATTTTGAAATACATCGATTATAAAAGGGGGTAATCCGTACGCTTATTGGGACTATTGTTAATTTTTTTACTATTATTATGGGCAGTTTAATTGGACTTTTGCTTAAAAAAGGAGTGCCTAAAAAAATAAGTACTACTGTTATTCAGGGAGTAGCACTTTGTACAATTTACATAGGAATAGCAGGACTTACTAAAGACTCCAACATTATATTAATTATAATTTCTATTGTTATAGGTGGTTTTATAGGAGAATTAATAGATATCGATAATTTACTTCAAAAATTGGGAGATAAAATTGGAGATAAATTTAAATCTAAAAATGCAAAGATTTCAGAAGGATTTGTAACTGCTAGTCTTCTATTCTGTGTCGGTTCAATGGCAATAGTAGGTTCACTTGAAAGTGGTCTTGAAGGGAATAATAAAATACTTTTTGCAAAATCTATGCTTGATTGTATAACATCAATAATTTTTACATCTTCACTTGGAATAGGGGTAATGCTTTCATCTGTTTCGGTTTTAATTTATCAAGGAATTATAACTATTGCTGCATTTGCATTAAAGGCAATTTTGATTCAATCTGTAATTACAAATATGACTGCAGTAGGAAGCCTTCTAATAATAGGCCTTGGTTTTAATTTATTAGATATAACAAAAATAAAAATTGCCAATTTACTTCCAGCTGTGTTCATTCCAGTTTTTTATCAACTTTTTTTAAATTTAATGAAATAGTAAAAGGATTTTCTGTTTTTCTGTAGAATATATTAGAATATACCAAATTATTGTTTTAGGAGGAATTATTATGATAGAAGTTAAACAAGTTTATAAATGTGAAATTTGTGGTAATATAGTTGAAGTTCTCTATAAAGGAGGAGGAGCTTTGACTTGCTGTGGCAAACCAATGAAACTTATTGAAGAAAATACTGTGGATGCAGCTCTTGAAAAACATGTACCAGTAATTGAAAAAGTAGATGGTGGAGTAGTAGTTAAAGTTGGGACAGTTGAACATCCAATGTTGGAAAAACATTATATTCAATGGATAGAAATTCATACTGAAAATAAGATTTATAGAAAATACTTAAAACCAGGTGAAAAACCAGAAGCAATATTTAAGTTAGATGAAAAAGATGAAAAAATAATTATGGCTAGAGAGTATTGTAATTTACATGGACTTTGGAAAAGATAAATAATAAGAATATATTAATTTAATTTATTTTGAAATTAAATAATCAGGAGGTAAATTATGAAATCTTTAAAAGGTACTAAAACTGCTACAAACTTAATGAAAGCTTTTGCTGGAGAATCTCAGGCAAGAAATAGATATACTTATTATTCATCTACTGCTAAAAAAGAAGGTTATGTTCAAATTTCTAACATATTTCTAGAAACAGCAGAAAATGAAAGGGAACATGCAAAGAGATTTTTAAAATTTGCAAATGAGGATTTATGTGGAGAAACAGTAGAAATAAATGCTTCTTATCCAGTTGCTCTTGGAGACACCAAGACCAATTTAAAAGCAGCTGCATCAGGAGAAAATGAAGAGTGGACTAAGCTTTATCCTGAATTTGCAAATACAGCTGATGAAGAAGGTTTCTCTAAGATAGCAGTAGTTTTTAGAAAAATAGCTGAAGTTGAAAAACACCATGAAGAAAGATACCTAGCATTGCTTAAAAATGTGGAAAATAATACGGTGTTTAAAAAAGAAAAAGTATATAAATGGAAGTGCCTTAACTGCGGATATATTTATGAGGGATTAGTTCCTCCTGAAAAATGTCCTGCATGTGATCATCCTCAGGGATATTTCGCATTACTTGAAGAAAATTATTAGTAATTATTAGTAAATTAAAAAATATTATTCTGTAATAGGTATAATGAGAGGTTTGCCTGTTACAGGATTTTTTATTATACATACATTTATATCATAAACTTCTTTTATATTTTTTTCTGTAAGTACTTGATCTGAAGTACCTTGAAAAGCTATGGAACCATTATTAACCAGAACTAGATAGTTACTGTATTGGGCTGCTAAATTTAAATCATGAAGTACTGCTATGACAGTTACTTTTCTACTCAGTAATTTAATTGTATTTAGAATTTCAATCTGTTGATGTATATCAAGATGAGATATAGGTTCATCTAATAATATAATGTCAGTTTCCTGAGCTAATGCTCTTGCAATAACAACTCTCTGTTGTTCTCCTCCACTTAATTCATTTATACATTTATTATGAAGATGCCAGGTGTCGGTCATTTCCATGGCGTGTTTTGCAATCTCATAATCTTTTTTTGATTCATCTTGAAATCTAGGAATATGTGGATACCTTCCCATCAATACAATATCCAGAGCAGAAAAATTAAAACTTAATATGGCATTTTGAGGAACTACAGCAAGTTTTTTTGCTAGAGCTTTATTGGTTAAATCTAAAATATCTTTGCTTTCTATAAAAACAGTTTTTTTAGAAGGTGTCAATGCTTTTCCAATATTTCTTAATAGTGTAGTCTTACCAGAACCATTAGGACCTAAAATACTATAAAATTTATTTTTAGTGAAATCTATACTTATACTGTGAAGTATTTCTTTATCTCCTAAATTACAGCTTAAATTATTGAGTTTAATTGAACAAGAATCTAAAGCTTCCACTATATCACCTTCTTTTTTGATTTAATCAAAAGATATATAAAATAAGGAGCTCCAAATAGAGCAGTTATAGAACCTACTGGTATTTCAGCTGGTGAGGCTATAGTTCGTGCAAGGGTGTCAGAAATAACCATAAATCCAGCACCAAAAATTAAAGAAAAAGGCATCAAAATTTTATTATTTGGGCCTAAAAGCAGCCTAACTACATGTGGAATTATAAGTCCAACAAAGCCTATTATACCACTTACGGCTACACAAGCTGCGACAACCATTGAGGAGACCACGAGTACTATCCTTTTTACTTTTTCAACTTCAATGCCAAGACTTCTGGCTGTTTCATCGCCTGTAAGTATTATATTTAAATCTTTTGAAAAACAGAGAAGCACTAATATGCCAATAAATAAAAATGGTGTAAGTAAAATAATTTCATTAAAATTTGCGGTTGAAACACTTCCCATAGTCCAAAATACAATCTGTTCAACTTCATCTCTATTAAATACCATAATTATGGAAATTAGCGAAGATAAAAGAAAGCTCACAGAAACACCGGCTAGAAGAAGTGTTGTAGTTGGTATTTTATTTTTTACTCTTGCTATGTTATAAACAAGAATGGTAGATATTATTGCACCTATAAATGCTGTGATTGTAATTGCAGCAGAATTTAAAAGTGAACTTTCAAGTTTAAATACAAATCCAAGAGCTGCTCCAAGGGCAGCACCAGAAGATATACCGAGAATATATGGATCTGCCATTGGATTTTTAAATATTGATTGAAAAGCTGCTCCAACTATAGATAATCCCATACCAACAAGTGCAGAAAGTATTATTCTAGGTAATCTTATTTTTAATATAATAAGAATGTGATTTTCAGGTATTGCATATGTAGATATAAAATTATTTATAAAAGGTACCTTACTTAAAATTACCTTTAAAGATTCTATAAAAGATATATTGGCAGTACCAAAAGTGGTGGATATTATGATTATAAAAAATAATAGAATTGTACCAATATAAAATGTGAATCTAAAATATTTTTTATTATGAGATAAATCCATAGTTAGAATCCTTTCGTAATCGGTTATTTAAAAGCTTCAGGATGAATTAGCTTTGCTAAGGCTTCCAGTCCATCTGCAAGTCTAGGGCCCTGCCTGTTAATGATATCTTCATCAATTTCGAAAAGCTTATTCTTTTTTACTGCATCAAGATCTTTGTAACCATTCGAAGTTTTAATTTCATTTTTTGAATTTAATTTATTAGAACATATAAGTATATCAGGATCTTTTTCAATTAGTTTTTCGGTGCTGTATTTCCAGCCAATTGTGTCATCAGCTGCATTTTTACCACCAGCCATTGTAATCATTTTACCAATAAAGGTATCTTTGCCCGCAGTAAAATCGCCGCCTTTGCCAAAAGCAACTACATAATATACTGAAGGTGTGCTTTTTCCCTTAACTTTTTCTTCTACGTAGGCTACTTTTTTCTTCATTGCAGAAACTACAGAGGCAGCTTTACTATTTGCATTAAGAATTTTACCCACGTTATTTATAACATCGTATGTGCTTTCAAAACTATCAGGACCGGATAGTACCACAACTTTTATATTAAGTTCTTCCAGCTTCTTTAAATCTTCCATTCTGAAGTGATTAGAAGCTATAACTAAATCAGGTTTTAACTGGGCGATTTTTTCAATATTAGGATCGGTTAAACCGCCAATTGATGGGATACTGCTAACTTCTTTAGGATATGTACAAAAGTCAGTTCTTCCAATTAAAGTATTTTGTTTATTAAGAGCATATATTGTTTCTGTAATATTTGGTGCAACTGATATTACTTTTTTAGGTTCTTTTTGAATAGTAACTTCTCTATTAAATGAGTCCTTTATTTTAACAGGATAAGTTGTATTCTTTAATGTTTCAACTTGTTTATTATTTTCTTTTGAAGTTTGTGAAATAGAGCTTTGGGTGCAGCCAATTAAAGAAAATACCAATATCAAGACAATAGATAAAAAAGAAAATTTCTTTAGTTTATTATACAATTTTTATTCCCCCTCATAGTTCATTTTGAATATAAAAAGCTATTATCCCGTAGATAATAGCTAAACATACAAAAATGTTAATACCACCTTATCCACGTAAGGTATCCAGTATACTAAATTTTAGGCAGGTCTCCTGGCTTGGATTCATCATATACTAATACCTTCCCTGTTACCAAGTGGCATAAATTAGCATACTCTTCACTACAGTGGCGGGACCGCATGAGATTTTAACTCATTTCCCTTTTGAACTTATAAATTAAAAAATAAATAAGTACCTAAAATTTATATTAAATTATTACACAAGTATAGCACTTATTTTATGTAGTATCAAATAAATTAATCATTTAACAGACTGGCAATTATTTAAGAAACAGGTTAATATAGAAACATGGAAAGGATGGAGAAACATTGAATAATACTGAAGATCAGATATATAAAAAAAGATGGATAATTTTATTTACGGTACTTTCTGCTACATTTATGTCTACATTAGATGGCAGTATAGTAAATGTTGCTCTTCCAGATATGTCAGCTAAGCTTGGTGTTACCATGGCTGCAATTGAATGGGTGGTTACTGGATTTTTAATAGTTATTGCAGCTACTATTTTAATATTTGGGAGACTTGGAGATATAAAGGGAAAAACCAGGATTTTTAAATTTGGAATTGTTCTTTTTACGTTTGGTTCTCTTTTATGTGGATTTTCAAATTCACTTTTAATGCTTATATCTGCGAGGGTTATACAGGGAATAGGTGCATCTGCTACAATGGCGACCAATCAGGGTATAATAACTCAGACTTTTCCAAGAAGTGAAAGGGGAAGGGCTCTTGGAGTTCTTGGAACTTTTGTAGCATTGGGAGCAATGGCAGGTCCACCACTCGGAGGAATGATTGTTTCAGCTTTGAGCTGGAAGTACATATTTTTAATTAATGTACCTATTGGAGTAATTGTATTTGTATTAACTATTAAAATATTTCCTAAAACAAATACTGTACTTAATGAAAGACTTGATAGAAAAGGAGCTATTTTATTTACAATATCAATTGTATTGTTATTTGGAGCATTAGTTCAGGGACAGAGCATCGGATATGATAATCCTGTAATGATTTCATGTTTCATTATTTCAATTATAGCTTTTGGGATATTTATTTTTGAAGAAAAAAGAATTGAAACTCCATTACTTAAATTAAGCATTTTCTCAAATAGTTTATTTTCAATAAGCATAATATGTGCTTTTACATCATTTTCTGCTATAAGTGCGTCTAATATAATACTTCCATTTTATTTCCAGGATACAATTAAGCTTTCTCCAGCTGTAACAGGATTATTTATGATGGTATCACCAATTGTATTATCTGTTGTTGCACCTTTTAGCGGATATTTATCGGATAAAATAGGATCGGAAATACTAACATTAATTGGACTTTTTGTTACAGGTGTGGGGTTGTTTCTTATAGCAACTTTAAATGAAAATTCATCATTGGCTTTGCTTGTAGCTTATATAGTTATTATGACTATAGGTAATGGTATGTTCCAGTCTCCCAATAATTCTCTTGTTATGTCTACAGTATCTGCTGATAAACTTGGAATCGCAGGAAGTGTAAATGCACTTGTAAGAAATCTTGGGTTTGTATTTGGAACGGCTTTTGCAACACTTCTTCTTTATAATAGGATGAGCTATAAGATAGGGTACAGAGTTATTGATTATGTAAAAGGCAGAGATGACATATTTATCTATGGAATGAGGTATGTATATATTTCTGCTGGAGTTATGTGTTTGATTGGCACTATTTTGACTGCTTTTAGATTTTGTTCAAGCAAAAAAAAGAAATAAGTTGAGTTGTATTGTAAATAAAAATGAATTAAAATAAATTTTATAAGTTATTAATTTGTGATTTGAGGGGAGAACACATGATAAAAGAAAAAATATTAAACAAGAAGATGGGAATAATAACATATGCCATAACTCCACCAAAGAAGAACAATACAACTGAAAAGATTGTTGAAATCTCTAAAAGACATATTGAGAGAATAAAAAATTTAAATATTGATGGGTTGATTATTTATGATCTTCAAGATGAAGTGGATAGACAAAGTGGAAAAAGGCCATTTCCATATATGGAATCTGTAGATCCGGCTATATATGGTGAAAAATATTTAGGAAATATAAAAATTCCTAAAATAATATATCGCTGTGTTGGAAAATATGGAATTGATGAATTTTCAAAGTGGCTGGAACATGATAAAAAAGATGATAGATTTTCTGTATTTGTTGGAGCATCTTCAAGTAAACAAGAAGTCAAATTAAAATTAAATCAGGCTTATGATTTAAAAAACAAATTGAATCCAGACTTGTTTTTGGGTGCTGTTGTCATACCGGAAAGACATATAACTCACAAGGATGAACATCTTAGAGTTATTAAAAAAGCTGATAAAGGATGCAGTTTTTTTGTATCTCAGGTAATTTATAATTTGGAAGCATCTAAAAATTTTCTTTCGGATTATTACTATTATTGCAAAGAAAACAATATACATATGAAGCCTATAATATTTACTATTACTCCGTGCGGTTCTGAAAAAACTTTAAATTTTATGAAATGGCTGGGGATAAATGTACCACGATGGCTGGAAAATGATTTGATGCATTCAGAAGATATACTTGAAAAATCAATAAGTTTATCTAAAAATATTTTTGAGGAACTATTTGATTTTGCACTGGAAAAAGGAATACCAATTGGATGCAATGTTGAGAGTCTTTCAATTAGAAAAGTTGAAATTGAGGCATCAATAAAATTAGTCAATGATATAAAACAAATTATTGATAAAAAGTTATCCATTTGATAATAAAATATAGAATATGAATATTTCTAATAAGTAGATTTTAATAAAGTTTGTTGTAAAATAAAAAATTCAAAAAAAATAAATGTTATTGTATTGACTTTAATAGAGGCCTATGTTATTCTTATAGCAATAAAATATTACCTTTAATGTGGTCCTGTGAGACTAAGAAGGTTGTTATTTATAATTATTGAGTGTTAACATAGTGTAATTATGCCTTCTTTTAAAAAGAAGGCATTTTTTATACCTTTAAATTTAGCACAGAGAGGCTAAGAAGGAGGAATGGCAAATGTTAAAAGGAAGAAATCTTATAGATATAAAAGATGTTACAAAAGAGGAATTAAATGAAATTTTCGATTTGGCAGATAAAATAATTTCAGATCCAGATAAATTTTCACATATATGTGATGGAAAGATTCTGGCAACATTATTTTATGAACCAAGTACAAGAACAAGGCTCAGCTTTGAAACTGCTATGCTTAGACTTGGAGGAAGGGTAATAGGATTTTCAGAACCTAATTCCACTTCTGTATCCAAAGGAGAGACTATAGCAGATACTATAAGGATAATAAGCTGTTATGCAGATGTAGTTGCAATGAGGCATCCAAAAGAAGGTGCTCCAAAGGTAGCATCAATGTATTCCAAAATACCAGTCATAAATGCAGGAGATGGCGGACACCAACATCCAACTCAAACGCTTGCAGATCTTTTAACTATAAGGTCTATAAAAGGATCATTATCAAATCTAAAAATAGGTTGCTGCGGAGATCTTAAATTTGGCAGAACTGTACATTCACTTATAAAAGCAATGTCTATGTATGAAAATAACAGTTTCACTCTAATATCCCCACAAGAATTAAAAGTACCTGATTATATAAAAAGAGAAATGGGTAAAAATAATATAAAATATATGGAAACTAAAAAATTGGAAGAAGTTATAGGTGACCTGGATATACTTTATATGACTAGGGTTCAGAGAGAAAGATTCTTCAATGAGGAAGAGTATATAAGACTTAAAGACAGCTATGTTTTAGATAAAGATAAAATGGAAAATTCAGGAAAAAATATGATAATTCTTCATCCACTTCCAAGAGTCAATGAAATTGCTTATGAGGTAGACGATGATCCAAGAGCTTGCTATTTCAAGCAGGCTAAGTATGGTATGTATGCAAGAGAAGCTCTCATAATGAAACTTTTAGGTATGGATAAATAATTAGGAGGCATTTGGATGCTTGAGATAAATAGTATTAGAAATGGAATTGTAATAGATCATATAAAAGCAGGATATGGTATGAAAATATTTAATTACCTTAAACTGAATAATGTAGACTATTCTGTAGCACTTATAATGAATGCACAGAGTAAAAAGCTTGGCAGGAAAGATATAATAAAAATAGAGAATAAACTTGAAATTGATTTTAAAGTTCTAGGTTTTATAGATCCTAATATAACTATAAACATTATAAAAGATGAAGTTATAGAGAATAAGGTAAATTTGAAATCACCAGAAAAAATAGAAAACATTATAAAATGTAAAAATCCAAGATGTATAACTTCAATAGAAAGGAATATAAAACAGTCTTTTTATTTGGCAGATAAGGGGATTGGTGAATATAGATGCATTTACTGCGATGAGCCTTACAATGAATCCCAGATTGTATAAAATAATAATTTATAGGAGTCTTAATTTATGATAATAGATGAATTATATGAAAATGTAAATAAAAAAGGAAATGTATGTGTAGGGCTTGATACTTCCATAGAGTATATGCCTGAGAGCTTTTTAAAAAAACAAATTAATGAAGCAGACGCCATATTTGAGTATAATAAAAATATAATAGATAGCACATATGATATAGCAGCTTGTTTTAAAGTTCAAATTGCATATTATGAAGCACTTGGACTTAAGGGACTTGAAGTTTATTCAAAGACTTTAAAATATATAAAACAAAAAAAATGTATAGCTATTGCAGATGTTAAAAGAGAAGATATAAAAAAGACTGGTGAAATGTATGCCAAAGCACATTTTGAAGGAGATTTTGAGAGTGACTTTATAACTTTGAATCCATATATGGGTCTTGATATATTGGATCCTTTCATACCATATATGGAAAAAAAGAATAAGGGAGTATTTGTGCTTATAAGAACTTCAAATGAAGGAGCGAAGGATATACAGTATATTGATACCAAAGATAATAAAAAAGTGTATGATGTACTTGGAGAAAAGTTAAATGAAATTGGAAGTAAGTATTTAGGAAGTTGTGGATATAGTGCTATTGGAGGCGTAATGGGCTGTACTCATCAGGAAGAAGGAAAAGAACTTAGAAAGAGGCTAAATAATGTATTTTTCCTTATACCGGGCTATGGTGCTCAGGGAGGAGGAGCAAAAGATGTAGCAGTTTATTTAAAAAATGGTAACGGCGGAGTTGTAAATTCCTCAAGAGGCATTTTAATGGCATATAAGAAATATGAAAATGGAGAATCCAGATATGCAGAGTGCTCAAGAATGGAAGTAATAAAAATGCGTGATAGTATTTTTGCTGAAACTAGATGAAATGGAGAAGATACAATTGGAAAATAAGTTGGATTATATCACCTGTAAAGTTGCAAAAAACGAAAATATAAATGACAATATATATAAATTTGAATTCAATGGCAATTTTAAAGGAAAACCAGGACAATTTTATATGTTAAGAGCATGGGACAAGGAGCCATTGCTTTCAAGACCTATAAGTATAAATTATTTAGATGATGAAAAAATAGTATTTTTATATCAGGTTGTAGGTACTGGAACTAAAAAATTATCTTTATTAAAAGAAGATGATGAAGTAAAACTTATGGGCCCACTTGGAAATGGATTTGATATAGACAATATAGATGGAAAAGTTGCTATGATATCTGGAGGAATAGGAATTGCTCCAATGTTATATCTTGCGAAAATACTTAGTGAGAAATCATCTAAAAAAGATATGCAGCTGGATTTATATGCAGGTTTTAAAAAAGAAACTTATATATTAGACAGATTCGATGATTTTGTGGATAATATATATTATTCTCTTGAAACAGGAAAAAGTGAAAATAAAGGATTTATAACAGATATCTTTCATCCACAGTTGTATGATATGGTGCTTTGTTGCGGACCAGGACCTATGATGATGAGAGTAGTTACAATGTGCAGGGAGAAAAATATACCAGTATATGTATCTATGGAAAATCATATGGCCTGTGGTGTAGGTGCGTGTCTTGTATGCACATGCAAGACAAAACATGGAAATAAGAGAACCTGCGTTGATGGACCTGTATTTTTAGGTGAAGATTTAGTTCTATAATTAAAATTTTATAAAAAGGAGAATTTCCATGAAAGTTTGTGGTGTCAATTTTAAAAATCCTGTATTAGTTGCTTCAGGTACTTTTGGATTCGGAGAAGAATATAATAGATTTTTTGATGTGTCAAGATTAGGAGGCATATGTTCTAAAGGACTAACCTTAAATGAAAAATATGGAAATGATGGAGAAAGAATTTTTGAAACGGCATCTGGGATACTTAATAGTGTTGGGATGCAAAATCCTGGAGTAAGGCATTTCCTGAAATTTGAACTACCAGAGATGAAAAAATTCAATACTGTAATAATAGCAAATTTGGGAGGCGGAACTTTAGAGGAGTACATAGAAGGAATTAAATTATTAAATGATTCTGAGGTTGATATGGTAGAGCTCAATATATCATGTCCTAATGTAAAAAGCGGTGGCATGGCTTTTGGAATAAAGTCATCTACAGCTTATGAAGTAGTGAGTTCAGTTAAAAAATATTGTAAGAAACCTCTTATAGTGAAGCTATCACCAAATGCTGAGGATATTGTGGATATGGCGGTCAAATGCTGTGAAGCGGGGGCAGATGCACTGTCTCTTGTAAATACATTTAAAGCTATGGCAATTGATATAATAAAAAGAAAACCTGTATTTAACAATGTAACGGCAGGTTTGTCAGGTCCGGCTATAAAGCCTATAGCACTTAGAATGGTATATGAAGTTTCAAAAGCTGTAAATGTTCCAGTTATAGGACTTGGTGGAATATGCTCGTGGAAGGATGCAGTAGAATTTATAATGGCAGGTGCAAGTCTTATACAAATTGGAACTGCAAATTTTAGTAACCCACTTATTTCCCTGGACATAATAAATGGACTGGAAAATTATATGAAAAATGAAAATATAAAAGATTTAAGTAAAATAAGAGGAATAATTTAATTTAGAATAAATTTTATGAATATTAGGAGGTCAATATGGACAATATAGTTGTAAGTAAATTAAAAGAGGTTGGGGCATTACTTGAAGGTCATTTTCTTCTATCTTCAGGAAGGCATAGTGATAGATACTGCCAATGTGCTAAACTTCTTCAATATCCAGACAAAGCAAGTGAAGTATTGAGTGTTGTAGCAGACAAATTAAAAAAAGTTAATTTTGATATAATAGTTGGACCTGCAATGGGAGGAATATTGGTATCATATGAATTGGCAAGACAATTGAAAAAACCTGGAATATTTGCAGAAAGACAAAATGGTGAGATGACTATAAGAAGAGGATTTGAAATAAAAAAAGGTGATAAGGTCATAATATCAGAGGATGTTATAACTACAGGAAAATCTTCTCTTGAAGTTGCAAAAGTTATAGAAGGACTTGGAGGAGAAGTGGTTGGACTTTGCAGTATAGTTGATAGGAGAACTGAAGATGTAAAAATTCCATATCCAGTTTACAGTGCTGTCAAACTAGACATAAATACTTATGATCCAGAAGATTGTCCTCTTTGCAAACAAGGTTTGCCTTATGAAAAACCTGGAAGCAGGGTAATGAATAAGTAAAGTTAAATTATGTTTGAAAGCTCAATATTTCCAGACGTGGTTACATAATGCCTGGAAATATTTTTATCTAATTTTATAAATTCATAAAAAGTTAGTATTATTTATTAAAATTTTGCGTTATAATAAAAAATGAGTTTTTGTGGTAAATTAAAATATTAAAATTAATTTATTAGTTTTTATAAAAGCTATGGAAGGGAGGTACTGCTGCTATAAATAGGCAGTGGAAATCTAGTGAGTAGAAAGCCAAGTATTTTCAGTAAAGATTATGAAAAAAGAATGAGACATAGAAAGGTAAAAGTTTTTGTAATTTCTATCATTTGCTTAGCAATTGTAATTTTAATTGGTGTGTATTTGACTGGAACCTTTAAAAGTGCTTTAAGTGATGCTAAGAACCAAAAGCAAAATATAGTTTCTGATAATAAAAAGCCAAGTAGTACATCTGTTAAAAAATCATCTGAAATTTCAAAACCTGAATCAGAAAGCAACGGTAAGGAATCACAGTATACTGTGAATTTAAGCAATGGTAAAAAGATAAATTTAACGTATGAGACTAAAAATAAAGATAAAGTGTTCAAAAGTGTAACGCCTAAGGATTCAAATGTTGCTTATAGTATAAGTCCTTCAGGAAAAAATATACTTATATTTGATAATAAATCACAGAGCATACTTAAATTTGACTCTAATGGAAATAAACAAGATGTAACGAACCCTCAATATGTTTCAACTACAGGATCTACTATAGAAAAAAATGCCCAGTTATCAGCTAATCCAAATTATATATGGTGCAGTTCACCTAAATTTATAGATGAAAATAATATTGCATATATAAGCCAACTACCATGGCTTGGAAAAACTACTAAATATGTTTGGATAGAAAATCTTCAGACTAAAGCTAATGTTATGGTTCAATCTATAGAAGGAGAAGATATAAAGTTTGATGCTGTTAAGGACAAGGGACTTACAACTATTGTAGATGGAAAAACTGTATATGTAACGACATCAGGAGAAGTTAGCCAATAAAGCTTATGTTTTATTGGCTTTTTAATATGTATAATTTGGAGGGGATTTTATGGATATAGGTATTTCATCAGCATGTTTTTATCCTTATCTAAAAACAGAGGATAGTATAGCACTTATGAATAGAATAGGGTTTAAAATAGGAGAAATATTTTTAAATAGTACAAGCGAATACGAAATCGATTTTGCAAAAATTCTTTTAGAAGAGAGATTAAAATATGATTTTAAAATAAATTCTGTACATTCATTTTCTGTTTCATTTGAACCTTATTTGTTTGATGAATATAAAAGGAGGAGAGATGATTCATTTGTATTATTTGAAAAAGTATGCAAATTAGCAGAGGTAGTAGGTGCCAAATGTTATACTTTCCATGGCATGAGATATAAAAATATAAGAAATATGGATATGAAACTTGTAACAGATGTATATAATAAATTGACATATACAGCAGAAGAACATGGAATAAAATTATGCCAGGAAAATGTATTTTGGTGCATGTCAAATAATATTGATTTTTTAAAGGAAATAAAAGATAAATGCAGTGGTCCTCTTTATTTTACACTGGATATAAAACAGGCATATAAGGCAGGAAAATTGCCGGAGGATTATATAAATGTAATGGGAGAGAGAATAGAAAACTTTCACATAAATGACAGGGATAATAATAACATATGTCTTATGCCTGGAAAAGGAAGCGTTGACTATAAAAAAATTTCTTGTAAATTTAAGGAAATAGGTTATAATGGAATAGGTATACTTGAAGTGTATAGAGAAAATTTTAACAAATACAGCGAACTTATGTGGAGTAAAAATTATATTGAAAAGCAGTTCTAAATACAAATATTATACAAAATAAAATCAAAATTGGCTATAAAATTTGTGACACTTGGTATATAATTATAATAAATGGCTTTTTTTATATTGTGGATGGGTAAAACTAGAATACTCATTGCTTAATTTGTATAAATATATAGGAATATATGTTATAATATCATAGTTAACATAAGTGCATAGTGTATTAGGAGGAAATGAATAATGAATGTCAAAATGGAAAAAATAGAAAATAATGTAGTGAAATTAGAAGTAACAGTGGAGTCAACAAAATTTAATGAGGCTATGAAGAAGGCATTTGCTAAGGATGCTAAAAAATTCAACATACCAGGATTTAGAAAAGGTAAGGCTCCTATGAGTATAATAAAAAAATATTATGGAGAAGGAGTATTCTATGAAGATGCTATAAATTTCTGCTGTGATGAAACATATCCACAAGCTTTAAAAGAAAATGATGTAAAACCAGTAGATTACCCTAAAATTGATATAGTACAGATTGGAGAAGGAAAAGATTTTATATATACAGCAGAAATAACTGTAGTACCTGAAGTTGAACTTGGAGAATATAAAGGTGTAGAAGTCAAGAAGAATACATATAAAGTTGAGGATAAAGAAATAGAAGATGAGTTAAAAAGAAGTCAGGAAAAAAATGCTAGAATTGAAACAAAAGAAGAAGGAGAAATAGAAAAAGGAAATTTGGCTATAATAGATTTTGAAGGTTGTGTAGATGATAAACCTTTTGAAGGCGGTCAGGGAAAAGACTATGAACTTGAAATAGGTTCAGGTACATTTATAGATAATTTTGAAGATCAACTCATAGGATTAAAAACTGGAGATTCAAAGGATGTAAATGTAACATTCCCTGAAGAATATGGCAGAGAAGATTTAAATGGTAAAAAAGCAGTATTTAAAGTAACAGTTAAAGGCATTAAAATAAAAGAATTACCAGCTTTAGATGATGATTTTGCAAAGGATATATCAGAATTTGATACTTTGGATGAAGTAAAAGCTGATATAAGGAAAAAGAAAGAAGAAGAAAATAAGCTTAAGTCCAAGAGAGAATATGAAGATGCTGTTATAGATGCAGTTAGTGCAAATGCAAAAATTGATATTCCTGAAGTTATGATAAAAAAAGAAACTGACAATATGCTAAAAGATTTAGAAATGAGATTAAAATATCAAGGACTTGATCTTGAATCTTATTATAAATATACAAACAATACAGAAGAAAAAGTTAGAGGATATATGAAAGACACTGCAGAAAAAAGAGTTAGAGTAGACCTGGTAATTGAAAAAATAGCCAAAGTTGAAAACATAACTGCTACAGAAGAAGAATTGTTAAATAGAGCTAATGAAATGGCTAAACAATATGGAAATAATGATGAAGAGAAAATATCAAAGACAGCAAAATTAATACTTGATAGTCAGAAGAGTTATTTAGAAGCTGATGTAATAAATGAAAAAGTTATAAAAATGCTTGTTGACAATAGCAAATCAGTAGCATAATATGTTGATTAAGAATTAATTGCCAGAAAGCTTTCTGGCAATTAATTTTAAATAATTTAAATTGTGAATAAAAAAATATATGTAATAATCATTTGAAGTGGTTATATAAAGGAGGAGAGATTTTATGAGTTTAGTACCAGTAGTTGTTGAACAGACTAATAGAGGAGAAAGATCTTACGATATTTATTCTAGACTTCTAAAGGATAGGATAATAATGCTATGTGAAGAAGTTAATGATGCTTCAGCAAGTCTTGTAGTAGCACAACTGTTATTTTTGGAAGCAGAAGATCCTGACAAAGATATATATTTATATATAAATAGTCCAGGGGGTTCTATAACAGCAGGAATGGCAATTTATGATACAATGCAATATATAAAATGTGATGTATCTACTATATGTATGGGTATGGCAGCTTCCATGGGAGAATTTTTACTTACAGCTGGTGCAAAAGGGAAAAGATTTTCACTTCCAAATGCTGAAATAATGATACATCAACCTTTAGGTGGTTTCCAGGGTCAAGCAACAGATATAGGAATTCATGCAAAAAGAATAATTTCAATAAAGAAAAAAATGAATAAAATATTGAGTGAGAGAACAGGTCAACCATTAGAAACTATTGAAAAAGATACAGAAAGAGATAATTTTATGACAGCAGAAGAGGCTAAAAATTATGGATTAATAGATGAGGTTATTGAGAAGAAAAAATAACCTTTAGTGAGGTGTAGTAATGGCCAAAAATGATGATAGAAAACAACTTAAATGTTCATTCTGTGGTAAAACTCAGGATCAGGTAAGAAGATTGATAGCAGGACCGGGAGTATACATTTGCGATGAATGTATAGAACTTTGTTCTGAAATAATAAGTGATGAATTTGAAGATGATGTTCAATTAGATATGACTTCACTTCCAAAGCCTTTGGAAATTAAAAATTATTTAGATCAATACGTAATTGGTCAGGATCAAGCTAAAAAATCATTATCAGTAGCAGTTTATAACCATTATAAAAGAATAAATTCTAATTCTCAAAATGATGATGTTGAGCTTCAAAAAAGTAACATACTTTTATTGGGGCCTACTGGTTCAGGAAAAACTCTTTTAGCACAAACACTGGCAAAATTCTTAAATGTTCCATTTGCAATAGCAGATGCTACTACATTAACTGAAGCTGGATATGTAGGAGAAGATGTTGAGAATATTTTACTTAAACTTATACAAAATGCTGATTATGATATAGAGAGAGCTGAACATGGAATTGTATATATAGATGAAATAGATAAGATAGCTAGAAAATCTGAAAATCCATCTATTACAAGAGATGTTTCAGGAGAAGGTGTGCAGCAGGCACTTTTAAAGATATTAGAAGGCACAGTTGCATCTGTACCACCACAGGGAGGTAGAAAACACCCTCATCAAGAGTTTATTCAAATAAATACAACTAATATATTGTTTATATGTGGAGGAGCTTTTGATGGAATAGATAGTATTATAGAGCATAGAACAAGAACCAGTACTCTTGGCTTTGGTGCTAAAATACAATCCAAAAAAGAAAAGGATATAGGAAAGCTTCTTAAAGAAATAATGCCAGGAGATCTTCTGAAATTTGGACTTATACCTGAGTTTATAGGAAGAATTCCTATTGTTGTTACCTTGGAAGCATTAAATAAGGAAGCACTTAAGAATATACTTGTAAAACCTAAAAATGCACTTGTAAAGCAATATAGAAAACTTTTTGAATTAGATAATGTAGAGCTTGAATTTAAAGATGAAGCTCTAGATGCAATTGCTGATGAAGCATTAAAAAGGAATACAGGTGCAAGGGGACTTAGGGCTATAATAGAAGAAACTATGAATGATATAATGTTTGACATACCTTCAAAAGAAGATATATGTAAAGTTATAGTAAATAAACAGACTATCAGTGATAAAAAGCCTGAAGTTGTAAAAGTTGAAAATGGTGAAAAAAGACCTTCTTTAAAGGTTAAGAAATCAAGAACTAGGAAAGGTCCGGAAACAGCATAGAAAAAATTTTAAAAAAATAAAGGATTTAGTATCGAATTTTATTTTTGATACTGAATCCTTTTTTTATATAAAGTTACTATTGCTGAAAAAAACTGAATAATTGAAAAATCATTGTTTTATAGTTATAATATATTAGTCTGATGTATTTTGGATGATTTTTATAAGGCAAATTGTTTAAAGTGAGGAGAGAAATATGGATAAAAATTTAGAAGTTATTCCTCTGATTCCATTAAGAGGTGTTACTATATTTCCATATATGGTTTTACATTTTGATGTAGGTAGAGAAAAATCTAAACTTGCGTTAGAAGAGGCTATGATTAATGGACAAAAGGTATTTTTGTCATCGCAAAAAGAATATGTAGTTGAAGAACCTAATAAAGAAGATATATTTGAAACTGGTACAATTTGTACAATAAAGCAGATGTTAAAGCTACCTGAAAATACTATAAGAGTACTTGTAGAAGGTGAAAAGAGAGGTATATTAAAAGAATATTTAGAAGAAAAACCTTTCTTTAAAGTTAAAATTGAAGTAATAGAAGATAGCAAAGATGTTGATGATAATTGCAAGGCATTAATTAGACTTGTAGTTAAAAAATTTCATGAATATATGAATTTATCAGGAGATAATGGATCTGAGTCTATAATTGAATTAGATGATATGGACAATCCGGGTAGGTTAGCAGATACTATAAGTGCATATTTGGAAGTAGATCAAAATAAAAAACAGCAAATTTTAGATGCTTGTAAAATAGAAGACAGGTTGGAAAAAATACTTTCTATTCTTGCAAACGAAATAGAAATTTTAAAAATAGAAAATAAAATAGGAATAGAAGTAAAAAATAATATAGATAAAAATCAGAAAGATTATTATTTGAGAGAACAACTTAAAATAATACAGAATGAACTTGGCGAAGATGATAGAAACAAAAAAGAAATAAAGAAATATAAAGAAAAAATATTAAAAAGAAAGCTTCCAAAACAAGTTAAGGAAAAAGCAATTTATGAACTTGACAGATTAAAAAATTGTGGAGATTATTCTACAGAATCGGGAATAATAAAAACGTATTTGGATTGGATACTTGATCTTCCATGGAATGTAAAAACAAAAGATAATCTTAATATAAAGAATGTTAGAAATGTACTTGAAAAAGAGCATTATGGTTTAAAAGATGTAAAAGATAGAATAATTGAATATCTGGCAGTTAAGAATGTGAGTAAATCTTTAAAGGGTCCAATTTTATGCCTTGTAGGACCTCCAGGGGTAGGTAAAACATCTATTGCTAAATCAATAGCAAAAGCATTAAACAGGAACTTTGTGAGAATGTCTTTGGGTGGAATAAGAGATGAAGCTGAAATAAGAGGTCATAGGAGAACTTATGTAGGTTCTATTCCTGGAAGGATAATATATGGAATAAAGGAGGCAAAATCCAATAATCCGTTATTTTTATTAGACGAAATTGATAAAATGGGACTGGATTTTAAAGGAAATCCTGCAGATGCACTTTTAGAGGTCTTAGATAGTGAACAAAATAATACATTTAGAGATCATTATATTGAACTTGATTTTGATTTATCAAATGTGCTTTTTATAACTACTGCTAATACCTTGGATACTATACCAATGCCTCTTATTGACAGAATGGAAATAATACAGGTGTCTGGATATACAAGTGAAGAAAAATTTCATATATGCAAAAATTATTTAATTCCAAGACAGTTAAAAGAAAATGGAATTAAAGATGATAAAATTAAATTTTCTGATGCGGCTATATATACTGTAATTGATAATTATACAAGAGAATCTGGTGTAAGAAATCTAGAGAGAAAAATAGCTTCTATAATAAGGAAATCAATTACTGAGATCATAGAAAAAAATAAACAAAAAATATTTGTGAATGTTACTAAGGCAAAATCGTATTTGGGTTCTGATATGTTTACATATGATAAAGCAGATATGGAGGATAGAGTAGGCGTAGTAATGGGAATGGCATGGACGGCTTATGGTGGTGACACTCTTCCTATAGAAGCAGCTATTATGCCTGGAAAAGGAAGACTAGAACTTACAGGTCAGCTTGGTGACGTGATGAAAGAATCAGCTAAAGCCGGGTATAGCTATGTAAGGGCTAATTGTAAAAAATATAGTGGTATAGAAAAAGACTTCTATAAAAACTATGATTTACATATACATGTACCGGAGGGAGCTATTCCTAAAGATGGACCTTCAGCTGGAGTTACTATGATTACAGCCATGGTTTCTGCACTTAGCAAGAAAAAAGTCAAACATAATGTAGCTATGACGGGAGAAATAACTCTTACAGGCAGGGTACTTCCAATTGGTGGACTTAAGGAAAAAAGTCTTGCAGCTTACAGAGCTGGAATAGATACTATTATAATACCTAAAGATAATGAAAAAGATTTGAAAAAAATACCTAAAGATGTGAAAAGTAAAGTAAATTATATACTTGCAGATAACATAGATACAGTATTAAAAAATGCTCTAATGAATTAATATTAGGGCATTTTTAGGAGGTGAGTAATTGTGGAGGTAAAGCAGGCTGAGTTTATAATTTCAGCAGTAAAGAAAAATCAGTATCCAAAAGATAATTTTAAGGAAATAGCTTTTGTAGGTAGATCTAATGTAGGAAAATCATCTTTAATAAATACCATTGTAAATAGACGAAAATTGGTTAAAGTAAGTAGTACGCCTGGAAAGACAAGACTTATAAATTTTTTCATGATTAATAAAAAATTTTATTTTGTAGATTTACCAGGTTATGGTTATGCTAAAATTTCAAAATCACAAAAAGATAGCTGGAGAAAAATAATAGAAACATATCTTACAAGAAGAGAACAGCTAAAGGCTATAATTTTACTTTTAGATTCAAGACATAAGCCAACTTCAGATGATGTTACTATGTACAATTGGATAAAATATTATAAATACAATGTTATAGTTGTAGCAACTAAAATAGATAAACTATCTAAAAATCAATTAAATAAAAATTTAAAAATTATAAGGGACACCCTTGACTTAGATTCTAATCATAAGATTTTAACATTTTCATCATTAAATAAATTTGGTAAAGATCAGCTTTTAAATGAAATTGAAGGTATAATAGAGGATAATTAGTATTATATCGGAGGAAATTATTATGATTAAATTAAATTTAATAAAAAATGCACTGATCTTTTTTATAGTGTATATTCCACCACTTATAGTATTTGGAAAACATTGGCTTAAAAGAGAAAGAAATAAGATAATTTTAGCAATTATAAGTATATTATATGTAGTTCTTTGTTTTCATACTCAAAACATCGTACCTTTTCTATTTGTAATATATGATATAGTTTATATGAGATTTACAGATGAATTTTATGTATTTAATATTAGAAGATTCAATTTTTTTAAATGTTTAAAAGCAGCCGTGTTCTCTTACTTAGTTACTATATCAATATTATTATTTGAGAGAACAATAGCCTCTAATCTAAATTTTAATTTAAATAATCAACAAATTGTAACAAATATGATAGATATGTCATTAAAAAGAGTTATATTTATGGTACCTTTAGTTGTAATTTGTGCACCTGTACTTGAAGAGTTTATATTTAGATGGCTATTTTTTGAAAAAATCTTTAAAAATAGAATAGGAATATATTTTTCAGCTATTTTAAGTAGTGTTATTTTTTCAGTTGTTCATTTTAGCTTAGCTGCTTCTCTGGTAATATTTTGGATAGGCATATACAATTGCTATTTAATACACAAAAAAGGATACTGGTACGCAGTATTTAATCATGCCTTTTTTAATAGTATAACTATGATGATAATTATTTCTCAAAAAATATAATTTATAATAAGTTTAAACACAAGCACTGTTAAAACTTAATCTAACAGTGCTTTAAAGTTAGTTTAATTATTAAAGTTTGAATCAACGAAATCATTTAAAGATTTTGCTGCATCAGGAGAATTTTTTAATTCTCTTATTTTTTTTAATAATTCATCTTCCATAGCACTTCTATTTTCAAGATTTGAAAGTCTACTTTCTAAAGTTGAAAGTTTAGATTTTAAATCAGAATTATTAAATTTACCTGATCCATCTTTAATTGAATTTCCAAGGTTTAAATTGTTAAGCATTGAGCCAATTTGGTCATTTGACCCTGAGTTTCGTGAGCCACTTATAGAGGACATTATGGATATAAGTTGTGGCAAATCTATATTGCCTAACAAATCACCTAAATTAAATCCAGTATTCATATTTTTGCGGTGATGTTTTGACATTTCAATTAAGCCTCCTTAAAGAGTTTTTATTTTCTTATCTTTATGTGTTATATTTATATACTATATATTATTCAGAAGAAAAATATTTGATACAAATGTAATTTTATAAATTTTATTTAACCACACTAAAAAAACGATAAAAGTTAACGATAACAATAAGAGTTATTATAATTTATAGCGGAGGTAAAATAGAATGTCAAAATTTTCCCATTTATTGGAAATAATATTAACATTGCAATATAAAGAGCTTGTTACAGCTAGTGAATTATCTGAAACTCTAAAGGTTGATAAGAAAACCATATATAGATATATAGATAGCTTAAATAAGGCAAATATACCTGTACATACTGTAAAAGGAAGATATGGTGGATTTTATATAGATAAGAATTTTTATATGAAACCATTTAACTTAACTAAAGAGGAACTAAAAAGTCTTATTATGTCAACATATCTGCTTACAAAGGAAAACGGTTTTATTTATGAAAATCAACTTAAAGATGCTGTTTGCAAGATAAAACAACTTAGTTTAAATAATTCCGAAGAGTTTAACGATTTTAGGGATACTGGTTTATTTTCTTTAGAACTTATAGGTAATGAAGAAAGTTTGGAAGAAAAAATATCTAAAATAAATATATCCATGAACAGAGGGAGAAGTTTAAGCATAGATTATTTTTCAATTAATAAAAATGATTCTTCTATGGTAAAAGTTGATCCATATAATCTGATATTTAAAGAAGGTTCATGGTATGTAATAGGATATTGCGACGTAAAAAATGATGTGGATGTATTTGATTTAACCAGGATAAAATCTTTGAAAATAACTAAAGATGTATACATGAGACCACATAATTTCTCGTTGAATGAATTTTTGAATAAAAACTGTTGTACCTTTAATGAAAACAAAACAAAAGTTGTAATAAAATTTACAGGAAAATCAGTAGCATTTATAAAAAGCTGTAAATGGCATATTAATCAGCATATAAAAGAACTTTCTAAAGATAGTATACTGTTTACCATATATTTAGACGGCACTGATGATGTAAAGGCATGGATATTGGGATTTGGAAAAGATGCAGAGATAATAGAACCATTGTATTTAAGAAATGAAATAAAACAGGAAATAGATGAATTAAATGAAAAATATAAAAATTTTTAATTAATGTGAATAAAATACTTATTATGGGGCATTATATTAATTGTAATCGGAGATACATTCTCCTAACATCAAATATATTTATTTGATGTAATAACCCCCCATCCCCCTTGGGACCGTAAAAGCGGTCCCTTTTATATTTTCAAAATCAATACATAGATATTATTTTGAAATAATTAGAATTACTACTATTTTTATCATATACGAGAATTAAATTTATAGTATAGTTTTTCATTATAGAAGAATCTGAATTTGAAAATCCCTTAAAATTTAGGGACCATGATATTTCATAAGAATTACCTTTTTTATCACACTTCTTTTCCATAAACAGAGCGTCCTGAAATACATAAGTATTATTTTCTTTAGCTAGTTTATCTATCAGATATGTATCTTCGTTAGATAAATTAGGAGAAAAAATATTATTTGGAACATAAGATTTACTTGAAGGAAGTCCCTGAATAAAATTTATAAAAGAACAAATTGTATCTTTACCTATAAAACTGGGATTATCTTCTAAATTATAATTTTTAAATTTATAATTTAAAAATATGTAATTGGTAAGAGACATATTATAACCATCAAATTTTCCAGTAATAATTTTAGGAGTTCTATTGTTAGTACAATCTATAAATCCAAGTATATTATTAGAATTTGAAAATATATTTTCAAATTTAGTTCCATTAAAAGCAAAAACTCTTTGAAGAGAATTTTTGCCAAGGGAACCTTGAATAAATATTTCTGGGATTCTATTTCTAGATACATCCATTATTGTTATTCTAAGAGGCCAATATGGATAATAATTGCTTATTGTTGATTGATTATCATCAGTAATAAGGTCAAATATCTTATCTTTTATTTTTATCTTTCCTAAATATTTATTACCGGATTGCTTTATATACAGTGCATCATTTATTCCATCTCCATTAAAGTCAGCTTTTAAAATTGTATCTTTTGATATATTGCTGAAGGTTGGAGAAGTTATATAAAAATAATGTCTATATATTAAAAATACCATCATTAATATAAATACAATTAGTGGTATTATAAATAAAATATGTTTTTTCCTTAGAAATATTACTCTTAACTTCATAAATTTCACCTCCAATTAAATAAATGAATCAATTATATATTTAATTAATATGCACAAAATAAATTTATATGATGATATGTAGAATTGATTTTATAAAAAGGTGGCAGAGGGATATGTTTTATAAAAAAGTAACTCTATTTTTTTTAATATTTATTCTTTTATTTAATAGTACCGGCTGTTCTTTTAAAAAGGAAGTGTCTAGAGAGAAACAACTTAATTTGTATATAGGAGTAAAAGATAAAGAAAATTTAAATACAATAAAGACTTTGACAGACCTATATAAAAAGAAAAATCCCAAACTGAAATTGAATGTAAATAATTTTGTAAATGATAAAATAGATAGCAATATAGTGAACAATAATGATATATTGTTTATTAAAAGAGATGATATGTTTAATTTTTCTAGAAAAGGATTAATCTCAGATATGAAAAATTTCTATACAGAAAATAATATTGCAAACAGATACTATTCTGTGATGAAGTCATATGGAAGGTTCAATGATAAATATTATGGTATTCCAATAATTCCGTATACATTTGAATTACTGTATAATAAAAAATATTTTGAGAAAGAAAAAATAAAAGTTCCAGAGACAACTGAAGAATTTCATAATTTATTAAAAAAAATAAATTCAACTTCTGAAAAAGTTCCAGTGATTTTAAATGAGGGAATGGATATAAATAATGGACTATTTTCTTTAATGGCAGCTAATGAGCTAATTTCTATGTCTAAATTACAAGAAATATATGATAGTAGTCCTGAAAAATATAAAGAGCTGACTTATATTCAAAAAATTTTCAACAATATAAATAATCTAACTAAAAGTGGATATATAACTAAGGATACTTTTCAATTAGGAAATGAAAGTGCAATAAGTAAATTTGATAGGGGAGAGATACCTCTGATTTTTATGTCATCTTATTATATAAATGACATAAAATCTCAATATATAGGTTCTTTAGATGAAAAACTGCCAAATATAAAAATACCTGTTATATCAAATATGGTAATGTGTATTCCAACTAAAAGCAGTAATGCCGCCGAAGTAGATGATTTCATGAAATTTACTTTTGGAGATAAGATGCAGAAAGAATTTTCTAGAATGGGATTTGTTACAGGTATCAAGAATACAAAAATTCAAAATAAAGGGGCAAAAAATATTGTTTTATCACATATAAAAAATTCTACAGAAGACACAATAGCAATTGTGTATAATATTCCATATAAAATTGTAAGAAATATATCTTCTAAAATAGATGATATATTTTCAGGAAAATATACGGGAAATGAATGGAATGATATAATAAATAGTTCGTATTGATATTTATAAAGAGGGGCTAACTTATAATAGAAAGTATTTTTCTATTTTAAATTAACCCTTTTAAAATTGATTAGTTCTTCTTTTGACAATCCGGACATATTCCATAGAAATATACCTGATTGCTTATGACCTCATAATTGACTTTATCTTTAATTTTTTCATTCAAGCTAGAAAAGCAAATTCCTTCTACATCATCTACTCTTCCACATTGTATGCATTGAATATGTGGATGTGGCTGTGTATTGCCATCATATCTAAAGTTACCTTCACCTACATTTAGTTCTTGTACTAAGTTTACATCAACTAGTGTTTTAAGAGCTTTATAAACAGTTGCCAAACTCATGGTAGGATATTCTGATAGAAGAGATTTGTATATAGTTTCTGCAGAAGGATGTTTTTTGGTAGATTTTAAAAACTTATATACAGCTATACGCTGTGGAGTTAATTTTAACTTTTTTTCTTTAAAAATACATGTTAAATTATCCATACTCATCATCCTTACTAGTAATATTAATTATAACTATATAATAAAAATTATTACTTGTCAAAAGTAACTTTTAGCAGATATTCTTAAAAATTTAAAAAATGGATTTTCAAATTTTTATTCATTTATTATGAAAAATTTATAATTAAGTATTGACAATATAAAGTTGAGCATATATAATATTAATTGTTGCGACGGCAAAGTGACAATGATTAAAGTTTTGGGCGCATAGCTCAGCTGGGAGAGCATCTGCCTTACAAGCAGAGGGTCACAGGTTCGAGCCCTGTTGTGCCCACCATAGAAGGCCCAGTGGCTCAGCTGGTTAGAGTGCCGGCCTGTCACGCCGGAGGTCGAGGGTTCGATCCCCTTCTGGGTCGCCAAAGTTGGCCAGATAGCTCAGTCGGTAGAGCAGAGGACTGAAAATCCTCGTGTCCCTGGTTCGATTCCTGGTCTGGCCACCAGTTTTGTTGCGGGAGTGGCTCAGTGGTAGAGCGTCACCTTGCCAAGGTGAACGTCGCGAGTTCGAATCTCGTCTTCCGCTCCAATAAAACATAATATTATATTTATGGCGCTATAGCCAAGTGGTAAGGCAGAGGTCTGCAAAACCTTTATCTCCAGTTCAAATCTGGATGGCGCCTCCATAGATAAGCCCTTGAAATTCAACAGTTTCAAGGGCTTTAAAAAATATTAAATTAATATAAAAATTAGTGATTTGGTTGTCTTTTGGCTGTATTCTAAATTTTTACAATTAAAAACACTAATAAAGTGAAAGATTTTTTGAAATTATTTTTTATAATATACGATTTAATTTTTGTATTTCGTCTCTTTGCATAGTTGTGTCCACATGTGTATAAGTATCAAGAGTAAAACTAACTCTAGAGTGACCCAATCGCTCTGAGATGACTTTTTCATTGACACCTAATTTTAACATCATAGTAGCGTGTGTGTGACGTAGATCGTGGAATCTTATAGAAGGTATATTATTTTCACTACAAAGCTGCCTGAATCTTTTTGATATAAATTCAGGTCTGTATATAGATCCATCTTTTTTACGAAATACATAATTTAAATCTATGCCATGTTCAAGTTTTTGTTCCATGGCTTTTTTCTTTAGTGTTTTTAGGAAGATTATAGTTGAATCTAATAAAACAACTTCTCTTTTAGAGTTTTCAGTTTTAGGTTCTTTGAGAACTAATTTCCCGTTTAATCTTGATAATGTTTTATTTATTTTAACAGTACCATTAATCATATCTATATCATCCCACTGTAGTGCTAACAGCTCACCTTCTCGTAATCCAGTGCTAACAGCTACAAAAATTAGGGGATATAATTCTGTGCTTTTTAATTTTTGGAGATAAAAGGGTACTTCATCTGCATTCCAGTATTTTATTTTTATTGGAGTTGACTTGGGAGGATCTACTATATCGCATACATTTACAGCTACCATCTGCCATTTTTGAGCATGTCTAAGTGCTAGGTGGAGCATACGGTGAACTTTAATTATAGTATTATTAGATAATCCTTCTTTTTCACTTAAATCATTATAAAATTTTTGTACAATCAACACATTTAGTTTAGTAAGCTTGTACTTTCCCAAATACTCAATTATATGTTTTGAAAATTCTTTGTATCTTTTATAAGTAGTAGGCTGGCATTGCTTCTTAGGATATACTTCTAACCAGTAATCTAGAAAATCTTTTACATTAGATTGATCATTTATTACTGCAGTGCCTTTTTCTAAATTTGTTATAAAATTTGCTAATGAGGATTCACATTCTTTTTTTTGTTTTAAAACCCCTTTTCCTTTTATATTTTTTCTTCCCATTTTGATCCTCTCCTATATAAACTAAATAAGACCATGTTGAACCATTTTTTCTTATCGTGCCTTTCACTAAAATCGTCTCCCTTTTAATATTTAATGAGAACTTACGTTCTCATTAAAACTAAAAAAATATATAACTAAAGTAAATCAAATTTTAACTTCCTGTGCTGTCCATCTCCCATCCTCTATAGGTGGGAGATGGACAGCACTTGCCGATAGGTAACAACTGTGATAATCTATAATCAGTTACATATACTAAAAAGGTAGTGTTATCAATGAAATTTGACAGCAATAATCATTCAGTGTTCTTACTAAACTATCATCTAGTATTGGTTATAAAGTATAGACGAAAAGTCATAGATGATAAAATATCAAATAGATTAAAGGAAATATTTGAATATATATGCCCTAGATATAATATTACTTTAGAAGAATGGAATCACGATTTAGACCACATACATTTACTTTTCCGTGGTAGTCCTAATACAGATATATCAAAATTTATTAATGCTTACAAAAGTGCGAGTAGTAGACTAATAAAAAAAGAGTTTCCACAGATAAGAAACCAGTTGTGGAAAGAATATTTTTGGTCGAGAAGTTATTGCCTTATAACAACTGGTGATGCTTCAATAGCTATAGTTAGAAAATATATAGAAAATCAAAGAATGAAATGAGGTGAGAAAATGTTAAAAGCTTATAAATTCAGATTATACCCAAATCAAGAACAACAAATATATTTATCTAAAACATTTGGCTGTACTAGGTTTATATATAACCGAATGTTATCAGATAGAATTAAATCCTATGAAGAAAACAAAGACTTGGATATTAAGCAGATTAAGTATCCTACACCTGCACAGTATAAAAAAGAATTTGAATGGCTTAAAGAAGTTGATAGTTTAGCTTTAGCAAATGCTCAAATGAATTTAGATAAGGCATATAAAAATTTTTTTAGAGATAAATCAAATGGTTTCCCTAAATTCAAAAGTAAGAAAACTAATTATAACAGTTATACAACCAATAATCAAAATGGTACTGTGTACATTGAAAATAACCATATTAAAGTGCCTAAATTAAAATCTACGATTAAGATAAAGCAACATAGAAAATTTGTAGGAATAATAAAATCTTGTACTATATCTCAAGTGCCAAGTGGTAAATATTACATATCAATATTGGTTGATACTGAAAATATTCAATTACCTAAAACAGATAAAAAAATAGGTGTAGATGTTGGGCTCAAAGAATTTGCAATATGTTCAGATGGATACAGAGAACCTAATCCAAAGCATCTTAGAAAATCAGAAAAGAAGCTTATCAAACTTCAAAAGGATTTATCAAGAAAGCAAAAAGGTAGTAACAATAGACGTAAAGCTAGGCTAAAAGTAGCAAAACTACATGAAAAAATATCTAATCAAAGAGCAGATTTCTTAAATAAGTTATCAATTAAACTAATCAGAGAAAACCAATCTATAGTTATTGAGGACTTAAGAATAAGTAATATGCTAAAGAATCATAAGTTAGCAAAAGCAATAAGCGAAGCTTCATGGTCAGAATTTAGAAGAATGTTAGAGTATAAGGCTAATTGGTATGGCAGGGAAATAATAATTGCACCATCTAATTATGCTAGTTCTCAATTATGTTCAGTTTGTGGGTATAAAAATAAAGAAGTAAAAAATCTAGCACTTAGAGAATTGACATATCCTAAATGTGGAACACACCACAATAAAGATATAAATGCTAGTAAAAATCTGCTGAAATTAGCTATATAATTTTGGTAATATACTGAGGTTGGAATGACCTTTATAGCTTGGGTAAACTTGTTCCAGTAGGAATATTGACCAAGAAGCCATCCACTTCTATAAGTGGTGGTAGTTCACAAATATATAAAATAGCAATGTAAATATTACAAGGCTAACAAAATTATATATGGTAAATTTAAATAGATATTTTTTTCCATCATATTCCTTAGCATAAAATTTATAAGATATTAAACTGGCGAGTGAAGCAATAATTGTTCCCGTACCACCAATATTTACTCCAATCAATATCTCTTTCCAATAATTTGTAAATTTAGATAAAAGTATTGTACAAGGAAGGTTACTAATTAACTGACTAAAAAATATAGATGAAAAATATATATTTGTACTATTTGTTAAAATTCTCCTCATAAAGTTATCAATAATTGTCATATTGGATAAATTGCCTATTGCTATAAAAAAACATACAAAAGTAAGCAATAAGAAATAATCTACTTCCTTAAATAATTTTCTTTCTATAATAAAACTAACAAGCAAGGTTATTATAAACGCGACTCTATAGTCAACTACATTGAAAACAGAAAGTAGTATAAATATAAATAAACTACAGTAAATAAACACATTTTTTTTATCTTTGATTTTAATTTTATCTAAATGGAATTCCAGATTTATATTTGAAATTCTGCAATTAAGAATATACAACCACAATGCTCCTATTGATACGAAAGCTATTGTGACCTTAAAGAAAGGTAATATACCCATTTTAAAAAAGGAAAACAAATATAGATTCTGTGGATTTCCCATTGGGGTAAGACTACTACCAATATTCACAGCTAAGGTTTCAAAAATTACTATTTTTATTGGATTAAACTTAGCCTTTTTTGCAACAATCATGGTAAGTGGTACAAAAGTTATTAGGGCCACATCATTTGTTATTAACATTGAAGAAATAAAACATAAGGAAGTTAATATTAATGAAACCATTCTAAGACTTTTATGTTTGGTTAATATTTCAACCGCTATCTTATCTAATAATTTTAATCTTTCAAATGCACTTATTATCATCATAAGATTAAACATTAATATTAATACCTGGAAATTTATATAATTTAATTTTGGTATAGAAATTATGGAAGTGCAGACCGCTAAAAATAAGGAAATAACGAAAACTATTTCTGTTTTAAAAATTTGTATGGCATTATTCCATAACTGCTTTACATTCATAAAATATTCCTCCGATGGTGATAATAGATTAATTATAACCTATTTTAAATACTAAGTAAATTTCAAACAACTTATAATTTATTTTATAACACCGTATTATTCAGTTATCAAAGATCATTGTTCGTACTTTAAATTTCGATAGTTAAGACGTAATATATTCAAATTTGCTTTAATATTTTTGTATGCTATACTGTCTTTAATGTGTATTGTACTCGATTTCTATGATAAAATAAAAGCCTTTGACAAATTGATTATAATAATTTCATCATATGCACTATTATTTACTATTGCTTGTTTTTTAGGAGGAGTTGATAATATGGTTGCTTGCTTATTCGTTAACTTTATAACTACTTTTATCACGGGAATCAGAGATCAGGTAGAGTACACCTTTTATTCATTCCTGGTATTTTTGTATTACAGATATAAAAAACGCCATAAAATTTTTAAAATAATACGGCGTTTCAATAAATTATTAACTTTTTAATTGTTACATGAAAAAAGAAAAATGCGTTTATATTATTCCTCTTCGATAAAGACAATACCAAATATTAATTACTAATGCGATACATGTGATTACTATAATTTCAATTGCTAAAGTCAATGTTATTTTCTGAGAATGTTTATTAATCAAGTAAAATATAATGGCATCATTTAATGCAACAACTAATACACCTCTGATAATAAGCTCTTTTAAAATAGTCATAATATCAGACCACCTTTTTTAAAACATGATAAATGAATCGAACACATAAGTAGTTTATCAAATTAGGACATAATTAATTACAACTGTTTAAATATATTAAATTTACATTTAATAAATCCTATAAGAATACTAGAAAATTATAAGATGTTTTGCAAAATCTTTAGCATTCTCAAAATCAGTATCATTCGGTCTACCTTTTGCAATTCCGCCAAATAATTTAAATGGTCCAAAAGTATCATAACCTCTACATGCAAAACTACCATATTAGCTGTTTTATCAATTTTAGTATTATTCTAGCAGAGATTTTATTCTAGGATCATCTTTTACAAAATCAAGTTTTTTGTCTTTTTTAATTCTCATTTTTGCTAAGCTTTCATATTTATCTTTGTTCCAACTATTGGCTGACTTCCATTTTCTATGTTTGTATAGCTTTGACTTCATAGTATCCATACTGTCTGCTTCGTTTACCATATTTATAATCATCTCTATAGCTTTTTCTTTATCTTGCTTTTCCTTTGCCAAATATAAATCTAATGCATATTTCTGGTACAATCCTAAATCAAACACTTCAACTACACTTTTTGCACGCTCTGTGTATTCTTCTGCCTCATTAAATTTATTTTCTTTTAATAGCATCTCTATTATAAAAAATAAAGCTGCCAATGCTTCATGTGCATCATTAAATAATATGTATTCACAAACGTCATAAGCCTCATCAAATTTTCCACTGCTTTCAAGTAGTAGCACATGTTGAATTTTTTTCTCCGTATCTAGATCCATATCTGGAATTTTATCTAATATTTTTTGAGCTTTTTCATACTCTTTTTTCTCTCTATATATTGCAGATAGTGCTAACTTTGCCATAGAAGCTGTCTTTTCATTGCCACTTGCTGTTGCAAGTTCAATCCAAGCAATAATTTTCTTCTCATATTTATCCTTTTCTTCCATTGGGTGTGCAGCTAAAAATAACCTTAATATTGATGCTATTCTGAGGATTAATTCATCACTAATTGAATACTGTTTGATTAAATCGCTACCTCTTTCAAAAGCCTTTTGAAAACCTTCTTTTGAGGCTATTTCACCAACTTCTTTCCCAAATTTATTAACCTCTGTCTGTGTTAAATTTTCATTAAATGCTAATAGAGTATTAACATCAATTTTCAGAACACGTGCGAGAGGTGATAGCAACGTTATATCTGGATAGGATATTCCATTTTCCCACTTGTTCACTGCCGGTGTACTAATATTTAAATAATTAGCAACTTGTTCTTGAGTAAGATTTTCTTTTTTTCTGCAATTTCTAATAACTTCACTTATTCCCATAAAATAAACTCCTTCACTTATCTATACATTTAATTAATTTCGACCTCTGTTAATTAAATCATATCAAAGCTATATAGTTTAAACAATTGAAGTATTTTCATTTTTTATTCGTAAAAATTAACTATTGGTTAACGTAGTTTTCCTAATAGAATATTCAGGATCTTACTTGTGATACAGTATTTTCACTTGCAAATATAGCCTTGCCAAGGTTATATCAATGGTTAAGGCTAAAAAACTCCATTATTTATAATGTTGTAAAAGGAGCATCTGTGTTATGTACTAAAAAGTAAATGTTATAATATGGAACTACTATTTATGAAAACATAAAAACTGTGTAATATCAGCAAACATATCCATGGACAAATTAACTAAACTATGGTAATTAATATAACAAAAAGGCGCATTGACGATTGATACGTCTTTTAAGAATATTACGAAACTTCATATATTATAAGTTAATATTAACTATCTCCTTGCTTTGCCAGAAATGTGTTCAATATTAATTTTTATTACTTTAGTTGCTTTACTTGCATTTTTAATATATTCTTTTCCTTTTTCAATATAATCTGGCGAATATTTATTTAATATTTCTAAAAGAGTTAAACTTTTTTCATCATCAAAAACTTCAACTGCCATTCCAAATATAATTACACTCTCATATTTTGTACTAAATTTATCTGGTAGAATACAAGTTTGTCCAACTACACAAAAAGAAACTTTACTATTATTTAATATATTATCTAATTTATGTCCTTCTGTAGCACCATGAAAATATATTGAGTTATTTATATAAACATAACTTATTGGTACACCATAGGGATATCCATTTTGACTTATAGTTGATAGTATACCATAATCATTGTTTTTTAAAATTTCAATGACTTCATCATTTTTGAGTTCTCTGTCTCTTCTTCGCATTTTTCTAAACATATTCATCACTCCATATCATTTTTAAATTTTATGTTGACTAATTCATATAATATTTAGTAATACTTTTGAAATTTCATCAAGTCTTTCAGTAGATATGCCAAGTTTTTTCTTAAATCTTTCATCATTCATTCTTTCAGCAATTATCTTATCTGGAGATAATTCAGTAATAATATTTTTTATCTTATTAATAGATTTCTCTGTATCGTTATAGCCCTTAATAATTGTTACTTCTAAAATAAATTTTCCCTCATATTGTTTATTAAATAAAATCATATTTGAAATATATTCTTCTAATGTATACCCATCAATTGGTCTTTGTATTTTTTGAAAATCTTCTTCTGATATTGCTTTTATCTCCCCAATAATTTCATCACACATATTGGCTATTTTTATATATTCATTTCTACCCAGTAAGTACCCATTAGAAAGCAATCTTACAGGCAATCCTTTGCTTTTAATTAGATTAATAATATTACTAATTTTATCATTTACCAAGGCTTCACCTTTTGAGTTAATAAATACTAAATCTACTTTATTATTTTCTATCATACTTTCGAGTCCTTTTAATGAACTTTCCATTTCCTGAAATGATTGAGGTTTATCTACTTTGTTATATGACCTTCCAATAGGACAGAATATACAATCAAAGTTACAATACTTTTCAGGAAGTATATTCACTTCCAGTACCCTTTTTCCATCTTCAATATAAATATCTTTATAACTAAAATTACCCATTACCTTATCCTCCTGAAACTACTTTATTAATACTTCTTTATTGTTAATATCAAGAATTGAAATCTTACATTTTCCACCTAAATTATCCTGCACTGTTTTTGCTAAATCTTTTAAAGCATTCTCAAACGCTTTTAATCTTTTTTCATCAATTAATTCAATGCACAAAAAAGCATTATTTGTACTTTCAGTGAGTATTGTTCTTACTGCTTCACGCCAATTTAAACATCTGCAAATAGTTCCTTCATCATCTTTATATACAATTTCACCTTAATACGGAGGTTCATTTTTATCTGTTCCTAATGTAACAAAATTTTCATTTCCAACTGCCTTAGTCAATAGTATATCACCAACAAATGTATCGATATCTTCTCCACCGCAAGGTAAGGCATATCTTAAAGAAATAGAATTGTAAATATCAACTAGCGGATTAATAGTTCCAATATGATTTCCTTTATGAACTCGTTTTAATAATGCTTCAATAGATGATCTTGCACCTTTCTTTGTTTTAAATTTTTGAAAGGACTCTCTCCATACTTTTATAACTTCGTTGCTGCTGAATTCTGCATTCTTGAAATATTTTAAGGCTTCCTTTTCTGAATTATAAATCATATCCTTATATTGATCTTCATCTTTTATAGAGTTATCTATGCCATGACAAATAACAACTCCAATTCTTGCATTAGGAAATAATCTCCAAAAGTCATCTTCAATGACAAACTTTTTCACTAAAATTCCTCCTTTATATTAAAATGAGATAGCTGCATATTTTCCACTTATCACTTTTCTTTTGGTAATATTATACTTATCTTTTACTATTTCTAAATTATATACGATTATTAGTCTATTGATGTTAATTTTAGACCAACGATCCCAAGAATTATAAATACAATACAAATCATACGTATTACATTAATCGGTTCTTTAAATAAAATAATACCTAAGACTACAGTACCAACAATCCCTATACCTGTCCAAATTGCATATGCATTTCCTAGTGGTACTCTTTTTAAAGACAATGATAAAAAATAGAAACTTGCAACCATTCCTATAACAGTTAATATACTAGGTAATATTTTTGTAAATCCTTGTGAATACTTCAGCCACATTGCCCATCCTACTTCGAAAAAGCCTGCTATAACTAAATAAATCCATTCCATAAACTTTACCTCCCTAAATCAGTAGTTAAGATTAGTATATTAATACCTAATGGCTTATTTAAAAGAAGATAAAAATAAAAAAGCCTAAGGAAATATTATAAAAATATCTCCCAGGCTTTTATCCTTCCGTGTACACAGTTACCTGTGAGTTTTCTCTCGGACCAGCCAGTTATAAACTGCGGAACCCTAGAAAACTAAACTATATAAACTTTTTTTGAAATTTATAAAGCTAGTTTAGCATAGTAGTAGATTTAAGTCAACTTAATTTTTTTCTTCGCAACAAATTACAACTGTTTAAATATATTAAATTTACATTTAATAAATCCTATAAGAATACTAGAAAATTATAAGATGTTTTGCAAAATCTTTAGCATTCTCAAAATCAGTATCATTCGGTCTACCTTTTGCAATTCCGCCAAATAATTTAAATGGTCCAAAAGTATCATAACCTCTACATGCAAAACTACCAATAACCTCAAAATTCTTTTCTTTTAATTTTTGTTCAACTAATTTATTATATTTAATTTTTCCTTGCCCACTTGTCGAAAATACAAAGGCTTTTTTGTTAGATATAGTTTGTAGCTTGTCAATTAAATGGAGAATACTTTTATTTAAATTACCATAATATATACCTGAACCAAAACCTATTAAATCATATTCTCTCAAAATGTTTATATTTACAGTATTTGCTTTAATCATATCAGCATTTAATATTTCGCTTACCTTTAAGGTTTAGGAGAAATTTCAATCTAAATATTTTTTATAATTAATATAAAAAATGTAAACGCCAAATCATGCGTACCAGATAAAAATATAGCCGCCATTTTGGCGGCAAATTAAAGTATCACTTACTTTTGCTTTTTACATTCAATTGGAAGCTTTTCTGACCATGGAAGGAGATCTTCTAAGAAATCAAGGTTAGTATCGTCCATATGCTTTGGAATTTCTGTAAGAAGAAACTCAAAATAATTGTAAGGCTTTAAATTATTAGCTTTTGCTGTCTCTGCAATACTGTAAATTATTGCACTAGCTTTAGCACCATCTATGGTGTCAATCAAATGCCAGTTATGTTTTCCTATGCAGAAGCCACGAATACTGCTCTCAGCTGCATTGTTATCAGCAGGAACATTTCCATCTTCAAGGAAAACTTTCAGATACTTTTCTTGATTCAAACAGTAGGTAAATCCTTTTCCTGTTTCAGATTTTGGTAATACCTCATTCTTATGCTTTTTTACCCATTCAAAGAAAGCATCAACCAGAGGTTTTACAGTTAATTGTCTCTGTCTTCGACGTTCCTCTGGATTTTTCTTTTCCAAAAGTTTTTACAACATTTACAAATCTACGCCTTGCGTGGCTCCAGCAGCTTGCTATTTTGAGGTCTTCACGTTCTTTTTCAAGTGTGTGGTAAACCTGATAACCATCGGTAACTACTGTGCCACTGTAATCTTTCAAGAATTCACGTGGATGACTGGCATTACGTGTTTTCTGATATTCATACAACACAATAGGTGAAGCATCATACATTTTTCCTGTACGATATACCCACATATAGCTTTTAGCCCCAGCCTGACGGCCATCCTTATTTACACAAACAGGAATTTCATCAGCCTGAAGTACACTGCTGTTGTATATCTCTTTATGGAGTTTATCATAAAGAAGAGAAAGATAGCGTTCTCCACACTTGATTGTCCAATTAGCCATTACCTTGTCTGCTTAGTACCACATCATTCCTTAAAAATTCTTGTTCCAAACAATAAAGAGGTATAGCATTTACATATTTACTGTTCATGATAGCAGCTTCAAGTGAAAGAGTAACAAGACTATTACGAAGAAGATCAACTGGTCTTTTACCACGGATAATAGTTTCGTTATTATTACCTGCATATACTGCAACATGATGTTCTTCAACTTTAAATTCCGCAGGATGAAAAGTAAGCCTTTTATATACTTCATCGGGCAGTCGCTTCCACTTATCGCCTAAACGTTCCTTTAATTCTTCAGATGTTAACTCGTGCATGATTATTTCTACCGGAAGGTCCTTTAAATCCGCATCTCGCTTACCTGATGATTTTCTTCTCTTATAGGCTTTAGGGCGGACTTCTTCCAGCTCTGGTTCTATAACATACTTTGTTTCAATGGTAACCTCTGCTTCGTTGAAACACATTCCTAATTGACCATCATAAATCATCTTTTCTGAAGAACGTCCAAATCTTTTGTTTTTTGAAATGCTTATCTGTTCTAAAATCAATTTCATATTTTGATTTACTTGTTCCAGCTGAGTTTTCTGCTCAGCACAAGTCTTTGAAAGATTTTCTGTAACTTTTTGCATAGTCAATAAAATAGAAATGATATCTTCTTTGCTATATTTAGTTAGTTCAACTTCTGTATATTTCTTATCCATATTGTCAAGATACCATATTTAGAGAACAGAAACAATAGAAAAAAAGCAATTTACAAAAGTTATGGAAAACTGTTATAAATCAAGCATTTATTGTGGATAGTTTCATTACAAAACCCTTTCGGGTGAAAGAGGTTTTATAGCTTTCTTTTGATCTATAGAAAGTCATTCCATTAACCACTTATATTGTTGAGGAGAGATAGCTTTTACTTCATTTTCATTACGTGGCCATTGAAACTTTCCTGTTTCTAAACGCTTATATAAAAGAAGAAATCCATCACCTTCCCATAAAAGTCCTTTAATGCGATCTGTTTTTCTTCCACAAAATAAGAAGAGTATTCTTGGCTTAAAAGGATCGAGTTTAAATTGTTGCTGGACAATGTTAGCAAGTCCATTGATACCTCTTCTTAAATCATTGTAGCCGCAGGCAATGAATATCTTTTCAAAACCAAAAGCATCATTTAACATCTGATATCACCTTCAAAACCTTTGAAAGCAATTCTTCTGAAACAGTATTAGATATCTCTAATACGTTGTCTTGGATATGTATAATAATATCTGGTTTAAAGGAAGGAATACTTTTTAAAGTATTATTATGAATTGGAAGTTGTACAAAATTTGCCTGGTTTTCAGATTCATTTCGTTTCAAGGTTTTAAAAGCTTCTCCTCTGATACGACGTTGCCAATAGTAGAATTTTTTTTCATTAATATTGTTTTGGATACACCACGCCCTCACGGACATGCCACTTTTGTGGCATTTACTTATAATAGGCATCCAATAATCCAAACGCATTTTATGAGTAATTTTATCCATCAATACCTCCAAGAAACTAGTTTAGCTTTTCTGAAAAACTAGTAGTTTTTTAAAGCTTGAATAAATTATCTCAAAATTTGGTGCTAATACGAGGTACGTATTATTCACCGTTTACCTCACTTTAGATAGTACATGGCTTATTTCAAGTAATACAATATTCAGACTAAAAAAATACAAAAAAACAGGAAGCATTAATAAATAACCTTCCTGTAAACTCAAAAAAATCAATTTAGAACATAGTACTCCAGTTATGATTCTTGTTATAACATCTGTTGGATAATTTACATATGAATAAATCCTTGAAAAAGCTATTAAAAAATGCTATCCCCATAAATATTAACTTATACTGGCTAAAATACATAGAAAGTACTTCTTATCCCTATTTCAGAGTAACTGTTATTATATTGACTTACTCTATTAAACACACACATTATTCTTTACATATAAAAAATATAATTATCAAGATGCTGTATTAGTAGCATTATCCTCATTTCTCTTTTCTTTAATTACTGTAACTATTGCTGGAATAATGGATATTATTATAATAGCAATTACTATATAAGAAAAATGTTGTTTTATTAAAGGTAATCCTCCAAAGAAGTAACCTCCACCTAGAAATAATGTAACCCACAAAAATCCACCTAACATGTTATAAGTAATAAACTTTGAAGAACTCATTTTTCCTATACCAGCAACAAATGGTACAAAAGTTCTTATTATAGGTATAAACCGTCCTAAAACTATAGTCATAGAACCATGCCTTTCATAAAAACCATGTGCTTTCTTAAGATATTCTTTATTTATATATTTCACATCTTTCCTTTCTAAAATATTATTTCCTATCTTTTTGCCTATATAATAATTTAGAATATCGCCAGCTACTGCGCTAATAAAAAAGATAATGAATAAATTCAAAATATTAAGAATTCCAATGGAGGCAAGTGCTCCTGTAGCAAATAAAATTGAATCTCCTGGTAAAAACGGAGTAACAACTAATCCAGTTTCACAAAATATAATTAAAAATATTATGCCATAAGTCCATATGCCATAATTTTGCACTATTACATTTAGATATTTATCAAGATGTAGTAATATACTAATCAAAGTTCCTATAATACTCATTTTTTTCTCCTATCATTATTAAAATTTATTATAAAACGGACGATTAAACACAGAAAACTTATTTTCCTTTAAATAATCTTTGTTCGTTATGTTATACATTATCTACACTTAAAATTAAAATTACATTAAAATAACCTTAAACTTTTATAAAAAAGTTTCTTATAAAAGATATAAATTATATAAGAAATAATAATAAAATATATAAAAATAACATGAGCATAAAAATTTTAGCTCATGTTATTGAAAATGTAGTTATTTTAGTTCTATTAATACTTATTTATATACAATACTTTATCTTGTAATCACAAAGTACTTAAAACATTTTGTTGTTTTAATAAATTTATAGCAAATTTAAGAATTATTTAATCTGATTTTAATAATGTAATAATATTATTGATTTATAGAAAGTTACGTATGCTTTCTAAATTTTATAATAACTTGGAGGATTCAAATATGAATAAAAAGCTTGTTGCGATGGTAACTAGCTTAGTGGTTGGTAGTAGTGTGCTTTTGGGAACTGCCTATGCTAATGCTTCACAACTTTCTGGCTATGAGGCTTATAAAACATCTGTAAAGGACAGTAAAGCTTTAAAGAATGAAACTACAAATCTAAAGATGTCTGTATATGACAATGGCAGTGATATAGCTGACATGACCACTAACTATAAAATTAACTTAGCTTCTAATGCTATGAGTCAAGTAACTACTGTAAAGTCTAGTGCTGGTAATCAAACTTTTAGTAAGTATAAACAGGATGGAAAAAACATTTCTAAATCAAGTAGCAGCGATGTATATAACGTAAGAGAAAATAAGAATAAAAACGTTAAGGAAAAAGATAAGGCTGAAAATCCTGAAATAGCTAAAAGTGTAGAAACTGTGATTGATACTTTAGTAGGAAATATGAAAAATAATGTATCAGTAGTTGATAACAATGATGGTACTAAAAAAGTATCTATTAATTTAAGTGAAAATGATGTAACACCTTTAGTAAACGCTTTAGCATCAATGGCTATAATTAAAAGTAGTGATGAACCAATGCATAATGAGAAAGCTGGAGATATTAATTTAACAAATGTGCTACCACAACTTCAAAGTAATATAAAAATCAAGACTGTAAAAGTAACTGGAGATATTAACAAGAATGATATACTTGATAATCAAATTGCTAAAGTTGTTTTAACAGGTATAGATGCTCAGGGAAAAACTCATGAAATTACTATTAATGCTACTTTAGATTTATCAAATATTAATAGCACAACTACAGATGCTGTTGATTTAACTGGAAAACAGATAAACAATGTAACCCAACAATTTAAAGGAAGAGATTAATAATTAATTTTTAATTAACCTAGTAACATAAAAATCAAAACTAAAAATTGAGCAGTGTATATGCTCAATTTTTAGTTTTAATTATAGAAAGGAAATAGTATGGAAAAGGTTCTCGAAGTAAAAAATTTAACTAAGCTCTATAAGAATGGCAGAGGTGTAAAAGATATAAACTTTGATGTCTATAAAGGTGATGTGTTTGGTTTTCTTGGACCAAATGGTGCGGGTAAAACTACTGTTATGAAATCAATTATAGGATTAAATATTTTTGAAAGAGGAGAAGTTAAAATCTTAGGTTTTGATATAAAAAATCAGTTTGAAAAAGCTCTAGAAAAAGTAGGTGCAATTATTGAAACGGCTGATGCTTATGAATATATGAGTGCTTACAAGAATTTAAAAATAGTTTCTAGATTTTATAGTAGTATTAAAGAATCGGATATAGATGAAATGCTTGAAATAGTTGATTTAAAGGAATTTAAAAATGAGAAAGTATCTAAATTTTCATTAGGAATGAAACAAAGATTAGCACTGGCATCAGCACTTTTATCTAACCCTAAGCTAGTAATTTTAGATGAACCTACTAATGGATTAGATATAGAAGGTACAGTACAAATGAGAAACTTAATAATTCAATTAGCTAAGGAAAAACAAATAACATTTTTCATATCTAGTCACCTTGTACATGAAATAGAACTTATGTGCAGTAAAGTTGCTATAATTCATAAAGGTATACTAATAAACCGAGGAGAAGAAATTAAAAATATAAAAGAAAAATATGCCTCCTTAGAGGATTTCTATATGAATGAGATAAATAAGAGGAGGAGAGAGTCTAATGAATATCTTAAAAGCAAATATTATAAATGAGATTCAAAAACTTTTCTTAAAGAAAAAGATAATAGTATTCTTAGTAATTACAGCCGTCATATGTTCTTTGTCAACATTTTTTGTTTCAAGTATTCAAGCAAAACTTGTATTCGTAGCTTTAAGTTCATTGAGTTTTCCTTTGATAACTTTAAGTATATTTACTAATATATTCTTGCCTCTATTTATATTTATGGCAGTGTCAGAATTATTTTCAGGTGAAGTTAGCGATAAGTCACTAAAACTAGTTCTTATAAGACCTATAACTAGATTAAAGATTTTTATTTCTAAAAATGTGGCAGTAGCTATCTATATCATCATAAATTTATTAGTTGTTCTTATAGTGTCTATGGTTTCTATAATGTTTTTGCATAAAGGTTCTATGATTCAAAGTATTTCACAAATTGTCTTTGCTTATTTTATTGATATAATTCCAGCAGTAGTTTTGGCCCTATTTGCAGCATTTATAACACAGTTTTTTAAAAGCAGTAGTGGTGCTTTAATTACCTGCATTTTATCTTTTATTGGCATTAAGATATTATCTATATTTATAAAAGGGCTGAATAATATTATTTTTACATCTTATTTAAATTGGTATTCAATATGGTTAACAGGAAGCTACAGTTTTTTAAGGAATATTAATACTCTTTTTATGGTGTTATCATATGGAGTAATTTTCTTTACAATTGGCTATTATATATTTTATAAGAAAGAAGTATAATTATAGGGAATAACAACTTTGGGGTATCATCTATAATGGTCTTAATAATACAGTGGTATTATGTCAAGAAAAAGTACAAATTAAAAAGAGTAAGTTAATCCGAAATACTAATTTATTACATTAATATAAAAATAGATATAAATTAAGAGCAGTATCTGAAAAGCTTCTGGAATTACATCGTCATCCAGATAACGTTAGATATCTCTATTTATTGTAGCCTATCCACTGATTTTAACAAGAACTATAAAAACTATATTTCTTTGTGAGTGCTTAAATTCAGAGGAATTGAGAATAGAAATATATGAAGGTCTTAATGTAGTTGAAACAGCCAGAGCCAATGAATTGGAACCATATAGTTATCCTGAATTTCTGAAAGCATGTCTGCCATAGGATTCATGAGTTCAATCTTCATGTAAAAAGAACAAATGACAAGTTATGACCATTCTAATGAATAGCCGTAACTTGTTTATTTTTGCAAATATACACCGGGTAATTTACCGTTTGCTATTGACATAATTTAATGTGATTTTAATCTTAGCAAAGTATAATAAATATAGGAGGTGATATAATGATTAATTCCATTAGTAATAATCATATTATGCAAAATATAGCTACAAATACTACTGTAAGTAGTAAAGCAGCCGAAGAGGCCAATGAAAGTCCAAGTGAAAAAATAGCAGAAGCAAATAAGCAAAATACACAATCATCATCAATGCACATAATTAATTCATATGCTTAGTAATATAACTATATAAAAAATATCAAAAATCTAATATCAAAAATATTAATAATATATCAAAAAATTAATAGTTTAAATCTTATATTTTTATATAGATTTAAACTATTTAATTGCATTAAGTTTTATACTATAGACTATAGCTCGACGAGATGATATACATCGTTTATATCATCCTGGCTAATACTTAAATAAATTTTGGTTATACTTTAATTTGAGTGATTATATAATTCCATGGGGATTGAGATATAAAATGAAAAATGTAAATACCTTAATGGCATCATAATTAATTTTCATATAGAAAATTATACTAAATTATAAGAGATAGTAACTATGCGATATTAGAAAAGCCCTTAACTCTAGAGTGTCTACTTTTTCGAGAAAAGTTATTATAGTAATGGAGAAATTTGCTTTAATAAGGATCTTTACTCCATAATAGTATTTGATTTTCCTGTATTAATTAAAATAGAGTTATGATTGTATTTATGATTAGAAGGATGGGTGACTAATTTGAAATTGGACGTATTTTCTTTAGTTTTAAGTTATGCAATATTACCAAGTTTATATTATAGGGATTTCTCAAATAAAGTGATTAAAAAAGTTTCATCTAATGATGATAAATCTATTGTTTTAACATTTGATGATGGACCAGACCCTCAATATACACCAAAACTTTTGGATATACTTAAAATAAATGATGTAAAATGTACATTTTTTGTTCTTGCAGAAAATGCACAAAAGTACCCTGATGTAATTAAACGTATTAAAAATGAAGGACACTGTATTGGATTACATTCCTTAAGGCATGGAAATGCAATTTTTTCATTACCATATCAAACGAAGAAAAGTTTTGTAAAGGCTTTAAATATCATGGATGATTTAGGAATAAATATTAAATTTTTTAGACCTCCTTGGGGAATATTTAATCCATTAACATATCATTATGCTAAATCTAATAATCTAAAAATTATTCTTTGGTCCATGCATGCTATGGACTGGAGTAAATGGGTAACCGAAGATTATATAAAACAGAGGATTATAAATAATATAAAGCCTGGTGACATTATATTACTGCATGATGGTAGTAGAGGAATGAAGAACTTTCCTGAAAAGACAATAAAGGCTCTTAAAACGGTTTTACCTATTCTTAAAAAAAGGGGATTTCAATTTATTAGTGCAGATGATTTTATTTGAGTTTTAATAAATATTTAGTAAATCATAGAAATAATGATATGTTAAGGTTAAAAGTAGTATATACATTCTTTTAGTTTTAATGGTTTATATTATTTGTTATAACTTATATATTAAAAACTGGTACTACTTCTAAATTATCAAAAGGAGATGAGAGTTTTGATAATTACAAGTAATCTAATTGTAAAATGAATAAAAAATTTGGTAACACAGCGAGCGGTTGCAATAAATAATACTGTTAATATTGAAATTTTGGGGAAAATCATAAAAAAGCGGCCATAGCCATTTAACTAGGCTGCTTTATTATATGGAATGATTAAATCTATCCATGTAGGGGTTCGTGTAACATAATACATCTATACACTTCCACTATCTATATGGTAACTCTTACATTCACCTGTTTCTCTTTTTTTTTACTCCTTTAATAATTTATCTAGATAGTCCTTCATCAACAATCTCCTAATCTATTACACTGTACTGTAAAGAAATTTAATTAAGGAATTTCTATATATTTATCTTAACAAATCATTTAACCATATCAAAGTTTCTAAGATCTTTTTAATAGTAATTCTAATACCTTTCTTGTACCAACAAATTTGGCGGAAAATTGTAAAAATATGAAGCACTAAATTTTTATAAAATTCTAATTAAAATTTAATCTAATTTTAACTTCTTATAGATATATTAAAAACAGTGAGTAAATATCATTCTATATTTAATGTACAGTTAATTTTATTAAATTATGGAATATTAAGTGGTGAAATCTTGAAAAGTGTAGGAGGAAAAATGAATTTAAGTAATATGTCAAGAGAGAAAAAGAAGCACACACTAAGAAACTTTATATTTTATGTGATGTTTGGGCTAATATTTACTGGAGTTACAACTCCATTAATTATATTTTACGGACCCTTTAATAATGTAAAAAAGACAATTGTAGATGCTGCAATGACTACACTTAGCCACCAATGGATTGCAAAGCTGTTTTTATCGGATGCTGAAATTCAGAAAATTCGAAGTGAAGACACAGTTCAAACTGTACAGCAAGGAAATGATACTCTTGTCAAGCTTGACAACACCCATGATAATATAATTGAAAGATATGACATTTCAAATGGAATAAAGTTCTCAGGCTATGTACTTATTATTCAAGACTCAACAAAAGTGAAAGCTGGCTATAGTAGTAAACTGGGATCCGAAGGAGAACCAACAAGTCATATAGCACAGGATAATGGTGCTATAGGAGCTGTTAATGCAGGAGGATTTTCAGACTCATCATCATCTAATACGAAATGGACTGGTACAGGTGGAACACCGACGGGTATTATTATGAGTAATGGAGTTATCAAATTTAATGATATAACAAATTATGATAAAAAAGTTGATATTACAGCAATTACAAAGAAAGGGCAACTTCTTGTAGGGCCTCACAATTTGAATGATTTGAAGAGACTTGATGTAACTGATGCAGTATCTTTTGGCCCTGCGCTTGTGGTTAATGGCAAGGGTACAATAAAATCTGGGGATGGAGGTTGGGGAATCGCACCGAGGACAGCAATTGGACAACGTAGCGATGGTGCTATAATACTACTTGCTATTGATGGAAGAACAACTAAAAGTATAGGAGCCTCGCTTAAAGATGTACAAAATATAATGCTCCAATATGGAGCACTCAATGCATCTAATTTGGATGGCGGTTCGTCAACTACAATGTATTATGATGGTAAAATTATTAACAATCCTTGCGACCCACTTGGTGAAAGAGCAGTTCCATCCGCTTTTATCGTTATGCCTTAGCTGAAAGGAGAGTAAGCTATGAAAGTATTAAAAAAAATAACAATATGCATTATAATTTCATTAATCATACAGTTTGGTGGGCTTTTCTATATAAATAACTATTTTTTAGCTTCAAATACTGTTGTAAAATCTAAAAAAGTAGTTAATTCAAGTAACAAGGCTTCTGTTTTTCAAGTTAATGTGCCGAATAACGCTAAATCCGTAAATATTTCCTATGATGCAAACTATATTGCCTATTATTTGAACAATGCGTTATATGTAGTTAATACTAAAACAGGCAAAAGTAATAATGTAAGTTTTTCTAATGGAGTTAAATTATCTTTTTATAAATGGCTACCAGATAGAAACAGAATGCTTATTGCAGAAAAGGAAAATAGTAATCTTTTATTATCATATTATGACGTTGATAAATCACAAAAGAATAATATAACTAAGTTTGCAATGATTAGTTCAACAGCTGAAGTAACGGATATTGAAGCAGCACCTCTTCCAAATGTAATTTACATTAAAGTATCAAATGGCGCTAAAGAAGACGTCATATATTGGGTAAATATAATGAAATCTAAAAAGAAAATTAATACTAAAACTTATAATATAGGAAATATGGAAGTGGTACCCCACGAAGATAAAATGGTATACGAAGATTTAATTAATAACAAGGTTTATGCAACTGGAATAAATAATGCTTTTAGCTTCATTGGTTCGACGAAATCATGCCTATTAGAGATAGACAATAATGACCAGGTTTATATTGGAGATGTGGATAGCAGTAATAATATTGGTAAGATATACTTTGGTACATTGAAAAATAATACTTCAAGCTGGCAGACACTTCAGTTAAATACCCCAGTAAGCAAAGCCAACTTATTTGTTACAGCTAGAGGAAAAGTTTATATAAATGATACCCTTAAAGGTACTGTAGAAGAGTTTAAGACGGGGAAAAAAACAACATACAAATGTATATTCCTTCAACCATATAGTGATGGAATTACATCAATAAATAATGGAATTTTAGTGAAAACTCCTTTTAATTAAACTTATGTTATTAATGCAACATTTACAGTTATATTGCAATCTATTGGACGTTCAAAAAACAATGTAAATATATTTTTAGATAAGAAAATTGCCAACGTAAACTTGATACGAACTGTAATATCTAAGTAAAAACAAATAAAGAGGTATAATAATGATTATATTAATTCCAGCATTTGAACCAGATAATCATCTTATAGAATTAATTAAAGAATTAAAACTAAATTGTGATTATAAAATATTGATTGTTAATGATGGCAGTGGTGAAGTTTATGCTTCTGTTTTTAAGCAGTGTAAAATATTAGGTTGCACAGTGATTAAACATGATAAGAATATGGGCAAAGGATGTGCCCTTAAAACTGGATTTACTTATATAAAAGATAATACTGATGAGAAAATAGGAGTGGTAACTGCTGATGCAGATGGACAGCACTTGGTGAAAGATATATTGAATGTATGTTTAGAATTATCAAATAGTGATCATAAAATTGTTCTTGGAGTAAGAAAATTTATAGGCAAAGTTCCTTGGAAAAGTGCAATTGGCAATGCATTTGCCAGGGGTATGTTTAAGTTAGCATGCGGTACTAAGTTGCTGGATACCCAGACTGGTCTTAGAGGACTTCCCATAAAATCACTGCCTTGGTTGTTATCTATTAAAGGTGAACATTATGAATATGAAATGAACATGTTGCTTCAGGCAAAAAAAGCAGGGTATGGATTTAAACAAATAGAGATTGATACCGTGTATGAATTTTCAAATAAATCATCCCACTTTAGGGCTGTGAAAGATTCTATAAGTATATTCATGCCTTTTTTAAAGTTTTGTGGTTCAGGAGTTTCTGCGGCTTTTGTGGATTATTTTTTGCTCTTTTATGTTCAGTGGTTAACGAAAAATTTATTCATATCAGTAGTAATTGCTAGAGTGGCAAGCTCGGTTGTTAACTTTACTATAAATAAATTTCTGGTTTTCAATGTTAAAGGCAGAGATAGAAAAAACATAAATGAATTGATCAGCTATTATTTACTTGTGTGTGCTTTATTATTTGTTAACTATTTTATATTAAGCTTTTTTTCTGAAACCCTTCATATATGGCTGTTTTGGAGTAAAATTATAACAGAAATGCTTTTATTTACTATAAGCTATACCGTTCAGCGTTTATTTATTTTTAATAGTAAAATACAAGCTTAATTTTAAAAATATTTAGAAATAAGGTAATATAAATGAAAAAAAAGCAAAAAAACAAAATTATATATATATATGTCATTTTATAATTTGCCAAATTATTTTTCTGATTTTGTTTAGCGTAATTCTTATATATCACGGACCTTTTATAAATTATAGGGACTATATTGTTTCCACCAGCATGGCTACAAATAAAAACAAGTTTTTTGCTACCTGGTTCCTAAGCAGCAGTGAAATAAATAGTATTCTCGCAAAAACTAATTCTTCTGTAAGAGACTCCAAGGAAATTGTCAATAGTATTGATATCCAAAGATCTAAAAAAAGCAGTACAAAAATAAAAATTATTGACATTAAAGAAACAAACTTTAAAGCTAAATTAATGGTTATAAGTGATTCTTCAAAGATATTTTTAGGAATAGCACCTAAATTTGGACATACAGGAGCAACTCTCAGTGAAATTGTCAAATCCTATAATGCTGTTGGAGGAATTAATGCAGGAGGATTTTTAGATGATAATTTAATGGGTACAGGTTCAAAGCCTGATGGGATAGTAATCAGCAATGATGTTGTTAAATTTAAGCAAAGCGGTCTAAACAAATTTAATGTCATAGGTTTTAATAAGAATAATATTCTTATTATTGGTAATTCCATGACAATGGGTGAAATCTACAATTCTAACCTTAAGTGTGCAATTTCTTTTGGACCTGCACTTGTTTTAAATGGAAAACCTCTTGTAACAAAGGGTGGTACATCGCTTCAGCCACGCAGTGCTATAGGACAGAGAAAAGACGGAACAGTTCTTCTGCTTGCAGTTGATGGAAGAGAACATGACAGTGCTGGCGCAAATTATATAGATACTCAAGATATAATGTTAAAATATGGAGCTTACAATGCAGCCAATTTAGACGGAGGTTCATCGACAACTTTGAATTATCTGGGCAAAACTATCAATAACCCCTGTGATATTGCTGGAGAACGTTCAATTGCTACTGCATTTTTAATTGCACCTTAAATTATGGAAATGGATGATGATAAGATTGAAAATAAAGAATAAATTAAAAAGATCGTTGATTTCTTTAACTTTTATTTATGCCTTTTGTGCTTTTATAATTTGTTTTGTAGTCATTTCACACCTTAATGCATCTATAGTAACTCACAATATTTCACAGGCAAATGATGCAAATTCTAAGACATCTTTAAAAGAAGTTCCAAATTTCACTATGAACACTGTACCTAACGAAGCTATAGATATATCATTTTCTTATGATGACAAGTATTGCACTTATCTTTATAACTCTGAAATTTATGTTAAAGAAATTGGAACAAATAAATTAATTAAGAAAATTTCTGAAAAATCAGGAATAAGGAAATCAATACTTATGGGAAACCGCAATATTATAATGTATTTCTACATTTTAAATAGTAAATTAGAAGTAAAAACGTATAATATTGAAAACGGACTTATAGCTGAACAAAAGTCTTTTGCTGTGCCTAAAAATTCAGCAATAAAATCAGTTGATTATTCAAATGCTACAAATCTTATTTTTATTAACTTGGAACAAATCAGTGGGAATAATAAGATAGACAGTATATATTATCTTAATATTATGAAGAATGTAAGAAAAATTTACCCAGGCCATAGTGTTAATAACATGCTGCTGGCAAATAATTCCCTTGCATTGTATTTTGAAGACAATAATAACAATTTATATTGTCATTCAAAACTCATACCTGGTATTAAAAGAGAACATATAATTGGCTGTGATTCAAATGATAATGTTTATGCCAGATCTTTAGATAATAAGAGTATAATTTATGTTGTAAACAATAATAATCTGATAAAAACACGAAGACTTAATGATTTGAATTTTGTTGGTTTTTACACAAATAAAAATAGCGTTTATGTTATATATAAAAATTATATAATTAATTTAACAAACAATGCTAGGTTAAATTATAATAATGAGTTAAGATTCATAGGCATGGGTGGCTTAAATGTGTATTTTAAAGATAACAATGATCATATAGTAGGGCTGAAACGAACAATATAAATAAAAATGATATTCTTAAGCATTATAGATGTTTTGCTCATTTGTCTTTATATTAGTTAGGCAATTTTAAAATTCAAATTGAATGAAAATGCTCATCTAACTTTTGATAATCATTTTCATATTGTTAAGGAGTAATATAACCTATTGAATCATGTATTCTATTTCTATTATACCAAGATTCTATGTAATAAAATACAGCTAATTTTGTAGAAACATAATCATAGTATTTAACAAGTGGGGATAATATTATTCATAAGAGTATAATAACGACAATTATTATTTTATTAATCATACTGATTTCAGAAGCAAATTTTTCAAAAGTTTCATATGCAGTGCTAAAGCAAAAAATAAACTTAGTTGATAATAAAAATAATTATAATAATTTGTCACATATAGTAATAAATCAAAGATATAATTCTATAAATTCAAGTAAGCCAATTATAGTGGCACATCGTGGTGCAAGCAGTATTGACCCTGAGAACTCTATTCCATCATCTGATGGTATTTTATATTTACTACATGATGGAACACTTGATAGGACTACAAATGGACATGGTTTAATAACAAGCAAAAGTTCACATATAGTAGACAGTCTTATAATCAACAACGGATCAAATATATCAACTTACCCCAATTTAAGATTACCTAGGTTCGAAAATGCACTTATAGAATGTAAAAAAGATAAGCTTACACCAATATTTGATATTAAATTCCTTAGTAGCAAAGATAGAAATTTAAATACATTTTTACGAATTATACGTAAACATGGATATGAAAGAAAATTATTAGTTCATTCATTTAATTATAAGGATTTAGAGTATTTGCGTAGTAAGGATAAAAAATTATCTTAATGCCAATGGTAAATCCAAACAGGATAACATATGGCTATAGATATATTAGGTCATTTGGATCTACTGGAGTTGACTGTAATATTAATTATTTAAATAAAAGACTTGTGCAGCAAGCTCATAAAGATGGCTTAAAAGTATTTTGTTGGACAATTGACGCACCAATGGATCTAAATAAAGCTGTGCACTTAGGTGCAGATTTTATATATTCTGATACATTTTATCCTGGTAATATAAAATCTTTTCAAAAGACATTTGATTTGAATAAACATACGAAACCATAATTTTACACACAAAGTCCAAGGGATAGTCTGCCATTTTCTAGATAAAATATAGACAATTTTATTGTAAAAATAACTTTTTCAGTACATGACACGGATGCTCCTTCTACCCCAAAAAGAAAGGCAGTTATGCCTTTTTCTTTTTATACAAGTATAAGATTTTAAATTATAATATCTACTGTACACCCTGGTGACACGTTCGCTGGTATTACCCTCTAGCCATCAAGTTGAAATGAAAAATAGCATTTAAGAACTAGTAAAATAGCCATTTTAAAAGATTACTTATTATTATATTTTCTCAATATTTCTAGGAATTCGTATCTACATCAAAGCGTTGATATTACTACGTTTTTAATTTTACTTTGCACTTCATAACAGTTATACTGGTATTGGATCTTTTTGGCTGATGAACAAAATAAGAATTTTACGAACCAATTTTTGACATAAAAACTATATCATAAAACATGTTTCTAACAACGATTCTAAATAAAAAATTTTAAATGTATGATTCTTCTTTTTAATGAAATTTTAATAATTATTAGGTATAATTATACATTATGACAGGACAGTAGCTTAACTACTTCCATACCATATTTATATTTTAATACGTAATAACTCACTTTCAGTTAACTAACAATATTAAATATAGTAAAAAGGAGATAATGAAGATGAATATTACAATTGGAGGAACAAGTAACAGCACGTATGGAAATCTAAGCATTAGGAATTCTCAAACAAATGTACAGGGAACAGATAATCAAGGAAAAAAGCAAGGAGTTCAGCAAGGCGTACAATCAGAAAATAATACACAAGTAGCAACTAAATACGTTTCATCTCATGGAGATACTGTAGAAATTAGTAAAGCAGGTGCAAAGGCATTACAACAATCTACTAATTCTAATACTTCTAAAGCCTCATCGACCTCTAATAATAACACAAGCAGCAGTGTCGTGTCACCTGGCACTCTTTCAGTTCCACAGCTTAAGCAGGCATACGTAAGTGGGAAAATATCAAAAGCACAATATGATCAACAAATGAAATTAAGAGGGCAAGCAGAATAAAATACCGCAAATTCTTGTACTACCGTAGAAAAGTTATATTTTAAATAATAAAATATAAGAATGAAGTGACCTTTAGCCACTTTTTCTATATACTATAAATGAGAAAAAATAAATACAAATATTTACAATTTTGAGAACGTACCTAGATTTGTGTAAATCAAATCTAGGTACGTTCTTTTTATGTATGTATAACTGGTAATAGTGGTAATAATAAATATAAATAATTTTTGAGAGGAGATTTAAATATGAATGTATTAGAAATACCTGATATTGATTTAAAAAAGGAATTAAAGAAATGCAATAGTATGGAAGATTTAGTAGGTAAAAATGGACTTATGCAAAGATTATTTAGGAGCATAATACAGCAATTTTTAGAAGCAGAAATGGACATCACCTTCTCAAAACTGGGCAAATACACTGGCTCAATTAACTATAAAGTTTAAAGATAGAATAGAACCATATATATAGAAATAAAGCCTGTACCATTTTACACAAAAGTGAATAATAGTATTATTATTACAGATAATACTATTATCAGAAAGTTAAAAAACACTATTATTAGTTATCCCCTAAAAAATAAAAATTACTACAGAAACTTAATCCTATAGTAATTTCCAAATAAATTTTATCCCGTCTATTCTATTTTACACAAACCTATGGACTTTCCCTAAATAAAATTATTATTTCAATATAATATTTTCTTACAATATTATGTATTCCAATAATCATTTATATTTATAACACTTCCCTCATAACTATTATCTATAACCAGTTTTATTACATAAAATAAACACTAGTCTTACCCAGTGCTTATTTTATGTAATAATATTTGTTTTGCAAATAAAAATACTATAAAATTCTTTAATATATATTCTCTAAATTGAAGTTAAAGGGTATACTCTATAGGTGGATTGCCTGAAAAGTCAGCTATAACAGCTTTCGCATCTGCAAGGTAGAATACTTCAAATATTGGATTATCAGCAGTTTTATACTGACCTTTTACAATAGGATTTTTCATACAGCCTTCTTTTATGGTCATATTGTTTTCAAATACAGCCTTACCATTTAAACGAATCCAAGCGTATTTAGGACTGGAAACAGAAACTTCAATATAAGGATTTTCTTTCATATCTTTATAAACATCTTTAGTGCTGTTAGTACAGAACCACAGCTTATCATCCTTTTCAAAACAGAACATGAAAGGACGACACTTTGCTTTTCCATCGCGGCCAACTGTTGCCAAATACTGTACTGGGTTGTTATTTAAAAATTTTATTACTTCATTCATACTTAACATCTCCTCAATTAAATTGATTTTTAGTGGCCACAAATATATAATAATTTTATAAGTATATTTTTGCAAGTAAGCACTTTAAAGTACCATAAGTACCTGTAGGTAACTATTAAAAATGAGCTGTTATTATTTGAAAGGAGATGATATTCGTGAATAAAGAATTTCCTCCATGTCCGGTTGAAACAACTCTTTTGCTTATAGGAGAGAAGTGGAAGGTTTTAATATTGAGAGACCTTATTGACGGCACAAAGCGGTTTGGTGAACTAAAAAAATCATTGGGTTCTATAAGTCAAAAAGTTCTTACTCAGAAGCTGCGAGCTATGGAGGAAGATGGACTTGTAGTTCGTAAGGCTTATGCCGAAATTCCACCAAGGGTTGAGTACTCTCTTACTGAATTAGGTTTAAGTCTTAAACCAATTCTTGACTCAATGTGGGATTGGGGTATGGAATATAAAACTAAAGTAAATAAGGAATAGGTTTATTTAATAGAGAGTCTAATATTAAACTTGATTAAGACGTAATCTTCTTAAAAAGTTTACTAAATTAATGATTTTGAGCAAAAATAAAAAGAATATTTTATGTCTGCAAGTATAGTAATATTTTTTGCTGTTTTAACTTGAACTACTTTTGGATAAATTATATCAATTCACGAAAACTAAAAATTTCCCGCCTGATATGATAGAAAGTTTGTTAGTTATACATATAGGCGAGAAATAAATTTTGGCTATTTAGTTACAAAGATTATATTATATAAATATTTACATATACATAATATTAAAGCATTTCTTTTTCTGGTTTTTTATATTCTCTGAATGATTGTTCTATTTCCTCTAGTGATTTGCCACGAGTTTCTGGGCAAAATCTCCACATGAATATAAAACCTAAAATTGAGAATATAGCAAATGATATAAATGAACCAGATAGTCCAAATCTTGCTAACATTATAGGAAATAAAAGACCTACTAAGAAATTACTTATCCATAGTACAAATACTGCAATACCCATTCCTAAACCTCTTAATCTTAATGGAAAAATTTCTGACTCTAATAACCATGCTAATGGTCCAAGACAACTTTGGTAAAAAGCTAAATAGGTAATAGTACAACACATTACAAGAACTGGAAGTAAATATGATTTTGATATTGTTGATGTAACAATAGTCATCGCTATCATAGCTATAGTAGTTCCAGAAAGTCCAATTAAAAATAATCTTTTTCGACCAAATCTATCACTAAGCAACTTTATAAATACCAAAACGCCAATACAAGAAGTTATTCCATTTCCTATATTAGCAACTAATGCTGCTCTTGTACCTAATCCAGATTTTTCTAGGATTGTTGTTCCATAATACATCATTACATTAATCCCAGAAAATTGTACGATAATTCCAATAACACATCCAATTAAAACAAGACGTCGAATCCAAGGAGTAGATAATTCCCTAAATGTAGCTTTATCTAAATTTTTTTCTTCATCAATATTTTTTTGTATTTCTTCTAATTCTGCTTCAGCTTCTGCTTCCTCACGAATCTGTTTTAAAACTTCTAAAGCTTTAGCGACTTTTCCATTAGCAGCTAACCATCTTGGTGTTTCTGGAAGCATAAACATTCCAAACCATAAGAATACTGCTGGAATAGAAGCAATAGCTATCATATAACGCCAAATACCAGCAGTATCTCCAAATACATTTCCTAAAATAGCATTAAATACATAAGCTAATAATTGTCCAGTTACAATCATCATTTCATTTTGGGTAACTATACTACCTCTTAATTTTGCAGGAGCTATTTCAGCTAGGAATGTTGGGACTATAACTGAGGCTCCTCCTACAGCTAGTCCTAAAATAAATCTAAATGAAATGATAACGTTTGAAGTAGGTGAAAAAGAACATCCTAATGTTGAAATAAAAAATACTACTGCTAGAGCCTTAATAACTGATTTTCTACCATATTTATCAGATAATCGTCCACCAAACATTGCACCAAAAGCGGCACCCAATAATAACGAACTTGTAACAAGTCCTTCAGCAGTAGGGCTTAAGTTTAACTGATCTGGTCTCTTCATATAAGTAAGTGCACCATTAACTACACCAGTGTCATATCCAAATAGAAGCCCGCCTAAAGTAGATATAACAGCTATTTTTCTTATAGTCTTTTTGGTGTCATGACCTTGTATGTTTTTTATCATTTTAATTTCCCCATTTCTTTTAATTTTAACTTTTTGAATTTAATACATTGCGAGATTCATAATTAGTTGCTATAATATAAGATGGATTTTATTTGGCATGCTGACTGTTATTCGTATGTTTATTTATTTTATACTTTGTAAATAGAGACGAAATCAATCAGTATGTCTCATTTTCTTAACTTTGAGGATTTAACTTTTTATTCATCAATATTCAAAAAAAATAAGAAATATTTAGCGTATGACAATATCAGAATTGATGAAAGTAATTCTTAAAAGTTGAAGTAATGTGTCAATTTCCTTTGCAAAGTTAATGTGTAACTATATTTTTATTGTATATAATCTTATATCACCTCCCAACAGAATATTATTGTAAACATTTTCTATATTTAATTATCTATTAATTTACTATTTGAATCAATTACATACATTGCTTAAAAATCAACTTTTTATGCTATAATTCATATAATTATTAAACTTTGTTCCTTACTTAGTGATATATAACTATATATAAAAAATTCTTTGAAATGTTATTGAAATTGCTTTTAAAGTATAGATTAGAAAATAATATATGGCTCTTTATGAAGTATTAAGTGCATATTATTTATAATTTTATATACTTTGGATAAGTTTATATAGTTGAAAATATTATTAAAAAGTTGTTTAAAAAGGTTTATATTCATCAAATTGCTGACTGCCTAAATTTGTTTGGTGTTATACCAATAGCCTTTTTAAAAGCTCGAATAAATTGAGTTGTACTTTTAAAACCACATTCAGATGCGATGACTTCAATAGTTTTAGTCGATGTAAGCAACTGTTTCTGTGAATAGTTTAAACGGATACCTAATAAATATTTATGTGGAGACTTATTTGTGTATTTTTTAAATAATCTTGAAAAATAAAATTCGCTTAAATTGACATTATCAGCAATATCTTTTACAGACAAATCGTTATAAAAAAATTTTTCAATAAAGACTATTGAATTATTGACAATAGAATTTTCTAAAGTGGAATATTCATTTTTAGACAAAGCAAGTGCGCTCAAAATGTAGTGTACCTGTACAGATATTAAATGTTCATTTAAAACGTTTTCTTTTGCCAACTGAAAAATTGTTTCAAATGAACTATCAACCATAAGACGCCGTGAAGGGTTTAAAATATAACTATTTTCTGAAGTTATCAAGTCAAAGTATGGTTGGCTACCAGAACCATTGAAATGAAAAAAATGGAATTTAAGGTTACCAACAGCACCATAAGAATGAGGTTCTTTACAGTCTAATATTACGATATCCCCAGGAATAGCAATCATAGTTTTTTTACGATATGTTATGGTCATATTTCCGTCGTCAATAAAAATTAACAAAAATAAATTTAAATAATTTCTTGTTATTTGATAATTTTTTGTACATTCAAAATTTCCGACGTATGAAATATAATAAAGTGCTTTTACTGCAAAATCTGAAGGAATATGAAAAAAGATTTCTGATGATTGAGAAACTCCACGATCTAAGGCTTTCATTTATAGATACCTCCCACTAATTTACTATGAATAAAATATTTTTGTTGCATCATATGTATCATAAAAAATTAATTAAGAAAAATAATGATTAACATATGTAAAAATATAGCAACTATGATAAAATCAACTATCATAATAATATAATATTTTGTTTTTTAAATCAAATATAGCCATCCTTATATTTATCACTTCATTTCTATTTTTACAAAACTATAACTTATTATAATGTAAATTATTAGTTCTAGCCATCTGATTCCTTAATTGGGTTTATGCAGTAATAAATTTACTAACTATGATATATTTGTGCATTTTTACATTCACTTTTATGAAATACTAGTGTTTATAATATAATTATTAAATTGTTAAAGAGCATAAAATGTATATTATTAGGCAAATAGAGAAATTGATTTTGAATGTAAATTATTACATAATGTAAGCATAGTAATTGATTACGTAATTAAATGCTAGATCTATTAGGCCTCATCTGGTCTATAGGTTTTAATTCAAAAATTATAAATAAATGAGGTGAATGAAATATGACTATTAAAATAGGTACGGCTCCCGATTCTTGGGGTGTATGGTTTCCCGATAATAATAAGCAAGTTTCTTGGGAAAGATGTATGGATGAAATGCAAAAAGCTGGATATGAGTATGTAGAGCTAGGACCATGGGGTTATTTTCCAACTGACTATGAATCTTTAAATGCTGAACTAGAAAAGCGTAAATTAAAACTAGTTGCAGGAACCGTTGGTGGAAATTACGTAGATGATGCATCTATTGATAATATGTTTAAGACTATTGATGAGTTAGCACCTTTATTGAAAAAATTTCCAACAGCAAAGTACGTTGTTATGTTAGCTGATATGTATACTGATTTGATGACAGGTAAGTTAGCAATGCCTAAGAAACTAACAGAAGATCAGTGGAATCAGCTTTATAAAAACGTTCAAAGAGTCTGTGATCACATAAGAAGTTATGGTTTGGTACCAGCATTTCATCCACATGTTGATTCTTATATTCAAACTGAAGAAGAAATCGAAAGATTATTAGCAAATACAGATGCAACTTTATGCCTTGATACTGGACATCATGTCTATGGTGGTGGTGAACCTATTAGTTTTTATAAGAAGCATTATAAACGTATACCATATTTGCATATAAAAAAGTGTGACATGAATGTTAAGAAAGAAATGGACAAGAACGGCTGGTCCTTTGCAAAGGCAGTTACAAAAGATATAATGTGTGAACCTGGAAAGGGTAGTATTGATTTCAAAGAATTATTTGATTTCATGAATAAGATTGGCTATGATGGATATGCTGTTGTAGAGCAAGATTTGTATCCTGTTTTATCTTTTGATGTTCCATTTCCAATAGCAAAAAGAACAAGAGATTATTTAAAAAGTCTAGGAGTATAAAGTACAATGTTATAATTTAGGATTTTTAATTCTTGCAAGCAAAGTAATAAATAAAATTTGGATATATGTTCAACTTGAAAACGATTTTAAAAACATATTATGTTAGGAGGTAATTTTAATGAGTAAAAAAGTTAGAATTGGTATGGTTGGTGCAGGATGGATGGGCAGAGCTCATGTTAGTTCATATATGTCAGCATACAGTATATATGGAGAAAAAATTGGAGAACCTGTTTTCAGTATTTTAATGGATGTTAATGAAGAATCAGCAAAATCTTCAGCTGAAAAATTTGGTTTTAAAAAATGGACAACTGATTATAATGACGTTATTAATTCCGATGATGTTGATATAGTTGATATAGTTACTCCAAATGCTTTTCATTATGAGATTGCTAAAGCAGCATTATTAAAAGGTAAAAGTGTATATTCTGAAAAGCCATTATCTTTATCTGGAAAGCAATCACAAGAATTGGCCAAGATTGCAAAAGAAAAAAATGTTTTCAACTATGTAGGATTTAATATGGTTATGATGCCAGCTACTGCATATATGAAACATTTGGTTGAATCGGGAAAGTTAGGACAAATTATGCGATTTGACGGAAGATATGACCAGGATATGCTTCTTGACCCATCAATTCCTCTTGCTTGGAGACATATAAAGAAACAGGCTGGAAGTGGAGCACTTGGCGATTTAGGTTCACATCTATTAAGTATTTCTCAATATATAATGGGAGATATTGAATCGGTTAATGCAATTTCAAAAATTTATATTCCAAAAAGACCAATAAAAGCTGGTTCAACTAAAATGGGCAATGTTGAAACAGAAGATTATATAGCATTTACTGCTTCATATAAAAACGGTGCTACTGGCCAGTTATCATCAAGCCGTGTAGCTACTGGAAGAAAAAATTATCTAGGTGTTGAGATCCAAGGTACTTTAGGTACTGCAACCTTTAATTTGGAAAGATTAAACGAAGTTAATGTTTACTTCCACAAAGATAAATCTATTGATCGTGGATTTAGAAATGTATTATTAGGACCAGATCATGGTGATTATGGTATGTTCCAACCTGCATCTGGCATAGAATTAAGTTACAATGATCAAAAAGTTATAGAAGTTGCACATGTGTTAGATGCTTTCACTAATGGTACTGATTATGTTTGCAATTTCAAATTCGGAGCAAAAATTGATACTTGTGTTGCAACAATTTTAAAATCTGCTGAAACAAAACAATGGGAAAAAGTAGAAGAGTTTTAGAAATAATTAATTATATGTAGCTTAAAAAACTTATACTGAACAATTTACTTATGGTGAAATATATTTATAATGAGGAATGCAGGATTTTGTTTGAATATATAGAATATTTCTATATATTCAAACACTGTATTCTTTGTTCTTATATATTTTCAAGACCATCATTTATTAAAAGTTAGCATTGTTTTATTTTAATTTTATGAGTGTAATTTTTTACTAAAATTGTACATTCAGTTAAGATACATTTTAAGAAATTTGCTTGTTTAGATTATATTTGATTCACCTTGTTAAATTTCTTGTAAAATAAGAACATTAATATTGCAGCAATTAAAGCCATTGCTGAACCTAAATAAAAAGGAGCACTATTATTAACCTTATCATATAAAACACCAGCTATAAGACTTGCGGGGAGTAAGGTTATACCTATTAATGAATTATATATTCCCAATCCCGTACCCCTCTTATTTTTATCGATAAGGTCTGAGACCAGTGCTTTTTGTATTCCATCTGTTGCTGCACTGTAAAGCCCATATAGTGCAAATAGCAAAATTACTAGAAGCTTATTAGTTGTCATTCCAAAACCTAAGTATATTACAAAATAAAGCAAATATCCAAAGATAATAAGTTTTTCTCTACCAAATTTATCAGAGAGGATTCCCATAGGAACGGCAAATATTACTGATACCGAGTTAAATATCAAATATACAATAGGTATAAATAAAGCTTTTATACCTATGTCATTAGCTTTTACCAGCAGCAAGGCATCGGTTGAATTACCAAGGGTAAATACAAAAGCAATACATAGAAATATATAATATTTATATGAAAAGTCATTAAGGGTAATCTTCTTAGGAAGGGCATCTTTACTTTTTTTAGCTTCTTTTACAAAGAAGATTATAGTAATTAACCCAAATATACCAGGTAGAGCTGAAAATATAAATACCTTTCGATAATTACCAGGAAATACTGATAAAATTATAAAAGCAAGAAGAGGTCCTATTATTGCTCCGCTATTATCCATAGCCTTGTGGAACCCAAAATTTTTTCCTTTTTCACTATCACTTGATGAACCAGCTACAAGACTATCTCTTGGAGCAGTTCTTATTCCCTTTCCAACCCTTTCGCTGAATCTGATAACTAACACCTGCAAAGGCGAAGTCACTATTGAAAATAATGGAGACAAAATAGCTGTAAATCCATACCCAATAATCATAAAAGGTTTATTTTTGCCAATTTTATCGCTCCACCAGCCAGATACAGCTTTAAGAACTGAAGCTGTACTTTCTGCAATTCCTTCAATAAGAGATACCTCTGTTTTTGATGCACCTATAGACATTAAAAATAATGGCATAATAGAATATATCATTTTCGTGGTTGTATCTGTTAAAAAGCTAGTTATACCAGTAAAAAAGATGTTGCGTTCAATTCCTAAAACCTTCTTATCTTTTTCATTATTAATATGCACACTCATACCACCTTTGTTCTGAGATTATTTACTGTTATGACTAAAAACTAAGTTGCTATGTTTTCAAAAAACTTTCCTAATTTCTTATAAAGTTCTATTTTTGATTTATATCAATTTTGTACTCTTTTCTTTGAGGCCAGTATATCTTAAATTCAAGCTTTTCAATATCTCTTTGTTGTTTATAACTCATCCTTAAACTCACATCTTCAGGAATATTTACATCATTATTAAGCTTTTTTAAAATAAGTTTGATATTATTAGTACTTTTTAGACTTGATATATTTGAAGAAATATTATTTAATAGTTGCTCAGACTTGCCAGATTCATCTACAGAAATTTGATAGATTTCAGCTTTATTAATATAATTGCGTGAATCACCAGAAGACAACCATTTTATTAAAGCCTCTTTACTAAATCTCCATTCTCTACCTATCTTTCTGGCGGGTATATGTTCTTCTCTAAGTAATTTTATTAGTGTTTTTTCACTTACCCCCAAAAAGTCTACTGCTTGTTCAACATTTAATATACTATTGTCCATGTATTTTCACCTCATATATAATTATAGCAAAATTTATTTTTGATACAATACATAAATGAATATAATATGAAATTGATTGTATATAACATATATTTAGATGTAATTAACAGCAAAGCATTTATATATTTTCTTACAAACGGATTTAAGTATGATACTGTTCAATAAAGAAATTTTTTATAGAAGTTTAACGCTATTTTAATATAATTTTAATTTTAAGCGTAGATAATGTATAACATAACGAAGATTATTTAATAAGTACAATTTTATGCAAAGAAATTTTAAGATAACAATTCATAAGATAACAATTCATATGTTTAACAGAGTAAGTCAATACATAACAGTTATTATGAGAAAGGGGTGAGAATATGTACTTAAGTACTTTGAGAAGAATAAATATATTTGATAATTATATCTTATATGTTGTTAAAAAGTATATGCAAAATAAATATTTTGACAGAGTAATGCCTATAGTAACAAGTATGGGTAATGGAGGATTTATATGGATTACGATAGCTGGAATTTTAATATTGGATAAACAATATAGAGCAATTGGAAATATAGTGATACTTACATTAATTATAAGTACCATTGTTGGCGAAGGAATAGTAAAACATATTGTAAGAAGAGTTAGACCATGCAATTATCAAAATAGTATTAATTTTAACCTCTTGATTACAAAACCTATGTCCTATTCTTTTCCTTCTGGACACACCTTATCTTCATTTGCTGTTGCAGAAGTACTTTCTATGTACTTTAGCCAGTATAAGTTGATATTTATGGGGATAGCTCTTTTAATAGCTTTTTCAAGAATCTATCTATATGTACATTATCCAACAGATGTTATAGCAGGGATTATAATTGGAATATTATGCTCTAAATTAATTTTTATAGTTTTACAATAAGGTTATTTATCAATGTTTCCTGTTTTTTATCAAAAATTATTATAGAAAACTATTTTTAAAAAATTACAATAGTTGCCGAAAAATGTTTTAAGAAATAATAAAATTTATACTAACGCTTTGAAGCGGTTGTTTGGTGCTTTTAGGTACATCATGTATAATATGCCAGAGTTACTTTTTTACCGGTAGTACTAACATATGGCTTATAGATCACAGAAAGTTGTGGAATTTGTTTTAAAGCATAGTTTGTACATACTTTGACAGAAACCATTGAGGCACATGCAGGGCCATGAAATTTCGTCTGAAGCCAGAAATGGCGAAATTATCCCGTTAACTTTTTATTTTAAATTTTAAAACTATCCATAAATAAGTTTGCTAAAATTCATTTCTTGAAAAAATCTCCATATTGCTTTTCTTCCATTCTTAAGTAATATGGCCCCAATTCTATTTTGTTATCAGATTTTTCTACTAAAGTAATTGAAATATGATCCATTGTATCCATTGTAAATATTCATCTATGTGAGGTACTTTTGTATCTCAATTTATTTTTTAAGCAGTAATTACTACTATTTTTATCTACTAAAATTATAATCTAAAAATTCGCAGTTTAAATTAAACTTAAGTTAACAGTATTAAATACTAGTAACTTTTGATGTTATATTCAAAAGCACACAATGTAAAATATAAAAAATATTTTAAACATAATATTGAAGATATAGTGTTTTAAGAAAATTTGTATTGACATAGAGGAAAATATTGGATATAATTTGAACTATAAAAGCACATATTTGTGCAAAAGAACACAAGACGTAAAAGTTGAAATGGAAAAAATTAAAAGTAGGAAAATGGAGGTTTTTATTATGAAAGTAGGTATTATCGGTGCAGGAAGAACCGGAAAAGTACAAGCAAGAAATATTTTTATATGTATACCATAAATTAGGATTAAAACGATTGCAGATTAATTTATGAATAAAAAAGCGGTATTATGCAATGAACATGGAACAAGCTGTGAAAATACGTATAAGATTATGTGGGATCGTTATATAGGTGCTTGGAGAAAAATACAAATGTTTAATAAAGACAAAATAAAAATAGGAATTGTCATATAGGATGGACAAATAATGATATGTAGAACTTAGAAAAAGAAAATACTTTTGAATAAGCTGTAAGTGAAATAGTATTAGCAAGATTTAAAGGTACGAAAGTAATAAATGTACGAAAGATGTAAAGGTTTAAAAAAATTTTTTGATTTAAAATTTAAACTATTATGTAGGTACATTAATAATTATATCTAAAAAATTAAAATATAGGAGGGAATTAAAATGGAAGAAAGCATAAAGAGAAAAAATTTTTTAAAGAAAATATCGATTTTGGCTACTTTTGGATCACTTTTATTTGGTTATAATAGTGGTATAATTAATGGCTCTCTTACTTTTATGAGTAGAAAAGACCAATTGAATTTGACACCTTTGACACAAGGACTTGTTACTAGTTCGCTATTATTGGGTGCAGCTTTTGGTGCTGTATTATGGGGACGTTTTGCTGATAAATATGGGAGAAAAAAGATACTTAAAATACTTGCTACAATTTTCTTTGTTTTTACAATAGGATGTGCGCTTTCACCTAATTCAACAGTTATAATTATATGCAGATTTATAGTAGGATTGGGAGTAGGAGGAGTATCTGTTGTTGTGCCAACGTTACTTGCTGAAATAGCACCTACAAAAATAAGAGGTAGTGTTGTTTGTCAGGATCAATTAATGATTGTTACAGGAGAATTATTGGCTTTTGTATTCAATAGTATTTTGGGAAATGTTTTTGATAATTCTGGTATTTGGCGTTATATGATAGCTTTGGCTAGTTTGCCAGCAGTTGTATTATGGTTTGGTATGTTTATAGTTCCTGAAACACCTAGATGGTTGGCAGCTAATGGTAAAATGACTCAGGCATTGGAAATTTTAAGACAGACACGTGATGATGCAGAAGCTGAGGCAGATTTTAGAGAAATACAGAAAAATATTGATGATGAGAAAAATATGGAAAAGGCTACCTTTAAGGATTTAGGTATTCCATGGATTCGTCATCTTGTAGTTGTTGGACTTGTATTGGCTATTATACAGCAAATTGCAGGCATCAATGTAATAATATATTATGGAACAACGGTATTAGAGCAATCAGGCTTTAGTATTAGGACGGCATTGATTGCAAATGTATCAAATGGGTGCGTATCTGTTCTTGGATCTTGGTTTTATATGCATTATCTAGCAAATAGGTGTAGAAGGAGACCTATGTTGATAGGTGGATATTTAGGAACTACTATAACTTTACTTTTAATGGGTATAGTTTCACGTGTTTTGGTAGGTTCAACTATACTTCCATATATGGTTGTTGCATTGACTGTAGTTTATTTAGCAATATTTCAATCTACTCTAGGTCCAGTAACATGGCTTATACTGTCTGAAATTTTCCCACTTAAAGTAAGAGGAATGGGATATGGTGTTGCAACGTTTTTTAACTGGATCTCTAATTTTGGGATTGGTTTAGTATTCCCTATGGCAATAGCTACTTTTGGTTTATCTAATACATTTTTTGTATTTGTAGGATTGGGTATTATATGTATAGTATGTTCTAATGTATTTGTACCTGAAACTTATGGAAAGTCTTTAGAGGAATTAGAAAAACAATTTAGAAATTATAAAAATAATAATAGTAAAGTAACTGTTGACTAAATTATATTAATTAATATTCAAAAACTCAGCACTTTTAAAAGTGCTGAGTTTTTGAATATTTAAATTTATGTGCAAATCTCTTGCTATGTTTAAAATTATTGTAAAATATTTTCCATGTTTTGAGAACAAATAATGGATATATTGGTGTCTGTCTGTTTGAATTTTGGAAAATTTCCTTTTTGCAGCAACTCTCTTAAATAAACTAATGGGAGATAGCCCTGCTGGAAAATGTTTTGAGAAATAGTAAAATCTATACTTCCGTTTTGAAGCAGTCGTTTGGTGCTCTCAGATAAATCATGACATATAATACGTAGAGTCCCTTTTTTACCGGCAGTACTAACTGCTTCGGTGCATCCGGCTACACTGCGGTTAGCCATATAGATTGCAGAAAGTTGTGGAATTTGTTTTAAAGATTCTGAAACCTTACGGTAAGTTGTTCGATAGTCATTGTAAGTTTCAATAATTTCAATCTGACTTTTTTTAAAACCCAGTTCGTACATACGCTGGCAGAAACCATTGAGGCGCATGCGGTGACCATCAAATTCCATATTTCCAACTACAGCCAAAATTTTACTTGTCATAGGTACACATTTGCTCATAAGTTCAGCAGCAATGCGACCACTCTGTTGATAGTTTTGTCCTATAAAACAAAGTCTCCGACTGTTAGGAAGATCAGAATTAAATGTAATTACAGGAATATTCATATCTGTCAATTCAGAAACCTTTTTTTCAATAGCAGGAGCATTAACAGAACAGAGGGCGATTCCCTGTACATTCTGTGCGATTAAAGTATCTAACAGCTCAATTGTTTCTTCTGGAATATCTGTCTGGCATTCCATAAGTATGATTTTTACATGAAAATCTACAAGATCTGTCCGAGCAGCATCCACTCCACGCAGAATTTCTGTTTTAAAATGTCCTGTCCAGTTAGGAATCAGGACACCTAATCTTATCGGAGAAAAGGCTTTTTCATAAATAGTGCGTTTATGATCCTGAAGCGGAGACAGATAGCCAGTTTCCTGAATAGCATCCATTACACGATTGCGTACGCCAGGAGCAACATAAGAACGGTTGTGTAAGACACGGTCTACAGTACCTCGTGATACACCTGCTTTTTCAGCAACCATTTGTATAGTAGTTTTTTTTCCCATTGTAATTCTTTCCTTTATTTTTTATTATTACATAAATATATTATAAATATTTTATCATTCCAAAAAGTATTTATCAATAGTTGTAATTCGCAGTTTAAATTAAACTTAAGTTCATAGTAGTAAACATTAGTAACTTTTAATGTTGTATTCAAAAGCACATAAGGTAAAATATAGAAAAAATTTTAAATATAATATTGAAAATATAGGATTTTAATAAAACTTGTATTGACATAAAGGAAAATATTAGATATAATTTGAACTATAAAAGCACATATTTGTGCAAAAGCACATAAAACATAAAAGTTGAAGTGGAAAAAATTAAAAATAGGAAAGTGGAGGTTTTTATTATGAAAGTAGGTATTATTGGTGCAGGAAGAATAGGCAAAGTACACGCAAGAAACATTTCTATGTATATACCAGAAATTCAGATTAAAACGATTGTAGATCCATTTATGAATAAAAATATGGAACAATTTGCAAAAAAATATGGGATTCCAAATATCACTAAGGATGCAAATGACATTTTAAATGATCCAGAAATTGAAGCAGTTTTAATTTGCTCATCTACAGATACACATGCAAAATACATTATAAAAGCAGCAAAGGCAGGAAAACATATTTTTTGTGAAAAGCCAATTGATTATGATTTAAAAAGAGTACATGAAGCAATTGATGCTGCAAAAAATGCAGGTGTAAAGCTGCAGATTGGTTTCTGTCGTAGATTTGACCATAATCATCATGCTGTATATAGTATGGTACGTGACGGAAAAGTAGGAAAAGTAAACATTATCAAAATCAGTTCCAGAGATCCTGAACCACCTTCTATTGATTATGTAAAAGTATCTGGCGGTATTTTCTATGATATGATGATTCATGATTTTGATATGGCACGATTTCTTGCCGGTTCTGAAGTTACAGAAGTTAATGCAGTAGGATCTGTATTGGTAGACCCTGAAATTGGTAAAGCAGGTGATGTAGATACTGCTGTTGTTACACTAAAATTTGAAAACGATGCAATTGGAATTATCGACAATAGTAGAAAAGCTGTTTATGGATATGATCAACGTGTGGAGGTTTTTGGTTCTGAGGGATGTGCATTTAACAATAATGATATTCCGAATACTGCGGTATTATGCAATGAAGACAGGACAAGTTGTGAAAATACGTATAAGGTTATGTGGGATCGTTATACAGGTGCTTTTGTTGCAGAAATGCATGCATTTTTAGATGCTATTGATAATAATAAAGAAACACTGGTTACTGGAGTGGATGGATTGTATCCTGTATTAATGGCTGCAGCAGCAACTAAGTCGTTAAAAGAAGGAAGACCAGTTAAAATATCGGAGGTAGAATAATATGGCTTTAAGAAAATGTGCATGCATTGATACCTTATATACAGAATTGCCATGGCTTGAGAGATTTCAAGCAGCCAAGAATGATGGGTTTGAAGCAGTAGAATTTTGGGACTGGAGAGTTAGGGATCTAGAAGCAACTAGAAAAGCAGCAGAAGTCGCTAAAATTACAATAAGTGGTTTCAACGGAGATGCAGGCTACTCTTTGGTTGATCCAACTCACAAAGAAAAATATTTGAATTATTTAAAACAGTCTATTGCGGCAGCAAAACAGGTGGGTGCACACAGTGTTACAATACACTCCAATGCATTAGGAGAAGGTGGCGTAGTTGTAAATCACTATGATAATTTGTCTGATACCGTAAAACTTTGTTCTATGTATGATGTGCTTTTAGCTTGTGCAAAGATTGCAGAAGAAGAGAAAATTAACCTGAATCTAGAAGCTTTAAATATTACAACAGATCATGTAGGAAATTTTCTAAAATACACTCAAATGGGAGCAGAAATCTGTCGCCTTATCAATTCTCAGCAATTGAAACTGTTATATGATGTTTACCATATGCAGATTAATGAAGGATGTATCTGTGATACAATTACCAATTACGTAGATCAAATGGGACATATTCATGTGGCAGATGCACCAGGACGTCATGAGCCCGGAACTGGTGAAATTAATTATAAAAAAGTAATTCGTCATTTGGAAGCATGTGGTTACACTGGATTTGTAGGATATGAATTATTTCCACTTACAGATACAGCTGAAGCGGTAAAAGCTATTATGGAGAATTGTTGACAAAAGAATTAAGAAAATAAATATTACCCCAGCATATATTATTTATTGGAAATATATGGACAATATTCAAATAAATGATTATAATATAACTGAAATAAAATATATTATATTTTTAGGGGGATTCAAAAGATGATTCACAAAAGAAATAATACCAAAATAATATTTTTAATTATGCTAGTATGTTTAAGCATGCTAGCTTTTGCTGGATGTGGTTCTAAAGCTAAATCAGGTGATACTAAGTCAACAACTGTCAAATCAACAGCTCAAAAGGCTAATGATCAAAATACAGACGAGTCTAAAAATACTACTGAGAATCAAGAGAAAAATAGCAAGGCTCAAAATTCAACTAAGCCTGAACAGACTACTAATAAATCTGTTAAAAATACAACTTCGGCAAATACCAAGAATGGTAATACTATAGTTTATTATGTTCCAGGAAGCACTATATATCATTTTAACAGAACTGATAGCACTATAAAAAATAATAAAAATGTACACACAATGACGCTTAGTCAAGCTAAATCAAAAAAAATGCAGCTTTTTAAAGAAAAAGTAAATAAATAATATTAAGTTATAAAATTTATGTAAAAATATACTCTCTTTAGAATAGATAGTTAAAATAATAAAATTGTATATCTAAGGGGAGTATATTTATGTTTAAAAAGCAAAATAAAAATATGCAATAGGCTGTTGAATAATGTTTGTATAAATACTTATTTATATACAATAGGGTTATCTAAATTTTTAGTGACAAAAGGAACTTCATTTTTTTGTATTGTAACTTTATTAGAATCATTACCTATGTTTAAAATAAAATTCACAATATTTTCTGCAGTATATGGATTACTGAAAACTTTTTGAGCATGTTTAATTTTGTTTAATTTAACTCCATTATTTGCAATTAAGTTATTTATAATAATTTGTATGTTATTAATATCACTGCATACTACTCCAAGATTGTGCTTTTCAATAAATTTTGGATTCTCCTCTTCCTGACCTGGTAGAGCACCTGTGATTATTAGTGGAATATTGCATGCTATAGCTTCCAGCATAACATTTGGACTTCCTCTTGTGAATGCTATGTCAGAAGATAACATTAAATCCTGTATGTTTTCGAGAAAACCATATATTTCAACTTTACTTCCGTATTTTTCAACTAATGATTGCTGCAATTTATTTTTTAATGCGGTATTTCTACCTGTAACAATCTTTATTGTACAATTAAAATTAAGGAGAAGAATTTCAGCTATTTTTTCCATATTGCCAACACCTTCGCCGCCGCTCATTATCAAGCATTTCAAAGGTCTATTTGCATTGTAATTATTATGTTTCATGTAACTATTTAAATAGTTGTAAAATCTTGAACGTACAGGAAATCCTAAAACTTTTATTTTATTTTCTATGACACCAAATTCTATACATTTGTTTTTTGCCTCTTGTGTAGGACTTATAATGTAATTAGCTCTTGGATCTGCCCATAGTGGTGATATACTTATTAAATCTGCAATAAGAGTAACCACGGGTATTTTAATATCATATTTTTCAAGTATATTTATAACAGATCCATTAAAATTAGGATGTATTGTCAGAATTAAATCAGGATGAACTTCTTTTAATAGTTTTAAAAATCTATCTTTTATTTTAAATTCTACTATTTCATTAATAAATGAAGGATTATTAGAGGATATATCCCATATCAATTCCCATAAGCTTTCAGACTTCCTAGTGATTGGACCATAAGCCTTGCCTATATTTAATAAGGTTGTTCCGCCAAGAGAAAATCCATCAACAACATGAATTCTAATGTTATCATGTTTTTTAAATTTTTCACATAAAGCCTCTGCTATGCTTTTATGACCATGTCCTGTAAAATCAGATGAAATGATGAGTATATTATTAATCATAATGTACCTCCCTTCATTAGCTAAATTAGGTATTAGTATTGTTAAGTAAGATACCATCATCACTTGTAATATAATTTAGCTAAATTAAAATAGGTTTAAGATTTTATTAAAATTAAATTAAATTTATTATTTATTTTAAGCAGTTTTTTATTTTTTATAAATTGATTTTGCAGTACAAGTTATTAGATTGAAGTTATTAAGGCGTTTTTAATTTGATTTTAATGTAATTTTAATCTTATAAGGTAAAAATATAGATTAAGACATTAATATGTTAAGAGGTTAAATCAGATACGAAATCATTAAATGTTATGTTATTAGATTTTTAGGGAAAAATGATAGATGGAAATACAAATTTTAAAGGAGCTCTAGACTATTATGAATACTGGTAATATAAAAATAACTTATACAATATTTGTTTTTGTAGCCCTTGCAGCTTTTGACAATATAATTATAGGATTATTTCCACCACTTTTTTCATCTATTGCAAAGGATTTAAATATACAAGTGTATTCATTGGGAATTGTTTCAGCTATTAACATTTTGATTACAGCTTTTTCCTCAATCGGCTGGGGTTACCTTGCAGGAAAATTTAATAGAAAAAGACTTATTATGATAGGTACTATTCTATGGTCAGCATCAGTATATTTAACTTCACGTTGTAACAGCTATACTCAACTATTTATTTTTCAATTTTTTACTGGATTAGGACTTGGGTGCATAGCCTCAATTGGATTTAGTGTTTTGACTGATTATATTCCTTATAAATTCCGGGGAATGTTATTAAGTCTTTGGGGTATGTCGCAAGGATTTGGAGGAATAGCAGGAGCTTTAATGGCATCACTTATTGCACCTTCTACAAGTTGGAGAAAACCTTTTGAAATTGTCAGTATTATAGGATTCTCATTAATTATTTTTTATTTTTTTGTAAGAGAACCTAAACTAGGTGAATCAGAGCCGGAATTACAAGATATCCTTAAACAAGGATATAAGTATGATCCCAGCATTGAATTTAAATATTTATATGATATTATTTCCAGAAAGAGCAATATATTATTGTTTTTACAGTCATTTTTTATGAATATAACAACTGGAAGTTTAATATGGCTTCCAACATTATATATCTCAAAAATTCAAAGTGAAGGATATAGTATGAATACTGCAATTATTGCCTCAGGATATCTTTTTGCCATATTTCAATTAGGTGGTTTGACATCACCTTTTTTTGGATATATTGGCGATGTACTTCAGACAAAAACATATAAAGGAAGATCATTGCTTACATCTTTTTTTGTTTTTGCAACCATGATATTTTATGCAGTAATGTTTGTAATTCCAATGAATAAACTAGTATTACCCGATAATAATAAATCTTTATTAATACTTTTTGACTTATTAAAGCAAATTATTATGAACCCTTGGATAAGTGTGATATTTTTATTGTCTTTTTTTGCAAGTGCAGCTCAATCTGCAAATACACCAAATTGGCTTGCTTTAATAACTGATGTAAATCTTCCTGAATATAGAGGAACAGCCTTTAGTATAGCCAACCTTGCAAATGGTTTAGGAAGGACTTTAGGAAATGCTGGAGTTGGTACTTTGTTATCCGTTGTTTCATTATATGCAAAGGAACCGAAGAATTATATAATTACGTTAGTATTATTTCAATTGTTTTTAATTCCCTCATCTTTATTTTATATAAAGATGGCAAAGAATAATGAGGAAGACATAAATGAAGTAAAATCGATTCTTCGTAAACGAGCTAAATTAATTAAGTGAAGCACTATTAGATATTATGTATTTGATAAAAAAGAGGAATAAATTGATATTAGAAGAAATAAAAATGTCAATGAATATTTCTTTTTGATGCCTAAGCACACAAAAAACTTAAAATCATATATTAAAGTGTGAAGAATAAAAAGGAAACTATATATGGCATTAATTTTATCTGCATTATTGTTTAGTTTATCCTCTAATTTAGATAATGTAGTTGTAGGTATTGCTTATGGAATAAAGAAAATAAAGATAGGAATAATTCCTAATCTTACAATAGCAGTTATAACTTGTACAGGAACATTTTTATCAATGTCACTAGGAGTGTATATATCAAAATTTTTGCCTCATTTTATAGCAAATGTTTTAGGATCTATAGTTATTGCTATATTAGGAGTATATTTTGTAACACAAAGTATAATAAAACTTATAAATAATAAAAAATCAAAGGAACTTGCTTTAAAAGATGTTACTGATATGATTGAATATGCTCAAAAGTCAGATTTGGACAGCTCTGGTGATATAAATATAAAAGAAGCTTTCATTGTAGCATTTGGATTAACTTTTAACAATTTAGGTACTGGGATAGCAGCTAGTATAACAGGAGTTAGTATTCAATTTACAGTCATATTTACATTTATCTTAAGTATTCTTTCAATTATAATTGGTGAGACTGTAGGTAATCATGTATTTGGTAAATTATTTGGTAAATATGCACCATTAATTTCAGGAATATTGTTAATAATACTTGGCATAATTGAATTCTTTAATTGATATTTTAAAAATATATTGACATTATATGATTTTAAACATAATATAATAATGCGAAATTAATATTAATTGATAATTAACTTATTTTTTATTTAAAATTTAATAATCTTGTTAGGTGAGGTTACTGTATAAGATATACGCTACTGCCCAGAAATGTCGAGAGACGCCAATGGGTTAGCAGGTATTACCGGATTAAGGTTTTACTTAATGTAGCTGACAACACTTATGTATATATGTGTTTATGTTCAAAGCTATACAATGCCAAAACTCAACGAGTGAAGATGTGTTGTTTTTGATGTTTGATTTAATAAAAGATTAAACTCTTCACTTTGTTGCGAAGAGTTTTTTATTGTATAAAAAACTCTTTAAATTATAAATCTAAGGAGAGTGATAAATTTAATGGATAGTAGCCCATATCACCAAAATATCTATACAAAAATTATTGCTAAAAATACATAAGGGTGTATTCTAATTAAATTTTTTATTATGCACTCTTAAAGAAGAGGAGTGTGCATAATGGAATTTAAAAGTGCTTATCTGAGTAGACTATTAGGTAATAATATATATATTAATAAAACTCAAATATTAGGAACCTTGAAAGATTTAGCTGTTGATGTAAACTTTAAAAATCCAAAGGTTACCGTAGCTGAGGTTAAAACAAAAGAAGGAACAAAGTTTATTGATTTTGATAATATTAGTGTTTCTAAAGAAAAAGGACAATATATTTTAGTATGTAATAAAGTTCAAAATAAAGATTTAGGTAACTATATGCTGCTTAAAAAGTATGTTCTGGATAAACAAATTATTGATGTTAATGGAAGAAAAGTAGTTAGGGCCAATGATGTTAGATTAGTTATATTATCTTCAGGTATGTTTATTGCAGCAGTGGATATCGGCATGGAAGGATTATTAAGAAGGATTGGAATTGCCAAGCCATTGAAAAGATTAGGATTTAAAGTATCAAGTAAATTGATGTTATGGGATGAAATTCAAGCAGCATTTACTTCAAAGGATATTTTACTTTCAAAAAGTTATAATAAACTACACACACTTCATCCTTCGGATCTTGCAGATATAATTGAAGATTTTGATGTAAACACAGGTGCAATTATTTTTTCTAGCTTAGATAATGCTAAGGCAGCAGATGTTTTAGAAGAGTTAGAAGAAAGTGTACAGGTAAATTTGCTTAGAACATTGTCCACAGATAAAGCAGTTGATGTACTAGAAGAAATGCCATCAGATGAAGCAGCTGATGCATTGGATGGATTAGATGAAAATAAAGCAGAAGAATTGCTTAATAATATGGAAAAAGAAGCTTCAGATGAAATAAGAGAACTTATGCAATATAAAGAATATTTAGTCGGAAGTCTTATGAATACTGATTTCATATCATGCCCATCTGACTATACAGTAGGTGATGTAATAAATGATATTTGTCAATCAACAGAAGAAATTGATGAATTTTATTATGTTTATGTTGTAAGTGACATAAATAAACTTGTTGGATCAATATCTTTAAAGGACTTAATTGTTTCTAATTCTGATAAAAAATTAGAAAACATCATGAATAAAGAAGTTATATATATAAAGGACATAGATAAAATAAACGATTTAGTTAAATCTATAATAAAATATAATTTATTTGCTATACCTGTAGTAGATGAACAAATGAGATTAATTGGAAATGTAAGTATAAATGATGTTCTTTATGAAGTTACTAAGTACAATAAGAAATATAAATAGAGGGAGGTATGAAAAATGAAGGCAAAGCGAAAAACATGGATGGCAAATCTATTGATATTTTTAAGTGTTATAGGTCCAGGAATTATAACAGGCAGTGTAGATAATGATGCAGGAGGTATTACAACATATTCTGTAGCTGGTGCTGCCTATGGTTATAAATTACTTTGGTCATTAATCCCTTGCTTTATTGTACTTCTTGTAGTACAGGAAATGAATGCTAGAATGGGTATAGTTACAGGTAAAGGTCTAGCAGATTTAATTAGAGAAAACTTTGGTGTTAAGGTAACATTCTTTATATTTATTGGATTAATCATTGCAGACATAGGAAATACAGCTACTGAGTTTGCCGGTGTTGCAGGTAGTATGCAGGTTTTAGGAATAAGTAAATATATATCGGTACCATTAGCAGCTATTGCAGTATGGATTCTTGTAGTAAAGGGTACATATAAAGTTACTGAAAAGATATTTTTAGTTTTCAGTGTATTTTTATTATCATATATTGCGTCTGCATTTCTTGCTAAGCCGGACTGGAATGAAATAGGTAATGCTGTAATTCATCCTACTATTGGAACTGATTTCAACTATATAAGTATGGTTATCGGCATGGTAGGAACTACTATTGCTCCATGGATGCAGTTTTATATGCAATCAGCAGTTATAGAAAAAGGTCTTGAGATTAAAAACTTTAAATACGAATTTTGGGATGTAGTCGTTGGCAGTATTATTACAGTTGTAGTTGCTTTTTTTATAATTGTAGCATGTGGTGCAACTCTTCATAAAAGTGGAATTAAAATAGAAGAAGCTAAAGATGCAGCGGTAGCTTTAAAACCACTCGCAGGTGCTTTTGCATCTCAAATATTTGCCTTTGGACTTTTTATAGCTTCTATATTTTCAGCTACAATACTACCTTTAGCTACAGCTTTTTATATTTGTGAGGCTTTTGGATTTGAAGCGGGCATAGATAAAAAATTAAAGGAGGCACCAGAGTTTTTTACACTATTTACAGCAATAGTTATTATTGGTATTGCTATAATACTTATTCCTGGAATTCCTTTAATACAAATAACATTAGGATCGCAGGTTATAAATGGTATATTATTGCCTGTAGTTCTGATTTGTATGATGTTAATGGTAAACAATACAGAAATTATGGGAAAATATATAAATAGTAAAATTAAGAATGTAATTGGATGGACAACTATTGTAGTTTTAATTATATTAACAATTATTTTGACATTTGAACCTATTATAACTAAATAATTAAGCCTATATTCTAATGAAAGAATATAGGTTTAGTAAGAGTTTTATTATTTTTGATATACTAAAGCAATTATCTTATAAATTTTTCTGGAAATTGTCTAATAATACCCTTTGTCATTACATCAGCCATTTTAAGAGCCTGTTTCTCAATCTGATCATATAAATTAATACCTTCTTCATAATTTCCTGTAAGTATGTCAACTGTTTCAGATTTAGTTAGTGCTAAATGTTCATGTAGCATTTTTTGCCAATCACTTTGAGACCAATAAGGATTTATTTTACCTAGGAAGACAGCAATTTCATCTGCATTGGTATACCATCTTTTTTCAGCATTTGCGGCTGCTTTCTTATTGCCAGCTTTAGCAGCCTTGACTAGTTCTGAAGCTATGATAAGATGGCTTTTAAACAAGTCTCTGAATTTGGAAGAAATTCTATCTCCATATAAAGGACTTAAGGCTTTCTCAAAATCTACAGGGTTCCTAAGAAGCCGCCTGGTAACAAAGTCTACATCTGCTAAACCTGCTATTATACTTATTATTGTCATTCTTGTCCATACAATATGCTGTTCCCAAAGCATACGCATAGTATTTGACAAAGCCATCTCTGGTTTACTGATTTTCATAGAAGTATATCTATATTTTTTATTGTAATCTCCATATGCAGAATATATACAGTTGTAGTTTTTTTCTAAATTTGCTGTATTAAAAAGCTCATGGTTATTGTATGGCTGAATAGCGCAAAAAAAATGTCTTAAGGGACATAGCATTTTACCACCACTTTAATAATCTTTACATCTTTATAGTATGTTTATATAAATAAGAAAGTTCCAATCCGAGTATAGATTACAATTATTACATATGGAAATAATTGAATCAAGTAATTTTTATAAATTATTGCAACACTTTTACAGTTCAGATTGTATTATAAGTGAAAAGCAATTTTAAAATTATATTATAAGGATTAAAGGAGAGAAAAATTATGATGAAAAAGACAATAGCACTTTTATTAGGTGCAGTGACAATTATGGGAATGTCTATTCCAGTATCGGCGGCAGATCAAAATAAAGGAAAGTCAATATTAATATCAACTAATAAATCTAAATATACAATCAACAATAATTTAAGTATAACAGGAAAGAATGTGAATATTGGTAATCTTGGCGTTGTAATAAATAGTGGGAATGTTATGGTGCCATTAAAAATCACATCAGAAAGCTTAGGATTTAAAGTTAGTACAAGTTCTGATAATAAAATTATAACTTTAGATAATGACAAAATTAAAACCGAAATAAAAGTGGGAGTAGATCTTTACTATTATGAGAGCAGCCATGCAATAGGATGTACTGCACCTGAAAGTTTTGGAGTAGCACCTATGTTAGTAGATAATGTTGTGTATGTTCCAATTAAGATTTACAATTTAATTTTTAATGATCCAAATACAATAGGAAGATTTTTTTGTGAAACCAAAGATGGAGAATTAGTATATGTCAACAATGAAAATTATACTATTGGTTCCTTTGTAGAATCAAAATCAAATGGTATGTCAGAACCAATTGGTATTCCATCTCCAATTAAAGAGTTTAATACTATACAAGAAGCAGAAAAGTCACTTAAATTTAAGACTGTTGTACCTAAAGAAATAGCATCACAATTTAAAATAAAATTCATTAGCACTATTTCCAACGAGTTATTCCAAATTTGCTATAGTGATGGTAAAAATGATATTTTATTTAGAATGGGACAAGGCATAGATAAGTTAGATGGAGATTATAATGTATATAAGTTTAATGAAACAACACAGGTAAATGGTACAAATGTTAATTTAAAAGGAAATAATAGTAGTTTAATTAATCTTGCAACTTGGAAGATTAATGACATATCATATTCAATTTCAGTGAAAAATGGAATGGAAAATGATAATATCATAAAAATAATTAAGAGCACTTTTTAATTATTTAGTTAAAATTAATATAAATTGCAATTTATAGATGATTATTTTCCCAGTCATTTTCAAATGGCTGGGAGAGTATTTATTAAATAAAAAATATGATACATTTTGTAACGAAGTCAATTTTGTGGCTGGAAGTATTTTATTAGCTAACATTGTGCTGCAAAATGAAAGGATGATCTTTATAATGAATGAGATTTCATTGTGTACAGATGAAATTATCTCAAAGGCTTTAGATGATTATGGTAATATGTTATTAAGATTTTCATATTCATATATGAAAAATATATATGATGCAGAAGATGTAGTACAGGAAGTTTTTGTACAACTGCTTAAAAATGTAGATACTTTTAATAGTGAAGATTATAAGAAAAATTGGCTTATCTGCGTTACTAGAAACATATGCAAAAATAAGTTAAAATCTTCATGGTTTAGAAGACGTGGAAAGCTAATAGAAATGCCATATTATGATGAATATACAGATAATAGTGTTCTTAATGAAGTAATGAATCTTCCTCTAAAATATAGAGAAGTTATTCATTTATATTATTACGAGGATTATAGTACTGTAAAAATTGCGTCTATATTAAACAAGAAAGAATCAACAGTACGATCACTATTGAGTAGAGGAAGAAATCTGTTAAAGAAAGTGTTAAAGGAGGAGTATGATTTTGAGTAAAAAATATAAAGAAGAAATGAATAAAATTGCTATGAATGAAGAAATGAAAAAAAGAATACTCAACAATGTACTCAATAAAAATAGTCAAACCAAAAGGAAAAAATATTATTTACGAAAAATATATATGCAAATTGCTGCAGCTTGTTTTTTGGTTGTTATATGTTTTAGTGCTGCTAAGAATTTTATGCAGCAAAATAGAAATTTACCAAAACAAATATCTCAAAATGCATATGATAAAAATAAAGATTCACGTTGTAAAGAACTAAATAAAAATCATTATAATAAAGAAAACAATAATAGTGTAGAAAAACATGAAAATTTAGAACGACATAGTATTGCATATATAAATTCTCCTAAAAATAAGTTACAGGAGAATAATACTCAAGCAAATAATACTAAAGCCTCAGATAACATAAAAAATAATGAAGATAGGACACAAAATAAAGTAACCCCTAATTATAATTCTCAAAATAATTTTAATGGTTCCTCGATGAGTTTTGAAGAATGTCCTATAAAAGAATACAAAACAATAGAAGAAGCTGAAGAGGCAGCTAAATTTAAAATTAATATTATTAAAGTTTTGCCAGATAAGTTTAGCATAGATAATATATGCGTTATATCAGGAAAAGCAATAAGAATAGAATATAATAATGGAAAAGATATAATTAATTTTATAGCTGGAAAGAGTTCTGACAATATAAGTGGAGATTATAGTAAATACGAATTTGAAAAAAGTTTAAAACTAAATGATAAATATATAAAAGTAAAAGGTCACACAGATGGAAAAGTTAATTTTGCACTTTGGAAAATAGGAGATATTTCATATTCACTTTTATCATCAAATGGTATTGAAGAAGATATAATATCAAAAATGATTAAGGATTCTTTTTAAATAACTAGTAATAAATATTTTCACTTTGGTATGAATACACCGTTAATGTTCAAGAAAAATGTAGGTTCCCAGATTTATTGATTTAAAAAAGAATTAATGAATAATAGTATTATTATCACAAAGTTAAAAAACATTATTATTAGTTATCCCCTAAAAAATGAGAATATAGATATATTTGTGTAAAATAGATTTGATTTAATTTTATATAACTGGAAATTTTGATTTTCAGTTATATTTTTTTATATTTGAGTAATACTAATAATGATTAATATTACATTTTTATTGTGTGTATAATGAATTTTATTATACACCAAAAGAGGAAAATTTATAAAATTTTTTTATTATATTTTAGATTATCTCCTCACCTACTTTATCCTTGAACACAATTGTTAATTGTGCTAATGTTAAACCCCAGTTTGGTGATGGAGAAGTCCATTTTTCCATGACTTTCTCGGTAGCTAGGTAGAGAGATTTCCTGAGAGCTTCATCAGTTGGAAAAACAGTTCTTGTTTTTGTAAATTTCCTCAACTGCCTGTTGAAGCCCTCTAATGCATTTGTGGTATATATTATTTTTCTTATTTCAGGAGAATATTTAAAATATGTTGATAATTTATCCCAGTTATTATACCATGAATCAATTACCATACTATATTTATGATCCCATTTATCTTTGAGATCATCTAAACTAGTTATTGCAAGTTCCTCTGTAGATGCTTTATATACACATTTTAAGTCTTTCATAAATTCTTTCTTATCCTTTGATGCCACATATTTAATAGAATTTCTAATTTGATGAATAATACAATTTTGAATACTAACGTCAGGAAATACTGTCTTTATAGCATCAGGAAGGCCCTTAAGTCCATCCATACAGGCAATTAATATCTCTTTTACGCCTCTATTTTTTAAATCATTGCAAACTGACAGCCAAAATTTAGCGCCTTCGGCTTCACCTATCCATATACCTAAAATATCCTTATAACCTTCCATATCAAGAGCCATGCATATATAGGCAGCTTTAGTAACAATTTTATTTTCTTCTCTAACTTTAAAATGTACAGCATCCATATAAACAATTGGATATATTTCGTCAAGCATTCTATTCTGCCATTGGGCGGCAGCCCCCATAACCTTATCGGTTATTTTTGATATCATAGATGGTGATACATCTATACCATATAATTCTTCTAATTCTGCTTGAATATCTCTAGTAGACATTCCTCTAGCATATAAACCTATTATTTTTTTATCAAGTTCATTGCACACAGTTTCATACTTTTTTATAACTCTTGGTTCAAAATTTGAATTTCTATCCCTTGGTATATCTAGCTTAACATCACCAACACTGCTCTTAATATTCTTCTTAGAATATCCATTTCTATAATCTATATTAGTATCATCGTCTCTGTCACTTCTTTCATATTTTTCTCTGCCCAAATGTTCTTCCATCTCTGCTTCTAGCATATTTTGCATAACATCTTTTAAAAGTCTCTGCAATAATCCATTTCTGCCAACTACATCTTCCATAGTCTTACACTTTTTAACCTCTTCCTTATAATTAATATCTGGTATTTCAAAATCCTTCATTTAGAACTCCTCCTTAAATTTATTTAAGTATATTATTCCAAATCTACCAATTAACTATACGAAAAAAATGTGAGTAGATTTGGTTTTTACACAAATCTACTCACATTCCTTAAAAAATAAAAATTACTACAGGAACATAATCCTATAGTAATTTTCAAATAAATTTTATCTCATCCATTCTATTTTACACAAACCTACTGACATTCCTTTACCGCAGCTAATCATTTTTAATTTGTTTATTTTCTTTTTTATTTCGTTCTACTAATCTTCCCATGAAGAAAGCTATAACTCCAACTCCAATACCAGTTTGTACACAGAATAATAAACTTTCAACTTCACCCGGTAATTCTCCTCCAATCCAGGTTTCCATAACAGGTTTAAACCAAGGCTTATATTTTTTGCCTGTAATCTGCGAAACTGTTTTGCTTCCTGCATCATCTGAGCCACCAAATTCAGCGCCTCTTAATGTGAACAATGGTATAACAGCAATCAATGCAGCAATAACTAATAAAATAGTAACCTTTTTTTTTATCTTTGTCATTAATTTTCACCTTTCTTTAGAAATCCTATACCTGTTAATTCAGACTTTGCATATGTTTCAAGACCCATAATTATAACAACAGTAAGAATACCTTCGATAACTGCAAGTGGAACTTGTGTTGGTGCAAATACTGAAAGAAACTTAGCTGTAGATGCTGCAACTCCACCACTTTGAGAAGGATATGCAAGTGCAAGCTGAATGCTTGTTACACAATAAGTAAATAAATCTCCAATCGATGCGGCTAAAAAAATACCTATATGTTTGTTAACTTTTAAATTCTGACATAATTTATAAATTCCATAAGAAACTAATGGACCTGCAATAGCCATAGAAAAAGTATTAGCACCAAGAGTTGTAAGTCCGCCATGAGCTAGAAGGATTGCTTGAAAAATAAGCACAATTATACCTAGAATGCTAACTGTAGTTGGTCCAAATAAAATTGCAGCAAGTCCTGTACCGGTCATGTGCGAACAGCTTCCTGTTACTGATGGAATCTTTAAAGACGAAAGTACAAAAATGAATGCACCTGCCATAGCAAGAATAGTCATTGATTTATGGTTTTCAGACAATGTTTTTTTTATTGATAGGTAACCTGATACTAAAAAAGGAATGCAAATGATACCCCATGCAATACAAAATTTTGGTGGAAGATATCCTTCCATAATGTGCATTGCATTAGCTACCGGAATTACTCCAAAAGTCAACGCAAATGCTGTGACAATGGTAATAATTTTCTTTTCTTTTTGATTCATTTTTTTCCTCCTTGTGTTATTTTAAATTTATATTAATCTAAGCCAAATTACCTAGAAAAGATATCTGTTTTTTCAAGTATTTTTTTAAATTCTTCAGTACTTTTTGGATAGTCTTTTGTATTTTCCACTATATGTTTTTCTACAAGCAATTCATAAACCTTTAGCATAATCGGTTGTTTTAAATTTGCTTGTTTTAAAACCTTCGTGTTTTTAAAAATTTCTAATGGGGTTCCATCAGCTATAATTTTTCCATGGCAAAATACAAGAATCCTTTCTGCCCATCTGTATACGAAATCTACATCATGAGTAGAAATAAGCATTGTCTTGCCATCTGAAGCAAGTTTGCCTAAAACTTTTTCTAACATCAATGCATTTAAAGGATCCAGTGCTGCTGTTGGCTCATCAAAGATAATAATTTCTGATTGCATAGCAATAATGTCTGCAATAGTAACACGTTTCTTCTCACCACCACTTAAATAGTGGGGTGGTCGATCTTTGAAATCAGAAATATTCATATATTCCAGTGCTTCTTCAACCCTCTGCCGAACTTCCTGTTTTGAAAGCTTTAAATTCATAGGACCAAATCCAACCTCTGCCATAACTGTAGATGCAATAATTTGATTATCTGCATCTTGAAATACAATTCCTATGTTTTTTCGAAGTTCTTTCAAGTTCTTTTTATTAACCACTGTATCCCGATAAATGATCTTTCCATGTTCTGGTGTAAATACACCATTAATGTTCAGGAAAAACGTGGATTTTCCAGATCCATTGGAACCGATAACAGCAATTTTCTCACCTTCATAAATATTTATATTTATGCCGTTTAATGCAGGTTCTCCATTTCCATAAGCATAACGCAAATCTTCAACCTTTAGTATTGTTTTTCCCATAATATCTCCTCTCTATCTTGTAAAGCTCCAGAGTAAAATCAAAAAGATTATAAATGCTGATGCTGAGATAATTTGAGCTATCTCTACTTTTTTATTTTCCTCATAAAACACAAGATCCCCATCATAACATCTAGACTCCATTGCATCATAATATGAATTTGCTCTTTTTAACGAAGTAACTAGCATGTTGCTTGCAATGTTCCCAAATGTATAGCAGGAAGTTTTAAAATCGCAGTATCCCTGGCGTGATTCTGCAGAATTTTTCATTTTAGTATAAACATCCATTAAAATAAAAATATAGCGATAAATCATATCCATCAATTCTACAATAAGCTTTGGAATATGTGCTTTTCGAAGTACATATATAATTTCAGAAGAAGGGGTTGATAGTGTCATCATCTGCAGTGCATTAATAGCTGCAAAAACTTTTAAAATCAAAAACAAAGCTTTCCTAAGCATTATATTTGAAGTAAGTACATAACAAAAGCCAAGATACAAATTATACTGTCCCATGGGTTGCTTTGAAAAATCAATGGCAATGGTAAATGTACCTAGTAGGATAAAAACTATTGGAATAGCCATTATTGACAAGTATTCATGTACAGGAAGCTTTCCTTTTACAATTGTAATATAGACCATTGCAATAATGACAACAACAGATACATAAGGGTTGTCCAATGCAATGCAAAGAATCAGTGTCAGAACAGAAAAAGATACTTTAAAAGTAGGATTCCAATGTCTTATTTCGGAAGTATAAGCATGAAAATCAATTAAAAATTCTTCCCTGTGTTTATGTCCGATTCCATGATGGTGAGTACTATTCTTATTTTCCAATTTTAAGAAAACTACAGCCATCAAAAATACTGCACATAAAGCAATAATTTTTCTCATTTTGCACCTTCTTTAAAATTTTTAGTGAAATATTTTGATTTAATCTTTATTAATTGGGTTAATTTTAAAATTTGCAACTAAGAAAGCCTGCAGCAACCTGCAGGCTAATATAGCATCATATTGAACTTACATGATGTTAATATTACTTATTGATAGAAAATTAACAATAAATTATATGACTTTTATGTAAGTAAATAACACCACATACTTCCCACCGAAGTTGTCGTTAATTAGTTTAAGGAAGGTCTCCTGGCTCGTAGATCAATTTACTCTCTAAACTTCCCAGCATTATGCCAGTGTTTTACTAGATTTCATCCCTATTCACAGTAGCGGGGGCTGTAGTGGACTTTCACCACTTTCCCTTTTAATTATTATTAAATAAGCCTTATACTTTATTATTTAATTTTATAATAATGATTGTATATCTATTTTCTTATTACGTCAACTTCATTTATCTATTATTTTCAGATGTTTCTATAATTTTTATTGTTAAAGTTGACAATAAATAATTATTTACTATATAATATAAATAGCATATGCTATTTATAAATTTAGATACTTGTTATGTATTAAATAAAACAAGGAGGTTTTATAATATGAAAATAGCAATACCCAATAATGGAAACATGGTGAATCAACATTTTGGAATGAGTGAAAGTTTTATTATTGCAACAGTAGATGATGAGAAAATTATACAAATTGAAAAAATATCTGCAGTAGAATTTGCACATCAGCATCAAGGATTAGCAGATTTGCTTGTGAAACATGGAACTAATGTAGTTATTACTGGAGGTATAGGAGGAGGTGCACTTGCAGGTTTACAACAAAATGGGCTTAAGGTAATAAAGGGAGCATCAGGAGAATATACAAAGGTTATTCAAGAATACATTGATGGAAAACTGGAAGATAAAAATATAGTTTGTAATCATCATGGGGAACATAATAATAATTAGTAATGATTTCTAGACGAATAGACTATAAATTGATATGAATTTTAATAACAAATAATGTTAAAAGTATAAAAGAATTGTTAAAAGAAAACTACTGTGATAATTGAGTAGAAAGTATGCAGGGCATGTAAATTAGTTAAATACTGATTACATGTCCTTTTCGTTGAAAAAATTTATGTGGATATAAAAGAAGAATTTTAATTCAATATTGTTATAAATTCTACAAGTGTTATAATTTTTATATTGTTTAAGCGAAAATAGTTGAAAATTGTTATTGGTTATGAGGTGATTAATACTGTAATGTAATACATATAAACAATGTAGGTTGAATATAGAAAGGAAGTGAATATTTAGTGATTTAATGTACTTTTAGTACATTCTATTGCTAAAAATAATATATGGAAATGAAAAAGATAAAGGGGAATACATTTTGTATTGATACAGGAATGACGTATATACCTTTTTATAAAATTGATGATGAAAAAATTATTATGCTTGATTCTGGATGGTCAAGAGGGGAAAGAGAAGGAATAAATGAAGTTTTAGAAAGAAATAAATTTAAAGTAATTGGTATAATATGTAGCCATGCCCACATAGATCATATAGGAAATAATACATATTTTAAGAAAAAGTATAATTGTGTTATTGCAATGCCAATTTATGAAGCTTTTATTTGCAGTTCAATAGTCAATCTAAAGCTTTATTATAATACACAGACATTATCAGATGTCAAACAACATTTTGGACATATGGTTTGCAAAACAGACATTATGATTCCTGATAATCAAGATAAAATAAGTGTTTGTGGTATTGAGTTCAAAATTCTTCATACACCTGGGCACAGTCCTGCACATATATGTATTACAACTCCCGATGATGTTGCATATCTTGGAGATGCACTTATAAGTTATGAAGTTATGGAAGGAGCTAAAATGCCATATGCCTATATACTTAGCGAGGATTTGAAAAGTAAAACAAAGCTTTATAATTTAAAATGCAGTAAATATTTAGTGGCACATAAAGGTATATATGATGACATCACAAAGCTTATAACGGATAATATAAATTTCTATAAAAATAGAGCAACAAGTATTGGTGATCTTATAGATGGCAAAATGACAATAGAAGAAATTATGAAGAAAGTTGTTGAAAATTTTAATATCAAGATGGGGGATAAATATAAATATACATTAATAGAAAGGATGCTAAAGTCATATATTGAATATTTGATTGAAACTGGAAATGTAGAATCAAATATTGACCATGGATTTTTAAAATTTTCAAGATGTTAATTGAAAAATGTGTTTATATAGGAATGTCCATAGATTTAATTTTACACAAATCTATGGACATTCCCTTCAAATCTTTTAATCAAATTGCTTATGTAATACTTTTTCAATAAATATTTTTGTGAGTTCAGGATCAAACTGAGAGCCTGCATTTTCTTTTAGTTCTTTTATAGCAACATCTTCTGTTAAAGCATCTCGATAACTTCTTTTACTAATCATAGCATCGTAGGAATCAGCTATAGCTATGATTCTTGATTGAAGAGGTATTTCTTTTCTCTTTAAACCTTTTGGATAACCAGTTCCATCCCATCTTTCATGATGGGCTAATACGTATTCTGCCATTTCTGACATATCATTTACTGTGTTAAGTATTCTATAGCCTATTTCTGGATGCTTTTTTATTTCTTTCCATTCATCATCTGTAAGTTTTCCATTCTTATTTAATATATTTTCTTCTATAGCTATTTTTCCTATGTCATGAAGTAATCCAACATTTTTAAGTTCCTCGATTTTACCATCAAGCAGGCCTAGAGCTTTGCCTGTATCCTTGCATAATTCTGAAACTCTATGTGAGTGCTGTTCTTCTCTTTTGTTTTTTTCATGAAGCGTACTAATTATGGCATTTATAGTTTTTCCTCTCATACTTGGTCCTTCAAACAACTTCTTTTTGTACATATAATCTTCAGCTTTTTTTAAAATCTTTTCAATTTTTTCTTCTTCATTTTTTTTAGTTTCGTATCCAAATGAAATAGATATGTCAACAGCACCAATTTTTTGTTTTAATGCTTCAGATTTAATATGTTTGATAATTTGATCTGTTTCATGGTCGCATGTTTTTGGTAACAAAATTACAAACTCGTCGCCTCCAAGTCTGGCAACGATACCATTAGCCTTGCAACCATTTATCATAACTTCTGATACTTTTTTAAGTAGTTCATCTCCTACAGCATGACCTAAAGAATCGTTAACAAGTTTTAATCCGTTAACATCTGCCATAACAATTGTTAAAGGAAAGTTTTCTTCTGTATCCAGTCTCTTTAATTCTTCTTCAAAGAATCTTCTATTGTATAAACCCGTTAGTTGATCATGGTAGCTTAAATATTTCATTTTTTGCTCCATTTGTTTTCTAGTGCTTATATCCCTCCATAAAGAGTGAAAAAATTTTTTACCATTAATTGAAATAGTTGTCAACATAACTTCAACGGGTAATAATTTTCCATCAGATCTTTTATACCACCATTCAAATTTCCAATTTCCATTCTCTATAGTACGTTTACGCATTTCAACTACTTTTTTTTCAGAAATTTTTCCATCTGGCTGCTTTTCAGGGTAAAATTCACATGGCTTTTTACCAAGTATACACGATTTTGAATTATATCCTAATAATTTAAGCATAGCTATATTACAATCGGTTATCTTATCATCCACAATTATAAGTATTCCATCTGATGAATTTTCAAAAATATTTCGAAATCTATTCTCGCTTGTCTTTAAAGCTTCTTCACTTATTTTTAAGTTTAATTTATTCTGCTTTTCAATAGTAATATTCCTTGATATAGCAAGTATTTCTTTTTCATTATTTTTAATTAGTCTAACTTCAAAATATTGTTCTTTATTGGAAATTTTAATTTTGTATTCGAAACTTTCCAATAATCCATTTCTAAGTAATGAATGTATTTTTTTATAGGCTATTTTTGATATTTCTTCAGGAAAAATTTCATGAATAGTTTTTCCAATAAAACGTTCCCTTGGCAACAATAGATTACTCTTATCACTTGACATACAATCTATAAAATATCCATTATTATCAATGATAAATAGTAGATCAGGTATTGCTCTAATAATAGCTCTATTTTTTTCTTCACTTTTTTTAAGTTCTTCTTCAGAGTCATTCAATTGTTGTATGTATGATTCAAGGTTCTTATTAACTGATGATAATTCTTTATAACTTTCATTAAGCTTTTTTTCTGCTAAATCAACCTTTTTTAAAAGACTTTTTATCAATAAGTAAAGAATAATTGAAGTTACAATGACATATAGCCAGCCTTTATATATATTTATAATTAAAAGCATGCCCTTATCATTAGCAAGTTTATGAGAAATTTTTTCAGAAAGATAAATCCAAAGAAAACCAATTAAAAAATACGTAATACATATTTTAATACATTCATAATTTAGTTTGTTTTTTTTATTAATTTCTAAAATTGAGCAAAGTTTTCTTGTTATAAACATTAAATGTAGCTGACCTCCGTTTTAAATTTTGTTTTCTACAAATTTATCTATTACTTTTACTAAATCCGATATTTCCGGTTTACTTAATTGAGCATCTGCACCTACTGATACTCCTTTATGTTTTAGATCATCTGTTATTAGTGATGAAAATATTATAACCGGTAATTTTTTTAAAATAGGATGTTCTTTGATTTTTCTTGTGAGCGTATGTCCATCCATTTGAGGCATTTCAACATCTGTAATTAAAATTTGAACGTCTTCTATAAAATTTTCTTTCTTTTTTTCTACTAAATCCTCTAAATAATCTAGAGCTTGTTTACCATCGTTAAATAGTTTTAAATTTTTAAAACCAGCTTTAGTAAGTGTATCTTTTAGTAGCTTTCTTATCAGGGCTGAATCATCTGCTAAAGCAACTTTAATATTGGATCTATCTTTATAATCTACTTCTACAATTTTATCTTCACTTATGCCTGTACTTGGATTAATATCTGTAACTATTTTTTCAAAATCTAACATCAATATTATTTTATTATCTAGAACAATATTTCCTATGACTAATGAATCTGTAGATATATCATCCGGTTTCATTATTTTATCCCATCCAATACGATGAACACCTACAATACTGTCAATATTAAAACCAACTTTAAGTTTATTAAATTCACATATTATAACTTTAGATTCTTTGTCTATTTTACTTCCTTTTTCTAAAATATACTTTAGATTTATTAAAGGTATTATTTCATTCCTGCACAGCATAAGTCCTCCAACAGCAGGATGTGATTGTGGGAGTTTTCTTAAATTATCCAATTTTATTACTTCTTTAACTTTTATAACATTAATTGCATAATGCTTATCATTTATTATAAATTCAAGTATTTCAAGTTCTCCAGTCCCACTTTCTAATAATATTTTTGATTCCATGATTTTTGCGCCCCTCTTCATTATTTATTATAAAAATATAAAAAATTTATAAATATCTTAATTATATAATCTCACATAATAATGACATATACAATAACCGAGCTCAATTTTTATATTTAATAGGAATTAAATACTTTTACTACAAATCTTGATATATAATTGTACTTTTTAATATTTAATCAAAATTATAAAATGATATTTTGAAAGACAAATTCAGTTGTAAATAGTAAAATGTATTTGTAGGATAAAGATGATTATATCTGGAGGTTAATATGATTAGTGCATACAACTACGAATTTGAAATTGGAAAAATGGTAATTGTTGAGGAAAATAGTTTTATTACAAATATATATTTTGGAGAAGTTATTCCTGAAAATGCAAATATAGTTGAGACACAATTAATCAAGAAGGCATATGGGCAGTTACAAGAATATTTTAATGGTTCAAGAAAAATGTTCAATTTGCCATTAGCAGCACAAGGTACGGACTTTCAAAGAAAGGTTTGGAATTATCTACAATATATTCCTTATGGAAAAACTTGCAGTTATAAAAATGTGGCAGATGGTATAGGAAATAAAAAAGCATCACGTGCGGTAGGAATGGCAAATAATAAAAATCCAATTCTTATAGTTATTCCATGTCATCGTGTTATCGGTGTAAATGGTTCGCTGGTTGGTTATGCAGGAGGTTTGGATGTAAAGAAAAAACTTTTAAATATGGAAAAAATTAATGTATAAAGTAAAAAATCAAACTTGGAGGAAATAATAATGTTTAATATAGGTTGTCATTTATCGATGTCAAAGGGCTACGAAGCAATGGGAAAGGCAGCAGTTAAAATAGGTGCAAATACTTTTCAATTTTTTACACGTAACCCAAGAGGAAAAAAGGCGAAGAATATTGATCCTGAAGATGTGAAGGCTTTGCTTAAAATTATGAAAGAAAATAATTTTTCTGCAATTTTAGCACATGCTCCGTATACATTAAATGCTTGTTCAGCAGATGAGGGAATACGAAATCTTGCTATTGAGCTTATAGAGGATGATTTAAAGAGAATGGAATATCTGCCAAATAATTTTTATAATTTTCATCCTGGAAGTCATGTAAAACAAGGTGTGGATATTGGAACAAGGTATATAATAAATATGTTAAATAATGTATTGAAACCAGAGCAAAATACAATTGTACTTCTTGAGACCATGTCTGGAAAGGGAACTGAGATAGGAAAAACTTTCGAAGAATTAAAGAATATATTAGATGGTGTGGAGCTTTCGAATAAAATGGGAGTATGTTTGGATACATGCCATGTTTACGATGCAGGCTATGATATAGTTAATGACCTTGATGGAGTACTAAAAGAATTTGATGATATTATAGGTCTTGATAAATTACGTGCAATTCATCTAAATGACAGCAAAAATCCTTTTGCAAGTCATAAAGATAGGCATGAAACAATTGGAGAAGGTTCAATTGGGCTAGCGGCCATAACTAAAATTATAAATCATCCTGAATTGAGACATCTTCCATTCTTTTTAGAAACTCCAAATGACTTAAGCGGTCATGAAAAAGAAATTAAAATACTTAGAGAGGCATTTAAGTATTAGAATGGTTATATTTCAATTTGCCTATTAATAAATTTTATCAGCGTAGAGAAAGAAGGAGTTTGCTTTGGCAATACATATAATATTGGTAATGTTTGTAGTTGGAGTTGCACTTGGATTTGTAGGAGCAGGAGGATCCGGATTTATAATATCTATTTTAACCACAATATTTGGTTTTACTATACATATAGCGCTTGGAACAGCACTGGCTGCAATGATATTCTCATCTATATCAGGTACAATTAGCCATTATAAAGAAGGGGATATTATTCTTAAGGTAGGAATTGCAGTTGGAATTTTTGGAGCTATTGGAGCATGGACAAGTTCTAATTTTTCTGGCTTTATTTCAGGTTATAAATTAAAATGGATGACTTCTGGAATGCTTTATTTATCTGCATTAATATTGTGGATGCGTATGTTTCTTGTTGAAAGTAATAAAATTTCAGGTAAAAATTCGCTGCCTACTGGAATAAGATTCTGGATATCTGTATGTGGAATTGGGCTTGTAACGGGAACTCTATCTGGTATGTTTGGTATAGGATCTGCTGCATTTATTCAAATTGGATTGATGTTGATACTTGGAATGTCAGTAAGACAATCCGCAGGAACTACGATGATGGTAATTGTCCCAATAGCTATAGCTGGAGGACTTGGATATTACCATTTAGGATATTTGGATATACCATTGCTTTTTGAAGTTGTTGCAGGTACTATGGTAGGATCTTATATAGGTGCTAAATTTACTAGAAGAGTTCCCCTTCCTGTGCTTAAAGTTGCAATGATTTTGGTACCGGTTACAGCTGCTACTATGCTTATAATTTAATACTTTTTGGCATAATATGTATTTTGCACAAGTATATACTAGAAAATGATAGTATTTATGAGAAAAATGTTCATTATATACATCAGATACATCAAAATTATGCTATAATGTGAATAATATTTTAAGTATGGAAGTGTTTTTATGATAGAATGGATATTCTACTTTTTAGGAATTGTATTTTTAGTAATGCTTTTGAAGTCCCTCATACTTAAACCTATATTGTTTAAGGAAAAGTGGCAATCTGGAGTAATGTATGGTTTACCTACTATAATATGTTTTTTAATATTTTTTATGTTAATCTATTCAGATTATAATTCAGAACAGGTTTTTATTAAAAATAAACAAAATGATTATAGTACTACTGCATGGCAGCCTCCGCGCGTGAGCGGCAGTGAGACAGCTGTACAACCTGGCAGTGCAAATTATATCAGTATACCAGTTCCTCAAAGCAAGAATTTACAGAATGGACTTATAAGTTTGCAAAATGATTTGAATGCTTTACAAAAAAGCATGGGTATGGCTCAAAGTAGTACAACCACAGCTCAGACAACTAATGTAAATTCAAAGCAGCAAGCGTATACTGATGCTAATGGCAGACCGGCTATAATAGGAGATCCTATCAAAAAAACATATATTATTCCTGGTAGTGCAAACTATAATACAAAGTTAAAAAATACGGATAATGACAATGTTTATTTTAGGACTGAAGAGGAAGCTGAAACTGCAGGGTTTAAAATTGGACAATAATAAAATTGAAAATTAAAAGTTATTTTAAGAAAATATTAAGGTTGCTGTATTAAAATATTTGTGAAATTTAATATTAATTTAAAAAATTTTACAATAAAGGAAGTGTAGAAATGAGCGTTTCATCAATTTCTTCAATATCAAATGCTGCAGTATACTCTACTAGCAATAATAATGATACAAGTGCACTTGAAAAACAGGAACAAGCTATTGAAAAAGAAATTCAAGAAGAAAACTCAAGTAAGGATGATGAAAAGACAAAGCAATCAAAAGTAAGGCAATTAGAATCTCAGCTTCAACAAATTGAATCTCAAATTCAGCAAAAACAATCACAAAAAACAGGAAGTACCTCTGGTTCTAATACAGAAATATTAAAGAGTAGTAGTAGTACTTCAACAGATGCTTCTAAAACCAATGCTTCTAAAACAAATTCTAGCAGTAACATAGTTGACGTGTTTGCTTAATTTTAGCCAGACTATGAAGAGCAAGGCCAGAGGCTTTTTATGCCTCTGGAATAAAAAATATACTTCCCCTGTCTATAAGTTTTCCTTTTCTTAAAAATATAGGTTTTAAATTATATTTTCCTAAAAAGTTGATTATTTTTTCACTATAAGCATAATAATTTAGATCTCCAAAAAATATCATATAATTATCTAAAATTCCGCAGCAACCTCCAATAAAACCATAATCAAGACCTGGCAGAATAATATCTCCTGATGGAATTTTTAAAATATCAATATTTTCTCCTTCAAGTGTTTTTAAAATGGATGGATCACTTGTTATTATTGCGTTTTTATTTACTGGGGCACAGGAACATTTGGTGTATCCCTGACTTACATTTATAAGCTTCTTATTTTGCACATTATTTAATAATATTTTATCTGTATATTTTAAATTATGTACGAATAAATTAGGAAGATTTAAAGCATTTAAAATTATATCTTCAGGATATTTATCTGTAAGACTATTTTTTGATAGAATAACATTTAAACCAATGGAAATTAATTTGTTTATAAATATTTCATTCATATCTTTGTGAACTATTACTGTATGTTTATCTATAAAGTGAATCTGCATATCTGGATGACCACATACTGAATCATAAAGAAGCCTGCATGGAGGACACAATATGATTTCTACTCCTAGATTAATTAGATTTTGTTTTTCCTCATCATTTATTCTGAAATCTACAATAGCGTATCTCATTTGATTGCCCCCGTATTTAGTTAATAACTCAACTCTTTTAGTTAATAGTTAAGAATGAAGAATTAATAGTTAATGTGGATTTTTTATTTTGCTATTAAGTCAAGATTTTATATGTGTGAAAATTGAATGAATAATTCTATGTATATAATACACTTCTAATTATATTTATTAAAATCAAAATGTAAATTATATATTGAAAAAAGTCGATATTTGACAATGAAATTTTGAATATAGATTCCCTTTAGACACATACTATTTTAGAAGGGAGTGTAAAAAATGCTGTTATTAAATTTGGCTTACAATATTGAAAGAGATGATATATTTAATGGAATAAAATCTATTAAAGAGTACTTTAAAAGTAAAAATATAAACATAGGTATATCTGAAAGTGTAGAATGTAAAACTCACTTCCTAAAAATATTCTCTGATTGTGAATTGAATAAAAAGCTTATTAATGTGTTTAATATATATGCGGCTAATATGTTGTATGATATATTGATAGATGAATTTTATAACAAAGAATTAGACTCTTTTTTAAATGATATGTATTTTTTCCTGCAAAACGATGAGATGAATTATATAAAGAACGAAAGTTTAAACATAATCAAGGGAAAAATTTCTATTGTAGATGATAACTCAATATATTGTATAAATAAAAAAAATAATATAATAAAAAAGATAGCAACATTTATAGACGAAAATAATACTATAAATGTTGAGGGATTCATTACATTCAGGATGAAAGATATTTTAGATGATATAAAAAGTATAATTGACAAGATAGTGGAAGAATATATGGTTGAAAAAGAGTACGATGAATTTATAAAGCTTTTAAAATATTTTGTAGAAATTCAAGAAAGTAAAATAGATTACATGGATATAGTTATAGAAAACAGCGGTGATTATATTATTAAAAATAAACATGGAATAGATATAACTACAAAACTGTTTAGCCAATTGACTGAATTTAAGACGGATAAAAATGCAAGTACTGAAGATTTGCTTATAAGCACTCTTATAACAAATTCACCGGAAAAAATAATTATACACTCAATAGAGAATTGTAGAAATAAAGAAGTAATAGATACTATAAAAAAGGTATTTACTGATAGAGTAATGATTTATAAATAAGATATATGTTATTAATTTTAAAATTATTAGTTTTAATATTGACATATTTAATTTAGAATAATAAAATAAGTTACATAAGCAAAGACGATGAAGAGGAAAAGTAGATAAAAATGTTGTTTCAAGAGATAAAAACTTATTAGCTGAGAGGTTTTTTAAACAATACTTATTGAAAACCACCTTTGAGTTGAATACTGAATATCAATTTTATTGATTATTAAGTATTTCCGTTGACCTGCGCTAAAGGTTCTAGAGATAACAGTGATAAATCATAATTTTAGTTTAGCCAGAAATAAGGTATTGCTGTTAATTTGGGTGGAAACACGGCAAGCTCGTCCCATTTTAGGGGAGAGCTTTTTTATATTTTTACTTTATTTACATAGAGGAGGAACAATAATGATAAAATTATCTTTAAAAGATGGCAAAGAAATAGAAGTTCCAGAGGGTTCTAAAGTGTCTGATGCTGCTTCAAAAATAAGTATTTCATTGGGTAAAAAAGCATTGGGAGCAAAATTAAATGGAAAAGTTTCAGAGTTAATGCAGGAGATAAAAGAAGATTCAAAAATTGAAATCATTACATTTGATGATGATGAAGGTAAGAAAATATTAAGACATACTGCATCGCATATACTTGCACAGGCAGTTAAGAGATTATATCCAGAGGTAAAATTAGCTATAGGGCCTTCAATAGATGATGGATTTTATTATGACATAGATGCTGATTTTTCATTTACTCCAGAATTACTTGAAAAGATTGAAAAAGAAATGAACAAGATAATAAAAGAAAATGAAAAATTAGAAAGATTTGAACTTTCAAGAGATGAAGCTATAAAATTAATGGAAGAAAAGAAAGAACCTTATAAGGTTCAGTTAATTAAAGATTTACCTGAAGACGAGGTTATATCTTTTTATAAACAGGGAGATTTTGTAGATTTATGTGCTGGACCTCATGTACCATCAACAGGAAAAGTTAAAGTAATAAAACTTCTTTCAATTGCAGGGGCTTACTGGAGAGGCAATGAAAAGAACAAGATGCTCCAAAGAATATATGGTACTGCTTTTGAAAAGAAAAGTGAATTACAAGCTTATTTGACAATGATGGAAGAAGCTAAAAAGAGAGATCATAGAAAAATAGGAAAAGAACTTGACCTTTTCAGTATACACGAAGAAGGACCAGGATTTCCATTCTTCCATCCAAAGGGAATGGTTATAAGAAATACACTTCAGAATTACTGGAGAGAAGTACACGAAAAAGCAGGATATGAAGAGATAATGACTCCTATTATATTAAATGAAAAGTTATGGCATCAATCAGGACACTGGGATCATTATAAAGAAAATATGTATTTTACTAAGATAGATGATGAGGATTATGCTATAAAACCAATGAACTGTCCGGGCTCTATACTTGTTTATAAAAACAAAATACATTCGTATAGAGATCTCCCTATAAGATATGGTGAAATGGGAATTGTTCACAGACATGAGAAATCTGGAGCACTTCATGGACTTATGAGAGTAAGGTGCTTTACTCAAGATGATGCCCATATATTTATGACTAGAGAAATGATGACAGAGGAAATAATAAAGGTAATAAAATTAATAGATAGTTTTTATAAGGTATTTGGATTTGATTATTTTGTAGAATTATCTACAAGACCAGAAAATTCCATGGGAAGTGATGAAGACTGGGAGGCTGCAACAGAAGGACTTAAAGCTGCACTTAAAGCCGCAGGACTTGATTACAAGATAAATGAAGGAGATGGAGCGTTCTATGGTCCTAAAATAGATTTCCATCTAAGAGATTGTATAGGAAGAACATGGCAGTGCGGAACTGTTCAACTTGATTTCCAGATGCCTGAAAGGTTTGATTTAACATATATAGGAGCAGATGGAGAGAAGCATAGGCCAGTCATGGTTCACAGGGTTGTATTTGGATCTATAGAAAGATTTATAGGAATATTGATCGAAAATTATGCAGGAGCATTCCCGGTTTGGCTTGCACCAGTTCAGGCTGAAGTTATGAATATAACTGATTCTCAGGTTGATTATGTTAAAAATATTGTAGATAAGTTGAAACAAAATGGAATAAGAGTTGAATCTGATGTTAGAAATGAGAAGATAGGATATAAGATAAGAGAAGCTCAAATGCAGAAGGTTCCATATATGCTTGTAATTGGAGACAAAGAAATAAAAGAAGGGGTTGTTTCAGTTAGAAGTAGAAAAGATGGTGATATTGGAACTATGAAGCTTAATGAATTTATAGACAAAGTAAAAGATGAAATAGCTACAAAAGCAAAAGATCTTTAAAAAATATTGACATCCAAGAATGTTAATAGTATAATAATATTCGTTGAGTTTTAAGAAGAAACTAGCCGTTTCTCACCTTACAGCATTGCTAGTAAGGTTATGAAAGATTTTTATTTAAAATCTTTACTTTTGTTCTACTATTTAGAGTATTAGGAGACGGCTTTGGCTGTCTCTTTTTTATATGTGATATTTGGAAAATTTTGTTTAGGAGGTGAAAATTATTAATAAAGGTTTTCTTGTAAATGAAAATATAAGAGTAAAAGAAGTAAGAGCTATTAGTAATGATGGAGAACAATTAGGAATTATATCTGCGAAAGATGCTCTTAAAATTGCAGAGGAAAATGAATTGGATTTGGTAATGATATCTCCAAATGCCAAGCCACCTGTATGCAAGATCATGAATTATGGCAAGTTTATTTATGAACAAACCAAAAAAGAAAAAGAGGCTAGGAAAAAACAGAAGATTGTAAATATAAAGGAAGTTAGACTTAGTCCTACTATTGAAGATCATGATATTTCTATCAAAGCTAATAACGCAAGAAAATTTTTACTTGCAGGGGATAAAGTTAAAGTTACAGTTAGATTTAGAGGAAGACAGGCAGACTATTCATCTGTTGGTAGGAAGATACTTGACAATTTTTATTTGAAACTTGAAGATGTAAGTGCAATTGAAAAGAGGGCAAAACTCGAAGGAAGAAATATGATAATGATTTTGTCGCCTAAAAAAGCATAATTGAATTGAGAAGGAGGAATCTGTTATGCCAAAAATGAAGACTAAAAAAAGTGTAGCAAAAAGATTTAAAGTTACAGGAACAGGAAAACTTAAGAGGGCAAAAGCTTTTAGAAGCCATAAGTTAACAGCTAAAAGTGCAAAGGTTAAAAGAAACCTTAGAAAAGCAGGATATGTTTCAGCAACTCAAGAAAAAACAATGAAAAATTTATTACCTTATGTATAATCGGTAGAGTCTAGAAGGAGGTTAAAAAATGGCAAGAGTAAAAAGAGCGGTTAATGCTCGTAAGTATCATAAAAAAGTATTAAAATTAGCTAAAGGCTATTATGGTGGAAGAAGCAAATTATTCAAGACTGCTAATGAATCAGTTATAAGAGCACTTAGAAATGCATATTTTGGAAGAAAATTAAAAAAGAGAGATTTTAGAAAGCTTTGGATAGCAAGAATAAATGCTGCAGCAAGAATAAATGGAATTTCTTATTCAAGATTTATGAATGGAATAAAAACTGCAGGAATTGATATTAATAGAAAGATACTTTCAGATATAGCAATAAATGATCCAAAAGCATTTACTGAATTAGCTGATATAGCTAAAAAACAATTAACTGCTTAATATAGTATTTACATAGGGTGTAGTTTTTCTACGCCCTTTTATGATTTTGTATTTTATTAATTATAAAAAATATTTTTAAAATTCAGGTGAAGTATTTTGAATTTAATTGAAAGTAAAAGCAATACCCATATTAAGGAAGTTAGAAAATTAAAGGATAGGAAATACAGAAACGGGAAACATGAATTTTTAATAGAAGGATTTAGGTTCTTAGAAGAAGCTCTTAAATCAGAATTTGAAATTTCCATGATTTTTATAAGGTCAAGTTCTGTTGAAAAATGGGAAAAATATAAAGAAAAACATAAAATAAAAGAAAATGTGTGCAGTGAGGCTTATGATGTAGAGGATAGCATATTTAAAACTATAAGTGATACTGATAATTCTCAGGGTGTAATTGCTGTAGTTCATGATAAAAAGCTTGATATACAGTGTAGAAATGGATTCTATATATTGGCAGATAAGATTCAAGATCCTGGAAATATGGGAACTATAATAAGAAGCGCCCATGCATCTGGAGCACTTGGAGTAATAATTACAAAAGGAACTGTAGACGTGTATAACCAAAAAACACTCAGAGCTACTATGGGATCTATTTTCCATGTACCTATAATATATGACGATAATCTTGAAAATACAATTATGCTAAAAAAAAGTGGATTTAAAATTGCAGCAAGTATGCTGGAGACAGAATTAAACTTTTATAATGCTGAATTTAATGATAAAACAATATTGGCAGTGGGTAATGAAGGAAACGGACTCAGCGATGAAATAAAAGACATAGCTGATATAAAGGTGAGAATACCTATGCCTGGGGGAGCCGAATCCTTAAATGCTTCTGTGGCAGCGTCTATTATGATGTTTGAACTGGTTAGGAGAGGCTTGTAGCTAAGATTAATAAAGAGGTCAATAAAAATTTTATATTGACAATGTAATTGGATAATTGTAATATCTCATCTTTGACAGTTGAAGAAGATAAAAAGCTTGGAATCCTTTGATTTAAAAGGCTTTCAAGCTTTTAGAATATAACAAAAAAGTGCGTACT